>JAGLME010000001.1 GCA_023140195.1 Thermoplasmata archaeon
GATTTGAACTCTCGACCTCCCGGTTATCAGCCGGGCGCTCCAACCATGCTAAGCTATGGGCCCGCACCGGAGTGATATGAGTACCTTCACTTAAAATTTGTTTTGGGTTTCCCCGTCCGCCAGCGTATGATTATCTTTGATAATAATTGGACAGACACCTATATATTCAGACCCAAAGCTCTGAGCAATTGGTCCAATGGACGCTTTGGAGATCATAGACCCAGACAACATAATCGAGGGTTTGAATCTGCTCCTCTTCCCAAACCTTGATTTGCTGTCCATTTGAACGAGCCCCTCTCGAGGTAGACCGATGGCAATACCCAGGCTTCGCACCGAAGACGGCACAACTTATTGTTCCAGCTGTAACACTCAGGTCGAAGGACTGGCTTCCAACTGTCCCAACTGCGGCAGGTCATTCGACGCCAACCAAGATGCAACGCGATGCGCATCTTGCGGCGTTCCCAACCTTCCTGGATCCATTTCCTGCCTGAAGTGCGGAAAGATGTTGAGGGCCGTTACGCCTGAGAAGCCAACTCCTCCATCAGAACCGCCCAAAGAGGAACCACAGCCCCCTCCACCCGTGGAGAAGCCAGCCGAGGTCGTACCAACACCTCCTCCATCTGAACAGATCCAGTCTGACGGTTCACAGGAACCCACCGAAGTGGAGAACGAGAAGAAGAAGGACATAGAGGCCGCAAAGAGGAGAACACAGAGCCTCTGGGAGCTATCTGAACCGTTCGAGAAGGTCATCAGGTCGCGGAGGAGACGTTTGGCCAAGATAAACTACCTTCTGGAGATGACGAAAGAGAAGCTGGAAGCCCTTGGAGAAGACCAGACCCCTGAGGACGAAGCCGAGAGGGCGAAACTGAAGCAACAGGTCGAAGAGATTGTGGGGGAAAAGGAGGAGATCGTCAACATCGAGGAAGGAATCGCCGAGATGGAACGGATCTACAGGAACCTGCTGGCCCTTCAGGAGACCGAGCTGCAGAAGAAACAGGACGCCCTGAGGAACCGGCTTCAGACATTTGAGGAGAAGATAGAGGAATGGACCCATGAGAGGAATGGCCTCAAATCAAAAGAAGAAGACCTGAAGACCAGGGAAACCGAGATTCAGAGGAAGCTGCAGGAGATCGAACAGAGGGAACTGGGCATCATGAACCGGGAGAAGCAGCTCAAGGACAAGATGCGGGATCTTCGAAGAGAAGAGCTGGATATCATGAAGATGAAGTTCACCGGGGATTCGTCCTCGCTTCAAACTCAGCAGGGTTGGGTCCGGAAGGGAGACGGCACCGAGGCGGAGGTCGTCCCAGTTGACTCCAGCGGTGGACCAAGTCCCGACCAGGAAGAGATCAATCGAAGGATAGGCGAGCTTGAGAAGCAGGTCAAGAAGGCCGTTGACGAGGGGGAGAATCTCAAAGCGGTCAACGAGACGTTTACCAAGAATCAGGTCGAAGTGAAGAGGATTCTGAAGATACTGGACGATCTTCTGGAGAGACTCCCCGACAATGAGATCAAGAAGTTTGCAGATTCAGAGGACTTCAAGCTGTATGAGAAGGTCCTCGAGGAATTCGAGATGTGAGAATATGGGATTGCGAGATAAGGCAAAGAAGTTGGCTCAATCTGCCGGTCTTGAGGCAGAAGAAGGGGGAGATGCGGCAGTCGTCAGTGATCACGCTGCACCACTTCAACCGGTTGCCAGCGAAGAGCTAGAGATGAAGAACAAAGAGCTCGAAGAGGCACAGAACAGGATATCCAGCCTGGAAGGGGAATTGAAAGAGAAGGAGAAGGAGGTAAGCGAGGCAACTAGAGGTTCGGAAGACATTGCTGAGCTTCGGATCAAACTTGATTCCATCGAAAAACAGCTTGAAGAGAAGGAAGGGGAGAGGGCAAAGGTCCAGAGTGCCCTGGAGGAAGCTGAGGTCAAGGCGGAGACCTTGAAGGAATTGGAGGAAGCGAACAAGAAGCTCAGTCAGAATTACCAGAAGTTGCAGGAAAAGGCTTCTGAAGAGGCAGAGGTCAAGCCCCAGGTGTTGAAGGAGCTGGAAGAGAAGGCCGCAACCCTCGAGAAGCAGCTTGAGGATTACAAAGGGGAAAGCGCCAAGGTGGGCGAGCTCGAAGGCAAGGTCCAGGAGCTGGAGGAACAATTAGAGAAGAAGCAGGGGGATGCAGAGGAGGTTTCCAAGGCCCGAATTGCACTGGAGGAAGCTGAGGTCAAGGCGGAGACCTTGAAGGAATTGGAGGAAGCGAACAAGAAGCTCAGTCAGAATTACCAGAAGCTGCAGGAAAAGACTTCCGAAGAGGCGAAGGTCGATTCCGAGGTATCTAAGGAGCTGGAAGAGAAGGTGACGTCCCTCGAGAAGGAGGTTCAGAACGCCCGTGACCAGATTGCAGAGAAGGAGAAGGAGCTCGAGGACCAGGAAGGAGGAATCGTCAAGGTGGGAGAGCTCGAAGGCAAGGTCAAGGAGCTGGAGGAACAGCTGGAGAAGAAGGACAAGGAACTGGAAGGAACTCTCAAGAGCATCGAGGGCGAGACAGAGTCATCGAAGGAGTTCAAGAAGACGATCAAAGACCTTGAGAAACAGCTCGAGAAGAAGGACAAGGAGCTCGAGGAGAAGGTAGAAGCCGCCAAGAAGTTGGACGCTGAAATGGAGCAGATGAAAGGGTTTGAGAACAGGGTCAGCGAATTGGAGGGTGAGCTCGAGAAGAAGGACGTTGAGATTGGAGAGAAGGAGAAGATTGCCGAGGAGAAGGATTCGGAACTTGGGAATCTCAAGGATATGGATAATCGGATAGGTGACCTAGAAGGTGAGCTCAAAGTAAAGGTCGAAGAGCTCGAGAAGAAGGACCAAGAGCTAGATTCCTTGAGAATGGACAGCGAGATTAAGGATTCAGAACTCGCCAAGAGCGAGGACATGGAGAAGGTCATCAGGGAACTGGAGGACGAGATAAAGAGAAGAGGTTCGGAGATCGAGGCCAAGACTGGGGAATTCGCGGACAGAGAGTCAAAGGAGAAAGAAGCTAGTTCGATCAGAATAGGCGAACTTGAGGCCAAGGTAGAAACGATGCAGAAGGAGCTCGAGGACAAGGATTTGTTCCTCAAGGAAAAGGACAAGGCACTGGAAAGCAGGTCAGCTCAAGGCGCGCAGATCAATGAATTGCAGCAGAAGATCCAGGATATGGAGAAGTCCGTTCGCGAGAAGGACGAGGCTCTATTCGATCATGAAGGCAATCTGAACCGCATTCGGGAGATGGATGGCGAGATCAGCACACTTCAGAGAGAACTTCAGTCCAAGATAACGGAACTGGGGGAAAAGGAATCTGGATTGGAGGAGACTAAGGGCGTTTCACAAGAGCTAGCCGAGGTAAGGAAGTTCCTTTCCAAAGAGGAGAAGAAATCCCAGAGGCTCAAGAAGAGGGTCGAGAAACTCACTGGCGATCTGAAGGAGCTCAAGAAGACCTACCAATCCAACGAGAGCAGGTACGAGAAGGAATCAAAATCAATCAAGAGAGAACGGAACAAGCTCAACAGGGAGAAAGATGCCTTCGAGAAGAAACTGGGCAAACTCGCCAAGGACCGGAAGGCTCTGGGAGCCAAATCAAAGTCAACAGATGAGATGGAAAGCGCGCTCTTGGCAAGGGACGAGGAGCTCGCGGAGAAGCTGGCGAATCTGGATTCGATGGAGAAAGCACTGATCGACAGGGAGACGGAAGCGAGGGAAGACCAGGAGGAAAGGAACTCGTTCCTTAATGAGAGGGAGCAGGAGTTCGCCCGTCGCGAGAAGGAGCTGGACGAAAGGCGGATCGGGATTGAGAACCTTCGAAAAGGGATCACCCTCACAGAGGAGGAGATCGGTCATAAGGAATCAGTGTTGCTGAAGCGGTGGGAGGAGATTGAGACCGAGGCCAAGAATGTCCGGACCAAGAAGGAGAGCATCGGCAAGCAGGAGAAGCGCGTCTACAAAGAGATGAACCAACTCAAAGTGAAGGAAGATGAACTTGCGTCACTCTCAAGAGAGCTGTCTGTAAAAGAGAAGAAGCTCCTCCGGGAGTCCAAGAAGCAGGAAAGGGCCCAGACCCGGATTCAGGAGGATTCTCTTGCCTTGAAGGAATGGGAAGAGGAACTCAAGGTAGGCAGAGAACAGTTGGCTAGGAAGGAGGAATCTGTTCTACGAAGAGAAGGCGATCTGGACACCGATGATAATCGGTTGAAGGCGATGGATGCGGACCTGGAGAAGCGATCCGCTGAACTGAACGAGTTCCAGGAGAACCTCACTGAGAGGAAGTCAGAATTCGACGAACTGGAAAGGGACCTCGCCGACGACAAAGAGAGCTTGGACAAGCTAAGGCTCACACTTGACGAGAATAAGGATTTCATCAACAAGGAGAAGGCGGCGATTTGGGAGAGACAGGAGGCCCTGGACAACAAGGAGGAGGAGCTGGGTAGGACCGGGGTTGAGATCATCCGAAAGGCCGAGAAACTGGAGAAGGAGAATGCCAGACTGGAGCAGTGGAACGGCGACCTGGATGCACGGAAGAAGGAAATGGACACTCAATTCAGAGTTTTCAAGAAAGAGTCAAAGGTCAAGGACGAGGAGTTCACGACCCGGGAGACCAGAATAAACTTCCAGACCCAGGAGATCGCTTCAGAGAAAGGCGAGATCGAGGACAGCATCAAGCGCATGAACGCATTGGAGGGAGAACTTCAGGCCAAGGAGGAGTCCCTTGAGGCCTTGGAGAAGGAAATGACCGACAGGCTGGTGAAAGTGGAAGAGGACGAGGAGTCCCTCAAGGACAGGTCAGACTACTTCGAGGCAAGATGGTCGGAGCTTCTGGAGAGGGAGAATGACCTCAAGACCGAGGAGGAGGAGGTCAGGTCGATCCAGAGCAAGTTCACCGTGAGGGAGGAGGACCTCCGTAAGAAGGAGACCAGACTCAGGGACGAGACCACCACGATGAAAGAGGAAAGACTGAATCTTGACGATTCATGGAAAAATCTCGCAAGGGACACCAGGAAGCTGGAAACGAAGGAAGCAAGGCTCGGAGAACGAAAGGAAGAATTCAAAGAGCGAATGGCCGCGGCAAAGGAAATGGAAGTGGGCCTGTCCCGCAACGAGACCGAGCTGAAGGTCGTCGCCAAGGAACTGGAAGAGGGGAGAAAGGCTTTGAGCAAGAGAGAAGATGGACTGGCATCGGAAACAGCGGAGATCACCAAGAGGGCCGAGGCCCTAGCAAAGAGGGAAGAGGAGATCGGCATAATCCGTTCCGAATTAGAGGCCAGGGAGCTCAGGTTGGAACAGAGAGGAGAGGAATTCGCCCGAAGGGAAAAGGAACTGGAGGACCTGAGAGAAAGTCTGCCCCAAAGGCTGAAAGCTGTCGATAGCGAAGAGCAGAACCTGGCCAAGAGGAAGATCGAACTGGACCAGATCAAGTTACTGCTTGACGAGGAGATGGGAGTTAGGGAGAGGAAGAAGGCCGAGCTGGATGACTTGGAAGGGGAGCTAGCGGAGATGAAGGATAATGCGATGTACCTCCTCAATCACGGTCAGAGGATGATTGAGAAGAAGAACGAGGAGATTCTCGAGAGGATCAACACCGCCAACCAGCAGCTGGAGGACCAGAGGGTGGAACTGGAGAAGAAGATGGAGCAGAAGGAAGCCCTCGAAAGGAAGGAGATCGAGCTTATCGAGCTGCAGTCCTCACTGTCAAGGAGGGAAAAGGAGTTCAAGGAAAGGGAAGTGGCGTTCGAGAAAGAGAAGGGATCGCTGTCAAAGGAGAAGGACGAGATTGATGTTCTCTGGAAGCAGGTCAAGGCCGACATGAAGGACTCCGAAGAAAGGGAGCAGAACGCCGAGATCGTCGTTCAGGCCATGGTGGTCAAGGAACGTGAGGCCATGAAGAGGGAGAAGGAGGAGTTGGCCGACCTTACCCGCGAGCTCAAGAGGAGAGGGAAGACCCTCAAGGAACTGGAAAGGAACCACAAGAAGAACGAGAAGGACTTCAAGGCGATGGAGAAGAGGTTGGAGGCCAAGATGAAGGACCTCCAGGGGAAGGAGACCAGGCTGGAAGAGAGGAAGGATGCCTTTGAGAAGATGAAGGCAAAGCTGGACAAGCTTCTGTAAAACCGTTTTCCTCATCTGATTTTCCTGCTATTGGCGCTATGTTCAGTTGCGGTATCCCGTTCTCGTGGACGTACGTGAATATCGTTCCTATGAGCGGGATGAACATCAATGAGCTCATGAGATGGTAGACCGTGAACGGCGCCAGCATCGCGTATACGTGTGTCAAGCTCTCCAGAGTATGGGGCCTCAGGAAGTACCAGAACCCGAGGGTGGTCCATATATCATAGATCAGGGTGGCGATCAACCCGGTGCCCGTTATCAGTGCTATGGATTTGGTGACCGTGATCACCTTACCCTTGAGTCGCGTCCCCATCAGCCCGACGAATAGGAATCCGGTCCAGGTGAAGAGCGATATCCCGAGTATGGCCACAATCCCGAACTGCCCACCGAATCCGAGCAGATATATCAGAGCGTCCGAGATGGCCATGGTGACAATGGGCACCACAAGCGCGTAGACCCTACCCAGCAACGCACCGGCAAGAAGCGAGACCACCAGCACCGTTTCGAAGTTGGCATACTTGAACAGGAGGATCCTTCCCACGACCCCCACGAGTATCAGCGTCAGGGCGAACGCCATCCTGTCAATGGTCTTCATTCTCGGGTCTCGCATGAGTTTCATTCCAGAGTTCCTCCGTTCATATCTGGGGGTCCTCCCATCTCCATTCGACCTGGTCTCCGTCGGACAACCCTTTTCTGTCAGATGATATCTCCCCGTACTTCTCATTGACGTAATACTGCCAGAACCTCCCCTGACCGTTCTCCAGGCCGTTGATGGAGTCCACGAAGATGGCGTCATACGGTTCCCAGACCGTGCCCTCGATTTCGAATCCGTTCGTTTCTGCACATTCCTCCAGGAGACGATAGACGGTGTTGTTGGTCGTTCTTTCCATTGAGCAATCGACCGTCCAGCTGTCCCCGGACAGTCTGATGCCAACTCCCTCGATTTCGCTTCGCTCGACCGGTTGTCCGATGATGAAGCTCCCCAATAGGGCCAGGCCGAGCACACCAACCATCACTATGATACCGAATATGATCGCCTTGTTCCTCTCGCGCATATCCTTCAGGCTCACTGATTCTCCTCCTGCTTTCCCTTTTGCTTGAGGTTGTAGGCAATTGCGGTACCCACCATGAGCAGAATAAAAGCAAGACCCGCAACGATCATCAGATCCTCTAACTGGTCAGACCCGGAGGCGATGTGGTCGGAAAACGCGTAGACGTGTCCGTTGTCCGAGGCGATGAAGAGATCGCCGTCCGCGATTACCGGCGATGATAGAATGTAGTTCGTGGGTGAAGGCTTGTAGTTCCAGATTGGACTACCGTGGGCGGCGTCCAGGCAGTAGATCTGTCCCTCGAGCTCATTCGTGGCGAAGTACACCTTCCCATCCGCAACAACGGGAGAAGATTGTATCGGACCTTCCACCTCGTATTCCCAAAGAAGGGTTCCATCCATCTGGTATGCCAAGAGCTTCCCGGGCTGACCGAGCAAACCCGTGCCCACGAACAACTCATCGTTTGACACCGCGGGGGATGAGGTGCTCTCACCGATCTGCTTCTTCCAGTTCAGAGTTCCGTCGGTTCCAACTGAGTACAGGTTTCCATCCCAGCTTGTGAAGAATATGTTCTCATTATTGACGGCCGGGGAGGACATCACCCTCTCGTCAGTATCGAACATCCACAGTAAGGTACCATTAGTGGCGGACAAGGCCAGCAGTCCGTGCGGAGCGTCGAAACCCATGCCGTAGTCGACCGCCGTTCCGGCAATACCAACGTACAGAACACCATCCTGAATCGCAGGGGATGAAGCGTAGACCGAGGCGGTCTCGTATTCCCACATGATCGAACCGGTTTCGATGTCCAGTGACACCACGGACGCGTTCCCGCCCATCTCATTGAACGTCCCGATGAAGACTTGATGGCTCCACACTTTGGGGGAGGAGGTGATTGATTGCCGCCAGGGATTGGGCTGGACCATGGTTTTCCACACAACGTTCCCATTCTCCGCATCCAGGCAGTAGACCCTTCCGTCCGCTGCCCCGACCAGAACCTTCCCGTCATACAAGGCTGGAGAGGACATACCCCTGATGGAGAGTTTGCTCCAGATCGCTTTGCCGGTCTCCTGGTCCAGTGCATGGAAGCCGTTGGTTCCTGTGATGAAGACCTTTCCCCACCCGACAGCAGCAGATGAATCGATTTCGAGCTTCTGGGAGTCAAAGTCCCATTTCAATTTCCCTCTTTCGGGAGCCTCGCTCATTGAACTGCCCCGGTTGTTGAGAGTGTTTCTGAACATGATGCTGGGGTGGTCGTTCTCTGGAGTGGGAACCGGCAAGGGACTTGACCAGTCAGGATAGTCCATCTCACAGTAGAGCGCAATGGATTCCCCATCTTCCAACAGATAATCGCTCTGACCAACAGGAGCCATGCCCCACGTCACGTTCTCCGAGTTCCAGAAGTAGAAATGCCAATAGTGTGGACGCGTACAGTCCCGTTCACCTATCTTCTTGATCATGACACCAAATGAGAACCACTCCACCTGCATTTCCAGGCCCAGTTCTTCCACCGCTCTCTCAGTGAAGCTGAACGCCGTCCTGTTCTCGCCTATCTCCAGCTCTGCCCAGTAGTACTCCCCGTTGCCCATGTCGATGAGCAGGGATGCCTCATCCGTGGACGCCACTCCCGGCATTGGCTGAAGAGAGAGTGCCAGCATCGCGGCGATGCCCAGAGTGACCAACGTTCCGATGAGTCTCTTCGTGTTCATGTTCCCCCTTTCCCTAAGTATAGTAAGCTTTATCTACTTTTCAAGTATACTTGAATGCAGTAAAATAGACTTGCAATTACTTAAACCTTCGTCTATGGCCGGTGAGGCAAATGAAGTTGTTGCGCGATTTGAAGGAAACGACCAAGCTCCTGATACTCTTGGAGATAGTGAATGTGCGGCCCAGGGCACTGCAGACGATATCCTCCAAACTGGGCATTACCGTTCAGGGCATGTCCGATTACGTCAGGGGCATGACGGAAGAGGAACTGGTCAAGAAGATAAGTGGAGAATATCGGGCCACTAAGAAGGGCGTGGAGTTGTTGGAAAGCCGGATGTTCGAACTGAAGGAGTTCGTGGACTCATCCATAAAACAACTGGAGATTATCGATGTGTGTGGTGCCATTGCCGGGAACGATATAAGGGAAGGTGAGGAGGTCGGGCTGTTCATGGAAGATGGGGTGCTCGTGGCTTACTCTGGCCGGGACTCTCCTTCCAGGGGCATCGCGATGAACGATTCCCGGAAAGGAGAGGATGTGGCCGTGAAGGATCCGAGCGGGATGGTGTCACTCAGGCCTGGCAGGATAACAGTCCTTCAGATTCCCTCTCTTCAAGATGGGGGAACACACAAGGTCTCAATCACGGACGCAAGAAAGGTGCTCAAAGGACTTCAGTACGACAGAGCGGCAATTATGGACGTTGTCTCCCGTGCTTTGCTGAATGCACTGGACATCAAGCCGGACTTCGATTTCGCTCCCCTTCCATCTTCCTTTGAAGCCGCGCAGAAGGGCATGGACGTGGTTATCATTGCATCGGGGGAAACTGTGCCGGTGGTCATTTCGGAATTGGAGGCGGAGAACAGAAGGCTGGAGGACCCGATCCAGTACGAAGTGAAGACCTTGGCTTAGACCTTGGACTCGTGAACAGTGCACAAAAGGTTATATTATACATCATAATCTGTTCATCGTGGTCTTATGAAAGCTGTTATTCTGGCCGCTGGAAAGGGTACCAGGCTCGACCCGTTCACGGTATCGCAACCCAAGGTTATGATAGACGTGGCCAATCGCCCCATCCTGGAGTATGTGGTGGAATCCCTTGTAAAGAACGCCATCAGGGACATCGTCATGGTCGTCGGCTACAAGAAGGAGAAGATCATGAGCCACTTCGAGGACGGGGGAGATTTCGATGCGCACATTGAATACGTTACGCAGGGCAAGCAGCTGGGGACCGCACACGCCCTCTACGCTGCAAAGGACCTGATGGATGAAGAGTTCATCATGCTCCCGGGGGACAACATCATAGACCCCACCACCATCGCTGACCTGCTGGAGAAGAAAAAGGGAGTATCAATCGTCATCACCGAGAGCGAACATCCTTCGAAGTACGGCGTTGTGGAGCTCTCCAAGGGCGTCATCAAGGAGTACGTCGAAAAGCCAGTCGAGGAAGTGGGGAATCTCATCAGCACCGCAATCTGCAGTTTCCAACCATCCATATTCGACACTCTGGGTCCTCTGATGGACGAGGGGAAGTACGATTTTACCGATCTGATACAGACCGTGGTCGCCAAGGAGACCGTGCAGGGCATCTTCACTTCAGGTATGTGGGCAGACGCTGTATATCCGTGGGACCTGCTGAAGGTCAACTCACTGGCGCTCAACAGGATAACGGGGGAGAAGGCCGGGACGGTGGAGAGGGGCGCCACTATTAACGGGCCAGTCTCGGTTGGGGAAGGTTCGGTCATCAAGTCAGGCAGCTACATCGCAGGGCCAGTTGTGATAGGGAAAGGTTGTGAGATCGGGCCAAATGTCACCATCAACCCGTCCACCAGCATAGGGCACAACGTCAGGATCGCGCCATTCAGCCTGGTCGAGCACAGCGTGGTCATGAGCGATACCGGCTTGGGACCCCATTCATACCTCTCAAACTCGGTCATCGGACCTGGATGCCAGTTCTCTTCAAGGTTCACCGCCAGCAGCGGACCGACCATTTTCATTCTGGAAGGAGAACAGCATGAACTAGCGAGCGTGGGCACGTTCATAGGAGAGGATTCTGTCATAGACAGCGGCGTGGTGGCGGAGCCTGGTTCCATAATCGGAGCCAGTTCCAGGGTTCAATCCCAGGCCGTTCTGAGCGGGAAGCTTCCCAACAAGAGCATAGTGATCTAGCATGTGTGGCATTGTGGGGTATACGGGTCATCGAAGGGCCCAACCGATTCTTCTCAACTCCCTCAAAAAGCTGGAGTACAGGGGATACGATTCTGCAGGGGTGGCGATCATTGACAAAGAGATGGTCATCCACAAGGACAAGGGTGAGATCGCCGTACTGGAGGGACACCTTCCGAAGATCGAAGGCTCTGTCGGGATAGCACATACCCGGTGGGCGACGCACGGCAAGCCAAGCCAGACCAACGCACACCCGTTCACTGACTGTAAGAAGATGATTGCGCTGATCCACAACGGTATCGTGGAGAACTATCTCGATATCAAGGAGAAGCTGCTGGAAGAAGGCCACGAGTTCAAATCCGATACGGACACCGAGGTCGTCGTCCATCTCTTGGAGAAGTACTATGAGGGCGACCTGGAGAAGGCCATGCTGAAGACCCTCAAGGAGATCGAGGGATCCTACGCATTCGTGGCCATCAGCGTCGAGGAGAAGGACAAGATAGTGGTTGCCAGGAAAGAGAGCCCATTGATCTTGGGCAAGGGGAACGACGAGAACTTCATCGCTTCAGACATTCCAGCCCTTCTCAAGGAGACCAATAAGGTCACTAATCTGCACGACGGAGAAGTGGCCACCATCACACCCAGGTCCATAAAGGTCGTCGATCTGGAAGGGAACGAGATCTCAAAGGAATGGAAGACCATTACCTGGAACATCGAGGACGCTCAGAAGGGCGGTTACGAGCACTTCATGTTGAAGGAGATCTACGAGGCACCGAACACGATCCACAATACGATTCTAGGCAGGGTGTCTGCTCTGGACCTGGGTCCGCCGTTGGGTGATGATTTCTCGGCCATCAAGATGGTCGCATGCGGGACCTCCTACTACGCCGCCATGGCGGGGAAGTACATTCTTGAGGAGATCGCAGGGATCCCCACCACGGTTGAATTGGCATCCGAATACCGGTACTCCTCCCGGGCCCACGAGAGGCCTTTGACGATTCTTATCAGCCAGAGCGGGGAGACGCTGGACACCTTGGGAGCCGCCAGAGAGGCGAAGCAGAGGGGATGTCCTCTCCTAGCCATCACCAACTACATGGGCAGTTCACTGGCAAGGACGGTCGGAGAGAACAGGGTATTCTACACCAGAGCGGGGATAGAGATCGGGGTCGCCGCCACCAAGACCTTTGTCGCCCAACTCATCGCGCTTTATCTTATTGCTCTTCAACTGGCTCAGGAGAGGCACACCAAGAACTCGGACGAGATCAGGAGAATGCTGGATGAGATGCGCACTTTGCCCAGGGTCGCATGGAAGGTCCTGGGGATGGGTCCGGAGATACGTGAACTCGCGGAGAAGTACCACGACGTGAAGGACGCGTTCATTCTGGGTCGAGGACTGAACTATCCGATTGCACTGGAAGGCGCATTGAAACTGAAGGAGATCTCTTACATTCATGCAGAAGGGTTCGCCGCTGGAGAACTGAAACACGGGCCCCTGGCCTTGATGTCGGAGGAAGCTGTCGTTCTGGCGGTAGCGGTACAGGACCACACGTACAAGAAGATCCTCGGCAACATCCGAGAGGTCAACGCCAGAGGGTCGCCCGTCGTCGGCATTGGATACGAGGGCGACGATAACCTGCGGAAGTTCGTCGATGACCTGATTCTTCTCCCCAAGGTGTCAAACATATTCTCTGCCATCCCTGTTGTCCTGGCCTTCCAGCTCTTCGCTTACTACGTTGCCAAGGAGAGGGGATGCGAGATAGATAAGCCCAGGCATTTGGCGAAAACGGTAACGGTCGAATAGAAAACGTTATCTCATATCTGTTTTATCAGTGCCCAATGGTCGAAAGGCCGAGAGGAACGAGGGACTTCTCCCCCAAAGAGATGGAGAAGAGGCGTTACGTCGAGGACGTCATACGAAAGGTCAGCGACAGCTTTGGCTTCAGGGAGATATCCACCCCCACCTTCGAGAGGTCCGAGCTCTTCATCATGCGCTCCGGCCCGGAAGTGGTCGACCAGATGTACGTGTTCAAGGACAAGGGCGACAGGGAACTGGCCTTGCGTCCCGAATTGACTGCGTCAGTGATGAGGTTCTTCGTTGACAAGCTGAAGAATTATCCAAAGCCGCTGAAGATCTACTACTTGGGTCCATGTTTCAGGTATGAGAGGCCTCAGAAGGGTAGATACAGGGAGTTCTTCCAGTACGGTGCGGAACTCGTGGGCGGCGGTTCCCTTGATTCAGATGTGGAGATGGTCAACCTTGCGATCAATGTTGTGAAGCGGCTCGGGATCAAGAGCTTCCAGCTGAGGCTGGGCAACATCGGGATTCTTAGGAAGTTGCTCGAAGGTTCTTCGGATGTGAACGAGTGCCTGAAGTTCATTACTACAGGGAAGTTCGATGATTTGAGCAGCCGTTTGGCGGCAGACGGACTCTCGGACAAAGAGGATGCGATTCTATCACTGGCAAAGCTAAAAGGACATGATATACTGCAGCAGGTCAAGGAACTCGTCGTGAATGATGCCCTGGAAGAGGCACTGTACTTAGAGTCTCTGGGAAAGGCTTTGACTGGCTACGTTACTGACGACATCCAATTCGAACCAGCAATGGTCAGAGGTCTGGACTATTATACGGGAATGGTGTTCGAGATTGACTGCTGGGAGCTGGGTGCGGAGAGGCAGATTTGCGGTGGAGGTTCCTATTCATTGGCGGACGTTCTGGGCGGCGAACGAATCTTCTCGACCGGTTTTGCGTTCGGCCTTGACAGGATGGTCCTCGTGTTGGAGGAGGAAGAGTTCTCATTCCCCAGCAAGGCGGTTGAGGTTTATGTGATCCCCATCGGTGAAGCGATGAGGGAGAACGCAAGGGGGGTACTGAAGACCCTCAGGGAGAACGGCATCTCATCGGACGTGGACCTGATCGGCAGGGGCCCTTCCAAGAACCTGGACTACGCCAATTCGATGGGTGCCAAGAAGGTCGTTTTCGTGGGAGAAGATGAGTGGTCGAAGAGCTCAGTGAGCGTCAAGAACATGGAGACCGGGGAACAGACGGACGTGCTGGTGGATCAGCTCGTTGATGTTCTATCCAAGTGAAAAGGGAACTGGCGCCCCCAACGGAATTTGAATCCGTGTCCCGAGCTCGACAGGCTCGGATGATAGGCCACTACACCATGGGGGCGGATTGCGGGTTATGGACTAACGGATTAGATAACCTTTGCGCTATATAGAATTTTGTGGATTGAGATTCCTGATGATCATTCCGGAGGTGAGAGTACCTTATGCCCTTCAGGCATTTTGAGCTCCCTATAGGCGTATATCATCACGATAAGGCCGAAGATTGCCAGAAGTGTTGCGAACATGGGGATGAATGTGTCATACAGGGGATTGCCGCAGGAGTAACACTCTGATGCAAAGTGCACGAATGTCCCCGTTCTTATTATCCACACGTACAACATCATCACGACAGAAAGCACGATCATGCTCAACGAGAATGAGAAAAGGATCTTGAACCTGGTCAACCCTGGATGGAGTATCTGCCTTCCTTTCCTGCTCAGGGAATAGTACTTCCACTTCCTGCCTTCGTCCGCCTTACTTACCAACTGCGTCGATTCCAGTTTGGCAAGGTGTTCCTTCAAGGTGGGCTTGGAAAGATTCAGCTCTCGGGACAGATCGGAAAGGGTCATTCTCTTCTCATCCAATGCCTTGAGAATTCTACCTCTTGCTTCCGAGGACAAAGCCTTCATACTCTCGGTGTCCAGAGTGACTGATCCCTCTTCCTGCATCCGTTTCCCATCTGAGTTTTCGATATTTAAAGGATTCTGAATTGTTAGTGTGTTACCTAACGATTTGGAAGTTCTATAATATCCACTGCACGATAATGTCCAATATGCCTAATGACGTATCCGATTCCCAGGTTTCGGACGAGGAATTTCGCGGCAGTCCTCAGGCCCAGAGACGCGTGACCGTTCAATCTGGTGGGTCCCCAAGCATACCTAAGAAGTTCTTTGTCATTTGCTCCGTTGGCATTCTTTTGATGATGGCAGGCCCCTTGGCATTTCTGTGGGTTGGATGGTTTCTCGTATATATCGGCGGCCTGATATTGGCCCTTGGTTTTCTCGCAACTGGTTTCCTGGCCAAGAGAATCAGTCAAAACACGCGTTTGGGTCTCATCCTGGGGGCGGCCATGATTGTAGGGTTTGTATTCTGGTTCTTTCAGATCCTTGTGTATGAATGGTGCGGTAGGTACCGGATATGGTAGTCAAGGCGACTACTTCGGCACTTTCTCCCAATCTTCCAAGAACCTCTTTAAACCAACATCAGTAAGCGTGTGCTTAACCATCTTCTCCAGAACACCTGCAGGCACTGTCGCTATGTGAGCCCCAATCATGGCCGACTCCACAACATGTACCGGATGCCTAACGCTTGCTACAATCACTTCCGACTCAAAATCATAGTTCTCTATCATCTGGACTATCTCAGAGACCACTTCCATCCCATCTCCGCCCTGGTCATCTATCCTGCCCACGAACGGACTTATGTACGATGCCCCGGCCTTGCATGCTAGCAATGCCTGGTTGCACGAGAAGACGAGAGTTGCATTTGTCCTGATACCTTCCGCCTTAAGAACCTTGATGGCTTTCAAACCCTCCGGAATTATCGGGACCTTGATGACGATGTTCTTGTGGATCTTGGATATCTCCCTCGCTTCGGCGATCATCCCTTCGGCGTCTGTGGAGATGACCTCAGCGCTAATGGGTCCGTCCACTATCGCGCAGATCTCCTGAACGACCTCTTCGAACTTCCTGCCTTCCATCGCTATGAGCGTGGGGTTTGTGGTAACACCATCGACCACTCCCCAGCCGGCCATCTCCCTGATCTTCTCAACATTCGCGGTATCAAGAAATATCTTCATCCTTCTACCTCCCTTTCCTGCCAAGAACGTCATGTGCAGCTTCAATTATGTTCTCCGCGGTGAGACCATACTTCTCCATCAGTTCGTCCGAATCACCGCTCTGGCCGAACACGTCTGGAATGCCCACTCTCTTCATGGGTACGTGAGCGTTCTCCACCAGGCACATCGCCACGGCGCTACCCATGCCGACGATCGAGCTGTGTTCCTCAGCGGTCACAACGCCTCCGGTCTCACGGGCAGCTTTCACAATCGTCTTGGTATCGATCGGCTTGATGGTGCTCAGGTTGATCACCCTGGCCGAGATCTTGTGCTTCTTCAGTTCGTGTGCGGCCAGCATGCATCTTGAGACCATTATTCCAGTCCCGATGAGACAGACATCGTCGCCGTCCTTCAGCAGTGTTGCCTTGCCGATCTTGAACTTGCCCTTGCTGTTGGTGATCGTGGGTATGTTGGCTCTCCCCATCCTGACGTATACCGGACCGACGTAGTCGGCCACTGTTTTGATTGCCCTGTAAGTTTCGGGTGCATCCGCCGGAACTATCACCGTCATATTGGGCAGGGCCCTCATCAATGCCAGGTCTTCCACTATCTGATGGGTCGCACCGTCACCCCCGACGGTAATGCCAGCGTGTGTTGCGATGATCTTCACGTTGAGCTTCGGATATGCGATGGACTGCCTGATCTGGTCGTAGACCCTTCCAGTCCCAAATGCAGCGAACGTGCTAGCGAACGCAGTCTTTCCGCATGCTGCCAGCCCGGCAGCTATGCTCATCATGTTCTGCTCCGCGATCCCGACGTTGAAATGTCTTTCAGGAAAATCCTTTGCGAAAAGCGATGTCTTCACCGAGGACGACAGGTCCGCGCTCAACACGACTATGTCCTTACGTTTCTTACCGAGCTCCACGAGCGCCTTGGCCCAGTACTCCCTCTGGCTCTCCAGCTTGAAGTCCTTGAGGTTCATGCCTTTCCCCCCAGTTCCTCCATCGCCTGTTCGTACTCCTCCTTGGTGGGCGCCTTGCCGTGGAAGCTCACCGCACCCTCCATGTAGCTGACCCCCTTGCCCTTGAGCGTGTGCGCAATTATCAGATTGGGTCTGCCTTTCACATCCTTGGATTTCTCCAGCGCCCTCAGTATATCCTTGAAATCGTGACCATTGATCTCGGTGACGTGCCAGCCGAACGCCTTCCACTTGTCCGCCAAGGGCTCGACGGACATGATATGTGCCGTCGGACCGTCCAGCTGGAGCATGTTCCTGTCCACTATCGCTGTGAGGTTGTCAACATGGAAATGAGACGCGGCCATCGCGGCCTCCCAGGTCTGCCCGCAGTCCAGTTCACCGTCGCCGATCATTACGTACACGTGGTACAGTTTCCTGTCGAGTCTTGCGGCCAAGGCCATGCCCACTCCCATAGAAAGGCCCTGCCCCTCTGAACCGGTGGATGCCTCAACTCCCGGGCAAGCTCTCATATCAGGATGCCCCTGGAGCCTGCTGCCGAGTTTCCTCAGAGTGTCCAGTTCTTCGACGGGAATGTAACCCTTCTCAGCCAATGTGGCGTACCAAGTCGGACAACCGTGCCCCTTGCTGAGTATGAACCTGTCCCTGTCGGGCCAATCGGGTTTCTTGGGGTCGATGTTCATCACGTGAAAATACAGAGCAACGATGACCTCTACGGCAGAGAGAGAGCCACCTGGATGACCCGAACCGGCGAGGTAGATCATTCGGACGACATGTTGCCTTATGAGATTCGCTTTTCTTTCCAGTTTGCTGATGAGCCTCTTGTCGTAGACGGCCATGGAAATGCCTCCCCTCCGGCCCAATTTAATAACGGCTGAGGTAATGACCTTAAACTAATTAAAGGTTGCAAATCGAAAATGACTTTATACGGCGGTCGCATTTTGGACTCGATGATTAGAGTAGCGCCATCCATTCTATCTGCGGATTTCAGCAAGCTCGGTGAAGAGATAAAGGCCATCGAGGACGGCGGGGCGGACCTTGTTCATATCGATGTCATGGACGGTAATTTCGTCCCCAACATTACCATCGGGCCCGTGGTAGTGGAGAGCATCAGACCGCTGACCAAGATGCCATTCGACGTTCATCTGATGGTCCGCAAACCGCAGGACTATGTGGAGGAATTCATCAATGCTGGTGCGGACATTCTCACCGTTCATGTGGAATCGGATCACAGCCCTCACGAGACCATCAAGCACATACATGATCTTGGGAAGCAGGCCGGAGTAGTGTTGAATCCCGGCACGCCTCTCTCCGTTGCTGAAGGTTTCATCAACGAGATCGAGATGGTTCTGATAATGACAGTGAATCCCGGTTTCGGTGGACAGGGCTTCATGCCAGAAGTTGTCCCGAAGATAGCGAAGGCGAAGGAGTTCATCGAGAAGGAAGGTCTTTCAGTGGACCTGGAAGTGGACGGGGGGATAACATCCGAGAACGCCAACCAGATCGCCTGCGCCGGGGGGAATATCTTGGTTGCAGGTTCTTTTGTTTTCAGAGGAAATCCCAAGGAGAGGATAGCGAGTCTGAAGGACGCCTGCTCAGAATAGAATCGATACCCTTATTATGCTGAAGTTCTCTCACAAGGGTCGCATGGAAAGACGTGGCGAGTTGCTGTTGTTCGTCATAATCACGTTTCTGATACCTGCGTTGCTGGTAATGGTGGATATCTTCCTGATAACCGACGTTATCTTGACGGTCTTCGCCTTCGTATGGATGGGCTTTTGTCTGATAGTTCTGACTCCCACCGTCAGAGGGGATTAGGCAGGGTCACAGTCCAAGCATTCTCTTCATCTTCAGAGCATCATCGTCCTTGGCCTTCGTTTCGAGAATTATCACTATGTCGTATTTCTTCTCCTTGAATACCGATAATCCGGGACCATAGTCCGGCTCCCCCTGGCCCAGGTCCTGATGTTCTATCTCTCCCCGGTCCCTGTACCGGATGCAACTGAGATGGCAGTGCATTACATCGTTCCCCAACTCTTCGTACTTGGAGAAGACATATTCGAAATCCTCTTTCGTCTTGAGCCCTCCACCCAGCCTTGCGTGATGATGGGCCCAGTCGACCACAGGGATCGTTCCCTCAACATCCTTGCACATCTCCACGACGTCCTCTATGGTCCCCCAGGCGCTCTTCTTGCCCGTCACTTCCAGTCCCAACAGAACGCTCCATCCCTCTTTCTGGATCTTCCTCAGCATGTAATTGAGCTGTCTCCTGATGTTCCTCTCCACCACTTCCTTCTTCATTCCGTGGTGGAAACCAGGATGAAACGCGATGATCGGCGCTTCCATGATGTCGCATAGTTCTGCGACCCTGTATATCCAGATCCGGCTCTTCTTCACCGTCTCCTTGGTTTTCGAGTTCAGGTTGATGTAGTAGGGAGCATGGGCCGAGAGCCTGATGCCGTTCTTCTTCGCTTCTTTGCCAATTATCTCAGCAGTCTCCGGTTTTGTGTTCACGTGGTAAACGAACTCGACCTCCATGGCGTTGAGCCCTCTTTCTTTGAGGATACTCATACTCTCTCGGGTCGATTTGGCTCCATGAGGTATGCCCGCAGGACCGAGGTAGATCATCGGAATCACAACTCCTGAAATGTGCATAAACCTTTGCTTCGTGGGTCAGTTTTCGCATAGCCAGATTATTATGTCCGTATACGCCCACAAAATCCAGAGCTCCGGAGGGGCAACCTTTTTAGGATACTGAGATTCTCTCGGATAAGGGTAGAATGGAGATAATCAGCATTCCGGTCGAGAACCCTGAGAACCTGAACCTGGTCATTGGACAGACCCACTTCATAAAGAGCGCGGAGGACCTGTACGAAGCATTCGTCGGGGCGGCACCTTCCATGAAGTTCGGTGTGGCCTTCTGCGAGGCGTCCGGTCCGTGTCTGGTCAGAGTGGAGGGGAATGACGATTCTCTGAAGAACTTGGCAGCCAAGAACGCGATGAACATTGGAGCTGGCCACTCCTTCATAGCCTTTATGAAGGAAGGTTTTCCTCTCAACGTCCTCAACGCGATTAAGAACGTCCCCGAGGTGTGCAACATCTTCGCGGCCACGGCCAATCCCATTGACATCGTGGTGGCGGAGAACGAGAGGGGCAGAGGGATCATCGGGGTCGTCGATGGAGAACGGTCCAAGGGCATTGAGACCGAAGAGGATGTGAAGGAAAGGAAGAAGTTCCTCAGGAAGATAGGATACAAGTTGTGAGCATCTTGATGGAAGTGGAAGAAACAGAAGTGCAGGAAGTATCTTCAGAGGAAGAACCCGAGTCCGGTGAACCCTTCGATGTGTCGCTCGTTGCCAAAGCCTTGATTCTTTTCGGCCTTTCCACACTGGTCATCTACCTTGTGCTGAGATACCTTGCTGTCACTACATATGCCGATTCGATGTGGATGGCCACCTCAGTGCTTCAACCCGGGGCCTTTGAGGGTGTTATTGCCGTTGTGGTCATTTTCATCTTCTTCGGGGCCATCGCCTATCTCATACATATTCAGTTCATGAAGCTGGCCCTCATCGCCGAGGATGTGTTGGGAGCTGAAGGTGCCGAGCTCTTATCTGAGGAGGAAGGAACCGGGTCAAACTTGAATGGACCTTGATGTGTCGAACTTCAGAAACTGTTAGAATTATAATATGAGCACAAGAAACGAATCATCTTAACATTCCTACACTCACGATTATCAAATAATATACTGAAACGAAAAGAATCTTATACACATCATTCACAATTCGGAGACCAAGAAAACACATTCTACCCAACGGAGGTCCCAACTTGCAGGCTACAATCCCTGAGGAGGCTCAAGAAGATAATGGGTTAGTGGAGAGTTACATATCTCCGCATGGAATAGATGTGGAGGACGCCAAGATAATCAGGTTCACCTACAATAACCCCCGGTCAATGCCGACCATCTGCACCATCCTGGGCATCCCTATTGCGGAATGCCACAGGCGGATAAAGAAGCTCATGTCGCTGGCACTGATAAAGCGCTTTCAGGTCTCTTCCTCACTCTCAACTTCAAACAGCAGGGGAAAAGTGTTCTACTCGGCGAACAGGGAAAAGGTCGAGATATCGACCGTTGACAACAGGACCCGGGTCAGGTTGAAGAAGGTCAGCGTTCCCGATGGGTCGATCTTCCAGTTCGCTTAGGACCGTCAGCCCTTTTTGGATTCACATTTTGCGAATCAAGAGAGTTCATTCAATGCCTATGGGCTCTCATCCTTCTGTTCTTCAGGAAATCCCTGAACGATCCCGAAGACGTTGCCGTCGCTGTCCTTGATGTGGGCGTACCACCCTACCTCAGGGATTTCGGTCTTGGGAACGTCAATCTCCGCTCCCAGTTCCAGTGCCTTCTGAAGGTACGGCTCAATCTCATCCACATCCACATACACATAGGGTGATTTTCCGGGTTCTACTTTCTCAGCCTTCAATATCCCTCCGCCCACACCCTTGGGTGTTTTGTAGATCATGTATTCCTCTCCCCAGGATTCGAACTCCCATCCGAACAGTCCTGAGAGCAGGTTCTTGGTCCTTTCAAGGTCCGTGGTGGTCCACTCTATGTGACAGAATGCGTTTTTGGTCATATTCTACCTCCAACCCCTCATCTGATGTGCATATATATGATCTCTATGAGGGGATGTGTGAAACTACTTCCGGATATAGAAACTTAACCCAGATAATAAGCCAGTCCAGCGATGATCATGAATGTCACCGTGTGGGCAACCTCATTGTATCCAATCTGACGGACCTGCAGCGTTTTCTCGAACCTGTGTGCCACGGCCCAGAGCGCCTTGATCGTCACAGGAATGAGTGCTACTGGGGCAAAAGGTGGAAGCACCCCAATCGCTGTGGAACCCACCACTACCATAGCCAGTGCAACGAGATGGTAGAGAATCGATGGATATCCGTGTCTCATTCGCTCCCCGACAGGTCCCTGGGTGGCCTTCTTCGACCTCACAAGGTACCGAACGTGGTAAACGCTCCCCGAGAAGAAGAGAAGACATAGGACGTACAGGCCCCCGGTCTGGATCGAGAGCTCCCCCGAACCAACCAACTCGGCTGCCGGAGCCGCCAGCGTGAGCCCCATCATGCCTGCGATTTCGCCTCCCGCAGTGAACTCCTTCTTCTGTTTGCTCAATATGAGAGTCAGGACCCCGATGATCAGGGCAAGAAGTGCGAATTGCAGAATATCCCACAGCCCAGCCACGAACACTAGGTATGCTCCTCCCCCAAGGGCGATAAGGGAATAGAACGCAGACAATCCAAGCGCTCCTGTCCTCAATCTCCCATCCTTTGAAGGACGCAGACCCACATTCCAAGCATGTCTCGCCATGTAACCGAATATGACCGAGATCAACAGCACAATGCCGTTCAGACCGAAGCTGCCGCCGACGAAGGTGCCCAGGATGAAACAGGCGATTAGAATCGACCAGGCTCCGTGCTGCTTGGGAAAGGAAGATGATAACGCTCTGCGCCACTCGCTATCCACGGACAAGACTGATCACTTCAGCTTGTGGCCCACGTTCCAAAGGTGATTCACCAGGTCCTCGCACCACTTCATGAACTGCGGGTCTTCGGATGCGAATGCCTTTGACGTGTCGGGTTCCAGCTTCTCATTGGGAAAGAACAGCATTGCCTCGCTGCCTGTCACCACGGTCAGCGCAGGTAGCTTTGGAACCGTTCTCCACAGCTCTGGTATGGTCGCCTCGAATGATTCTGGAGGCTTGAAGGTCTGATCGATTATGATCCTGAAGTCAGCTCCCTGCGAGATCTTCTCCCTGATCACCGGCACGACATCCAGCATCACCTCGTTGGTCACCGCCCAAACGCGTCCCTCGGACCGCCTTATCACCCTCTCCACACGCTGGATGTTGGACACGCTGCCGTCCATTCGTGTGCTCTCCGCTAACTCTCCGAGGCGTGAGACGAGGTTCGATGGAAGAAGTGAGAGTTCGTGGTCCTGGAAGAATTCTGAGTGCTTTGAGATGAAGTCCATGTCCGCGAGGGTCGAGAGCGCAAGATGACCGAGCGGGCTCGCGTGATAACTGCCATCAGCCCCCTTCTGCACGAACTTGAAACTACGCAGTCTGTCCAGACCCACCTGGGTCTCCTCTATGCTCGTTCCCAACAGCTGGGCTATGTCTTCAGCAGATCCAGGTTCGACCGCGATCGTTCGCAGGATATTCATTCTGACTGGATTTGCCAGTTCAAGAAGCAGATTGTTTGCCATTCTCCTCTACCCCCATGAGCATATTGCGGTTCTTTGGCAGGAAAGCGACAAGCTCGTATTTGGTGTTTGCGCCGTTTCCAGACTCATCCAGCAGCCCTCTTGTGATGGGCCTACTGGCATCCTCGATTATTCTCTCTCAACATCTATCGTGAGCTTGACGGGGTTGGTCAGGCAGTAGACGGCAGGGCACCTCTCCTCTGCCAGCTTCTTCAAGTTCTCTATCGTTGCCTCGTCTGCATCAGAGCTGATGGTTACTTTCCATTCAACTCCTTCCACAATGGGATTATCTGACAGTCCCACGACCTTGGACACATCCACATGCGACTCAGCCTCTACCACTAGCTTGGTGAGCGCAACTCCTTCCATGGCCGCAAGTGACGCGAAGGTGAACGCGTAGCACGACGCGAGACCATACAGGCAGTAGTTCAACGGACCAGGGGCGCTTCCCCATCCGCCGAGTTTGCTCGGCATATCCGCTTCGATAGTGAAGGATCCTCCTTCCACGTTCATTAATGAGCGGAACTGTGGTTGTCCGTCCTCGAAGATCCATTCCCCCTTGACCTTCGGATTGATCTTTGCGTTCGAGGGGTCCTCTTGGATATCTTTCACGAGCTTTTCTAGCTTCTCCACGTTGACATGGTTCATGTTAGCTTGAAGAATGATTTGCTATTTACACGTTGAGCCTGGGGAAGTTCTCCCTTATCTGACTGTAAGAAGGCTTTCGGGACTTTTCGCCGATTTAGTGAAGGTCTCGAATGAAACTCAAAGGTCCAGTTTGTCCACCCAATCAGGAACCCTTCTGTCCTCTCCACCATCGTACTTCGGCCAGACCGGCTTAATGTCGATTATCGGAGAACCATCTATCGTGTCCAGGCCTTTCACTCTTATCTTGTTCCCTTCGTGTCCAAGCAACTTCACCGTCGAGATGCCGATCGGGTTGGGTCTCTGGGGACACCTGCAGGCGAAGATGCCCACGACCGGCACATCCGGGTTGCCCTGAGGGCGGTGATGAAGGTTACACTCGTCTACCCGGTCCATCCAGAAAACGACAATCACGTGAGAGTACTTGGTTATGTCATCCAGACCGTCGGCGTAGTCCTCGTTCACCACTATCTCGGTGATCTCGTCGTCAAAGCCGCCGAACTGGGGCTCCTTGATGCTGTTCCTTGCCACCCCGATTGGTTTGAGCGTGATTTCATTCACGTTGCCCATTATCTTATGACAACGTTATAAAGCTGTTGTGAGGATGAATTCCCCGCTCATTGCGCTGAACCATTAAGTAATAAGACGCCTTAAGCGGGTTTCTGGCAACCAGAGGGATTGTTGACTCATATGGAAAGAGATGATTTGAGAGCGGTAATATTCGATTTCCATGCCACCTTGGCCTATAAGGAGAAATCTGTGGCAACGAGAGATGTAATCAACGTCCTTCAGACTGCCGGGTACGACGTTGGACCGCAGGAGTGGGAGGCGGCCTATCGATTCGTTTTCTTCATCGACTACCCCCGGGAGAGGATCGGAGGCTGGAAGGAATACAGAGCCAAGGTGTTCGAGCATTTGGGAATCGATCATACAGAAAGGCTGCACGAAGAACTTGATCAGCTCTTTCTTCAAGGCAATGTCTGGAAGATGTATCCAGAAGTTCCTGGGGTGTTGAAGGCTCTTTCGGATCATTTCAGACTTGGTGTGGCTACAACCATTCCGAGTTTCCAGGTCATTCCCATCCTTGGGGACCTTGCATCCAGCTTCAGTTTCATTGGCACTGGCGATACTGTTGGTAAGGCAAAAGGGAGTCGTTCATTCTACCTCACAATTGCCGAGAAGCTTGGTGCTGAGCCCAACGAAAGCCTGATTGTTGGTGATGATGTACTCTTGGATATTCAGATCCCGCATTCGCTTGGATTCCACACGATCCAGTTGGCCAGAAACAACGAACCACAATGTGAAGTTGCGGACTTCCGGTTTTCCTCTCTTGAAGAAATCTTAGCGCTGGTTCTTCCGGGTGGTGGTTCAGATTGACCAAGGAATTGGATGCTAAAGGAATCTCCCTGTTCTCTGGACTTCCTTCAAAGGACGCAGTACTCAACCCCGAAGATCTGATGGAGTACGTCATGAAGGTCCATGAAAAAGAGCCGCCTAAGGTCCCTAAGTACTGTATTCTCGGGTTCTTCAAAGAGATGTACGATTACATTGAGAAGGAATATGACTCACGGGTGATTCACTGGCCTTCCAAGAAGAACCCGATGTTCGGGGCCATCCACATATTCGAGTACAAAGACATCGACGTTTCTTTCATCTTCCCTGGCATCGGCAGTCCCAACGCTGCAGCGATGCTTGAAATGATGATCGCTTTTGGTGGAGAGTACTTCATTTCTCTGGGAGGAGTTGGGATTCTCACAGATCGAATCAAGCGGGGAGAGGTCATCATACCCACCAAGGCGCTCCGCGATGAAGGTACGTCATTTCATTACCAAGAGCCCAGCAGGTATTCCTATCCGAGCCCCTTGATAATCGAGTACATTAAGAAGTCACTCAAAGAGAACAACAGGCCGTTCCATGAAGGAGGGACCTGGACCACAGATGCCTTTTTCAGAGAAACCCATGAGAAAGTCAGAGAATTCCACGATGAAGGTTGTCTCACTGTTGAGATGGAGGCTTCGGCACTTTTCTCAGTGGGAGAATTCAGGGATGTCGATGTCGGAGGACTGTTCGCTGCTGGAGACTGTGTTGCTGGACCTAAATGGGACGCCAGAAGAAAGAAAGGCGAGGGTGACAATGTCAAGGAAGAAAGACGGGAGATCCTTGGTTACGCCTTGAACGCTTTCCGCATTCTTGACTCGGACACGAGGTGATTCCTTGTTGAAAGAGGCTTTTTCGTAACTAGATACTCCTACCGAAGGCCCCCGCAAGATTCAAATAATACACAAAAAGCGTACTAATGAGTTTATGTGCTGGTGACGAGTATCGTTTTTCAATGGGACTTCGAGGTGTTGTGGGGAGGAAGTGGAAACTCTTCGCCTTTGCACTGGGTATGACCCTACTCTTGGTTCTTCTCGATTACTTGAACCCCTTCGTTGACTTCTACAAGACCTGGAACATGCACTACGTGATCAATCACCAGGTCGGCTTCCTGGTCTTTCTTATTCCAATATTCTTCTTCCTGGGCGTCATCTCAGAATGGGAGGTCATCTCAGAATCTGAGGACATGTCAGAGCTTTTCTTTGCATGCGTTCTGATACCGGTCTACTATTACATCCTCAAGGGCTTCGTGTTCCTATTCCTCATTGCCCAGGACCCCAATCTTCCTCATGTTATCGGAGCCTGGTACGGTGGATACATCCTTGATTGGCGAGACTTCACAATCATCTACTACTTCAGCCTCCCATTGTCCATGTTGCTTGTTTGGCGCTATTGCTTTGGTTTCATGGTTCTTGGCTACATCACAAGCCACATTTTCGGCAGGAGCATCCGCAACTTGGCTAGGACCGCCCTTTCACGAATATCCGACAGATTCGGCCAAGGTCCGGGGAAGGAGTTGGTCGTATGACTCGTCCCGGAGGGCCAGTTGACAAGAAAGTGAACTGGAAGAAGGAGATCGCTCTCTTCTTCATCATTTCTTTCATGATATGGTTCACGCTCTTCGCGATTATCTATGGCGGATTTCTGTTTGTTGAGTTCTATTCGTACAACGATTCCATCGCACTTCAAATCCTCGACATAAAATGGTTCTTCTCCCTCTACTTCTCTATACTCTTCTCGCTCGAAGCTTGGGCATTGGGAGTCTATGATCTGATCGCTGTATACCTGGAGAGGCGGAACATTATCAAGCATCTCAATCTGGTAGTAGATGGAATCGTTTTGGTTTCCCATCAGAGATCATCTGGCTCAATTCCAACGCTTTCTGGCCAAGAAGGATCTAGATGATGCTCTTCCGATATCCTTGATGGACCTTGATCGTTTGATAGCCTGTCGCCTCGTATAATCTCACCGCGTCCAGGTTATCCCAATTGACGCCAATGTAAGCCTTCTCCATTCCTTTCTCACGAATCCATTTCAGGCTTTTGATGGTCAGAGCCGTCCCGAGTCCTTTCCTTCTTTCGGATGGGATTACTGCCAAGGCGTATGTCCCACCTCTCTTCACTCCACGTGCTTCGTTGTGCTTTCTATCGATCTGGCTTATCACCATGCCCACAACCTCATTGTCCGACTCTCTTATTGCGAGGAAAACTCCAGACTGATCTTCCTCCACTGCGAAAATCCGACTCTTGCGGAAACTTCTCAACGACATTGGCGGGTACGCTTCTCTTGTGGCAAATGCTTCATTGAAGATGCTCAACATGAGCTCAATCTCGTCCGGGATGCTTGCCACCCTGATGCGAAACCCGTCAGGAATCCTGGGATCTTCCACATCCCTCGTGTCTTGTTCCATGCCATGATTCTCATATTCGCTCTTTGAGAGACCCAGTCTCTCCAGGAGCTGCACTCGTGCCTCGAACCTTGTGTCCGCACGCGTTGATATCCATTCTGCTCCTTTCGCTCTCAAGTAGTCTTCGATTCTTGTCAGAATTTGTTTCTCGACATCAGTTTCCAGATAATCTTTCAGAATGTACAGCCTGAAGTATCCAACCGGCCCCATGATATCCAAATTCTTGGCAGAGAAAATACCTCTCCCACTGCCGATCATCTTACCCCCCTCCACAGCTGAAAAATGTCCCTCGGGATCATACCGCTCATATTCGAGTTCATATTCAGTGACATCCTCTTTTGTCACCTTCTCGAAGTTGGGATCCTCAGCTTCAGCTTCATTGCGGAGTTCAACGTATGCGTCCAGGTCTGTCGTCCTGAAGTTCCTGATTTCCATCAACATCCCCCGGACGATAATCGCACTTAGTTTGAAAAATGTTATTGCTCTTCCGGCTCCTCCCTCTTCCTCCTTCTCCAGAGAAACAATGTCAATGCAACGATCACCGCCACGATGATTAGCAGTACATAGATGAGCACACTCAATGGACCAGATGGACTGAGCGTATTGGAGTCTACCGAGAACTCTATCGGTTCTTCCCATACGTTGCCGGCCTTGTCCACTGCCTTTACCGTAATCGTGTGCGACCCATCACCCAGACCGCCGAACGTCTTTTCGCCCTGGGTACCGATCTCCGAATATCCACCGTTGTCCACCTTAACCTCGTAGTGGTCAATCCCGGACGTTGCATCGGAACCCGTCCATTGGACGGTTGCGCTTGAGACCTTGAGCACCCCATCATCATCCAGGTCAGCGAGTGTTAGAGTGGCTATCTCAGGAACGGTATCGTCGATGCTAATCTCCAGTGTCTGCACAATCTCAGCGTTGCCAGCAACATCCACTGAATAGTACTCCACCGTGTGCTCACCATCCGAAGTCAGAGAGATCGAACCAGTGAGATCCTGCCAGGATTCGCCGTCTATTCTGTACTTGGTGGCCTGGACACCACTCATCGAGTCCGAACCCGACAGAGTGATTGCCACATTCCCGGTGTACCAATCGTTGTCACCCTCAATGCCCGACACCGAATCGGTCGTGCCTGGGGCCTCCGTGTCTATCTTCATGCTGATGGACCTGGTGCTTTCGGCATTGCTCGCGTTGTCCAACGAGTAGTAGTCGACGGTATGGGAACCGTCGCTGCTGATAGAGAATGGGAGTGAATACGTCCGCCACGGTCCTCCATCCACTCTATACATGCTTTCCATTACGCCGCTCATGACATCGCTGCTTGTCAGGGCTATCGTAACATCACCCGTGTACCAGCCGCCAGAACCGGCCGGACCTGAAACATCATCCGTCGTCGCGGGTCCTTGGGTGTCGATCTTCACCTGGACGCTCTGTGTGGTTTCGGTATTACCTGCGACATCCACCGAGAAGTACTCCACGGTGTGCCCTCCCTCACCGCTGACCAAGAATGAACCCATGTAGGTCTGCCAGGCCTGCCCATCCACCCTGTATTGAATGTCCGAAACCCCGCTGATCACGTCTGTACCTGCAAGGTCGAAGGTGACGTTGCTGATGAACCATCCCATTGTGCCCACGGTCCCTGACGGCGTGGAGCCAGTGCTAGGGGTTTCCATGTCTATGCGAACCAGAACCGCGTTCAAGCCTTCCACATTGCCAGCATAGTCTCCAGAGTAGAATTCCACGTCGTGTAACCCGTTCCCGGTCACCTGGAAGGGTCCGACGTAGTCCAACCAGGTTCCCCCGTTTATCCTGTATTTGGTGACATTGACCCCGCTTGCGGAATCCTGTGGATTGAGGGTAACGTCTACCGACGATAGATACCAGTTGTTGTTGCCCAGCGTACCAGAGAGCGTCCTGCCAGTGAACGGGTCGGTTGCATCTATCATCACATCGAAGGAGTTCATGCCCTCCGTGTTCCCGGCGATATCTGCCGAGTAATACAATATTGAATGCGTCCAATCTCCGCTCACATTGAACGGCCCCACGTAGGTCTGGAACGGCCCTCCGTCAACGCTGAACTTTGTCTCGAGTATGCCGCTTACGATATCGGTTGCCGATAATGTGACCGTCACCTCGCTGGTGTAGTATCCATTCACACCCAACGATCCTGCCACACCTTCGCTGGTGCTGGGGACCGCCTTGTCTATCTTGACGCCCCTGTTCTTCGTCCCCTCAACGAGGTCCACGTTATCAACCGAGTGATACTCCAGGGTGATTATCCCATCACCGTTCACCGGGAATGGGCCCACGTATATCTGCCATGCCCCTCCGTTCAGCTTGTACCTGGTGTACTGCACCCCGCTTGTAGCGTCATTTCCTATCAGAGCAATGGTGACATCTGTTCTGTACCACCCGTTGGTCCCCGACGTGCCACCGATCAAGACAGTCGTGACAGGTGGCGTAGTGTCCACGGTGACAATGTCTGAAGAATAAGCGTCCTCCCAGTTGCCAACGGTGTTCCTGGCCCTGGTCTCTATCATGTGGGTCCCGTCGGGGATCGCAGCGGTCGTGAATGTGAAACCTTCAAAGGCTTCATCGAAAGCCCCGTCCATGGCCATGGTCATCATCCATGGTCCGCCGTCTATCCTGTACTGGACAAGCGTAATGACATTGATGCTCACATCGTTCCCCGCATTCACCCGGTGCCCGTTGAGCCAGTTGTCGTATGCCGGATTCTGATTGGTCAGTGCGATCTCTTCGGCAGTACCGGTGTAGGTCAGGACGTTGGTCGTGGTCGGGTCCGGCATCTGCGGGTCAAGTATTGAATTGGGGATCGTGTCCTCGGGGTCCATTATCCCATCTGAGTCGCTGTCCCTCCATCCGACCTGGTGTTTGGTCGGTGTCGACAGGCACCACGCAGCCGTGTCCATCAGGCAACCCGAATTGTCCTGCTCTAGGATGTTGAGGTAACCGCTCCATTCCCCCGGCCTTGTATACTCATCGGTCGCGTAGAACATGTGGCCGGTCTCGTGGGCCATCACTTTGTCCATGTTGTCCACGCCCCAGCCGTTATTGTCGTATGTCATCACCATGAACGGTCCGCCCAGGCCGTATGCGTAGCCTGAGACCCCATCGCTGAAGGTCCCGTCAGCGTCGTTGAAGCTGTCCACTATGAACGCCGTATAGGCCCAGTCGGCTCCGTACGTGTTCCTGACATCGTTGTTGAGGTCAATTGCGTCCTGAACGTAGTCGCCCGAGGTGTACCCTAGATTGTTGAGTATCTCACCCACCCACCTGAACTGGTTCGTCCACGATCTCGTGATCGGCTCGTAGCTGGTGTCCTGTTTCCCGAGCGTGTACACGTTGAACTGCAGCCTCCCATTGGGCATCTGGGCCTCCCACCAGTCCAGACCGGCGTAGATCTCGCTGTACACCTTGTCCATGCGCATCTGGTTCCAGGTCTCGCTGTTTGGATCCACTGCCCCGTTGCTCTCGGGGAAGATGGTCGTCACCGCAACCGTGCCTATCATGTACTCTGCCCGATCTTCAGGACCCGGAGGGTCGTTGGGCATCGGTGGTTCCGGCAGGCCCAAAGGAACCATCGGAGAAGACGTTGGGTCGATGTCGTTGCTCATCTGAGGGATGTGGCTCAGTGAATCTCGCGTCACCGGCGCCGGCAAGACAGAATCCGAGGAAATCTCATCTACAACTTCTTCAGAATGGAGCCAGATTCCATATCCCGCCGATGAGATTACTGCAAAGACCGCCAACAAGACCCACTGGTTCTTCATGTCAAGCTACTTCTCCATGATCCAAAATGTATGATGTAAATTGCGTTTCTCAACCAGTAATATTAACAGATTCGTAAATATACTTTCTGCATCGATTGACGGAGGCGGGGGTCATTCGCAGAATCATGTTCCCTCATCGTTCTGCTCGGGAGCAGTCCAAAGGTCGTCAATACTGGATTCCAGCACCGATTTGAGGCTTGCCAGCACGTCCTTCCACGCCTTCTGGTGCCACGCCCTGGCCTGTGCCCACTCCTCGCCATCGCCCCATCCTATGTGATTGATGATCACCCTGGTCAGTCCGCTGACATCGTGGAACGTAACGAGAACCTTCGTCAATCTAGAAGGGTCGTTCATCAGCTGTGCGAACTGGCCCGGTCCCTTCCAGGTGAAGCTCAACGATGACCCGTGCTCAATCTCAGTGAAAACGCATCCTTTCGTGCTTTCATGGTCGTGATTGGCAGGGTCGAAGAACAGCTCGAAAGGTCCCCCTGGGTGGGGATCTATATTGGCTTCCGGTGAGAACCAGGATTTGACGCCCTCCGAGGATGTCCAGGCCGACCATACGTCGTTCAGCGGTGCCGACACGACAACCTCCGCTTTGAGATCATCCATATTTCCACCTCGTAATGGGATATGTTTCCGATATATTAGGATGTGGTGGCTTCCGCTGTGATATCCGTGGAAAAAGACACTACCTTGTTTCGGTTTCGTAATTCTGGGCAGACTGGTAAAGGATCGAGGGAATCATCGTGAGCAAGAAGAAACCAATCGGGCTGTGGTCCGCGGTATCCATCGGGATCGGGGGGATGATCGGAGGTGGCATCTTCGCAGTTCTTGGTGTGGCGACCGAGATTGCTGGCAACGCCATCTACATTTCTTTCATGATCGCGGGAATCGTGGCCCTTCTAAGCACTTACTCGTACGCGAAGTTGAGTGCGAGGTATCCCACTGCCGGGGGTCCTGTCGAGTTCTTTGTCAGGGGTTACGGTGACTGTGTTCTCGCGGGAGGTCTCAACATCTATCATATGGGTCGCCTATCTGTTCGCTATTGCATCATACGCAAGGGCGTTCGGCGGGTTCGCGATGACATTTCTACCTTCCGGGACTCCGACGATCTGGGTGAACATCATATCAACGGCAATCGTCCTCGTGTTCACTGGGGTCAATTTCCTCGGCGCAAAGGCGATGGGACGCTCGGAGATGTTGGCGGTCATCGTCAAGGTGTTCATCCTGGTGGTGTTCATTGTGATAGGGTTTTTCTTCATCGAACCGGTCAATCTCTCCCCTTCGGACTGGCCGTCCACAGCCGGGATATTCCTTGGTGCTGGAATGGTGTTCCTCGCTTACGAGGGGTTCGGATTGATCACAAACGCCGCGGATGACATGGAAAACCCTCGCAAGACCATTCCTAAGGCACTGTACATCAGCGTCATCATGACCTTCGCGATCTATGTTCTGGTCTCTTTCGTGGTCGTGGGCAATCTCCCAATTCCCAATATCGTTGATGCCGAAGACTACGCACTGGCTGCAGCAGCCGAACCCTTCCTGGGTCTGGTCGGATTCAAGATCGTTGCCATAGCCGCCCTGTTCTCCACCTCGTCTGCCATCAATGCCACTCTCTACGGCGGTGCTAACATAAGTTATGAGGCGGCAAAGAAGGGGGAGCTGCCCAAGTTCTTCGAGAGGAAGGTGTGGGGCAAGAGCACTGAAGGACTGTTCATATCTGCAGGGCTGGTCATAGTGATCGTGAACTTCCTGGATCTGGAGGGGATTGCCACGCTCCACAGTGCTGGGTTCCTGCTCATCTACGCCGCCGTGAGTTTCGCCCATCACAAACTGAGAAAGGAGACTGGTGGGAAGTCGTACATCATATGGCCTTCCATTGTTGGCTGTCTACTATCACTGGCGGTGTTGATATTCTTCCAGGTCCAATCTTCACCGACCGCTCCCCTGGTGTTCCTTTCAGTCCTTGCAGGTTGCTTCATCTTCGAATATGTCTACAGAAGGTCTACGTCACGGTGTTTAAGGTCGGGAGATCAGAGCGAGGAGTGAGAACACATAATCGAAAGATGTTACTCTTTTTCTGAAGGTGTTCCCATATTCATAATGACTATGTGTTCATCCTCTGCTAGTTTGCATAACAAATTCTTAGAACAGATGCGAACCTTTAAGTATCCATACTTGGCTTTAAGATATGCGCAAGACATTGAGTCTGAGCACAAGAGGGGAAGCGAGGGGATTTGATCTATCATCCACTTGTAGCGACTGGTGGCAGGTTTTCTATCACGTTGAGGTTTCCAAGTCAACTTTTCATAAGGAGCGCCGAGGTGGGGCGCCATGATGAAATACCAATAAGTTCTAAGGAGGGGAACAAATGAAGTGGAAATATGCGGCAGTTCTTGCATCATTCCTGATGGTGACGATGGCCTTTGCCGTCGTGGCCACTGCGGAAGACACTCCCACTTTTCCCACGCCGTCAGCGCTCGACAACTGGCTTCAAACTCAAGCAGACTTTGCTGAGCAGGAGGCCGAGGGCATTACTGCGTACATAACATCAGAGGGAGCGAATGCAGGCTACAAGTACACTGATGGACCATATCCGATATTCCAGGATGACGGAAGTCCGCCTGGAAGTCCAAACCATATGCCATGGGGGAGCGATTATGTCTCAGACATCAACTACGTTCCGCCACACAACGCCGGTGGCTGGTATTCTTCAGATGCCATGGGCGGTGCTGGTGAGTTCAGTGGTGGCGACACCCACGAATCATGGATTGGCGACCAGAACGGAAACGGCGTCATCGAGTGGATAACTGGATTCAGCTACAGACCCTTTGGTGAGGACGGCATAGACAACGACGGAGATGGTTGCGTTGACGAGAAGACATTCGGTGTCTGGGACGGTCAAACAGGATGCGACCTGGTCCCTGACCAGATCACATACTACGAAACCGGCGGTCTCGTTGACTCCGGTGGCGACACTGGAGACCTGATGACGAACGTAGATTGGTACTCTGCCATACAGGCTACCGAGGTCTACAGGGCATTCGTCTCACCGAAGTGGATGGCATACCAGCTTCGAGGGTACACACAGTATCCTCAAATGGCTGGAGAGTTCATCTCCTACTACGCCTACGAGAGCAATAACGGTGTGAACGCCAACCCTGAGATGGACAGCGACATGTCCGACCAATACATCGGGAGCATCGATGCTCGAGGATTCCCCGCTAGACCACCAGTCGACACAGCCTGCGCTGCTGGGTACAGGCTCTATATGGGCATTATGTTCCAGCGAGAAGATGGCTGGGTCATCGTCAGCTGGGATCTGTACGAGTACGCAGATGGTAACGACTGGAACGGAGACGGCGACACGAATGACAGGGTCGCGGCCTACTTCGGCCTCGATCCCGCGACAGGTAACTGCAGAGACAACGCTGTGAACATCGGCATCTACGGTGTCTATCAGACCACCAGTGGAGATCTCGTTACTCCCATGTACACATATGAGAACAACGACGGTCGAGACTGGGACAACGATGGAACCTTGTTCGAGTACCAGAAGATATACCACGACGTGTCCACCACATGGGCGATGAAGGGAAAGATGTACACATCCTTCACCTTCACGGCATCCGTCCCCGCATGGGGATTCGGATGGAATGCGATCTATGAGTCTGGCACGTACAGGACATACCCACTGAAGTTCGGAGTCGGCTTCCAGACATACTCTGGCCCACCCTACATCTATCGGTCCTGGAACGTTCTGACGGATGATGAGGACGGCAATAGACATACATATCTCCCGCGGTACTACATTGGCTACGGAATGCCAGTGCAGGCACTGGGCGGTGAGTGTCTCCAGATAGTGAACTACGAATCTCAGCTGTATAGCGCTGGTATCCGGCTGATGCCGGCTCCAAGCCCAAATGGCGACGCTAACGGCGACGGTGACTACTTCGACTTTGCAATCGGATTCTACTGTCCTGAGAAGTCAGGCGGTGGAGGAAGTTGGATCGTCGAACCGACATCCAAGTTTGCTCAAGGGCTCTACGTAACACCACTGCCCATGGTTGTGGGCGGACAACTGGTTTACTACGACGCTGGAGGTGTGGCTAGTGGACTGGTCATGACTCTTGTGGCCAGCTACGAGTCCGCGCAGCACGACGATGCAAACGGGAACCTGATCGTTGCTTTCGACTACTTCCACATGTACTACTGGATACAGTTGACTAAGCCCGAGTTCGAGTTCGTTCCTGGTTCGCTTAGCTGGGTCTTCACTGGAGACGTACAGCCTGGCGGCACCGTTATCGGACAGTTCAAACTCTTGAACACCGGTGAAACCAACATAAAGATTCAGGAGGACGGTGGAGTAGAGAACGACAAGGGATACAAGCATCAAGGCCTGAGCGCCAAAGATCAGATCGGACCTGACGGAACGATCGTGCCTCGGGAGACCGCTACCTTCTTCTTCGCCATGACCGTGTCTGCTGGAGCGCCTATCGGCCCACTAGATGTCAAAATCATAGTGAGCTACGGTGGCGTGACCAAGGAAGGGACTATGACTTTACCGATCATCCTCAAGATGTTCGGTGATGAACAGTCCTGCTACAGGCACAGACAGAACGCGCTCAGAACACTGAGAGCATTCGACATGGACGACGATGAAGGCATGCTACACAACCTTGAGCCTGGTGACGTGGTCAACGTCGGTGGTGCACTGCTACTGCCCGAGGACGCCATTATGTTGCTTGTTTCCTTCTTCGAGAACGGTTGCGGGGGCGGCGATGACGTAGAACACGCCCACTCAGCATCTTCAAGCCTTACCGGACATTACGGTATGGGCATGCAGTACTGGGGATTCGCGCCGGGACAAGAGGAAGGCAACGAGGGTAACGGAAATGGTGGCTTGACAGGACAGGATCGCAAGGACGTCTACGGCTTCTAAGCCAAAGTTGTCTAACGCCTAAACCAAAAACCAACCTTCTTCCCTTTCTTTCCTTTATTTTTGGAAAAGACATGCGGGTCCCTCGGGTTGGCAAAGATCCTCCCCAACAAATCCTTCCCCAAGGACTCAATGTTGTTGGAGGGCCGACCGCGCGGTTGAATTCCGCAGACCCGCTCCATCCTTTTGTCAGGAACTAGTATCCACTTTTTCTTCCTTGTTTTGAATCGACTTCTTTGTATGATTAGTATGATTAGTATGATAAAGCATTTATAATTGACACGCTTTGTGGAGGGTTGGCTGATGACATGTTGCACGGAATGAAGTTATATGGCGCGACCACGGTCGGGCAGAGAGGGCAGATCGTTCTTCCTGCGGATCTGAGAAAGGAAAGGGGTATCGAACCCGGGGACAAACTCCTCGTATTGATGCACGAAGGGGGCGGTCCAGTACTGCTTGCGGACTCTGATTCGGTGACCTTGATGCTCGAGAAGACCGGCGAGGCGCTCGAGAAGATCTCCAAGGAAGTCGGGAAATCGACCAAGTAAGACCAGGATGTGGTTTTCAATGGATGAGAATGCAATCGTCACTAAAGATTTGACAAAGAGGTTCAAGGACCTCGTGGCCGTGGACCATGTGAACATCAACGTGAAGAAGGGAGAGATCTTCGGTCTGCTGGGACCCAACGGTGCCGGCAAGACCACTATGATCAGGATGCTGTGCACGCTCACCTACCCGACAGAGGGGACCGCTACCGTCGGGGGCTACGACATAGTCAAAGAGGACGGGAAAGTCCGTGAGCTGATAGGTCTGGTCTCAGAGAAGATGATAATGTACGACCGACTGACGGCGTACGAGAACCTGAAGCTGTTCGGGAAGCTGTACAACATCCCCAAGGCCACTCTGGACGAGAGGATCAACCACCTGCTCAAGCTTGTCCACATGGAAAAATGGACCAAGAGCCAGATAGGGACTTTTTCCACAGGCATGAAGCAGAGGATAAACGTCATCAGGGCGCTGCTGAACGTTCCCGAGATACTGTACTTGGATGAACCGACACTGGGACTGGACCCCCAATCCACCAGCGAGATCAGGGAGTTCATCAAGAAGCTAAACGAGGAGAACGACACCACGATCATTCTCACGACCCATCAGATGCTGGAAGCGGACATGCTCTGCGATAGGGTCGGGATAATCGACAAGGGCAAGATAGTGGCGCTGGACACTCCCGCGAACTTGAAGAGAATGGTCGCTGGGGGGAACGTGACAAGTGTTGATGTGAACGTCACCAATCTGACTCCGGAGATGACTGCTGCATTGAAGGACATGCGCAACTCCATATCGGTGGTTCAGGAGGGAGAGTCGCATCTACTGATAAGGGCCAGTGGGGATGATGCCTTCGACGATATAGTGGATACCATCCGCCAGAGGAACGGGAAGATCGCATCGATCAAGAGCCTCGAACCATCTCTGGAGGATGTGTTCCTGCACATCACAGGCAAGGAGATGAGGGCCGAGGTGACCAAGAAAGTCAAGACGTACGACGGAGGGCACGGACCCGGGAGCCGTCCCGCACGGAGGGGGAGGTGATCTCATGGGAATCGTAGATGTTCTAAGGCACAGTTTCTGGATATCCTGGAAGGACCTGGTGGACCTGTGGAGGAACCGGATGGCGCTGGTGATGCTGATACTGATGCCCCTGTTCATGATGGTGATGGTCGGTTACATCTTCCCTAATGAGTCGACGTTGGAGGGCTCCCCGATAGGATTGGCCAACAACGATGATGGGCCGTTGGGTGCGGCGTTCGCTCAGCAACTGTCCTTGGTCGCGGAACAGACCGGGATGATGGAGCTGACGGATCGCGACGGTTTCGACGATATCAAGGAAGGGATACTCGAAGGGGAGTTATTCGGGGGCGTCATCATACCACAGGATTTCTCGGCCAATGTCTTAAGCAACGGCACGCAGGGAACGATTGAGCTGATTACCGACCAGTCCAATCCCCAGATGTCGCTGACACTTGAAGGGGTCCTGGCACAGGTCATTGATAATCTCGGTACACAGAATGCGACGCTGATGGTGAAGCTGGGGCTTAACGTCAGCCTGGAGGATGCGTTCACGATCGTGAAGCCCTATGCCGTGGAGAGCAGAGGTCTGGTTCCTGGGAATCCATCATATTTCGATTTCATTGCTCCTGGCATCATGGCGATGACCGTGATGATGTCGGTGATGACCGGACTGCCGCACGCGATATCCTACGAGAAGGAGTTCGGCACGCTTGACGGGATGATGGTGGCACCCATAAACAGGATGGCCATCGTTCTCGGTAAGACTCTCGCACAGACCGCAATGGGTCTGATACAGGGGCTGTTGGTTCTGGCGCTGGCCATATTGATCTTTGGGGTCACGATTCAAGGCAACTTCCTATTGGTGCTGTTGCTGCTGATTCTCGGCGTCTTCAGCTTCGTGGGGTTGGGAATAGTGATAACCTCCTTCGCAAAAGATGAGCAGACCGCCAGCATGGTGTTGATGACGCTTATGTTCCCCATGATGTTCCTGAGCGGGGTGTTCTTCCCCATCCAGCAGATGCCCGTGTTCATGCAGTACATTGCTTGGTCCCTGCCATTGACCTATGCCACGAGTGCGCTGAGGAAGGTGATGGTGCTGGGTGCCGACATTCCATCGATAGGTACTGAGATAATCATCCTGCTCGTGTTCGGGGTCGTCCTGCTGGCGATCGCTGTGCCCTTGTTCAAGAGGGCTATGAAGATGTGAGCCTGGAGAATTCTTTACAAATCCTGATGGGAACCACAATTTCGGATAGGATTCTCCCAATTCCAAGGTATTACACTGTTATATTGCCAATATGGCAGAAAGAATCATATATCCAGACTTCCATTCCCCATCTAGCCTCTTTGTGATCTGAGAGGGGTCAGATAGCATTGGAGGACACGTTCACAAAGGGGGGAGGCTGGGAGAATGAAATCGACTAGTGAGAAGTCTAGGTATTTTGGGATTCAGAGAATCGTGTGTGCCTTGATGGCTGTGTTCTTGGTCGCTACGGTGTTCGCTACATCCGTTTCGGACTATGAGCCCGCCGAAGAGATCGTCGTCCTCGATGATGAGGTCACCGATGAGAATGTCGTCATCGATGATGAAGTCGCCGAGGATCCGGATGTCATTGTGGAACCCGAAGAGGAAGAAGTGGAACCAGAAGTAATTGTGGAACCCGAAGAGGAAGAAGTGGAACCAGAAGTAATTGTGGAACCCGAAGAGGAAGAAGTGGAACCAGAAGTACCTAATCCACAACCACAGGCAGGCCCAATCAGATTGGTCATCGGCACTGACAGCAACCAGTATCCCGGGGATGCCATGGGTTACCTCTATAGATCCGGTACGAACTACTATTCCTACGACGGGTACAATATGAACAATTATGTCTCAGGCACAAACTACGAGCGTCGTGGCAGGGCAGTGTACGATTTGTCAGATTTGACACAATACAAAGGGATTACTATCACATCGGGTGAAATATGGTGGCGGCACGATTACCGCAATAACGTAGGCCAGCTCGACTTCTGGACGATGGATTCGATCCCGTATGACGGTGCACCCTCGGCGACGGCCAAGGCATTTTTTGATGAGATCGGCGGTCCTGGCTCTGTGAAATTGGGCTCCAACATGTTCAGCGGAACCTCCAACAGTAACAACTTCGATGTCAATGTGGCCATCTCCTCAGGCGGCATAGCCTGGTTGAATTCCAAACTGAGCTCCGGCGATCATGATGTGGCCATTGGCGCCGATGTCTTCAGTCTAAATGCTGGAACCTACGGGTATGTCTACTGCTATGATGTGCGGTTGGTCTTGTACGTTACTTACTCGGAGGCGGAATCGACAACAGGCGAGATCGCTGTTGGCGATGATCTGAGTGGATACGTTTACAGAACCGGTACGAACTATGACATCGGAAGGATATATTCAAGCAGTACCATCTATAGAGCATATGCGGTCTGGGACCCAGCGGTCGTCATGGGGATGATACCGTCTGACGGTGCGGACGTGATCGTGAAGAGCGTCACGGTCAGACTCAATTCCCCTTATGGCTACTTGGCCACGCTCGGCCTCTATCACATGGCAAAAGATCCCAAGACCGCCAGTGGCTTGGACCTTTTTGCCGACGCACGTGATGGTACGCAGTACTACAACATCGCAAGCGGGAGTTATATTAGCGCCCCTCAAGAGTTTGAGTGGGACCTGGGATCTGCTGGACTGAGCGATTTCATCGATACCCTGGACGGCTCTCCGAGCTTCTTTGCCCTGGGATTCTCTCGGACGACCAGCTACAACTACATGTACTCACCAAGACTCGTCATCGAGTATGAGATAGAAGTCGCCGCAGTTGGCGGGCCGACTGCAGATGCTGGTCCCGACATGACCGCGAACGAGGGTGACAATGTGCTCATGGATGGAAGCGGCTCTGTTGGCAACCTTTCCCAAATTGTCGCCTACGAATGGGACTTCGAGGGCGACGGAAGCTACGATTATCTTGAGGGAATCATACCGGTAGGGGATAGAACCATTCTGCTGGGATCAGACAATCCAGAGCGTCCTGGGAATGCAATGGGATATTCGTACGAATCATCGAGTGGGTACTATTACTGCTATGCAGCATATTATGCGTATCCCTACAAAACCACCTCCTACGAGCGCCGCGGTTGGACGACGTTCGACCTGGCGGACCTGACAGAATGGTCCGATGCTACGGCTGTATCTGCCAAGCTGGTGATACACAACTACTATCGATACTATGCCAGAGAATTGGTCTTCACAGCCCTGACTACCACTCCGTACGACTACCCCGGCTCTACAATCTCAAAGGCAGTCTTCGATGAATCAGGTCCGACCGGCACGGAGATTGGGTCTTATGTAGGGACCGCGCCAAGAGATACCACTCGCTACACGATCGAGGTGGACCTGAACTCTAATGCTGTGACGGCAATCAACAGCGTCCTCAGCGGTTCACCGACCTACTACACCTTCGGAATAGGCATCTACGTAAAGAGCATTCATCCTGGTTACACCTATGGCTACGCGCGATGGATGGACATCCGGTTGGAGGTCACTTTCGATTACAGTAGCGAACTCATGGAAACTCAGAGCGGTCAGGGAATAGCCTTCGGTGATGATTGGTCGGGGCATATCTACAAGTACAGAACCAATCCCGCATACGATCGCCCGTATGGCTACATGTATGTTCGCAGTTATACGTACTACTGGTATCGATCCTATGCACAGTGGGATCTTGCCAAGATCGCTGAGGCGCTCCCAAGCGATGCAGAAATAAAGGCCGTGGCCCTGCGCTTCAATCACCAATACAGTTCTCAAACCAACAACTACGTGTACCAGATGGAATATGATGTGAAGACCGTAACTCCAGATCAGGCTTTCACGGATGCTGGTGACGGAACGCAATACGCTGGTCCGCACTCGGTCTCCTCAACGGATAGTGAGTATACATGGGATCTTGGCGCTAGTGCTGTGAGCGACCTCCAGGATGCCTTCGATAACAACATCGGGTTCTTCGGTATAGGTTTGATTAGCACTGCCACATCGGGATACAGCTACAACTACGGCCCCAGGCTGGTCATTGAATGGAAGGCAAAGGCACCTGGCGGAGGAGGAGCTCTAACAGGACTAGCCAATCACACCTACGGCGACAACGGAGTTTACGAAGTGAAGCTTAGGGTCCATGACGCGTCGGGCCTCAGGGGCACCGACACCTGTAACGTCACCATTGTCAATATTGCACCGACGATCACACCATTCGGTCCATATGCAGTGGACGAGGGTACGCCTTTGAACGTAGCGACTGACGCCGCCGACATAGGCAGCGACGATCTCTCGTTCCAATGGCAGTTCGAGCTAAGTTCCACATATACGAACATGCACTACAATGACGGAGTGGGACCCGACCCGTATCCAAGCCCATATGGGATATTCCCGTGCTCGGCGACGGATGCGATTACCCATTCCCACGGTGACAATGGAGTCTACAATCTGATATTGACCGTCACTGACGACGATGGCGGTGCAGCAACCTACACGACGACCGTGACCGTGTCCAACGTCGCACCCACCATTGCGCCTTTCGGACCGTTCTCTGTGAACGAAGGCTCTCCGCTGACCATCGATGTCACCTCGAGCGACCTTGGCAGTGATGACCTGACCTATGAATGGGTGTTCGAGCTAGGACCCACGACTACGAACACACACTTCAACGACGGAACTGGACCCGACCCGAGCCAAAGTCCATGGGGATCTTATCCATTCGTCGTCACGGACACCGTCACTCAAACATACGGAGACAACGGCGTGTACGACCTCACACTGACCGTGACTGATGACGACGGTGCCTCATCCGTGTACTCGACGACAATAACTGTGAACAACGTCGCCCCGAGCGTTGGCCTTGAGGCATACGTAATGGCGAACTTCACCCTGCGGGTCAGCGGTGAGAAGTGGCACGACGTGGAGCTATACGTCCTCCGCAACAGTTATACATTAGGCTACGCGCGCGTCCTTAGAGAACCGGGAGACCCAGACGACCAGGCCATCACCATCACAGGTGTGAAGTGCGACGCTACAAAGAGGGTTACGACGAAGGTAGTGTACACTCCCTTTGACGATGTCATAAACGGTCAGATAAACGGTGCGGATCCAATCTGGGTCACGCTCACCTTCGCGAACGGTGATGAGTTCACCTACGACCATACGTTCAACTACAACCACCCTGAAGGGTGGACATATATCACAGGCATCAACGAGTTCTTCGTTGGACACGAGATGACGTTCGAAGGCACAGGGACCGATCCGGGAAGCGATGACCTGATGTTCACCTGGAATTGGGGTGATGGATCACCCAACGAGGGAACCACCTACTACAACGATGGTGTTGGACCCGATCCGACCAAGAGCCCGAATGGGACGTTCCCGTACACAGTCACGGACATAAAGACACACACATACTGGGCACCAATGGACCGCACTCTGAAACTGACCGTTCAGGATGATGATGGCGGGTTGACGGAGATCTTCATCACAATATACCTGACCTGAGTGAGCACTACCGGATACCCGACAAACCAATCAATCATGACGTACTAGGGCACTCCCTGTCTTGTCCTCTTTCCCCTTGACTCGTAGTACTCCTCTCTGAGCATGTCCAATCCTAACGTATCGTGGAACTTTCCGTACATTATCGTCCCCTCACGCACCCTTACGGTGACCTTGAAACCCATCTTCTTGGCCGCACCGGCGGCTCTCACGTTACCCAACTGGAACCACGCCTCAACCACCCGAAGACCGCGTTCCTCGAATAAGAACCCCAGGACTATCGCTCTATTACTCACTTCCACATCAGTTGGATACTGTCCAGGTGAACTCCTCCGACACGTGGATCCAGTATCCGTTTCCGTATGACAGAACATCGGTACCGGAGAGCCTCAGCAGATACCATGGAGGATCCATCGGGTCGAAACCCTCCACGTTCTGATATATCGCACCTGAGAAGGTGTCCCCGACCGTTCTATCGATGAATGACGCATATCCGACGAAGTTCCACCCCACAACGAGGCGTATAGTAGTGTCCAGAGGGACAAGGCCGGCAGTGACAAGGTAACCGTCAGTATTCACATCCACCCACAGCGCCATCGTCTCGTTCACGTCGGACAGAGAGCTGTACGGTTTTCTGGTGTCGAACGTCTTCCAGTTATGTCTTTTCCCCGCCATTGCGTCGTAGTAGATTACCCTGTTGAAGTCTACCGTCTGGAACACCGTTTGAACGCTTGTGTCCGACATTATCACCGGGACAGAGATCAACTGCATCCCAACTGGCATGTGCCTTGCGAACTTGACCGTCTGTCGACCGAACGCCTTCTGCCCGGTGTCGTCCACCGCCTTGACGATGTAGAAGTACGTGTTCGTATCCGATTGCCCGCCGCCCACGTGAGTGTAGGACGTCGAACCGGCAGGAACGGTATCCAGAAGTGTGTAGCCAGCACCGCCTGGGTCGTATGATGTCCCGTAGTGTATCTCATAACCGACCACATCGTTCTCGATACCACCGTCATCCGGGGACAGAGACCAGCTTAACATGACGTCGTCGAGATTTCCTCCTCCCAATGCCGCATTCTGACCGCCTGGTGCACCTGGCGGATCGTCAGTTATATTCGCAATCGTGTACCCCACATCTGTGAGGTTGTCGTTATCCATGACGGTGAGGGTGACAAGGAAGGCCCCTCCAGAAGTGTAGGTATGAATGACCCACCATCCATGCTCTTTGGGAGATCCGTCACCGAAATCCCATTCAAGGTCAACTATTACTCCATCTGGATCGTACGAGCCGTTCCCGGTCATGGTCACTGGATGGTTCTTCTTTCCCGGGTATGGTCCGTCTGGATCAGCGACAGGTGGAACGAATTCCGGGAGAACTGTGATCGTCGCAGTATCGCTGTCCATCAGGTTCTCGTTGTCCTTGACCCAGAGCGTGGCTGTGTAGGTCCCTGTACTCGTGTAGGTATGAGTCACGATCTCTCCATACTTCACCGGCGATCCGTCTCCGAAGTCCCAGGTCCAGTTCACTATCCATCCATCTGGGTCGTACGAGCCACTGCCGTTGAATATCACCAGATCATTGGCTTTGACCGTCTGATCAGGACCCGCATTCGCAATGGGATAATCTCCCAGCACAGTGACGGATATATGGTCATCGCCTTTCATGCCGTCATTGTCAGTGACCCTGAGCCTCACGTTGTACACGCCAGGCCATGAGTATGGATGTGATACATTCTCACCTTGGTCAGAGCCTCCATCACCGAACAGCCATTGATAGGACACGATCCATCCGTCAGTATCGTATGACTTGCTGCCGTTGAACCAGGCGGAATCCCCCATTCTGATGGTCTGACTTGTCGGCTCCGCTATTGCGACTGGGGCCTTTCCAACCGGACCCCAGGCTGGGCAATTGACAACGGGGTCCATCAACGGATAGGGGTCCTCATTAAATGTGGGTATCTGATAAGGTGTATCTCCGATTCCATCTCCATCAGTGTCAGTTCCGTTGTAGTCTGACCAGTAGTTTCCTTCGCCCACATCGAACCAATGAGTGTAGTCGTTGGTGTCCAGTGCGTTCACGGTGTTGTTTATGATGTTGTTGTGGTGTATATGGAAAGTGGTTTTCGTCAAGTGGAATCCGTGCACTCCGTTACCTCCAACTACATTGCACGCGATCTCCCATTCCTGGCCATTCGAGCTGTGTATCCCTCTCCCGGGGTTCCCCCATATCTCGTTGGCGATCATCCTGTTCCCCGTCGCAAAAACTGCGTCTAGGTACACTCCGTGGTGACCATTGTAGCTAATGGAAGAATTCGCAAGCAGGTTGTACGATCCATCCCCCTGCCTGTATCCTTTTTGTTTGTTGTTGTTGATTGTCACATCCTCAAACACATTATACGAGCCATAAGCGTTAATTCCATTCTCATTGAGAGTTATTCTCGAGTGGGCAATGATGTTCCAATCTGACGGCAACCTTACGCCTCTGCCGTAGTGCACATCCGTGTACCAGAGCTCCGCGTTGCCAGTGCTGGTCACGTTGAGGTATCCCCAACTCGGGATGGTTGGCGATGTGAGGTTGGAGGATATGGTCACCCTTTTAGTCGCATTACCCAATGATCTCAGACGACCGTCAACGGTCAAATCGTAGAACCCACTTTCAAAGAGGACTTCTACGCCCTCTCTTATGGTCAGCGTTACGTTGTAGTCCACGGTCACTGTGCCGGTGACAATATAGGGACTGCCAGATTCCGTCCACGTCGTGTCATTTGTGATGTGTCCAGAAACAAGTGTACCCATTGCACTGGGACTCTGCGTCACAAACATGCCCACCAAACCAGCCCACATCATGAGGAGGACTACGGCAATGCTGCCTCCCTTTCTGCCCACTTTGGTCATCCTTACTCCACCAAATCTCAATCCTCGGGGCCGTATAAGACGATATCTGTTCTAACTTGGATATGCTTATAAGGGGTGCAAAACCATGTTCTCTCAGCCTTATACTGAATCATTCCTTCACGTCTTCCAGAAAATGCCTCATGCTCATTCCGTGCTTCTCAGTTCGGAGCCTCTTGGCCTTCCTCAGTTTTGTTATGTGGTAGCTTATCGTGGGCTGACTGATCCCCAACTGGCTGGCTATGTCCTTTTGAGTCACACCCGGTGTCTCTTTCACTATGTCCAGGATCAACTTCTCAATCTTCGTCGGAAAGGCCCTGTCGGCTATTCTCATCCCCATCGGGAAGAACCTCCTGTACTTGCCGTCCTTGACCGACTTTATTATCTTCTCCCTCTCGAGGATGTGGATGTGGTGGGCCAGCGTCCCGTTCTTAAGTCTCAGACTGGCCTTTATCGAATTGAAATGGTCTCCGGGATTCGCGATGACGTAGCCCCTGATCATCCCCCGCGTTTCGTGGTCCATGACCTCCTCCCTTTTCAGCCTGGAGAATAGTGGGACTATGAACATGAGCAGCTGGTACTTCACCGACTCTCTTCTCGATGCGAAGGCAAAGGACATCGCAAAGGCGATCAGCGCTACGAAAGCTAAGAGCAGATAAGGGAACTCCTCGGCTTGAGCGATTATGCCGAAACTGACCCTCTCGGAGGTCTGGCCGATCGCGTCACCGTTGCTGTCGGTGTAATTGACGTAGACCCACACTTCAATCTCTGAGTCGTCCCGGAAGGTCGCAATGTCAAAATGGATCTCGAAACTGTGAACACCAGGGTCAAGGTCGCTGAACGTGAATTCGAAATCTCCTTCCTGAACTCCTCCGATGGTTGACGAAGTATCGTCCAGATACCCGACTAAAGAAGGCACTGACAGTTCCACCGAAACCTCGGATGCTGTTGCGGATCCCGTGTTGTTGAGATGAATCGTGACCACTGGAATCTCGGATCGCCGATAGTCCCCCTTGTCGGAGGTCAATTGAGGAGATATGACCGGAGCCCGTATCGTGATGGTGATCCCATCGTTGATGGTCGGGAGTCGGCGCCCTGTCACGTTCGTATGGTCCAGCCGAATGTCCACGACCAGTTCTTCCCCATCTTCCGTGTCCATGACAATCTCGGATGTGATCGTGAACGAGTGGTTTCCCTGAATCACGTTGTTGAACTCCCAGCGGTTGAATCCCGTTCTTGAACCGCCGATGACCGCGGAATTGTCGGTGACATACTGGATCTCCTGCGGGAAGGTGATGTTCAACCAGGCTTTGAGGGACGGCTGAGGGGACTGGTTCCGGATCAGGATGTCGATGTCCAGTGCGTCGTAGGGTGTTGATGTCATAGCTCTGTCTTGAATGACCAGGGAGAGATAGCTTTCCTGCACGGTCGTCGTATCGTTCGAAGAAAGACTCCCAACAGGGTTTCCAGCGGTGTCGGTGTAGTTGAGATATGCGGTGTTATCGATGATCGATCCTGCGGGTACCGAAACGTTGATAGAAACATTAAGCTGCAGTTGGTAGGTTCCCGGTCCCAGGCCGAATAGCGTCCACGTGCACGTGTTGTTGGCAAATGAATTGCACACGGGCCAGGATGAGGAGTATGTCGTTCCATTTGGGATCGTGTCGTTTATCCACACCTCTTTGGCGCTCACCAGTCCAACATTGGAGAATGAAAGCGTGTAGTTCAGCAGATCTCCTGCAGTCGCATTGTCTTTGTCCGCAGTCTTGGCGAAAGTGAAGCTTGGAGTTCCGACCATGGTCGTGTTAGTGGCCGTTTCCATCGGGAACCAGATCAGATTGACGTTGTCATAGAACAGTCTCAGGTCGTTGTCGATAGTCATCCCCCCAGGCAAGCTGACCAAGGCCTGCACACTGAGATTGAAGGAAAGGGTCCCGACAACATTGGGGAATGACCAGTTGAGGAAGCTGACCATCGTCCCGCCGATCGACGCCGATGAATCGCTGGAGTAGTTCAGCTGCCAGGGAAGGGTGTCGTTTATGAGAACTTGGATTGCGCTTCTGCTGCCAGTGTTCTGGAAGGTTATGGTGTAGTTGTAGAATTGTCCCGGAGATATGGTGTAGATCTGGGCCGTCTTTGTGATAGATAGAACAGGTCTTCTGGCTGTGACCGTTACAGATCGGTTCGAGGACGGCATCGAGTTTGTGAACTGGTCCAGATAATCGAGGTTGGCATCGACAGTCATCAGTTCCCCGTCCAGGACGTTACTGGACACGATCAGGAAGATGTCAAAGCGGTGAAATGACACGTTCACGTTGGTGAATGTCCAATTGTAGTCCCCTGTCTTCATTCCTCCTTCCAGTGCAGAATTGTCTCCGGAGTAGATCAGGCCTGATGGTAAGGTTACATTGACCCAAACGAGTGAAGAGGTGTTGATCCCTGTGTTGTTGAATAATAGCGTTGCCGACACCGCGTCTCCAGGTTCGGAGTCAGTGGCGCTCAAGCTCATTTCGAGGGTGATCGACGGTTGCGCCAGTACGTTCGGAACGAGCAATTGAAGGTATGTCGTTAAAAGGAAAGCTATCATGAGGAAAAGGACGGTAAGGGGCACGATTTTGCGATGTTTTCCCCTTCTTCCCGAACCCATATGCCCACCGATCACAAGCTTATGTATATATGTCCAACCTGAGTGAAGAATCTTCCTTTTTGGGATATTTAAAGATGTTTGTTCGGTCTTCTATACTGATTGAGTGCGGCGCTGGATAACCCCGCCTCATTCACAAATGCACCAATCTCAACGAATATCTGATGTTAGATATGCAATACTAGAGTAATGGGCGAACGGAAGGAGGGTATGTGTGAGGGCGTAATTGAGGTTGGACTAGGAATAGAATGGATGAAGGTAGGCATGGTCATGGACATAGGTAATCCTGGGCCACGTTATACTAATCCTTTACCGTCCAGATGGTCTGGATATCCACCTTAACCCAGTATGCATATCCGGCCTGTAAGTTGTCTCCATCCATCATTCTCTTGAGGCAATATGGTAGAGCCAACATGTCGAAGCCTTCGACCTCTGTCGCCCCCGTCTCGAATTTCAAGTCACCAACCGTGTAGCTTGCGTTGAAGGACGGGAACGAAACGAGGTTCCATCCTGTCATAAGAGGGATCACCGTTGTCGAAGGCACAATTCCTGCTACTGTCAGGTTAGAATCTTCTGTCACATTGATCCACAGACCCATGGCCCGGCTCACTTGCAGAAGCTCTCCCGGGTATGGTTTGGAAGCCATCCACCACATCCATTTCTGGACAACGGAATCGTACCTCCACACCTCGCTGAACTCGACTGTCTGAAGGATTGTCGTCACCGAGCTGTCGTCTTGGATCAGTGGAATGGACACCAGGTTCGGGCCTGATGGCAAGGGTCGAGTGAACTTCCCAGCCTGATCCACGGCGCAGTTAGTCCTGGCCAGGGAATCAGTTGAACACACTCGATAAAAGTAGTTGTTCGGGTCTCCCTCACCAGCCAGGCTATCGACGAAGCTGGTTGTTCCGTTTGGAATGACTCCAATGAGCTGGTAACTTGATCCATTGAGGTCGTAGGTCGTGTCCCTGTATATTGAGTAGTTGACCACAGAGTTGGCCCCCGCTCCATCATCCGCTGAGAGGGACCATGTTAGAGTGATGTCTTCCACGGAACTGCCGCTTAGAGTCGCGGAAATCATTGTCGGTGCTTCTGGTGGCTCGATGGAGACCGCGACGGGGTCCATGAGAGGGTAATCATCCTGGCTGTCTCCATCAATGACGTAGGGTGTGTCCCCTATGCCATCACTTCCGGCAATATCCTGGTTGGGGCCGCTGAAGGCATCCACACCAACATAGTCTGACCAATAGTTCCCCCCACTCGGGTAACCGTCGTCCCAGGTGTTCTGGATGCCGAGATTGTCGGCACCTTGAATAGTATTGTTGATGATATTGTTGTGATACACATACGATGCGTCGGTGGCCGAAAGGATAATCCCGTAGCCCCAGTTCGAAATGGCACTGTTCTTCCTTACGGTGTAGTTCGTGGTCGAGAGAATGACTATTCCGTACTGATTGTTGTAGCCTTCGTTGGATTCTATCAAGACATCGGAGGTATCTTCGAAACCAAAACCCCAAAACGGAAGGTTGGAGGCGTTGTTGAACTTGAGAGTAAGGTCGGTTGATGATACGCACTCGATGCCCGAATATGTGTTTGACAGTATGACATTGCTGGTCAAGTCGACGTCCCGAGAGTAGTCGACCGAGATGCCTCTTCTATTGTTGGACACGTTGTTTGAGATGATCGTGGAATTGTTGGTGAATGCTACCTCGATTGCCAAATCGGTGTTGTGGATCTCCAGGTTTGCAGCTCTCACGTCGGTGCAATTGGCGAATATGAGCTGCCCGATCGGAATGCCATCTAGGATGATGTTGTTCGTGTCCTTGTAATACAGCAGTGGGTCTCCATTGACCATGTTGTCCGGCGTTATCGTATGGGAGTTGTATTGGGCCAAGTTCAAACCCCAAATGACGACACCATCCATATCGATTGTGCTGTTGGCGATCGTGACGTCAGTTGATTGGTCGATAAATATGCCATTCATTCCGTTTGAATACACGTTGCCTCCCTCGATGACGAAGTCTGAAGACTCGCGGATGAAGAACCCGTGGTCGACGTTGCCAAAGACGCTGTTGTTTGTGAAGGTGATCGCGCTGGAAGAATATGACATTACTCCGTCATGTAGGGTCCCATCAAAAGTGCTGTTTGTCAAGTCCCCATCGGCGCACTTGTAGAGATATATGCCCCATTGGCCATTCGCGTGTGCCGTTGCGCGATTCACCGTGAACTGATTCGACCCAGCAATGTATATGCCGTTCCAGTTTCCATTCGAGTAGTTGCCGTATTCGATCGCGATGTTGCTTGACCCCGCGACCATGATACCATACCAGTTGTCCGTGGACGTGACGTTCTCAAGAGTCCCGTTTGTCACGGTGAGGAATTGTATACCGTCATAGTGGGGCCCGTTTCCGGAGTGTACCCACACGTCACGAATGATGAAGTGCGCCGCGGTGCCCTGTATTACCAGGCCGTCCGTTAATGAGGCGTCAATCTCCCACCCTTCAATAATATATGGGTCGGCTGGAGTTCCCGAACCCCCTGTAACTCCGTTTGCCGGTGTGAAGCCCCCGTCGCCATTGATGTAAATTGGAGTGTGTGGCGCGTAGGCCGATACCTCGTGGGGAACCACGACTATCCCGTACAGAGCTGTTATTGTCATGACACAAGCTAATGCAATGGCTAAAACTGCCTCCTTACCTCCCCTCATTAAATTCCCTCAGGTGGGGAACGAGGAACTGGATTATAAAGGAATCGCGGATGGGGGTTGTGATGTTTCTCAGTGCACTTTTATATATGACAACCCATTTCGCAGTCCGGTTATATCTGAGGAGGGTATAAATGAGAACGAGAACAGCAGTATTAGCAGTCGTACTTCTGACAATGGCCCTTGGGCTATCTCAAGTGTCCATCAACGCATTTGCAGGAGTGCCTTTGGAGGAGACGCCATCATGGATGACCCCGGATTCCTACAATCATTCAGATGTGGAATTGGGGGATTTTGACTACGACGGCGATCTTGATATCGCCAGCTACGGGGGGGATAACATCCATGTCTACGAGAATGTGAACGGTGTGCTGGGCACGACCGCGGTTTGGTCGTCAACCGACGCCACAGAATTTTCCGGTCACGTCATGTGGGCCGACATCGATAAGGACAACTATCCGGAACTCTTCACGAGCGAGGGAATGTACGAGAACACCAACGGGGTCTTGTCCTCAACAGCTATATGGACGAACCTATCTGACGCGAAAGCATTTGAGATAGGGGACGTGAACGGGGACGGTTATCTGGACCTCATCCTGGGGAAAACTGACCTGATCGAACTCTATGAGAACGTAGCTGGAACAATAGACGACGTCCCGGATTGGAACACTACAGAGGAGAATTCGCCGAAAGCGCTTGCCTTGGGCGACGTTGACAATGATAACTTCGATGAGCTCGCGGTGGGCAATTCGGCGTCCAACCCGATGAGGATCTACGACAACGTTGCTGGTTCTCTGAACAATGTATCGGTTTGGAGCTCGGTTCTGACCGACTACGTCGGATGCCTGTCATGGGGAGACATCAACGGCGACAACTATCCCGAACTCTTTGCCTGTACCCAACCCATGTTAGGCGAGGAACCGAACAGGATCTATGCGAATTCCGCCGGCACACTGGAGACGACCCCCAGTTGGGACTCATCCACGCCTTCTTACGCGGGTGAGGGCAAGTTCTTCGACATCGACAGCGATGGGGACCTGGATCTCGTCGTGGCGAACAACGCTCTGACGCTGATAACGACTTTGATCAACGGAACTGAGGCGGTCTATCTCAATGAGGGCGGTGTCATTGACGAGGACGCCGACTGGAGCAGTACCTGGGAGGATTCAAGCTTTGGAATGGATATCGGAGACGTGACTGGCGATGGTTACCCGGACCTCGTCGTCGCTAACAAGCAGGACCTTTGGTACGGTCTGCTGGATGGATATCCAGGCAGGATCACGATCTACCATAATCTTGGTCCGAATCTGCCGCCTCAGATCAGTGCTGTCACGGCCAGTCCCACGGAACCGGAAACGGGCAAGGAATCGACCATCGTTGTGACGGCTTCCGACCCGGATGCCGATCCGCTGGAGTACGATTTCTCTGTCACTACGGGCAATGGAACGATTGTATCCACTACCGGGAACTCTGCGGTATGGCGCGCTCCGAACGAGGAAGGAATCTACACCATCCACATCGTAGTGAGCGACGGAAAAGGAGATTCTGACCAAAGGGACTTCCAGATAACGGTGGTTGCGCCAGATGACGAAGAACCGTTCTTCTCCTTGAGCAACATCTGGTTCCTGTTGATACTGATCATCATAATCGTAGTCATAATCGCTGCTGTTGTGGCGGTCGTTGTTCGAAAGAAGAGACTGCCTCCGATTGAGGAGGAACACCCTCCGATGGAGGGGGAAGTGCCACCGCCGCCGGAAGAAGAGTTGCCGCCCCCACCTCCCGTGTGAACGGGTTGGCTAGAGAATCCATACTGCGAATGCCGTGCAGCAGATCATGATGATTGTTGTTCACCTTTGCCTATCTGGACCACTTCGGTCCCTTCCCTGGACCTAACCTCTATCCTTATGCCCGGGTACGCTTTGGCGATGTTCTTGATTGCTTCGAATATCTCCCTGATTCTCTTAGGTGGCATTTGAATCTGCGAGTGGACAACGAGGAACTTATCTTCGGCAAACACACGCAAGATGTTATTCTTCTCTCCTTTGAGCGTTAGATAGAAGGGCAGAACTGCCTTGATGATCTTGGACACGTCGACCCAATTCGAATCGAATCTCTTCTTGCTGCCCACGTAGTACTCTATTCCAGTTCTTGTCAGAACGACCTTTTTCGCCATGAGTGCGTAAACGAAAAGGGGCAGGAACATGGCTATCTCAAGAACTCCTAGGAAGAGTGCCGGCAATGAATCTCTGATGACTGAGATGGCGACGATGATTATCCCTACTGCAGTGGCCATTCCTGACATTCCCAGAACCATTAACACTCTACCCTTGAATTCCAATTGGCCGTTCACGGCAATCCCTTTCACAACGTCCATTGCCAATATCTAAACCTTCATCGTGTCCTCTTTCCCCCTCGACCTCACCCACTCTGTGATTACTCATCTTTGTCGTGGGCGGTTTCTTCCTTTCCCGAATCCCTTCCGGATCTTCTTCGCAACATCAATGCAATCCCCACTATGGCCGCAATGATGATGGCAACAAGGACAAACCAAAGCGTCATATCTCCAAATCCGGATTCTTGTTGGTTATCCACCCTGACAGTCAACATTTCCTCACTGGAATAGTCTGAACCGTCAAACGATCTGACATTGATGGTATGTTGTCCGTTCCCCACGGTCGTCGTGTCCCATGCATAGGTCCAAGATGTGTTTCCGCTGGCTGTGATCCAACCCCCATCATCTATCTTCACTTCTACCCTTTCCACCGTACCGGAAGGGTCAGATGCCTCTCCAGATATCTCGACATCTCCCGAGACCTTCGTCCCTGTCAGAGGATTGCTGACAGAACATGTCGGTGGTTGGTTCACCGGCGTGGCGCTGGCTTCGTTGGAAAGCGGACCTTCCCCCATGGAGTTGACCGCACCGACTCTGTAGTAGTATGTGACTCCAATGACCACGTCTTGATCCAAGTAGTAACGAACATCACTCACGGTTGTCAGTAGAATCTGACCACCAGAAATCGTTCCCTTGTAGATTGTGTAGTTCGTGATTGGAGAACCACCGTCGAAAGAGGGTGGAACCCAGGTGACGTTGATCACAGAATCTCCTGCTATAGCCGTCAGGCCCAATGGGGCGTTGGGAGCGAGAGCAGGTGTGGCGTAAGCCTCCTCCGATGGAGTCCCCTCCCCGGCGGCGTTCGTTGCCGTCACTTGATAATAGTACGTGATTCCGTTCAAGACCGCAGTGTCATCATAGGAGAGAACGTCACCAAGCTGTTCCAGGAGGACTTCCCCGCCAGATGTCGTTCCTCTGTAGACAGTGTAATTGGTGATGGATGAACCACCGTCGTACAACGGAGTGTCCCATGACAACTGGACGATGGAGTTCCCGGCCACAGTCACAAGATTCCTAGGTTCTGTGGAAATGGTCATTGGCGTCGCATTGACCTCTGCTGTGAGTACCGATTCTCCGAGCATGTTGACCGCACTGACCTGATAGTAATAGGTCTGGCCGTTGGTCAGTCCAGCGTCAGTGTAGGTTAGCACATTTCCGACATCCGCGAGGAATGTCTCCCCACCAGATGTTGTGCCCTTGTAGATCTTGTAGTTCGTTATCGGGTAACCGCCGTCAGTTTCTGAGGCGTTCCATGTCAGCCCCACTTGGGAATTCTCTCCGTTCGCCTGCAGGTTCTGGGGAACGGAAGGCACTGACGGGGCCTTGTACGCATAAGCCATGTACCCACCCCAGGCATAATACGCCATGCGTGGATAGTCACCGCTGTCGAGCTTCAGGGATACGAACCCTCCTGCCTTTGTGAGGTTTTCGATGGTCCACTTGGAGCCGTCCCACTCCGCAAGTTTCGTTTGCTTTCGCGAAGTTGTATCGTCATTGTAGCCGATGTGAGGATATCCATTGCTGTCCAGTGCTAGCGAGGTCCATCTGGCCCACGCATACCCGTCGACTATTTCAAAGTCCCATGTGACGCCATTGAACTTGGCGTATTTGAGTACTGTTGACGAAGAATAGCTGATATGAGGTCGGTCGAAAGCATCTAAGACCAGAGAAGCATGATCTCCCGTGATGCCGGGACTGTCTACGGTTTCCACATGCCAAGTCAGACCGTCCCACCTGGCGTACTTGAGATCAGTATTGGTTAAGTCATTGTAGGCGATGTGCGGGTACCAGTTGTCATCCAGCGCCAATGATGTGTAGTATCCCACACGACCAACACTGTCCACAACCTCCACCTGCCAGCTCGTGCCTGTCCATTTTGCGTACTTCAGGTCTCCAGCCCCGTCGTCGAAGTAGCTTATGTGAGCACGGTCGTTGTTGTCAAGAGCCATCGACGTGCACAGGCCCACAGTGCCTGGGGTATCAACATCCTGCACAACCCAATCGCTCCCTCCCCACACAGCGTATTTGAGATCGCCTGCGGTTTCATTGTAATAGCTTATATGAGGACGGTCGTTGGAATCCAAGGCAAGTGAAGTCCACAACCCAACGTATCCAATCGAGTCTATGGTCGTTATCTCCCAGCCGGTTCCGTTCCATTTTGTGTATCTGAGATCCTTCGATGCTCTCTGATAATAGCTTATATGCGGGAGTTCGCTGGAATCCAGGGCAAGTGACGGAAACCAGCCCGTGACACGTTCAGGATCTACAATCTCAAGATTCCAGTTCTGAGCTTCGACATCCTCGCTCGTAAAGTCAACTAGTACCAGAAATGAAGCCAATGTGAGTATGCTCACAGTTGTTAGTGTACCTACCCTGCTCATACATCCTACCCCCAACGTCTCTGAAGGATACTCTGAGTCAAAGATGGGGTAGGCTTTCATAAGTCTTTCGCTAGATAGGGCCAGAGGGTATTCCAGTGCTCAGCAACTCCCTATCTTGTCTTCCTTCCCCCGTGACTCGTAATACTCCTCTCTGAGCATATCCAAACACAATGTATCGTGGAGCTGGCCATACATTATCGTACCCTCACGCACTCTCACACTGACCTTGAACCCCATCTTCTCAGCAGCGCCAACGGCTCTCACATTACCAGACTGGGACCAAGCCGACACCACCTTAAGACCCCGTTCCTCGAACAGGAACTCAAGGACTATCTCCGTTGCTATCTGCGCATATCCCTTACCCCAGTAATCCTCACCGATTATCAGTCCGAGCGTCGCACCCAGCCTGGGCTTCTCCTCATCGTAATTGATGTAGCCGACCGTTCCGTCCTGATCGGTGTCTATCATGAGCATGGCCTTGTAAGGCTTCTTCAGACCTTCCTTCATCCTCTCACTGATGATCTCCGGGACCCTTATGGGCGGTAACCTCTGGTTCCAGCCTTGAGTTTTCATGTTGTTGCCGAGATCCGCCAGGAACTGGCAGTCGTCCTCTGTTGGCGGCCTCAGAGTTACTCCTTCTCGACTGAACTCCATCAGCCCTCACCTCCCTTTGGATAGAGCTTGAGATACTCGTCCCTGAGCATGTCCAGCAGGACGTAGTCGAAGAACTTCCCGTCCATCACCCCCGCCCTTCTCTCGGCGCCCTGGTTCTTGAACCCTAGGGACTCCGCGAACGCCAGCCCTTCCTTGTTGTGATCAGGTACGCCGCAGTTGACGACGTGGGCCACGGAGTCGTCGAAGGCTGCCTGCAGGAGGAGCTTGGCGGCCTCGGTGCCGAAGCCTTTCCTTCTGTGTTCCGGCCAGATGGTCACGCCCATGTGGGGGTTCCAGGGGTCCCATCTGGAGCTGAAGTCGGCTATGCCCACGAACTCGTCGTCGTTGGAGAAGATGGCGAAGATGGCTGTGCGTTCCTTCTTCTGGTACTCTTCCAGCTTGGCCTTGATCTGGTCCAGGGTCGCGGGTGCCCAGGGCAGGTCGAGGTCGAGATCACCGACCAGGTCGTAGGTGCAGTCGGTGTTCTGGTGGTTGTGGATGGTTTTGAGCTGTTCATCCTCGATCGAGCGGAATTGGATCCTTTCGGATGAGAGTTCCCTCCTCAGGTGTATCACCGAGGTTTGAATGGGGGTGGGTGTATTTAGGTGTTGGTTGTGGGCTCGAGCCTCTCCCAGACACACTCAAACCTTCTTAGGTTCCCCCTTCGCAATACAGAATCCGACCCGTTTCGCTTGACAGATGGCCTGCTTCATCACAACGCTGAACAATGAAGCATTGTCTTGTGGTTCGCTTGGCTACCAGACGCGCATCTCTAGCCAAGAGAATCCTTTATGGTTTCTTTGTATACGTTCTCTACCCAAGTGAAGACTGCCTTATGATCGGGGGTCGGTGTTGCTACCCTGTTGAATAGATATCCCGCCTTGTAGGCAAGTTTCTCCCGCCATGGGGATTTCATTGAAGCCTTCCTTCTAGCCAGTAGATCTTCTTCATATGAGAAGTTGATGTGTGAAATCTGTTCGATTGACGAAAACGATGCAGAATCGCCTAAGAAATCTGCAGGTGGTAGGAAGTATAACCTTTTGTCCTGGAAGTTGACAACGTTGTAGACTTTCTGGGAAACGGCGTCGACAACCTTCTCAAATGTGGTTTCTTCCCCCCACTTCTTGGCTAACAACTTAACCGCTGACTTGATGTAGACTTCTAAAGGGAAGATTGGTGAGAATGAAATATACCCAATATTGCCCGGATGCTCCAAGTCGCATGTCTCGGATAGAATGATTAACGAGTCAGTTCTGGGCCTGTAATTCGGGACAGCATTTGATTCATATGCCACAATAATGTCTCCTTGACACAGGTGAGTCTCGAAAGATTCTCTTACGTAAAAGTCATTGAACAGACTTTCATATCCCGTCTCATTTCCGGTATTCACGGATTTCAGACTCATATTTCTTCATCGAAGTAGTTCTCAGGAAGGTAAAAGGAGCTTATCCTTGAGCTTCTGATTCTTTCCAATATCTCACGTAGCTTTCTGTTCTCAGACTTCAACGAGGTGACTTGATTCTGATAATCTCCAAGGATGGAAAGCAGCTGCGGGAATGTAATCTCCGACAACCAAGCTCGTATTCTATCCCGAACTGTTTCTGCAAACGTCGAGTCAGTAGTGTGGTATTCCGGGTAGACAATATTCGCGGTGTCCATTTTCGATTTGGATCTATGCATCAAGTCCGAGAAGAAAAGCGGGCCGCGTTCCAATTCGTCTTCTGACTGCCCAGTCCTCTCAGTTCGGTCCCTCTCTAGTCCATGCAACCAATGTCTTTCTCTGCTTGGAACTGTATCGTATACCATTCTCAATCGCCTCTCAAATGCAGCACGAAATCGTCAGTGACGAATCTGTGAAATTCCTCGAGAACATTGCTGTGAAGCTCATTCACAACCCCAATTATGTCTTCCTTGTTCACTTTGTCACTTTCATGATAGGAATCCGTGTCCATGATATAGTGAGTGATGCCTTCCCCATCCTTCGCCATGACAGTTCTCAGTGTCAAAAAGTGTTCTCCTTTTCGCTGTCTAATCTCAATTCTGTGATCAACTGTGTCCTTCGAGTTTATTATCTCTGAATTGAATGCGGGTATGAAGAACTTCTCAAACTCCTCCATAGCGTCATCGCCAAAGCAGAAGTCGTCAATGTATCGGAGCCCAATGCGTGTCACATATGGAATCTGATAGGTGTCCAAGAAGCTCTCTGTACATTCTTTTATCTTCGGCAGGAAGTCATCGAATGACTTGTAGCTAGTTGAAATCAAAGCCAGGCTGTTGTTCTTCACCCTTAATTGTAGTTGAATATCGTCGTTCCGAAACTGCCAGCTGACTTCCCCTGGTCCAATGATTCCTCCAGTGGGCGAAATGAGTCCGCCGATAGTCTTGCCGACCTCTGGGAAATCCTCTCGGATTCTGTCTTGGTATTGGGATATTTCATTCTCTATCCTTAGTAAGGCTGGAAAGCGAACCTCATAGGCGACTTCCTTCAATGGAGGATTTGGAAATTTCTCAGAAAGATCCCTCTCTGCGGTCATTGACATCAAAATGGCGACACGAGTATTAAGCTTTCCGACAAATGACCGCTTTTCATCGAACGGGGGTTTGGTTTCGCCCTCTTCATTTTCAGTTTGGACAGGACCACTCGACTGTACATCTCACTGTCGAACTAGATAAGATCCCGTAATCTATCAGGGTGAAAGGTGTGAATTGGATTTGACTATTATGGTCACCTTAGTCCAATACTCTTGTGAGTTCGTTGTCAAACTGAGGCGAGAGTCGTATCAAGTACTTCTCGATGGGCCTTGTCAAGCTCTGTGGCCCGCTTAGCATCACGACAAGGCTTCCTCACACCAGAGGCCCAGTCCAATGCGTACTTCATGATAGGCACACCCAAGATCGCAAGAGGGGTGGGAGACCCAACTCTACTCTTCCCCCACAATTAAATAGTCCCGCAATGTTGCTTTTTCCGACTGAATGTCCTCCGACCCTAATCTCTCCACGCGGAAGTTCTCCCATATGCGGCGAAGCGTGAAAGCTTTGTCACATATTGTCAGGCAGTTCGATATTGAGCATGCTTCTTCCAGGCCACCCGAGTCAAAGGAGAAATATCAACGAGCTCGAAGTACTAGTCGTATCAAGTCGAAACTTCTAGCCAATCAGAAATATACCGCACGCACGTTGAAGGATATGGAGCGCGCAGGACTTGTCACTCGCAGGGAAGGGAACAACTTCAACTATTATGATCCGACCCAAGCTGGACGCAGCTTCCTGGAGAAGAATTCCCCTCTATTGGACGAATTAGAGAAGGCTTATTGGATGTACGACAGAGCCAGACGCAAGGAAGACTAGCCCACATAGAAGACGGCCAAGTCATAGAAACCATCTGGTCTTTCAAGGAATACCTCGGTGGGACATGCATGGAACTCTTTGCCAGGTTTGGCTCCCTTGGGAAACACCATCCAGTTATTCTCGACCCAATCGTATATCCATTCTTCTAAGTTCTCCCCAGATTCTATGACTATGATAGCTCGGGTCGGGCGGATCCTCTTCTTCCTTGCCACTAGTTCGACATCCTCCTTGAATTGTCGTAGGTCCTCTTCTCTTACGACTCTCGAGAACCTTCTGATGAAGAACTGAACACTAGCGCTTCTATATCTCCTCACCGCGAAGTAAGCATCAAACGGGATCTCTCTCTCTTTGATTTTCAGAATTGGGTTCTTCCGAATTCGGTGGGGATGTCGCCGGAGCTCCTTTGATATTTCTCGATCGGTTTCCTTGAGATATCGTATTACACGGTCGGTCGCGCTTCGCCCTAGAGGAATTCGAGGATCCGGATTGAAATCCTTCGCACGAAGTAGTGTATCCAAGCGTTTCTCAAAGTGTATTAGGAAACCATCAAGGTGTATGCTCACCGCGAAGACGATTAGACTGAAAATGCCACCCAATATCATAAGTCCCGTAAGGATAGGGTCAATCGCCTCATATGCCATGCCCAAAAGACCAAAGGTGAGAAGAGAAATGCCTGCTATCAATCCTCCGAAGAAGCCAAAGCCTAGGACCAATCGAAATCTCTCTATCTTCGACATAACTGACTCTGACAGATCCAGCAGATCTTCAAATGGATCTTTCACCTCTGCTTCGTCTCGAGACTTGTAGTACATGGTTCGGAGGTATTATTGGTTCACTTAAAGTGGATGGTACATTTCGTCCTACCAAGATGGTCATCCATTTTGACCGATTTCGGATATATGGTTAGAAGCAATCTCATATTGTATGCAGATAGTTAACGACCCGGGAATTGTGCTTGAAGATAGAACGATGAAGGCAAAGGCCAGTGTAAAGGAGAGTATCTCCGCCCTTATGTCGGTCCAGTCAACTACCTCTTCTCCTTCGGGATTCCGTGATGGGAAGAACCCCAGGAAACTGTCCATGTCATCATCGTCTAATACCGGACGGAATGCTTTCCCTTTGGACTCGAATGTGCATCGTTGGTGGGGAGGCTTGAGACTTCGGACATTTATATGCTGTCTGTTTCTATTCGCTTTTCCCCTATTTGGACTGACCGTCCATGCCGATGAGACAGGCCAGTTGCGAGAGGAGGTAGATTTTGAGCTTCTCGGAGGACCAATCCAAGCTGGTTTTGGCATAGAAGTTGCTCTATCCAACATCACCGTCATTGATGGCGGAAGCACCGAACTTTTCATCGATGCCTCTCCTCGATCGGCATATGTTAGATTTGACTTCTGGGGGCTTTCATTCTCGGTCCCTATATCTGAGACGCCATTGGGCACCTATAGCCATCGCTTTACAGGATTCTCCATCCCCTTTGTTGGGGACATTGAGGTTTTCGTTGACATCACGGGCTACTTGATTGCAGAGATTGATGGAACAGGGCTTGAGGGCTCTTTGATTGTCAACCCTCTTGATCACAGGTGGGATGACTGGGGCCTAAAGGCCACCACTTGCCGTGTGAAAGACGGTGCTCACGGATCAGATACTTCTGGAATACTTGATGTCTCCTTTGAGTATCGAGTCAAGATAGGCATCAGTGTTCAAGTTCCTGTTGCTGGACGAATAACGGTTGGGGAGGTTTCTCTCACATCTCTAAGTGGTAGTCCTTCGCTCAATCCAGTAGTCTTCGCAAGTCTCCGCCCCTCTCCCGTTTCCCTCGACATCGCAAAGATAGGGTCCCATAGGGTCACTCTTGAGTGGGGGAGAAGTAGCGATCCTGGATTCTCCTTCTATGAGATTGAATCGCTTGGTGGAACCATATCCGAAGTTCTCCGAATCAGGAGTCGAGATTACAGCAGGTTAGAAGTTTCTGTCAAGCCAGATTCAGACTACTCATTTACTATCACTGTTGAAGATTCCGATTTCCTTAGGTCGCCATCTCAGTCGATGAACGTCCACACTCCACTCGATCCTCCTCCAGAACCTGTGATTCTATCCCCTCCCAGTGAATCAGATTTGGGCCCAACCCACATCCCAATTCAATGGAGCTTCACTCATGCAAATGATTTCAATCGTTATGAGGTAGTTGTGAATGGTGAAGTTGCATCAATAATCAGGGTGGAGACACATAACACCTCCACATTGAAGGGTCTACAGCCTGAAACTGCCTATGAGATTCTCGTTGTGACATATGATACCTGGGGTAACTCAGCCTCTTCAATACCTCTTGCAGTGCAGACGCACCCTCAGGAGATACTCGTTGTCACGACTGAGGTGTCATCAGTTGTTGACACAAATTGGGCCCTGATACTATTCTTGGGCTTTCTGGGAGGCATACTATCATACCCGACAGGGGTTGTCTTCTATATCCTCATCGTAAGGCTCAAGGAGTTCCTGAAATAGAGCTGTTTCAGCTTGAAGTGTCTGGATCGACAAACAAGAACACGGAAATGAGAGATCGTTTGATATCACTTCTCTAATACTACTGAAGCTCTCAAAGTCCTGCTAGCCCCCTTTCACCACCCAAACCCCCGCCTGAACCACATGTATCCATATCCCCATCCCCGGCTTAAGCTCCTTGAGCGGAGATCCTCCCGGGTCATTGGGATCGAACCACTTCCAGTGTTGCTTCTTGTCCAGCGGATCGAACCAAAGAACCAGATCATACTTCCTGGCCATTCCGCCATTGTCCAACACCCCCGGCAACCCTCCCGTCACAAATGAGGGATATCCCACGAAGTTCCAGTTGGCGCAAGCGCTCACTTCAGGAAGGACAATGCTGGTATCCTTCACCCTCCCCACGTTGATCAGCGATCCATCGGACCTCATCGTCACCCTCAGCCCCATCGTCCTGTCTATCTCGGTCAGCGACCCTCCGGTGGGCGTCCAGACATACCATACGCACGTTTCTGCATCGAACGCTTTCACTGACTTGTACAGCCCGTCCACGGATTCGAATGCAACCCCGGTGCTGTGATCCTTCAGCTCAAAGCCTATCGAGATTTCGTTGGTCCCCTTGTAGAGCTGCTTCACGAACTTCCCGACCTTGTTCAGGTTCTGCTCCTCGATGTCCCTCTCGTCGTACGCCCTAACCACGTAGAAGTAGTTGTTCGCGTCCACTCCAGCATCAGGTTGCGGATCTATCCACTGATTCATCCCGACGGGCACCGTGTCATATGTCACGTTGAAATCAAAGCCGTTGACCGATGCCGCTCTGTAGATGCTGTATCCCTGCACCCTCGCAGACGTGGATTCGTTCCATTCCAGCCTCAGGGTGCTCATCTCCTTGTATATCCACAGGTCCGTTGGAGGGTTTATCACCCAGGACCAGACCATCGCGTTGTAGAGCAGTTGTATGTCGTTCTCATTGGAGTTCTTCTCCACGAAGTTGGTTATGTAGACGGACCTGTAGCCCCCCGGCTCGTGAACGATCACGCTGGCGTTCTCGGTCGGATACGATATCGCCTTGTACTCTCCTCCCAACAGCTGTTCTGACGACCAGTTGATCGGGACTGTTATCACAATGGGAGGCTGGGGCGAGATCTGCATGGCCGGAGTCAGCGTCTGTCCATTGCCAGTAGTGTATCTGTCAGGCATGTTGGTGAAGAGGGGATGGTTCTCCTTAGGTTCGATGATCCTCAGGTTCCTGATCCCGCTCATTTGATAGTACAGATTGCCGGACTTCAAGCCGAACAGCGGACCCAGCATATATCCGTGCTCAGGAAGAGTCACCGTATCGAATGTGAAACCGGTTCCGATGATGGCATTCCCTTCCTGTACATATTTCCTGATGGCCCTTCTTTCGTTGTAGGAGAAGTAGTAGCCGCCTGCCTTTGGATCGCCTGGATTCCCCGACTTGGAACTGGAGATCAGAAGCACATCAGCATACGAGTCAACGAGCTCCTGATAGGCTATCCTCTCCTTGTTGAACCTGGTGTAGTTGATGTACAACCGGGCCGATCCGTATGTTGACCAGTTGGCATTGAGTTCGTCCCACGGAGCCTGGTCCGCAAAATCCGTTCCCCACGAATCCAGTACGTAGACCTGGATGGGCATGTCGTCCGTGACCTCGAGCGGCATGCACTCCTCGTTGTTGGTCGGGTCCTCGTCCGTGAATCCGATTATGTCAGCGAAGATACATATCTGGTATGTTCCGAGCGATGGCGGGACCCAGGTGAAGTTGACATAGTTCTCTTCCATGTGCACGAGATTTGAGACCATCTGCGTGTCCACGACGCTCCCGTCCACCTTCAGATCCACCTGGACCGTGGGCAGGTCCTTCGCTCCGATGTTGGAGACGATCGAACTCACCAATGCTGTGTCCGTGGGCCTGATGAACCGCGGGGAGTTCATATCCACCTTCGCGTCGTAGTCGAAGATGTCGTACCTGGACCAGACGAAGGAATTGTAGAGGAGCTGCCGTTCATCATCATTGGGCATGACGTCCGCTGCAAAGGACATCAGAACCGCCCCTTTGTTCACAACGATGACGCTTGTGTGAATCGGCCCGCCCGAGCCGCCCGGAGGGGGAGGCCAGTTGCCTATCGACCGGGCACACATTGTTCCTCCATCCAGGTCGCTCACGTTCCACTCGCCGTCATTGCCTGGGGCCGCGGTGAGAGTGAACGCATTGGAGAAAGGACTGCTGACATTTCTGAAGAGAGGATGACCCATGCATTCCGGGAAGACCTCGATATCCCAGCTGAAGCTGGTTGCGTATGGTTGGTCCGCTATGCCCACCAGACCCGTCAGGTAGTTGTTGTTGGAGACGTTCATGTGGAACGCGGTTCCTATTGCGACGAAGCCTCTGCCAGACCTCACCCATTTCTCGATCGCGGCCATCTCCATATCGTCCAGTTCCGTACCTATGGGTTCTCTGTAGTAGTATCCTGAACCTGAGAGAACAAGAACATCCGCATCCGTGGCGGCTATGGCATCATACGTTATCGGATATGTGTTCAAGGATTGGTAGTCAATGGATATCGGGGCGAGACCGTAATCCGACCAGTGTGCGTTGAGGTAGTCCCATGTGACCTTGGGTCCTTCGGCCTGCGTTCCGTAGGATCTGAGAACGGCAACCTTGGTGAAGGGCATGGAAGTGGCATTCACGTTCTTGCACTGGTAGTTGTTCCAGATGATTGTCTCTCCCGGCACCGGCGTGGACTCGATGCATATTTCATACAGACCTTCTCCCGGCGGGGTCCAGTTGAAGTACACCTTGGTGGTGTCCCCCGTCCCGAGGAACGGCAGAACCTGCTGATCCGCCAGAGCCCCGTCGACGTTCAGGTTCACCTCTATATTGCTCTCGTCAAGCCCTCCTATGTTGGACACCCTCGCACTGATGTTCTGCGGTTCAAGGGGGACGAAATCCGGTACGCTCAGCTCGGTGACGGCGATGTCGTGGCCCAGGAGCTCTCCGTAAACGGCAAGGTCATCTATCATCCAGCCGATGAAGAGGTTGTTCAAGGTGTCCATGGTGTCGAACCTGAACTCGAGCTTCACCTGCAATCCGGCGTACTCCGAGAGATTCAGTGTGAGCTTCTTCCATTGATCATCCGTGAACCATTCGCTCGTGATCAGCGTCCAAGTACTTCCATCGTAAAGGTATACCTCAGCCAGGTCGACGCCGTTGTACAGCTCCCGGGACAGAAAATGGTATACGGTCATTGACAAACTCGTCCCCAACCTAGCGTCTATCCACGGACTGGTCAGTTTCCCCCAGTTCCTGGTAGGTAGAAGCGGAGCCCCGGAGTGGTTCGTGTAGTAGTTGCATACCCTGTCGCCGAACCAGAGGTAGTTGTGTCCGTAATACCATGAAGTGTTCCCGCTGTGGGAGAAGGACATGTTCCGCAGGTTGTTTATGCAGATCTCTTCCCCCGGGTAACTCAGATGCCACAGTCCGTCTGGATACAGGCTTCCGTCATCTCCGCCACTGAAGGTCCAATTCCCCTGTCCTTGCTCCATGTCGTCGTAGAAGAACCTCGTATTGACGTCAATGGTCCTGGAACACGCCGGAAGACCCACCACGCTGGCGGCCGAACTTGATATGTATCCCGCGTCGACACACACCCGAAGATACGTATCAGTAAGCGTCTGGAGGGGGTCGAAGTACAGATCCAGCATCACGGAGAAGTACCTGCTCCGGTTCTTCTCAATGACCACCGGGATACCAGGCAAAAAGCCCGTGCATTCTTTCATGTCCCCGATCGGTGGAAGGACGTATGGTGGAGTAGAGTCTTCTCCAATGACGCACTCAGCGTAGCTCACGTCCCTGTCGTAGTTCCTGTCGTCCCAGAGGAAGACGCGGTCTATGCCCTGAGGTGGCAGACCGAATACGTCCACTTGTATGCTGTACAGGGTTATGTCCGCCCCTACCGCTTCCAGGGATAGCCAGAGCATGCTGAGGTTCACATCACCCTGGAAAGTGTTCGTGTCCGGAGCCAGGTTCTCCCAGGTCACATTCAGCGTGCCCGCCGGTGGCGGTGCCGTCGCGGTAAAAGACATTTCGGACAAGACCGCCGTCAGGAGCATCAAGACCACTAAGATTAGCTTGCCCACACTGCCCACTCCTCTCGAGGTTCTTTCCATTTGGTTTTCCCTCCTCAGCCACATTATGGTAAGAGCTCAGACATCCCTACCGTTGGATTACAATCTGTTGCCAGATATATATAGAGATTGGTGCGATTTCCGATAGACTGGATTGAAGGAGTTCTGGTTATGGCCAAGGTTGTGAATATCGATTCTCCTGGCACTTCCCCTCCAATCTTTCCTCCACTTCTCATTTCAATCCCCTTGCCCTTGACAAAGAGTCCATTCTTCTCTGGTTTTGCCTGTATAAAAGAAAGTCGGAACAAGGCTTTGACTCGAGCCCTCACTTCTTTAGAAGTGTTATCGCGACCACTGAAGTCACTGAACCACGGAAGTGCATTCCTCCCAACGGTAGCGGTTTTTCATCCTTGATGACGAACCTCTGTCTAAAACGTCCTAGAAGCCAATAATCGTGTATCTGGAAGCGATTCCATTCACAGAAATCTGGTACCCTTCACTCTGTTCCATGACCGGATCGTACGCTCCAAAGGGCATCGCAGTTGCATGAAATTTCCAAACTTCTTTCTGCATGTAGGCAAGACCAACGACATTCAGCCCATCTTCACAGTAGTGGTCAATCGTCAGAACTGAGATTGGTTCCAGAGGAAGACCTAACGTGCTGTGACCTGCCTCGAACTCAACCAGCACGATTCCAATGCTGTAACTGCTGCTCCCCAAGGTTCCTTTGGAGTCCAGAGGAACGACCATGTAATAGTACTCCCCCACGCTCAATAGAACATCAACATCCGTCCATGTGTTCTGTCCGGCAGGAAGTGTTGCAACTGGTGGTGGTAGAAGGCCATTCAATCCATATCTGTTCTCTGACCTGAAGACATCGTATCCGCTTGCCCCCAGAACATGATTCCATTCTAGGTCAATGCTCAAACCGCTCTTCTCTGCAGATAAGCTCCTCCTGAAGTCCGGAGAAACTCCCAATCCTTCGTGGAATCTTATCATTGACGCAGGATAGCCGCAGAAGGTGTATCTCGTAAGAGATGTCAGTTTCACCTCATATCCCTCTCCAATCATAACTGGAGCGTCGTTAACACCCGCCCCCATTCCTTTGCGATGTGTCACCCAATGATCGTTCACGTCAAGCCAGCGAACGAAGTCGACATTGGCAATGTCAGACGCGTACCAGCTTATGTTGCGAATCTCAAACGGCTCCAAGGGCAACGAAAATGTGTTCAGGCCCGAAGAGAACTCCTTCGTCCATTTCCCCGCCGTGTTGCTAGTGTTGCTCATGATCCCAAACGGACTTACCGCCCTCACGATGTAGTAGTACTCCGTCGGAGCGCTCGGACCGGCCGCATCCACATCCGTCCAATTTGTTCTCAGCGGATATGGATCACTTGATGTATCGTAAACGGGTGCAGTGAAGTTGAATTCCCTCTGATCAGGGCTTCGATAGATGAGGTAGTGGTCTGTGGTGTTAGGCTCGTATGGCGTCCACTCCAGTAGAACATCGTTTCCGTCTACAACCTTCGTCGTAATTGAAGGCGGTCTGGGAGGAAAGAGGTCCCTTCCGTATACTGTGATGTCATCCACGAACCACCCCAGCCACATGTTGTTCAATGCATCGAGGGTGTCAAACCTGAATTCGAGCTTGAATCGCTTTCCAGCATAAGCTGAGAGGTTCACCGTTTCCTTCCACCAGCTATTGTCCGTTGAATCATATCCCCCGGGGAAGGGTGAAACCTCGCTCCATGCCCCATCATTCAACCACAGATGCCCATTGTCGACTTTATACAATGGGGTGTCCGGCTCCCCAACAAGCATGTGACGGAAAGTGACTGCCAGGTTGCCTCCAGTACTTGCATCAATGTTCGGTGAAGTCAGGTTGCCCATATTGTGCGAGGAGTCAAGGTAGTCTCCGGGCATCCAGGTATGGTAGCTGCAGACATAGGTTCCGGGGTCGAGCTGATTTTCGAATCGGTGTCCGTACCACCATCCGGTCGGAGGGCTCTGATAGAACGGCTGATTGAACACGTTGTTCGTGCAGTTCTCCTCTCCAGAGCTCAGATGCCAGAGACCATCAGGTTCATGCATATGTCCCTTGTCCCATCCTTCTGCGGTCCAGCTACCCATTCCAGATTCCATGTCGTCGCTGAAGAATACATGCAAGATCTCGATCGAACCGCTTTGTCCGGAATCTCCGATTACAGTACCGTCCGTGCTCATGGCATTGAGAGAAATGTCGATCGTATTGCCCTCGGTTGCCGTTGGAGAAACCGAAACGAAAACGAGGATGTATCTGTTTTGGAACTGAGGGACAATGTAGTTCCCAAAGGGTGCCTTGCAATTGTTCAGATTGCCTGCTGTGGGAAGAGTGAAGCTCCCCGTCGGGTTTGTGATCCCCGTGAGTTCACACTCGTAGTAGCCCTGCAACTTGTCGGGTCCCGCAATTCCGCTCGAATCGTCCCAAAGCACAACACTTGACACCTCACCAGCAACGAACGTTCCTCCCAGAGTGAAGTCCAGTGAGATCACTTGAACGTCTCCCCCGCTCGCGGTCATCTCCAGCCATATCATGGTCACGTTATCGTCGCCCGGGAAAGTGTGGGTGTCCGGGGCGATATCGTAGAATGTCACATCCAAAGTGCCGGCGGTCGGCGGGGCCACTATCGTCGGTCCAATGAACGGCGTAAGCGCCAGAACCACACCAGATGTCACCAACACGGCTACTGAGAAGGCCATTACTCTTCCTGGAACGTTCCTTCCGATTCTTCCTCCACTCCTCATCTCAAGCCCCCTGCCTTCGACTAAGAGGTCCGGTCTTTTCTGAGCTTACATCTATATAAGAAAGTTGGAACAAGGTTTTGACCAATCTCCGCGGCAGGAAGATACGCTTATCTCAAGCCTCATCCACCTTATTGGGCCATATCGCTTCCCATTCGGAAGGCTGCTTGTAATCCAAGGGTGCATTGGCGTACATTGCGTAATACATGCATGTAAGGTCTTTGTCTCCCGAGACATTGGTGTCATCCAGGTCCATGTTGTGGCCCAGCTCGTGCATGAAGACTCCCGCCATGTGTTTGTCGACCGCCTTCTTTCTCCCTTTGGCAGGATACACCAGGTCCACGAAGTACCTTATCGCTTCCTCAGCAAGTGCAAGTCCATCGCCAGGGGTCTCCGCTATGCCAACGGTGTTATCGTCATAATTGATGGTCCCGTTCGCGACGGTAGCGATATAAGGAGCGATGACGGTGTAGTGGAAGATGTCGTCCCTCTTCTTGTCGTAATATTTCCGGTCGTTAATGTAATCGTAGAAGTCGTTGTTCTTACCTGGGATCTTACCCATGATAAGATACTTGTCGCCGATGTACTCGCGCAGATCCTCCTCAAGTGGCTGTCCTCCACCGGCGGTCCCGCCCCAACCATCGTCTATGTGCAGTTTGATGCGGTGCTTCTTGAACTCACCCACCAGAGATTTGATCGAACTCTTTGGAAGCTTCTTCTGACCCTTGATGTAATCCACTTCCACGTATATGTCGCAACACAGAGGGTTGGGCTCGTGCTTCTTGGGCTTGACCAGCTTTCCCACGCTCCCCTTGAACTTATGTCCAATCGGGTCGCCTATCTCCCCGTACCTTTCATTCGAACCGACCGTTCTGTCCCCGTTCGTGTCATTCCATCCATCGTTGAGTCCATCGTTGTCCGTGTCCGGATTCGAGGAGTTCGTCCCTACCATGGCCTCGTACAGGTCGGTCAACCCATCACCGTCCGAATCGGGCGCTATCGTCTGCATACACCTGGAGGCCTCTTCAACGACTGGACCGATGGCGTCCTTCTGAACACGAACCGTAGAACCTGAACATCCGTAGTTCCTCACGACATTGACAAAGATCTTGAACGCTTTGTTCCCCATGACGATTATCCTCATATTCATATCGCACGCGTTGTCGTATATGTCCACGAATATCAAGCCGCCGGGGGAGGCTTTATTGCCCATTATCCTCATCCAGATATCTTGCCCGGCACCGTTGAAGAAGATCTCGATCTTCATTAACGGGATCCCTCTCTTAGCCATTATGTTGTTCAAGATGTAGATCTGCAGCGTCTTCCTCACTACGTGATTGTTCCTGATGTAGACGTCCATCGATGTGAAGAGTTGTGGCCATCCTGGGGGACGGACGTTTCCCATGATAGAAATCACCATCCTCTCGGTCACCTTATTGTCCATGACGGTCACGTGCATTCTGTAGTCGATGGAGTTGTTTGCCACGATCGCTGTCAGTCCGAAGCAGGCGGTGTTCTTGGACACGCCCACGAACATGTTCGCAACGGCGCTGGTCGAGACGATCACAACGATGTTCCCGCCTACCTTGTTCCCACCGACGGTGACCTTCAGGTCCAAGAGGAACGGGTTGTTGTACACGTGAACGAGCAAGTTCCCTCCGACCTCATTGCCGTTCACTTCCACCTCCAGGTTCATGTGCTTGTCGAAATCGTGGACTGAGACCTTGAGGTCCTCCTCCACCCTCTTTCCTGATGCGACGATTTTCCCTCCGGACCAGCCCACCATCGTGTATTCTTTCTCGTATTTCACGTCGGTGAAGCTCGTTGTCCAGTGGACGTCCGGATTCTGAACGTTCCCCTGCGTTGGAGTTGCTCCCCCCGAATCCAAGGGATCGGCTCCTCCGATTGCTCCACGACTCCCAAATTCCAGTCTGGCTGGTAGGGCGGTAGCCACCCCGCTCAGGACCATTACTGCCACAAGTAAAAAAGACACAATTTTGGCTTCTCGCATTTCCTCTCCCCTCCTCACTGTCGAATATGTAAGAAACATATCTGCTGGGCGCTTAAGAATATTGTGTTGAAGGTAGGCAGGAGAAGTATGCCCCAGTTCAGCTTGACTCATATTCCTTGGACTTTTCCTTCCTTGGCTCCCCCTCCCTTCACCAGTCTGAAACCAAACGTTATAACACCTGGCTGCGAAGAGAACACCGATCCCCATGCTAACAGAACAGGTCAACGGCAACTGCCCAGAGTGCACCAGCGAACACCTAGTGAAAGACTATCAAAGAGCAGAGATACTCTGCCAGGACTGCGGCTTCGTCCTCAACGAACAGCTTATGGACAGAGGACCCGAATGGAGGTCTTTCGATCTCTCCCATAGAACCGGAGTCGAACGAACCGGGCCCCCTGCGACCGTCCTCGCTCACGACAAAGGCCTCACGACGCAGATAGGCTGGAGGAACACCGATGCCTTCGGAAGGTACATCCCCCACAAGTCCAGGGCGCAGATGTACAGGTTGAGGCAGTGGCAGCACCGGATACGGACCTCCAAGATAGGGGAGAGGAGCCTTGCTCAAGGATTGACGGAGATCTCCACACTCTCCAGCAGGATGGGCCTCCCCCGGCAGATCAGGGAGGATGCTGCAGTTCTGTACAAGAGGGCAGCCAACGCCAACCTCGCAAGGGGAAGGAGCATCAAGGAGCTCGCAGCGGCTTCGGTCTACGCGGCATGCAGACAGGCGAACGTTCCGAGGACGCTGGAGGAGGTCACTTCGGACGAGCCGCTGGACAGGAGGGCGGTCGGACGGGCGTACAGGGACATGGCCAGGGAGCTCCATCTCGCATTCAAGCCTCAGATTCCGGAGGATTACCTTTGCAGGTTCTGCAACAAGCTGGATCTGGACCAGAAGGCATACGCTAGGTGCTTGGAGATCGCAGAGCGGATTAGAGGGAAGAGGATGGTCTCCGGTGTGACGCCGACAGGGGTTGCGGCCGCGATCATATACTCAGCATGTCTGGAGCTGAAGGTGGAAAAGACCCAGAGAGATATCGGGAGGGTGTGTGGAGTCACGGAGGTTACACTGAGGAACAGATTCAAAGAGATCAAGAAGTTACTTGGTTGAATGATCTTCGGGTGAACACGATGATAATGTCTCAGAGCATCACTGATGGTACTCTTACAGACACCCACCAGATATGCCAACTGTTTACATATTGTGAACAACTTGTTCATATGACAGAAACGAAAAGTTCATATTACATGAACATTTTCTCCAGACCAATGAACATTCAGGAGCTCTTCAGCACCGAGGAGAGATCCAGGATCCTCGAGCATGTCATGTTCCGAGAGAATCTGAGAGTGACCCAGATATCAAGAGCGTTGAATCTGAGCAAGGGACTGGTCTCCACATTCATGAGAACACTTCAAGCGAATGGCCTCGTCAGAAAGGCTGGCAACCTCTACACCCCCACCGACGGCTTCGCGGCGAGGGAGGTAAGGAGGCTCATCAATCTTAGCAAGGTCAGGCTTAGAAGAATGGACAAGCAGGGTATAGAAGGTGTCGGACTCTACGGAAGCTGGTCCCGGGGAACCAACACAATAGAAAGCGATCTGGACATATGGGTTACGGCGACAGAGTATCCACAGCAAGAGTACCTGGCCAAGCTGTCCTCCCAGTTGAGGAAGATGTTTGGCGGGGAAGTGCGACTTCTCGTGCTCACACCGACCAAACTGGAACAGGTTAGAGCCGACGATGTTTTCTTCTCAAACCTCGTGAGGGATTCGATACTCCTCTGGGGTGAGAGTATTGTTTGACAGAAAGGCGTGCTTCGAGCAAGGTCTCCTTCGTCACGTCAGGCTGTCTGAAGACAGCACAATGACTTCACCGGAAGTATGCAGACGCTCTTAGGAATCGTCTAGCAGTAAGCGTGGCATCCCATCAAAACGTTTAAACCACTAATCGCAATCCATAGAACCCAGAACCCGGGGAATCGTCATGGCCGAAGAGGAATCAAAGGAACCCCAGAAGCAAGGGACAAGCGGCGAAAAGCTGGCGAAGGGAGACCTCGCATACTTGGACTTCGATCTGTTCATAGTCAGACCGGACGACGAGGAGCTTTACGACACAACCAGAGAGGAGACAGCAAAGGACAACGACATCTTCGACGAGAAGAAGGTGTACGAGGAGGTCCCGTTCATAGTCGGGGAGAATAGGTTCCTGCCAGGTCTGGACGAGGCATTGGAGGGGGCGGAGATCGGCAAGGACCTTTCCATTACGGTCACTCCTGAAAAGGGTGCGGGCGATAGGGATCCCAAGCTCGTTGAGGTGCGTTCGATGAGGGAGTTCTCCCGAATGGAGATCGTTCCAGAGGTCGGCAAGGAGGTCATTATCAAAAACAAGGCGGCCACTATTGCTGCTGTTTTCGCCGGTAGGGTCAGGGTCGACTTCAACAATCCTTTGGCGGGTTACGACACCAGGTACGACTGCAAGGTCACAAAGAAAGCGAAGGACCGGGAGGAAAAGATCAGGGGCATCATAGACATGGACTATGGCTCCTCGGATGAGTTCAGTCTCACGATCGATGGGGACACCGTGGAGATACTCCTGCCGGATGTGTGCAAGTACGACGAGAAGTGGTTCATCGCCAAGTACAAGGTCGTCTCCGATCTGAGAGGTTTTGCGGACGTCAAGCTCATCAGGTTCGTTGAAGAGTACGAGAAGAAGGAGAAGGAAGAGGAAGAGCCTGAGGAAGCTGAGGAAGCTGAAGCAGCAGAGACCGAGGAGCCATCAGAGGAAGCGGTAGAACCGGAGCCTGAAGAGGCGGGAGAATCCTCGGAAGAGACAGAACCTCCAGCAGAAGAGAAGGAAGAGCCTGGAGAGAAAGCCGAGGAATCCTCAGAAGATGAGACTACCGAAGAACCTGAGGAAGAAGAGCCGGTCACCGAAGCGGAAGACGAAACCGAAACCGAATCCTAGAGCGCCATGTGAATCTTGCTTTTCATTCTTTGTGAGTATTCTATGGCAGCCTGACGCGGAGTGATGTTCTTCTTCCTGGTTGCCCTGTAGACCGATTTGACGGCCTTGCGAATTCGTCCGCCAGTCTCTTTGAAGACTTCCTTGTGAGATCTCCCCGTTTCTCCCGTTACTATCAGTCCAAAACCACATGAAAGGCCCGCATTCGCGATGAAATCCGGGACGATGAACACGTCCTTCTTGTGCAATCTCTCTTCGATCTCGTGGGATGCAGGTATGTTCGCCCCTTCCACGATCAGCGACGCTTTCACCCTTCGAATATTGGATTTGTTTATCGCATCCGTCACAGCTGCTGGTATTAGTATGTCGGTTTTGGGGGCTAGCCAGTAGTCCCGGTCAAATTGTTTCACCGATTTGGGCAGCTTCTTTCGGTTCATTAGGCCCCCTTCTCTCTGGTTGTCAGCCAACGATTGAACGTTCAATCCACCCTTCTTGTAGACCGTACCTTCGGCGTCAGAGATGCACACCACCTTTGCACCTATCCCGTCAAGGAACACAGCGGTGCTCTTTCCCACCGCACCGAAACCCTGAATCGAGATCGTGGCGCCTTCTATGTCATTGCCCATCAGGTTCCAAGCCTCTTCGGTCGCCTGCGCCACGCCCCAGCCAGTGATAAGTTCCTCAAATCCCTCTCCCCCCAGATTTGAGATCCGAACGTCCTTCCTCACTCCAATAATGCCTTCCATCCCTTGATGTTTTAGAACTAGACTGATGGTATCGATCCCCACTTCCTCGAAGACCACCTCGAGCTCATCGGAAGATATCCCCATATCTGAACCCGTGAAGACAGATGTACTGAGTATCGGTCTGGCCAGTTTCCCGAAGGCTCTGAGGATATCCTGTTTCTTTGGATCGTTCGGGTCCCCGACAATACCCGTCTTCGCTCCGCCGAAAGGAATGCCCATGGCGGCCCATTTGTGGGTCATAACCTCTGCCAGACGCCTAACTTCCTCCTCTGTGACAGAAGGCGTCATTCTCATGCCGCCCCCGGCTATCCCGTCAACGAACTCATCGACCACTATGAACGCCAAAAGACCCGTCTCTGGGTCTGCCAGCTTTAGGCTGAGAACAGGTTCCTTCAAATTGACCCCTCTAGTCCTCCAGTAACTTCTCTGCAGCGCTGTACGGGTCGGTCTTCTTCTCCATTACCTCTCTCAGAAGCTCATCGAACTTCTTCTTCGACCCCTCGCCATCGAACGCCTTCTTCAACAGCAGATCCTGAACGGTCCTGGTGAATTCCCCCTTTGCTCTCTCCTCTTCCCTCTTCTGGTACTCACCGCTTTCTTTCAGGTACTCCAGATGGTTCTCAATGCTGTTGACCACGTCTTCTATTCCTTGACCATCTGTGGCTATAGTGACATGAACCGGCGGCTTCCACTCCTGCTCCATGGCTTTGTACTCAGCAACGGACTCAAGTTCCTTCACCAACTGGTCCGCACCTTCCCTGTCGCCCTTGTTCACCACGAAGATGTCGCCTATCTCCAGTATCCCGGCCTTCAGTGCCTGTATCTCGTCGCCCATGCCAGGCATTTCAACCAAAACAGAAGTGTGCACGCACTCCCATATCATCGATTGTGATTGGCCAGCGCCAACAGTCTCAACGAAGACCACATCCATTCCCATCGCGTCCAGGACCATTGCCGCTTCGGTGGTTGCCCTAGCTATCCCGCCGTGATGGCCTCTCGTTCCCATGCTCCGCATGAAGACGCCTTCGTCCGTGCTCAATTCGGTCATTCTTATCCTGTCACCCAGTATCGCCCCACCAGTGAACCTTGAAGTTGGATCGATCGCAACGATGCCCACCTTCTTGCCCCTTTCTCTAATCACCTTAGTAAGTCCAAAGACCAATGAGCTCTTCCCGACCCCAGAAGGGCCAGTGATGCCGACGATGTGCGTCTTCCCGGTGTGCTGGTACAGCTCCCTCAGAACTGCGGAAGCTTCCTTATCCTCGTTCTCGACCAGGCTGATAAGCTTCGCCGCCGCTCTCTTGTCTCCCTTGAGCAACCTATCCACGAGTTCCAAATTACTTCCCCGCGTTCTTCCTGTGGAATTCTATGATCTCCTTCAGTGATGTCCCTGGCCCGAACGTAGCCGCTATTCCAGCTTCCTTGAGCTTGGGCACGTCCTCATCTGGTATGATCCCACCAGCGGTCACGAGTATGTCCCCAGCTCCCTTCTCTCTGAGCAGTTCGACAACTCTCGGGAACAATGTCATGTGCGCTCCTGAAAGACACGAAAGCCCAACGACATCCACATCCTCCTGTATGGCAGCTTCGGCTATCATCTCAGGCGTCTGATGCAGGCCGGTATAGATGACCTCCATGCCTGCGTCCCTCAATGCTCTCGCCACCACCTTCGCTCCCCTGTCATGTCCGTCCAGACCGGGTTTCGCTATGAGAACTCGTATCTTCTTCATCCTATCCCTCAGAATATCGCCGGGTCCTTATACTCTCCGAACACCTCTCGGAACACCCCTGTGACCTCTCCCAAAGTAGCGTCAGCGTGAACTGCCTGCATGATGGCTGGCATAACGTTCTCATCCCCTTCAGCGACCTTCATCAGCCTGTCCATGGCCTCTTCGTGCTTCTTCTTGTCCCTGTCCTTCCTGATCCTTTCCAGCCTCTCGGTCTGTCTTTTGTACCCTTCTGGGTCCATCTCCAGGAGCCCTATCTTCACTGGTTCTTCGGTGCCATACTCGTTCACGCCGACAATTATCCTCTGCTTGTCCTCGATCTCCTTCTGGTATCTGTAGGACGCGTCAGCTATCTCCCTCTGGAAGAAGCCCTTGTTTATTGCTGGTATCACCCCGCCCAGCGATTCGATTCTGTCGAAGTACTTGTAGGTCTCTTCCTCCATGAAATCGGTCATCCATTCGACGAAGTATGAACCACCCAATGGGTCGATGGTGTTCGTGACCCCGCTCTCGTGGGCTATTATCTGCTGTGTCCTCAAGGCTATTCTTGCTGCATCTGCAGACGGAAGTGCCAGTGCCTCGTCCATTGAGTTGGTGTGAAGCGATTGCGTACCACCAAGAACAGCCGCCAGTGCCTGTAATGTCACCCTCACGATGTTGTTGTGGGGTTGCTGTGCTGTTAGTGATACTCCTGCAGTTTGTGTATGGAACCTCATCCACCAGGACCTCGGGTTCTTGGCGCCGAAGGTTTCCTTCATCTCCCTAGCCCATATCCTCCGCGCCGCTCTGTACTTGCCAATCTCCTCGAAGAGGTCGTTGTGAGCGTTGAAGAAGAATGATAACCTAGGGGCGAACTTGTCCACGTCCAGCCCTCTCTCCACGGCAGCTCTGACATACTCCAATCCATTCGCAAGGGTAAATGCCAGTTCCTGTACGGCCGTCGAGCCAGCTTCCCTGATGTGATATCCGCTGATGCTGATGGTGTTCCATCTCGGGACCTCTTTGTAGCCGTATTCGAACGTGTCCACGATCAATCTCATGGACGGTTCCGGCGGGAAGATGTACGACTTCTGAGCGATGTACTCTTTCAGAATGTCATTCTGTATTGTGCCTGAGATCTGGTTGGGTGATATCCCCTTGTTCTCCGCCATGCCTATGTAGAATGCCCATACGATCGGTGCAGGTCCGTTGATGGTCATGCTGGTGCTTATCTTGTCAACCGGGATCCCGCCGAAGAGTATCTCCATATCCTTCAGAGATGAAATCGCAACGCCGCACTTGCCGAACTCCCCTTCGGATTCAGGATCGTCCGTGTCGTGTCCGTAAAGCGTGGGAAAATCGAACGCAACGCTCATACCAGTCTCTCCGTGATGAAGCAGGTATTTGTATCTCTCGTTGGTTTCCTCAGCAGTACCAAAACCAGAGAACATCCTCATGGTCCACAACTTGCTGCGGTACAGGGTCGGGTGCACTCCTCGTGTGAACGGATACTCCCCAGGCAAGCCCAGTTTGTCGACGTAGTCAAAATCCTTCTGGTCCAGCGGCGTGTACAATCTGTCGATAGGAACAGACGAGGTCGTGAAGAAAGGCTTGTCCCTCTCGGGAAGCGTCTCGATGCTCTTGTCCAGACACTCCTTCTTCCATCGCTGGAACTCGCTCTCGATCTCTTCGAGCTTGGACTTGTCGTACATACGAATCATCGAGCTTTGTATCCAAATACCAGATGCTTATAACTAGTTTTTCCCGTTGGGTCACGGCTCTGGGTCGACTCTCCCACATTTCTGGAATCGTCATCCTGTGTGTCGGTTCCGGCAGGTCTGAATGCACCTCTCAATAACCTTTTTATCGTTCCCAAATATTGGGGTTCGGGGGAAGGGTAGTATTGTGAATCACCCTCAGAAGTGGTCAAATGAAGAAGAATGTGGCTGTTGTTGGCATAGGTAACACTGCCTTTAGGCCGAAGACCGATGAGTACTCCTGGAAGGAGCTGATGTACGAGGCCGCGTCGCGTGCTTATGATGATGCTGGTCTCAACGTCCGAAGGGACATTGACAGTTTCATCACCTGCGCCGAGGATTACTGGGAAGGCTTCAGCATCTATGACGAGTTCGTGCCGGATCAGATTGGTGCTGCCATGAGGTCCTGCTGCACTGTGACTGGCGATGGGATTCAAGGACTCGCTCTGGCTTACATGCAGATAATGTCCGGGGCGGCTGAGACCGTCGCGGTCGAATCACACTCCAAGATCTCAGACCTGTTGACCTATGATGATGTTCTTGCCTTCGCACTTGACCCGATATACAACCGACCACTGGGTGGACATCCTCACTACATCGCCGGCATGGAGATGAGGCGCTTCCTGAGAGATTCGAAGTGCACTGAGAAGGACTGTGCCAGGGTGGTGGTGAAGAACAGGACGAACGCACTGAAGAACGCTTCTTCGGCATACGGGACCAAGCTCACAGAGGACGATGTCAAGAAATCGGCTCAGGTCTTCTCGCCATTGAGGCAGTTGGATGTCAGCAACCTGGTGGACGGGGGAATTGTCATGGTCCTGGCGTCGGCCGAGAGGGCGAAACAGATCACGGACAATCCCATTTGGATGACCGGTGTCGGTTGGTCATCTGATACCCCCTGGTTGGAGAACCGGGACTGGGGCAGGGCGGAATATGCGCAGCTCGCAACTAAGATGGCGTACAAGATGGCCGGGATTAAGAATCCCTCAAGTGACATTGACTTCGCAGAGGTCGATGACAAGTTCTCGTACAAGGAACTGCAGCACATTGAAGCGGCAAGACTGGCACGGAAAGGAGAAGCTGGAAAGCAGCTGAGGAAAGGGCGGTTCGACGCTCAGGGAAGGCTGCCGGTGAACGTATCTGGCGGTTCTCTCGGTTGCGGTAACCTGATTGAAGCAGCAGGATTGCACAGGGCGATGGAGGTCGCTCTGCAGTTGCGAGGGCACGCTGGAAGACATCAGATCAAGAAAGTGGTCAAGAGGGGACTGGCTCTCTCATGGAGGAGCGTTCCGACCGCTTCTGGTGCCGCCGTGGTTATGGAGGTGTGAAGATGAACAAGGTAGCTTGCATTGGCGCTGGTATGACGCTCTTCAGGAGGAGATTGCAGGAGACCGGCAAGGAGATGTGCTGGGAAGCCGCAAATATGGCTCTGGAACAGGCTGGAATGACCCTGAAGGATATCGACATGGTGGTACTCGGAAGCGCTCCGGACGCGTTCGACGGCATACACATGAAGGGAGAGAATCTCTTGGACGGTGCAGGTGGCGCAAAGAAACCGTATATGAGGGTCTTCACGGGAGGAGGAACTGCTGTATTCACACCAATCGCTGCCTGGTGGCATATCGCTTCGGGCCTTGCGGAAAAGGTGTTGGTCCTTTGTGAGGAAAAGATGTCGAGTGTCTTTCCCCATCCTCAGTCCGCTTTCGCACATATCTGGGATCCGATCCTGGACAGGCCGCTGAAACCCAATCTTGTCTGGATTTTCGCCATGGAGATGAACCGGTACATGACCACTTACGGGATCAAGAAGGAGGACATCGCGAGGATAGCTGTCAAGAACAAGAGGAACGCTGCAGACCATCCGTGTGCTCAGTTGCCTGACGCGAATATCACGGTTGACGACGTGCTGAACTCAGAGGTCATGGCATGGCCCGTTCAGAGGCTGGACATCAGCCCTCCCAGCGATGGTGCGTCCGCTCTGGTGATGACCTCGGAGAAGGTGGCCAAGAAGCAGTCTGATGACATAGCATGGGTCGACGGGACGGGCTGGTGCATCGACAAGACAATGTGGACTTGCAGGGACCTGGTCTTCCCGGAGTATGTAGCGAAAGCCGCCAAGCAGGCATACAAGATGGCGAAGATAGACAACCCAAGGAAGCAGATCCACGTTGCAGAACCCTACGATCCGTTCGATTACAAGGAGTGCCATCATACCGAAGGACTTCTGCTATGCGACAAGGGGAAGGCTCCAAACATGACCAAGGATGGCATCACCTACAGAGATGGAGACCTGCCGATATGTCCGTCAGGCGGTCTGCTGGGCGTGGGAAATCCCATAGCTGCAACGATGGGGATAAAGGTGGGTGAACTCTACTGGCAACTCACGCAACAGGCAGGCAAGAGACAGGTGAAGAACGATCCGGACGTTGGAGTTTGCCAGGCATGGGGCGACCTGATGCAGTATGGCAGCGTTCTTGTCATGAGGAGGGGGTGAAATGAGCGAGAGGATCAAGCATTGGCCCGGCAAGAGGCTCTCATCGAAGGAGCTGACGGGCGGGAAGGTCACGACGACGAAGACAGATCCAAAAGTGAAATACGCATGGGCATGCGGTGAGGCCATGAGCAGGTTCCTTGTGGAGTTGAAGAAGGGCAAGCTCATAGCTAGAAGATGCAACTCTTGCGAGCAGATACTGTTCCCGCCCAGGATGTTCTGCGAGGACTGTTTCACACCCACGAACGAATGGGTTTACGTCAAGGACACTGGGACGATAGAGACCTATTCGATATCCTATCTGGACACGGACGCGAGGAGGATCAAGGACCCCATTTACGTTGGTGTTCTTTCAGTGGACGGTGCATCGGAGCTGCAGGGCATAATGCATTATTTCGGCGAGGTCAATGAGAAGACGATCAAGATCGGGATGAAGGTGAAGGCGGTGTGGAAGCCCGAGAAGGAAAGGGAGGGGGCGATCACCGACATAAAATACTGGAGGCCCTTGAGGAGGGGAGAGAAGTGACTTTCTTGGATAGGAGCAGGGACCCTGAGGCCCACAAGCACTGGTACGGCGACATGGAGGCCAGTTACCTCTATTCGACCGGTATTGCAGGTGAGAGGTTCTTCACGACGCTGAGGGACAAGGGCAAGATCATGGGTGCGACATGTCCCCAATGCAGGAAGACCATCCTACCTCCCAGAATGTACTGTGAGATATGCTTCTCAGAGATGGGGGACTGGGCGGACGTCGGAAAGGTAGGGAAAGTGGATACGTTCTCGATTGCTCAAGTGGGCATCGGCGGTGAACCTCTGGAAGAACCTGTGGTCTACGGCCTGATAAGATTCCCGAAGGTGGACGGAGGGCTGGTGCACATCATAGATGCAAAGCCGGAGAAGGTCAAGATTGGGATGAGGGTCAATGCGAAGCTGAGGCCAAAGAAGGAGAGAACAGGGTCGATTCTGGACATAGAGTGTTTCAAACCGATCTAGAGTTTGGTACGAAGCTGAACCTTGTGGGATTTTCACCCAATCACAATGCAATAAGCAAAGCAAGTCCACATGTTTTATATTGCATGGGAGTGTTTTTCCTTGATGTCGTTCGGAGGGTATGGTGACATTATGCGTGTGATTCTTGCCGGGATCTTGCTGTTGGGTTTGGCCTTGGGACCCCTGCTGAAGCCGACACTATCGTTGAAAACGACATAATCACCGATGAAACCTGGACATCCTCACTTTCGCCATATGTTGTGAGTGGGAACATAATCGTTGACTGGAACTCCACGCTCACTATTGAATCCGGTGTCAATGCTCTTTTTGATTCTAATGCCTCCCTTACCGTGTGCGGTCATCTAATGGTTCACGGAACTCCAGAGAATCCTGTGAGATTCGATCATTCAACGAATGCAGTGCCACCATGGACTTGGGACGGCATCGAACTTCACAGTGATGAGAACAGTATGCTCTACGCAGAAATCATTGGTGCAAGAAATAGCATTCAGATTGAAGGAAGCTCGAATACAATGGAGTCCTGTGTTATCGGTTCGAGTGATGGCTTTCCGGGATCGGGACGTGTCCTGATATCCAACTCAGCCGGCCCGAACTACATACTGAACAGCTCTCTAACAAATCTGAAGCCAGCCATTGCCTTGGAGTATGTATCTAGGCTGTCACAGATTCCTGATCGCTATTGTGATATCACTTCCCACTCTCACCCAGTAGCCAAATCCAGCTTTCATGATATCTGCGTCGGCCTCTTGTCTCAAGAAATAGGGCTGAGACAGAGCGTCAAAACCCTCAATCCTGATTGCATCTGTCTGTGTCTTTAAATCCCCAGCAGAGAAAGTTACATTGAAACTTGGGAAACCGATGAGGTTCCACCCCGATTTGAGATTTACAGATGTGTTCAAAGGCACTATTCCTGCTAGGGTGAAGTTCATGTCCTTTTCGATATTCACCCAGAATCCCTGAGCAAGACTAAGCACTATATCCTTCCCAAGGTAGGGCTTGAATCTCATTTGCCATATCCATTCCTCGCTGGAGGTGTTGTAGAGCCAGATCTTGTCCCATTGGACGGTCTGAAGGACAATGTCCAGAGAATCATTCGACTGAATAAGAGGAATCGAAACGAGGTTAGGACCTTTCGGTAAGGGGCGAGTGTACTTACCCACTTGAGTTGATGCGAAGTTCGCGAAGTCGCCAAGGCCCACAGCGGATATCATGTAGAAGTAGTTGCCTGGATCACCTTCTCCAGCAAGAACATCTGTGAAAAGAGAATCACCTGCTGGAACTGTCGAATGGAGAGCGTAGCTTGACCCACTCGAATCATATGGAGAACCCCTGTAGATGTCATATCTCATGACATTGTTCTTTCCCCCTCCGTCATCGATTGAGAGTTCCCATGATATGGTGACATTCTCAGAGTTGGCCCCACTCAGAATTGCGTTCGGATTCGTGGGTGGGGATGGGGCTCTTATCAAAGCGACTATGGCATCTGCGGTCGCTGGTGCTGTTTCGTTGTTTCCAGAGCTGTCCCTCGCAATCGTGTAGAATTCGTAGTAGCCCTCCCCATTTGGGGCGACGAAGAGGAAACTGCCAGTGGCTGATGGTCCAGACAATGCATTGTCGAAGTCCCATTCTATCCAAGACGACCAGGAGGAATTGTCGGTGCTATATCTGTAGAACAGCGAGATATTCGCCAGGTCAAGGTCATCAGTGGCATTCCAATCCACGTTGATTGATATTCCTGGTTGCCAATAGGGGGAAATTGCCAATGCACTAGATATTGGAGATGTGAGGTCTACAATCCCCCTTGTGTACACGATGTCAAAATCACCGCCGTACCGGTCTGACCAAACCACATGGACGTTATTGCCTCCGACTGAAATGTCAGGGGCTTTCTGCGGGGCATCTCCTGTGCTCCAACCCAGCTCTTGCTCCGGGCACCAGGTGTTCCCGTCAAAGAACCTGTAGTAGACGTCAAGAGCTCCTCCTTCTCTCATGTCCTCCCAGACCACGTGAAGTTGGCTTCCGTTTGCTGCTATTGACGGATGATACTGGTCTTCTGACCCGATGTCTCGGCTGACTTCCACCTCCGGCTCCCAGCTAGCTCCGTTGAAATGTCTGTAGGCAATATCAAAATCCCCACCTCCCCCATCTTGCCACACGACGTGCACCTCCCCTCCTTCTGCCATGATTGAGGGAAACACCTGATGTTCGGTGCCAATATCTGTGCTGAGTTCTTGTTCTGGCTGCCAACTCGATCCGTCGAAGTATCGGTAGTATATATCGGCCTCAGAATCATACCAATCTTGCCACACCACATGGACCTTGCCTGCGTCCACAGCGATTGCAGGTTCCTCTTGGTGTTCAGTTCCAGCATCAGTGCTGATCTCCTGCTCAGGCTGCCAGATTGACCCGTCAAAGTATCGGTAGTTTATGTCGTAGTCGAAGTCTCCGTAGTCGTACCAAGTCACATGGACTTCATTGCCCTCGGCAGCTATCGACGGGAAATTCTGATCCTCCGTCCAGCTGTCATTGCTGATCTCCTGTTCAGGTTGCCAACTCGATCCGTCGAAGTGTCGGTAGTATATGTCATAGTCAGAATCATGATCATCCATCCAGACAACGTGGACTTTGCCTCCGTCTGCTGCGATTGCGGGTTGAATCTGTGGCTCTGACCAATTGTCTGTGCTGATCTCCTGTTCGGGCTGCCAACTCGATCCGTCGAAGAACTGGTAGATTATGTCGGCGTCGCCGCCATTGTAGTCTTGCCAGACAACGTGAACTTTGTCCCCATCGTATGCGATTGCAGGGTTATGCTGATTAGCCGAAATTGAGTCAGTGCTAATTTCTTGTTGTGGGTTCCATGCGGTTGCCTTGACTGATGTGTTCGTTGACACAAGAGCTGCTTGCATGCAGAGAACCAGAAGAAGCACTTGCAGGATTGTCACCTTGGAGGTTGTTGTTCGGCATATTGACCGTAACTCCTTTGCGTGAAGCTTGCTTTGTTTCGATACACATTTTGCCGCGCGTCCTCTTTGCGCAGCAGTATCGAATGCCCACTCAACTTCGCCACTCACCAAGCCAAAGGCCCTCCAGATGTCTTGACTCCCTACCTAGTCATAGATTACGATTCCTATTAAATCTATCGACTGTAACTTCGTGTGAACTACGAAACGCTAACGCAGGACAATGCTGATCGCTGCAAATCAAGTCAAGAATCCGAGAAGAAAATCCGTGCCAGCAGGTCCGGATGTCGGTCGTGATTGTCCATTCCGGTCCGTCCTAAGTCGCGGGTCTGAAGAGTACATCAAAACCAAGGGGCACTTCATCGATACTATTCTTATGTAGAGAATTGCCCAACAAATCTTTTATATGAACACTCGTATACGGGCTTGTCCTTGCTTGAACAAGGGGAGGGAGTATATGTACAAGAACACCAGATTGTTCATCGTAGTTTGTGCGCTTGTTATGTCGGCTTTTCAGTTGGGAGCTATGGTTCCTAATGCGTCCGGGGTCAACGACTTCGAGCCAAACGTCCTTGTGAGTTGGAATCCACAGCTTGGGGACCAGAGGAACTCCTCTGTGGCCGTTGGACCTAACGGACTCATACACGTTGTCTGGACCCATCAGACCCCTCTGGACGATACCGACATCCTCTATGCCAAGTCTATCGATGGTGGTGCCACTTTCATCGGTCACACAACTGTGCATCAGATCACTGAGGGTTTCCAAGCTATGCCAGACATAGCCGTCTCTTCCAATGGATGGATTCATGTCGTCTGGAGCGACAACAGGCAGAATCCGATAGAATGGCAAACGAACTTCATCTATTATGCAAGATCAGAAGACGGCGGTGATTCTTTCGAAGACGAGTTCGCCATTAGCGGTGTTTCCCCCTATCCGTCTGAAACCACTGAAATGGTCCAGACGAATCCAGCAATAGATGTTGATGATGACGTTGTCTGTACTGTTCATGTGGCTTGGAATCTGATCGAGGAGCCAGTTACGGTTCTTTGGGGTCTTGATTATGACAGATCAGATCAATGTGGAGACGACGGCACCTTCGGAACCGACATAAGGGTTGACCCGGACGGAGTTCACTGTGCGAGAGGTGAGTTCTCAGTTGGTGGTCCGCGTAGCGCTGGAGGGTTATCAGGCTGCCTCTCTAGGCTCTGGCGATGAGTTGACTGCGAAAGGGATGTTCCGGTGGTTCGACACTAACAAAGATGGTGTACCACAGCCCCATGAGATGACCATTACGGTAAAAGGCGGAACGAATGATGAGGTGATCAAGCATTGATTTCTGGGCATTTCCACCTCCTTGGCATCTTTCAACTCGAGTTCTGAAAACAACCCTTATAGCATTCGCGCCCCTTTCCCAGTTGATCGAGATGACCGAATACTACTTCGACATCGAAACGCTTGGAACGGACCCGCAGGACGACAAGATCATCACCATCCAGTATCAGAAGCTGGAAGATGGCGAACCGGTCGAAGACCTGGTCATTCTCAAGGAATGGGAGTCGAGCGAGGGAGAGATAGTCAAAGAGATTCTGGACAAGCAGCTGCTTGAACCAGGATGGGATTTCATGCCCATCGGGAACAGGCTCAAGTTCGACATCATCTTCATTATCGAGAAAGCAAAGCGGCACGGTCTCCTGGACTGGAAACCGGGCGACATCAAGTACTACTTCTTCAACAAACCGACGCTGGATCTCGCACCCATCCTGGTCATGATGAACGACCTCAAGTTCCTCGGTTCCGGGATAGACAGTTTCACCAACAAGAAGAAAGGCAGCATCGTTCCGGTCCATTACAGCAAGGGAGATTACGAAGAGATCATCAAGTACATAGAAGTGGAGAGGGACGCGGTCATCGGTCTCCTGGCTGAGGTCAGGGCGGTGCTCTCAACCTTCGGCAAAAGAAAGAAAGCCGCCTTGGAGGAAGAGAAGCTCCAAGCCCAATCCAAAGAGCTACAACAAGAATAATAAGTCAGTTCTGGATTTCAGATGCGAAGGGGAAGAGGAGATGGATTTCAAGCTCACGCAGGAGCAGGAAATGCTCAGGAAGATGCTCAGGGATTTTGGGGAGAAAGAGGTCCGACCCATCGCGGCAGAGATCGACAAGACATCGGAGTTCCCGTGGGACGTCATCAAGAAGATGGGCGAACTGGGCCTCATGGGCATGACCATCGAGGAGAAGTACGGAGGTCCTGGTCTGGACACTCTCAGCTACGCGATAGGCGTCGAAGAGATGTCCCGCGCCTGCGGTACGGTCGGCTTCACCATGGCATCTCACAATTCGCTTTGCACCGGACACATCGCCCTCGCCGGGAACGAAGAACAGAAGATGAAGTACCTGCCGGATCTTGCTGCAGGAAGGAAGATGGGCGCCTGGGGGCTCACAGAACCCGGTGCAGGATCAGATGCCAGCGGACTTGCCACTACAGCGGTACAGGACGGCGACGAATGGGTCCTCAACGGCAACAAGATATTCATCACCAACGGACACATTGCAGGGACGTTCGTTCTTCTGGCATCAACGGACAAGGAGAAGAAGGCCAGGGGCATCACAGCTTTCATAGCCGAGAAGGACACGCCTGGCCTTTCACTCGGGAAGAAGGAGGACAAGATGGGGCTCAGGGCGTCACCCACTTCAGAGATCATAATGGAAGACTGCAGGATACCCAAGGAGAACATGCTGGGGGAGCTGAACAGGGGGTTCTATGACATCATGAGGGTCCTTGACGGAGGGAGGATAAGCATCGCATCCATGGCCGTGGGCATCGCACAAAGCGCTCTGGACGAATCGATCAGCTACTCCAAGGAAAGGGTCCAGTTCGGTCAACCCATCTCCAACTTCCAGGCCATCCAGTGGATGCTGGCGGACATGGCGACCGAGATAGAAGCGGCCAGGTTCCTGACCTACAGGGCAGCGAACCTCAAGGACAGGAAGATTAAGTGCATCAAGGAATCGGCAATGGCCAAGCTGTACGCGTCAGAGGCTGGGATGAGGGCAACGACAAAGGCGATCCAGATCTTCGGCGGTTATGGATACACCATGGACTATCCCGTGGAGAGGATGTTCCGTGACATGAAGCTCTGCGAGATCGGAGAAGGAACAAGTGAGATACAGAGGCTGGTCATCGCAAGGCAACTTCTGAGAGAATCATAATCGGGAGAAGTCCCTGGTCGAATCTTCATCTCTATCTTCATGTGAGGGCATTGCAGGTCTGGAAGCTCTTTCACTATCCAAAGGCAGTCCGCATATCGGACAGTTCACCTCTCCCTTGACGCATGCATTGCACAGGAACTGGCCGCATCTGTGCTGGGTAACCGCCTGCGCATTGTGGTTCCTGCACAGCTTCCCGTCGAACTCGCTCTTGACCTTGCTGGGAGTTTCCTTTCTCGGCTTTGGTTCTCTGGCCCTAGGCTCCACTGGGGGTGCCTTCATCTCGGGGTGGTAGTCCTGACCTATTATGGGCTCCATCTTGATCGCCTGGGGTTCGTACCCTTCACCCTTGAACATGGACAGATTGACCTGTACCTTCCTGGCCTGATACACGCCGATGTTCAGGTTCCTCACCAGACCAAGGGTGGTCCTCTGCTCGTGCGGCAGGTCCATCGCCCTCCTGACCAGGCTGTCCAGCTCAGGTGTGGTCTCTGGCTTGAGAGCCAGTGTGTTCACCTTCTCAACGTAGCTGAGAATCCTCTTGGAGTCCTCCACCGAGTATTCGGGGAAGCTGTGGGTGATGTCGCAAAGCCGCAATCCGTAATCCCCTCCAGTGCCGACGCATCTGCGCAGAACGACGTTCGACTTCCTTTCGAGGTCCTCCATCTGGGCCGGGGTCAGCTGGGTGATGTCGATCGGGTCCCTGCCTCTCAGGATGTTGAACACATCGTCCAGGTTCTGCGAGGACACCTTCAGGTTCTTGAAGGCATCTTCTCGCGTCATGGCCCTGTTCTGCTCGTATTCGAACTCGAGTATCTTCCTGGCCACCGACTCGATCTGGGACGCCCTCATGCTGGCCTCGGCCATCTTCTTGCCTTCCAGTGCCGTCGAGAAGTTCGGGTCGAGCTCCAGTGCTCTATCGAAACACCTCAATGCGCTCTCGTATTTGTTGAGGTTCATAAGGAGCACTCCCTTGCTGTCCCAGGGTATCTTGTCCTTACCGTCGATACCGATCGCCTTGTCGTAGCATGCGATGGCCCCGTTGTGGTCGCCCACCTGCTCCAGCACGAAGGCCTTCATCATCCAGACAGCCTTGTTCTCGGGCTCGATGTCCAGCGACCTGGCATAGCAGGCGTCCGCCTGGTTGTGATTGTTCATCTTGGAGAAGAGCAGTCCGGTCTCACGCCAAAGAGATGCATCGTTCTGGTTGTAGTCCAGCGCACGTTGATAGCATTCCATCGCGTCCTGGAACTTGTTCTGCTTCTCGTAGATCTCGGCCTTGACCTTCCACAATTGAGGATTCATGTAATCGGATGTGAGAGCGGTGTCCAGGTTGGTCAGCGCCTCATCGTGGTCCCCCATCTCGAAGAGAATGAGGGCCTTGGTCTCTATCGTCCGAACCTCGTTCGGATGTGTCTTCAGCACCGAATCCAGCACCGTCAAGGCGTCCTGGTTCTTGCCCAGTGCGGAGAGGGCCTTGGCCTTGTTGTTGAGTACTTGTATGTTCTGCGCGGACATCTGCAGGGCGTCATCGAAGTAGCTCAGTGCTCTGTCGAATTTCTCAAGCGAGAAGTAGATCTCGCCCTTCATGTTGAGCGCGAATACGTTCCCCGGGTCCAGGTTGAGCACCTGGTCGAAGGACTCCAGGGCCTTCTGGAACTCCTCCTTTTCCCTGAGAACAACACCCTTGCTGTTCCAGGTCTTCTTGTTGTTGGGGTCGATCTCCAAGGCGGCGTCGAAGCTCTTGATGGCCTCAGGATGGTTCCTCAAGTGCTGATATGCGATCCCCTTGTCCCTGAGGGCGTCCACGTTCTTCGGGTTCACCTTCAAGGCGACGTTGCTGTTGTTGACCACTTCCCGGTAATCTCCCTTGGCTATCAGCGTCTTGCCCCTTTCCGAGAGCAGGGACTGTTCGTTGGGTTTCATCTCCAGAGCCCTTTCCAGTGCGCTTAGGGAATCGTCATACCTGTGAAGAACCCTCGCGGCGATGGCCTTGTCCTTCCAGGCCTCCATGTTCTCGTAATCGTAATTGGTGATCGCATCTGCGACGTAGTAGACATCCTCTATCCGGCCCAGGGTCTTCAGTACGTTCTTCTTCGATGTTAGCAATGGCACGTCCGAATGGAATGTGTCCAGTGCCTGGTCGTAGACGGCGAGGGCCTGTTCGTTCTTTCCGGTCTTGGAGAGTATCGCCCCTTTCTTAAGGTAACCAAGCCGGTATTTCGGATCTATCTTGAGGACCTTGTCAAAGCTCTGAACGGCATCATCGTGCCTCTCCAAGTGTTCGAGCGACAGACCCCGGCTGTACCAAGACATCCTATCTTTGGGGTCTATCTTCAATGCCCTATCGTAACTGCCGATCGCTTCTTCATACCTCTTCAGACCCTCCAATGCCAGGCCCCGGTTGTACCACGCATCTGGCAGGTTCTCGTTCAAGCTCAGTGCCCTGTCGAAGTTGATGATGGCGTCGTCGAACCTGCCCAGCCTTCCCATGCAGTCCCCCTTTGCCAGAAAGACGTTGGGGATCGATTTGTCGATACCAAGAGCCTCGTCGAATGACTTGATGGCATCATCGTATCTCCTCAGTGTCCTGAGTATCTCTCCTTTCTCGTAGTGGACGGAGAAGTTCTCCGGGTTCAACCTTATGGCCTCTTCGAAGGATTTCATGGCCTCCTTGTACTGGCCCAGCTTCCCTTGGGCGAATCCCCGGTCCGCCCATGCGTCCGCGTTCTCCTTGTCCACGGCTATGATGGCGTTGCACGCGTCGAAAGTCCTTTGAGCGTCCCCGATCGTCTTGTGGACGTTCTTCTTCTCAACCAGGACGGTCAGGTCCTTGGGCTTGAGCATCACCGCGACCTGATACGCCTCCAGCGCCTCATTGTAGCTCTCCATCCGCACGAGCGCTCTTGCCTTGGAATGGATCGCCTTGAGGTCTTCGGGTTTGAGCTTGATCATCGAATCGCATGTCGCAACAACTTCCGGCCAGTGTCCCAGATGTTCCAGCGCCTTTCTTTTCTCATCCAGGGCAAGGACGCTCTTTTCATCCATTGCCAAGGCGCTGTTGAGAGATTCCAAAGCCTCCTCAAAGTGCTCCATCCTTGCGTATGCCACTCCCCTGTCGATCATCGCCTCCGCGTTCTCGGGGTGCGAAGCCAGGACATCCTCGCAGGACTTGACCACATCATCCCATCTTTCCAGGGTCATGAATGAGTTCTTCTTGGATACCAGAGCTTCCAGGTCGCCAGGTATCATCTTCAGGATCTCGTTGAACGACCCGATCGCGTCCGTGTGCTGGCCGGTCTCCTGCAGGATGGACCCGCGGTAGAACCAGGCGTCCCTGTTCGTCCTGTCCATGTCTGTGGCTTCCGTGTAAGCCTTGATGGCGTCCTCTTTCCTGTCCAGCCTTCTGAGTGTGTTGCCGGTGTCCATCCAGACCTGGAAGTCGTGAGGGGCGATGTCCACCGCGTTCTGCAGCGCCTCCAGCGCTTCCTCGTCCTCTCCCATCTCGGACAGGGCCAGTGCCTTCATGTGCCACCCGTCCTTGCTCCTTGAATCGTGTTTTAGGACCTCATCGAATACCGTGATCGCCTCTTTGGGCTTCTTCAGGTCGAGAAACGCTCCGCCCTTGCCCAACAACAGGGGCACGTCACCGGGTGCGATCCCCAGAAGCTTGTCATAGTGCTTGATGTCATGCGGATCCAGCTCGATGACCTTCCGATAGCATGTGCTGGCACCTTCCAGGTTCCCCAGGCTGACGTACACATCTCCCTTGTTGCCCCAGAGGTCCTTCCTCTCTGGAGAGATGCCCAATGCCATATCAAAGATGTTCAGAGCCTCGCTGTTCCTCCCCCACTCATGGAAGAAGTACCCTTTGTGGTTGAGCGCGTCCACATTACCGGCGTCCAGTTCCAGCGCTGTGTCAACGCAATTGCTGGCATTGTCCGGTTTTCCGAGTGAGAAATATGAATATGCCAGATCGTCATAGACGGTGGAGAAGTCCGTCCTGCGTTTCGATATGATCGACCTGTTATCCTCAAGCGTGGTGGAGGCCTTGTCGAATTGGCCTATGGCGTAATCGTGCATCCCCTTGTCGAGATACCCTCTTCCCTTTCTGACCGCCTTTGAGGCCTTGTTGAGGGTTCTCTTCTCCTTATCCAAAATGGAATCCAAAAAGCCCGTATGCTCACCCAGACCCCTAATGGCTCTCAAAAACTTATATCCTTCGGTGGCTTGGGCCTGTACACACCATCCTTGTCGGACAACGATATCTCGTCATTATTCGGAATATGACATGACCATTCAACACTGGATGTATGGCTTATTCTATCTGTGACCGGCGACGCTCTGCGTGACAACTTCTCTTGCTGACCCCGATTTGTGGGAAATATTTATATATCTGCAAGACATTTCGGGCATATTAGCAGACGTTTGTCTGACAGTGATACTCTAGAACGAGGTGATGCACTATGGGAAAAAGGAAGAAGGGCATGAAGAAGCCCCACGTTAGCAGTGATACGATGGACTGGCTGGAACACCATACCATGGAAGACATGAAGGAACTCACCTGCGAGATGTACTCCGATGGAGAGGACGTCTCGGAGATGGTTGAGGTCGTCAACAAGTTGGAAGAGATCGCGGAGAAGGAATTGGGCATTCACGAAGACCTCATGATGCCGATGCCCGATGGCACGAAGAAGCGCATCGAAGCTTGATCCAGCTCAAGATAACTGTTCTTCAACAACGTTCATAATCAGTCGGAGTGAGTGCAGGCGCCGGGATTCGAACCCGGGCGGTTGGCTCTCTCCATTCCCACGATGGACGAAGGAATGTGGAAGGCCAAAATCCTAACCAGGCTGGATCACGCCTGCATCTCGGAACATAAACTATGCATCATTCTTTAAAGGTTTTGAAAAAATACTGGGATAGGCAGGTCAGCACTGCCTATCTGGGATGGAATGGAGCTCAGTCATCGTCATAGCTAGGAGAGCATCCCAGGGAGTCGTATACGTCCTCCCAACTGTAGTGATCAACTTCTGTGTTTGCCATCAAGTTTCAGAAAGCACTTCATGGTTATAAAGCGAGAATCGAGGGGGTTGTGTGAAACTATTGTCTGCAAGTCGGTCAGCCAGAGCTGAGAACTCAGACTGAAACTACGCCTTCTTCCTGTGTCTTATCCGGACCGCTTCGCCCCGGTGGCTCTCGGTCATTTCCTTCCAGTTCATCACTGCGGAACCAACGGCCCTCACATCCTTCTCATACCGAATGACTGCATCGTCCCCTGTCCTCAACTCCTCGTCGGCCCCCTCCACTCCGACGGCGAACAGGTTGCCTTCTGGTTGGAAATCATCTATCTGGACACAATAGAGATCCTTCTGCGAGATCCTCTCAGCCCCATCGAGCGTCAACGAGATCATGCCCCTCTCCTGCACCAACATCCCTATCTGGATGCCGTTAGAGAATATCTTCAGATTTGGATATCTTCCTTTGATCTCCACGGACTCCATGAGCACTTCCCCGCCATTTCCGAACTGGTAGACGCATCTCGATGTCATATCCTCCGATAGCCTCTGACCTCTTGGGACCTTCGAGTTCTGATTAGTTAAGCTAGATAGGGTCTCAGTCAATCCTGACAGGTTCTTGGCAGATGTGGGATTCCCGTTCGAGGTGGAATAATGGTCATCGAGGATGTCGCATACGAAATCCTTCTCGGAGCCCAGATGGGCCACCACGTGCTCATACGCATTCTTGCCCAAGAAGTTCAACAGGTCCTCTTGCACGATCGATATCTCGTCCTTGGACCAGTGCCCGGTGACAGGGATGTCGTAGTTCTGCGCGGGAAAGAAGAGCTCCAGCTCTCGAGGGACGATCCCCAGGGGCGATGTGACCATGACCTCGTGGACAAGATGTTGGACACCGCTGTCCTTGACGGCCCTTCTGAAGAGGGAATGAGACCTTGACATGGAGTACGGTTTCTTGGCGGAGCACGGCAGCAGCAGGAGCATCTTTGCACTCGGAGGTTTCCTGTATCTTTCCCTGATCCTCTTCCTGTATCTGACCACATCCGGCCTGTGGAGCGATTCCTTCGTATTGGCGTGGAAGTTGGGTCCGGTGACAGAGAAATGCAGCTCTTGGTGGTCATAGTGAACCAGGTCAAAATGCCTCAAGGCGGCTATCATCCAGGGATCATGGACAGCTCTCTTCTCGACAAACTCTCTCAGGCTGCCGTTCCGTATGTGATGTGTGGTCTTGTACAGCTCGTCCTGCATGGCAGCATAGTTCTTGTTCAGTATCTTTGTGAACGAACCCGCCTCGGAATCGGATGGCGGCCACCGACCTTCGGGCGAGACCACATGACCCGAGCGGGATTCCCAGATGATCCTTGTCGAATCGAAGATGTCACCTCCGCAGTAGCATAGGATGGCAAGATTGGAAGGGTCGACAATGCCTGGAAGGTAGATCATGGAGCCGTAGCCGATGGCCTGTCTCAGTCTCACGACCTCGTCCACGAACTCCTTGGGATGTCTGATGAACTCTATCGCGTTGCCCATGACGTAGATTTGAATCTCTTTTCTGGAACTCTCCTGGAAAACGTTGTCATCACCTTTTTGAACGACCACAGCGCCTGTCTTCTCTTCTCCTTCAGGGTATTCCATTTCCCCGAGGCTCAACGGGTATGGAAGATCCGGCGAGATCGTGATGTCTCCCCTCTCATCTGAGGGCAAGAAGACACTGCCACGGTCGATCAGCGTGAGCTTGGACGAATTGACCTTGTTCTTCGAAAGAAGGAGCTCTGCCGATTCGGGAGTGGATATCCGGTCATTATGGACGAACGCGATGGCTGGGAGTCTGATCTGATGATCATCTGAGGACCAGATTCCTGACCTCGCCAGTGCACATCGTTTCCCGATATCGAGCATAACATGCACGTCAAGGTTGACAGGCTTAATAAGATTCTCCGTTGGGTCTTGAGAGCTCCAGTTTGACTGAATAGTAGAAAATCTCTAAGAGCATTTTTATATTATTAACGACAAATATGCACACAGTGTCCACAGCGACTATGATGCTGGGGGTTGAGGTAAATGATAGGAGGAACAACTGGAAAACCGGTCTTAGCGTTGGCCGTTATGCTCGCAGTGCTTTCGACTGGGAGCTGTGCATTCGCAACAGGCGATACTGATGGAGACGGACTATTGGATTCCTGGGAGCTCCAATTCTTTGGGGACCTGGGTCAAGAAGCAGCCGGCGACTTCGATGCCGATGGTTTCACGAATATCGAGGAATTCGGTGCAGGAACAGATCCAACGGATTCAATGAACAAGCCCGGTCCGCCACACGATGAAATCCCTCACTGAGAAAGGGACACTGTCGCAGGGCCTACTCGCTTTTGGGAGTATCTGTTAGAGCAGCTTGAATCAGGGATTCGAATTTCTCTCTCAGCTTGGGGTCTTCAATCTTCGTCAGAAGGTCTTTGGCCTTTTCAATATAGGTCATTCCTTCGTCTTCACCTCTCCACCTGTAGAGATGGCCGACATTGATGTAGTACTCGCAAATATGGGCCAGATTCCCGAATTCATTAATCAGGTCCAGGCCCTTGTTCAGGAACTTCTTGGCTTTGCCCCAGTCTTTATCCTCGTACACATAGCCGTATTGAATGTAAATCTGGGCTAGCAATCTGTGTTCCTGAAGCCGTTGATATATCTCGACTGCCTCATCCATGCATCCTGCGGCAGTCTCGTACTCTTCTTTGGAAATGTAGATCGAGGCCAGATTTGACAAGCTCCAGGCAATTGCACCAGCGTCCCCTGAGTCTCTGGCCGAATCCAGGGCCTTGTGATCGAGGTCCAGAGCCTCATCATATTGCTTGCCATCATAATAATTCGAAGCTAGACTACCGTAGCAGTAGCTCAGAAGCGCCAAGTCGTCAGACTCCTCTGCGAAGTCAACCGCCATTTGCCTTACCTTGATTGATTCATCCCTGTTCCCGGCAAAGCTCTTGACAGCCCCCATAGCTCTGTATGCCCTAGCAATTTCGGTCTTGCTTCCACTCTTTCTTGCTGCTTTCAGGCATTTTTCAACGTACTTCTCGGAGGCCTTGAAATCGCTCTCCATACGCAAGAGCGCCGAAATATCGTAGTATGAGCTCGCGAGCCCTTTCAGGTCTTTGAGACTCTCAGCTATACTTGCACTGCGTTCCAGGGATTCTCTCACGTTCTCAAGGCTCCCTCTCCACATCTGAATCTCCGAAATCTTGCGCAAAGAGATGGAGATGATCGAGAGGTCCTCTTCCTCCTCACCGAACAGCAGTGAGTTATTGTATTCATCAATGGCATTGTCCCAAGCACCCCGTATGTTCAGGCATTCGGCCTTCAGGAATGCGAGTTCCGGAACTCGGGAGAATCTCCTGACCGTGTCGAGCCTCTGCAGGAGCCGGTATACATCCTTGTGGTGGCCCTTGGCGATCATGCTCCGGCCGCTCTCGATCATATGCCTCGCAGCCTCATCCAGTTGCCCTGCCTCTATCAGGTGTGAAGAACCTCGAAGGATGTCCTCAATGTCCCCAATCTCAAGGTAATGGGCAGCCGCCTTCTTGTGATAGTCCTTCTTGGTCTTGGTGCTCAATCTGTCCTTCAGGAGCTCCCTCACAATGTCGTGTGTCGTGTAGACCATCGGGGAGACCTCCATCAGAAGGGACCTCTCGACCAATGATCTGATCGCTCCGAATTTCATCCTCTTCCACTGAAAGAAAGCATCTGAGTGAACTGGCGTATCGAAGACAGAGATGATCTTGAGGACCCTTTCCTCGTTCGGGTCAAGCTGTCCAAGAACCTCTTCCTCCAAGTAGGTCTTGATATCGGTTGCCTGCGATTCGGATTCCGGGCCCATTAGGTCCAGGAAGGCTGGAAGACCGCCGGTCTGTTCGATGGCCTCCTCCAATCTCCATGTCTCCACACCTTTCAACTGCAGTATCTTCCGAGAACTCTCGGGGTCCAGGACATCCAGGCTCATGGTTGATGCGACCCCGCGCTTCTTGAGGTCCGCCAATTCTGGGAACTTGGTCAGCTCTCTTCCGGCCAGGACCAGCTTTGCCCCACCACGACTCTGGAAACTTATGAGCAGTTTGCCGATGAACCCTGCCAGATCATCATCTATTCTCTCGCATCCATCCATGACAACAACAGCATCGACCTCGTCCAGACCTTTCTCCAGAATATAGAGAACCTCTCCCCTTTGCTTCTCTTCCTCTGACTTCATCTCACCCTTTCTTCTATCGTCCACTACTACGTCCAGTGTACCCTCTGCCCTCGTCCCTTCCTGGGATCTCAGATACCTGTGCAGTTCCTCCTTCCCCAACAGCCTGAAGAAGGCCGCGAACTCGTTGAGCAAGGTCTCTATCGTCGTGTGCTCATCCAGGTCCAGCCAGATCGTGTTGGTCTTCTCCTTGAATTGCTCGAAGGCTGTCGCGACAAGAGATGTCTTTCCTATTCCAGCGACCCCCCTGATCTCGAGGATCTGGGCCTTCTTCGACCCAAGCCATCTCTCGACCGTCTTGAGCTCCTTCGCCCTCCCGAAGAAATGGAAGATCCTCGGACGTTGGCTCTCGATGCTGACGAAAGGCGCCTTCTCTCTCTGACCACCAATGTATGCCAGCTTGTCGAAGACACCTCTGTGAACCTTCAATGCGACATCCAAAAGCGAGGACCCATCTCTGATGTCCTTGGGGATGTCACTCAGCTTGACTTCTACCATCTCTCCTTTTTCGTTCTTGTATCGGATTTCCCTCTCCCCGGTCAAACCTCTCAGGTACCTAGCTTCCCTCATCCCCACCTCTGTAAGAACATACGTCTTCCTTCGCAGTTTCCCGATTGGGACATGGGCCCGGGTCTCCTCGAGATATCCTTCGTCCTTCAGTTCGTTCATGACCCTGGACAGATTCCCCCTACTCGCGGAGAGGCGCTCAGACATAGCTTCCTGACAAGTGGAATCAGGCATTATGTATGGGTTCGCTCTGGATGATAGCGGTTCAAGGTGCAGAACGATCGCATCTCTAAGCGGTAGCAATCTCTTCCTTTCGTACATTTCTAACCCCCTGGTTCGTATCCGTATGGTCATCCATGAGTATAACTCTTTCGAAAAAACAAATTTCTAAGAAAAAACTATATAAACTCACTCGATACGCTTATTTCGGAGATGCATTTGTCTAGAGAGGGCGGGAGATTCACCACCGGAATGGTCTTTGTGGACGAGAGGAAGCCGAGACTTAGTCTCTCAGTGTTCTTGGATAGGACGAAGGCCGGTGACAAGGGACTGCTGATCGCAAGGAACCAACCCGACCATATGTGCCCGAATGAAGAACTGGAGGGCGTCGAATGTCACAGGCTTCTCTTGCGGGAGACCGAGAACAGCGTACGTCCTTCGGACCTGGCGGAGATTGAGGCCATAATAACCTCGTTCTTCAACAGAAACAAGGGCGGAGTGGCTCTTCTGGACGGATTCGAGATGCTGACCTTGTTCAACGACTTCAGCAAGGTTGCGGAGATGCTCAACAAGGCCCAGTCGGCTGCGGACTCTTGTGGAGGGTCGATCGTTATTCCGATAGACAACCGGGCGATATATCCCGAGGACTACAGGATGATCTCGGAGAACTACAAGCTCCTCAGTGCAGACGAGGCGGGGAATCTCTAGATCGAAACTCACGATGCCACTATCTCAAGGTTCCTTTCCAATATCGCCAGCTCTCTCTCATCGAAAACCCTCTCATCGATTGCCAGGAAGAGGACCGCATTGTTCTGCATCACGGTCTCGTTCACATATTCTATGAACTTGATTATGCGCGAGAAATCGTTATTGATCATCAGGAACTCAAGCCCGTCAACGAAGATGACCGTCTTCTCGTTGCTCTCCACGAATTCGTGTATCATCGTCGTGAGGCTCCCCAGGTTGTGAGGATCGACATAGTCCTTCCCCAGTGTGGTGCTCAGCCAGATGATCTTGGGGCTCTTCTCGAACTTGGTCTTCTCCACGTGGTCAGGGTGCTGTCTGGTTATCTGCAGTCCTTCAAATCCTCTGTTCACCAGGTCAGCGAAGTGCTGGAACGCCTTCTCGGTCTTCTTGCCCTTTATCAGATAGGAATGGCCCGGCCTGAACTTGCTCTCGCCCGAGAAGAGCTCCTCGAACAGATCGTCCTTGAACACCTTTGTCAGGACTGTGATCAGGTTGGTCCTCATCGCACCTTACCTCGTTTGTACCCGAGAATAATGAGAACCCCGAATTGAATGTTTCGCCTTGATTCTCCGATTCTTGAAGAATACCCGTGGCCCAAGGCGCATTACCAACAACTCTTATATAGAAGACCAATCATATAACCGCAAAGTGATTTACATGCTAGGCGGAGAACCCATCATAGTACTCAAAGAAGGAACGGAGAGAGAAAGGGGCAAAGGTGCCCAGTTCAACAACATAGCGGCCGCCAAGGCCGTGGCAGAGGCTGTCCGGTCCACGCTCGGACCCAAGGGCATGGACAAGATGCTCGTGGACAGCATGGGAGACGTCACTATCACCAACGACGGTGTGACCATCCTGAAGGAGATCGACATAAAGCATCCAGCGGCCAAGATGGTCGTGGAGATCGCCAAGACACAGGATGACGAGTGCGGCGATGGTACCACAACCGCTGTCGTTCTTGCCGGGGAACTGTTGAAGAAGGCCGAGAATCTTGTCGAGCTGAACGTGCACCCCACTACCCTGGTGAACGGCTACAAGCTTGCTGCAAGAGAGGCGGTCAGCATCCTCAGCAAGATGGGCTTCCAGGTCAAACCCACAGACACGAAGAAGATGATCGACATTGCCGCCACATCCATGGCCGGGCGCAGTGTTGGACCAGCCAAGGATTATCTGGCAGATTTAGCCGTCCGGGCGATCACTTCAGTGGCCGAGAAGCGGGACAAGAAGACCGTCGCTGACGTGAGCAATGTCAAGGTGGAGAAGAAGCACGGCGGGTCGGTTTACGATACGGAGCTCATATCAGGAATCATAGTTGACAAGGACAGGGTACATCCCAGGATGCCAACATCAGTGAAGAATGCAAAGATAGCCATCTTGGATTTCGCCATGGAGATCAAGAAGACCGAGGTGGATGCCAAGATACAGATAACGAACCCGAATCAGCTTCAGAAGTTCCTCGATGAGGAAGAGAGGACCCTTCGGGAGATGGTGGACAAGGTCGCCAAGAGCGGTGCCAACGTGGTTCTGTGCCAGAAGGGCATCGACGACCTCGCACAGCATTATCTTGCCAAGAAAGGGATATTCGCTCTGAGGAGAATAAAGAAGTCCGATATGAAGAAGCTGGCACGTGCGACCGGTGGAAAGGTGGTCAGCACTCTGGATGACCTCAAGCGCTCCGATCTCGGTGCCGCTGCACTGGTCGAAGAGAGAAAGGTGGGCGACGACGAGATGACCTTCATCACTGGCTGCAAGAACCCCAAGGCCGTTTCCGTTCTTATCAGAGGCGGGACCGAGCATGTCGTGGACGAGATCGAGAGGTCGCTCAACGATGCGCTGAAGGTTGTTGCTTTGGTGATCGAGGACGGCAGGGCTGTTCCGGGTGGCGGAGCACCTGAGGTAGAGCTTTCGCTTCGACTTCGGGAGTTCGCTGCAACGGTCGGCGGAAGGGAACAACTGGCAATCGAGGCCTTCGCTCAGGCCATGGAGATAATCCCCTGGACCTTGGGTGAGAACGCTGGACTTGACTCTATCGATCTGCTCATAATGCTCAAGAGCAAGCACGAGGGCAAGAAGGGGAACAAGAACGAAGGGTTCAATGTGAGGACCGGCGGTACCGGCGACATGCTGAAACTGAAGATACTCGAGCCTCTTGGTGTCAAGACCCAGGCCATAGAGTCCGCGACCGAGGTCGCAAGCATGGTACTGAGGATCGACGATGTCATCGCCTCCAAGAAGATGGAAGGCGGTGGAGGTCCTCCTGGTGGAATGCCTCCAGGCGGAATGGGTGGAATGCCTCCGGGCATGATGTGATAACTCAGGCCAACTGGTTCGATACCTTGGAAAAACAGCAACTATGAGCTTGTCCTAGGTCACTTCAGTCTGATGGTTTCAAGGTTCAGAGGCGCTCTTGTCTCCATACCGAATTTCTTGTACAGCGAACTGGCCAGATCGGAGCACTTGAACTCCTCTCCATGGTTCACGATGACCTTCTCCGGACGCGGCTCCAAAGTGCCAACGTAGTTCAGAAGCTGCAACCTGTCCGAATGTCCAGAGAATCCATCCACCTCATCCACATCCATTCTTATCTTCAATGTAAGTGGTTTGCCCCTGTCGTTGAGGGTGATCTCCTTCCATTCCCTCTGGATCTTTCGTCCAATCGTCCCTTCCGCCTGGAAACCGACGAACATCAACGCATGAGATGCATCGTCCGCCCAAGCCTTGAAGTACTCCATCACCGGCCCGCCGTTCATCATGCCCGACGTAGCCAGAACGATGCACGGGTCAGGGTCATGGAGGATGGTCTCCCTGGTCTGCTGCCCATCGACCCTTCTGAATATATCTGAAAGGAAGGGGTTCTCTCCCGTCTGGAAGATCTGTGTTCTGAGCTGGCTGTTGAGATATTCAGGATAAGCGGTGTGAATGGCAGTCGCCTCAAAGATCATCCCGTCCAGATAGACTGGCACGTTCGGGATGTGCTTCTTTCTCATCAGTTCCTCGAGAACCAGCATGACCTCCTGGGAACGCCCAACCGCGAAGACCGGAACGAGCAACTTCCCACCTCTCAAGAGAATCCTGGCACAAATTTCTCTCAGCTGTTCTCCCGCTTCCCTTCTGCTCGGCTGGATGTCGTGATATCCCCCGTACGTGGACTCCAGTACCAAAGTCTCCAGTCTCGGGAATCGATTGACGGCCGGATTGAACAGCCAGGTCTTCTCGAACTTCATGTCTCCGCTCAAAGCGATATTGTACAGTCCGTCCCCTATATGGAAATGAGCTATTGCGGATCCGAGGATATGGCCAGCGTTGTGGAGCGTCAACCTGATGTCTGGGGCGATGTCCGTGGTCTCGCCGTATTTCAGGGGGATCGTATGTTTTACCGCCTCTCTGACCTGGGGTGATTCGTAGGGTGATTTCTTGCCCTCTCCGAACGAGACCTTTATGTAATCTATCTGGAGAAGAGACATGAGGTCCCTTGTCGGTGGAGTGCAGTATATGGGACCATCATAACCGTATTTGTAAAGCGCTGGAACCAGACCTGCGTGATCAAGATGTGCGTGCGTCAGAACAACAGCGTCCAGGTTCTCCAATGGCATCACCTCAGGCGCGTTAAGGTAGGGTCCGCCGTTATCCTCGGCCGACACGTCAACGCCGCAGTCCACAAGGACCTTGCTCCCCCTCGTCATCAAAAGCGAACAGCTTCTGCCGACCTGCCTGTAGCCTCCCAAAGATGTGATCCTGATCCAGTTCTCCCCCTGGGCCACTTCCCTGGCCAGCCTTCTGCCGACCTTCTTGAGGAATTCGTCCCTGGGTTCGCGAATGGACCTGAGATAGTTCCTGATTTCCTCGACCGTTTTCGAGGGTATGGGTGGCGCCCTCACCACCTTGGGTGCCCAACCTATCTTCTTCTTTATCTCGTTCAGAAGCGCTCCGTGCCTTCCAATGACCAGTCCTGGCGACTCAGCTTCGATGGTCACCTCCCCCGTCTCGGGCTCGAAGAAGATGTTGACTATCTTGGCCTCATCCGGGATTATGGTCTTGATGCTCTTCTCGGCCTTCTCCTCGTCCACGAGGAGTGATGGGTCGGGTCTGATGGCCACTCTCCTTCTGAGGCTCTGAGCCAATTGCCTGACCATGTCATTGCTCTCAGCGAACACCTCCATGCTCTTGGTGTAGATCACTATGACTGGCCCTTCCAGTTCGATGTTGGTGATCTCCACATCTGGAGGCACCACATTCTCAACAGCTTGTCTTGCTTCAGCAAGAACCTTTTCAACACTCATTAATTCCACTCGTTATGGATTGACAGCTAATTCGGGGCTAGGTCAGTTTCAGTGCCGACATCCTCTTCTCGACTTCCTTGTCGTCGAGCCTCACGAACCCTTTCTTGGTTATGGTCGCTATGTCCATCCCGTTTCCAGAGGCGGAGTCTCTCTTGATGGCAGCGTTAAGAGCCCTGATGGCCAGGTCCACGCCCTCCTTCAGGTCCATGTTCTCCTTGTACTGGTCCTCCAGGACACCGTACACGTATGGAGAGCCGGAGCCTGTCGTGACATATGTATCAGGTATGGAACCTCCCGCCATGTCCAAAGAGTACACGCTGGGGCCCGTTGCATCCACTCCACCCACGACAAGTTGCACCCAATACGGGAACATCCTCCTGCCTGAGAGTATGTTCGCCAGCAAAGTGGCACACGCTTCCACCGGCATTGATACCCCCCTCTTCAACTTGTAGAGCTCCACCTCGGCTGTTATGTATCTGGCCAAGGTCTGGAGATCTCCCACCAAACCAGCCGTGGTCAAACCGATGCTCTCATCCAGCTTGTACAGCTTCTTGGTGCTCTTATGGGCTATGAGTGTACCCATGGTCGCTCTTCTCTCGCTTGCCAAGACTACCCCATCCTTGCAGACCATCCCTAGGGTCGTAGTCCCCTTTTTCGTTTGTTCGGTGATATCAGTCATCCCCAACACGCTCGAAAATTGTCAAAACCGACGATTCCCAATAAAGTTGTGCGTGTATATAAGGGTTGTGATTTGGAATCTGGCATACTGGCTACCTGCCCTTTTGCATGTTGAGGTGGGTCACATTTAATATGGAAACTGCCATACACTCTCAGTCACACCTACATGGCTCGGGGGAACATCTTGGAGCGCAAGAAGCTGGACACGGACGAAGCGGTGAAGGTCGTTGTTGAGCTGCTGGGGAAGGAGGGGCCGATGACCACCATCCAGATCGAAGAGAGGATCATGAAGAGGGGAGAGGAGTGCCCGGACACGGTCGTGCTGTTCCTTTCCAAGCTCCGCTTGAAACGCGTCATCAAAGGCGAGGTCTCCGAAAAACACAAGGGATGGCTTTGGTGGGTCGGGGAACAGTGAAGTTCACAGACCAGTCCATTGTGAGTGTTGACCTGACACAGAGAGCGGGCGAAAAGGTCAAACCCCTGGCCAAGAAAGGTCTCAAGGCCACCAGTGGGGCACTGAAGAAGATTGGCGAAGGGACCAAGAATTTGGGGAAGAAGCTAGAGGAGAAGGGTGAGGTGTAGGCCGCCCTACATCACAAACTCTCTTGCCAGCTCCATGAATGCCTTTTCTACACTCTCCCCGGTCTTTGCGCTTGAGAAGTAGTAAGAAGCCCCGTATCCCACCGCGATCTCCTTCAATCGATTATCATCGATCTGTTTGTGGTCTACCAGGTCCACCTTGTTCGCAAGAATGATAATAGGCACCTGTCCTGCAGCCTCTCTCATCCCGTCTATCCACTCCAAGAGCCCATCAAGCGTCTTGTCCTCTGTGCAGTCGCAGACCGCGATACCGGCATTGGCTCCCTTGAAGTACTGCTCGGTGAACAACTTCGCCAGATCCTTCTGTCCCATTATGTCCCAGATCATCATGTGTACCGTTACTGGCTGACCTTCCCCGCCGGGCAGGGTGATCTCCTTTTTGGACACGTTGGTGCCCAAAGTGAACAGGTATCTGTTGTCAAACTCGTTGAGTACGTACTTCCGGATTAGGCTGGTCTTTCCCACTCCGCCGTCGCCGACCAGACATATCTTCATCTTCATTTCCCTTTCTTCAGCCATTATCTCACCCATCATCCGGGAGCTTCAGCAAACTCTGTAGCGCTTCGCTCGCCTTGCCGTCCCCTGGTTCATCGAACGGTATTATCGGCACATCCTCTGACAGCTTCATCCTCCTCCTGATCTCATCCTCCGAGAAGGCGCCATCTATCTGCTGTCTGTTCGCGATGACGACCAGAGGAACCCTTCCGAAGTCTGATTCCACTATCCTCCTACCGTTCTCTATGTCCTCAAGACTTGAACTGTTCAAGACCAGGAACACACCGCTCATCTCTCTGCTGAACAACCTCAGAGTGGCCGAGAAGCTCTCCTTTCCAGGTACTCCCAACACCTCGGTCTCTATGTCCGAGACGTCGATCGTTCTTCTGTCCCGACCCTCCGAAAGATGTCCCTCTCCATCAACGATGGACCGAGAACACAAGGAACTAATAAAATCTTCCTTTCTGGAGTCCTTCGATCCTATGACCAGAATCCTCGGGGTGTAGGTCACAACACCGGTAAGGTCCTCGAACCTGAAGGGAACCCACTTGCTGTTCTCAATCTCCACCTTCCTGATCTCGCTCACCCTGACCAGGTTCAGTAGAATTGAACCCATCCTCTCTGTTCTGAATTCCAGAACGGTGTCCGCGCCGTCCTTCAGTGACGCTAGTTCCCTTCGCTCCAGTGTCCAGTCCGTCACAAGGGTGAAGAAGACCGAGTTGTTTTCGGTGGAGAGGTCATTGACGAACTCCCAGAACTTCAGGGCCTCTTCGTGCGGGAACCTGTCCACCAGGAACTCCAGCGAATCCACGATGACCCTCTTGGGTCTATGTTCCTCGAAGGCGTCTTGCACCACCCTGCGTATGTCCATCATGTCGGTCACGTCCTTGATGACGTATCTCTCCGAGGACGGGATCATGGCCTGGCTGGACGCGGCGTCGACTATCACCAGGCTGGATTCCTCCGGAACACCGTACTTCTTGAAATGCGATCTTGCGAGGCTCGGGGCCCTGTGGAAGTCTATGTAGACGCAGGATTCGTTCCCTTTTACCCCCGCGGCCAGGAAATTCTCCGCGAACATCCTCTTCTCTGTGGGACTGTCGCTCAACAGTATGGATGAGGACGGCCTGAGGAAGCCACCTCCGAGCTGTTCGTCCACCGTTCCCAATCCTGATCTGACCAACTTCATGTCAACCCTTCACAACAGCTTATCGATCCCCACTTCCTTGTCCACGTACCTGACCTTGGGCACCCTTTCCGAAAGCACGACGTCCACCAGTTCCCCGCCGATATCGAACGGCGTCCAAACCGGATTAGTTGCGATGCCTTTGATGTGATGTATCCTGATCTCCCTGTGCAGCATCTCGTCGAACCTCATCTCCACCACCCCGTCCACCATCATTCCAAGCGTGTCGCCTGTCCTCTCGTCCTGGACTCCCTCGTGCAGAGCGAACACTCCGAACCCTCCATTGGTCCTCAGCTGGGAACTCATTATCTGGAAGAACTTCAGAAGTGCCTGGGGGGCATTGTGCAGAAAAAGGGGCGAGAGTGAGTAGAAGAAGAGGTTGATAGGCTCGCCCAGCACATCGGACGCCTTTGTGATGTTCATGCCTATCTGTTCTATGTTGGACAAGCTGCTCACGTACATAGTCCCATCTGTCCGTTCTCCCTCCCTGAGCTTGCCTAGGGGAGCAGAGAAACAGTCCACGAACACCAGGTTCTCGCCCTCGTACTTCCTGAGGTCGATGTCGAACTTGAACGCCCTCTGTCTGATTGTCTCAGGACTGTAGTCTATGCCCACGATCACTATCTTCTTGTCGTGTTCGAGGAAATTGTCTATGAGCTCCAGGCACCATTCCAGCTTCCCAACACCTGGGGGGCCTTTCAGAAGAAGGCCGGATATGTTCGCCAATTCTTCTAGCATTCGTTCTCCGTCCTTTGGACATTTCTTTGCATGTATTCAGGAAATGCATCTCGAAGACCCTACGTAGACCAAATAAAACTGTCGGGTTCGTTATCGGGTGTGATTATAGAAATGCGCATAACAATCTTGTCTTGGAGACAGAAAACCCTCGAATATGCTGAGACAATATTGATGAGAATAAAATACAATGAGAAAATAATCACCTAGTGTCCCCATTTCTTGTGTTTCTGCTGAGTTAGGATCAGGTCTCAGATGAGGTATCTTCCATCGGGATCTCCATGGTTCAATGTGTGAATCTCGAAGAGAAGAATAGGGGTGGAAGTTCGCTCACAGATGTTTTCAGACCATCAGTGTTGACCTAAAACTCCTCCGGCATCTCCTTCTGGAACCTGACCATCATGGACCATTCCTTGGGTCCCTTCTTTCTCGCAGTGTGATTCTTCCTTATCTTGAGAAAGGGCTTGCCCTTCATCCTCCCAATGAGAGAGGCCATCTTCCTTGAGGTGTATCCCCAGTCTCCCAGTACCTTCTCCGATAGCCCTTCCTGAACCTCCTGTACTTCAGCCCCCTGTACTGCTCTTCTTCCCGACTCTTCCAGATCCCTTCATTATCCTTATCCCATCCCGTCGACCAAAGGGAAATGGTCACCGACAATCTGATGTCCATCCCATTCCATCACAGAACCCGGAGACCGTCATCTCCTTCTGGTTCTGACAACATTTGTTGATGGCGTTTCCTTCTGCAAATCTTGCGGAGGGTTCAGAACAAAGCAACTCTACAATGGCTATGGGGGGTTTCGGTCGACATTTCCATTGTGGCAACTATTTAATATCCCAAGATATATGTGGGTAAGAGATGGGATAAGCATGTTGGAAGAAATTTCTGAGCTCGTCGGGTTGCAGGTATACACTCACGAGGGGATTTTCCTGGGGAACGTTAACAATCTCGTCGTGGATATTGATGACAGTCAAGTGGAGGGTCTGTTCATAGGTGACACGAATCCTCTTCTTGTTGAAGGTTCAAGGGCGGTCAGCGTTCCGTACCGATGGATCCAGTCTGTCGGTGACATCGTGATTCTGAGGTACTTTCCCAAGAGGGTCAGCCTGAAGAAGAAGGCCAAGTGAGCTCCCGGCATCCCGGGCATGGCGCTAGCTGTCGTTAGTCTTTTATTTGCAGTTCTATATTCACAGTCATGAGCAGTGAGGCAGAACCGTCCGGCTTGTGGCCTGCCTCATTCATCAGGGGAGGCTGGGGAAGATGGCATTTACTTCGAAGTTCCCTCGCAAGGGGAGTATTCCGATGAGATGCAGGTTCGCTATCATGGAGATCGAAGACCTCAGGATTCACGAAGCTATCCAGGATGAACTACTGGGGGATTTCATTAACATGCTCAGAGACGATGGCGTGTTCAAGGTCCCGATACTCGTGGATGAGAATGATTACGTGGTTCTGGACGGACATCACAGGGTGGAAGCTCTCAGGAGAATGGGATACACCAAGATACCTGTCTACCTCGTCGATTACTGGGACGACGCGATCGAGGTTACGGCCTGGCCCGAGGCCGAGATCAAGAACATCACGAAGGACACGATCCTGGAGATGGGAAAGAGCGATGACGTTTTCCCTCCAAAGACCTCGAAGCACACGGTGAAAGCCAAACTTGAGGAACATCACATACCGCTGGAAGAGCTCAGGTAAAGGATTGCCTCTCTGATATCAGATCCTAGTATAGCCCCATATTGTCAATACTAATCCTACAAGGAACAGCACCAGTGCAAGAATGAAGTTGGTCGTCGGGACCCTTTCAACTGTCGCTGGGTCTATCTTCTCAGTATCCTCGTTATAGTTTCCCATGACGTAGCCAATCCCCAAGAAACCGTAGAACTTGCCCTCCACTATCACTTCCTGCCCTTCGGAGATCGTCTCGTTACCTATTGACACCCGAATATTCCCAGCAAGTCCTTCGAAGCCCTCGATGGTGATGGCCGGCCTCTGAGTGATGAAGTCCCTCTCGATGAACTCCTTCACGGTGCCTTTGAACCTGAGAGGTGGATCGTTGGACGGATTGTAGACCCTTGCCTTCTGACCGGCCTCCTCGGGAGTGTCAATATCCACCAGCGGATAGAGGAAAGGCATCAGTATCAAGCCCAGAGCCATCAGTGCGATCCCCAATCCAAGTATCCCTCGATTCATGGTAACACACCATCGAATGGAAACAGATAAGACTTGTGTCAGGTGGCTAATCGGTCAAGGTCGGTTGAAGCAATATCCTCCACTTCCTGATACAGGACCTGAAGCCTCTCTGCGGCCTTGTCCAGTCCTTTCTCCTTGAGCTTCTGGATCTCCCTATCGATGGGGACCTTCTTGTCGTCCTCCACCAGCTTGTCCGCGATGCACACTATCTTCTCTTCAAGAGTTGTGGGTATCATATCCTTCTCAGGCAGTCCAAGCTCGGCAGCCCCTTTGGAGTTCAGACCGCCACCAACATGCCTCTCAACGATAAGAACGATGTTCTCAGGGAATCCAAGCCCTCTCAGTATCTCGGCACCTTCATACCCGTGACCAGGGCCGTGTGTCTTCGTCCGGCCAATGTCATGCAGCATGGCTGCTGTCCTGACCAGCTCCACATCTGCATCACACGATTTGGCGATCTCCACCGCAACCTCGGCGACTGCTCTTACATGCGATATCACATAATCTTCGCAGCCGACCTCCATCAGCAGTCTCCGGCACTCCTCGTCGCTCAGGTATCCTCTGTCCACGTCGATAACGATTTTTCCATTCCCCACGGGGATGACCCTCATTCTCCCCTTGAAGTTTCGACCCGTCCAGGCAGAATCCGTCAGTCTATCCAGGAATATTGCCAATGCAGCGACCTCTGAATGTGGCTGATTGGTCACTGAAACGTTGAAATCCGAGAGCTTGTACACCTCCGGAGGCACCTTTTCCGCACCCACGATGACCAGGACATTCTCCTTCGGGATTCCACCGATCACCTTCTCCAGAGGCTCCCCGTACATGGTCAGGTGAACCACTGCCCCTTCCCACTTCCGGACGAATTCCTTCCATTTGACCTCCGTCCGCACCGAGAAGTTGCCCCCGAACTTCTGAGTGACCTCTTTCACTGCCTTTTCCAGTCTCGGGTGCTTTTCAGAGATCACGACCGATCGTGCGCCCAGGGCCCTTGCGACCAGGGCAATGTGGGTGGTCATCCTTCTGTCCCTTCCAGGCCGGTGACCTAATCTCAGAACAGTGATGTCGTGCTCTTCCATCCTCTTCTGGGATATCTGGAGACTGATAAAAAGATAGTGCAGGCTATTCTTCCCACACAGAAATGGGATACTCAGCTATTCATGAGAAAGTCTCAGTCTTTTTGTAACCCCCGCATGCATACGGGGTCCGGTGATGTTGCGACCTTCCAACATTGCATATGATAATAACATACTTATACTACATACGTACATGACATATTGAGTGTTTGGATGATATATCCCCTCTTCCACGACCTGCCCCTGGTCCCTACCCGGTCTGCGATGACTGAACTGTACAATAACAGCCTTGATCTCTTTGCCGTACTTGACGTGTTGGAACTCGGATATGATTGTTCAAAAGGCAGAAGGTCGAAAGGAATCCTTGAGAGGTGTTTAGACAAAGGAAAGAAGACGATCAGGGTCGTGGTAGTGAAATCATGGAACCACTCTCTGGATTCCGAAGTCTGGGTAATAACCCATGTAGGAATGACATCCAAGTCTAAGGTGAGGAAATGAAGAAAGAAGGAATGGTATGTGTGACCTGCGGCAAGACCGCCAAAACGGCCAAGCTTCGCTTTCAAGGAGCTGAAATCGACGGATGGAGATGTTCTTGTGGCGAGGAATACTTCGATCCGGAGCAAGCACAGAGGATACTGCTGTTCAACAAGATACTGACGAAGGAGTACAAGATCAAGCTAGGTCAAATCCGAAGCAATCTCATAGTCCGTATCCCCACTGAACTGTCAGAAGTATTGGGTTTGCACAAGGGTGAGAAGGTCCTGCTTAGGGCAGATGGAGAAAAGAAGTTGCACATCGAGACTGCTTGATTTGCATTGCCGCAGATCCCGCCCTGAGATGAGAGCCCGTTGGGAGCTAGGTGGCTTGGGCGAGGACTCGCAATCGGTGTAGAATGACCTGGTTTCTCACTCTTCCCAAAGCATCGAATACAAGAACAAGGCGACGCTCGCGTTCGTCAGGACTATGATCGGCAGCAATGTTAGCGGGACTGTCAGATCTATGTCCTCAGTGTTCGGCCAGTTCATTATCAAAGGCACAAAAAGCAGAATGAACAGAACCATGACGAGTATGCCCGACATGAAGCGAGAACTCCTTTCGGTCAACGAAGTAGGGCGGATCCTGAGGTCGTCGAGAAGATAGAAAAAAGCTACCAGGGCGGATATGATCAACGCAGGGACTGCCAGCCCGATTAGGAGCATATTGCCAGGCATTATGACGAACAAAAAGAAGAATGCGCCCAGGCCCACGAAGCCCATTCCAGAAACTGTAGCAAGTTTGCTCTTGTCGAACTCGTCCAGTTCTACGTATTCGTCGTCGGAACCTCCGCCGGAAGAAGTGCTAGAGGGTCTGTTCTCAAAAGGACTGCCGCCATCACCAATGTCGCTAGATCTGGCAGGAGTGGTCCCCCTCTCGAACGGATTGTCGTCGTCCGCGATAGGCGGCGGAGGGACAGCCCTGGCTGGCTTAGTAGCTTCTCTTTTAGCAACCTTGCCCTTGTCGGCGGGACGGTTCTCAAAGGGGTTCTCCTCCCATTCTTCATCCGCCACTTGGATCCCTCTCTAGATATGCCGCTCGATTCTGTGACCTCTGCACTCCAGATTGGCTGATCTCTTGACCAGACCTTTAAGCATTGTCTGGGTGACCTTCAACTTCTCCGCCACATCTCCAATGAACGTCCCATCTTCTCCCACGAACTTGTAGATCTTCTTCTCCAGTCTATCGAACTCATCATCATTCATCACGGCCGCGGCAAGGACGTCGGTTATCTCGTGGATGGTCGAGGAAGCGTCGATGTGGAATGAGCTGTAGAAACCGTGGTACGCTTTCTCGGGTTCCGATTCGGAGGACTGCCATTTGGTCTCCACCAGGTTCATCTTCTCGAAGAACTTGAGCGCCTCCAGACCTGCATTGCCGAACTTGTTCTCGATATCCTTCTCAGTACACCAATTCTCGGTGACCTCCTTAAAGACCTCTCTCTTCACTTCTGAATCGATGGCTCTGAGTATGGGCACGAGCTCTGCGGCCTCGCTAACTACCTTGATTCGGTTCATATGAACCCACGTATATTGACTTATATGGATAAAAAGGTTTATGATGAGGTTAGCTCAAATCTGGGTCATGCCAGTGCTGGTTTCTTGCATTGTATGGCGAAATCTGGTGATATGCTGACTTTGGAGTCCCCTAATGGTCCAATCGGATCGACTTCTCTCTTCTTCTCTTGGTCATTCTCCTAGACGCGAGTCCTAGGAATAGCACACTCAGGAAAGGAGGCAGAATGTCCGAGAACTCCGGCACGTTCTCGAAGTACACTCGGGTCTCGTCATCGAAGGACTCGTAGCCTCTCCAATTCAGAGCTGTCCAGTCCTCTTGTGAGGCTGAATATGTGGATGTCAGATAGGTCTTTGACAATCCATCGGTTGACATGGTGATTGTGGACCAAGAGCTGCCGCCCCATTTCTTACAGCGGACCTGGTTGCTCCTGATGTAGAACGCGTACAGATCATCGTTCGAGGTCAGAATGCTCAGCGTGGGGTACCCGTTAGCGCTCTCGACAGTCTCCGGATCGGATGATCCATCTGTCCAAGACCCCGATGTGGTCTTGTATCTGTATTTGACGTATCCATTGGTATCGCTGTAAATGAGGTGTACGGTGTTTGAGGAATCCACGACCGCTGACGGCCCCCTGTTGGTCTTGCTCGCAGTTGTTGTTACTATAGAAACCTCGTTTGCGTCCCACGATGAGCCGCCCGCATCATATCCCCTTCCTTCGATGTTGCCGTCCGCATACCAGATCGCATAAACATCTCCGCTGCCGAGCGGATATATCATCGGATAGACGTAGTTGTTGGTGACATCACCAGCGGTTCTCATGACCGTTCGGCTGTCCCATGCAGAGATGTCATCCGTGTTGGTCGACCTTACCGCGGCGCAGTTATAATTGGTTTCCTGGCTGCTCGATATCACCCAGAGATATCCGCTCGAGTCCTGGCTGATGAAAGCCACCTTGGATCCGAGGCTGCTCCCCGAGACTGTGACCGTGTATTCGGACCCCCAGGAGATGGAAGTGCCTGAAATCGTCCCCTTCCTGGTTAGTACCGTCGCGTCGCTCGCAGATGTGTCCCCGACCACGTAGACCGCTGAGTTGCCGGAATCGTACCATACGGATGGATAGAGAACGCCAGACGTGGAGAACGCGGAGACAGCAGTATTTGTCCAGTCATCACCTTCATCACTGTATTCGTACATGGTCTTGCCCTGGACTCCGTCATAATAGAAGCTCCAGAAGTATGTGCCATCGTGGAACACCTTCCTCTGAGTCGAGTAGGCAGTGGTTGTTGCGGCGTTGTTCGTGTTCTGGACGAGGTACACCGTTCTTGTCCCCGATCTGCTCTGCCACGCTGTCTGAAGCGAATTGCTGTCACCCAATCTTCTCCAGTCTGTCATATCGAACAGCATCTCCGTGTTGTTCATAGAGCCGAAAAGCCAGGTTGGAACAGACATCTCAATGCTGTCCATGTTCTTCTCTGCTGGAATGCTCATGAGGAAGTCCCATCCCTGTCCCCATTCGAAGATCGACTTGTTCAATATCACGCCATTCCTGCCTGTGACCTGTATCATATAGTCTGGGATCATTGGAAAGCTGTTGATGTGAGCACCGTCCACGTCGCTGGTGTTGGAGTCGATGTAGATCCTCAGGAAATCCTCGCCCGTTCTCTTTTCCTTCCATAGCCTCGGGGCCGCTGGAACGTTGGCCGGTTCTCCCTGGGCTAATGACTTCACCATCTTTCTCGGAACGCTGGACCCTTCCAGCATCTCTCCAAAGACCCTGGCATAGAAGAAGGTCTCGTTGAGGGTTGGTTCAAGTGATGCCGAGTACTCCTTGATGTCCCGACTGCCCTGGTCCAGAGGGAGGTTCTGATCATCGATCTCAGCCTCTCCGCTCCAATCCCCGAACCATCCATCGATCTTCTTCTCGCTAGGGGCGCTCTGATAATAGCATTTGACACTCTCTCCGCGTATCTTCACTGGCCTGTCCGCTTGCACCTCGTTTAGTGTGAAGATGATCAGGTCTCCTGGGTGTGCCGTCAAAGATGACAATCCAACCGTTCTGACGGCTACCTGGGATGAGGGGAGGTTGAATGGAGCAACAGATTCAAGTTGTCCCAGGCCTTCCATAGTGACCGACACAGAATTGACAGCGACCTCTGAACCCCTCGCTGCGAAGGTCAACTGGACCAAATCCTGTTGAACTGAGGTAATGATGCAGTCCTCCTCCACGGCCTGGAATGTGACCTCCAGTGCTCCGACTTCTTCTTTGAAGTGAAGAGAAGAATCCAGCCCTCCGCCTTCGAAATCGTCTGTATGTATCGCGAAGATGCTGTCTTCAGATATTGACCCCGCAAGAAACAACGGAATCTGAGCTTCAAGGTTACTGCCTGAGACAGCGGCGTCTATCCTTCCGATCGTCGTGAAGGCCGACCAGTTCTGCTGGTCCCCCGGTTGGAATTCAAGCAAACTGGCAACCTTGACCGAGTTGGAGCCTCCGTAGATCTCTATCGCATAATCCACACCCAGACCCTCGTGAAGATAACCTGTGGCCACTGAACTATCAGCATCCACGAAAAGGTAGAAGGCGTCATATCCAGTGGGATCCCCCAGTGCGGTCCCCCGAACGGTCATCAAGACGGACAGGACCCCCTTCTCTGACAGCACAGCGTACGTTTGCAGGTCCACGTCACTATTCTCGCTCGAGGCAGGTTCATTGTACCGCTCGACTCCCGACCAGTCTGCCAGTTGTCCATCAACGGTTATCCTCGAAGGTTTCCTCGGCTCCTCGGGTATCAATGAGATACTTACCGAGAACAGGAAGAGAAGTCCCATTATGATTGCGCTGTATCTAACTAGGGCTAGCTTCCTTCTCCGAGGTCTTCTTCCTCTCGGATCTTCAAACCCTTCGTCCATGTATTCGAAATCGCCAATCTCGGTACCATTGATCATTCCATTGGTTCTGCCAATACCATTGATGAGACCATTTGTCCGGCCGTTACCATTGATGAGACCATTTGTCCGGCCGTTACCATTGATGAGACCGTTGGTCCTTCCAACACCGTTGACAAGTCCATACGGCCTTCCGGTCCCATTGATCAAACCATTTGTGCGTCCAACACCGTTGACCAGGCCGTTGGTCCGACCGTTTCCGTTAACGAGACCATTCGTCCTGCCCATTCCGTTGGTCAATCCCTTCGCGCGCAGCTCATCATCAGTGTCCTGGGTCCTTGTCAGCCTGTCCAGCTCTTCGTAGAGAAGTTCATCTTCGTCGATCTCTATCGGAGTCTCATCTTGAAAAGGTGTTCTGCCGATTCTCTCAGCACGCTCCTTTATTGACCTTGCTATGCCTTTCGCCTTTTTTTGACGCATCATGTCCTCACCAACCCACAGTCAGTGCGGTTCAATTGCTACGCGACCCTCCGTTCAAAAAGAAGGCCCTTTTCGGGTTGATGAATGGGTCGACTATAAAGGTTAGGAAGCGTTTATCGTTCCTGATAACGAATATTATCTTAAACGTATAGAATATCGTTGAATAGCATAACATAGATTAAAAACTCATGTCACTATTATCATGTTATCAAGACGAACTTAATCGTTTTGAATCTCTGAGGACATTTGAAAAGAGCACTTTTCTATCATTCCAGGCATCAATAATCAAGGAAGGCATAATCTGGCTGGACCGGTCACTTTGGTGCAGACAGGCTCCGGATTTTCCCTTCTACGAGGAACAAAGTCCTTATCGAAATCACGAACATCAGACTGAATACGACGTACACCTCCTTCTGGACGTAAAGGAACTCATCCAGGTTGGGAGGTAACGAATAGAACATCGCATGTTGGATCACGATGAAACCAACGAACAGCCCCAGGAACAAGAGGACCAAGTTCCACATGACCTTCCTCATGAGTATCTCGGTATCGATGTTTCTTATCCTGTTGATCGGAGTAAGCCCAAAACCCTTCCCCATCCTCACGGGCGCGGAGTTGGCCGTTGCAGCTTGGTTTGTATCGGACATCACTGAATCACCGTTGTCGCCGGTCCACAGAACATGGTGTCTACGTATCAGGTCAATCGTACAAGGTTCCTTACATCCCATCCCTTGCTTTCCTTCCCTATTCGGTTCAATTCTGTGGATTCTTTCCTTCCGCGATAATCACCCGTGATTATCTGCCGTGAATATTGACCTGTGGGGTAAATAAGCCTATCGGCCAGGACTGAGAACCTGATTGTAACGACAAGTATCGGATTGTGTTCCTAAGTGAATGTGCCTAAATTAGTTTCATCATATTTCCACAATATTGCAAATACTGTTACTATGCTGTTATCATGATTATTCTGCATTTCATTTTTGATAACTGAATAGCAAGGCTTATGCACATCCTCGTAAGATTCCGCGACGGGAGAGAACATATTGTCCCCGGAATTGTCGGTTGTGGAAGATCAGGAGGCTACCTCTATCATGAACGCGAATAGTCTGATCCCGAAGAGGTATGTACGTGTGCCGCAGAAGACTAGGAAGAGACTCCCAATCGTCCCTCTTGGGGTTGGAGCGTTTTCAACGGGTGTGGGGTTTCTATGGGTGACGGGTTCGTTATTGTTCTCTGGAGCCCTTGCAGTTATTGGGACCGGTCTGATAGTCGGAGGAATGCACTCCGAAGAGAAGGCTCAGAGTGGAAGGTGAGAATGGAAAGCGTCTGATAGTCGGAGGAATCTGTATATGGAAGAAGACTTCTTTGATGAGTTATCATCTGACCAAGAAGATGGCATGGCCGTATATCGTTGTGAGAACTGCGGTTCCAGGAACGTATCACCCAACGGCGTGTGTATGTTGTGCTCCACTGAAAACAGATCCTGGACCCAGCGCCCCATCAAGAAAGAGGGGATAGTGGGCAGTCGCTCTCAGGAGAGGCGTGAGAAACTCACCATGTACTTCGGGCTTGCACTCATAGTCCTGGGCGGTCCAGGGATCGTTGCCGCCTCGTATCTTCATGATTGGCTGAGTATCCCGGCACCTAGTCCCGCGTTCAACACGTATGAATCGTTCGGTCCGGTGAACTCGTTCGTCGCTATCCTTGGACTAGTTATCACCGTCATCGGGATTTTCTCCCTGGTTGTGTCCCTCATGATCTCCAAGAAGATGGACAGGGCCCAGCTCCCAGAATCCTCTCAGTAGGAGATTTCAAACATCCCAATCAAGACGTGCTCGGTCTCAGTCTCCGAACTCTGTTCGAGACCATTTCTTGTCGATTCCTCTGTAGAGTATCCAGGTTGTACCAAGCAGAATCGCGCAGACCAGAACGATGCCGGTTATCGAGAAGATGACCTGCCCCGGTGCTCTGAGCGTGAAGGACAGGATGGTCAGGCCGAGGTCCGGCAATATGGACATTATGCTGAACTTGATGAGCACTCCTGGATTGAACAGGAAGCTGTTGGTCCTGAGGCCGGTCAGATACGCGACCATGACCACCATGTAGATCGACACAACGAACATCACAGGAAGGGCTAGCCAAAGGAGACTGGTGTCGTTGTTCAACCAGCTTATTGCCACAACAAAGGCGGTGCTGATCCACATTGTCATTATGAGGAACGCCAGGAGCTTCGCTTTTATGACTTGTGGGACGGTCACGGGTAATGTCGAGAAGTAGTCTGTCACATCGACGTTGTTCAACCAGCTGTAGAGCAGTACGCCGAAGAACCCGACCATGGCACCGTAGAAGACCGTGTTGAAACCCACAGGAAGGGCCAGTCCGGTTCTGACGAACCATACCGTGAAGCTCAGGAACAGTAGCGGGGTCACGAACGAGAAGAACATCTTGCTTACGGTCCCGCTTCTCGCCAGATCCACAAGTTCCTTTCCCAGGAGCGTCTGGTATTTCTTTGCGAAAGAGACCCTCTTCTCCACTCTGGGTAGTATGTAGTCCACCTTCCCCATCTTTCTGGATTCGAATCTCTCTTGGACCAGGATTATCGAGAGTAGATCGAACAGCGCCACCATGGCCAAAGCCATTATTGTGAAGCCGATCGCGTCACCTATGTTCAACACATAGGGCGGCAGACTGAACTGCAGACCCAGCCCAGGCACGAGATACTCCAGGGGATACAACCCGAACAGGCTCTGGCCGAGGAATAGTGCGAAGATGGAACCCACCCCGACCATGAACACGAAACTGCTCCGAATGAAAAGCACCGACATGAAGAAGCTCAAGGATATCCCCAGCAGGAAGGACAGGAAGGTCGATGTGAAGAGGAACGAGATTGACACGGGGTTGAAACCTGTGAACGGAACAGAAGCGAACAGACCCAGTGTGGCGGGCAACAGCAACAGGAAGACATAGAAGATCACGTCCCGGACATAAAGTCCAAAGAACGTTTTCTTGAATGAGATCGGATGGAGCTGGGGAACGGCCACCAGAAAGCCCCTTTCGCCCCATTGCCTTTCGACGTACATCCTCCCCATGAAGCCGAACGCACCAACCGATATCCCGTAGATGAACACGCCCACGTGAATCAGGAGCATGATGTCGTTCATGGGCTGTACCTCGAATATCCGGCCAGAGGTCAACGCGATCGCAAAGGAGAAAATGACTGTCATCACCGGGAAGGCCAAGAACATGTACTTGCTGGAGAAGGACGTATGCATCCTGAACTCTTCTTTGAGCATCATCCAGACAAGGGTCCTCATTTGACCTATCTCCCCGTCTCTACGAGTTTCAGAAAAGCGCTCTCCAGGTCCCTGCTCTCCCCTCTCACCTCTTCTAGGCTACCGAACGCCACGATCTTGCCGTTGTCGATCACTGCGACGTTGTTGCAGAGCTTCTCTGCGATCTCCAGCAGGTGGGAGCACATGAAGACGGTTCTGCCGTTGGTCGAATATTCGAGCAGGTAATCCTTGCACTTCCTCTGGTATATGGGGTCGAGATTGATGAACGGCTCATCCAGGAACAATATCTTGGGTTCGTGTATGAAGGCGGAGGCCAGCATGAGCTTCTGTCTTCCCCCCTTCGACAGGTCCCTGCATATCTTCCCCTCGGAATCCTCCATCCCGAAGAACTTGAGCCAGCGTTCTATCCTCTTCTCAACATCATTCACGCCTCGAATCTTGGAGACGAAGTAGAGGTATTCATGCGCGGTCAGATAGCTCGGGGGTGATTCGACTTCCGGCACTATACCAACGCTTCTCTTCACGCCCATCGGGTCCTTGACAACGTCCTTCCCGTCCACCTTTGCTTTCCCATTGGTAGGAAGAAGCTGTCCTGTGAGTATCTTGAGAAGCGTGGTCTTGCCAGCGCCGTTGGGTCCGAAAAGGCCGAGGAAGCTGCCCTCGTTCACTTCCAGGTTGACCTTGTCGAGGGCTCTCAGGTCCCCGAACACCTTGGATAAACCATTTGTCTCGATGACGGCCATCGTATCGGGTGTTCATTACGACCTAGGATATTTATCCTTTCTCTCCTCATTCCTGAAATTGACAGAAGGATTTCATGCAATACAGATATGGCCTGGTGGGCAGGAAAGGGATAGGCTCATCATTAAATAACACATGTGTTATCACGTGTCATGACAATAGTCGATGAGGGGAGCGGATGAATAGACGAGGAAGCAGTTCGTTGACGAGCAAGTTGGAGGACGAAATAAGCCTTATGCAAAGGCATGTGAACATGCTGAAGTCCATCATGGAGAACCAGCCCATCGGGATCATACGGCTCTCCGAGCTTCTCAATTACCCTCAGCACAAGGTCCGTTACTCTCTAAGGATACTGGAACAGGAAGGTCTTATCGAGCCATCACCTGACGGGGCAGTGACCACCGAGAAACTGGGTAGTTTTGTGGGCCACCTGAAGAAGGTTCTGGATTCTACAACAAGAACTGTCAAGGAGTTGCGCGCTTCTCTGTAACGAAAAGGTTTTTCAACAATCCCCGCATTGGACGTCAGGTATTGCCGGCGTAGCTCAGCCTGGTCGAGCATCCGGCTGTTAAAGCTCTCTGCAGAAACCGGACGGTCACCGGTTCAAATCCGGTCGCCGGCGCTACTCTTATTCTATCGTCCAGAGCGCCAGCTATTCCCGCCTATTTCTCTAAAATGGCTTTCGAATCCGTCCAGGATGGAGGCTGTTTCTTTGCTGTCATCCCCCAAGAATCTCTCCTCTTTGACAACATGGTCCAGGTTCCTGACGATCTCTTGCAGCTCCGCTCTGGTCGGTGTCTCGAGATTGGAGGATGATACCACCGCCAGATGGATGCGCTTTCCATGGAGAATCGCCACCTTGTATCCGTCGAAGTCCAGAATCTTGGACTTACTTATGCCAGGCGCTCTCGTTCGCTGCCTTATTAGACCATACGGGACCGTTCTCTTGTCAGTCATGTTGACTTCCATGATGAGTGCACCGTCCTCTCTGATCAAATAGCCCACGTATATCTCCGGTTTGTTGGCAATATAGTACAAACACATAAGCAGAATCACCACCGCTCCCAGAATGAACCAGAGCCAGAAATCTCCATCCGTTTCTATAATGACCCTGACGTCCACGTAAGAGGAATTGAAACCATCGCTCACGGTTATTCTAATGAGATCCCCGCTCATACTTGAGGGGTACCTGAGAGTCAGGTTGAAGCCGTCTGTCGTCACATGTCCGCTATCTACTGTGATGACCAAGGAGCCCATGGGAGTGTCGATATCATGAACGTACTCCATTATGTCCAGTACTTCATCCCTATCAGCCGTGGTCCTGATGTCTGGAATGTCATCTATCACAGGTGCATCATTGACCGGGTTCACCAGGACGATCACAACGTCTTCCACCAGAGCTCCAGTGGGGTCGGTCGCTCTTATGGTGATTATCTCGAATCCGAACCAGTCAGGCTCCGCCCACATGTCCACCGTCTTGTTGGCGTTGATCCTGATTTTCACCGATTGATTACCTGAAGTGTAGTACAGGTTGTCCCCGTCGATGTCCAGGAAGTAGTAGTCCATGTTGGTGAAGAACACGTTCAGCACCGTTTCGTCCTCATCGAAGGAAACATCGGGTAGCAGATGGAGTTTCTCGGGCGGGTAGTCATCCAATATCGTTATGTTGATGACCTGGAAATCGGTGGCATTCCCGTCGGAGACCCATATGGTCACTGGCACCGTCTGCCCGAGCATTGACTGGGGATAGTTCATGACAAGTCCGAGGTTGTTCAGCGGATTGGTCCAGATATGGGCGCTGTCGGAGGTCAATACTGTAAGTTGATCCAGGGGGGTATCCTCATCGTTGATGTATGGTGACAGATCGAAGTTGTACGAATAGTCGTAGTGGACGATAATATCCGGAACGCCCGAGATCGTGGGTGGTTTGCTCACAGGTATGATTGGTTCCGGTGTGGAAAGCCCCGGGACCTGATCATCAGAGCTCAGGCCAACTTCATCCCATGCGATACCTCTCAGGATAACGCCTTTCAGTGTCAGGTTCCCTATGGTCCACAAGGCCGACCCATCCGGGGGCACCTCCGTGGCGATTGTGTGAAGCTGTCCGTCATCATATCTGAGCTCAACTAGGACGGCATCAGGATCCACCATGTACACTATGGTTTCAGTGCCGTTTATCTCAGAAAAGTCAAGGGGCTGCAGGATCCGTATGGATGGCGGTGTGCAGTCGATCTCGATGTTTGTCACTGTGTCCTGTGCCGTGGAATTGTCAGCGGTTCTTGCAGTTGCTCGAATGTCCGTGATTCTATCCCCAACCGCACATGAATCGAAGGTGAAAGCCCCATCAAGGCTGGAATCGAATCCAATGCTTCTCCAAGAGGCCCCTTCGGAGTATTCGAATGAGATGTTCGAGATTGGCAAGCTTGTGGAGTATGTGATATCGTACGTGCCCGTGATATGCTCATCCAGCACTGGGCTGAGAATCGATACCGAAAGAGGGGACCACATGGCCGTGTACCAGTGCATTCCTCGTCCGGTAGTGTCAAAGGACATGCTCGCACCTCCAGTACCCACTGTAGTGTTCATGACCTTGCCCGAAGGTGAGACTCCGGTCGTGTCCATGTCATACAGGTAGTATGTATTCGTGGGAGTCGAGGGCGTAATGAGACTGGTTGGCTGAGCCGTGGAATCATATGCCAAGACAAATCTCTCTCCGCCGTTGACCACGCTAACGTCGATCTCCAGACGGAGAAGCCGTGGATTGGCGTCTATGAAGGTGTATTGGACACCGTTGCCGATGTTCAGGCTTAGCGGATTGGGAGTGGTACTGTCAATCGTAATGGTCGGCGATGTCACGATTCCCCGTGGGTCAGTCCCATCAGGTCTCGTGTGATACACGCTGGCGACGATCTGCACATTGGCCGAGGTCTCTTCAGGACCTATTGTGGATGAAGGTGTTTGCCTCTTGAACTCCACAACGAACCATCCTATATCGGCCTCAGCAGTTGCGTTGTCTCGTTCCATGATGATCTGGGTTGGCGACAAAGCCATGGTGGCAGAGGCAATTCCGGCTGTGTCATCAAGCACGAAAGGTGTACGACCCAAGCTCTGTCCACATCCGACCTGCACGGATGCGAAGGCTGCGGAACGATTGGTGTCGATGATATCGGAGAGCGTGATGTTCTTCCGATACTCTCCAGGTACGAAGTGCGCATTCCCCGACAACACCCTGCTCCCATCATTCAACTCCACAGCTTGCCAGAATATCTCTGTGATGTTGTCCGGAGATCCGGATGCACCTCTGTCGAACATTATCTTCGTCGAGTTGGTCAGTTGAGCACTGATCATCCGCGCGCCCAGATCCTGGCCGGTGTGTGGGGTCCGGAATCCAGCAAGGATGAAGGACTTGGACAAAGACACCGGTGTTCCCAATGTCGCGTTGACCGAGGTCGTGGCCCCGGTCATCGAAAGAACCGATCCCATCTGGACACTGATGTCACCTGGATTCACGAATTCCACTACCTGCCAGAAGACCCTGTGGACGGAGTTCACAGAATCGACCCTGAATTGAAGGTTCGATTTGCTGGTAATCTCTCCGACTGTCAGGTCGTCGTAGTTCCAGTGCTGGTCACCCGCTGCTGGTGTCCTCGACCATGTTAAGAACGCCTGGTCGATTTCTGATATGGGACTGATTGCCACGTTCGTTGCCGTTGAACTCAGGGAATCTATGCCACGTTGGACTCTCACTCCTGAGCTGTACTCGATCACATACCATTGGATAGTCATTGGAACTGGTGTCATCTCATCAGTCACCCGTTCGAACTCAAGGGTCGTTGGTGAGGCTATCCTGCCACCAATCTCAGATCCCACCGGTCTGTTACTATCGTGTCGACTGCTAAAAATCAGAAAGGTTCTGGTCATGTTGACCTGCGATATTGGGACAGACATGATTCCATTTGCAGCGCTTACGGCTGTTCCGCTCTGAACACTCTTGACCCCTGCGCCAATGGTGATGTTGGTGGGCGGACTGGCGGCCGCTGGATTGCCGTAGTAGATGTAGTAGTTGGAGTCAGATTCTGAGACGTTAAGTCCATTCTGGAGCGGGAACATGACGGATGTGGACGTGGTGTTCCAGGTCGAGTTCGCACCCAGAATCCGATTGAGTTCCCTCCATCTGGATGAGTCCCAATACACGATTCTTATATCTTTCCCGTCCGCTCTCGATTTGCCTGAAGAGACTAGGGAAGCATGGTCGAAGACGGCAGTAGCTGTATAGCCCGGTGGGAATGAAGAAGTTCCCGCGTCCAAGGTGATCTTCTGTCTGTATGGGTACGGACCCGTTCCGTCGAATGACACAAATGCATCCGTCATCGATCTGTACTGAGCATCATTCCATCCCTCCGAGCGAACGATGCTGGAGACCCGGATTTCATCCATCATTCCATCGAAGTAGCCTCTCAACGGGAAATTCAGATTCAGGAACTCGAAATGTCCGTACATCGTGGACGGGAACCTGAAAGAAGTGCTCCAACTGGAACCAGTGTGGTTGTCTACAAGGGCTCCATCAACGTAGAGATACAACTCTCCCTTGTTGATGTCCCACGAGAAGACAACATGATGCCATTCCGTGTCCACGCTCCCTCCTCGTAGCTCCACCGAACTGAAGAGACCGGTGGACATCCCCGCATTGAACTGGCCAGCGTCGATCCAGATTGCCCTGTCCCTGTTCTCGAGTGTGCTGAAAATACTGCTTGTGGATGTGGTGTTATCGGCTTTAACAAGAAGCTCAAGGGTCCCAACCTCATCCGTCGCATCGAACTCATCCCCTGCACTGTATATGTACTCATTGAAACCATCAAACTCCACAGCTGAGCCAATGTATCCAGACACATCCAAATGAGAACCGTTCAGGTAGGCTTCGAGATCGTGGCCATTGGACGTAGAATCAAGGTGGTCGTTATCGCTCCCACTTGTCCTGCTCGTTTCGTCCAGATGCTGAACCGTGACGTAGTTGGAGTCCCACACGTTGTTCCGATCTTGTCCGTCCATTGCGCTGGGGTTCCCGTAATACATCCAAATGTGATCGGTCGTACTCCCACTATCGATCCTCGGGACCTTCACCCAGACATACGAGGTTCCCGTCTCGTTCCACATCTCGATTTCGTGCTCGAGCTTGGTGACTCCGTCGGAATCAATGAACCTCAGATCCTCTCCGGAGTCCTGAGTGTTGGTGTAATCCACTCGACTGCTGTTCAGGACTATGAGGACGGGGAAGTCTACGAGATCCTCGTTGATGGATTGGGCGTCAAACCTCAATTTCTCACGAAGTGTCCAGTTGGCGTCCCACCAAGACTCGCCCCACCAAGGTCTCGGAAGTTCATCGAAGTGCAGGTTCAAGGTGTGTGGTCCGGCATTGAAGCTCACATTGCCGCTTCCAGTGGGCCACGATGGTGATATCGTCAGAAGTAGGAACAGTGCTATGACGATGGCAATTACCCTTCTCATCGCGACTCCTCCCGTGAGCTATCGTCACCCTTCGCTTCTTCGTCCCCAGATTCCTGGAGATTCCCATTCTTATTGTTACCATTGAGATGCTCTATGTCCTCTGTGCTCTGGCCTTCCTTGAGATCTCGAAGGTGTTCGCACAGGAGGCTATGAACACCCGCGAACCTCTGCACGAATCCGTCCCAGTCCTCCAATTCGGCCGCGTATGTGCTCTCAACATCCTGAATAGCATCGCTGATCGGCTGCAAGTTCCTCGGCGTCTCACGGCCATGGTAGACGACTGCGAGAAATACGTGCTCGCCTCTTTCCAGGGCGATCTTCCTATCTCCGAACTCTATCTGCTTGACGGGTGAGTCCTCCACCTCTTTGAATGAGTCCTTGATGAATTCTTGGATGGCCGTCAGCATATTGGAGAAGATGTCCTCGTCGATGTCTGTCTGTTTTCCGACCACTGCATGGTGGATCAGGCTTCCGTTCCTGTATATCAGGAATGCTTCGTCAATGTGGATTCTAGAGAAGAACCCTCTTGAGAACAGTACTAGAATCACTGATAGAAGAATTGCTACGATGAAAGACCAGGGCCAGAGTATTTGGTCCCATACTGACGGCGGCGGTGCCCCCACGATTCTAACGTTGAACGACCCAAACGCTGTCTTATTGCCGTCGCTGACGTCAATCTGTATGGTGTCAGTCCCCTCAAATGGGTAGTTGAGGATCAGGATCGATCCCGCCAGGGTCACCGTGGTCTTTGCACGCTCTCCCGATGCGAATATGATGAGGTCCGAGAAATCGTTGTCGATATCGAACACATAATCCGACAAGTCCAGAGTGTATATCTGACCCTTCTGGATGGTCAGGTCTGGAATATCGAGAATATATGGAGCATCATTCACCGGTATTACCGTGATCCTGGCGGTCTGCTCTGCGATGGCCCCATACGGGTCCGTTGCCCTGAATGTCACATACTCTTGGCCGAACCAGTCCTGCGTTGACGAGAGAGAGACAAGGAACGTGGAGGGGTCGATGGTCACTATGACATTGGAGGAGACGCTTGAATAGGTCAAAGTGTCAGCATCATTGTCCGCGAAGCAGAGGGCTATGTTGAAGGCGTCTGGAAGTGTCGTGTCTTCAAAGAACGAATAGCCTGGAATGATGGACGCCGCCTCCGGGGGCCAGTTGTCTGTGACTGCGATTTGAACATCCTGATACGCTTCGGCCAGGCCATCTGAGACCGTTATCCTCACCACGATCGTTGCCCCTGACATGCTCTCAGGGTAATGAACCTCCATCACGGTGTTCACTGAACTGTTGAAGAATATGTGGGCGGGGTCGTTCGTGGAGATGAACAGCTCTGAGGTCTGGTTGTCCACATCCTCGATGTATGGTGCCAGGTCGAACGTGTAGTTGTAGAACGGTCTTGCTAGGTCCTCATAGTGTACTATCAGGTCGGGGACTCCCGATATAGTCGGTGGATCGTTGACCGGCAGAACGGTCACCAGGACGATGTCCTCTGCCCTGGCATTCTCTGGGTCCACACCCCTGAAACTGACTGTCTCGACACCGAACCAGTCCGCAGGGGCTTTGAAGTCGACTGAATGGTTCTCGTGGATCGTAATCTCGGTGTTGATGTTCCCGCTTGTGTAGAACAGACTGTCTTGGTCTGGGTCATCGAAGTAATCGTCAAGATTGAAGCGGTCCTTGACCTCCTGACCTTCGAACAGGACCACGTCCGGGAGCTCTCTGATAAGGACAGGGACGAAGTCATCTGAGACAGTTATTGCCAGTACCGTTGACATCTGCCCCCCATGCTCGTCCTCGACGGTCACTATGGGGTAGACCGTCGTGTCCAGGAGCTCTTCTGGATAGGTGAAGGTTCCCCACAATCCATTGAACGAAATGCTGCCTGAATCATCACTCGAGAGGGTGAGGTTTTCCCGGGCTGTTTCAACATCATTCACATAGTCGTAGAAATAGTATGTGTAAGGCTCACTGTAGTGGATCGTAAATGGGGTTATGCTCTGTATTCTTGGCCGATCGTTGACAGAAGTTATGGTAATGGAAATCGTCTGAGCGTCGACGTAGCCATCGCTGTCTCTCAGCCATATCATCAGGTCGTCAGTTCCGAAGGCATCTGGCACCGTTGTGAAGGTGATCAGGTGGTTGCCAACGATATCGGTACCGGTGACAGTGGTCAACGAAGGATCATGATCTGTCAATGACCACATGAGTTCCGCGAGCGAGTCTTGAGGGTCACTGGCATAAGAAGAAAGGTCTAAGATCCAAGTTCCGTAATCCTCCGGCTTCACCTGATTCGGGATCGTACCCACAATGGTCGGCATCAAGTTTACCTCCACCACTTCCAGGTTGGCAATCTCTGTGATGTTGTCCTGGTTCACAGCGGTGACCTGAATCCACCCATTGAGGTTCTCCGTGTCCTGAGCCTTGAGCGTAGCATGGGTTGGAGACGAACTGGTTATGTTGCCGGCATTGGTGTTCCACAATGGGCCAATGAGCGCCACCTCATTACCGTCCGAATCGTATCCAGTTGCCGTGAAGTTCTGGAAATCCCCTATGAGAAGTGTGATATTGTCTGGTTGGACCGCAATCGAAGCTAGATCCCCTGCTATGACCGTTATCGTGTCCGACGTGTTTGTATGACCAAACCCATCATCGATTGAGACCGTTCCAATCCCCGCCATTGTCGCGTCGAACGTTGACGTTGTAGACGGCCCAGGCGTTATCGTTCCAATGCCTCCATTGGCCGTCCAGGCCACGAACGCGGTTCCGATTTGATTGCTGTCACCGTCGTACTCGTATGCGGTCAAGTTCACGTGTTCATCTGCGGTCAACGTGCCAGGGCTCCAGGGCTCTATTCCCACCGATGCTCGGGAACCAGTTATGACCTGGAATGTGTTCGTGGTGTTCGAGTGCCCGTTTCCATCGTCAGCGGTCACATTGCCCATGCCTGGAGTGGTAGCGTCGAATACGGCTGAAGAACTCGGTCCAGTGGGTATCGTTCCGATTCCGCCTGATACGCTCCAATTCGCCATGATTGGTCCTATTGCATTCCCTTTGGAATCATAAGCAATGGCGTTGAACATCTGGACATCGTCCGTTGTCAGGGTCCCAGGGTCCCTCGGGTCGATGCCAATCCTTGCAGCATTGCCCGCCAGAACGTTCACCAGTGTGTAGTTCGAGATCGTATCGGCAGTGTTGTTGCAGTATACTCTCCATGTGCCGACCATCCCCGGATTGTAGACCCCGGATGCGTCCACTGACCCCCAAGGATCATCCGTTTCCCATTTGTCGGTGAAGGGGGTCGTGTGATGGAATACATCATGTCCAATTGCGTCCAGATCCACCCATTCATCTGTGGTCCCTGTCCAAGTTGGGACTGCCATGTGGATGTGATCAAGAGTGCCAAAGAACTGGTAGGTCACACTCATGTTCAAGAGCGTTGGGCTGAGCATCAGGTCAATGGTGGTCAGGTTCGCTCTGAACCTGATTGCTGGGTCTGGGATTGACTGCAGGCTGCCTCCTGAGAATATCTCTGTCCATGACATGCCCGAATTCGTAGAGTACCAGTACGAGACATTGGTGCCTGGCTGGGTGTTCTCGTTTGCGTTGAATGTTTCCCAACCCACCCAATTGCCCGGTGCCAGGTCTTCCGTTTCAATATGTCCTTCAGAAGCATATGCTTGAAAGTCGATTCTAACTTCTTCCAGTATTGGTGCCACGGTCCTGTTGAGCGTGTCCATCTCCACCTTGTATTGTATGCACCTGCCGGCCGGAGAAGCGATTTGCGATCCGCTGGGTGAAGCGTAAGCCGCGGACCATGCAGACCAACTGCCAGAGCAGTCACCTGAGCGAGTCTCAATGGTCATACTTGTCTGCCCAGGTACTGTCGAGTTCCAACTTATGTTGCCCCAATTGACCAAGAATCCTGCATCCGAGACCCTCGATACGAAGGTCCCGTTCGCCAATCCACCCTCCATGGTGATGTAGTTCAAATGAAGTTTGGGACGGGCGCCTGGGGTCGACGATTCTTTGCTGTGAAGAAACTTATCATTTATCGGCGGGTTTGTCTCTAGAGGAATGAGAATCACTCCATAGTTGGGCTTAGTACCATTATGCCAACCTCCGAAGAGTCGACTAATATCCCAGGTGTACCAGTTGGGTTGGTCTTGTATTGAATAGACGATATCCTCAGGGACGGGATTGAAGTCCCCTCCATCTAATGTCCAGAGAACCGACCCATCTCTGGACCTGTATGTGACACCGTCATTGGTCACAGAGTCATCACCAGTTCCCTCGAGCCATGATGCATTAACCTGATGGACTGACATGTTGAGAGGATCAGCTGAGTTCGAGTTCTCCAGTCTCAGCGAAAGCAGAGCCGATGTTATCAAGTCATATGTTTGCAGAGAAGTCAGATTGAATTCGATGATCGGCCTCTTTTGATCCACTGGCTCCGCGTTCAGATTTGATGACACCCCATAGTTCCTGTTCATGAAGCCTCCGTTGAGGTAGGCGTCCTTCCCTCCTATTGCGGAGATTGAGGAATTAGCCCATTGAGGCGTGCCAGCTGAATCCGTGTTCATTATGGTCACATTCCCCGGATCATTAGCCACGTCCACGTTCAGAATCACGGTTCCTTGCTGGAAATCGCTCTGCGATGTGTCAACGAACCCGCTGGAGTATCTTTGGAGTGTTACATTGCTTGCAGACACGCTCACATTGTTGGATGTGTAGTTGGCCGCGTTCTGGAAGTCCCATGTGGCCGTCGTCGTCCCATCGCCATTGTCGACGAGTGTGGGATCCCCGGAAGACAGATTGATAAGAGACAAGAAATTGGACAGGATCATCAAAGCTAGGACTATGCTTAGGATAGCTCTTCTATTTCGAGGAGGGTTTCCTTCTTTGCTTTGAGGCATGTTCTTCACACATTCCCTCCGGCTCGTGGAACGTTCAGCTTCTGCTCCCTGCATCAAACTCTGGGCTCGAATATAAGGCTAGTTTCAGGAATACCGTGGGTGAGAATCATTTGTGATATTCGGGACGTTTTGGTACGGATTCGTTGTGAAGAAGTCGACTTCCTGCTTAATCGATGAACATTTTGTCGGTTGAGGTTCTCATCGGCTCCCGTTCCCCCTTTTCTCTGTGTCTTAAGCCTTGAGATGCTTCTCAATTATCTCCCCAACTCCGGAGAATTCGCTTGATGATTCATCCACACTCTCAACCGAGTATTTCTTTTCAATCTCCTTTATGGCGTTCTTTATCGGCAGGACGTTTCTCGCGTTCTCGTGACCTCTGTAGACGACTGCTAGGTAGACACTCTTCCCCTTCTCGATCATTATCTTGTGATCCCCAAACTCAATCCTCTTCACTGGGGAGTCCTCAACTTCCCGGAAGGAGTCACCGATGAATGACTGGATGGCAGTCAACATCCCCGAGAATATGTCCTTGTCGATCTCCGTCTCTCTTCCGATGGTTGTGTGTGCAATCAACATCCCGTCTGCGTGGATCAGGAAAGCCTCGTCGATGTCTATCTTCCCCAGGAACTGCCTGGCTAGGAGGACTGCTATCACCAAAGCAAGGAATGCCACGAGCAAGGACCACGGCCAATGGATCTGATCCCAGATAGTCGGAGCAGGGGGACCGACCACCCTGACATTGAACGATGCAAAGGCGGTCTTGTTCCCGTCACTGACCCTCAGCTGCACAATGTAGTTTCCTTCTTGATCGAAGCTGAAGATGATGTAAGAACCGGCTATCGCTAACGTTGCATCCGAGTGTACGCTCACTATCGATATGTCCAGTTCGGAGAAATTGTTGTCAATGTCAAAGATGTGGTTGAGCAGATCCAGGGTGAGGACAGCTCCTTTGGCTATCTCTTGATCTGGGATGGGGGGATACACAACTGGGGCGTCATTCACAGGAATCACGGTGACCCGTATCGTCTGCTCCAGAACTGCACCATGAACGTCCATTGCTCTGAAGGTGACTGACTCGAATCCGGACCAGTTGGCCGCGGATGAGAAAGAGACAACCGATGTCGTCTCGTCAATCTCCACAAAGACGTTGTTGGATATGCTTGAGTATGACAACTCATCCCCTTCCGGGTCAATGAAGTGATTATCCAGGTCGAATGCATTGCTCAGCGGGATGTCCTCGTGCAGTTCATAATCTGGTATTGGCGAGGATACCTCTGGCGGCCAATTCTCCAGTATGGTGATGTTAATGTCCTGGTATGCCAGACTTGAGTTGTCGGAGACCGTGATCCTGACCACAACCGTTTGCCCTTTCATGCTCTCGGGATAATGGATCTCCATGATCGAGTTCTTCGAACTGTTGAAGAAGATGTGGGTTGGGTCGTCAGTTGATATGCTCAATTCCGAGATGGGATTGTCCTCGTCGTAGATGTAGGGCTCCAAATCAAAGGTGTAGTTGTAGTTGGGTCTGGAAGGATCGTCATAGTGAACTGCCAAGTCGGGAACTCCGGAGATCGAGGGAGCGTCGTTGACCGGCAACACCGTGACAAGAACGATGTCCTCGGCCCTTGCGTTGTAGGGATCTATCGCCCTGAAGGATACGATTTCCACACCGGACCAATCATCAGGTGCTATGAAGTCGACCGAATGGTTCTCGTGAATGATTATCTGGGTGTTCACATTTCCACTCGAGTAGTAGAGGCTGTCCCCATCCGGATCTTCAAAATAGTCATCCAGGTCGAAGTAATCTCTGGCCACTTCTCCTTCGAAGATGAAGACATCTGGCAGCTCCCTGACCAATACGGGCACATAATCCTCCGAAACGGTTATCGCCAGCACTGTCGTCCTCCACCCCCCATCTCCATCATACACTGTCACTTCCGGATATACCGTTTGACCGTTGAACTCCACTGGATAGGTGAACGTGCCCCAGAGCCCAGCAAATGACACATATTGGGGTTGAGAACTCTCCAGCACGAGCTCCTCTTTGGGCGTTTCCACATCCTCTACGTAGTCGTAGAAGTAATATGTGTACGGCACGTCATAGTGAACCGTGAACGGCGTGATGCTGTGGATTATCGGGTTATCGTTGACCGGAGTTATGTTCACCCAGAATCTCTGGCCGTCCACCTGTCCATCGCTGTCCCTCAGCCATATGGTCATCTCGTCGCTCCCGTAGGCGTCCTTCACCGTAGTGAACATGATTATGTGGTTACCTGTCACCTCATCTCCAGATATTATGATCAGTGAGGGGTCATTCTCCGTGAAGAACCAGGTCAGGTCTGATAGGGGATCCTGCGGGTCGCTCGCAAAAGATGAGAGATCGATTGTCCAACTGCCATAGTCCTCCGGCCTCTGTTGACTGGGTATTGTACCCACTATGTTCGGTTTCACATTCACGGCCGCAACATCTATCGTCGAATTGGATGTCACATTGTTCTGGAATACGGCTGTGACCCTTATCCATCCGTTTGACAGCTCGGTGTCTTGAGCCTGGAGCATGGCTCCATTAGTCGAGGAGTTCACGATTGTGCCCGCGTTGGTTTCCCAGAATGGATTAACAAGGGGGATACTATTGCCATCTGAATCGTATCCTTCCGCAGTGAAGTTCTGGTACTCCTCGGTCAGCAATACAACGCTGGCTGGATTAAGATCGATCGTGGCAAGCTGACCTGCAATAACAGGTATCAGATCGGTGGTGTTTGTAAGTCCCATTCCATCGTCGATTGTGATCGTTCCCACGCCAACGGTGGTCGCATCAAAGACCGATGTCTGGGAGGGACCGACCGGTATTGTGCCAATCCCGCCATTGACGAACCATGACACAATTGCTGGTCCGATCTGATTCCCATCCGAATCATACGAGTATGCAGCGAAATTCACGTTATCGTCTGTGGTCAGAGCTCCAGGGTTCCAAGGTTCAATGCCTATTCGACTTCGGGCCCCCGCGACAACTTGAATGATGTTAGTTGTGTTCGAATGTCCGTTTCCATCGTCCGCACTCACCGTACCCAGGCCAGGTGTTGTTGGATCGAACAGAGCCGAAGAACTCGGCCCGATTGGTATCGCGCCGATTCCTCCAGAGACACTCCAATTTGCCGCAACTTGACCAATGGAATTGCCTTTGGAATCATATCCAATGGAGTTGAACAACTGTGTGTCATCTGTGGTTAGGATTCCAGGATCCCACGGGTTGATTCCTATCCTTGCCACGCTACCGCCGGTCACACTGACCGCGGTGTAGTTCGAGACCGAATCATCCGAATTGTTGCAGTAGACCCTCCAGACCCCTACCATACCTGGGTAGTAAAGACCCGAAGTGTTGACCAGACCCCAAGGGTCGTCTGTTTCCCACTTCTCAACGAACGGAGTTTGATGATGGTATGCATCGTGCCCGATGGCGTCAAGGTCGACCCATTCATCGGTCGTCCCTATCCATGTCGCCAGAGACATGTGAATGTGATGAAGAGGTCCAATGACCACGTACCGGAGATTCATTTCAAGAAGAGTCGGTGTCACTGAAGTATTCGTTGTTTCCAGATTCGCCCTGAACCTGATCTGCGGTATGGGGGTGGCACTCAAATTGTCTTCTGGATTCAGATTGGTCCAGTTGGATCCCGAATCAATGGAGAACCAGAAAGTTATCATCGTTTCTGCAGGTGTAACCATGGTTGCGTTGAAAACCTCCCAACTCCCAACGTCTAAAGGTATGAAGTCCTCTGTCTCCACTCTTCCGCTTAGGGAATACTTCAGGAAGCTGACATCAACCTCAAACAGGGCGGGAGTATAGGCCGTGTCAAGAGTCCCGAGATACGCTCTGTACTGAATGTATCTAGCAGAGGGACTTGGTATGGGCTCTCCGCCTGAAATCGTCAACTCGCCTGACCAATCGCTCCAAGTGCCATCGATTGTTGGAGAATGACCCGTCCTTGTCTGCAGAGATATGCTGGTGGCAGCTGCTGGTATGTTCTCTCCCCATGATATGCTATTCCAGACGGCCGAGCTTCCCGCATCATATATCAAAGAAGTTAGGTTGCCCAGGGGGATGTACTCATACGCGCCCATGATGCTGATATTGTCTACGCTCAGGCTAGCAGTCACATCGTTGAACGTATCCACCTGCAGATGAAACTGAAAGCTGATCTCATACGTTCCCGGATTTGTACTCCATTGACTTATGTCCACCACTATAGATGTCCAAGGCTCAATTCCGACAAGGCTTTTCGTCCACATCAATGAGTTGTTGAGGTATACATCGATGTCCGCAACACTGATGTTGGCTATCTCCTCTGCTGTGTAGTCGAATGTCAGGTTCACCATCCCCGGCAAGTCTGGAGTATATGATTGTTTGTTGAAAGTCTGATTAGCATAGGCTATCTCATCGAACTGCGTCCAGGGTCCCCCGCCTATCAGCACGATTTCGTCGACGTACAATTCAATTGGATTGGCTGTTGGAGCGTCCGTAAAATGAATGCGAAACACATCAACAATAGCTAGCGTGTTGCTTCCTGCGGGACCGGAACCCTCAAATCCAGTGACGTCGAACGTGTAGGTGTTCCATCCCGAGACCATCGGCTGTGAGGAGGTCTCCCAAAACGTGCTGACAGTGTCTGAAACAGCCGCCAATTGCAAATGCATCGTCTCGCCGAGATCATCAAGGGTGTATGCCTTCACCGATATCGCACTTAGAGTTGACCAGTTCCAAGTTCCCGTGTCATTCCTTTCCACCCCATACTGCTTGCCGGGAGTGTTGAGAGTGAGTACAATCCTCATATTACCAGTGCCTTCAGCTATTGGAGGTGCCGAATTCTGGAAGAAATCTCCATCATTCTTCGATTCTTTCGCATCCTCAGCCCATCCAGTGAGAACCACATCGTCCATCGAATCGAATATCTGGTTGGTGATGTTGGAAACAACGTTGTCATGAAACCATAGATCTTGATCGGTCGAAGACCATTCCACCGTCACATTGTCAGTGCTGCCGTTCGTCAGCGTCCAGTAATTGCTGGTTGTCAAGTTCCCATTTCTGATCATTTCGGTGTGGTTGTGGGAGAGAAGAACACTTCCATCTGGAGTCGTGGTCACGTTCTCCTTTGAGCCTGAATCGAAATCAGCTTGTGTTGTCTGGTTCCACCAATATTCACTTGCCGAAAGATTCGCCTCTCCGCCACTGATGGTCGCATTCAACGCCATGTAGTTTGCCGGATTCTGAAATGACCATGTTGCAGTTGTAGTTCCGTCCAGGTTGTCCTGCAGAGATGGATCTCCGATTATTCCTCCAAACATCGAGACGAAGTTTGAGAATATCAGCAGGCTTAGAATCACGATCAAGAGAGCATTCTCTGTGGCAGAAGGGTAACCTCTTCTATCTTCAGGTGCTTTCTTCACTTGTTCCCTCCGCATGGAACTTTCGGCATTGGCTCTTTGAAAGAATTACTCGACTCCGCTATATAGCTGGCTTCAGGATTACCAATGTTGAAAATCAACTCTGATAGCAGAACGGATTATTCTGCAAATGAACATGTTCTGAAAAGGGTTCGATCCCCCCGCAATCGGATGTGTTCCTGGGGGTTCTAGGAAGCCGGACTGCCCGCGGCATCTTCTGTGGTCGCTGACACGTCCTCGGAGAGCTTCCTCTCCATTATCCGTCTCATGATCTCGTTGGTCAAATCCTCGAATATCCTCTCCACATTCTCTCCGGTCAAGGCACTGCATGTTGAGTGGTCGGCATGATATTTCTCCGCCACGCGCCTGAGTTCCTCTTCACTAACTACCTTTTCATCCCCAAGGTCGTTCTTATTGCCCACGGTGACGATGGGAACCTCCCCGGCAACTTCGTGTGTCCTGTCCAGCCAATCCTCAACACCTTCGAGGGTCCGAGGTCTTGTCAGGTCGCAGACAGCAATAATGCCATCCACTCCGAAGAAGTAAGCCTCTTGGAGAAGGGCTCTGAAACCATGTTGGCCCATGATATCCCATATGGCCATATCAACGGCAATATCCCCATCTCCCATTGGATTTGGAATGACCATCTCTCTCTTGGTGATCTTGGTGCCCAATGTAGTTATGTACTTGTCGCTGAACTCATCGTACACGAACTTCCTTATCAGGCTCGTCTTCCCGACTGCGGAGTCTCCCACTAGGCACACCTTTAACTTCAGCAGGTCATTGTAATCTCTTTTCATCGTCCCGCCACCTTCTGGGTAGGTATTGGAGAGCTCTCTTGGAACCTTATAACCATTTTGCAGGGGTTATCAGAGGTGATAACCTGAGAGTCACCACCAGGCCTGTCTGCATAAGTTTAATATGTTCTTTGAATATTGAGCAATCGACTGGGTCGCGGTGTCGTGACCTGGCTGGATCAGGGCCCGTAGCTTAGCCTGGTGGAGCGTCTGGCTCATAACCAGATGGTCGTCGGTTCGAAAAGCGATGTGCATCCATTCGTATACACTCGCTACGAAAATCCGGCCGGGCCCACTTTTTCATCAATGCGCAAAGGTCTCAAGTGTGAGATATCACGGATACTCCTTTTCCCGGAACAAGATAGCTCCAATTGCCAGACAGACGATTGTGATTCCAATCAGGACCCCAAAGGCCGTGCCGGCACTTGCCCCGTCATAAAGACTTATCTCTCCGACATCAAGCCAGCCGGAGCCGATGGACCTTATGAAGTGTTTGAGAGTGAACTTGCTAATCGCTCCGGGAATCGAACCAACAAAACCTTCCCAGATGAATGCGTAGAAAAGGCCTACATAAATCGGCCTTTTGAAAATGACGCTGGACATTAGAAAAAGGGATGAATACACAATAGTACCAATCACTCCCAGAGCTATCATGATAAGCAGAATGTCACCCGCACCATCGCCCATTCCGATCTGGCCGAAGAAGGCCAGCCATCCTACAAAATTGATGAGGACCATGATTATGGACAATGATATGACCAGTGATATGTAATATCCGATGTATGAAATGGGCCGAGGTAGTGGAGAGGTTATTACCTGGGTAATCGATTTGTCATCTATTTCATTCCTTATCAGGCTGGCCCCATAAATCATGGCGATTATGGGCATTATGAAAGAGAGAATGAGAAGATCCATCAGAGTAGTTCCACCATTCAATCTTTCAATATCCGTGTGACCTACTGGCGCTTGGCTTGCAGCATATCCCATGATTGCTCCAACCATAATCATGATTAGCAGGACGATTACCCATCTCTTACTGAACAACATTTTTCTGGTGGAGTATTTTATTATTGACTTCAAACCGGAAATTGTTATATTTGTGTCCAATCTACCACCCCACTAGATACTTGTATATCGATTCCAGGTTGTCATCAAGGCTGTACATCTTTTCGATATCGCATTCGGTATCCTCCAGAAGCCCGGGCAGTGTATTGAAGAAATCATCTGGCCGTGTAACTTTGACTGTGATACTCTCACGGCTTTCATTGAATCCAACCGAAACTGCATATTCCATATCCAGCAGTTTCTTTGCCAGGTCGGAAACGCCCCTGCCTTCTACAATAATACTGTGCGGATGCTTGTCAATGAGGTTTCGTATTTCAGTTATTCCTCCACTGGCCACAGCCCTCCCTTTATAGATCAGAACAACATTGTGAGTCATTCTTTCAATTTCATGTAGAATATGAGAGCTGACAATTATGTTGTGACCATGATTGTGATGAAGGCTTTTTGTCAATTCGATCAGGTCCCGCCTGGCTATGGGGTCCAGGCCAGAGAGGGGTTCGTCGAGAAGCAGCAATCTGGGATTGTGAAGCAGTGCGCCGGCAATCTTCAATCTCTGTTTCATGCCCTTGCTGTATCCGATCATTTTTCTTTCAAGCTCATTTGTCATTCCTACAATGCCAGACATCTCGACAATACGTTGGCTAAGGGCTGTTTTTTCCATGGCGTGAAGCCCTCCCAGGAACTGTAGATACTGTCTTCCTGTCAAATCAAGTGGAAGGAACTCATAATCCGGGCAGAAGCCGATTTCCTTCAATTGCGCGGTATTGCCCCACGGCCGTTTCCCGTTGACCAACAGATTGCCAGCATTGGATTTGATTGTGCCGACTATCAGCTTGAATAGTGTGCTCTTGCCGGATCCGTTCGGTCCCACTATTCCGGTTATGCCTTCCGCAATATCCACATTGAAGCCATTGAGCCCGATCACATTGCCATACCATTTGGAAAGGCCGTCGGCATGTATCACCAGTTTGGTTTCAGGTGTCGGGAAAGGCGACGGTTTTCCATCTGGATGAAATTGTGCAGATGCCGACCGTCCACTCATTTTCCCACCGCCTTCATGCTAATTCTGAGGTAAAGAAGAGTCAGTGGTATGAAGATGAACCCAATGAACATGGCTGAGAACAGGCCGATATTGACATTGCTTGGAATTCCAAATCCATACAGCGAGTCATAGAAGATAGTCAGAACATTACCTGGATCAATCAATTTCCAGTTCGGGTCAATATCAGTGAATATGGCAGATATAATGGTGAGAACAAAAAAAGCCATGAACGTGCCAACGGCGGCATAGGATCTTCTTGTTGTCAGTGATGAAATTAGCACGCTGAAGGGAATGAAGAATAAAGTGGCCACAATACTGGCGATAATTGTGCGTCCTAAGACCCCGAGGCTGGCATCGTAAGATGAGCCGGATTGTGTACCCATAAGCACAATAGCCATGAGTATCGGGGGAATGAAACAGAATAATGATAAGGTCAGGATCGTGCCGCCCATCTTGCCAGCCAGATAGCTTTCAGCCTTTATTGCCTTGGAGAAGTACAGTACAAATGAATTGCTTCTCAGGTCTTCTGCGATTGAGTCAGAGCAAATCAATGCAGCCAGGAGTATTGTAAACATGAAGAATAACCTATCACTCATCTGGAAGGCCATTGTGCGGGCATCAAGGGTATCGTGGGGTATCATTGCATTGAAGATTATTGGAAATACAAAAACTAATATTACTCCCAGCATCAGAAATGCCAACAACAACTTCGACTTCAATTTCTGCCGGAAGAATGTCTTGGCAATAATGAACACTCTATCCCTGGTGCTGGTTCTCTCGCCTGACCAGGGTTTGTATCTTATGGGATCAATTCCCATCAAGCACACCCCCATCATCCTTGTCCAGGGTTCCGATGAAAATATCCTCCAGAGCGGCCCTTTTCGGAGAATAGGCCCTGAGTTGAACATTAGCCTGCTGGCTGAGTTTGAAGATCGACTTCCCATCTCCCGGATTCATGAATTCTATTGTTGTCTGTCCTCTTTCCTGGGTTACTGAGTGAACATCATAGGAATCCTGTAGTATCTTCACGAAATTCATCATAGCTTGCTCTTCCCCGCGAACTTTGACAAACTTGAGGTTTTCCTTGCCAGCAAGAAGATTGTCCAGATTGCCTTCGGTTATCAATTGCCCCTTGGAAATTATCATGGCATGGTCAGAGACCCTTTCCACGTCCTCCAGTATATGGGTTGAAACAAGAATAGATTTATCAGAATCACTGATTTTTCTGATAAGGTCCAGCATCTCCTCTCGGCCCAGGGGGTCCATGCCATTGGTGGGTTCATCCAGGAAAAGGATTTTTGGGTCATGAACAATTGCCTGAGCAAGCTTAACTCGTTGCTTCATGCCAGTTGAATATGATGAGATTAAACGATAACGTTCCTCGCCGATGCCAACAAAGTCCAGCATCTCATGGCTCCTGGGCATCGCGTCCCGTTTTTTCATGCCACTTATCTGGCCCATGTAAGAGACAAAATCAATAGCAGCGAATGATTCCATAAGGCAATCATGCTCTGGCATGTAGCCTATCATATCCCTGACTGCACTTCTTTCGGTAACGGGATCACGGCCAGCTATTTTGATGTCGCCCTTGTCGGGGACAAGTAATCCAAGAATTGCCTTGATGAAAGTACTTTTTCCAGCACCATTTGGACCAAGAAGGCCAACTATTCCGGATGGCACATCTGCCGAAAAATTGTCCAGGGCCAGAATATTACCATAACTGACTGTTATGCCCTTTGTAACTATGGCGTTCGCAAATGATTCGATTTCCTGTTCTTCTGTCATTTCGCTCCAATGAAATCTGCCTGGCCCCATCACCCTTTTCCGGTGACGCTCACTCCTTCGACCTTGATGGACGGAAGTGTGAAGCTCATCACTCTCTCCCTCTCTTTCGACACGGCATCTATTCTTCTCAACAGGTCGAAGACGTTCCCGGAGATCATGGTGTCGGTCACAGGCTGAACCATATCACCGTTCTTCACCAGAAAGCCTCCTTTGACAACAGCTGAGAAATCCCCGCTGAGCGGGTCTGGATATCCCGAAAGACGTCGCACGATCAATCCATGCTCTGTCTCTCCTACTATGTCCTCGAACCTCTTCTTACCATCTTCTATGACCACGTTGGTGGTTCCAACACCCGGGGATTGTCTCTCGTCTCCGGAGGCATTTCCAGTGCTTCTAACGCTGTCCTTGGACGCCGTCTTGGTGTTGTAGATGTAGGATTTGAGTATTCCATTCTCAATCAACCCGATTCGCTGATGGGGGAGGCCCTCCCGATCAAAACTGGAAGTGGCAAGTCCATCCTCCAACAGCCCGTCGTCCATGACGCTCAGATTCGTGCTACAAACCTCTTCGCCTATCTTCTCCCCGAACTGGCTCATGCCCTTCTGGACGTTGTCGGAATTGATCGCATGGGTGAGCACGGTGCCGAGAAGGAGCTTCCCCGCATCCGGACCGAGGATTACCGGCCCTTCAAAACTTCCCACGCTCTTCGCTCCCAACGAGGAAGTCACTCTCTCCGCGAACTCTTCTGCGACCTTCCCCACATCGATCTTCCGTACGTTGTGAGTGAACCTGATACTGTAGTCCAGATTGGAGACTTCTTCACCCTCTATTGCCATGCCCATGATGAACCACAGGAAAGAGCTCGTCTTCTCTTCTGCCTGGACCCCTCTGGAATTTGCGATCGCCTCCTCACCTCTATGAGCCGAGAAGGTCCCCTTGTCAACTGTGATCCTCTCATCGAAGTCCTTCGCAGTGTTCAGCATTTCTGTCGCCATTTGAAGGGCGTCCTCGGTCTCGAAACTCTCGCTCTCTGGGTCGTACAGTCCATCGACGTCTTTTAACGGTGCCTTGTCCGGAAGTTCGTTCCACGGCTCGGATGGCGCGTGGCCCGCGAGCTGCAAGGCTCTCTCTATGGCATTGACGATGTCCTTCTCGTTCACGCTGTTGGTGGATGCAAACCCCAGTCCTTTCTTCTTGAAGACCCTTATTCCAGTTCCAGACCTAACATCCGTTCTCCCGATATGGATGTCATTGTTCTCCAGAGCGACCTCGGTTGATTCGCCCCTCAGCAGGAGGATTTCGATCTCGTCAGCCCCGAGTTTCAGCCCTTTATTGACCGCGGTATCGGCAATAGAAAGCAGCTGTCCCATCACCGTCCCTCCGCCTTTCCGCCCACCATCGTCAAGCACCTTATGTAAGGACCGCCCCCGTCCACTTTCGCGGGCTGACCTTTGAAGCACATTCCGTAACCCATGTCGAACCAGAAGTCCCTACTGACCATGTCAACGCTCTTCAGGACATCGAAAGCGCGCCCGCTTATCGTTACGTTCTTGAGCAGTTTCCCGATCTCACCATCGTTTATCTCGTATGCCTCCCCAGCGGTGAACATGAACTCGGCATTTGCATCCGCCTGCCCTTCTCCACCACCCTTCAGCAAGTATCCCTTCTTGGTTTCCTCCAAGATCTCATCCAGTGAAGAATCTCCCGGTTCAAGGTAGGTGTTCCTCATCCTGATTATGGGTCGGTTCGTATGCTCGAAGGCACGCGCGTTTCCACATGGCTCCGCGCCCAGTTCTTTCGCCATCTCTCGGTTGACTAGGTATGTTCTCAACATTCCTTTGTCGATGATCCTTGCATCTTTCGTGCTCACACCCTCATCATCAACCTGAATAGCTCCTGCAGCGTGAACGTTCTCCGCTGGTACCCCGCTGTCCACCAAGCTCACCAATGGGCTCGCCACGGCCTCGCCCAGCTTCCCCTTCATTATTGAACCAGCGGCGACAAAATCCCCTTCAACAGTGTGCCCTATGGCCTCGTGACATATCAGCCCCACAAGGCTGGGGTCCAGAACCACCAGCGACTCTCCGCCCTCTGGCCCAGATGCTTTGAGCAGATCGACCGCCAAGGTCGCGGCCTTTTCAGATATCTCCTCTGGGGATTTCTCTGCAAAGAGATCCTTCCATCCGCCGGTGACGCAATTCGCGTCGTAACCCATGTTCATCTTTCCTTCCCTGGCCGCAACAGCAAGCACCGAGAACTCCGGCTTGACGTCAAAGATCTCGGCTTCCGCTCCGTCCGAAGTCACAATCATCTTATGGTCTATTATCTCGTAGTAGGTGCAACTTGAACTCTTGATATCCTCAGATACACCTCGAGTCCTTTCTTCGATATCTCTTACGAGGTTCATCTTCTCTTCAAGGGAATGGTCCTCCACCGGATCGTTGACCTTCGGTCGGAATGTCCCGGATGCTGGGGTCACATCCTCCAGAGATTCGACCTTCTCCTTCCTGCCCTTGCTGGCCATTCTCCCCGCTTTCATTGAACTGTCCAGACACTCTGACAATCCTCCGAGCTCCAATTTGTTCGTGCTGCTGAAGCCCCATGCACCGTCAACGAGTGTTCTTATGCCCACACCGCGGCGTGAAGAAGAAGACGCAGATTCCAGCTCACCCTTTTCGATCGATATCCTGTTCACCTGTCTGGACTGGAACCTCAGTTCGGTGTATTTCGCGACGCTCTTTGCTTCAACCTTGGACAGAAGATCCAGCAAGACAATCCCTTGCCCATATCCTCTCTGGGCTTAATAGATTTGCAGATTTTGGATGTCAAAGGGTTTTTTAGTTGCCGTGCATTGAAACGTACAATGGGCGCCATGGAGACCTTGGACCCCCGGATTCAGGAATGTCTTCGGGAACTGGGCATCGACAAGCTCACCGAGCTGCAGGAGAGGTCAATCCCACTTCTCGCTGAAGGCAAGAACGCTCTCCTCATAGCGCCGACAGGGATCGGGAAGACCGAGGCCGCTGTGCTCCCCCTACTCCAGAAGATAATGGCCGAGAAGCCCAAGAAGATAAGCCTGGTCTACATCACGCCACTGAGAGCATTGAACAGGGACATGCTCAGGAGAATGAGCTTCTTTGGGGAACACCTCGGGATCGATGTTGTTGTCAGGCACGGGGACACCTCGCAGAAGGAGAGAACAAGGCAGTCCAAACATCCTCCAGACGTTCTCATCACCACTCCTGAGACGCTCCAGATAATGTTCACTGGACGGAGGCTCAGATCCCAATTGACCAATGTCCGATGGGTCGTCATTGACGAGATACATGAGCTGGCCGGTGACGAGAGAGGCGGGCAGCTCGCGGTCGGATTGGAGAGGTTGGCCGCTTTGTCTGGAAGGGACTTTCAGAGGATCGGGCTCTCAGCCACCGTTGGCAATGATCAAGAGGTTGCGAACTACCTCGGAGGCGTGGGAAGGGATGTGGAGATCGTTCGTGTGGATATCCCAAAGGGCATGAAGATATTCGTGGAGGTCCCTGAAGCCAAGAAGTCAGACGAAAAACTTGCTGAAGAAATCCATATTATCGAGGAACTGGCGCCAGCTGTGAGGAGATGCAGGACTCTTATCAAGGAGCATAATTCCACATTGTTCTTTGTCAACACCAGGGACAACGCCGAATTCCTGACCTCAAGATTGAAGCTCTGGGACGAAGCCTTGCCAATAGGGGTCCATCACGGCTCGCTTTCGAAGAACGTCCGGATTCAAATGGAGGACGAGTTCAAATCCAGGATACTCAAGACCCTGGTGTGCACTTCTTCACTGGAACTCGGCATTGACGTTGGCCATGCGGATTTCGTGCTTCAGTTCAATTCACCTCGGCAGGTCGGAAGGCTCACGCAGAGGATCGGGAGATCCGGTCACGGAGTTGGAGAGGTCTCGGACGGCAGGGTCATTGCCACTGACCCGGACGATTTCGCCGAGGCGATCGTAATCGCAAGGCGATCTCTATCATGCGAACTCGAGGACCTGAAGGTGAGGGAGAACGATTTGTGTGTGCTGGCGAACCAGATTGTTGCCATAGGAATGACCCGCCGTAAGAACGACGCGGATGAGATCTTCGAGATGATCAGCAGGGCGTATCCTTTCAGGAACCTGGACAAGTCAGTGTTCGTCAGTGTGCTGGAGCAATTGAACGAGCTCAGGACCATATGGATGAGAGAAGGCTCCCTCTCCAGGTCCAGAGGGTCGATGGACTACTTCTACGAGAACATCTCCATGATCCCCGATGAGAACACCTACGTGGTCGAAGACATCAGCTCCAGAAGGCCGATCGGAATCCTGGACGAGAGCTTTGTCGCGTCCTACGCGGAGACCGGCACCACCTTCATCATGAAGGGAATCACCTGGCAGATCGTGGAGCTCAAGGAGGACAGGATTCTAGTCGAACGATATCATCGGATCGGGACCATACCGAACTGGATCGGCGAAGAGATACCGGTCCCCTTCGAGGTGGCCATGGAGGTCGGGGCTCTTCGAAGATCATCTTCATTCGAGGACTACAACTGCAATGATAACGGCAAGGACTTGTTCGTCGAGTATCTGGAGTCCCAGAAGAACTCTCCCGTTCCCACTGACAAGCTGGTGACGATAGAATCAGCGGGGGATGAGATGGTGATCAACGTCTGCTTCGGTAGCAAGACAAACGAAACACTGGGCAGGTTGATATCCTCCATGCTATCCGCCAGGCTCGGGGAAAGCGTGGGAATGAACTCCGACCCATACAGAATAATCATCCAGCTTCCTCGAAGGGGTGATCCGAACTTGATCAAGGAGATCCTTATGACCACGGACCCTGAAGCTCTGGAGGGTTTCATGAAGATTGTCCTGAGGAACTCGAACCAGCTCAGGTGGCACTTCCTGTATGCGGCCAAGAAGTTCGGTGCTGTCAGGAGAGGCATCGACTACCGGCAGGTCAACATCGGGAGGCTCATGGGCGCGTACGAGGACACCCCCATCTTCGATGAAGCAATGGACAAGATGATCTGGCAGAAGATGGATGTATCCAAGGCGGCGGAGGTCTTGAGACTCCTTCAAAGCGGGAAGATCGATATCGAGATCTCATACGGCCTTTCCAACATTGCACTGGCTGGCTACGAGAAGGCAAGGGAGCTCGTGGCTCCGAGATACGCGGACAAGCAGACGCTGGCCGCGCTCAAGAAAAGAGTCGACAAGCAGGAGGTCGTTCTCGCCTGCATGAACTGCCAATCGACGGCAAGGAATCGGGTAGGGGACGTCCCTGACAAGATCAAATGCGGCGTCTGCGGCTCCGTCATGATAGCTTCCATCCATCCCCTGGACAGGTCCCTGCTCAAGCTGCTCGAGAAGGAGAATCCCACCGATCTGGAGAAGCGGGAGATCAAGAGATTGTTCAAGAACGCGAGCTTGGTGCGCGAAAAGGGTGGGAAGGCGGTATTCGTACTTGCCGGAAGAGGAGTGGGTCCCGATACTGCGGGAAGGATTCTGGCAAGACTTCACCAGAACGAGGAAGAGCTTCTGCGAGATCTTCTGGCCAGCGAGATCAACTACGCCAGGACTAAGAGGTTCTGGGACTAGGACTAGATATGTGTCCACAGCCATTTGAACGACAAAGTTTTATACATTCTCGGTCTTACTAATTCCCGGACTGCGGGAGCTGATGGTTATTGAATGGGAGGGGCATAATGCCTGCTCATGATGGTGGCAAGCCGATAGTACTCACTTCATCGAGGGCCGAAATCAGCAGATACAGTGGTGACCCTTTTGCGGCCTTCATGGCCACATTTCCGCGCAAGTGGATACCAAAATGGTTCATGAAGGGGGAATGGTTCGATCCAAATGACAACCCGGATGGGACAGCCAAGTTCGTTCCCTACGGGCTGAGGAAGATTGAAGCGCTGTTGGTCGACGAGTTCGGGGAAGAGAACGTCGCCACGGTCCATCCGGAGAATCTGGACAAGTTCGTCGGACCAAGGACCAAGGTGGTAGGGATCAGTTCTATGGATCCCATGGGTCTTGCGTATGTGAGCATTACATACAACTCCATGATCGGCATCGGAGGTCGTTCGGTGGACGAGGTGGAGTTCGAGAAGATATTCCGCTCCCCCGCCCTGAACCGGTATCACCCAAGGATCATCGTAGGAGGCAGCGGGGCGTGGCAGCTCAGGGACGCAGGAAAGGTGGACGAGTTCGGCATCGACACTCTCGTTCATGCCGAGAGCGAAATGGTCGTGGTCGACCTGTTCAGGAATGCCATGAACGGCAACGACCTCCCAAGAGAGGTCTCCGGGACCCGCGTCCCCCTCGAGAAGATACCATCTATCAGGAAAGCCGCCAGCTACGGCGTCGTTGAGATAACCCGTGGATGCGGCAGGGGATGCCAGTTCTGCTCACCCACCAACAGAACGAGGCATTCGATCCCGATTGCGTCAGTGATGAAGGAGGTCGAAGCTAACATCCGAGGAGGCGCACGCTCCATCTTCACAGCGACCGAGGACATGCTTATCTATGAATGCGGACCCAAGTTCGTTCCCAATCGCGAAGCCGTTGTTAAACTCTACCAATCGATCGCAGACTATCCAGGCGTGGAGCACATCCACCTTTCTCACACGTCTCTGGCACCTGCCGTGAAAGACCCCAAGATGATCGAGGAGCTCACACCCATCCTTATGCCCAAGACCAGATACGTCAAGGGTTTCAGGAACTATACCGAAACGTTCATCACGGCCCTTTTCGGCATAGAGACTGGAAGCATCAGACTGATGGAGAAGTTCATGAGAGGGAAGGCTCTCCCTTATGACGTCAAGGACTGGCATGAGGTAGTCACACAAGGCGTCGGAGTCTTCAATGACAATGGGTGGAAGCCCATGGGCACTATCATCACCGGTTGGCCCGGGGAGACCGAGGACGACACACTGCAAAGCCTCGAGCTCCTGGACAAGCTCAAAGGCAGCAAGATGTTCTATGTTCCCCTGCTCTTCATCCCTCTTGAGGACTCCAAGCTCCGCGATGAGAAGAGAATCTCGCTTGAGTACATGACCGAACTTGAGTGGGAGATCATGGCCAATTGCTGGAAGGAGAATATCAAGGTCTGGGATCCCGGCAAACAACCGATCTTCTCGGTCGTGGCATTTCTTTCATACTTCTTGTTCTACAAGTGGAAGCACGGAACAAAAGCCTTCAGGCCCATAATGAAACTCGCTGGATTCCCTGATTCTTTCCTGGGAAAGGTCAGCCGAGGCTGCGATCCGACCCACTGCCAACCTGGAGAAGCGCCAAAAGGCAAGGTCTTCGGCTAGCCGCTACTGCGTCTCGGTGTGATACAGGACATCCATGCCCTTCAGTGTTTCGTGTATCTTGTCTGCAAGCCATACCGCATCCTCGATCTTGGCCTTCTTATCCCATTCGTATATGAAATCGAAGTTGCCTTTGGTGGGCTTGAAACCAATCGCCACGAGTCTGTTAACGATCTCGGACGGTCTCGCACCCTCGCTGGAGAAGGTGACAGACAGATATGTTATCATGGACCTCTGAAAAGACCACCATACTATAAGATTTGCTGTGTCGAGGTCGTGTCCAATTCACGGTATCCACTTCGATAACTTTATATTTCATCAGTATCCTTCTCAGCGCAGGTGCATTCTTGGCCGAAGACGAATCTCTCCGGTGCAGCGTATGTGGATATCCAAATCCTCTGGGCACTGCCGTTTGTGGCGAGTGCGGTAACAAGTTGGTCCCCTCTACTGATGATAGCATCGAAGAGGAAGAGATAGATAAGCTGCTCGAGGACCTGGGAGAGATCGGAGAACTTTCTGCTCCGCCAAAGGACAAGGGCGGACTCGACATCGAGAAGGAGATCGTTGACGAGCTCTTGGATTCGCTTCTGGTCGAGGAGGAAGGGGCCGAAGAGGAACTATTCGAGTGCCCGATGTGTGGCACGACGCTTTCCTCAGATGCGGCTGTCTGCACCAATTGTGGTGTTGAGTTCGGGACTCCTGCACCTGCGATCGATGAGGAGCTCCCTCCCCCGCCGCCTCGAGAGGTCGCTGAGGAGGAACTCGAAGCCCCTCCAGGCGTAGAGGTATCCGAGGTCGACGTGTCCAAGGTCAGAGGCATGAGCGGTAGGATGATCGATTTCGTTGTCATAGGGACCATCGTCGGCCTTCTTGCAGTGTTCTTTGGAATGGGCATGTATTCTGCTGTCGCGATCAGCGTTGTTTCCTTGGGAGTGTTCGGCGCGGTGGCCATTGCTGGTATGATCGTGGGACTGTTGCTGTTCAGGATAAGTACCTCGGCTATGGCCCAGGGTGACAGGCTGGTGAAAGAAGGTCGATACTCTGATGCAATAGAATACTACAACAGAGCAATTCGAATGGGCTCGAAGCCTTCCACCGCATGGTCCAGCAAAGGGGTCGCGTTCAAGAGGATGAACGAGTACGAGGAAGCCCTCAGATGCGAGGACATTGCCATCCAGATGAACGAGAAGAACGAGTTTGCCTGGTGCAACAAGGGTGATGTGCACTTCAAGCTCGGAAAGTACAAGGATGCGGTTGCGTGCTACGACAAGGCCCTGAAGATCAGGCCCCGGTACGCCATAGCATGGAACAACAAGGGTGCGGCGCTTGCCAGACTAGATAAGTTCGCCGAGGCCAAGAAGTGCCATGACAAAGCCATCAAACTCAAGCCCAAATACATTGCGGCCTGGTTGAACCGCGGGGAGGTTTTGGTCCGGCTGGGTAAGAGGGATGAGGCCGAGAAATCGTTGAACAGGGCCAGATCGCTTGGGGCTTAGCCCAAATATCCTTTTGCCACTAGATACGTCTCGCGACTGCTGGATGTTGAGGCTTTTGGTGAGTGCGATTGACTGAACTCGAACAGCTTGGAGGTTCTTTCGGCATATTCAGGGAACATGTCCCCTTGGAAGACTTTGACGACCAAACATCCCCCTCTTCCCAGGGTCTGGCTTGCGAACTTCAGCGCGCCCTCGGCCAGGGACATCGATTTCCCATGATCGACGTGCTTGTTCCCGGTCAGCCTTGGCGCCATGTCCGATAAGACCACATCCACTTTCCGCTCTATCTCTTCAAGAACGGCTTCCATTGTCGCAGGGTTCGACAGGTCACCCCTCACCAATCTGACACCCTCGATAGGTTCCATTCTCTTTCTGTCCACGGCAATCACCACGCCTTTGGGTCCCACTAACTCCAACGCAACCTGGGACCATCCACCGGGTGCTGCTCCGAGGTCCACCACGACATTCCCTTCCGTGACGATGGAGAACCTCTCGTTGATCTGAATGAGCTTGTACGCCGCTCTGCTCCTGAAGCCCTCGGCCTTAGCTTTCCTGTAGTAGCCGTCCCTCTTCCTCTGCTTCACCCAGCTTTTGGTCATTCCGGCCATCATCAATGCCACGGATATTAACCGTTTTGGTCGCTCTTCTAAGCGTCCAGACCCGCTGGACACCGAAAACATTAAGGTGCCAGGCGACAAGATATAATGATTGGACAAAAAAACGCAGGAGGAGTCGATAAGGGATGATTGAGAGCGACGAGATAACCGATCTCGAGAACCGCCTTGATTGGATAACGGGCAGGAGACCCGCCGTCAAGATAAAGAAGGTCCGTCGCCCCCTTAAGATAACTGAGTACAATGTGAGAGCTCTGTTCAGCATGAGCATGAGGGAACTGCTCTACATACTCTGCCGTGAACTGGACTATGTAGTGGTCAAGAGGAAATCTAGCATTGAAGTTATTCGATAGTGAGCATTTTATCGGGCACTGGTCCTGACTCTCAGCGCAGCCTCTGCACTTTTGGGAAAATCTAAATCCTTTCTCTGCCTACAGTCTCGTACGTGTTCGCATGGTCAAAACATATTCTGAGGCCGGGGTCGACATAGGAAAGGAAATCGAGTCCATCGATGCCATTGTCGGAGAGCTCAAGTACCGGAGGACGGGATTTGGCGAGGTCTTGGACATCGGACGACATTTCACGGGTCTGGTGGATTTTGGGGAACATGCTCTCTCTCTGTGCACTGATGGTGTGGGTACCAAGCTGATTGTTGCAAATGCAATGAAGAAGTGGGACACCGTGGGCATCGACTGCGTCGCGCTGAATGTCAATGACATGATATGCGTCGGGGCCGAACCTTTGGCGTTCGTGGATTACCTGGCAGTCAGCAAGTATGATACCGAGGTGGTCAGGCAAATAGGCGTTGGGCTCAACCGGGGAGCCGAACTGGCCAATGTCAATCTCATTGGGGGAGAGTTCTCAACCGTACCCGAGATCGTCAAGGACTTCGATTTGGCTGGCACATGCATGGGCTTCGTCAAGAAGGACAGGATGATCACGGGTGAACGGGTCCGACCAGGCGACTCCATAATCGGCTTCCGCAGCAGCGGGATCCACTCGAACGGCCTCACACTTGCCAGGAAGGTGATCTACTCCTCAGGTTTCTCCAACCATGCAGAGCTCCCGATCGGACACGAAAAGGTGGGGGACTCCCTTCTTGAGCCTTCCACAATCTATGTTCGACCTGTTTTGGACCTCATAAAGGGGTTCGATGTCAAGGGAATGGCCAACATTACCGGCGGCGGTTACAGGAACATCGCCAGGATGAGCTCTGATGTTGAATTCAGAATAGACGACCCGTTCGAACCGCAGGCGATATTCGAGAACATCCAGAGCCTGGGGAAGATAGATGTCAGAGAGATGTACCAGACATTCAACATGGGCCTTGGGTTCACCGCGGTGGTTTCGAAGGAAGATGCGGACTCAGTGGTGAACTTCCTGAAGGGCAGGGTGGAAGCCAAGGTGATTGGTTCCGTGGTTGAAGGCAAAGGGGTGACCATCCCGGTGAAGGACATCAACTATCGGAAGTACTAGGAGTATGTTCTATGGCAGTTAGAGACGTCAAGCTGTTATCAGACGGGTACTTCAATATCGACACTGGTCTTCTGATCTATGGCAAGACGAAGTACTATGGCAAGGTGTACAAGGCCGCTTTGAAACCACTTCTCATAGTCGCGGATGATGAATACATCCTGGTGGACACCGGCTTTGGGGAGCCTCCGGAGAAGGTCAGGAAGTTCTACGCTCTCGAGAAGACACCGGATCTGGCCACCAGCCTCAGAGAGAACGACTTCTCTGTGGACGACATCTCGATGGTAATCTCCACCCACCTGCATCTGGACCACACAGGGAACAACGCCTTATTCAAGAGCGCCAGGTTCATTGCCCAGGAAGAAGAAATCGCGTATGCCGCCAATCCGGACAGGTTCCAGAAGCTGGCATATCTTGAGGACACCTTCAAGGCGATCACGTACGAGCCTGTTTCCGGCAAAAGTGAGATCGTGAAGGACGTCTGGGTGATCCCTACCCCTGGCCACACTCCTGGACATCAATCTGTGGTTGTGAATGGGATACAGAAGTACGTCTACTGCGGGGACGTGTGCCCTCTCAGGGAGAACTACGAGCAGAGGAACATTGTCGGTGTCCTGCACAACTCGGTCCAGGCGTTGGAATCCATCGATAAGCTCCGAGGAATCGGCGGCTATCCCATTTACAGTCACGACAATGAGCAGATGAGCCTGAAACAGAATCACTGATTGGCGGTTTTCCTCTTGGGCCTGCTGCAGACCGCATACTCGTCCCCATCAAAGAACACATCCAGGTCGGGGTTCTTCTGTTGTAGTTCCTCGATCTTCTCCAAAACATCCTTCAGGGTCACGGAATTGTCAAGCTTGTCTATCTTGTATAGAACTTTCTTCTTCATTGGTTTCCGACCCTTCCCTCAGCAAGTCTCACTTAAATAGCCATGAATCCAGTTGGATTCCCATAAACATCTTCAATGGGATATTAATATCTTTCTTCCTGACCATTTTGAACTCACTGTGAAACTTATTTATAGTTCACGTAGATATACATAGTCAGACGTGGTTCGTTACTGGATTGGCACTATTCTAGAGGTGCTTGAGTTTGGTCGCTAAAGAAAAAGGCCAGGAAAAGGATGACAATCCTGACGAAGCGCCTAGCGGTGAATGCCCGAATTGTGGGGGTCCGCTGGACGCGTCAGGGGTGTGTCCTCAATGCGACCCTGTATCAGGTTCGGGTGATAATCCCGGGAAGGGCAACCCTGGAAACCCAGGTAAGGAGAAACCAGGTAATCCCGGTAAGGACAACCCAGGTAAGGGAAATCCCGGCAGCCCTGGAACCGCAAAGGCGGAAGTTGCGGGCTCGGAGGCTGGGAGCATCGAGGGACTTCTGAAAGCTATTAACTTGAGCATGGCCACTGCGAAGGTTTTGAGTGATGCGGGATTCAAGACCCTGGATGATTTGAAGAAGGCGTCGGTGGAGGACCTGAAGGCACTCGAAGGTATCGATGAGAAGACTGCCCGCGCCATTCAGGAAAATGCATCTGGCGCTGGAGGCAAGGCCAAACCTAAGAAGAAACCCGACGATGCTCTGAAGAAATGGTTGACTGGTGAATCCGAAGACAACGGTCTAACTGTCTGGCTGGGTGGCAATCTGACTGCCAAGAAGGGTGGCGGAACTGCTGCGGCTCCTGCTGGCGGTGACGATCCGACCATGAACGCTCTCAAGAAGTGGTTGACTGGCGAAGAGGATGCTCTGGGCGAATGGCTGGGCGATGAAGGCGACGAAGCACCCGCAGGAGGCTTAGATGCTCCTCCGTCCGAAGAGCTTTTGGAGATGGAGAGCCAGCTCTCTGCTCGCGAAGACGAACTGAAGAAGGCTGAGACTGATTTTGAGAAGACTCGGATAGAGACCCAGAAGTTGAAGGAGACGATCGCGAAAGAGCTGGAGAACATCCAGACCGGCGATTTCGACCCAATGAGGCTCATCGAGGAATCCGCTGAGATCAGCAGGGACCTGCAGACAGAGATCAAGAGACGAAAGGATCTTGAGGAAGACATTGAACACATCAAGAAGGGTACTTCGGCCGTCGTCAAGTACCTCAAATCACAGTTGTTGAAAGGTGGGGGTGGAGGGCTCGTAAAGAAGAAGCTGGCCGAAGCCGATCTTCGGAGCAAGAAACTCGAAGCTGCACTTCAAGCCACAAAGGATCATGTCGAAACACTTACAGCTGAAATGGAGAAGAAGATAGACGAAGCGCCTCCAGACATACAGGAGATCAAGCGGAAAGAGCTCGCTCTGGTGGAGAAAGCAGCCGAGGTCAAGGCCAAAGAGGATGAGCTAGATGCCCTCGAGCAAGCCTTGAAGAGTGGCGATATCACCGTTGGAGGTGGTGGAGAGTTCTCGGAGGAACAGCTCCAGTCTAGGATGGCAGAGGAGCTACGTCAGAAAGAGAACGAGTTCCTGAAGGCCGAGGACGGGCTCAAGAAGAAGATAATCATATTGGAAGAGGAGATCCAGAAGCACAAGATCGAGGAGAAGCAGCGGGAAGATAGCGCCAGATTGAGGCAGATGGACGCTCCCGAGATCGAGTCGGAACTCCTCGCCAAGGAAAAGGAACTCCAGTCAAAGGAGAAGAGCATAATCATCAGGGAGGATGAGATCCATCGCCTGAAAGAAGAGCTCGGCTTCAAGGAGGATGAGCTTACCAAACTGAAAGAACCTCTGGGATACAAAGAAGAAGAGATGCTCAGACGAGAGGAAGACCTGCTCTACAGGGAAAAGCTCCTCATACAAGAGAAGAGGAAGATGGAAACGGCCAAGAAGCAAGGTTTCGGCGTGAAAGAGCAGGATATGAAGGACAGGCTGGAATCTCTGAAGACCGAGATCCAGAGGAAGGAGGACGAGGTCAGGGCCAAGGAGAAGTACCTCAAGGCGAAGATGGAGGAACTCAGGCTCAGAGAACAGGGACTAATCGAAGAGGAAATAGAGGCCAGAGAAGAAGAGAGGGCCCTGGAGCTGCAGCAGGATAAGGTCAAGACGGGAATACCAAGACTGGACGACCTGCTTCTTGGCGGTGTGCCCTTCGACTCCAATGTGCAGATCTACGGTCCGGCTTACGTTGGAAAAGAGGTCATCGTTAATGCGTTCATGGCTGAAGGCCTCAAGAAGGGGATACCTGCAATTTGGGTTCTTACAGAGAAGACACCAAATGAGATCAGGGAAGAGATGAGGTTCGTTGTTTCCGGTTATGAGGAGTACGAGAAGCTGGGCCTGGTTCACTATGTCGACGCGTATTCCAAGAGCATGGATGCTGAAGAGGATGACCAGTACGTCACGTACGTGGAAGACCCCACAGACCACCAAGGGATTATGAAAACTGTGAACAAGCTCGCCAAGGAGTTCAAGAAAAACCACGAGTACTACAGACTGGCCTTCCGGTCGGTGTCAACTCTCGTCGCATATCTGGACGTGCAGACCGCGTTCAAGTTCCTGCAGTCGTTCGCTGGCAGGAGGAAGAGGGACAAGGCGGTCTCGCTCTACATGGTCGAGAAGGGCATGCACCAGGACCAGGAGATCCAGATGATGGGGTCAATGATGGACGGGATGATCGACCTCAAGGTCGAGCAATTGAAATCTTATCTATCCATACAGGGTGTTTGCGATGTCCAGTCCCGCGCGTGGATCAAGTACACCTACAGCAAGCACGGTGTCAGCATCGGTTCGTTCTCGTTGGATCACATCAGGTAGTGCTGCTGTCTTTATCAATATCGAATATTCTCCAGTAAAACCACACGGACCGTCTATGCAACCTCGATGCCCGAGGATGGGGTTGCTGATGCTTTGCCCTTGATATTCACCTTGGGCATGGGTATGGGTGGTGGAAGTCTGACGTCCCTTGCGATCATCACGGCCTCCGGAATGCAGTTGTTCATTATCATTGTGTGTATCTCGCTGGCAACGTTGTCCGGCATCTTCCCCTCGGTTGACCATTGCTTGGCCAAGGCTGGTGCATCTCCCTCGTAGACCATGCTACCCTCTATCTTGATCACGCCGAGACCGCTGTAAGTTGCAGTGAATCTGAAGTCAACGTTGGCCTCGCGGTCGTTCCTCTCGACTATTAGGGTAACGGTGCTGTTGTGGTCGATCCGGATGTTCCTAGGTTTCTCCCCCATCTTGGAGAACCTCTTGCCGTCCACGGCCGTCAGTTCAAAGTGCTTTATAGTCATCTTCTCGTTGACCATAAGGTCGGATTGAGAATAAAGAATTTTCCCTTAAGTTGACCGCGAATCGACGAAATAGAACACCGTCGTGGGTCGGTGGTTTTGTGGGAAAAATAGGGGAGCCACTTTATCATAGGAATATTTATATACAAATCCCTGAATATAGGCGCGGTGATAAGGGATGACTGCTAGTGGAGGACCACCGCCAGGAGCACCACCGCCAGGAGCACCACCGATGGGAGGGCCACCCCCGCAGGGGGCCCCACCGCCGTATGGATATCCGCCAGGACCGCCAGTTCCGCAGAAGACCATCAAACCCGTGATCGGGGGTCTTCTTATTCTGCTGGGGTCACTTGCGTATCTCTTCATTGGCGCGATTTATGTCACAGCCGGAGACCTAGTCGTTGGGATCCCAGGAGTTGAAGGATTCGTCAGCGATATCCTCATGATCTGTGGGATAATCGCCCTGTTGCTGGGGATAATCTCGCTGCTTGGTGGAGTTTTGAGCATGATGAGGAAGGCCTGGGGAGTCGGTTTGCTTGCGGGCATACTGACGATTCCCACGTTGCTGGGCCTCATCGGCTTGATACTGGTGGCAATCTCCAGGGACGAGTACTAGTAGGGTGTCTTTACCCTACCCCACCCTCTTCCTTTTTTCCAGAATAGTATTAAATATCCCGTTCTATCTGGCTGTCGGATATGACGATTGCGATAGGGATCGATGACACCGACTCTCGAACGGGCATGTGCACCACCTTTCTGGCCTCAGAATTGATCCAGGAACTTGAGGAGTACGATCTCATAGGCCTACCCCGGTTGGTCAGATTGAACCCTAACATCCCCTGGAAGACCCGGGGCAACGGTGCCATATGCCTGCGCTTCGGTGAAGGAGTTGGAAAGGGCATTCCTGTTTGTCAGATCGGTGAGAAGTCCTATTCCTCCTACGATGAGGACAAGGGAGACCTTTCGTCAAGAGAGATCGAGGACCGTGTCGCTAAGGTCGTTGAGTCTCATTATCGACTGGATGATGAGAATACCAATCCAGCTTTTGTCATTCTCGACAAGGACCCTCCCTCGTCGCTCTACTGGAAAGCTGTCAGGGGGATAGTGAGGTTGGAGGAGGTCAAGGACATGGTCGCCCACATTGGCGTGCATCGAATGTACAAGAACGGTAGGGGGCTGATTGGTGCGACCTCAGCCGTCTCCTGGAAACCCAAGGATTTCACTTATGAGATCACCGCATACCGGAAGAGGGACAAGTGGGGCGCTCCAAGGGAATTGGTGAAGGACTCGGTCATAGCAATGGACAAGAAGTTACCATCCACGTTCAACAATTACGACTATGAGGAGGGCCACATGGCAATCGCTCCCAACTCCCCGTGTCCAGTGCTATTCGGAATCAGGGGGGATTCACTCGAAGACCTGCTTCCTGCCATGTCCATGATCAAGGGAGAAGAGATTCAGAGATGGACCCTATTTCTGACGAACCAGGGAACGGACGAGCATCTGGTGCGGAGGACCATTGGAAGCATTGGGGCGTATGAGTCTGTCATCGCCGATGCGGAGGTCGTTGCTGGGCCCAGGATGATCCAGGGCGGTCATCTGGTGTTCAGGATTTCTGACGGTGATGAGATCGACTGCACTGCGTATGAACCTTCGAAAGGGTTCAGGACCATCGTGAAAGGTCTTCGAGTGGGGGACAGGATAACGGTGTACGGCAGCATCAGAGAGGATCCAAAGACAATCAATGTCGAGAAACTTCAGATCCGTTCTGTGGTGGAGGTCGATGAGAAGATAGGCAATCCTAAGTGCCCTGAATGTGGAAAGCGAATGAAGTCCGTCGGAACCAACGCCGGATACAGGTGCAGAGGATGTCACACCCAGTCAGAAGAAGGGGACGCAGAAACGGTCAAAGCAGATAGAACGTTGTCCCCAGGATTCTACGAACCGCCGGTCTCCGCGAGGCGTCATCTGAGCAGACCATTGAAACGGATGAAGAGCGAACTCGAACCTAGCTGATCTTTCCAGCTCTCTCGATCACTTCTTGGAGCACATCCAGACCCGCGTCGAGGTTCTCCTCTTCGATGGTGAGTGGAGGAATGAAACGAACCGCCGATACGCCACAGGGCAGGAGGACCAATCCATTCTTGAACGATTCCTGGACTATGAATCCGGCGACCTTCGGAGCTGGGGTCTTGGAACCATCTCCCTTTATGAACTCGGTCGCCTGCATCAGGCCATATCCTCTGTTGTCCCCCATAATCGGGTTGCTTTCCTTCATCTCGTCAAGTCTCTTCCGCAAGTGATCGCCAAGCTTCTGGGCCCTACTCAAGAGATTCTCGCTCTCAATGACATCCAGCGTCGCGCCAACCGCTGCGCATGCCAGCAAGTTCCCACCGTACGTGTTTGAGTGGGCTCCCTGGACACCGAAATCAAGTTTGGCATCGAAAACGATCGCGCCGACAGGGACACCGGAACCCATCCCCTTTGCGATGCAGATCATGTCGGGCACAACTCCGAAGTGGTCTATACCGAACATCTTCCCGGTCCTTCCGAACCCTGCTTGGACTTCATCGTCGACCAGCAGGATTCCGTTCCGCTTGCATATTTCAGAGATCTTCTTGGCGAACTCCGGGGGAGGAACGATATATCCTCCTTCTCCCTGGATTGACTCATAGAACAGGGCGGCGACGTCGCTGGACGGGATGAATTTGTCCAGATACTGCTCTTGGATCGCATCCGCGCAATAAACGCCACATCCTGGGTACTCCAGCTTGTAAGGGCACCTGTAACAGTAAGCGTAGGGAACGTGGTCAACACCGGGCATGGTGGAGAAGAATCTCTCCTGATGGGTCGTCTTTGACGCTGTCAACGCCAGAGAACCCATCGTCCGTCCGTGGAATGCCCCGGTGAAGGCGATGAACCTGCTCCTCTCACTGGACCATTTTGCCACTTTTATGGCAGCCTCAACCGATTCGGTCCCGCTGTTGGTGTAGAACACCTTCTTGTCGAAATCTCCTGGTGTGATCTTGGACAGCCTTTCGGCCAAGGTCACCTGTATGTCGTAGTAGAAATCCGTTCCAGCAAAGTGCATTAGCTTATTGAGTTGGTCTCCGACAGCCTTGACAACTGTCGGATGGCAATGGCCAGTGTTCACCACTCCGATTCCGCTGGTGAAATCGATGTAGATGTTCCCGTCCACGTCCCAGACCAGGCTTCCCCTTGCCCTTTCGGCGACCAGTTCACAGGTCTTGGTGGACGTCGCGATCGCTTTCTTGTCTCTCTGGACAACTTGCCTCCCCTTCTCTCCCGGGGGGATCGATTTGATGTCTGGTACCTTCAAAATACTCCTCTCCTCTGGACTAAACCTGGGTGATAAACCTCAATAGATAGATGGGTTCAACTGGGCTGGACATTGCGGTTAATGAAAAAGCAGAGCGGGGATTATCCACCTATCCTGAACATCTTGGTGCCACACTTAGGGCAGGTTCCCTTCGTGGCGGGCTTGCCGTTCTTCATTGTTATTTTCTGGGGATCCTTCATTTCCCTTTTCGCCCTGCACTTTACACAATACGCCTCAACCATCAAATCACCGAAATGAAATCGACTCTTTCCATATTAAGATATCTCTCTCAGTGCCCATAAAACGGAATATTAGGGCCAGATTCAACAAAACCTTTAAATCCGAATCTGCTGTATGCGACGGTTTGCCATGACTAAATACACCCGTTACGAAGTTGCCAGGATAATCGGTGCAAGATCCCTCCAGATAAGCCTGGGCGCTCCGATTCTGATCACATCTCCCGATCCCTCGGTCGAGCCCTTGGATGTGGCATGTGCCGAGTACGAGAAGGATGTCATACCCATAACGGTTCGGAGGGGATGAGATAGCCGGGGTGGTTTCTGCAAGGATTCGGAAGATACTGGACAGCAGGGGCAACCCAACGGTCGAGGTGGACGTTTTTCTCGAGGGCGGTTCTGGAACAGCCGCAGCTCCAAGCGGTGCCAGTACCGGCGTTCATGAGGTGGCGGCTTTTCCCGAGGATGGCATTGACGCATCTATTGAGCTATTCCGGGAGGAGATCGTTCCCAAAATGATCGGGATGGACGGAACGGACCAAGCCTCGTTCGACGGCTGGTTGCATGAGATTGATGGTACCGATAACTTCTCCCGCATCGGTGGGAGCGTTGCCGTGGCAACCTCACTTGCGTTGGCGAAAGCCGCTGCGGAAGTGAGCAAGATGCCATTCTATTCATACCTGAGCGGACCGTCTTCGGAATCACTACCCAGGCCCATGGGCAATATGATTGGTGGAGGAGCTCATGGCGTTGGAGGAACCGACATCCAGGAATTCCTTTCCATCGCACAGGGTCCGACCTTTCAGGATTCTGTCTTTGCCAATGCGGTCGTACACAAGAGGGTCAAGGAAAAGCTCATTGAGGTTTTGCCCAACCAAGCCATCGGCAAAGGCGACGAAGGGGCATGGCTCGCGGGCATCACCAACGAGGAGGCCCTTGACATATTATCAGAGGCCTGTAGTGAGATCTCTGAATCTGTCGGGTTCGACTGCAGACCCTGCCTTGATATGGCGGCAAGCGAGATCTACAAGAACGGGATGTACAAGTATCGCGAGGGCGAGATTTCGACTGATAGCCAGGTGGATTTCGTCGCAGACCTTGTCGAGGAGTTTGATCTGTTCAGCGTCGAGGACCCTTTCCACGAAGAGGATTTCGAAAGCTTCGCCAGGCTGACCGAAGCGGTGGGGGACAGATGCCTGATAGTGGGTGATGATCTTTTCGTGACCAATATCCAGAGGCTGGAGAAGGGTGTTCACATGAAAGCGGCCAACGCCATTCTGCTGAAGCCCAATCAAATAGGAACGGTCACCGATATGGTGGAGACCGTTGAATATGCCAGGGAGAATGGATATCAGATGGTGATGTCCCACAGGTCTGGTGAGACCAACGACGATTCGATCGCACATCTGAGCGTCGCATTCGGCTGTCTGGCCATCAAAACTGGAGCTGTTGGCGGTGAAAGGACAGCAAAACTTAATGAGCTGATACGGATTGAGGAGATTACAGAATCTGGTGGTAACTGATGGAAGCAGATGAGAAGAACGAAGAGGAAGGACTGCTGGTCCAGGAGGACGTCTATCTCACTTCTGGCGTTCACATAGGTACTCAGCAGAAGAGCGCCGATATGAAGGAGTTCATATACAAGGTCAGGACGGACGGCCTTTACGTTTTGGATATCAAGAAGACCGACAGGAGGATCAAGATGGCGGCCAAGTTCCTCGCCAAGGTGGATCCGAACAGGATACTGGTTGTTGCTGCCAGACAATACGGTCAGAAACCGTCAAAGCTGTTTGCCAGGACCATTGGCGCAAACATCTTTGCCGGGAGGTTCGTTCCAGGGACACTGACCAATCCCAATCTTCCAGAGTACGTTGAGCCCGATATCCTACTTGTCACTGATCCTGCTGCAGACCAGCAGGCACTTCGCGAGGCCATGAAACTCAGGATACCAGTTATCGGCCTTTGTGACGCTAACAACGAGACCCGAAATGTCGACCTGATCATTCCGACCAACAACAAAGGCAGGAGAGCTCTTGCCACGGTCTACTGGTTGCTCACAAGAGAGGTCCTGAAGGCGAGGGGTGAGGTAGGTAGCGACGAGGATTTCACTCTGACCCTGGAGGACTTCGAAGCCTCTTTGTAGGTGTTTGGATGAGATATGCCACAGTCGCTGGTCAGTTCTATTCCGATAATCCGGAGGAACTCAGGAGGCAGGTCGAGAGATGTTTCAGGAGTCCGATCGGACCTGGTGAAGTCCCTGAACTGAAGGACGGTCCGAGGTCCATAATAGGAGCAGTCTGCCCGCATGCCGGTTTCGTGTACTCTGGCCCGGTCGCTGCCCATGTTTTCAACGCTCTTGCTTCCGATGGATTCCCTGAGACCTTTGTGATAATCGGCCCCAACCATACCGGGATGGGCGCAATGGTCGCGGTCACCGCAGAGGACTTCTCCATGCCCATGGGCGTCGTTCCCGTGGACAAGGAACTGGCTGGGAAGGTAGTGCAAGGCATCATCTCGGAAGACATACTTGCCCACCGCGGCGAACATTCATTAGAGGTTCAGCTGCCCTTCATACAGTATCTGTCTCCAAATGTCAAGATAGTACCGATCAGCATGGGACTTCAGGACTTCAAGACCGCCAGGGAGGTGGGAGAGATCGTCGGGAAGGCGATCGAAGGAAGGGATGTTGTTGTTCTGGCCTCCACTGATTTCTCGCATTACATACCACAGGACATGGCGGAAAGGGTGGACAAGCTCGCAATCGACCAGATTCTGAAGATGGACGCCAAGGGTTTGTTCAAGGTCGTAAAAAAAGAGAACATCTCGATGTGTGGCTACGGACCCGTGATCGCTATGCTGGTTGCCGCCCAGGGTCAGAAGTCGGAGCTCCTGAAATACGCCACATCTGGTGACGTTCAGCCTATGAGGGAGGTCGTGGGCTACGCTGGGATGGTCGTCAGACGTTAGCTGGGTCTAGTTCCTTTTTGTCTCTTCTGAGATCCAATCCAGATAATCTCGGTCTCCTTGAGCGTACTCATAGCACATTAGGCAGGGGACTTCGTAGCTGTGCAGGTCCTTTATTGTGGCCATCGCCTCCTCGAGCAGTTCGGTCCTTGTCTTGAAGATGATGGCGAACTCCTGCTCCTTCTCTATTTCACCCTTCCACCAGTACATCGAACGGATCGGGAATATGTTGGCGCACGCCACCAGTCTCCTCTCCAGCAGCTTGTTGGATATCTTCTCAGCTTCGCCCTCGGAACCGGTCGTCGTGTAAAGCATCGAGAACATATGGCTGAATACTCAAAGTTGGTAATAACAATTGGTAATTAGGTCGAAACTTATAATCTAAAAGCCCAAGGTTGTAACTTCCGGAGATGCTTTGCCGGTAGTGAGCTTGGATGAATTGACAGAGGCCCTCAGGAGGACCCTTGGGAAGAAGGGGATGCCAGAGAAGGAGGTTGTGGCCCTGGCCGAGTATATCATATCTTTCTTCGGTTTCACAGAAGAGGTCATAGACAATCGTCTGGACGTGGATGACAGGGATGTCTTCTACATGCTTGAGGAAGAGGGGTTGCTCACAACCCGGCAGGAAGAGATTCACATAAAACGTGGAAAGCTGTGGCGGATCCACTACTGGGTGCTCCGCACAGAGTTCATCAAGCGGTTGGCGCACGAGGAAGTTGGGGATGTAGAGATAGACCATCAGCTCCTGTACAGTAGCATATCCGAAGAGGTATGGAGCCGGGATTAAAGAGTAATTGTTTATATACACTGAGATTTTACTTAGGGCAGAATGGAATCGATACTTCTGAATGGGTATTTCCTGTTCTTCTTGGCAATCAGTCTGTGGATCATCGCGGTCTATGTAATCTACAAGAAGAAGTGGCTGGAGGGCACACCGTTCGCTTTCCAGGGGCCTTTCCTCCTGTGGAGGACCGAGAAGGGCAGGAGGTTCATTGACTGGCTGGCCAGGCCCAAGAGGTTCTGGAAGGTCTACGGGGATTTCTCGGTTGCGATCACCTTCGTTGTGATGTTCACTTTCCTGGTCATCCTGATCTGGGTTGCCTTCTTGGTGATGAACATCCCCAAGGACAGGGTCCCAACGCCTCAGATGATATTGGGGATACCTGGGCTGAACCCGATAATACCGATCTGGTACGGCATCCTGGCCCTGGTCATAGCTTTGGTGGTACATGAGTTCACTCACGGGATCCTCACCAGGGTGGCGAAGTCCAAGATCCTCTCCCTCGGACTTGTGTTCCTCATCGTTCCCATGGGCGCTTTCGTTGAGCCAGATGAGGAAGAGTTGCAGGTCATGAAGAGAAGGAAACGCAGCAGGATGTTCGCTTCCGGACCCACATCCAACCTGATTGTCGCCCTGATATGCTCATTGGTCTTCACCTCGGTCTTCATAGGAAATGCCGAACCAGTGGCCGTGGGCAACGGCGTGATTGGACTCGTTGAAGATAGCCCAGCATTGAGCTCGAGTCTGGAGCCCGGCATGATCATAACCTCAATATATCACAACAACAGCGAGACTCCCCTGGACAGCGTATCAGCCTTTGGCAATCTGATGGGGGATACCAGACCGGGGGAGAATGTCACATTAACGATCTATGACGAAGGGCGGGTCTACAGAGAAGATGTGGTTCTCTCAGACAGGAATGACAGCCAATCGATCGGCTTCTTGGGGATATACTCCGTCTACACCGGGACTGGGAAGCAGGTCTACACGCCAACAATCTATCCTGAATCGATAGATTCAACGATGTACTCTATGATAATCTACATCAGCCTTCCGTTGCGCGGTCTATCACCCATCGATGAGCCATACACGAGCTTCTACGAGCCTTCGGGTGCCTTTGCCGGCGCTCCCGAGCCCCTTTTCTGGATATTGGCCAACTCGTTCTATTGGGTCTTCTGGCTTAATCTCATGCTGGGGCTGACGAATGCTCTTCCGGCAGTTCCATTGGATGGAGGGTATGTGTTCAGGGATGGGTTTGACGCTTTTCTGGAGAAGACGCGGCCCAATTTGAATGCGGAACGCAGAGAGGCCGTCGTCAAGAAGGTATCTTACTTCCTCTCCTTCTTCATTCTAGCGTTGATACTGTGGCAACTGATAGGACCCAGGATATTCTAGTGGGTAACTACTTCGAAGCCGCCTTCGTCGAAAATCAGTGGGAAGTAACCTCTCTTGTGCTTGGTCTTCCTCATCTTCACAATGCTCAGGAACAGGTTGACTACCCTGTCGTCCCTTCTGAGGTCCAGATGCATTATGCCATCGGAAAGGAAATCCTCACCGTGCTCGCAGAACTTCATCTTGTCCTGGTCCATCTCGGCTATCAGGAACGCTGTGATGTTGAGATCCCTCAGCCACTCGAAGAACCTGAACAGATCGTCTCTGGGATCCTCGAACTTGGCCATGACCTCTAGGACTGGGAGGGAATCAAGCACCAATATGCCAGTGTCCATGCTCCCTTTGAGGTTGTTGACGTACATCTTGAAGACTTCCATCCAGGACTGGTCGCTAAGATCCTTGAGCTTCTTCCTGATCATTGCCAGGTCGAGAACGCTCAATTTGTCATCCAGGCCGTTCACCGGCATACCAAGCCCCGCCATGCTGTCCAAGACGGACTCCCTGGACTGCTCCAGCGTCACGTAGACCCCGCTCCTGTCCTCATTCTTGGCGTTGTGGTACAGAATATTGTAGGCAACCGAACTCTTCATAGTCCCTGGCTTGCCAGCAATCAAAACAGTGTGACTTTGGGGAATGCCGCCCTGAAGGTGTTCATCCAATCCTCTGATGTAGGTCTTGATCCTTTTGGTAGCGACCATGTTATCTCGTCCCACGTTTCTCACCGCCTTGGCTATAATAAAACTTGGTCTGAAGATATCATTTTTGAGAATCTATCTCGCCTTTGGCCAGACTCCCGAACGATGCTAACCCATTTCCAGCGAGCCCACTCCAAAGATGCCATCCTGGTCCATGAAGCTATTGTCAGTTTCGAAGAACATGGCGACAACCTCGAATTCCTTGGTGAGGCCGTTCTTATTGACCATTTCAACCGCAGTTCCATTCTCCATGGGAACAGCCAAGGATTTCTCCTTGTCTCCCAGCGCTGAGAAACAGTCCAGCAGAAGCGACTCTGCAAGGTCAGGGCTCTCGGGGTCGCAGACCCATGGGCCGATTTCGCACGCTTTTTGTGAACAGAATCCACCGATGTAGCCCCGGACCTCCCCGTTTCCAGCCCAGAACATCAGGCCCGGGTCGTTCTTCGCGATCATGCTCAGAAGTCTCGTCCTATCTCCTGGGAAGTACTTCTGGTCAAGCGACACCATTGCCGGCAGTGCTTCCATCACGAACTTCCTCGTTCCACTTCCAGCTGACTTCCGGCCTGATCCGGAGAACCTGCCCACTCTGAAGCTCTGCTCGAACCCGATCGCCTCATAGAATGAAATGGCATCCAGGTACGAGTAAAGCCCGATCGATTCGACCGATTCGCTTCGGAGATAGTCCACGGCGTGCGAGATCAGTTCCGAACCTATGTTCTGATTTCGACGTTCAGATTTGACCACCACATTCCCTATCCATGCCGTCCTGCCGTAGTTGATGGTTGTGAGCATGCCAACCTTCTCATCCCGAGCATGTGCGACAAAGCACCCCCTCGGCTCCATTTCGAGGATCTTGACGAAGTCCTCCTCCACATAGCCCCAACCCTCCTTGTCCGTGATCCTAACAGCGAAAGGAATGTCCTCAGGAGTCATCTCTCCGATGTCCAATGGGATCAACCTCCGATCCTGCCCTCTTCCTCGTCGCAGATATGGCTGCCGTGAGTTAGGTACTTCTTGTCCCCTCTCATGTGTTTTACCATGCAAGGGCCAAACTCGTCATTCTCGGCTCCGTACCACTTGTTACAGTCCTTGCACGTCAACTCGTTTTCGCTCAATCACATCCCCCAGAACGGATGTTCCATTCGCTTGATCTCCTTGACCTTCTCAAGCACTTCGATCTCATCAGCGGTCAGCTCCACCTTCTCCAGTGCCTTTGCATGGGATTCCGGCAGGTCAACATACAGAACGTCACCAACATTCATCTGCCTTCCGAATGTGACGCCCGCTACAGATATAGCGACCTCCGCTCCCGCTCTCGCTTCCTTCAGGCTCTTCTGTTCTTCCTGCACGCTCCTGATCTTGCCCAGGATCTTCCCGTCCTCCCTGAGGAGCTGTTGTTTGGGGCGGATTCTCCCAGCGAGGACCCTGACGCCGAAGATGGCCGGCTTGGAGACCCTGAAGCAGCAGTCTGGCAGAAGCAGCACTTTGCCGGGATAGTTGATCTTCATCCTCTTCTCTGCTTCCAGTTCTCTCTTCTTCTCGTCCATCCAGGCAGAATAGTCGTCGAGAAGCTTGTACACCACCCTGTTCTGGATGACATGAGCCCCCGATTTCATTATCTCTTCCTTGGCGTCTGGAAGCACATCCACATTGAAAGCCAGTATTGTTCTCTTGAGCGGGTCCTTGATCGTGGCGGCGTCGATTACGTCTCTTCTGGAAACATCGCCGACCCTTCCGGACTTCAATGGTATCTCGGCCGCTCTCAGTTCGTACGCGAGCGCTTCCAGGGAACCTATTGCATCCGCCTTTATTATCAGACCGTCCTCCTCGGTCGCGAGCTCGATGGAGGTCTCATCACGAACTCGCTTCTTGACCTCCTCAATGTCCTTGTGTGCGACTATCAAGGGAGCACCAGCAACCGCGTTCTCGATATTCGCTGCAGTGATCTTGATACCCGCGGCCGCACTCACACTGTCGACTGAAAGGAACTTGTCCTCCGGGTCCCGTATCTCGTCCAGGGGTTTTGGCTTGAGCAGAGCCCTCACTCTGGTCTCTATGGGCTCCCCCCTGCTGCCTAGGATGATTGTATCACCCTTCTCCAACGTACCTTTGTAGATGATCACATCCGCTGTCGGTCCCAGCCCCTTCTCCTCCTTGACCTCGAGTATGGTACCCTCTCCGGGTCCCTCTTCGGTCTCAAGACCCTTCTCCAGATACTTCTGGGCCAAACCTACCAGGATGAGCAGCACGTCCGGGATACCCTGTTTGTACTTGGCGCTCACAGGAACGATCCCAACATTGGCGGTGAAGTCGGACACCCTATCGTAACGATCTCCCGGCAGTCCTAGGTCGTACAGTTTCCCGACCATGTCGTATATCAGCTCATCGAGCCTCTTCTTGGCCGATTCTGGCTGCTTCTCAAGCGCTTCCACGAAAACAACGTCCTTCACCCTTCGCCAGCCTGGTATCCGATCGACCTTGTTGGCGACGATGACGAAAGGTGTCTTGTGCCTCTTCAGGATCCTTATTGACTCCAGGGTCTGGGGCATGAACCCTTCAATGATATCCACTACCAGCAAGGCTATGTCTGCCAGTGCCCCACCTCTAGCCCTCAGCGTGACAAAAGAATGATGTCCCGGAGTATCGATGAATAGAAGGCCTGGAACCCTGAACTCGTCGCCTCCGGTCAGAGGCTCACAAGCCTCAATGATCGTCTCCAAGGGGACTTCGGTCGCTCCTATGTGCTGGGTTATCGCTCCAGCCTCTCTCGACACAACGGCAGTTCCCCTAATGGCATCCAGAATAGTCGTCTTTCCATGATCAACATGGCCGAGCACGCTGACTATGGGTTGTCTTATCATTCTGACCCACCACCTAGAATATGGAATAATCGTATTTTGGATCACTCACCGTACAGCCAGTCCTCATCCACCTTCTTGTAGTTGGTGATTTCTTCCTCTGTGAAGAACTGTGAGATCTCCCGTTCGGCCGAGGTCAAAGAATCAGAACCGTGGATTATGTTCTTGCCGACATGCAGTCCGAAGTCGCCGCGTATCGTACCTTGATCGGCATCTATGGGGTTCGTGGCTCCCATCATCTTCCTTGCGACCTTGACCGCCTGGTCACCCTCCAGGACCATCGCGACCGACGGACCGGAGGTGATGTATCTTGTCAACGGTTCAAAGAAAGGTTTGCCAATGTGCTCCGAATAGTACGACTTCGCCAGGTCCTCGCTGACGACCACCATCTTCATGGCCACTATCTTCAGCCCTTTCCTTTCGAACCTGGAAACGATGTCGCCGATGAATCCCCTCTGGACCCCGTCCGGTTTGATCAGCGAGAACGTTCTCTCTTTGGTCATGACATCACGCCTCCTTCTCGGGCTCCGGTTCTTTCTTCTTCTTGGGCTTCGCAGGTTTCTTTGCCCGGACCTTCTTCGTGACCTTCTTCTTTTTCTCGGCCTTCTCTTTTCTTTCTGGAGCCAGCCGGACCGCTTTCATCTCGCCGTATCTGGTCGTCCATCTGGTCCTGTGCGGGACCCGTCCAAGTTTCAGAAGGTTCTTTTGACATTTGTTCTGGCAGAAGTAGAACACTGTCCCATCCTTCTTGATGAACATCTTCCCGGTACCGGGCTCTATGTCATTCCCGCAAAAGGAGCAAGTACGTCTTTCCACCATATCTGATACCTACCTGATGGAGAGCTTTCTCGCCTCTCTCGAGGTCTCCCGAAGCATGAGAACGTCGCCCAATTGGACAGCGCCCTTGACGTTCCGGGTGATGATTCTCCCCTTGTCTCTGCCATCCAAAACCCTGACCTTCACCTGCATGGCCTCGCCGGTCATCCCTGTTCTTCCGATGATCTCGACCACCTCGGCCGGTATGCTTTCCCTGACCATCTATCTCACTTCGTCAGACCCTTCAGCTGTTTCACAACATCGCCCAGCATGGGCTTGGCCTTTCCTAGATCCGTGATGGAGACCGACGCTGTGGCCTTCCCCAGTCCCGAAGCCACTCCGAGCTCCTGCTTGCTGGGAACGTAGGCGTAGGGTATTCCCTTCTCCTCGCAGAGAAGGGGCATATGCGCAAGTATCTCTTGGGGGTCGACGTCCTCAGCCATAACGACGAAAACGGCTTCTCCCCTTTCCACGATCTTGGTCACTTCGTTCGTTCCTTTTCTGACCTTTCCAGAATCTCGGGCCAACTCCACTATCTGGTACGTTTTATCTATCAGATCTTCTGGCATTTCGAATCTGACATACATAGGTTTAGCCATGTTGCACCTCCTTCAGTTCTTCCGAACTTCATCACTCATCGGCTCATAGAAGAGCGGGGACTTGCGAATTCATACTGGATATAAATATATTCCTATGATTCCAGCGGGTCTTCAGGCCCAAATCCTTCGATCTCTCTGAGAACGTCAAAACGCGTATCGCGGATGGTCGGTCTAGCCTCCCTGGAAGCAGGAAGTTCTCCCAGGTCGATATTGCACTCGATCAGATCTTCTTCGTAATACTTCCCCATCGCCTTCTGATCCCCTCTCGGACCGATGACGAAGCTACCTCCGTGGTAGACCATGTTGAGCTCTGTGCCCACTAGATTGCAGTACAGCACGAAGACGGTGTTCTCGATCGCTCTGGCCGGCAACACAGCCTCGAACATCGGACGGCTGGATGACGGGGAACCGGATATGCAGGCAATGATGTCCGCTCCTTGTAGGGCGTACACCTTCGAAAGCTCCGGGAAGAAGGAGTCAAAGCAGATGATCGGGCCTATGCTTCCGATGTCCGTTTCAAATGGAGACAGGTCCTTTCCCCTACCGAAGTACAGCTGCTCCTCGAAAGGGCCGAATGTCGCCAGATGGAGCTTCCTGTATACGCTGGTCTCTCTTTTGGGTGTTACCAGAACAGCGCTGTTATAGACCACCTTCGTCTTCTCATCGAGCTCAGGCATGCCGAACAATATGTGCGCTCCGCTTGAGCTGGCGATATCCTTCACGGCACTGACGGACTCTCCATCGATGGTCTCTGCCAACCTCGCTGTATCGGTCCGGACCATGTAGCCAGTGAGAAAAAGCTCCCCGAAGAGAGCGAGGTCGACATCCCTTCCTTCGAGTGCTCCCTTCATCTTCCCAACATTCTTCTCCTTTTCTCCCAGTTCCGGCGCAAGCTGCCCGAGCAGGACTTTCATGAGCGAGAGAATGTCGGTCCCTTTCTTTATCCTTATGGTGTTCCGAATGCCAACCTTTTTTAGTTGGTTGGCTGTTCGGATTCTGGCGCTCCCGTAGTGTAGCCCGGCCAATCATGGAGGCCTCTCGAGCCTTTGACAGGGGTTCAAATCCCCTCGGGAGCATTTACATAATCTCCCATATCTTTGAAACCCTCGACTAGTTCGGGTCGTGTCATCGATTTTGGTGGAGGTCTATTCTGGTGTGGCAAATTCGACTTCTGCACCCACTCGTACCGAATCTGATATCAACTCGTAGACTGGAAATGTCCCGTCGCCATGTCCACTGTTAATAACTGGCATGGTTGCTTGTGAAGTTGGGTCGATATTGATGGTACCCAAAGGGTACACTTTGTAGATTTCATCTTGAATCCTCTCCCACATATTGGCATTTCCTATGTACGGTGAAAGAGCCTGATGGTCACACACTCCGGTCATCGCAACATCTGTCCAGGTCTCACCCAGGACCTTACCAAGTGAAGGTTCTTCGCTGGGAAGGAATATCCTGAGACGAGAGAAGATCCATCCTTCGTCAGTCATCAAGAGTTTAATCAGAAGCCTGTAGCATCCTTCTGGAACGTTAATGACAAGCCCATCATATGGCTCATCTCCAACGAGGGGATCGAAGATCACGAATCTACCACTTGGCACATTGAGTTCTGTGAATTCCAACCACTCGCTTTCCTCACCTGGCTTCAGATCTGTCGGTTCCTCCTCGGACTCCAGAGCCTCCAGGTATTCTTCCAGGTTCACAGCATCATCTCCTGTCAGGTCGAGATGGCCAGGGGCAGATAAGAATCTTTCTGGCCTGAAAGGGGATTGAGACCCTAACGAATATTGACAGCCTGATTACTGTCTATCCGCAAGATCACTGACAGGGGTTCAAATCCCCTCGGGAGCACTTACACTTCTCTTATTCTCCTTGAATCTACTCCCATTTCCTTGAGTTGGTCGATTAATTCGTCGCTTGTGTATCCTTCTGGAGGCGATTTGTCGGGAGCTGCGAACTCCACCTCTGCACCCACTCGAGTCGAATCGGAAGTCAATTCACGGACGGGAAAGGTACCGTCGCTGGATCCACTGGAGATAACTGGCAAGGTTGTTCGTGAAGTCTGGTCAAGAGTGACGATGCCATATTGCGACACGTCAAAGATCTCGTCTTGAATCTTCTCCCACTCGCTGTAATTTCCTCTGTATGGAGCCAGGGCTCCATCATCGCATACACCCGTCATCGCCACATCGGTACAGGTAGTGCCCAAGACCTTTCCAAGTGAAGGTTCTTTTCCCGGAAGGACAATTCTCAGGCGGGAGAATATGCTACCCGACTCGGTCATCATATCCTTCACCCACAGTTGGAAGGTCCCCGCGGGCACCTCTATGATTAGCCCATCATGTATCCCCTCACTAACCAGCGGATCGAAGATAATCAGTTTCCCACTGGGTACATTGATCTCAGTGAATTCTAACCACTCAGTTTCCTCACCCGGCTCCATCTCCTCGGAAGTCTCTCCTGACTCTAAGATCTTCATGTATTCTTCGAGATTGATTGCATCACCTCAATTGATGTGAGATAGGGGTTATTGACCAAAAGCCTTACTGCATGGACAATGAGCGCGAGGTGTGTGGACACCTGGATGATGTAGGCTCACTGCAGCCTTTGACAGGGGTTCAAATCCCCTCGGGAGCACTTCCCTGTTTCTGGAGTGTCTCCAATCAAGGTGTGAGGTTGAAAGTCCTCGATGTGGTCCCACCATCGTCGTCTGTAACGGTCAGTGTTATGATGTAGGTTCCCGGACTGTCGTAGATGTGCATTTTAGCATCTGTTGCTGCCATTGGGTTGATGTCTGGTGACGGATATGGATCCGGGCTCATACCGTTATTATAGTATGTCGTGACGTCGGATGTCGCGTCACCCCAATCCCATGTGAAGGTGAGATCATCGCTTCCCGCATCACTTGCCGAGGCCTCAAAGTATATTGGCAATCCCGTAGCGTTTATGAATGGACAGAAGTCTGGAATCGTCCAAATCCACTTGTGTGGATGCTTCACGTTGAAGGTGTGATCCAACCAAACCTCTTGCCTGTCCTCGAATGTCAGGATTAACCAAACTGGAGTGCCTCCCCAGGGCTGCCCGTTTAATGCATCGTCCGTCGGCAAGTATTCCACCACAGCCGAGGAATCACAAGCCAGTATGTCCATTTCGATGCCGTAGACCGTCATTGACTGGTCGTCGGGAGCGCCGGGATATCGCATGACATAAGCCGTCCCAACCACGGATGAATCCTCATACAGCGTGAGGTCGACGTCATGCCATTTCTCCCCGGTTGCTCTGAGAGTAACGTCCACCAGGACATATGCCTCTATTGTGGGATCGATTCTTGGGTCCACGTTCTCAACCGTCAGAGGTGTGGTCACGACGGTAACTCCGCCATCGTCATCCGTCACGGTCAAGGTGACTTGGTAAACTCCATTGTCCCCATATTGACAATCCCGGGGCTCGGTAATGTCCCTCGGGTTAACCTCGGGACTCGGGAAAGGATCTGGCCCAACCAAGATGTCGTTCAGGTATGTGGTTGTTGAGTCGCAGACAGTGAAGTATTCCCAGGTCCACTCGAACGTCAGGTCGTCCGAACCGGGATCCGTAGCATGGCCAGACATTGTGGCAACATCGAATTCGTCGCTTGTCTCTGGAGGCAGACTCACAATGGGTGCTACGTTGTGAACGGTCACCGTCATGCTGTCTGTTCCAGTCTCAGTGGAATCATCCGTCACCGTGAGGGTAACGATGTAGACGCCATTGTCACCGTATATGTGAGTTGGCGATACACCTGTTCCCACACCCCCGTCTCCGAAGGTCCAATCGTACGCAACAATCGTTCCGTCAGGATCGAACGAACCGGCTCCATTGAAGGTCACCACGTCTCCCTCATCCACAATCTGATCCACTCCTGCGTCCGAAGTTGGTGGTATGTTCATGCTGAAGTAGTCGGACGTTGTGAAACCACTGCATTCGTAGGGATCGCACGCTTTCACTCTCCATGCACCCCACTCACCATCATCCCATGTCCAGCGGTCCAGAACACCCGATGTTCCCGTGGTCGTAAAGTCCAGTTCCCATGTGTTGAAGGTCGCGTCCTTTGAGTATACGTAGTATGTCACGTCGTCATCGGTGCCGTAGTCGTTGTTTCCAGTGCTTGCTGTCCAAGAGACGGCGGGTGTATGGTCGATCAGATTGTTTCCAAGATCCGTCGGATTGGTCGGGGTATCGGGCGGGTCATTCATTGCGAAAAGGTCAGAGGCCGAGTAGGCGGACCACTCAAGACCGTCCCACGCTCTTACTTTCCAGCGGCCGGATTCACCGTCGTCCCAAGTCCAGCGGTTCAGAGATCCCGATGTGCCAGTAGTGGTGAGATCTTCCTCATATGTGTTGATGGTCTCGTCCTTGGAATACACGTAATAGGTTACTGTGTCCTCGCTGTCAGGGTCCCCAGTGTTGCTCCAGTAGACCGGTGGTGTGTGATCGGTTTCCCTGAGGCTGAGGTCCTTCAAGCCCGTGGGCGTGTTTGGTGCCGTGTTGTAGTTTATCGTGTTCTGGTATATGGCTGCCTTTGCTTCCTGTGCGATTGAACTGTGGTCACCCTTGAAATAATCCCAGTATTCCGAGAATTTGTGATCGTTCTGCTCCTCAAATGAGTCCCAAATCTCGATAATACCTTCTGAGATGGTATCGTCGCCGTCGTCGACGCTGTCCCATATGTCGTAAAGCGCTCCAGCCACACGACCTTCGACGTCATCTCCGTCGTCCCAATTGGCAGATCCCCAGGTGGGTGGTTCAAAGTCAAGTGCATACTCATTCCTGTATGTCAGTACCGAATCATCGTATACAGCCAATGGCAGGAAATTGGCCCACCCTTCGGTCCATGCGCAGTTCTGGTGAGACGCTCCTCTGAGAAAGTGAGGATCCGGGCAGTGAGTTGTCGGCATCCAATCTCCGTAAACGACCCACATCACATTGTGTCCGTACTCATGAACGACTATGTCGGGACTGAATGCGGCATCATTGTCCCCAATGTGGATATTGCCGTTGCGGTGGTAGTGCGGCCAGGTCCCCTCAGGGAATTCAGTAGTAGATTTCTCCATCTCGTAACTTGGGCCATGATTCATGAGATAGTCCCAGCCATCTGTGATCGCATCAAAGATGCACCATGCCCCTTCCTCTCCCGTGGGCGGTCCCCAATCTCCTATGTCAAGCGTTCCGTCAGGGCGATTGGCATATTCAGGAGTCCAGCCGTCGTAAGTGCCCCCATTTCTGACTCGAGCAGCACTGGTTTCGAGATAAGCCCTCACCTTAATGTCGTATCCATTCTGTAATGCTCCGTCGTCGTTTTCCACCGGGCCCCAAGAGAATCTGCCATCGGCGCCAGTGAGAGTGCTTCCCAGATGATCGTTGCCCCACCATTCATCATCGTAGATGTGAACTGTCGCCCATCTCAATGGTTGCCAGTTGTTGTCCTCATCCATGAACAGCCATCGACCGATGACAGTAATAGTACCAGGACTATTGGGTTCGGGGTCTTCCACATAACCAACGGCAGAAACAGTCTCTCCTTCTGGACTCACGGGACTGGGTATGCCCACGAGCTCATGCTCTTCCATGTAAGATGTTGGCTCCACGATTCCTAGTTCGGAAACGTCCAGAGGTACAGCCATGGCTGGGTTTGCAGGATCCCTTTGACTTCGACTCATCTTCGAACCCCCGTCAGACGTCTTGAGCTTCAACCAGTACCATTCGATGGCTGGGTCGCCGCTCAATCCCAGTAGATAATCCTCATCTGTGGCCAGATCCTTGCTGACCTTGAACTCGTCTCCTGCCGACAGCTTATTGTCATTGTCCTTATCCTTGAAGCTCACAAATCTCGTGGCGTCAATGATGCCATTCTCGATCGTGGAGATCTCCTCGGCACCCGCCGTCGGATAGACAATCTCATTATTGGTCCAGATTGCGTATTTCGTGGTCAAGTCGTAGTCGCTGGAATCCCCGCCAAATATCGACACTATTTCCACTTCGTAGAGTCCACTGCTTTCCGACACTCTGTACTCGAATGGATGTGCCTGTCGCGTCGTTGAGTCGTCTTCCCCGTTTCTGGGAAGCAACATGATGGTAAAAGCAGCCGCCAATATCACTACCAGCAGGACCACCATCAATTTCTTCCCGATATTCCCCTTGCTCTCTTTGTCATTCATCTTCATTCACCCTCCTCGTGTTTCTGCTAAGTTGCATCTCAACAGTGACAGTCGCGTTTGCAGTGCGGCAAACGTCACTATGATCCGTGTTTCCTCCTATATTCCCCTTTCCGGGTTCCGTGTGAGCTCGGTGCTATTGAGCGGAAGACGGGATTCTTTTACTCTTGTGCCATCCTCATCGCCCACTGCGCACTGCTCTCAGCATGGGAATGTATCTCGTGGTACATTTAAGTTGTCCTTCGTGGAACTTCATGGACCGTTCTTTTCTGGAGACTCTATCATCTTCCATCTCGGCGTCGGCGTTACGTTGTGACCGAGCATCCCGCAAGGGTATTTATATCCAGAATCTTTACGTCCTTTTCTGAGAGAATTGCGAAAGGGAGTGGGACGGGAGATTGGTGAGGCTAATGTTATCTCACTCTCAGAAGCAAGTGATGGGCGTTGGATTCAATTTGGAGGAGGATAGAGGATGAGTGAGACTAATCATTTGGGTTTGGCAAGAAGATCATTTGCAGTCGCTCTTGTCGGGGTGCTGTTGGTTGGAGCATTTGTGGGGCTTGTCCCGGAGGCCGACGCGCACTCTGGAGACGAAATATACTCAGTCTGGACGACCACGTCTCCTACGATTGATGGAAGTTTCCTAGCTGGTGAGTGGTCAGATGCAAATGTGGTTGATCTCAGCCTGATCGCAGGCAATGACCTCGGATCCTATCTCTATGTGATCAATAATGACACTCACTTGTTCGTCGCATATGACGCGCATGGGGATACCACCAATGACGTTGGAGATGCAGCCTCAATCTCATTTGATACTGACCACGACGGGGCACCCACCGATGGCGGTGACGATCAATTCGTGATTCTTGGAGACGGCACGACGGTGCATTTCAATTACAGCTCTGTCGCTGCCGACTGGGAGGTTCACTGTCAACCTTTCGATCCCGGACTTCCGAACCATGCGGGCCTGGCTGGCGCGGAAGGATTCGGGATCAGTCCGAACAGCGCCGTGGATCACCGTATCTACGAGTTCTCCATACCCTTTGCACTGCTGAACGTGGCTCTCGGAGATACTATTGGGTTCTTCTCAGGCAGTGATCAAGTGCCTGGAGTCACTGAAACGGGTTTTGTGCGATGGGACACGTGGCCTGTCCACGGTATCGTTGCATTGTTCGAGTATGGTAACCTTGTGCTCGGGGCCACCGAAGGCGTTTCAATCGCACCTAACTTCCAATCCAGACCTGCTGATGCTGGAACGGTCGCCACCTACGACCTGACAATAACAAACACGGGATTGGCCAGCGATATCTTTGACCTCACCGGCTCCTCGACCATGGGCTGGACAGCGGCTTTCTTTGACAGCACTTGGAACCCCCTAACCGATAACGGCGGCAGTCCCGCGATAGACACAGGATCAGTGACTTCCCACACCTCGGTTGACATACACATCGAAGTCATTGTGCCCATGGGGGCGAACCCGGGTGATTCTGACTTGAGAACGGTGATCGCAACCTCATCCAACAACATATCTGTGAGCAGCACAGCAATCCTCAGGACGGGAGTTCCTGTTGTGCCCATCTGGACCGACTTCATGGAAGGAGGGCCAGATGGTTGGTACGCTCCATCGGGAGCGAACGATTGGGAGCATGGTGTTCCCAATTGGGTGTGGGGGCCAGCAAACGCTTCCTCCCCGGTGAATGTGTGGGGAACGAACCTCACAGGCAACTACACTGCAAGCTCAAACTCCATCCTGATTTCGCCATTCATAGATCTAGCGACCGCTGTCACTTCGAACATGACCTACTATCAATGGTACGACATCAACGGTGGCGGGAACGATGGTGGTTGGATTGAGATTAGCACTGACAACGGCGAGACCTGGAACCTCCTAACACCTGAAGGAGGCTATACGGACAACACCGTCCTTGGGATGCCGTGCTTTGCGGGTTCAGATACGTCGTGGCTTCCTGTGGAGATCAATCTATCATCCTATGTGGGTGATATGATACTTTTGAGATACTACATGTGGGACAATGCCGCAGACGGTATCCAGATGGCAGGTTGGTACTTGGACAATGTCACTGTTAACGCGACCTACGTCACAGCTGGAGTCAGAGTCACACCAGATTTCCAATTCAAATCAGGAACTGCAAGCACCGTGGTTTCCTATGCCCTGACAGTTGAGAACATTGGTTCGGCTGGCTCGGATACATTTGACATTACGACCGCATCTTCCATGGGCTGGACCTCCAGTTTCTATGACATCAACTGGATTCCCCTGACCGATACCGGAGGCTCTATTGACATAGACACAGGCCCGATCGCATTCGGCGGTTCAAAAAGCATCAATGTGAACATCACCATTCCTGGAGCGGTGAATCCTGGAGACGTTGACACCACTGACATCACCTTCACTTCAGTCAACGACCCTGGAGCAAGCGACATCGGAACGCTGGTGACACAGATTCCCCATGCGATGCCGTACTCCGATGACATGGAATCGGGCATCAACGGGTGGATCTACGACGGTTTCTGGCATCAGGTGTTTAATGAGTCCATGGGACCACCATGGAACATTAGCTACAGCCCCACCCACAGCTGGTGGTACGGTCAAGACGCTGTCGGCCACTACGACAATGGTGTTCGAAATCTAGGATACCTTACTTCTCCACCAGTCGATCTGACAATCGCACCAACCGCGGAACTGGAATTCGCATACTACTACGAGACCGAGTCAACCGGTGGTTCGTTTGACCAAAGATGGATAGAGATTAGAGAGGGCAACGGTCCATGGATGGGCTTGGAGCAGCTATCCGGCGATCCCATGGGAACATGGCTTCTGAAGACGATCGACCTCTCCCCATATCTGGGAAACATCATTCAGATCAGGTTCTTCTTCGACACGATCAATGACATAAACAACGCTATGCAGGGCTGGTATATCGACGACGTATCCGTGGCAGGGGTCAAGCAACGTCCGACAGTCGAAGCGTGGGAACCAGGAGGTACACCAAGCCAGGTCTACAGTATCGGGACCCTGCTTGCCGTTACATGGACAGCGACTGATGACCAGCCGATGCCCATTGACAATATGAACATCTCATTTGGTTCAGGTGTGATCTGGGACGCAATCAACGGTGGACTGTACAGCCATGTGAATGACGGCGTGGAGATTTGGGACACGACCGGCGCTGCCCCTGGGATATACTACATCAATATATCCGCCTACGACTCGGATAATCAGATGTCCTATGATTTCGGCAACAACACCTTCGACCTGCTTCTCCCAGATGCGATTGAACCTGGGATACGGGACGTCTTCGTCGATGGGATGGCGACTGCCACGTATTCTACCTGCTCGTTACCTTCGACGGTCGAACTGACTGCCACTATTGATGATCTCGCTACCGGCAGTTCATTGATTGGCGGCGCGAACTACACTCTAGGGCCTCAGAACTGGCCAGGAGTGGGCATGTCTGCCACCGACGGTTCATTCAACCTTCCGATCGAAGATGTGAACATTTCCATTGATATCTCGGGATGGGTCGTTGGCACCTACGATTTCTACGTGTATGGATGGGACAGCGTACCGAACTACAACGGCACCTCGGCGCAGTTTGCGACACTGAACATAATCCCAGACAACTGTGCACCATTGATAGACAACATCGCCCTCAACGGACAGCCGACACTGACAATCCTCGAGGGGGCAGGACCAGTGACTGTCGCCGCCACAATCGATGATTCCACCGGAGGCAACACCAACATCCAAGGCGCGAACTACACGATAAGCGCCCAGATGTGGCCTGGTACGCCGATGAATGCCGTGGTTGCTCCGTTCGACAATCCTGTGGAGGACGTGGACGCTTCGATTGACACCACGACTTGGGTGGTTGGCTCGTACGACATCTGCGTTTACGGCAGTGATGCGCTGGGCAACAACAACACGACTGGCTTATGTACAACTCTGATAGTATCAACAGAGATCGAGCCCCCTGAGATCAGCAGTGTGCTCCTTGATGGGTTGGATGTACTGAACGCCTATGTGGGCGATAGGGTTACACTGACGGCGACGATTGACGATTCGAATAAGGGCAATTCAGCCATTGGCGGAGCCAACTATACTGTGGGGATTGCTGGGTGGCCAGGGATGGTCATGTTCCCCTCTGACGGGACTTTCGACACTCCGGTTGAGAACGTAGACGCTGTGATCGACACTACTGGTTGGGCCAACGCCACATATGAGATATGCGTCTATGGTTGGGATGGAAACCTCAATTACAACTTGACGGGGCTCTGCGCCACGCTCACACTCACAGTGTTCGTTGAAGATGAGCCTCCTGAGATCAAGAACGTGCTCATAAGCGGTCTGGCATCACTTACCGCGACACAAGGGGCAATCGTCTACCTGAATGCTACAGTGGATGATACAAGCACTGGAGGTTCGAATATCGGCGGTGCCAACTACACGGTGGGGATGGGAAGTTGGCCCGGACTGGATATGCTACCGACTGATGGAGCTTTCGACAGCATTGTTGAGAATGTGAACATCACAATCGACACTACTGGTTGGGCCAATGCCACGTATGAGATATGCGTCTATGGTTGGGATGAAATCCCTAACTACAACACGACATCCACCTCATGTGCTCAGCTGACGGTTCAGTTACCAATTCCGCCCGACACCGAAAGCCCTACAATTTCAAATGTGGCAGCCGAGGATCCTCAGAGTCCACATGCCAATATGAGAATCTCAGCTGATATTCAGGACAATATCGAAGTTCTTGAGGTGAAAGTCGAGATAATGGGACCTGACGGCGGGATATTGGGCAACTTCACAATGACTCGTGATATTTTCCTCCCCTACCCGTACCGCACCATTATTACGCTTGACGTCGAAGGAGACTACATCTTCACCATTTGGGCTAGGGACACTAGCGACAATTGGGCTTCGGCCACGGGAGGTTTCTCGTACGCAGAAGAGGATGAACCGAAGAGCTTCCTTGACGAGTACTGGTGGGTTCTGGTCATCATCGTGGTGATAGTCGTGATCCTTCTCATAGCCGTCCTGGCCAGAAGAGGCGGGAAGGAAGAGGAGATTGAACCTGAGGTGGAGGAAGAAGTGATCGAGGAGGAATTCACGGAAGAAGAGGAACTCATCGAGGAAGAGGAGCTCCCTGAAGAAGCGACTCCTGCTGAAGAGCCAGTCATGGAAGAGGAAGAATCAGTTCTCTGAGACCTCAAGCATCCTCCAGATATGATGACTTTATATATCTATGTGTTATTAATTCAAGAAAGGTAAACTGACTTCTAGAACCGAGGAGGTTCAGAGACTATGGCAGCACCCCCAGTTGTCCAAGCAAGAAATCTTCACAAGGTGTATGACACCGGTACAGTGAAAGTAGACGCTCTCAGGGGCATCGATCTGGACATTCACCAAGGAGAGATGGTTTCCATCATGGGTCCATCTGGTTGCGGCAAGACAACTCTCCTGAATTGTTTATCCGGGATAGACGATGCCACCGAGGGCCAGATTATCATCGAAGGTCAACCTATCGAGGGAATGTCGGACAATCAGAAGACCGAATATCGTGCTAAGAGAATAGGATTCATATTCCAGTCCTACAACCTTCTGCCCGTACTGACCGCGGTCGAGAACGTCGAACTCCCCTTGCTCTTGGGTGGCATTAGGCTGAAGGACGCAAGGACGAAGGCCCTTGAGGCCCTGAGCTGGGTAGGACTCGAGAAATGGGAATCACACAGACCATCCGAGCTTTCAGGCGGTGAACAGCAAAGGGTGGCCATCGCCAGGTCCCTCGTCAATCACCCCGCGATCGTCTTTGGAGATGAACTGACCGGCAATCTGGACGAAGAGACCACTCACCAGATCATGGAACTCGTCCTTGACCTGAACAAGAAGAACAATCAGACCTTCGTCATTGTCACACACGACGCCGCCGTTGGAGAAATGGCGCACCGTGTTCTGAAGCTGAGAGATGGGATAATAGAGAAAGAATATCGACCGGTGCCTATTGGATGAGACCATGGACTACTCATTCATCATTGTTGTCATAGCCGTATTCATAATCGTCGGAATCCTAGCACTGAGGAACTCTTCCCTCCGAAAGATGGCGGCCAGGAACCTAGGGAGGAGAAAGGGGAATACGGCCATCGTCATCATCGGCCTACTGGTCGGAACAGCGATAATCACCTCATCTTTCGTGATGGGCGACACTATGGGTTTCGTCTTCAAGAATGCTATCAACGAGCAACTTGGGGAAATAGATGAACTGGTGCACACTCCAGGCGGCAACCAATCGAGCAATGAAACAGGGCTATTCTCCTACTTCAACCAATCATATTACGATGACCTTGCCGATGCAAGAGGGTTAGGGCAGTTGCCCAGCGTTGACGGTCTCTTACCGATTGTGTTTGAAACCGTGCCCGTCTTCAACCCCGCGAACCAGCTGTCCGAACCAATGGGCAACCTGTTTGGGGTCGATCCTCAGGCCAGCCAAGAGTTGGATACTCTTCGTGATCTGGCGGGAAACATTGTGGATGAGGAAGAGGTCTTCTCTCACCCAGGTGATATCATCATCAACAAGCGCTTGGCTGAGAGTATTGAAGCTGAAGAAGGGAGTTTCGTTTGGCTGTACTACTATACATACAAGTTCAACGCCTCCCATCCTCAATGGCCCGATGTCATAATCGAGACCGAGGTCCTCCATGTTTCGGTGATTGTCAAGAACGAAGGGAAGGCCAACTTCCTGTACGGCAACAATCTCTACATGAACATCGGCCTGGCCCAACAGCTACTGGGGAGAGAAGGCCAGATCAATCTCATCGCTGTTTCCAACGAAGGGAACGTTGAGACCGGTGTGGAGCTCACAGATTCGGCCGTCGCCGAGATCGAGAGCGTCCTACAGAGCAATGGAGCCTCGCTTCTCGAGGTGGAGGCCATAAAGAAGGACAACATCGAAGCGACAGAGGCAGCGAGTGAGATGATGTCCGAAGTATTCTGGCTTATGGGTTCTTTCAGCATCATCGCGGGAATCATCCTCGTCATCAACATCTTCGTCATGCTCGCCGAGGAGAGAAAGCCAGAGATGGGAATCTCCAGAGCAATCGGGATGAAGAAGTCACACCTGATCCAGGCCTATATCTTCGAGGGATCTGCATACTCACTGATTGCATCATTCCTGGGCACCTTTGTGGGTCTGGCCTTGGCCTATGTGATGATAACTGCTTTCGGATCGATATTCGGAGAAGCGGGTTTCCAGATGCCGTTTCACTTCGAGATTGACAGCCTTATCATGGGCTTTTCGGTGGGCGTCTTCATAACCTTCTTGACGGTCCTTTCGGCTTCGTGGGTCATCAGCCGTCTCAATATTGTTCGAGCGATCAGGTCCATCCCGGATCCTATCAGAACGAAACCTTCCCTCAAATTCCTAGCTCTCGGGGTATTCCTTGTCTTTGTCGGATTTATCTTGCTCCAAGCCAGTCTTCAGTCTAGATCAGCGGGACTGTTCCTGGCCGGACCTTGTTTGCTGTTCCTTGGAGCAGCCATAATTGGCACTTTGGCAGGTCGCCCCAGGATATCCTATTCAGCGGGAAGCATCGCGGTCCTGTTGTGGATACTGTTGCCCCACAATCTGCTGGAAACCCTGGAAATGGAGTCCGGAATGGAGATGTTCGTGATATCGGGTATGTTCCTTGTTCTGGCCGCCATACTCTTGCTCATGGTCAATTCGAGCGCTCTGCTGAGAGTCCTCACGAAATTGATGTCCGGCCGGAAGAAGACCCTGCCCGTGCTACGTGTCGCACTGTCCTATCCTATGAAGAAGAAGTTCAGAACCGGGTTGACACTCGGGATGTTCTCACTCATTATCTTCACCGTCACTGTCATAGCTATGATCTCCAGTTTTCAGGCGAACAGTGTCGAGTCCACCTTCAAGCAGGAGGCTGGAGGATATGACATCATTGGAGTTCCAACCCTTGCTCCGGATTTCGATCTGTCCCAGAACATTTCCACCCTGTCAACCTTGGCCGATCAGTTCGACGAGATCTCCAGTTTCAATTCAGCTCGTGCAAGCATGTACGCCAAGGAGGACGGTCCGAATGCGAGCGTCATGACCAATCTCTACGGCGCGGACGATTCCTTCTTCGAAGACAATGATTTCACTTTCAAATCCATCATGAATGGATATAACAGTCCGGACGATGTCTGGGCGGCAGTCAGATCAAACTCCTCCTTAGTTGTCGTGGATGGAAGTGTTTCGACGGAGATGATGTATGGGCCCGAAGTGATCGGCGGTCTCCGTGTGAGAGCCGGAGAGCAAGTAGTGGTGAAAACAGTGGCTGGACCCGAGGAGAAGACCGTCATTGGAATCCTCGACCAGACCTTCTTCTTCAGCGGAATCATCACTTCCGAAAGTACAGTGAACGACCACTTCGGATTCCGATGGCCCGCTTTGTACTTCCTCACGGTCAGTGATTCCAGCACCTCCGATTCCAAGGCCTTGGCGAGGGACCTGGAGAAGGAGTTCACAATGTACGGGATGCAGACAATAGTCATCAGGGATGTGATCCAGACCTTCCTCAATATTGCCAGCTCGCTCATGAACCTGTTCCAGGTCTATCTCGGACTGGGACTTGTGGTCGGAATAGCTGGATTGGGCATAATCACAGTGAGAAGCGTGGTGGAAAGGACCAACGAGATAGGGGTCATGAGAGCAATCGGCTACAAACGAAAGATGATCAGGAACACGTTCATCATGGAGATATCTTTCATCTCGATTCTCGGCATATCCGTTGGAGTTCTGCTCGGTGTCGGACTCTCATACTACATCTATGGGGACTTCTTCGGTGATGCTGGAACATTTTTCGAGTTCCTCGATTTCATACCATTCACGAACATCTTATTGATAACCGCAATCGCTTTTGGCTTTACGCTGCTGGCTACAGTGTCATCCGCTTTCAGGGCTGCTAGAATCATACCTGCTGAGGCTTTGAGGTTCAAAGAATAGGGTCATTCCGCCTTTGAGTTCGGTTCTGAAATCTTCTCACTGGCGACTAGGACTTCTTCATCTCTTCTCATCGCGATATCTTGTTCCAAAGGCGCAACATCGATCTTATTGTGACGGGCCGCCTCAAGAGCCAGCACGGCCGCTGTGGCCGCTTGTATCGTTGTGAGGAATGGTACGCCCAGGTCGATCGCGACCCTCCTCATCATGTGTCCGTCCCTCCTCGCTCCCCACGACTCTGTGGGAGTGTTTATCAGCAAATTGATCTTGGACTCCCTCATCAAACCTATTGCGGTCGGGGCCTTCTTTTCCTCGATCTTGTACACTGCTGCTACATCTATCCCATGTTCCCGCAGGTGTCTTGCCGTCCCGAGCGTGGCATAGAACTCGAATCCGTATTCAGACAGTTTCTGGGCAACTCTGGTTATCTCTTCCTTGTCCTCATCCCTGACGCTGATGAACACACTTCCTTTGAGGGGTAGTTCATTCCCCGCAGATATCATCGCCTTGTAATAGGAGGTCCCGAACGAATCATCCAGTCCCATTATCTCTCCCGTGGATTTCATCTCCGGCCCCAGGATGCAGTCCACGCCCTGGAGCTTCTGGAAAGAGAACACCGGTGCTTTGACGGCCACCCTCCTCGTTTCAGCCTCTCCAACGTAGCCCAGTTCCTTCAGCGTGTAACCCAAGGCCACCTTCGTCGCGATCTTGGTCAGCGGGATTCCAATCGCCTTTGAAACATACGGGACAGTTCTGCTCGCCCTAGGGTTCGCCTCAAGGACGTACACGGTTCGGTCTTTGACGGCGATCTGGATGTTTATGAGCCCTATGATCTTCAACCCTCTGCACATCTCGATGGTGACCCTTCTTATCTCTTGGAGAATATCTTCGTCGAGGTTCTGGGTAGGAAGGACGCAAACAGCATCTCCTGAGTGAACCCCAGCTTCTTCCACGTGCTCCTGGATGCCTCCGATGAAGACATCTTCACCGTCCGATACTGCATCCACGTCTATCTCTATGGCATGGTCAAGGTACCTGTCCACCAGGACTGGATGTCTGCTGGAGATCTGCGTCGCCTCGCTGACGTATCTCTTGAGTTCCTCATCATTGTAGACTATCTCCATCCCCCTGCCACCCAGAACATAACTAGGTCTGACCAGAACCGGATATCCTATTCTCTCCGCGACCTTCTTCAGTTCTTCGTATGAGAACCCCGTTCCTGCTTCCGCTTGGTGTATGTTCAGTTTCCTCATCAGTGCCTCGAACCTTCTTCTGTCTTCGGCGATGTCCATGGACTCTGAGCTTGTTCCGAGAATCTTGGTCTTGTACCCGTTCTCGTCAAGTGCCTTCTGAAGGGGGACGGCCAGGTTGACCGATGTCTGCCCACCAAGTTGCAGGATCACTCCCTCGGGCTCTTCTTTCTCGATGATGTTTAGGACATCCTCAAGTGTGATCGGATCGAAGTAAAGTCTGTCCGAGATGTCGAAGTCCGTGGAAACCGTCTCTGGGTTGTTGTTGAGCATCAGAGCATCAATACCTTCCTCCCTTAGCGCCTGGATGCCGTGAACACAACACGTGTCGAACTCTATCCCCTGACCGATCCTGATGGGTCCGGCGCCCACAATGAGGACCTTTCTTGACTTCGTTCTCTCGATGTTGCACTCATCCTCGTGTGTCGAGTAATAGTAAGGTGTAACCGCTTCGAACTCGGCCGCGCAAGTGTCCACCATTTTGAACGTTACCTCCCTCCTCTTGGCCCTGACTTCGCTTTCTTCAGATTTGGTGACCTCTGCTATGTGCTCATCACTGAATCCCAGCTTCTTGGCTTCCTGGATCAATGATGGATCGATGCTCAGCCTTCTTTCCATGTCCAGGATGTTCTCTATTTTCTGCAAGTAGAACAGGTCCCATCCAGATAGCTCGGAGATCTCTTCCAGCTTCACTCCTCTGCGTATCGCTTCTGCGATCGCGAAAAGCCTCTTGTCCGTCGGCCGACTCAGTTCCTCAAGGATGTCCTCATCGGTCATCTCATCTGCTTCCAACGCTATCTTGCCCACGTCCAGTGAACGTATCGATTTCAGAATCGCCTCTTCCACGGTTCTTCCTATACCCATCACTTCCCCAGTGGATTTCATCTGTGTACCTAGCTTCTTATTGACAGTACGGAACTTGTCGAAGGGCCACCTTGGTATCTTTATCACAACGTAGTCCAACATCGGCTCGAAGCACGCTGATGTCTCTGATATGATTGGGTTCCTTATCTCGTCCAGTGTCAGCCCAACGCCTATTTTGGCGGCGATTCTGGCTATGGGATATCCTGTTGCCTTTGATGCGAGTGCGGATGATCTGGACACCCTCGGGTTGACCTCTATGACCCTGTATTCTCTCGTTGTGGGATGGACCGCGAACTGTATGTTGCATCCACCTTCTATCTTCAATGCCCTGATGATTTTGAGCGCTGCATTCCTCAACATCTGGTGCTCTCGGTCAGTTAGCGTCTGAGCGGGTGCTATTACAATGCTCTCACCTGTGTGAAGTCCCATGGGATCGAGGTTCTCCATGTTGCAGATGGTAATGCAGCTGTCTACTGAGTCCCTCATCACCTCATACTCGTACTCTATCCAACCCAGAACGCTTTCTTCTATGAGGACCTGATTTATCCTGGAGTAGACCAACCCCAGACCTACCGTCGTGTCAAGCTCTTCTTCATCGTGTGCAATCCCGCTTCCGGTTCCGCCCAACGTGTAGGCCGCCCTCACTATCACCGGATATCCTAGTTCTTGTGCCGCCTCCTTTGCTTCCTTGACGGTCGAACACGGAAAACTCCTCGGCACCGGTTCATCTATCTCCAGCATGAGATCTCTGAAGCTCTCTCTATCCTCCGACTTTCTGATGGCCTCCAGTGATGTCCCGAGCAGTCTAACCCCATATTTGTCGAGAATGCCTCTTTCCGAGAGTTCGATGCAGAGGTTCAGTGCGGTCTGACCGCCCATTCCAGAGAGCAGTCCATCCGGCCTTTCCTTGGCGATTATCTTCTCCAGGAAGTGAGGCGTCAGAGGTTCCAGATAGACGGCGTCAGCTATGGCTGGATCTGTTTGGATAGTCGCAGGATTTGAGTTCACCACAACGGTCGTGTAGCCCTCTTCCCTCAATGATGTCAGTGCTTGAGATCCCGAGTAGTCGAACTCCGCTGCTTGACCTATCACGATTGGGCCTGACCCTATGACCATGACCTTCTTCACCCGGTCATCAAGCATGGGAGCCCTCCATGAGTTCCTCGAACCTGGCGAAGAGGTGGTGTGCATCATGCGGTCCCGGTGCGGCCTCCGGATGGTATTGGACTGAGAGTATTGGCAACGATCTGTGCCTTATGCTCTCCACGGTTCCATCGTTTAGGTTGATCTCTGCCACTGCGATGTCCTCTGGCAGTTCCGGCTTGACCGCGAAGCCGTGGTTCTGAGATGTTATGAACGACCGCCCGCTGAGAAGGTTCTTGACCGGCTGGTTGCCTCCTCTGTGGCCGAACTTGAGCTTGTAGGTCTCACCGCCCAGTGCAAGGCTGAGTATCTGGTGTCCTAGGCATATGCCCATCATCGGGAACCCCCCTGAAAGTCTCTTCACCGTCTCCACCGTCGTCTTCATGATTTCAGGGTGCGCTGGGTCCCCAGGCCCGTTGGAAACGAGAACTCCGTCGGGTTCCAGATCCTCGATCTCCTTGGAGCTGGTGTCATAGGGAACCTGGATCACATTCCCGATGTTCTGGCAACCTGTGATGATGCTCTGTTTGGTGCCACAATCTATCAGGACTATCTTCCTCTTCTTGTTTCCGTGATGTGTGATGGACTCCTTGCACGAAACCGTTGCAACAAGGTTCGTCTCTGTCGGATGGGGCATCGATGCGACTTCTTTGAGCAACTTCTCTGAATCGACATTACGTTCTGTTGTTACAGCGGCTTTGAGAGTTCCGTGCTCTCGTATCTTGATGGTAAGCATCCTCGTGTCCACATCGGATATGCCGGGGATGGTGTGAGATTCCAGGAACTGTGAGAGCGTCTTCTCGGATTTGATATGGTTAGGGTGGTTGCAGTTCTCCCGTATGACGAAGGCGGATGGTTGGATGCTCTTTGATTCGAATGTCTCAGGTTGCACCCCGTAGTTCCCGATCAATGGGTAGGTCATCATCAGTATCTGACCCTTGTAAGATGGGTCGGTCAGGGCCTCGCAGTACCCCGTCATGTTTGTGTTGAAGACTATCTCTCCGAAAGCAGTCGTCCTAGCGCCAAAAGCACCGCCCCTTAGAAGGGTTCCGTCTTCCAGGGCGAGCAACGCTTTCATCTGACCTTTCGGGAATGCGCTTCTTGTTTATTAGGCTTATCACCAAGTGAACAAGGAAAGGCGAAGAAATTTATAGGCTACAGCGTGAATCCCTGTATGATTTCGAAATCCTCGGCAGTCTCGAATCGATTCGGATCGAATCTGGTTATGTATTCCTCTTTGGCTTTGCCTGCCATCATGTCGCGGACGATCTCTCCAATTGCAGGGGCTCTCATTACACCCAGTGCGTTGAACCCGACGGCCAGGAAGAGGCCTTCCACCTTTGAGTGGTATCCTATCAGCGGATGCCTGTCCGGTGTTGCGGTGCACAGACCTGACCAGCCTCTAACCAAGCTGGCTTCCCTTGATCTCGGCAGCCTTCTTAACATTCTCTCAGAGATGGATGTCATGAATTCGTAGTCAGTACCTTCCTTGAAATCGTCAGGGTCGCTTTCGGTGTTCTCGGTGCCGTCGCCTGCGAGGATGGTCCCTCCGGTCTCGGGTTTCATGTACAGGTCGTTGGTGACGTCATGCACTATCGGGATGGAGACCTCCCCCATGAACGGTGTCGTGATCGCCACCTGGGTACGGTAGGGTTTTAGGCGAAGATCGATGCCGAACATCTTGCCCACCTTCTTGGACCACGGACCAGATGACACGATGACGGTCTCCGATTCGAAGGAATCGTTCGAGGTCTTCAGATGGAATATGTCATCGTCCCTCTCGACCTTTCTGACCTCGCTCTTCTGGTAGAACCTCACCCCAGCCTTCTCGGCATCCCTTGCAAGTGAAATGCAGAGCTGGTAGGGGTCGACGTATGCATCATCTGGGCAGAAGGCTCCTCCTCGAACGTCATCGACCGAAATCTCCGACGTAATGCTCGGGACCTCGTCGGGTTCGAGATACCTAACGTCACATCCACGCGTCCTCTGAAGGTCCACGTTCTTCCTCAGCGGTTCGGTCTCCTCCTCGGTACACACCACTCTCAGAAGTCCGTCACGGTTCAGTACCAACGCCTCATCGTCCTCGCTCTTCTTCCCGATCCATTCGATGCTTCTCCTGACCATGTCGGTGTTCATGGCGTCCCAGAGCTGTTGGGATAGAATGCCAGCCGAAAGACCTGAACTGCCAGAAGCGATGAATTCCTTCTCCAGGAGGACCACATCCTCCCCGAAGTCCTCAGAAAGATGGTAGGCGATGCTGCACCCGATGACGCCTCCGCCTATGATGGCAACAGAATACTTGGATTTCAATCGGATCAGGCAAACGAACGTGAATATCCTATTTACTTCTTGTTCAGAGGGGTTCTCTCTCCACCTCCAGTCTATCCGCGGTGGGATACTCTTCGACGAGGAAACATGGGAGCTCGATATCATTGGCGATTTCAATTAGGACCCATGGTGCTATCTCCAATCTGGATTTCTCGTAGTCCACATTCATGAGTTCATCGGGAACATCGAATTGTTCCTTCACCCCTTCCTTTAGCCCTTCAAGGTCCTGCCCCTCGATCACGCCTTTGTACAGAGTTCCCTCAGTGGTTATCATTTCCCAATCCCCGGCCACATTATGGGCCCTTCTGATGATTCTGTTCTTCAGCTGAACCCCGTCCTTGAAAGATGAACTGCAGTAATGGATCGACATGTCCAGATCTTCATCCAGCAATTGTCTCGCGAGCTCATCGCACTCGGCCACCGCGCTCGAGAAATCGTCCTTTGTGTCGTAACCCTTCTTTCTGAGCTTCATCCAGTTCGTTTCAGAGAACTCAAGCTCGTCCAGGTTCACGAACTGAACGCCAAGTTCGCCAAGAGATCTCAAGAGAGCTTTCGTTTTCTCCCCTTCGCCCGGTAGAACAGGTATCTCCACACCAAGGTCCATCTTCCCTTCTGTGACGACCCTGAAGGCGTCCGCGTAGTCGGATCCAGCGATCTTGTCCCAGGTATTCAGGGGCGGGTGGAACCGTATCTCGTCAAGACCGGATTCTTCCATATCCCTGATGATCGATGGCTCTGTCTTTGACGTGTACAGATGAATGTGGAATCTCTTCCCGAACTCGTCCTTCAAGAGCTCAATGTAATCGCACGTGCGTTCTGGGACCTCGAGCGGGTCGCCGCCAGTTATCCCTGCTCCGAGGGCGTCTATCATCCTTGCTTCGTAGATGATGTCATTGGTGTCCTGCACTCTGAGCTCATCGGCATAGATCAAGTCCTTTCCCCATTTCTCTGATGACAAGGGGCAGTAGAAACAATTGCTCGAGCACCTTCCGGTAACAAGGAGGACCAGCTTTGCACCCATTTCGCAATAGCGGCATCCATCGGGAAGATCGCCCTTGAGCAATGAACCGTTCTGAAGCTCCTTTACTGCCACAGTATGGCATATTGGATTCCGAATAAAAGGATGATGTTTCAGGTCATCGATTCGATGGTCGGCCCAAGAGCCTCCACGAACTTCTTGCACTGGTCTTCTGGAACGCTGAAGGACACTCTAACGAAGTTTGGCCCGTACTTCTTCGATACGTAGTTCCCGGATCTCACGAAGATATTGTGATCATATAGGATCTTGGTCTCGAACTTGTCCGGGTCTATTCCAAGCTCGTTCACATCTATGACGAACATGTTCGTGTATGAAGGGTAGACCGGTAGGAACGCACCGTCGATCTTATCCACCGCTGACTTGATCCTCTCCTGGTTGTTCCTGCAGATCTTCATCACATTGCCGATCCACCGTTCCTTGGTTTCCAGCGATGCGAGTGCGGCTTTCTGGGCGAGGATGTTCACCGAGAGCACGTTCGTGTCGAACTTCACGATGTCATTCATAGCTGCGGGCGGTGCAAGAAGAGCCCCAATCCTCATCCCGGCCAGGCCGCAGTTCTTGGAGAAGGAATATACAGTCAGCGACTTCTCTGGATAGAACTCTGCTGAGAGGGTGTGGTCGTCCGAGAAATCCCTGTACGTTATGTCGTCCACCAACCACAGATCATGGTCCTGGGCGATCTCGCTGAATGCTCTCACTTCATCCCTGCGGTAATCCGTTCCGAGAGGGTTGAGGGGATCTATGAGCAGCAGCATCTTCGTTTTCTCTGTGACCGCCTCATTCACCTCTTCCGGCGTCATCTTGTACGGGTCCTTGTAGATGCCGATCTCAACCGGTTTTGCCTTCGAGAGCCCGATCTGGTGATGAATGGGCATGAAGCTCGGGTCCGTCGCCACCACTTCGTCCCCTTCGGAAAGCAGCGCCCTGTTCAGAATATAGAGTGCCTCTATTGCTCCGTTCGTGACCAGAACGTCCTGGTCCGACATTCCCAGCTCACTCAGTATCGCTTCGGGAAGGCCAAAAAGCCCCTTCTTGAATGGATACAGATTGTACAATCTCTCGTCCGCAGCCGATTTGATGGCCTCGATCACAGATGGGTCGGTGGGTATGGTGTTGGTGTTCTGGCTCATCCAGACTACTTCTTTCCATTGTTTGTGGGCGTGCGCGAACTCTTCCATGGTCTTCCGCCGAACATTACACCTATCTGATCGTCGTGAAGTGAAGCAGGGCACCCGATCCGTTCAGCTCTCGTTGCACCTGGTCCACGAACTCAATAACCTTGGTCGAAGGGACCTCCCCCTGCGTCCATTCATAGACGAAGTCAAACGTCCCTAGTGTGGTCCTGAAACCCATATTCTTCATTTTAGTTGCCACGTCCGATGCCTTCTCCCCCTCACTCGAGACATATACAGTCACATACGTACGCATACGACCTCTCCACTGGATGAATATGTGTCTGGATTCAAAACGTTTGTGGTCGGAAACGAAAAAGTTTATGAATTAGCGGGACTGTTTCCCCGAACAAGGGCTCATGGTCTAGCGGTATGACGTCACCTTGACATGGTGAAGGTCGGGAGTTCGATTCTCCCTGAGCCCATCGTTCTCTCTTGCTCTGTCGTTCGTTATCAAAGTTGAATTTCTCGTGATAAACACGATATATCCCTTTGACGAATGTTCAATCGTTAGCCGAGCTTAGAGGACGGAAGATGCCCGACAAACAGAGGATCCGAGTCAAAGTCTGCCTAGTCGGAGACAGCGGCGTTGGCAAGAGCAGTCTGGTCAGGAGGCTGACGCAGGACACCTTCGACGTACGGTACATCCCGACAGTCAGCACATCTGTGACGAAGATAGAGTTCGAGTTCCCAGACAAGGATGGCGAGACGTTTGTACTCGAGATGGATATCTGGGACATCTCCGGACAGAAAGGCTTCCTGAGGTTCCTGAAGGGAGATTACTTCCGGAAGGCAAGAATGATTGTTGCGGTCTGCGACGTGTCAAGAAGTGAGACGCTTTACAGCCTCGAGGGCTGGATACAGGATGCAAGAGAGATTGCCGGGGACATTCTAGTCCAGTTGGTGGGGAACAAATCCGATTCCCTCCACAATGTGATAAGATACGATCCGATGACCAGGAAGTACTCCAACGATTACGATTCAGAGGTGCTCTATGTCAGCTGCAGCACCGGGGAGAACGTTGATTATACATTTCAAGAGATCGCAACCAAGGCTCTCGAGGATATTTTGAGCGGCCTCAACGAAGAAGAGGAGGTTCTGGAGTTCGAGTGGGAGGTACTGGAAGCTATCGCAGGAAAGGGAAAATACGGTGCCTCAAAGGAGTTCTTCTTTCAGAACGTCAAGGGAATCCGATTCGACACATTGAAAGCGAACATCGAATCTCTTGAGAGGAAGGGTTACTTGAAGGTCAACTGGAATGGGGCTTCCGATTTCCTGGCGAAGGCCACTGAGGAGGGCCTCAAGAAGGCGGAGAGCGGGCCCAGGAAGTTCGACGACGAATACCTCGATCTGGTCACTGCATGATCTAACGCAGAACGCTCCTTGAGATCACCATTCTCTGGACTTCTGACGTGCCTTCGTATATCTCCGTGATCTTGGCGTCCCTGTAGTATCTCTCGATCGGGAGGTCGGTCATGTAACCATACCCGCCGTGGACCTGAATGGCCATTCTTGAAACCTCGACAGCGGCGGCGGATGCTGCCAACTTCGCCATTGCAGCCTCCTTTGAGAACCTCGCTCCTTTGTCTTCAAGGGATGCGGCGTGATATGTCAGCCATCGTGCCGAGTCGACCTTCACGGTCATGTCGGCTATCATCCATTGGATGGCTTGAAGCGCAGCGATGGGTTTTCCGAACTGAACCCTTTCTTTGGCATACTGAATCGATGCGTCCAATGACGCCTGGGCAATGCCAAGTGCCTGGGATGCGATACCGATCCTTCCAGAGTCCAGCGCTATCATCGCGATCTTGAAACCATCACCTTCATTGCCGAGCAAGTTCTCCTTGGGAACCCTGCAGTCTTCCATTATGACCTCTGCATGCTCTACCGACCGTATCCCCATCTTGTCGAATATCTTGCCGATCTTCAGGCCTGGGGTCTCACCGTCTACGATGAATGCGCTCATCCCCTTCGTACCTTTCTCCTTGTCCGTTATCACTATGATGATGAACACGCCAGCGATCGTCGCGTGGGTGATGAAGTACTTGATTCCGTTGAGAACGTATTCGTCCCCGTCCAGAACGGCCGTGGATTCCATCGCAGCAGCGTCCGTTCCCGCCTGGGGCTCAGTCAGCGCGAACGCGCCGATCACGTCCCCACTTGCGAGCGGTGGCAGGTATTTCTTCTTCTGTTCTTCGTTTCCGAATGTCAGCAGGGTCTGGGTACAGAGTGTGGTGTGCACGCTGAGGCTTCCTCCGAGGGATGCGGAGACCTTCGAAAGCTCCTCTATGACATTCACGTAGCTGATGTGGTCTGCTCCCGCGCCTCCGTACTCGGCCGGTATGGGAACTGCCGCCAGTCCTTCTTCCTTCAACTTGATCCAAAGATCAGTCGAGAACTTCCCCTCTCTCTCGACCTCATCTACGACCGGTTTGACAACCGCCTCTCCAAAAGCTCTAGCCTTCTCTTTCCATTGTTGTTGTGTATCATCGAGTTCGAAATCCAAACCTCTTCCCCCTGTGTTGGTCGTGGCATATGTTGGAGGATTATTAAGATTCCTATCAACGATACTGGCCTTTTCGTTCCCCCGTCGGGAGTCCATTCGAAAGAATGAAATATCGAGTGGGCTGTTTGAAAGGTGCTGGTATGGCTTCGGGGCAGTGGCCCTTAGAGGACTGGGCATGGATGTCGTAGTTGTTGGATCTGCGGTTGTTCTTATCGGGACTTTCATTATCTTAGGGTTGCTGGCGGTCCGCTCGCGCATGATCTTCAGGATCGCCGTTCGGAACTTCCTGAAGAGGAAGAGGTCCACATTGTTCGCTGTTTTTGGACTCGCCGTTGGTGCCGCTATCGTGACCGGTTCTCTTGTTGTTGGGGATTCGCTGGAGAACGCCGTGGTGCAGTCGACCTTTCTGAACCTGGGTGCGGTGGATGAGGCCGCGCGGTCGGTCGGCGTGTTCAACCAGTCAATTGCAGATGAGGTAAGGGTTCAGCTTCTGGGCACTGAAATCGACGCAGTGGCACCGTTAATGGTCCTTCCCGTTTCGGTAAAGGACAACAATTCGGGTGCGAGACAATCCCTCGTGAATATCATCGCCTTCAATGACGATTTCCTGGATTTTGGTGATTTCAAACTCAATGATGGGTCGATTTTCAGCGGACCCCTCGGATCCGATCATGTGATCATCAATAGAAAGCTGGCTGACAACCTTCGTGCGTCAGCATTGGATGTTCTGAATGTTTCGTTCCGCACACCAGAGTTCTCCTTCGAGACAGTCTATTCACCCATCACCTCCCTTCAATACGCTCACTTCACGGTCGCCGAGATCGCGGACAACTCCGGCTTGGGCAGGTTCCAACTTGGAAGCAGCGGGGTGGTCCCGGAGAACATGTACGTGAGGCTGGATACCCTGCAGCAGATCCTTGGTCTGGAAGGAAAGGTCAACACGGTGATAGTCTCCAACGAAGGCGATGAGATTGCAGGTGTGGAGGACTCTTTGCGCGTCACCCGCTTGCTGGAAGATGTTTTCGATGATCAGATTGGTTATGAGGACCTGGGTTTCTCGGTGACACCCAGTAGTTACGTGAAGATGGACAGGAAGCAGATATTCTTCGAGGACCGGTACCTTGACATCGTGCTGAACATAACCTCCAACTCCCCCTTGGTCGAGGAGGTTTCCCAACTGACCTCGTATTTCTTCAACTGGGTCGGGAATGACTCATCATTCGTGGCATATTCTGTGTCTACGGGATTTGACCCGGCAGTGGATTCCGCATTCGGTCTGTTTGAGAGGAGCAGCAACAGTGAACTCATTGTGGGGGAGATCGCCGATGACGAGGTCATCATCAACGAGTATGTTGCGGGCAGACTGGGGATTGGTGAGGGCTCAACGGTGACCCTCAACTACTCAGTCTATGATGAGACGTTCACAGAAGTCTTCCAGTACGAGGATTTCACCGTCAAGTATGTGATTAATCTGACTGGGAAGGCCGATGACAGCGAACTCATGCCCCCCTTCCCTGGAATAAAGGGAAAGGCCAGTTGCGGTGACTGGCACCCGCCCATAGCCTTGGACGTTCAATCGATGATGGTGGGCGAGGACCTCGACTACTGGATAACCTATGGCGGTAGCCCTAAGGTGTACGTCACACTCGACAAATCCAGGGAAATGTGGGCGAACGATCTGGGCGACATCACAACGATCAAGATAATGCCTACGGTCGGAACCAATGTGACCGTGCTGGCTCAATGGATGGGCACCCAACTCAATGAGTCCATAGGGCACAGGGATGCCGGGATAACGATATCACCGGTCAAGAAGGAAGGAATCGAATCGGCCGAAGGCGTCCAGATAGTCACCGAGACATACATCGCCTTTGGCAGTGTGGTCATACTCGCCGGAATGCTCTTGATAGTCCTGTTCGTAGGGACCTCCGCCGAGGAGAGAAGGAGGGAGATCGGGATCGTCAGGACGCTTGGAGCCACCAGGAAGAAGACAACGCTTTCTTTTATTTTCGAAGGTTCCATCTTGTCGATAATTGCTGCTGTGATCGGGGCCCTCCTAGGGATTCTTGTGGCCGTCATCAGTGTCTGGATGACCAACGAATTCTGGTCGAACCTCGTCGAGGGGAACCAGATCTCCCTTCACCTTACACTGCCAACGATCATGCTTGGGATGATGTCCGGATTCTTGATTTCACTGATAACATTCGCATTCGCATCCTACTCGATTGCCAAGATGAGGATCGTGGAAGCTCTTCGAAGAATCTCCATGAGAAACATCAAGAAGTCTCGGGGCATCGGATCATTGCTCTTGGCCGTCCTCGGATCTCTTCTGATAATCGTCGGTTTCGTAATCAAGGTGGACCCATCCTTCCTCGGAATGTTGTGGCTGTTCGGTCCTGTGTCCCTGATGATGGGTATTGGATTCTTTGCGAAGGCAAGGTTCGATACCAAACTGGGAACTGGCATAGTCGGCGTAGCATCGATTGCCTACACTCTTGTCTTCGATATGGTCTTCCTGTCCACCTACAACGAACCCGCCTTCATCCTGTTCTTCCTCAGTGGATTCGTAATTATTCTGGGAGCCGCTGTTGCTTTGTGGTCAGGGGTTTCCGTGCTCTCAAGATTGCTCAGTCGTTCGTCTGTGACCACAGTGGCGTTCTCAAATCCTATGCGGAAGCCAGGTCAGTCCACAATGACCATCGCCATGTTCGGGCTCGTGGTCTTCACACTCGTCGCATTGGCCGTGAACATATCCGGTCAGCAGGCGAACATAGACCGTGCCGTGGAGGAACAGAGCGCCGGATATCAGGTACTGGCCGAGGCAACTACGCCTGTCAGATTCGATTTGGGGGAAGAGCTGGTATCGTCTGCGGGCAATACGACTCAATTCCTCACTGAGGTGACCACGGTTCAGTTCTCGACCTACGGCTCTACCGGAGGGACTTGTAGCAATCTCAACAGCAATCTTCCACCACGGTTGATCGGAGCCAATGGGACGTTCCTGCAGGATAACACATTCGTATTCTCCTCTTCACAGGATCATGATCCGTCGGACCCGGAAGGGGCCTGGTCGGAGCTCGATGGGGTTCAAGCCGATGGGTCCATCCCAATCGTGGGTGACACCAACACGATCATCTGGATCTACGGCAAAGGGGTGGGGGACACCATCCCGATAACCGACGAGAACGGGCAGGACAGGGAACTGCTGGTGGTCGGCATACTTCGAAGTTCCATGTTCAGCGGCTCGGTATTCCTCTCCGATGAGAACCTGGATGGCCTCTTCCCAACGAAGGCGGAGTTCAGTATGTTCCTATTCAAGACAGAGGAACCTGAACAGCTGGTGACATATCTCGAAGAGAATATGGACTCGTATGGAATGGACGCCACACTCGTTGAAGAGAGAGTGAGGGAAGACCTTGAGGTCGAATGGTCATACATGTCACTGTTCCAGACCCTGCTTCTGTTCGGCCTTGTGGTCGGAACCGCCGGCCTTGCTTTGACATCGGCGAAGTCTGTCTCAGAAAGAAGGAATGAGATTGGCATCCTCCGATCCCTTGGATTCAAGCGCAGCATGGTGCTTCAGGCCTTCTTGTTGGAGAACCTGTACATCTCTTTGACCGGGACAGTCCTGGGTGTCGTATTCGGTCTGCTGGTGTCTTTCATCTTCTTCGGACCTATCGGGGGTCAAGGCTATGGGGTTGTTGTCCCATGGCTTACCATTATCATCATCGTCCTTACAGTCCTGGTATCTACTCTTCTCTCAACCGCAGGACCATCCATCAGGGCCGGAAAGATGAGGACGGTCGATGCCTTGAGGGTCGAGGAGTAGCCAGTGCAGATTGCCAAATCCAAAACGTTTATATCAGAATCGCAGAATCTTTGGAGTATCGGAAGGAAGTCCAGATTCCAGCTGGACGGTTTTGGATGGTAACAGAGAACGGGAAAACACGTAGGGTGTCTGTGAAATGAGAAGACTCAGAAATGGCGTTTACTTGGCTGTTCTACTTCTGCTAATAACATCTTCGCTGAGCGGATTCCCAATGGCGATGGGTGATGAGACTCCAACCAGAGGCGATGGATCGAACGAGGAGGCCAGGTGGGCTCAGTTCAGAGGCAATCTCAACAACACTGGATATTCTATCTCCACAATTCCCACCACCAATGACAGGTTCATGGAGTTCCCCACTCAGTGGCCAATACAATCCTCCGCAGCCTATGCGAACGGGGTGATATACTTCGGTTCACAATCCAAGATGGTATATGCGGTAGAGGCTTCAACTGGCGTGGAACTCTGGAACTACACCTTCGATGCTCCTGTGGATTCGACTCCATACGTTCACGAGGACACCGTGTACGTTGCGACTGCCAGTTTTGCCGACCCGGGACTGCACTCTTTCAATGCGACCACCGGTGAACTGCTGTGGTCATTTAACGTCAGTGGGCCAATCGTGGGTTCTCCCAAGTACTACAACGGTGCCGTCTTCTTCGGTTCGAAGGACCACAACTTCTACGCAGTGAACGTTACCGATCAGAGCCATTACTGGGGTGCACCTTTCCAGACTGGAGGAGCCATATGGGGAACGCCCGCCATCGCCGATGGACGGGTGTTCATTGGATCAAATGACGGCAATTTCACGAGCATATGGATTGAGAATGGGACAGTGGATTGGAACTTCAGCATCCCATCCGTCAATGACAACGATGTCAGGTACTCGAGCGCCGCCGTTTACAATGGCAGGGTGTTGGTCGGATCCGACGACGATAAGGTCTACTGCTTAGATGAGTTCACAGGTGACGTCATATGGACATTCACCACCAATGACTTCGTATACGCATCCCCCGCGGTTCACAATGACACCGTTTTCGTTAGCAGCAACGACTTCAACTTCTATGCTCTCCCCCTCTACGAGCCTTCCCCGCAAGATGGCATAATAGACAGCAACGATGTCATTTGGTCGGTCCCCACGGATGATTTCCAGGGAGGATCTTCAGCCGCTGTGGCTGATGGGAGGGTGCTGATTGGCTCGACGACCCTCGGCCTGATATGCGTGAACGAAACCGATGGGAGCTTCTTCTGGAACCTGACGATCCCCAGAGGCACTGTATCCTCCCCAACTGTGGTCGATGGCAAGATCTTTATCGGGGGGAATAATGGATTGATGTACGGACTCGGGTCCTCTGGCCTCCCGTCGCTTGAGCTTGAGATCATCCCGGACAATGAAGCACTGAAATCTAACCGTGTGATGGGAATAACCTTCTTAGCCACTCACGACCAGGAGCCGGTCGAGGGGGCTTTTGTCAGCCTAACAGTTTCAATTGGAGAACTATCACAGCAAGGCGCCAGCACTTTCTCTGATGGAACCAATAGGGTCAAGTACACCGCCCCAACGGTCCAGCAGAACACCACACTCACCATCACCGCCGTTGCCAGCAAGTTCGGGTTCGAAGATGGGAAAGCGACCTACCAGATAGTCATCGAGCGGGGGACCGCATACGAGAACACCACCACCAAGGCAGAGTTCCCGTGGTACAAGTATTACGGTTACATTGGGGCGATTGTCGTTCTTATCGTCTTGAATGTCGTTCTCGTTATCGTTTTCATTCGGAGGAAGGGCGAAGAGGAAAGGGGGGATACCGCATGAGTTCGGTAAAGAAGCTGGTATCCATTGCTTTGGCCTTCCTTGCATTCTCCCTGACATTCTCTCCTTCGGTTGCCGGTCAAGGCGACGAGTTCGATGTCAAAACCCTGGGCCTGCTCTGGGAAAGCGAACCGCTTCACAATGCTACTCTGTGGTCCATCGAATGGTCCCCCAACGGTTCCCTCATTTCGGCCACCTTATTCGACAACACAACAGTCATAGTCAATTCCACCACCGGGGAGAAGCTCGTCGAGATAGGGTCCCATCAGGAGGAATGGGAACGGACCAGGTGCGATGCGATAAAGGAGTGCGGAATCGATCCTCACTTTCCGGCAAGGACCAGCGCCTGGTCACCGGACGGTCAGTATCTGGCAGTAGGCGGGGATAATACATTGGTGATCATCTACGAAACCGAAACGTGGGAGATAGTGAAGATACTCTTTGGCCATGAAGGAAGCGTTCTGTCCGTGAGCTGGTCTCCCGATGGGAAGTACATTGCATCCGGCTCCGGGACAGACAAGGTCGATATGCACAACCTCCCTGAGAATCTGATCAAGATATGGGATTTCGAACAAGGCATCGCGGTCCAGAACCTGACCGGGCATAGGGACGGCATATTGGAGTTGAGATGGTCCTCAGATCAATCAAGACTTGTTTCGGCCTCTGACGATAAGTTCATCAAGCTGTGGAACACGACCAGCTGGGACAACTACCTCAATCTCACTGGGCACACGATCGGCGTTCTGAGCCTAGACTGGTCCCCAAACGAGACCATGCTTGTGTCCGGCAGCAGGGATTATAAGATCAGGGTGTGGAACACGACAACCGGCGAGGAGCTGAGCAGATGGGCCGCTCCCAATTGCGTCAGGTCGGTCGACTGGCACCCTTACGAGAACATCATTGCCGCTTCAGGAGTTACGGAAGCCTACCTCATGATCAGGAACGCCACAACCGGGTCCATTCTCAAGACAATCAGGGACAACGATGACGCTGGGGGCGTTATCCAATCGAGTGGCTGGTCCCCCGACGGAAAAAGGCTGGCCAGTGGATCGAACGTCGAGTTCAAGATACGGGTATATGAGTTTGGGATCGGAGGGGACACCGAAAGGACTGGACCGGCTCCGTGGTTGCTTGGCATGATCGTCTTCTTTGTCATCTTCACTCTTATCATCGTTGTAATGGTGGTGCGAATACCGGCGAAGATCAGGAAGTTCGAGAGGAGGTGAATTGGACTGAAGATTTCCAGGGTTGGAGTTTCATTCGTTCTTGCGTTCATTCTTCTCACTTCATCAGCGATCGTGGTGAGAGCTGAGATCGACGCCGAGTTCCTGGGTAGCGGTCCCGGGAGGTTCAATTCACTGGTCGTCTCCGACATAGACGAGGACGACAACATCGAGATAGTCCTGGGCAACTACGAGGGTCACATCAACATAATCGAGTACAGGGACGGCGAGTACATCGAGGAGTGGAGGAGCGAGAAGCTTGGTACAAGACTCTGGGGCATAATGGTGGCCGATCTGGACGGGGACGGGAACAACGAGATTATAGCAGGCACCGGAGAGGGCGAGGTCTTCATCTACGATGCCAAGACCCACGAGAGGAAATGGAAGAGTCCCGAACTGATCAGAGACGCTCATGGATTCGCCGTCGGGGACGTGGACGCGGACGGGCAGAACGAGTTGATAATCGGCACCGGATACAAGACCGACACTCCCTGGGGCACGGTATACATCTACAATGGAGTGAACCTGACACTGGAGGCCAAGATCGAAGAGCTGGGTTCGCGGATAAGGGCCATATCCGTCCACGATGTAGACGGCGACGGGGTCAACGAGCTCGTATTCGGCACCGGTCATGCTCTCGGAGAGACGCCCGGGGAGGGTTACATTCACATTTACCAGTATGATGGCCAACGATACGTGAGGGAGTGGAAGAGCCCTGACCTCAACGGCGATCCAGAAGGAATGCTCATCAAGGATGTGGACGGGGACGGCAACCTCGAGATCGTGGCAAGCAACGGGTACAGATACTTCCCCGGGTTCCTTTACATATTCAGATACTCAGGCGGTCTGGGTGTGGGCGAACCTGACATATACGAGATGGTGCTGGAGAGCGACGACATCGGACCCAAGGCGTATGGTCTGGATGCCGCGGACATCGATGGCGACGGCATAATCGAGATAGTCGTCGGCAACCAGCCGGGGTACATCTGGGTGTTCGACGGAAGCACCCACGAGGTCGAATGGAAGAGCGATTTATTGGGCACCGACATCTTCGGGATTAAGTTGTATGACATCGACCGGGACGGACAGATGGAGATAATCGCCACTCAAGGCGGGTATCAGGGAAAGGCTGACTTCACCAGCGCCTACACAACCCCACACATTTTCATCATTGATGGCAAGACCCATACGATCGAGGAGACCATTGGAGAACCGGACTACTTAGCTTTTGCATTCCAGATCGTCATCGTCACTCTCGTGATCGTCTTCCTTGTCCTGTTGAACATCATCGTCAGAAAGAAGAAGGTGCAGAAGGTCACGACAGAGCAGCCAAAGGAGGTGGTGGCGTCATCGGAGAGCTGATTGCCGCCGCAGGCGTCGGTCTTTCGTTCGGCGGTGCCTGGCTTTGCGCCCTGGTGTCATTCGGGGTCACATCAGAGGACAAGGTACGGGGGATGTACTTCATTCTCGGGAGGATTATTGGCTTGGTGTTCCTGGGACTTGCTATTGCGACCTTCAGCTTCTTTGCCGACCTTCCACCGCTCTATTTCGTTGTGGCTTTCGGCATCCTATCCATTCTCTTCGGTGTCATTGTCATCTCACAAGTGACTGGGTTCTCGGAACGATTTGCGGGGATTTGGCCCTGGAAGAAATCCAGTGAAACAGGGAATCCAGGCAAGCACCACGGGAAGAAGCACTTCAAGAAAGCTCTCAGGGAAGGGGCTAAGGCCAGGAAGTTCAAGAACAGCTACGTATTCGGCCTGGGCGTCGCGAGAGGCGCCACCCCTTGTCTCAAGATATTGATACTGGTCCCGCTGCTGGTGGCTGTGGACATCTATCTGGCGCTTGCTATCATACTCGTCTATGCTCTCACTTCCACAATCTATCCAATCATCGGATTCCTGTCAGGCAGTCTCCTTCAATCGGTGGAGAAACAAGCACTGTATGTCAAGGTTGGAGCTGCCCTGGTTCTGGTTGCCGTCGGTGTCTACTCGATCATAAACGTCCTCACTCAGTCGCACACAGGAGGAGGCTGAGATGGGGAAGTTCTGGCAGCGCATCAGCACACCACGACTGATCGCACAATTCGGATGGCTTGTCTTCGCCAACGCCTTGCTTTTCGGTGTCCCCTCCTTTGGTACCATTGCGTGGACGAGGAACATCTACTTCCCTGATGCCACGACCAAGTTCCTACAGAACGCCCCCACATACTCAATCGTCTACAAGCTGCAGGATACACTCGAGGGCGGGTTCATTACGTACTACATGGACCTGGTGATACCTCTTCTCATATTCGTGGTGCTGATCCTCTTGTTGGGCAGATTCTGGTGTGCATGGCTGTGCCCTCTGGGACTTCCCCAGGACCTGCTCACCAGATTGAGGAGATGGCTCGGCTGGAAGAGGGTCGAGCTCCCCCCGAAGTGGTCGGTCGCTCTGCACCAGATGAAGTACTTGGGTCTGTTCCTGGTCATCTTCTACACCCTTTCGCTGGGCTTCCCAGGACTGGGCCTCCCGGGTTTCCGAACTTCGCTGGCCATACCGTACGAGCAGCTCGATCCGAACCGGGCGATGTACGTCTATCCACAGATCGCATTGGGGCTACTGCCGCCCAACACCATCGTCCCTATCCTGTCTTTGCTCACTTTCGGGTTCTTCCTGATGACGTGCTTCCCCATCCGGAGGTTCTGGTGCCACATCTGTCCTGCCGGCGCTATGATGGCCCCCTTCAACAAGTATGCATCCATACATCTGAAGAAGGACAACTCCAAGTGCACGCACTGTGGCATATGTGCGAGGGTCTGCCCAATGGAGATCAGGAAGGTGTGGACTGAAAGGGAGAAGGAGAACGTGACCGTCTCGGAATGCGTTCACTGCTATAGATGTGTGGAGGAGTGTCCTGAAGATGGATGCCTGGGCGTGTCGGTCATGGGCAAGGTCGTTCTAGAATCCAAATCACCAAATAGTGAGTTGACGAATACGAAGGAAGGTGTCGCCACTTGAAGATCTTCGGCAGGAGGAAGTCGGAACCAGAAGCAGTCGATAATGCCGGGTCAGTCGCCGTTGAACGAAGGTACGTTCCGGTCAAGGTCAAGGAAAGGATGACCGGCCGTCGGGACAAGGTCGTGAGAGAAGCCAAGGAGAAGATACGGGTCGAGACCGAGAAGATCAGGGCCATTCCCAACAACCCGGAGTCGTTGGACCATTTCCTGGAGATCGGAGATTACTTCGGCAAGAGGTCGGAGGAGATAATCGGTTTCAAGAACAAGGGCGGGAAGGTCGTGGGGACGTTCTGCGAGTTCGTTCCCAAGGAGATCATCCATGCCGCTGGGGCCATACCAATACAGCTTTCATGCGGGTTCTCGGAAGCCATCCAGCCAGCGAACGACCTGCTTTCGGATGCCGGTCTGTGCCCTCTCATGCGATCCTCGCTGGGGACCATGATGACTGGAAGTTCAACATACTATGAAGCAAGTGACATGATGGTCAACCCCACACCGTGCGATGCCAAACTGAAGATGGGTGAGATTATTCAGGACCTTGTACCAGTTGTCACCATGAATGTTCCCCGGATCAAGGACAGTTTCTCTGCAAGGAAGCAGTGGATCCAGGAGGTCTGGAACCTCAAGGAGAGGGTGGAGGAGCTGGTCGGTAAGAAGATATCGAAGAAGGCGCTTCGAGAATCCATCGAGACGTATCAAGCGGCTCAGAACGCCTGGCGGAAGTTCTGGGACGTCAGGAAGAGGGGGAACGTGATCTGGGGCAGGCAAGCGCTGCTCGTATCGTGGCTCACCTACATCGATGACATCAAGAGATGGACCAAGAACATCAACAAGCTCAATGCGGAGCTGGAGACCAGGGTGAAAGAGAAGAACTTCGTTTGCGGGGATGACACACCCAGGGTCATGCTAGCCGGTTCGCCGATCATTTGGCCCAACTGGAAGATACTCAACCTCATAGAGGAATCTGGCGCGTACATCGCGTGTGACGAGCTTTGTTCTGGGATGAGAGTGCTCTGGGACCACACCGTCGTTGACGAGTGGACCCAGAAGGGAATGATGGACGCCATCGCTGACAAGTATTTCCTACCCTGCACGTGCCCTTGCTTCAGCCCAAACCTGGAAAGGGAAACGAACATGTTGCGGAGGATCAAGGAATACAAGATCGATGGTGTGGTCTTCCACGTCCTCAAGGGATGCCACCTGAACAGCATGGATGCGGCTAAGACCTCAGTCTTCCTGAAGAAGAATGACATTCCAATGTTGAAGATCGAGAGCGAGTATGACGAGGGCGACAGGGAGCAGCTCAGGATAAGGATCGAAGCCTTCTTGGAGATAATACAGACCAGGAAGGAGGATCTGCCGTTCTAGTTCTGCAGTGGCGTTGTTGAAGCGGATGGTAGTCCATGAAACATATGCGCAGAAGGGTCATTGAGATTGAGGAGCAAGAAGGCAATAAGGTCAAGTGCCCACTCTGCGGATTCCGATGCAGGTATTGCCCTCTGGCATCATTATCTACATGTGGTAGGCTTGAAAGGCGGTTGGAGTCTGGCGAATGGTCGTGATCCGGATTGTGCGTGCGTGGCGCGTCACGTTTTTATAGTTCACAGACCATTTTTGGACAGTATTGCTGAACGGTGGGCAGAAGATGATCAGAAGTTGTGAGGATACTTGGTGGTTACTATGACTAGTGCAAATAGACATGGCGTTTCTAAGATGTGGGCTCTTGCTGTTGTCATCGCTCTTCTTGCTTCATCTCTAATTGCTCTGTGGATGACAAGCCCACAGGGAGATGCTGGGCTTGGTGCGACCGCGTTCCCTGACGAGCCAGGAACTCACCCTCTCGGGAGCAGTGGAGACGATCCTAGACCTACCGGAACCACACTGTTCCCGTGGCCCATGCAGCTTCATGACGAACTGCACAGGTCGTACACTTCCGCTCCCGCTCCAGATTCCAGCGCCGTCCTGTGGTCCAACGCCACTGGCCCGTCCACGTATGGGTCACCCTCCGTTGCCGATGGAAAGGTGTTCATCGGCGCTCGGACACCTATTGGAGACCGCATGTTTGCCTTCCACCAGGACAATGGGACCCAGGCCTGGAGCACACCGACCGTTCAACCTGTTTCGGGTGGGTTAGGTGTGACCTCATCACCGGCATACTCCGACGGGTTAGTCGTCTTCGGCGGTGACCGGATATACTGCCTTTGGGCAAGCAACGGGACCGTCAAGTGGACCGTGAACACCGGTAATAGGAACTGGGGAGACGGGACTCCCACGATCGCTGATGGCAAGGTCTTCATTGGGGGATCCGATAGGAAGCTCTACGCAATCGACTTGGATACTGGCACCGTCCTTTGGACACACCAGACTCTCTCAATACTGGGCACCAATTATGGTCTGTATTCCGCGCCCGCAATCTATAACGGCCACGCTTATCTTCCGGCATGTGACGGCTGGGTGTATCAGATATTGATAGACCAGCCTGGGCCTATCGCAGTTGTGAACCACTCTTATAACACTGGATCCTCAATGTATGGGTCACCGGTGATTTTCGACAACAAGGTGTACATCGGTAACGGCTACACTTTCAACAACGTCAACAACCGCTTCTATGCGTTGGATGCAACCGACCTGAGCTTGGTGTGGGAGTTCTACCCTGGGTCAGGAACGAGCTTCTTGGGGTCGGCAGCGATTGCATACGACAAACTCTTTGTAGGGTCGGTGGACGGTAACCTCTACGTTCTCGATCCGTACGGTGGTGGGGGTTCCACGACGATTATCTGGCAATACTCAATCGGGCAGACATGGTCATCTCCAGCAGTCTCCTCGGGCAAGGTATTCATAGGGTCCAAGTCAAACTTCCTCTACGCCTTTGATGTCAATCAGACAGGACCACCGACATATCTGTGGAGATACAACACCAACGGAAATGTGGACTCCTCTCCGGCTATTGCCGACGGCGTGCTCTTCATAGGCAGCCATGGAAACGGCGGGATGATCTATGCCTTCGGACAAGGAGGCGATGTTATCTCTCCATTCCCGATCTCGGTATCTCCCACTGGAACTGGCGTTCCTGTGAACACGGACATTGTGGTGGTGTGGAGCGAGGTTATGGATTGGACCTCGGTGGAGGCGTCCTTCAGCTACACTGATATGTCGACCATTTGGACATCTGCTGACGGGACTTTCAATCATTATCCAGTGAACCGAACGTCTATATTCAATCCATTTGTGGATCTGGATTTCTCGACAACATACTGGGTAACATTCAGTTCCGTTGCCATAGATCTAGCTGGTAATCCTCTTGACGGTGACGGCAACGGTGCTGGTGGCGATGATCTCGTTTGGTCCTTTGACACCGTCATTGACAATTCTCCATCCCTGAACCTGTGGGAGCCCGGATCAACGTCTGGACAAAGCTACACGGTTGGCACAATGGTCCTGATCGTCTGGGAGGCAAGCGACGACGCATCTTGGCCCAATGGTGGGAACGTAATCAACCTCACTTATGGTGTCAGTCCGTTCGGTGGGACCACGATATCTCAGTATGAACTTGAAGATGGGAGTTTCAACTGGGATACGACCGGTGAACCACTCGGAACGTACTACGTCAATGTCACCGCTTACGATTCACTCGGACAGGTCTCCGGGAGTTACAGCAACTTCTCCTTTGACATCGTCGCGATACCTGATTCGCCCCCGACCGTCAGCCTCACCGCTCCTGTTGGGGGCTTGAGCTGGTCCGGCGGGACATCGATTAACATTGACTGGACCATGTCGGATGACATTACGCTGGTGCAGAATCTGAACGTTTATCTCAATTACTCTTCGTCAAGCGGTTCGGGTCCGATTGCCGGCCCTTTGACGGGCCTTTCTTCACCATCCAGCTATCCTTGGGCTCTTCCACTTCTCGACGCCACTGATGTCGTCGTTCTGATTGATGTCATTGACGAGTCCGGCAATGTGGGATTCGATTCGAGCGCACAGTTCGAGGTCGATTCCACACCTCCCATCCTGGATTCACATTCTCCGTGGATCGACGAGACGAACGTTGCCACGAACGCCAACATAAACATCGAATGGCGCGAGGGAATGAACGCAGCCGCGACCGAAGCTTCGTTCTCACTTCAAGATAACGCAACATGGACACTTGTGTCCGCTGTGTTCTCGTGGGGTGGGCCGAACATAACGATGTCCTTCAACCCCGATGCAGACCTTGCTCCCAACAGCTGGTACACGGCGAACTTCACGACAGCCGCCAAGGACGACTCACAACCCGGGAACAACCTGGCATTCTACTCGTGGAGCTTCCTGACCGCCGCAGTTCCAGATTCTCTGCCACCTGAGATTACCAATATCCAGGCATCACCGAGTCCCCAAGAGGTCTTCTTCCCGGTTTGGATCAACGCTTCCATCACCGATCTCTACGGGATTGCAGAGGCACACGTCGAGGTGTTTGACCCATCACTGGCCCTCATCGGCAATTTCACCATGCAATACGACAGCGGCAATGACTACTTCTTCGCTCGAAACTACGACATGCTTGGAGTCCACAACTGCACGATATCATCAATGGACAATAACGGAAACTGGGCCCAGACCAGTTCTGGCTGTTCGTTCGAAATGGCCGACAATACTGCGCCTCAAATATCCAATATCCTGAAGGTTCCCAGCCCGGTGGAGATCTTCAACATCATCAACATATCGGCTTCTGTAACTGACAACTACGCTGTTCTCTCAGTGAACCTTGACATTGTCGCGGTGGATAATTTCATCATGACCATTGATCCGGGAAGCGGACGGTACTACCACGAGCACGAGTGCCAGATGCTGGGTCCGCACGATTTCACGATAACGGCATCGGACACATCAGGGAACTTGGCATCCGAGCAGGGGCAGTTCTACGCCATGGATACTGAGCCTCCGCAGATAGTACACACTCCGCCTTCTCGGGTAGAGGTCGGCTCCACGATAGACTTCCAGGCTACTGTGACGGATAACTACATGGTCGACAGCGTCTGGCTGAACTACACCGACGCTTCCAGCATTCATTTCAATGTCTCGATGACATCCCTTCCGGGGAACGTCTACCAACTCACTCTTCCAGTTCAGAACCAAGCTGGACAGGTGGTTTACCACATTTATGCCAAGGACCTTGCCACCAACGGCGCTGTCACAGCGGTTCTTCAAGTATCGGTTGTTGACACCACTGATGATCTAGCTCCAATGCCTCCGTGGGGGTTGGTAGCAGAAGAAGGTCCCAATGGGGTTATTACCGTCCTGAGTTGGAGCAAGCCTGTTCTTAACGAGGATATGACCCTTTTGGATGATCTTGCTGGTTATCACGTATATCGGTCGGAGTCCGAAACAGGTCAGAAGACCCGGATCAACCCGGTCCTCGTGGAGACCACGGCCTTCATCGATGATGACATCGAGAACGGAAAGACATACTATTACTGGGTCACGGCCATAGATGAATCCGCTAACGAGTCGGATTTCTCCACCCCTGCGGACATCTCATTTGGTTCAGAGGCAACTGGCGTTTCGTATGACATAATCCTGATACTCCTGGCCATCATAATCACCGTGGTCCTGTTGATCGCTGTTCTCCTCTGGCGAAAGAAGAAGGGTGAAGCCTCCGAAGAGCAGCAAGTGGAGGATAACGAAGAACCGACGTTCGAAGAGGAGACGGAACTCGAATAGTTCTTAAGAAACGATCCGCATTCCGTGAAGAACATGGATAAGAAACACCTCGAACTGATGTTGGAGCGGGTCAAGCAGCATCCATCACCCAGGGCCCAGCTCGAGCAATATACCACACCGTCCACAATCGCAGCCGATGCCCTCTATCTTGCTCTGGGCCTCGGTGACATCGTTGAATGCAAGGTCGCGGACCTGGGATGCGGCACGGGCATACTGGCTATCGGGGCGAAGGTACTGGGAGCAGCAGAAGCCGTGGGCGTCGACATAGACTCTGACGCCATTGAGATCGCCAAGTCGAACGCTGAAGAGCTGGACGTGAACGTCAGGTTCGAGCAGATGTCCGTCCTCAAGTTCGAAGAAGAATGCGACACGGCAATACAGAACCCCCCCTTCGGAGCCCAGAAGAAGCACGCTGACGTCCCTTTCATCACCAAGGCCTTGGCAATATCTCCAGTTGTCTATTCATTTCATCTCACCAAAACCGAAGACTTCATAACAAAAGAGGCTGATTTACTCGGCGCGAGAATAACACACACCGTGGAATACAAGTTCCCGATACCTCACACGTATCCGTTCCACAAGAAGAAAGTGAAACATTTCGAAGTGACGTTGTTCAGACTAGAAGGTAGGAAATATGACTAAGAAACTGGTATTACCCGGAGAGCTCGTAGCAGTCAGCGAGGAGTTCATGGCAGGAGAAGGCACCTACGACCAAGACGGCAAGATATACTCATCATACGTCGGCGAGGTGGACCTGGACGCCCAGCAGAAGATTGCGCGCGTGAAGGCATTCAATCCGCCCATTCAGTTGAAGGTGGGAGATGTCGTCTACGGCACGGTCCGTGACGTCAAGGAGACCATGGCCATGATCACACTGTTCCAGGCCGAGGGCACTGACAGGCAGATCTCCGGCGAGACGGAAGCATCGCTGCATATCTCAAAGATATCCAGCGGCTACACCGAGAGCATCAGGAACGAACTTAGGAAGACCGATATCCTTCGCGGCATCATCATCCAGGTCAAACCATCACTGCAGCTGGCGACCGACAGGGACAACTTGGGCGTTCTGAAGGCATTGTGCACACGATGCCGTTCGCCTTTGGTGCAGAAGGGCAGGGATCTGTACTGCGAGATCTGTAAAAGAAATGAGTCCAGAAAGGCCGCGAGCGACTACTCTGACCCATCTGTGTGATGGGAAAGGTTAAAAACCCTAAGAGCCATAGTGGAAACCCGAAGGAGTTGAGGCGGACGGACACCAAAGAAGACCTGCTAGCGGAGATACAAAAACTCAGGACCGAACTTCAGCAGATCAGGGAGATCGTGAGCACGCTTTTCCAGATGGTTGTCGAGGAATACGACGAAGAGTTGGATTTCTCTCCTGAAGGCAGGGAAGGCTTTTCTATATACAACTAAATCACCTTTTCATGCCAGACATTCTGTCCAGGGTGATGGCCCACGACCGATGGAGACTCGAAGAGTGTCTTAACCTTCAACCTTCTGAGAATGTCACCAGTCCTCAGGTCAGGAATATCCTTTCATCTGACCTCGGCCACAGGTACACACTGCCTTTTGACCAGGTTCTGCACGGGGTTTATGTGGAGAACGCCTATCGCGGGACCAAGTATTTGGATGATATTGAGAGAGAGGGCGAAAGGCTGGCTTGCGACGTCTTTGGGTCGAGGTTCGCTTCTCTGAAGCCATTGTCCGGCCATGTCTCTGCCTTGATGATGCTGACCGCTTGCTGCGAGAAGGGGGACGAGATCCTCACGATCAGGCCAGAACACGGCGGATACGACGGCTACTGGGAGGGTTACATGCCCAAGATGCTGGGTCTTGAGGTCTCTGCACTCCCGTTCGTGGAGGAGAGATGGAACTTGGACCACGAGAAGGCTGCTGAACAGATCACTCAAAGGAAGCCAAAGCTCGTTGTGGTCGGGGCAAGCTTCTTCCTGTTCCCCTATCAGTTGAAGGTCCTGCGGGATGCCTGCGATGACGCCGGTTCTCTTCTGGGATATGACGCTTCTCATGTTCTTGGGCTGATTGCCGGCGGTGAGTTCCAGAGGCCCTTGGATGATGGTGTGGATATCGTATGTGGAAGCACCCACAAGTCGTTCTTCGGTCCTCAGGGCGGGGTGATACTCACTAACAGGGAGGACCTGTGCTCTTCGGTGAAGGAGATCCTATTCTGGACGGTAATGGACAATGCCCACTGGAACCGGGTTTCTGCCCTTGCCCAGGCCATGCTCGAGATGAAGGAGTTCGGCTCGGACTATGCCAAGCAGGTGATCTCTAACTCGAAGACCCTCGCCAAAGCCCTGGATGACGGGGGCTTCCCCATGAAGTTCGGGGATTCCGGATACACAGATTGTCATCAGATGCAGGTGGACACCGAAGCGGTTCGAGAGAACATGGGCTTCACACCTCACGAGTACTCCTGCAAGCTCGAAGAGTCCAATATCATTGTGGATTCGATGGGGAGGACCGGAACCAACGAGATGACCAGAATGGGTGCGGATGAGGGGACGATGGAAGAGATCTCGGACATATTCATCCGAACACTGAAAGATGAGGACACCAAGCCAGATGTCAAGAAGCTCAGGTCATCCTTGAAGTTGAAGTACATCTTCGAGGAATGATGCCTTGGGACGGCAAATCAATAATACCGGAGTTCAAATCACTATGGACGTCAAGATGAAATCAGACAGGTATGCACGCCAGACCATTCTTTCTGAGATTGGAGATGAAGGTCAGAAGAAACTGGATCAAGGCAGGGTCGCTGTGGTCGGTCTCGGGGCCCTGGGATCGGTCAGTTCATCTCTTCTCGCGAGGGCCGGTGTGGGCAAGCTTGTACTTATCGACAGAGATGTGGTCGAGCTCAACAACCTGCAGAGACAGATCATCTACACCGAGGACGATGTGGGAGAATCGAAGGCCGTGGTCGCCGCCGAGGCGCTCCTGAGCGTCAATCCAGACATTGAGATCATGGGCCTGGCCAATGATCTGAACCATCGGAACATATCAAGATTTCTGAACGATGTCGATGTCATTGTCGACGGCACTGACAACATGGAGACCCGCTTCCTTCTGAACGATTATGCTGTCAAGAACCAGATCCCGTACATCTACGCCGGGGCCATAGCCACATATGGAATGACACTGACGATCCAACCAAAGAAGGGTCCCTGCTTGAGATGCCTCTTTCCCCGAACGCCGGTACCGGGTACGCTGCCCACATGCGATACTTTCGGAATACTCAATACGGCTTCAACTCTCATAGCATCTCTCCAGACCACGGAAGCAATCAAGCTTGTCGTCGGTCACGGACCCAGGAAGACACTACTTATCGTCGACCCCTGGTACAACGATCAGAGGGAGATCGAGGTTTCCCGACGGGAGGACTGCGACTGCTGTGAGAAGGGGGAGTATGATCACCTGGACGCCAAGACCAAGGACGTGGTTGTCGTTCTGTGCGGAAGAGATGCGTGCTCAGTGACCCCCCCAAAGGGCTCAGAAGTCCCCCTCGCAGAGCTTGAAGAGCGGCTGTCGAAGGTCGGCCAGACCAAGACAGGCAGAGGCACGCTTTCCGTTTCTGTTGACGGGTATGAGATCATCTTGTTCAAGGACGGCAGGGCCCTGATAAGGGGTACGGATGACGAGGCCAAGGCCAAGTCACTTTATTCGCAGTACATAGGGCACTGAGGAGTTGAGGTCTTTGAAGGTCGTTTCATTGCTTTCGGGTGGTATCGATTCTCCTGTCTCAACCCACATGCTGCTGAGAAAAGGCGTGGATGTGATTGCCGTTCATTATGATAACCAGCCGTTCACCGACGAGAAAATGCTGAACAAGACCAAGGATCTGATCGACAAGCTGGAGGAGCATTCAGGGAAAACGATGAAGAAGTACATCGTTCCCCACGGACCTTCGCAAGCGGCCATTGCCAGGAACGCTCACAGGAGGTACCAGTGCGTCATGTGCAGGAGGATGATGTTCCGTATCGCTGAACGCATTGCGGAGATGGAAGGCGCCGAGGCGATTGCCACAGGAGAGTCCTTGGGTCAGGTGGCCTCTCAGACGTTACCTAACATCAGGACCGAGGAACAGGCCGTGTCCATACCCATACTCCGCCCTCTCATTGGTCTGGACAAGGTGGAGATAGAGAGGATCGCCAAGGAGATCGGAACCTACGAATCATCGATCGGTCCGGGACTTTGCTGCACGATCGTCCCCGAGAAGCCGTCCACGAAATCAAGACTCAAGGCGATATTGGAAGAAGAGAGCAAGATCGACATCGAGGATCTGGTCGAGAAGGCGTTGGAAGGAGCCGAAGTGATATGACATACTATCTGCTGAAGCCCTGCAAAGGTCACGCTGGTTATCTGTCCAACATGAAGAAGAGGACCAAAGTGGACCTGAGAACGGCTATCGGTCTCCTTGAATCGAACGGTTACGAAGTGATGGATATCAAGCATCTCCTGATCGCAAAGAAGGGCATAGAGGTGACAGTCTATCCAAACGGGAAGCTCCTGGTGAAGACCGATGATGAGGACGATGCCAGACAGGCTGCTGAAGCCATCTACAGCATCATACTCTCCGACTCAGAACCATAACCTTTTTTCCTATCTCCCCTATCTGGAATCGTGCCATTTGTACTCGACGCTTCTGCACTGCTTGCTGGGAAGGACCTTCTTCTCGAAGAGATGTTCTGCACGCCGCATGTTCTGGAGGAAGTGAAAGGAAAGGACCCGACTATACAGCTCATGTCGATGATCGAGACCCGGGTGGAGGTGCGCGATCCTTCGGACGAAAGCGTGACGAAGGTGAATGAGGCCGCAGGAAGGACGGGCGATGCGAAGAGGTTGTCTCCGGCTGACGTGGGAGTTATCGCCTTGGCCATTGATCTGGATGCCACCATCATTACCGATGACTATTCAATACAGAATGTCGCAAATGAACTGGGTTTGGATTACAGCGGCCTTTCGTTCCCTGACATCAAGAGGAAGGTCGAATGGGGATATCGATGTGTTGGATGCGGAAAACGCTTCGAAGAACCGATGGATGAATGCCCCATCTGCGGGTCAAGGATCAAGACCACGCCCAAGTCTACTTCCCGAATCTCCTCTGCCTCAGCTGATAGGAGCGAATAGACCTCAAGAAATCGATCTTCCTGAACCCCGGCCAGTACACGTCCACGAAATAGAGTTCTGAATATGCGATCTGCCACAGGAGGAAGTTGCTGATCCTCTCTTCTCCGGATGTTCGGAGTATTAGGTCGGGATCCGGAAGGCCGCCTGTGTACAGTTTTGACGATATGAGTTCTTGGTTGATGTCCTCCACAGCCAATCTACCTTCCTTCACATCTGACGCAACCGACTTTATGGCGGTCAGTATCTCTTCCCTTCCACCATAGGCAATCGCCAGGTTGTAGAGATAACCGTCATAGTCCTTGGTTATGTTCTCGGCGTGTTCGATGGCCTTGACGACATAGTCCGGCAGGAGGTCCCTCTGGCCGAGGACCTTTACTCTCACCTTGTACTTGTGGACCCTCTCGTCCTCGCCGGCCTTCATGAAGTTCTCGGCGAATAGTTTCATGAGCTTGTCCACTTCTTCCTTTGGGCGCTTGAGGTTCTCGGTCGAGAATGCGTAGACCGTCAGTATCTTGATGCCGAGTTCCAGACACCACTCCAGGACCTCTTCCAGTTTCTCTTTCCCCTTCTCATGGCCCCCTGTCTTTCCCAGGCCCAGCTGGTAGGCGTATCGCCTGTTACCGTCCATTATTATCGCGACGTGGTGGGGGATCTTCCCATTGAGTATCTCTCTCAGGAGCTTCTTCTCGTAGGCCTGATAAGCGGTCTCTGAGATGAGCCTGGAAATCTCTGTTGCCATCCGACGCTTCATAGCGACATCGGATATTTTATCCTTTCTGGAAGGGGTCCACACAATCTCGTAATGTATTTATATCGAAGACATTCTCTCAAGAAAAAGGCCAGACAATCGGAAGTGCACTGATGAAACTCAATGACTATAGGCAGCTGACCAACGAACTGAAGAAGATCACTGATGTTCCAAGGCTGGCGAAAAAATACGGTCTTCACAACGAACTACTTCATGTCATATTCTCACAGAAGGTCTCGAGGGACACGACCAGACGATTCTACAAGGTGAAGAGGAATACGGGCAAGATGCTCTATCAGTGGAAGAAAGGCAGGACCTTCCTCCAGATCGCAGATGATCACGATTTTCCACCCACCATGATCGCAATGTTCGTCCTTCAGGAGAACAAGATTCCCAGGAAGCAGATTTGGAACCTTCTTCAGAACCCCGACGATATCAAGGACAAGAGAATGCGGAAGGAGATAATCGAAGCCAATAAGGCGGACGGGGTCTACTCCCCAAACGGAATGAAAAGGCAGGTCCAGAGGGGTAAATGGGGCGAGAACAAGATGGAGAAGTGGTTGAACATCCACAACTTCCAGTTCGAGACCGAGGTCCAGATCAGGGGGAAATACAAGAAGACACCGGACTTTCTGCTCAAGAAACCTCTGAAATGGGACGGGCAGGACAAGATATGGATCGAGTCCAAGGCTACCTTCGGGGATGCGTACGAGGTCAAGAGACACGTGAAGAAGCAGTTGGCACCCTACAAAGAGCTCTTTGGGGACGGTCTCGTGGTCTACTGGTACGGCTATCTCGATGAGCTGAGGGTCAACATGCCCGAAGGCGTTTCGATGACTGACGGCAGCAGTTTTGAGAAGGATTTGAACAAGATACCGAGAACGGGTCAGATTTGACGTTCCCCCGGTCCAAGCGGCCAATCCTGTTTGATATCATGACGATTCAGTCAAAACCCAAATCCTTATAGTCATCAAGTAGATTGTCAGATGAGGTTCAGCTTGGCGAAATATCGAAAAAGGCCAGATGAAGGAGTACCGATAACTCGAGTTAGACGGCCATGGGTGAACAAAGGTGAGCTGTATGCCGTGGCTGACCAGCTCCTTGGAGCCTCCAGGATCAGGGTCATGTGCGAGGATGGCAAGTCCCGCATGGGAAGGATCCCCGGCAAGCTGAAGAAGAGGATGTGGATACGCGAGGGCGATCTGCTCATCGTGAAGCCCTGGGACTTCCAGGACGAGAAGTCCGATATCCTCTACCGGTACACCAAGACCCAGTCCAGCTACCTCAAAAGGAGGGGGTGGATCCCCCACAACATAGACGTGTTTTGATTGGGATTTAAATGCTAGATGAGAAGAAGATGCGCCTTTTGGAGTCAAAGATAGACGCTTTCAGGATTCGGGAGAAGGATTCTGACGAAAGGAAGGTCATGGACGAGGTCTTCGATCAGGAGACCTTGATGTCCCTGTACAAGCTCTTCAACGACAGGGTCGTGGACACCCTTGAGTACTCCATCTCCACTGGTAAGGAAGGGAACGTCTTCTTGGGAACGACAGATGAAGGCGAATGCGCTATCAAGATCTACCGAATCTCTACGGCCACGTTCAAGAACATATCCAAGTACATCGTGGGCGACCCGAGGTTCAAGGGCATTTTGGGCAACCACAAGAAGACGGTGATGGCATGGGCCCAGAAGGAGTTCAAGAACCTCAACAGGATGTATGATGCCGACGTCAACGTCCCGGAACCCTTAGGCTGTCACAATAACATCCTCGTCATGGAGTACATTTCCGTGGAAGGACATCCAGCGCCTCTTCTCAAGGATGTAAGACTTCCAGCTCCCACCAAGGTCTTCCGTCAGGTCGTAGAGAGCATGAGGCTCATAGACGAGTCAGACTTGGTCCACGGGGACCTGAGCGAGTACAACATGCTGATGAGGGAAGGGGAACCGGTGATAATCGATGTCGGCCAGGCGGTGACATTGGGCCACCCTCTTGCAGAGGAATGGTTCATCAGGGACGTGACCAACATAGCAAACTACTTCTCCAGACTCGGCGTTCGTACGGACGTGGACAAGATGATCAAGAAGATCCGAGGTGGGTAGGACGCTGTTCGCGAGGATTCCCATGGAGAGGATCGGTGTTCTCATTGGGCCTGACGGAAACACCAAGAAGAAGATCGAAGAGGAGACCGGCATCACACTGGACATCGATTCCAAGACAGGCGAGATATCAATAGACGAGAGCAAGGCGGAGGACCCATCATTGGCGCTGAGAGCATTGGATATCACAAAGGCCATTGGGAGAGGGTTCTCCGAAGAAAGGGCGCTGAGGCTGGTGGACCCTGAGGAGTACTTCAGAACCATGGACATCCGCGACTTTGCAGGCAAGAACAGGAAGAGGATAAACCAGCTCAAAGGTCGTCTCATTGGCAGCAAGGGAAAGACCCGGAGGATAATCGAGGAGCTCTCGGGTGTGGATATGTCCGTTCACGGGAACACGGTATCTCTCATAGGCGATATGCTTAGGATCGACATCGCCGAGAAAGCGGTGGAGATGGTCTTGGAAGGCAGCGAACACGCTGCGGTATACAGATTCCTGGAGAACAAGCGCAGAGAGATCAAGATGGCCGAGATGGGTTTCTGAGCCTTCTATGGTCGTCGTTCAATTGATTCCAGAAAGGATTAATAATCGTCCTGAGGTTAGGGTGAAAGAAAGGCATTATTGACAATCTAATGGATTGGAGGTATGAAGTGTCGAAATCCAAGAAATTCATTCTGTGGTTCAAGGAAATAAGAAAGAAGGATGTTCCTCTCGTCGGCGGAAAGGGTGCCTCTCTAGGAGAGATGATTGCGAATCTCAAAGGAGTTCCAGTCCCAAACGGTTTCTGCGTGACCACTGTTGCATATCGTCAGTTCCTGAAAGAGACTGGATTGGACAAGTTCATTCAAGATGTTCTGTCAGACCTGGACACACATGATGTCAAGAACCTGCAGGCCAGGGGCGGGAAGATCCGGAAAGCGCTCCAGGCCGCTGATATGCCCAAGGAAATCGTATCGGAGACTAAAGAGGCGTACAAGACACTCTGCAAGATCACTGGCGTGAAGAACGTGGACACGGCGATTAGGAGCAGCGCCACGGCCGAGGACCTCGCGGACGCCTCCTTTGCGGGACAGCAGGAGTCATATCTCAACGTTTCCGGGGGAGATGACGTTGTCAGAGCAGTCCAGAACTGCTTCGCGTCCCTGTTCACCGACAGGGCGATATCCTACAGGGAGGACAAGGGCTTCTCCCACTTCGATGTGTACCTGTCTGCCGTGGTGCAGATCATGGTCCGTTCAGATCTCGCGAGCAGCGGGGTCATATTCAGCCTAGATACCGAGACCGGCTTCCGCAACGTGGTCTTCATCAACGGCGCATACGGGCTGGGAGAGTACGTCGTTCAGGGCACCGTCAATCCTGATAACTTCTATGTTTTCAAGTCCACCGGCAAGGTAATCGACAAGAAATTGGGTCTCAAGGACAGGAAGCTGATCTATGCACCCTCCGGCACCGGTGTCGTGGACAAGGAAGTGGCCGAGAAGGACAGGAACAAGTTCATCATCACAGACGCTGAAGCCGAGAAACTGGCGAAATGGGCGGTATCAATCGAGAAGCACTACAACGTGCCCATGGACATCGAATGGGCGAAGGACGGGAGGACAGGAAAGCTGTACATCGTTCAAGCCAGGCCCGAGACGGTTCACGCCATAAAGAAGGGTACCGAGCTCATAAGCTACAAGATTCCGAAGAAAGGGAAGGTGTTGATCAGAGGAGAAGCAATAGGTAGGAAGGTCGGACAAGGAAGGTCAAACCTGATACACTCCGTCAAGGACATGCACAAGTTCAAACCGGGAGAGGTCCTCGTTACTAGGTCCACAAATCCGGACTGGGAGCCGATAATGAAGAAGGCGGCTGCCATAGTAACGGACACGGGCGGCAGGACATGCCACGCGGCGATCGTCTCAAGGGAACTTGGCGTTCCATGCATAATCGGTACAGAGAGTGGTTCTGAATCAATCCCACACAACAAGGACATCACAATTGACTGTTCGGAAGGCTTGGGTATGGTGTACGAGGGACTTCTGGACTATACGATTGAATCCACTGAGGTCGAGAAGTTGCCCAAGACCAAGACCGCGATCATGATGAACGCCGGGATCCCGGAGACCGCGTTCCAACAGGGTCAGCTGCCGAACGACGGGGTCGGCCTGGCAAGGGAGGAGTTCATCATCAACTCTCACATCCAGATCCATCCACAGGCGCTGCTGGATTATGACAAACTGAAGAGATTCGTGAAGAGAGGGTACAAGAAGGACATCGAGAATCTGAGGAAGGGAGACCTGGACAAGGCAGCCCAGAGGGAAGAGAAGGAACATGTGCTGGCCAAGAGGGAGTACTACCAGGATGCGCTGAGAGAGATCGACGACCTCACCAAGGGCTACAAGGACAAGACCCAGTTCTTCATCGACAAGCTGGCGTACGGGATCGCAAGGATAGGCGTCGCCTTCCACCCGAACGACGTCATCGTAAGGCTCTCGGATTTCAAGACCAATGAGTATGCCAACCTAATCGGCGGGAAGTACTACGAACCCCATGAGTCGAACCCAATGATCGGATACCGAGGTGCCAGCAGGTATTACTCAAAGGAGTTCCAGGCGGCCTTCGCACTGGAGTGCAAGGCTCTGGTCATCGTGCGAGGACGGATGAAGATAAAGAACATCGTGGCGATGGTTCCGTTCTGCAGGACGCCGGAGGAAGGGCGAAGGGTCATCAAGCTCATGGCCAGGAACGAGCTCAAGCAGGGCAAGGACGGCTTCCGGGTCTACGTCATGTGCGAGATCCCGAGCAACGTGATTCTTGCGGACGAGTTCTCAAAGGTATTCGACGGGTTCTCCATCGGGAGCAACGATCTCACCCAACTCACGCTGGGTCTGGACAGGGATTCCGAACTGGTATCCCACCTCTTTGATGAAAGGGACGAAGCGGTCAAGAGAATGCTTGCCAGCGTCATCGAGGCCGCCAGGAAGAACAAGAGGAAGATAGGCATCTGCGGGCAGGCGCCATCGGACTGGCCTTCGATAGCCGCGTTCCTGGTGGAGAAAGGCATCAACAGCATATCATTGAACCCGGACACCATCGTGAAGACCAGGGCGTTCGTATACGCGACCGAATGGGCCCTGAAGAACCGGAAGAGCATCTTCCAGCTGACCGAGAACCAGATAAGGGCGATCCCGGAACTCAAGGAACCCATGAAGACCACTGTCGTATCTGTCATGTGGAAAAAAGGAAAGAGGACCGAGTCCAGGAAGACCTCCCGAACGCCCCTTTCCGAGTTCGTCATAAATATGAGGAAGCAGGAGAAGCTCCCGACCTAGGATGGTCAGGGAATAACTATAATAGGGACATAGTGTTATTTTTGGTCAATGGACATTGTCCTGGTCTTCCTGATTCTTGTCCTATCCTCATTCGTGCCCCCCCTCATTTTAATGGTGTGGTTGAGGAACAGCGAGAGGTTCAGCAAGGAGCCCATGTCCCAGGTGTTGAAGGTCTTCGTTTGGGGTGCGATATTCGGTGTCATCATTGCATCCATACTAAGCCTTGCAGTTCACTATATACTGGATTCGTTCGTGGACAGGGTCTACCTGTTCGGATGGGACCGGGACTTCTTCATCACTCTGTTGCTGGTGATGATCATGGCACCCATCATCGAGGAGGCGGCCAAAGGTGTGGGGGTCTACACAGCCCACGACGAGATCACCGAGGCCGAGGACGGTCTTGTGTACGGAGCATCGGCCGGCCTGGGATTTGCCGCGACGGAGAACCTGCTCTATGGGATACTGGCCTTCTCTATGGGTGGGCTTGAGGTCTCACTCTTCCTGATAGGGCTTAGGAGCGTGTCTTCCGCTCTGCTACATGCCAGCGCTTCATCTGTCATGGGCTATGGGATCGGCAGGAGCATCGTCTCGGATGGTCGTTACAAGGTCCTTCCGTTCTACCTCGTCGCCGTCCTGATGCACGGGACGTTCAACTTCATCGCCTCCTTGCAGAACATGTTCGAGGGGGAGATCCTGGGCTTCAGCTTCGCCTTCATCGCGCTGATCATCGCCATTGTCTTCGCTGTCTCCGCCATCACTATCGTGAGACTCAAGATAATGAAGATCGACATGGAACCCGGTCCGGTTTGACCTCAGTTGGGTGAGTTGGTTTTGTGCCAGTGATACACGTTGCTGAAAAGGACATCGAGGAAATGATCCGCCACTCTCAAAGGGAGAGCCCCAAGGAGGCCTGCGGAATACTTGCCGGGAAGCTCTATGATGATAAGGTCCGGATCAAGAAGGTGTACGATTGCGAGAATGTGCACCCGAACCCAAACGGAGAGTATTTCTTAAAGCCAGAGGATCAGCTGAGGATATTCCTGGAGATCGAAGAACAAGAGGACATGGATATGGTCGGCTTCTATCATTCCCACCCTCACGGCCCAGATTCCCCATCGCTCATTGACTCATCCAAGTACTACTGGCCGGGGTATCCCATGGCGATTGTATCCCTGTTCCCGGAACCGAGCGTGACCTTCTGGACCTACGAGAAAGATCGGTTCCATCCCGTGGACATCGTCAGAGAAAGGTTTTAATCGGCTTCGATTGATTGAGAGTCGGTGAAGCGAGAGTTCTCTTTTGACGGGGCGGCATATTCTGACAATAAGGCAGGGTTCAAGAAGTTGCTGAGGAGCCACGGGCTGAAATGGAAAGGCAGCTTGGGTGATTTCGTCTGGATCGGAGAGGGCGACAAGGTGATCGCAGAATTCAAAAGGGACGCCGAAAGGGATGTGACCATATCCGCGACGCTCACATGGAGCGGCAAGAAGAAGACGGCTTTCTTGATGGAACTGGAGAACTGGGCAGAGGAAGTTGGTGCCGAGAAGGCCGATGTGACGGGAAAGAACAAGGACGCAGACAAGAAGATCAAGAAAGATCTTGAGTTCTGGGACGAACTGCACAAGCCCGACAAAGAACGGCTGAGAGCGGAAGGACGTCCCGAATCCTGGATAGAGAAGGATATGAAGGAATGGCGCAAGAAGAAACGCCAAAAGAAGAAAGAACTCCTAGACAGATATGGGTGACGGTGAGAGGCATGGAAGAGAAGCAAGGCGACGAGACGGTTGATGAGGACCTTCCAGACATGTTCGGAATGCCGCCAGAGTTCTACAGGTTCGAGATTATGAACGCACTCATCCTCATCATAGTTGGCCTTGTCCTGTTGGCCCTTACCGCCTTCGACATCATCCCCATTTTCCTCGGGATCGGTCTGGTCGCGATCCTTGCCGGGGTTTCCATGACCATATCAAGTGTGAACTTCGCTAGGACCCGTTCAACCGGACCTTTGCATGAATCCGTTGCCAAGAGCTTCAAGTACAGAATGATCTCAGGGGTTATCTGCTATTCCTCGGGTGCGGCGCTATTGGTGGCCTACATCATCCAATGAGACGTTCCCAGAAGAAACCCCCAGTGACCTGATAGGGGTCGTAGCAGTCGAAACAGAAGCCGCTCCTCTTGTCGTCCGGGAGGAAAACCATGGTGCATCCGCACTTCCTGCAACTCCCAGCCGAATCGCTGATGTCCTCGAATCGCCGAATATCTGGACGAAGCCTCAATCGACCCACTCCTCCCCAAAAACTTGGTGACAAAAGGTATCCCTCAGGTCTATAAAAACCTTTTCGGGAGGTTGGATGTTCGTTGCACGTAGAGGAATATTATTAAGCATTTGATGAGTTCTCCAACTACGATGGCAGGCAGATTCATAACGCTTGATGGGATCGACGGATGCGGCAAATCCTCAGTTGCCGAGAGGCTTTTCAGAACCTTGGAAGAACAAGGCATGGACGTCATTCTCACCCGGGAGCCCACGGATTCTTGGATCGGGGAAGCTGTCAAGAGAAGCATTTCTGAAGATCATCCCGCCTTGACCGAAGCATTCCTTTTCATGGCAGACCGTGCGACCCACTCAGTCGAGATCTCTGAATGGCTCAAAGGCGACAAGATTGTGGTATGCGACCGCTATGCCGATTCCACCATTTCCTATCAGGCCGCCTCTCTCTCATTGGTTGGGTTTGACGGAGACCCATTCGAATGGTTGAAGGGCGTCAGCGACCTTTATGTTCTCACACCGGACCTGACCATCCTTCTTGACCTTGACCCAGGTGTTGCCATGGAACGCATTCAGCTGAGGGAGAAGATCACCAAGTTCGAGAATCAGGATTTCCTGACGAAAGTAAGGGAGAACTTCCTGAGATTGGCAGAGATGGAAGATCGGATCAAGATCGTTGATGCGTCGCCACCCTTGAGCGCCGTGGCTGAAGAAGTGGAAAGGGTTTTGCGGACCGTACTCGACTAGCTTGCTGCGTCCCTTATCGCTCCATTCATGAGTGCCTGGACCAGGAAAGCTCTCGCAAAAAGAATCATCATGTCCCTGTCGCCCTTTTCGACTTCCATCAGAAAGGCGCGACCTAGGAGCATCTTCATGTGCGGCTCTGGTTCACTCTGGAGCACGATAGACCGATTGGATGGGAAGGTCTTTAACATTGTGCCATGAGAATCATGGTTGATTATCTGGCCTGACAAAAGATTCTTAAGACATATCGACTATTCACCCACGATGGGGTGCACGCTTGGAGACCACCTTTGACGAAGCTGTTCCAGAGACCACCAATCATATCTCTCCCGACTGCATCGGAATGATCTACGGAGACATCGGACCCACCAGATTCAAGTGCAGTGTTTTGGCACCTGTGGAGAAGAGCGAGTTCATTCAGGTCAATCACGACACGTGCGGAATGGTCCTGGGCAGGGTGGATACCATCGAAAGGAAAACAGACTTATCCATAGAGAAAGCACACCTGCTGGCCAAGGGAGAGCACGTGGAGATCGAAGAGATGGTCTCCGCAAGCATAGTGATAGTCGGCTACAGGGACGAGAGGAACCTGCTGCAGGTTCCGAGAACGCCCTTTAAGGCCGGGGAAGAAGTGGAGAAGGCCAGCGAGAATCTAATCAGGAAGGTTATCGGGCTGAAAGAGGACAGGAAGACCGGCGCCTACATCGGGATGCTCAGGGGGCACGACGTTCAGATTTATCTGGACATCAACGGCTTGATCCAGAAGCACGTCAGTATACTGGCAAAGACCGGCGGCGGAAAGAGCTACATGGCCGGCGTCGTTCTCGAGGAGCTCCTGAAGCACAACGTCACAACGGTTGTGATAGACCCACACGGTGAATACTCTTCTCTTGCACAGAGGGCGAAGTCAGTCCAGCTGGGGGAGAAGTTCCATGTTGTCCCGAACAGCTATGAGTCCAAGTTGGCGGTTTTCACCCCCGACACCAAGCTGAATCCCAACGCCAAATCTCTCAAGTTCACACTCGCCAACCTTCAGCCCAGGGACATACTGGCGCTCACGAAGTCAGGGAGCGTCCGCACCCATCTGACCTCATTGCGAGAGGCCCTGGACATAATCAGGACATCCCGCAAGGACTACGACGTGGACGACATCCTGAGGGTGCTGGAGGCCCAGGACGACCAGTCCAACTTCTCATTGATGAACGAACTGGAATACCTCCGGGAAGTGGACATATTCGCCCGAGAAGGGACGAAGATCGACGAGCTGGTGCACAAGGGAATGACAACGATAATCAATATGAAAGGAACGCCCCCAGACATCCAGGAGCTCATCATCAATCGGGTTGCGACCGCATTGTTCGAACTCAGGAAGATGGAGAAGATACCCCCGCTCATGATGGTGACCGAAGAGGCCCATAATTTCTGTCCCCAACAGGGCAAGGCGGCCACATCGGACATATTCAGGACGATCGCGTCCGAGGGAAGGAAGTTCGGTCTGGGTCTTATGATAATAACGCAGAGAGCGGCCAAGGTGGACAAGAACGTTCTCAGCCAGTGCAACACGCAGATCATACTCAAGGTCACAAACCCCAACGACCTGAAGACGATAATGGCCTCGGTGGAAGGACTGACGGCAGGGATGGCGGATGAGATACAGATGCTCCCAGTGGGCGTCGCTTTGGTGACCGGAGGGAACATAACCATGCCTCTGTTGGTTGATGTGAGACCAAGAGAGACTGAACACGGCGGGAAGTCGGTCAAGATCCTGGAATGATTTCATGGACACGGCGCTAGTGGAGAAGGACCTGGATATCACAAAGAGAGCTCTTGCCAAGGTCAAGATCATCGCTCCAGAGAAGTCGTACACACACAAGATCGCGAAGGATTTTCTCAATATGGCCGAGTCATACTACAAGGACGCAGTACATTTCTATGAAGATGGCAACCTGGTGAACGCCTTCGCCTGCGTCAACTACGCTCACGGGTGGCTGGACGCAGGTGCTCGGCTGGGAGTGTTCGATGTGGGTGGTGACGACCAGCTTTTTACACTGATGGAATAGTTTATTTCTCACCGTTTGTATAGTAATCGCAAGGGATTGTTGAGGAGGTATTATTGGCTTGAAGGACAGGACACCCACCGCCAGAAAGGTTCCCAAGGGGCAAGTATCTTGGGAGAGGGTCAAGCGCAAGAAGAGCACTCGGGAGAAATCCTATGAGGCCAAGGTGGGCAGGGAAAGCAAAGGACCGACTGTGCTTACCTTGATGAAGACCTGGAAGTTCATGTTCACCTTCGCTTCCCTTTTTGCCATTCTGACAGTCCTCGCCCTTATCATCGAACCGCTGCGTTACATCTTCCCGCTTTCAGGGATAGTGATTATGATTGTAGCCTACTTCCTTGGCGGGGGTCTTTCAGAATGGCATTCTGTTCCCCCGACCACAACAATCGGTGCAAAATCGATGCTTTCATACAGATATGGTGGGAGCTCTTCCAACTGGGACATGATAACCATCGGGTTGATAATCGGAGGGATAATCTTCCTTTCTGGTGTACTGTCTATCCTGATAGCCACCCTATACTGAGGGTCAAATGGTCCTCGCACCGCGGTTGTCCACTTCGCATCTTATTACCTTGCCAAAACGCTTCAAGATGTTCTCGAGTATCTTTGTCTCTCCACTGGCAAAGACCGAGTTCCCCAGCATGGACATCCCCGCATAGCCGTATTCTGCGCAGCTTTCGATGGCCTCCAATATCTTCTCCGTCGCCAATCCTGCATCCTTCGCAAAATCCTCGCTGAGTATGAACAACCTCTCAAAATCCGGATTTGAGATGAATGAACCCACACGTTCCCTCCCGGAACGGTTGATCCTCTCCACCGCTCTCCTGTCCTGGAGGACCTCTCGTGTATCCAGGTCTCCTCCCAGAATACACAGGACCACGTCCTGTTCGACCTCAGTCTTCTTCACCATTCCATATGGAGGGGCACCTGGCGATTCCCTGACGACCAATCCCCCGGTTGCCTGAGGGTAAACGTCACCGAGCCCCGTAAGGGATTCCACCTCAGCGATATGGGCGATGCGGACAAGGTCCTCGGTTGTTTGATCGGATTCAGTGGCATCAGCAAGGGCAATGACAGTACTGAGTGCACCTGCGCCGCTCATGCCTAACCCCTGCGAGACAGGTAGTTCGTTCAATGTATCCACCGTCACCCCCAGCTTCCGACTGCCCAGCCATTTCCTCACCGCCAGTTCGGTCACGGTGTTCTCGACCAATCGGTGCTCGACATAGACAGACACCTCCTGATCAGCGGAGTCGGAGACCTCCACCGTGGATACGACACCCTTAGAAAGACACAGCCCAACTCCTCGTGACCCCTTCTTCAAAATGTCCGGGTCATCGATTATCTCAAAAAAGGCGGTGATGTGGCCGGGGCAGAATGCTGTGGACTTAGATGCCATTCAGGACAGCACTCCAAATCTCGTTAGCTATCTGTGACTTGGGTCCCTTGATCACCTTGGTCTTCCCCTTCTTGTCAATGATTGTGACCTCGTTGGAGTCCGGCTTCACCAGGTTGATGTCATTCGCGACTATGAAATCCAGTTTTGCGGCCCTAATCCTCTCCTTCCCCCTTGATATGAGGGTCTTCTTTGGAACGTTGGATTCCAGCTTGAAGGCTATGAGCTTCATCTTCTTCCTGTTGCGACGGATTTCTTCTATTATCTTGGGTGCTCTTATCAGGTCCAGTGATATCGATTTCTTCGACGAGGATATTTTCCCTTTGGTCTTCCTTGGGATGTAGTCGGATATTGCTGCGGGTACGATACAGATGTCGGACTTGATCTTGCGGACCATGTCCACCAGCTCGGAGGAGCTGGAGAACCTCTTGGTCTTGATGAAACTTGGCAACTCGCAGGTGGCTCCACCCATCAACAGTTCAACATCGGCGCCTCTCTCGAATGCATCCAGGGCAAGTTCAACACCCGTTCGCCCTGAGCTTCTGTTGGTCAGGACACGAACATCGTCCACGGGTTCTTCTGTCGAACCAGCTATGACTGATACCTTCTTCCCGTGCATGTCTCTTGGACCCAGAGTTCTTATGACTGACGACACGATTTGGTCCGAGAAAGCGATCTTGGCCTTGGACTCCTGGAGCCTCGGCTGAACGAAGTCGATTCCCAGATTCTTCAGCTTCCTGATGTTCTCATCGATTATCGGTTGGTCGTACAGTGAGATGTGCATTGCTGGCACGATCATGATTGGTGTCTTGGAACCTAAGGAGGTGACTGCGAATATGGATACTGTGGAATCTGTTATTCCATGGGCGATCTTCGATATGGTATTGGCAGTGCAAGGGGCTATCAGCATGAGATGCGCAATGCCGTCCTCCCCGCAGAGGTCAACGTACGGTACCGACCCATCTATCTCGGTTATTGGCTTGTGCCCGCTGGCGAACTCCATGCTAATCGGATTTATGATCTTCTGTCCCCATTCGGACATTACTGGAACAACGTTTGCCCCGTGGCGAATCAGCTCCCTAGCAAGTTTGACGCATTCGGTTGCAGCTATGCTACCAGTGATTCCCAGAACGATCGTCCTGTTTCTCAGTTTCTCGCTCTTCTGGCAGTATATTCTCTGACTTGGATGCACACCGAACGATTATAGTCCGGATTTAAATAGTTTCTCTATTGAGAATCTGGATGGGCTCACGTGCGCAATGTTTATTGGGGTTTGGTGAATAACACCCAACCATATGACATCTGAGGGGAAGGGAGCGATCGAGTATCTTCTCGGTCTCAAGAAGTTCGGTGTGAGGCTTGGACTGGAGAACGTTACAGAGCTTCTGGAAAGACTTGGCGATCCGCACAACGAATTCAAGTCGGTCCATGTTGCCGGCACCAACGGTAAGGGGTCGGTCTGCGCATATGTTTCTTCGATCCTTCGGGAAGCTGGCTACAAGGTCGGTCTGTATACGTCCCCACACCTGCTCCGTCTCAACGAGCGAATCCAGATCAACGGGGAAGAGATATCTGATGATAGGATGGAGGAGCTTGCTGAGCAAATCAGGGCAGTGTCCGAGGAAATGGCCTCCAAGTCACCGGACAAGCAGATCACCTTCTTTGAGTTCTTGACCGCCATGGCATTCTCCCACTTCCGTGATGAGAACATCGATTTCGGAGTTCTGGAGGTCGGAATGGGAGGGAGGCTTGATGCCACAAATGTCGTCACACCTGAAGTGTGTGCCATTGCTCATCTGGCCATCGAACATTCGGAGCATCTTGGAGGATCGCTCGGGCAGATTGCCAGGGAGAAGGCCGGGATCATAAAGGACGGAGTTCCGGTCGTTGTTTCGGACAATCCAGTTCCCGAGGCAGTTGTGGATGCATGCGAAGAGAAGAACGCCAGCCTGACGGTCGTGGGCAAGGACATAATATTCTCCAGGACCGAGCAGGAGCCAGAATGGCAGCACATCAGGATCAATGATATGCACGATGTCAAGATCGGACTTCACGGACACCACCAGGTCCAGAACGCCGCCACTGCGTTCGGTGTCATCGAAGCTATGAGAGCAAAGGGATTCGAGATTCCTCATAAGGCCGTCTCCGCAGGATTCGCCAAAGCGAAATGGCCAGGTAGATTCGAGGTTGTGATGAGAAACCCACTGGTCGTCCTCGATACCGCTCACAACCCCGATGCTGCTACCGAACTGAGGAGGTCGGTGGATGATGTCCTCGAATTTGATAGAGGGATCCTGGTGCTGGGGATGCTGGAGGACAAGGACATGGAAGGTTTCGCGGCCGAGATCTATCCGATTGTTAACACGGTCATCTGCACGACCCCCCAGAACCCTAGAGCTCTCCCGGCGGAACGCGCCACCAAGATCATGAAGAACTTCATTCGAAGAGTGGGGCCCATATCCAGCGTTGCAGAAGCAGTTGACAAGGCATTGGATATGGCCAGGGAGGAGGACATGGTCCTTGTTACTGGTTCAAACACCACCGTGGGGGAGGCCATGCAGTATCTCGAACGGGTGAACAAGTGAACAGGATCGATCTCATAATGAAGAATCTCAAGGAGAGGTATCAACATGGGGCTTTTCCTGGGAACATATCTGGGACCGCTTTGCAGAAAGAACTGAGGCGTCCATACAGGGTATTGATCTCAACGATCCTCTCACATCGAACCAAGGACGAGAACACTCACCGGGCATCATCCAATCTCTTCGATAGGTACCCGACAGTTGAGGACGTGGCAGATGCACCATTGGAAGTCATTGAGGAACTGATCCGCCCGTCTGGATTCTACAAGGTCAAAGCCCGGAGGGTAAAGGAGGTCTCCAAGATCCTGCTGGAAGAATATGATGGTGAAGTGCCGAGGGGTTTTGATGAACTGATGTCCCTACCATCGGTCGGCAGGAAGACGGCGAACTGCGTTCTTGTCTACGCCTTCGGGGAACCGGCAGTGCCAGTTGATGTGCATGTCCACAAGATCTCCAACCGCCTTGGGTTAGTGAACACCAAGACCCCGGAGCAGACAGAAGCAGAACTCGTTAAGCTGGTTCCAAAGAAGTACTGGCTGGATCTGAACGAGCTGTTTGTGAGGTTCGGGCAGGACGTCTGCAGGTCCGTTGGTCCAAAATGTGGCGAATGTGACTTCAACACTTTCTGTCTATACAACAAAGAACTCGGGAAGAAAGCCTGCTAACCTTCTCTTTGCTCTTCTTCATCTTCGCTCTCGGCCTCTTCGATCATCTCAATCTCTTCTTCCTCGCGGACCATCCTGGCCAGAGCCTTTACCTTGTCGTCCTTTTTCATGCGCATGACCTTGACACCCTGGGTCGCTCTTCCCATTATCCGAATGCCTTCCACAGGGATCCTGATTATCATTCCCTTGACGCTGGTGATTATGAGCTCGTCATCCTCATTCACTTGTCTGATGGCCACCACAGGACCGTTCTTTTCCACTATCCTGAGGTTTATGACACCCATCGCTCCACGTTTCGTCTTTCTGTAATCGCTGACTTTAGATCTTTTTCCATACCCCTTCACTGTGACCGTCAACATCACGGATTCGGGCTCCACCACGGCCATACCGATCACCCTATCATCCTTCTTCTTCAGCCTGGCCCCTATGACCCCCATCGAGTACCTGCCCGTCGACCGGACCTGCGTCTCGGAGAACCTCACCGCCATTCCCTGCCTTGTACCTATCATGACCTCTTTGGTCCCGTCCGAGAGTTTGACATCCACGAGTTCATCCCCAGGTCTGAGCCTTATCGCCCATATGCCTGTGACCCTCGGTCTGCTGTACGCCGAGAGCTTTGTCTTCTTTATCAGTCCCTTTTTGGTTCCGAACAGAAGGAACCTGTCCTCATCGAACTCATCGATTGGGATCATCTCGGAGATGGTCTCTCCCTTTTCCAGACGGGGTATCATGTTGATTATCGGCTTTCCTTTGGCATGTCTCCCGCCCGCAGGCAGTTGCCACGCCTTCAACCAGTGGACTTTGCCCATGTTGGTGAAGAACAAGATGTAATCGTGCGAGGATGTGACGAACAGGTCCACCACGAAGTCCTCTTCCTTGGTCTCCATCCCCTTCAGGCCGACGCCGCCTCTCCTCTGCTGCCGATAGGTGTCGCACGGCAACCTCTTGATGTAGCCAGTGTTCGTGATCGTGACGACGACATCCTCCACCGGGATGAGGTCCTCGATTTCGAAGTCGTCCGCGTGCTCGACTATCTCGGTCCTCCGCTCATCCCCGTACTTCTCCTTGATCTCCGCCAATTCTTCCTTGATTATCTCGTGGATCTTCTCCTCACTGGCAAGTATCTCTTCCAGCCCCTCTATCTTCTTCTCGAGCTCCTTCTCCTCGTCCCTCAGGGCCTGAAGTTCCATTCCCGTGAGCTTCTGGAGCCTCATTTCCAGGATCGCCTTCGCCTGCTCTTCTGACAGCAGGTATGTCTTTATGAGACCGTTCCTGGCCTCCTCGGCGGTCTGTGAACGTCTGATCAACCGAATGACATCGTCAAGATGGTCGACCGCAGTGATGAGTCCCTCGGTTATGTGAAGTCTATGCTTCGCTTTTTTCAGATCGAACTCGGTCCTTCTCCTGATGACCTCTTCTCTGAAGCTGAGGAACTCCGTTATCGCCGTTTTGATGTCCAGGATCTTCGGTTCCCCGTCCACAATGGCCAGGTTGATCATTCCAAAGGTGGATTCCATGGCCGTGTGTTTGTACAGCTGGTTGAGGATGACGTCCTCCAGTATCCCTCTTCGGAGGTCGATGACTATCCTCATCCCATCCTTGTCGCTCTCGTCCCTGAGGTCGGTGATTCCGTCGATCTTCTTGTCCTTGACCAGATGGGCCATCTTCTCGATAAGCTTCGCCTTGTTCACCATGTAAGGTATCTCGGTGACTATGATCCTCTGGGTGTCCTTCGCCTTCTCTTCGATATTCACCCTCGCTCTGACCCTGATCCGACCCCTTCCGGTGTGGTAGGCCTCCACGACTCCTCTTCTGCCGTATATGATGCCACCGGTCGGGAAGTCAGGGCCCCGCAAGATGGTCATGAGCTCGGTCACTTCGATGTCTGGATTGTCGATTATCTCAATAGCGGCATCCACCACCTCTCCGAGGTTGTGGGGGGGTATGTTGGTCGCCATTCCCACCGCGATACCGCTTGAACCGTTGACCAAAAGGTTGGGGAACTTCGCAGGCAGTACAGTGGGTTCCTTCAGAGAACCGTCGAAGTTGTCCATAAAGTCGACCGTTTCCTTGTCTATGTCGGCCATCAGTTCATCTGTAATCCTGCTCATCCGGCACTCTGTGTATCTCATCGCCGCTGGAGGGTCGCCATCAACGCTGCCCATGTTCCCTTGACCATCGATCAGCATGTAGCGCATGGAGAAGTCCTGCGCCATCCTGGCCAAAGCATCGTACACCGCCATGTCGCCGTGGGGGTGGTACTTGCCCAGGACCTCGCCGACCACTCTGGCAGACTTCTTGTAAGGCTTCGATCTGTCCAGGCCCAGGTCCCTCATCGCATAGAGTATCCTCTTGTGGACCGGTTTGAGCCCGTCCCTGACATCCGGCAGTGCCCTGCCCACGATCACGCTCATGGCGTAATCTATGTACGATGTCTCCATCTCGGCTTCTATGGGTCTTGGAAAGGTCCTTTTCTCTTCTTCTTCGGTCTCTTCCAAAAGATCACCTAAATGTCAAGGTTAACAACTTCTTTCGCGTGCGCCTCTATGAACTCCCTTCTGGGCTGGACCGCATCTCCCATCAGTATGTTGAACAACAGGTCGGCCTTGACAGCGTCCTCTACGGTCACTATCTTCAACATCCTCTTATCGGGGTCCATCGTTGTCTCCCACAGCTGGTGCGGGTTCATCTCTCCCAGGCCCTTGTATCTCTGTATGCGGACGCCCCTTCCGTCATCTTTCAGGTATTCCTCCTTTTCCTTCTCGGTGTACGCGTACGTGACGGCCTTGCCCTTTGATAATCGATACAGAGGGGGTTGCGCGATGTAGATATATCCCGCGTCGATGAGCGGTCTCATGAACCTGTAGAAGAATGTGAGCAGTAATGTCCTGATATGCGATCCGTCCACGTCAGCGTCCGTGGTTATTATGATTCGGTGGTATCTGGCCTTCTCGATCTCGAACTCGTCTTTGACGTTGGTGCCCAGCGCAGTTATGAGGATCCTTATCTCTTCGTTCTTGAGTATCTTGTCCAGTCGAGCCTTCTCGACATTGAGAATCTTGCCCTTCAACGGCAGTATTGCTTGGAACCTTCTGTCCCTGCCCTGTTTTGCGGATCCTCCGGCGCTCGGACCCTCAACGATGAACAGTTCGGATTTTGCCGGGTCCCTTTCGCTGCAGTCAGCCAGCTTTCCAGGCAGGCTCATGCCTTCCAGGAAGCCCTTCCTTCTTGTGAGCTCCCTCGCCTTCCTTGCGGCTGCTCTGGCCTGTGATGCCAGAACCGCTTTCCCGATCGCTATCTTACCGACCCCGGGGTTCTCCAAGAGGAACTCGCCCAGCTTCTTGTTGACTATCTTCTCAACGATGCCTTTGACCTCGCTGTTGCCCAACTTGGTCTTGGTCTGACCCTCGAACTGCGGTTCAGGAAGCCTGATGCTGAGTATGGCCGTCAATCCCTCTCTGACGTCGTCACCGGATAACGCTTGATCTTGCTCCTTGAGAAGTTTCTCCTGCTTGGCATAATCATTCATCGTCCTTGTGAGTGCGGCCCGTAGTCCGACCAGGTGGGACCCGCCTTCTATTGTCCCGATGTTGTTCGCGTAGGTGTGGATGTTCTCGGAGTATGCGTCCGTGTACTGCATCGCGAGCTCGACCTCCACATCACGCGAGGAGCTTTCGAAGTAAATGGGATCTTCATGGAGAGCGGTCCTGTTGGCATTGATGAACTTGACGAACTCGACTATCCCGCCCTCATACTGGAACTCGTCCTGCTGGGGCTCCTCGCCCAACTTGCTGAGCACTATCTTGACTCCCTTGTTGAGGAAGGCCAGTTCCCTCATCTTCCCTAGTATCGTTGGGTAATCGAAGGTGAGGTCCTCGAAGATCTCAGAGTCCGGCATGAACGTGACCGTGGTGCCGGTGTCCTCGGCCTTTCCAACCTCTTTCAGGTCACCCTGGGCTTCGCCCCTCTTGAAATCCTGAGCGTGCAGCTTCCCATCTCTCCTGACTTCCACTCTCAACCTCTCGGAGAGAGCGTTGACGACGGAAACTCCCACTCCGTGCAGGCCTCCGGAGACCTTGTACGTCTTATCATCGAACTTCGCACCTGCGTGGAGTTTGGTCATCACGATCTCCACGCCGGACTTCTTGAACCTGGGATGAATGCCGACCGGGATCCCGCTTCCATTGTCCTCGACCGTCACGCTGCCGTCCTCGTTTAATGTGACTAGGATCTCGTCGCAGTTGCCCGCCATCGCCTCGTCGATGCTGTTGTCAACTACCTCGTAGACCAGATGATGAAGACCTCTTAAGTCCGTGTTGCCGATGTACATGCTCGGCCTTTTTCGGACTGGTGCAAGGCCCTCGAGAACTTCGATTTTTGAAACGTCGTAAGTGGTATCTTCTGCCATCTAAATCCTCATGGGTTTCACAGGGAGCGCATCCCAACTTTTCTGCAGTTAGGAGAATGCCCTTTGAGTATATAACAATTTACACATATCCAGATAGGTAAAAATGCCCCCCGAAATGTATGGCTATTCAAATGAGAAATGCTTAAATACTAGAAGAAGGCGGAATCACCGTCTTTTCCAGCGAGGTCCGTCCTTTGTATCTTCCAGCAAAATGCCTATGTCCGCCAGCCGATCCCTTATCTCGTCCGAGACCTTGAAATCCTTCGCTTCCCTGGCCTTTCCACGCATCTCGACCAGGAAGTCCATGAGACCGTCCACGACGGTGTCCTGCTCCGTTTCCCTTCCGAAGAGACCGAGAACATCGCCTGTGGTTTCGTAGACTTCACGCACCTTCTGCAGCGTTTCACTGATCAGTCCGCTTTCGAGAGCGGTGTTGATCTTGGTGGAGAATGTGAACAGATGTGAGATCGCTTCTCTTGTGTTGAAATCGTTGTCCATGGATTCCTCGAACTTGTGCATGACTTCCTCGACGGCTTTGTCGATTTCATCATCTTGGGAGGCTCTTTCTTCCTTTGCCTGCCATTTGAGGGCGAAATGGACGTTCTGAACGGTCTCGACCAAGCGTTCATACCCCTGCTTAGCTTCCTCCAGCAGTTCATTGGAGAAGTCCACCGGGCTTCGATAATGTGCGTTGACCAAGAAGAACCTAAGCACCGCGGGATCATAATCCTCCAGTGCCTCCTTCACCCTCCAGAAGTTCTTCAGCGACTTGGACATCTTCTCTCCGTCAACGTTCAGGATACCCGTGTGCAGCCAATACCTGACGAACGGTTCCTTTCCTGTCAGCGCTTCTGCTTGAGCTATCTCGGATTCGTGATGCGGGAACATCAGCTCTGTGGCGCCTCCGTGGATATCGTACTGGTCACCGAAGTAAGCCATACTTATCGCAGTGTCCTCTATGTGCCATCCCGGCCTGCCTTTTCCCCATGGACTGTCCCAGGTGGGTTCTCCAGGTTTCTCCGCCTTCCAAAGCGCGAAGTCCTCCGGGTTCTTCTTGTTCTCGTCCACCTCGACCCTTGCACCTGGGCGGAGCTTCTCTAGGACCTGCTTGGAGAGTTTCCCGAAATCGGGGAACTTGTTGACCTCGAAGTAAACGTTGCCGTTCGATTCGTAAGCGAATCCCTTTTCGATCAGGCCCTTGATCTGGTCCAGGATCTCGGGGATGTACTCGGTCGCCTTGGGATAGATGTTGATGCTGTCAATGCCAAGAGCGTCCATGTCGTCCAGGAACTCCCTGAAGTACTTCTTCACCAGGTCGGGAACCGGAATATCGGATTCATTGGACCTGTTGATCAGATTGTCGTCCACGTCGGTCACGTTCTGCACGTAGAACACGCTGTATCCTCGGTACGTGAGATACTTCGCAATCGTGTCGAAGGCGACGTAGGTCTTGGCATGGCCCAGATGTGTGTAATCGTATGGCGTGACGCCGCACACGAACATGCTCACTCTGTTCCCGTGGAGAGGCTCGAATTCCTCCATTTTGCGATTGAGGGTGTTGTAGACCTGTATGGTCATGGTCGGAACATCCTATGCCCGGGGAGGGAATCGAACCCCCAAAGAACCGATCTGCAGTCGGTCACATTAGCCACTCTGTCACCCGGGCTTGGGGTAGCGGTTGCTATTATTATCATGGGTAATTAAGGTTTTTACAGTGGCCTTTGTTCCATCATATGGATGTCAGTACCACTTTCTGCACTGGTAACATCTCCACCTTCGGTACCGTGGGCTGTAGACCAAAGATACCCTACACTTCGGGCAGGCGTGCTTTCCGAGGCCATACCTCGCCTTGTTCACCGCGTACTCATTCTTGAGGTTCCCAATCCTGATTCTTATCGGAATGGCCATTATGAGCGCTACGAACAGGAATATCGTTCCGATTGGCAAATCACGGACTGTTAGACTGAAAAGGATTGGATAAAGGATGATATATGAGACGATGTTGACCCTTGTCGCCCCTCCATAGGTACCTCTGACCGCGAAGAGGCTCGAATCCCCGACCTCTCTGAGGATCCTCAGTTTCAGTATGATCGAAGAAAGAATCGATGACACTATCAAGAACACCGATCCAATGAAGAGGAACATGCCTATCGACGCAAATAGCGCCCTGACGCTGAGGATCAGCCACGAGACGAAGTAAATGGTCGCAGGCATCAGAGCTGCGAGGTTCCAAAGTAGCAGGAGGTTCGATTTCAGTGTCAAGTGTCAACCAGCTCCGTCCATGTGTCTTGTTTCTTCGGTGCATATTTCAGGCGTTCCATCTCTATCAGATTCAGTGATATCAATATGACGCATTAGAAATCTGGTACTGAGCTTTTCTATTGAACCTCTATTCCTTCGAACCCCAGAAGCACTAGCGCCCCGCTTTCGAAAACGGCCACCCATTCCTCATCCGAAAGCTCCGCGCACGCCCCCCACTGGCTTCCTCCCTTGTTACAGCGCTCTCCACATCTTATGCATCTGTTCAACATATCATCGATCATGTCACTCCCCCCTAGATTCGTTACAGTGAAATGAAAGAGGATAAGGCCCGCGACTTCATGCAGAACGCGGGCCGTTTGCTAGATATTTCCCCCTGAGTCCTCAGCGTGGTGCCGCCGGTGGGAGGGGGCCTTGGTAGGTTGAGCCGCCCCACTGGCGCTAACTCGGATATCTAGCAATCACCTCCGTAATTCGCATTGCTATCACAGACTAACCTGGACTTGATGGCGAAACATTCTTTCTTCAAGACTCCCCCTCGCTGGCCACAATCCCTGGAGAATGAGCGAATCCTCCCTCCTCACCTCCACCGTTCTTAAAGGCAGTCATCGATACTCGAAATCCTATATTAGTCTTACGCCTGTTTGATTGTCGATATGCCATACTGTATGAATTTCCATCTACTTATTCGCACAGATGGACTCTGGTATCGGCTCTCACATGCGCGGATCTATTTCCTCACCTTCAGAATATACACGTCCTCCTGGGCTGCTGTGTTGGTGTAGATCAAGTGATTGTCCCGAATCGTGTTCCTGAAAGCAGTGTCATCGACAACCACAGCTCCTCCCGGATGTAGTTGCGCCCCGACTGAAGTCCATCTATCTTCCAAAAGGAGGTAATCGTAGGATTCGATGCTCAAGTCATTGACCAACCTGGGGGGCAGAAAACCATCTCCTTCCCCTCCGTAGAACCCGCCGATGGTGTACGACACCCTCTGCTCAGTCCCAAGCACGTAGAGCTGATGCTGGTCCACAAAGGTCATGCTTTCGAACTCGTATTGGTACGTGGTGTTCTCAACATCGAAGAAATGAACGCTGCCGTATGCGAAAGGTGTGGTGAGCAGGATCAGGGAAAGAGTTCCCGCGGCGATGCCGGCCTTCGTGAACTTGCTTTTGGCCCTGGCAATGGAATAGGAAACCGCGATCCCGATCGATATCGCAAGCGCCACATCAATGAAATCAAACGACCTGTACAACAGAACGAACGATACCGGGTCCAATCCCCAAAGGAAGGAGAATAGCATTACCGAGATGGGCGCCATGAAACCGGCCACAACAAGGGCTCTGTAGCGCGTCTCAGTGTTCCTAATCACGTTCAAGCCGGCCAGGCCTATGAAAAGCAGGATGAGATATGGGATTGACCATAAAAGCAGGTCCGATTTCGTCTGCAATGTTCCTGCAAAAATGTCAGTGAAATGGTTCAGCACAAGCAGAAAGATCGCGCCCAACAAGAACAAAGCCTTCTGATCGAAGAACTTGGGTAGCACCCTCTTCTCGTGGGAGTAGAAGAACCAAGGTCTCATCCTCGAAGGTGATGAAAGGTAGATGGATAGAAGGGCCATAATGAAGTACACTGAGAGGAAAAGAGCAACTGCATTGACATTCGCAACGTCCAAGAAGAATGGCATGTCGACCGAGATGTAGAACCAGAAGAGGAACATGATGAGGAGGGGTCCAAGGCACACATCCAAGGTGAAGTCTGTGGCCTTCCAGGTGCCATCCTTCAATCTCTGGATGTTCTGTGCGGCCATTATCAGCGTTATCATGGAGAAGACCATCAGCGATGTCAAGTGATGCAACAGAGGCATCAGGATAAGGAGAAAAGCGCAAAGCAGCCTCTTTCTCGGATCTTCCCTTTCATAGTACAGATAGAGAATCAGCGGAAGTAGGGTGAAGCCCAAAGCTTGCTTCATCACCGCCGCTGTGAGAAAGACGTAGAACCCGCAGAGGGCGAGGAAAAGGCCGGCGAAGACGGCCGCTGTCCTGCTCTGGGTTATCTTGTAGGCGAGAACGTACACCAGGACGACGGACATGGAAGTCATAAGAGGGATGAGGATCTGGACGAAGTACAGGGGTTCCTCCGAACTGATGAGGGAGGCCATGGTTATGATCATGCCGAAGATGGGTAGCTTGGTGTTGTACTCGCCCATGGTCCACTCGCCGCTGGAAATGACGTCGTTGCTGATCTTGGCCAGGGGAAAACCGTCTATGTTGTAGGGCAATGAAGAGAACAGAAGAGGCACGAGCCTGATGGCTAAGGCGGTGAAATAGAGGAAGAGTATGGGTACTAGATGCTTTCTCACTCTGAGAGCACCTCCTCCAGTCTTTTCTCCTTGATTGTGCTGGATTCTATTCTTCTGATAAGTGTGATCGGCTTCTCGCGGCTCACCAGCTCATGGATCAGCAGGCCGAGGATGATTGTTAGGGACAGGCCGAGGATGAACATGCCCAGTACGATTTCCACGCCAGAGGCAGGCTGGACCGCGTGTCCGAACAGAAGCAGGATGCCCGTGGAACCCACTAGGCCTGCAACCAGGAATCCTACACCAAGCCCCACGAGAACCGAAACCAGAGAGATCTTGGCAAGGTCCTTGAAGAGCATCGTGCTCACTTGGCCTCTTGTCGCACCTATGGCTGAGAGAATCCCTATGTCCTTCTTCTTCTCGATGAGAGCTTTGGAAAGCACGGCGATTATCCCTAGCAATATGAGGGAGCTGTTCAGAACTATGAAGGCCATCACTACCAGGCTAACGCTGTTTCCCGCCTGCTGCACGAACGCGCTGGTGTGGGCAATACCTCTCTGTCCGCCCAGTTCTGGGTTCTGGAAGATCAACGTCGCGACCCTTGCGTCAAAGATCACATTGCTGTTCAGTACGACGGAGCGCTTCCCATCCCCCAGGACCATTGGGTATCCAGTTGCATTTAGGTATGTGCGCAGTCTGTCATAATCGTCTGTTCTCACTCTGATCGAGACGACATGGCCTTTGCCAAGAGGTGATATCATCCATCCGTGAGTGAGCGGGACAAGAAGCTCATCGTTCGATGGGCTATCGCTTCTGTAGATGCCTGTGAGTTGCCGTTCTGTGATCTTGGGGCCCACGGAACCCGTTATCACAAGTTGGTCTCCATTCCTCAACCCCAGTCGGTTGCTGAGCGCCTCACCCACAAGCACGAATTCCTCGGTGATCTCTCCCTCAACCAGCCTAGCACCTTCGATCTCAAGGAAACTTGAGGCCTCGACTCCCCTGACCACGACAGGGTTGTCCTTGACGATACAGAATGCATAGACCTCTGGGCTCACGACGTCGACCCAGCTCTCGTTCTTAAGTCGCTCTGCCAGTTCTATCTCTATCGGCTTGTCGTTGGTGACCTGGGAGATGACGTACACACTCTCGCCATAGAAGGTCTCCTGAGGGAAGTTGGATATTCCCAAGAGAAGCGGTATGGATGCACTGAGAAGCGCAATGCAAAGTCCCAGACCAATGGCGGTTCTCCATTTTATGAGGATGCTGGAACCCTCCTTGTCCTTCTAGCACCTGAGGCCAGATACGCGGGGAAAATGCCCCCGATCAGACCGAAGACCATTGCGACGATTATCGGAACAACAACCGAATTGAATGTCATCTGTGGAGTGATGAAGCTCGTGAAGCCGAAGAGAGAGGACCAAGAACTGATGAAGTTCGTGGACACTATGCCCATGGAGACCCCCAGGAGGGCGCCGAGAAGGGAAATGAACAGAGCTTGACCTAAGAAAACGGACATCACCAGGCCAGGACTTGCGCCGATCTGGCTCATTATCTTGATGTCCTTTTCCCTGTATCTCACTTCAATGCCAAGTAGGCTGAAAACGAGTATGGTTATCACAATGGCCGAAGAGAAGATTATCCCCCAGAGATTGCCCGCCACCTCCGACATCCCCCTGTCGAAGAACTCGACGGTACCAGTCGTCGGAACTGCGTGATAGCCTTGCGACTTCAGATAGTTGATGTCACCCTGGTTCTCCAGGGGGACCAACAGAAACGATAGTTCCATCGGCGGATCGTCGGTGAGGTTCGAGATGATGGTTGGGTGGACAACCGCCCAGTCATCTGAGAACATGCCCACGCCCGAGGCTCTGTAGACCGAGAGAGTCTCGTTCTCTCCCTGATATTCCAGCGTGATCAGTGAACCGCGGGAAGCCGAGAGATTGTGTTCCAAGATATTCTCTTTCAGGTTCCGTCCGATTCGTATGTTCTCCGTTGTGAAGTTCTTCAAGTCCATGTTGAGCAGGTTGTCTGGGTCTTCACATGCGACAACGTAGCTCTCATCCACAAACACATATTGAGCTAGGATTGAAACCTCCAACGCCCAACACGAAGTCACGTTCGATTCGAGTTGCAGGAGGGCGCTTTCGTCGATCGCACTGCTGGCGAGTGAATCACCTTCGAATACTAGATAGGGTCCTTGATTGACCCTCGCAGCGAGAGCCTCTGTCCCCACATCCAGCCCCTCGACCATCGATGTCGTCCCGTTTAGATACATGACGCAGGCTGCCACACCAATTACGGTCACCAGGACCCTCCAGTTCATCCTGGTTGCCATTTTCACAAAGACGTTCTTCATCTGCCCCCCTATGTGGATAGATTTTTAACCAGATATGCGGATATGAGCAAGGAAATGGGTGCATAAAGAAATATCGGTGGATGTAATGGGGGAGCTTGCGTTAATAGCCGATTCCGTTTCAAAAGTGTACGATGGTAACGTCGAGATTCTGAGGGATGTCGATCTCGAGGTCGCCAAGGGGGAGATGATTCTCCTATGGGGCCGAAACGGAAGCGGGAAGACGACCCTTCTCAACCTGCTGGGGTGCATGGACACGCCGACAAAAGGAAGAATACTTGTCGATGGGCAGGACACTAGCAGACTGTCCCAAAAGCAACTGGCCAGGCTCAGACTGCGTCAAATTGGATACGTCTTCCAATCCCACAACCTGATTGAGGACCTGACCGTCAGAGAGAACGTCTATCTTCCATTGAGGATCGCCAAAAGCAAGAATGCTGAACAAAGGGTGAAAAGCCTCTTGAAGACTTTCGGAATAGATGCCCTCTCCCGAAAAAGGCCGAATGAGATCAGCGGTGGGGAGAGCCAGAAAGCTGCCATTTGCAGGGCCCTTGCGAACAATCCCTCCGTCATGCTGGCCGATGAGCCGACAGCGTCACTGGATTCAGAAAGTTGCGGTATTGTGCTGGACGCTTTCAAAATGATTAGAGAGAACTTCGATACGACTATAGTGGTCGCATCACACGATCCTTTGCTATACGACCACATAGAGAAGAAGTACTTCCTTTTTGATGGGAGGCTCAAGACCGAACCTAAAGAGGTCTAGCCTGTATCGGACATTGACAAGAATACTACGAAGGCAAGTGAATTAGATGTTTCCACTGGGACATGCAGGAATTACGCTGGCTCTGGCAGTCGGATTGGCTTATGTTCTGAAGAAGGAATGGGAGCCAAAGATGTTCCTGCTAGCTGTTGTAGTTGGTGCTTGGCTTCCGGATATTATTGACAAACCGGTCGGTGTTCTGTTAGGTTATGCTGGTGGCGGGAGGCTTGTTGCGCATTCTCTCTTGTTCGCTGTGACATTCACACTTCTTGCACTTTCAATCAACAGATTCGGTAAATCCAAGTCTGGGAGATGGAATGCACTGGTTTCACATGTCCCGTTCGTCGCGTTCGGATCGTGGATGCATCTCGTTTTGGACGAGATCTGGTGGAACCCAGGGGTTCTTCTCTGGCCGGGGTATGGGTGGGGGTTTCCAATAGGAGAAGAGTTTGACTTGATTAGCGTCCTTCTTACCCCGGTTGTGCTGATAGGTGAGGTCGTGGGTGGAGTGATACTCGTTGGCTTTGTGGTTTGGAATTTCCGGTTGAAGTGAAGGACAGAGCCGAGCCTGTTCAGAGCTCTAGAACCCCTCCGATGCGTGTAGCAAGTGGATGAATCATCTGGTGACATCGCCATACCGCAGTTCTGCGGCGAAAAATAGGAAATCTTTAGGAATCGACAGATTCATGGCATCACAAGGGGGAGAGGTTTTGTTCCTCCTTTGCCTCTAGCTCCCTATCCAGCTCATCACAATTCTATGGTCTGTGAGACGGGAAGGAGGATTCTTGATCAGACCTCAAGGAGCTCCTTCACCCATGAGTAGAATCTTTCTGTTTCCTTCAAAGCAACGTCCGCGATCTTCCTTGAGAGAAGGGTTTCAGTATACTCAGCTTTCGTCTTCTGGCTGAGCACATTGGAAAACTGTTTCATTTTTGAAGAAATCACACCGCTTTCGAAGGGCAATTGGCGAAGTAGCGGGAGGACATCAGAGTGTCTTTCACCGGTGCTTCTTATGCCGAGATAGAAGACGAGAAGGGCATCGGCCGAGTTGATGCAGCAGTGAACAGAGTTCCCCACAGCCGAATTCCAATGTTCCCTTTCAAGGGCATTCTTCGCGGACTGGAGATATTCGTCCGCCTTCTGTAGAAAATTCCGATACTTCGATTTGGAGACTTTCCGGGTTCTCATAGCAGCTCCTCCAAAGACCTCCCACGTACGTGAATATGGCTCTTTTTGGTTTCCTCGATCAGGCCTGAGTTTTCCGAACGCTTCAGCTCAGATGGACTAAGAACCAGAGCGGATAAGGGGTTGCCGTAGGCCTTGGATATTACAAGTTGAAGCCTGCCGATTATGTCCATCACTTCTCTTTTCTTACTGGTAACCACGAGCACGTCGATGTCGCTCGAGGTCTCTTCCTCGCCGCGAGCGACACTTCCGAATAGAAAAACCGAAGCTGAGGTACCCTCGAAAGCTTTTCCGATTCTCCGAACTAGTTCTGACCGCGCACCAGACTCACCTTCGAAAAGGGGCTGGAGATCCTCGATCAATGGAGATTCTTTGTTCAACGAGATGACGTAGGCTCTCCCGTGGGAGGATATGGTGACGAGGTTGAAGGCTTCGAGTGCTTTCAGAGCTTTGAGAGCGCCAGGATGCGAGAGGTCAGCGAATGAGGCGAGCTCTCTTCCGGTGAAACGGCGATCTGGATAGCGAAGGAGGATCCTGAGAACGGATGTCTTGGCAGGGGATGCGATTAGATTCTCGACGTAGTTCTGGAATTTCATGGTAACGATTGTTAATATATGGTAACTGTTGTTAATAAAGCTTTCCTATACGAAGACGCAGGACCGAGAAACCAGGACGAGTGGCGGACGTTCTTCTTCGATTAAATGAGAGGTTCTCAGATTGGTTCCAGAAGAGATGGGAATCACAGTCCGTGCCGGCGCATTGTCGAATCTGTTTGAAAATCTACCCACAAAGGCGATAGATGAGAGGGTTGTGCAAAACTCTGGAGGGCCGCAGCTGAGCAGACTCATACATACCGCATTTCTTGAAGTTTTTCCAAAACCCTCTTCGCGCTCTCCTCTGGCGTCTCATTCTCGGTATCCACCACAACCTCCGGATTCTCCGGTTCCTCGTAGGGGTCCGAAACACCTGTGAAGTTCTGTATTTCGCCGGACAACGCCTTCTTGTAATGACCTTTCACGTCCCTCTCAATGCATTCATCGACAGTGCATTTCACGTACACTTCAACGAAGTTGCCTACCATTTCCCTTGCGCGACGCCTGAAGTCACGGAAGGGAGATATGAGACCCACTATGGCTATGACACCGTTCCTCGAGAGGAGCTTGCTCACATACGCCACCCTGTTGGCATGGATCTGCCTGTCTTTCTTGCTGAACCCGAGCTTTGGGCTGAGATTTTCCCTGACCTCGTCTCCATCCAGGACTTCCACCATCCTTCCAGCGTCACTCAATCTCTTTTCCAGAATCCTAGCAATCGTCGTCTTCCCTGATCCGGGAAGTCCTGTCAACCAGACTACGCAACCTCTCTCCATGTTACCACTCTATGACTTCTCCTTTCATGTCCTCTGGAATTGGAATTTCCATCGCTTTCAGAATCGTGGGTGCAATATCCAATATGCTCTTTTGGCCAATATCTCTTCCTTGGTTCTCCTTCGGATCGTATATCAAGAACACTCCTTGCCAATCGTGAACCGCATCATCGGGCCCCTTATCGTTCTCTGGCAGGTACATTGAGCCGTGTCCGATGGTCCCTGCCGATCTCCAGGACAGGTCATCGAAGAACACCATGAGGTCGGGTGGGTCTCCGTTGCATATGTTGTACGTCTCCTCAGGTTTCAGGACCATGTTCTTCATCCCAATTCCCTGCGGGTCCTTTATCTCCATAATCCTCGTGGATATCTCGTCTCTGATTTCATCGTACTCGCTCGGAGGAACGATGCCTTGAGCTTCCCTGCCTTTCAGATTGATGAATATCCTTGCGTAGTAACCGCCCCAGCCCCATGCTCTGGTCCTGCTCCAGTCGATGTCCGCTTTCTCCAGATCCGTGACCTCTTCCGGGCTCTTCCTCAGCTTGAGATAACCTTGCTCCATCAGCCACTCGTTGACACAGAAGCATCCTTTCATTGCCTTTGCGCCATGGTCAGACACGATGAATACGATGGTGTCATCATCGATTATCTCGAGAAGCTTGCCTATCTCCTTGTCCAGATACTCATAGTAGTCCTTTATTGCGCTCTGAAACCTGTTGCCAGGTTCGTGAAGGTGATGTGTCGGGTCGTGGTATTTCCAGAACCCATGCTGCAACCTGTCCAAGCCGATTTCCACGAAGAAGAAGAGGTCCCATTCCTTGTTTTCCAGGAGATAACGTATGACTCTGAACCGCTTCTCGGTCATCTCATAGATCCCTTCCAGAACCTGGTCCTTCTCATCGGTCCTGAACACAACGTCGAACAGGTACTCTCCAACCAGGTCCTCTATCTCGTGCTTGAGCTCCGGGGGGTGTGTGAATTGCCTGTTGGTGTCTGGAGTCATGAAGCCTGAGATGATGTGTCCGTTGATGGGCTCGACCGGATATGAGGGCGGCAGACCGATGACCGTGGATTTGAGGCCGTTGTCTCCGAGAATGTGCCACAATGCCTTTTCCTTCAGTTTGTCCCTCGTTGCGAGCCAGATATCAGTGTATGAGTTGTTCCTCCTGTGCCTGAAGCCGTAGAGCCCCAACCTTCCGGCATCCTTTCCTGTGACCATGGACAACCATGCGGGGATCGTGATAGGCGGTATGATCGTTCTTAGCTTTCCATGAACTCCTTTCCCCATCAGCCTCCGAATGTTGGGCAAGTCATCTATGAACTCTTCGAATAAGAGTTTGGGCGAAGCGCAATCCATTCCTATTACCAGAACTTTCTTCAATCAGGTTGCCTCCAACAGTTTCAGGACCTCATTCTGGAAGGCCTCATTCTCATCACTGGGGACAATCGCTCCCATGACCTCCCTCTTTCCGCCTGAGACGTGTCCTTTTCCCTGGGCCATGTCGAGAATGGGTTTCAGATCCAGATGGACATCACTCGTTCTCACGTACACTCTATCGTACTCTTCGAAGAATCTGGTTTGGATCACTAGGGACGTTCTCACATCCTTCTTTCTTGACAGCTTCCTGGAAACAGCCGAGATAATGTCATAACTGGAGGAGAACTCGTGAACCAGGATGCCCTTTGTAGGTGGATTTGCATTTATCTCTTGGATGGCTATTCTCTTCTTCACCTTTTCAGCATTCTCAATCCAGGTTTCGTTCGTCAATAGTGATTGAGGGTCATCTTGGTGTTCAAGCACAAAAGAAACAGCCTCCTCTATGGCCGAAACATCACCAATCCTGTAGTTCGAGTCAATCAGTTCAGTCATTCGAAGAAGCTCTTCGAGGGTGAGCCTTGCTGATTGCAGGTATTTCTCCATGCTGGGATATACAGCATTCTCGCGTATGTTCCGCTCCTTGTCTCCGACAGCTCCCAGTACCGTCAGGAGATCCAAGGGAGTTTTCCATAGTTCTGAAAGCACCCATGTGGTCGAAGGATAGTTATCAGATGGCGACCCACGGGCCACCGGATTGAATTGATGCAGATCACTTCTCTTCTTCTTCGCGTGATGGTCAAACACCCAGATATCTGAGGACAATCCTACCAGCCGATCGAAATCATTCTCTGGGAGGGCAAGATCTGCGACGATTATTGCATCGAATCCTTCGTTCTCGATGTTCACGAACTCTTCATCGGAGAGAGAATACATCCCTATTCTGGGAACCATGGTCTTGACGGAAGAACCTTCGAGGAAACCTGTGATTATGGCTGCTGAGCATATGCCATCCGTATCCCAGTGGTGGAGGATGAGTGTCTTCCCCGACTCCTTGAGCTTCTCGAATCCTTCCATCTGAACTACTCCACGAACGGGTTCTTGTCCGCAAGGAGGATTTCCGCTATTTCCTCTCTCATCAACTCTTTCTGGGGGCAGTCTCCCTTTTCAATGGACTCCCTGATGGCAGTGCCACTGAACTTGATGTGATGTTCCTCACCATGAGGGCAGGTCTTCTCGTTGGCGATTCCTCCGCATTTGTTGCAGTGGAAGAATGAAGAGAAGAACATGGGCACGATGCCTAGGTCAGGGAATTCATCGAACATGTCCTGTGCTGCGTATGGGTCGTAGAAGGACCCCACGCCAGCGTGATCTCTCCCAATGATGAAATGTGTGCATCCGAAGTTCTTTCGCATTATTGCGTGGTGTATGGCCTCCCTTGGGCCTGCGTACTTCATGTCCGTTCTTAGGATTGATAGGACGGCCCTCTCTCGGAGGAAGAAGTCTTTGATCAGGCGATCGTAGGACTCCAGGATAAGCTCGTCTTTGAAGTCGCCTTTCTTCTTCTTTCCGATTAGTGGGTTTATGAAGACGCCATCCGCGAATGTGAGCGCGGTCCTCTGGATCCATTCGTGACCCAGATGTGGTGGGTTTCGGGTCTGGAAGCCAACGATGGTTCTCCACCCCTTCTCTCGGAAGAGGATTCTGGTTTCAGCCGGGCTTAACTTGAACCTATCGTATGTTGACTCCTCTTCTTTGACTAGGTCTATGTCGCCACCCAGGAATACATCTTCGAGGTTCAGTGTTCTGGCGACACCGGGATGCTGCGGGTCGTTTGTCCCAAAGACCTTCTCGGCGATTTCCTTCTTGTTGAATCTGTATTTCTCCTCGATGCGCAATAATGCAGTGATGTTGTTTTGAGGATCCGTGACCAGGCATTCATCACCTTCCATGATATTGGCTGACTCGTTCTCTGATATATCGAGAAGAACCGGGATGGTCCAAGGAGTGTCGTCTGGCAGTCTTCTTTCATTCAAGATACTTGCCAATTCATCTTGCCGAAGGAACCCCTCAAGCGGACTGAAGATCCCTGCCGCTATGTTCGCTGCATCGATCAGTGTCTCTTCCTTTCTCACCAGTTGATGGAACTCAGTTTCTCCGGAAAAGATTCTTTTCCTCTCATTTTCACTGAGCAATCTATCAATGAGTCTTCCACCGTGTGGTCTTGGCGTGTCAATCCCCCTCAGTCAAGATAACCCAGTGCTCTTAGCCTGTCCTTTATGCGCTCCTCGTCCTCTTTTGAGAAGGGTTGCTCTTCATCAGGTTCTTCTGTTATGACTTCTCTGAGGACGTAGGCCACGTAGCTCGATACCGATGTGAAGCCTGTTCCTTTTATTCTATCCTGGATCTTCTGGAACAGAGGCGTGGGTATCGAGACGGTCGTGAATTTCTTCTCTTCCCCCTTCTTCATGAAATCGCCTGTAATTATATATAATTAGAAAAGGAAAATCCCTATATAATCATATCGCTGAAATGAGATGGTTGGCAAGATTCAGCAGGCGTTGAGATTTCATTCCTTAGGATATGTGGTGAGGTTTCAGTGTGATTGAGAGCCCTGCATAGATGTCCAATCATCCTCTCCACTTTTTGGACGACTAACTGACTAAGGAACTGGGAAGGACAGGTGCACGGGGCAGACGCGTCGCGCCTTACCAAAGAATAGTTATGTGCAACTGCAGTAACCCCCCACGATGATATGCGTAGTCGTGGGCACCCGACCCGAAATCATAAAAATGGCCCCTATCGTCATTGAACTTCAGAAGAGAAGAAAGGAATTCAGAATCGTACATACTGGTCAGCATTATGATTTGGAACTGTCCCAAGTGTTCTTCGATCAGTTGGATCTGCCCAAGGCGGACCATTTGCTTGATATTGGCTCCGGGACTCAGGCGAACCAAACGGCTACTGCTCTCATCAGATTGGAAGAGGCCTTTCTGAGAGAAGGGCCAGATTTGATTCTCGTTGAGGGTGATACAAACAGTGTTCTTGCAGGGGCATTGGCCGGAGCCAAACTCGGTATCGACGTCGGCCATGTTGAGGCAGGTCTGAGAAGCCATGACATGCGGATGCCAGAAGAGCACAATCGCAGGTTGACGGATCATCTCTCCCGCCTGCTCTTTGCCCCGACGGATTGGGCCGCTTCAAATCTGAGAAAGGAATCTGTTTGGGGGGATGTGTTCGTTACTGGGAATACTGTCATAGATGCTTGCCTTCACTACATGCCGCTTGCTCTGAAGGAATCGGAGATCTTGGAGAAGGTGAAGTATGATGAATTCGCTCTGGCAACTGCTCACAGAGCTGAGAATGTAGACGATCCCCATGTCATGAGGAGTTTTGTGAGGATACTGACTAAATGTCCCACGCCCGTTGTCTATCCTCTTCATCCAAGAACCAGAAAGAGGTTGAAGGAGCAAGGCCTCTTGAAAGGACTATCAGAGTCAGAGAATGTACAGATTATCCCCCCAGTGGGATACTTTGACTTTCTTGTCCTTATGAGGAACTGCAGGTTCATCCTGACAGATTCCGGTGGGATTCAGGAGGAAGTGACCGCCCCCAATATCAGAAAGAGGGTCTTCGTATTGAGGCTGTCCACTGAAAGGCCAGAGGCAGTTGAAGCGGGTTTTGCTGAGGTTGTCGGTCTGAATGATGACGAAGTACTGCAATCCATTGAAGCCTACTTAGGACGTCCTGAGCAACTCCGAAAGGAGTGTCCTTATGGGTCAGGAAATGCTGCGGAAAGGATAGTGACTATCCTTGAGAGAGATTGAAACTCAATCGGAAGAAGACGAATCAAATGGATTCTTCGCTGACATCCTCTTGCCAATATTCTGAGCCCACCTAAGGCCAGGTGTTATTAGGTCAGTCAGGCCCAATGTTGTCCTCCAAGCCGATTCTAGATATGGAATGCAGGGCCATCGAAGAACTCGTAACTCCTCAACTGGATAAATGGAAAAAGAAAAGAAAAGGGTTGAGAGCTGGAACTGCGTCCGGCTCTATGCTGTGTGTAATATGTTGAAGCTCCAGTAGACTAGATATCCATATTCTGGCGTGCATGTACCTTCATCGCATGTATATCCCTTGCCTGGGTAGTGGATGAAGATATCACCGTGATTTGTGCCCTTGCTTGCATCTTCGTTGATGAAAGATGTGAATTCCGCATATCCGTACCAGGTGCCTTGGACATCCATATATGGCACTCCTTCTTGGTCTGGATGGGGGACGAATTCCCTTCCCACAGTTGGTGGCTCATAATCCTCGAATCCTCCTGGTCGAGCCTTGGGTGGGCTGGTACTTCTGTACTCAATTGAGATGACGTAGTAAGTCGCCACCCAGCGGCAGGCTTCCAGTTCGAAGTTAACACGAGCATCTTCAACATACGTCCCCTCGACCTTCACTCCTGTCTTGAAGTTCACGACCTTCTCCAGAGTTGCTACTGATCCATAGCTCATTACCGGAGCGGCTAGCATAAATGCAGCCAATAGTGCCAACAGTATCCTTTTCATTGATTATCACCTCCTCCCCTTAAGGGACTTGGGTATTTCCCTCCTGCGAGTGAGATTCCCTCGAATCTTGTCCTCACGCCCCTCCTCGGCGCTCGCACGTCCCAAGGAAGGACAATACACCCCTCCTCAGGATTGCCATCAGCAGTCAAGAAGGTATCAAGCCAGTTCATTTGGTCGCTGGATGACCTATGCTCCACGGCCGATTCAGAGAGCTTCACAACACCAGGCAGAGCAATATTCACCACACTATCACCGATTGCTACGTAGGGACGGACTTGTCACGCTTCTAAGGCAAAGCCAACCTCTCCAGGCTTGCTGTTCCTCACATATGGTCTCCTAGAAATCGGGACGTTGGGAAGAACAAAAGGCTAGGAGGGTTTTGATCGCATGGGAAAGACCCCTTTGAAGATAATCTTGCCCGCGCCTCCTATCTCTCCTGGATAGATCCCGCCTCTGATGACGGAGGTGTATCTCATCTACGGTATTTGAAGATTCCCTCATGGACTAATATTGGAACATCTCTCAAGAGTAGAGACGGATATCGGAAGTGTCGTCCCTTTGGCTCTGGAGATTCTGCAAGAAGAATAGTGATAATTCTTGGGCACCTGCATGTATTGACGGCAGTGAAATTGTGTGAGACGAATGCTCGCTGAACCCCCTGGCTTACCCTTCGGTTTTCAGCCTTGAGCAGGATGGAGGGGGCACCCGACATGGTTCACGGTAGAGGCTTCAAACTCAATCGTACGGAGTTATCGATTCTCTGAGAACTTCGGGTTAATTGAGGAAAAAAGAAAAAAAAGAAAAAGGGTTTGTTGGTCGTGACTTCATGCACTTCGGTGGTGTATGTTAAAGCTCCAATATACCAGATATCCATAGTCAGGCTCGCAATTCTGATTATCGGAACAGGTGTATGGCGTGTCAGGGTAGTGGATTATGATGTCGCCGTGGTTGATACCGTGCTTTGCATCTGGGTTGATGAATGATGTGAATTCTGCATACCCGAACCAAACTCCCATTTGATCCCAAAAGGGCACTTCTTCTTGGCCTGGATATACCACGAAGTCTCTGCCTACAGTCGGCGGATCATGATTCAGGAATCCTCCCGGTGCAGCGTGCCATGGTGTTGTGTGTCGGTACTCGATTGAGACCTCGTACAACTGAGCAACCCAGCGGCATGATATGATCTCCCACTCGACGCGGGCATCGTCAACATACGATGCGTCTTCCTTAATACCCGTATCATAGTCTACGACCTCTTCGATGGTTGCCACGGTGCCAAAACTCATAAACGGAATAGCCATAAGCGAGGCAGCCATTAGAGCGAACAGTAGCTTCTTCATTGATTATCACCTCCTCCCTATTCGGGACTCAGGTATTTCCCCCTGGTGGGTGAGATTCCTTCGAATCCTGTCATCGCGCCCCCCTCGGCGCTCGTGTAACCAGAGAAAAACATCTCCGTCTCTCCCCAGGATTACTGTAAGGAATTGAGAATGTGTTATGCCAGTACCCCTTATCGTAATGAGACCTATGCTCCAGCGTCGACTTCCCAGGATCTGCTGTAACAAGCTCAATGGTGTTCACTCTGTATCACACTCCAAGACGTTTTCAGGGACGGACTTGTTGTGGTTTTCGGCTATGTCTACCCATCGGGGTTTCTGGAAGTGCAAGAAAGAACAGCTATTCTGGTGGGATGGAAAGATCCGTCAGAGATTTCCGTACTCCCGCCTCCTGTTCCCCCCTGTGTAGATGTAGCTCCAATTGATAAGCTGGCATGGGTTATGTTGTATTTCAAGTTTCCTCTCTGGATGTGCAGAATATCTTATTCCGAATGCACGAACAACCGCTTCTATAGAATAGGTGGGATGATTTGAGCTTGTGAGAAATCTCTACGGAGAAAAATGACATCTGAATGGCGCATAAGATGCGAGGGTTCCAAGAAAAGGTGTCAGAACATCGAAAGACCCCCTCATACGAACTCAAGTTCTTTTCAGAGGTGGCGACTAGAGTCCATTGAGTGATTAGGTTTTTGCTGAAAACTGTTCAATTGGTGATTTAGCAGTACATCACGAGGGTTGTAGACGATGGGTCCCTCCCACATTCGCCCATACGCCAGTTTTGGGTAGGGGACATCAAATGTGAGATCGTCCATTCCTACTCCGCGCTTTTCTAGGACGTCTGGGGACAAGAGCCCAGGCCATTTCTAAATTAGAGAAGAGTATATGGACTCTAATGGCTCGAGAAGTTTGTCCCATGTGTAATGGTCTCGAATCACCGTGACGGCATTCTTCGAGGCACGATGCCAAGTACTTTTATCTCTCAACGCAAGAGCAGCATCAACCAGTTCTTCAGGTTCTCCTGACGCTGTTGCAATCCCCGCCCCAGATTCGTGAATAAACTCTCCCCAGTCTCCGACACGCGGCGCAATCACGGGCAGCCCGCAAGACATGTAGTCCATTATCTTGATGGGCCACGCAACTTGTCGAACCAGATCTGTTGTTGATGGTGCTACGCCAATTTGTGAACGAGAGAAGACTTTCAAGGCGTGTTTCCGAGGCTTAGCACCCAAATACTTCAGGTTGGGCGGCTTCTTCTCACGGATATTTCTCAGTATGTCGTCCTTTCTTGGACCACCGCCTAGTAACAGGAAGCCTAGCTCACGGCTCTTCCTCAGGTGAGCCATTCTCACATAATCCTCCACACGTTCCCAATATGAGAAAGCGCCTCCATATACCAAAGTCATCCTGGGGGAATAGTATGCCAGATGGTCAGAGACAAATCCACCATTCGGCACTACAGTTACCTTTCTTGGGGAGGCTCCATAATTGGAAACAATGTAGTCTCTCATCCTATTGCTCACCACGATGGTATGATCAGCGTGACAGACAGCCAGTCTCTCAATCTTCGTCAAGTAGTCGGCCTTTTCCGAATAGTCTTGACCACACTCCCCGACGCATTCTTCTCCCCATAGGCCATGAAGATCAAGGACATAGGGAAGACCCGTCCTCTCAGCCACAACTCTGGAAATGTGTCCCATATGGGAACCTTCGGCGTGGATAGCCCCAACACTCTCCTGAAGCGCTTCAGTTTTCGAAAGAATGCGCTTGTCAATCTCTATTGTCCTGAAGTCATTGGATAGTTGGCTGGATCGTGCGGATTGTCCTTCAAAGACCCGTTGTTTGAGCCGTAAGGCCGAGTTGACTAGAAGATGTTTGACCCGTTGAGATCTACTTATCTTTGAAACCTCAATCACACTAGTTCCTAATGAGGCTATCTGACGGAGCATCTCTCTACTTCGAATTCCCATGCCAAATCCGCCTTCTCCAAGGAAGGCAATCCTCTTCATGTTGTTCTCCTCTGAATGTAAGCAGGCAATAATGACCACGACATATTTGGTAGCTCATTTATCGTTTGAACTCGTGTCAATCTTCTTTGTAGGACTCTTGCGGGGAAAGGGTGGCAAGAAAAGCCTGGTCCTGCAACAATCAAAGACCCCAAGGAGTTCGAGAACCAGGTGAAGATTCTATGCTTCCATCAGTCTCCTCTAGATGCCATCCCTTCTTCTTGAGTCTATCGTTGTGAATTGCATTGGGAAGGGGCGATGTCTCAATACTGCCCAAACTAATGTCGCTTCAGCAAATGAATCCCTTGGGGACTGCGAATGTGTATTCAACGCCGTTTCTGATAGATGGCCAGAACTCCGCAGGAAACACTTGATTGACGACATGCCAGCAATCAGCACAAAAGGGATCGACATCACATCTTATAGACTGGGACGGTTTCAGAAAAAGGTATTGCCCCGTAGTGTCAGTGGAGCGAAACACCTCTTGTCAGAGGACATCTCTGTGAGACTCGGCGACATCAGGAAAGGCAAGGCCAGATTGCGAAGCCCTCTCAGCCGCTGCAATCTCGTGACTGAGAAAATCAGACTGGGGACGTCGGTGGTCGATAATGTGGAGAAAGGAGATCATTCTTCTTGATGAGTTCTTCCTTAAATGTTCTCCTTTTGTTCACCATGGAGGTGGTGTTTTTGAGCTGCCAGAAGTGGGAGGACCTTTGGGAATCTTGAGGCCACCTCAACTGCAATGGTTGACGATCTCAGGAGTTCTTCGACATTCAAGCCGTTCTTAGCGAAGTGGATGAGTCTCTCGAGAGAAGCCCTCATTCCCATGTAATTCTTCATCAGGAACAGCCTTGATTCTCCCAACTCAGAGGCGCTCATCGACTCAGATCCCATCACTCCACTGAATGATGTAAAGCGCGACCAGTCCTCGGTTTCCAATAGCCCATGATCTTGGGCATATTGATATAAGCGTGTGCCTGGATAGGGCGTCGCGAGATTGATGGATATGTCTACGTTTCCCAGCTGCCTCAGAGTCTTGAGAGTCCTTCGTATGGTGCTTCGATTCTCCCCGGGAAGACCCAAGATGATATGCGTCAACGGGCTTACTCCTGCTTCTTTTGCCAGTCTTATGGATGTTCTGACTGTTGAGATCTTCATACCGGGCTTACCGACTTTTCGAAGGAGGTCTGGATCTCCCGTTTCGAGACCAAAATGAACTCTGCTGCAACCGGCCTGTTTCATCTTCTTGAGAAGTCTCTCTGAAACCAAGTCGAATCTGGTCTCGCATAACCACTGAATCTTCAAGTCTCGCTCCATGATCAAATCGCAAATCCTCTCAGCTCTGTCTGACTTGGATGAGAATAGTTGGTCACGGAAGGTGAATGCCGTAGTCCCATACTCGTGATGGAGGTATTCCATCTCTCTGACAACGTCTTCGACAGAGCGAAGGCGAAGAGTGGCTCCCATACCGATGGGATAAGGGCAGTAGAATGAACAAGGCATAGGGCAGCCTCTGCTACCCCAAATCGGGAAGAACCTTTCCTCTCTTCCAAAGTGGGGATCACGATAGCGAGTGATAGGCATGTCTTCATGAGGAGGCCAGGGCAGTTTGTTCAGGTCTACGGCGTCAGCTGAAACCCTTGTAGTGGTGAATTGTCCGTTCTGAACCATGCCAAGACCTGGTAGCTCGTTCAAGCTTTGACCGCCCTCAATGTTCTTGACCAATTCTGGTAGAACGTATTCTGGCTCACCAAGAATGAAGATGTCAGCGGAGTTCATGCCGGCCAGCTCATGGGGAAGAACTCGGCATGTTGTGCCAATGCCAACGAATATGGCAGTGTGGCATCTCTTTCGAAGCATTTGTAGGAAGCGGCTGTCACCATATATGGATGGAAGATTCAGAACCGTTATAACAATCTCTGGGTCGAATCCACAAATCCTGTCAATTGTAGCTTCTGCGTTCAATCTTTCAGCCTGTGCATCAACATAAAGGATCCTATGTCCCTGCCTCTTCAGGATGCCAGCCGAATACATGAGAAAAACATATGGAATTGAAAACTCCCCGTGTCCATAGTCAGTTCTCTTTACTTGAAGAGCGACGCCAAAACCACCCGCGTAATCCCTCGTCACGGACATTGTGGGCGGACTTGGTGGTTGCACGAATACAATTGACTTCATGAGAGCGCTTCCTCCTATTCGACGATATTACAGTACCAGATGTAAGATTTCTTTTTGAGTACTTGGCCTTTTAGACCCATGGAAATCGGTGACATTGGTTTGATTACTATGACTCAGCGAGTTTTGCCGTGTCGATGTTATGTCATCATTCTCCGGGTTTTTCTTCATTCCTTTTCCTCTTACGCAAGACCATAAATGTGATAGCACCCAACATGACAATTGATACTAGAAGAAGGATTGAGAATGTCAGAAGTATAGCGAGAAGCATCTGTCTATACTCCTCGGAGGAATCTGTCGAGTAGGGGAGAATCGTCGTGCCTATGACCTCTCCTGAGTGGGGAGATTCATTCCCGCTCATATCTATGGCTGTCACAACATAGAAGAACGTTGAGCCATCAGGAAGTCCTAAATCGATGTAAAGTGCATTGGGAACTAAATCTGTATTCATTCTAGCATATGGTCCTCCGGAGTTGGAAGATCTATAGATGCTGTAACCTGAAAGGTCTGCCTCTTGAGTGGGGTTCCAGACAAGCCTTAGCACTCCTCTGTTTTCAGCCTCAACTCTCAGTCCTGTCGGGGGAGATGGTGGTGTGGCATCGGACACGTATACCCACACCATGTCAGTATCCTTCATTCCCACAATGTCTGTCACTGTCAGATTGATGAGGTAATCTCCCGGTTCACTGAATCTATAGAATGCGATAACGCCATACAGCAAGACATCACTGAAGGACCACAAATATTCCCGAATTGCGGCATTATCTCTTGACAAGCTTCCGTTTAGCGTGAGAAGTGTACCCTCATCTACTATTCGATCGGGACCGGCATTCGCATTGGGGGGTTCAATGTCAACGAATACTGGCGCGGATTTGGGCACCTCATAGTTGCCTAGATTGTCAACACTCCAGAATCTGAGTTCATGGAGCCCTTGATATGGAGAAAGGTCGAAGGGGGAGACATATCGCCTGAATGGTTCGGAATCAATCTGATACCATGACTCTGTCACATCAGACCCTTCATCCATCGAACTGATTGATATGGACGTTCCTCCCGCAACATAGATGGGAGAGGTCCCGTAGTTGGGGCCAGCCATCGCAATATGGGTCATTGGTGGAGAGTTGTCGAGGATAAATGTAGAGTTCCTGACAGTCTCCTCCAATCCAACGTTGTCCACGCTCCAGTATTCCAGGAATGTTACACCATCTTCACCATCAATCACAAAAGGTTCTGTATAGAAATTCCATGCGGACCATCTTTCCAAACTCCAGATTCTGTATTTGGTGAAGTTGACTCCGCTGCCACTGTCACTTGCTGTCAAAGTGAAGGGCGTTTTGTTGGTGACATAAGCGACGCTCCCATCCACATGATGTGGATAGCCTGTTATTAGATCAGTTGTAGGCGTTTCCATGCAAGGTGTAATGAGTACCATTCTACTACCATTCGGGTACATGGTGAAAGCCGCGTAGCCCGACGCATTGGAAACTATAATCCTACTCTTTTGACCATTCACGTACAACGCGAGCTCCGTTTCAGGCAGAAGGCCTCCAATCGTGAAGTTGG
>JAGLME010000010.1 GCA_023140195.1 Thermoplasmata archaeon
CCGCCATTCTTAGCCATTAATAGTGCGGTAAGCTCACAGATAGCATGGTTAAGATCACCCTTGTCTTGGATGACATCGACAAGCTCTTCGATGGGACGGTACTGCAGTTTCCTACGTTCTTCTCTTGTGTAAGGCATTACTTTCCTTTCTCTTTCGGTGGTTTAAACTTAACCACAAGAAAAATAAAGAGTACAAGGACTCCCATCGGTAACAAGAACTGATTGATGAAGGGCATGATAGAAACCTTCGCGTACCATTCCAACACAAACTCTGGCATGATAAGCAGAGCTGATATGGCTGCCATGATGTCTACATCAAACAGATGCTTAAAGGGTATAGTAGCTAAGCCCGCTAACATAATCCCAAGCATGGTCCATGCAAAGCACTGGTCTGTTTCTCTTGTCTTAGTTAGCCACTTCCATATCACCCTCGAGATCCTCTTCGTATTCGGCCTTGATGTTGATCTGTTTCTCTTCATCTGTTAAGGGTACATAGTACAAGTAGATGCAGAAGCCTATCAGGATAGCTGAAAGTATCAGATCACCCATTAGAGTTCTCCTTTCTTAAGTCTCGCAGTTCTTTTTCTAGTCTCTTGATATCGAGATGTTGTCCGACAATGAAGCCTATGACCCGTTTAATGATCTGGTATGCTACTACGGGAAGCTTCTCTTGCCCAGGTATGTAGCTCTTGTCAAGCTCTGCAAAGTCCATCTTGCTTCGCATGCTCTGAGTGAGTTCCATTAAAACTCTCCTTCCTCACGGATCACGACACCAACAGGGAAGTTAGGTGCACCACTCTCATTTAAATCCTGATAACGTACGGTCAACCACTTCCCAGGATGGTCTTCACGAGTGTCCCAGAGCTCTGCCTTGTATTCGTGTGAGCCCTCAGGTGTTACATTAAATCTATAGCCAGTCTCAGTCTCGCAGACAAAGATAGCCTTGCCTTTGAATGAACCCTTGCCTTCTACCACATCTACGATACGGAACTCAGCATCCTCGAAGTCCTTCAGTTTCAGGAGAGAGTTAGAGCGGTGACCGACGTTGTATCCATCGTCTCCACTACGGACAATAGTACCTTCGTATCCTTGCTCTGTAAAGCGGGCATGAGCTGCGAGTAGTTCTTCTTCGTTGTTGACTATAACAGTCTCAACTAGCCTGACATTGTCAGGGAAGGTAGGTTCAAGAAGTCTAAGACTCATGTATCGTACAGGGAATGGATTGTCTTCATCAACAATATCGTACACCATATATATCAAAGATTCTGAACTTCCATCATCTCTGAACTTTTTTGCAGCACGTGCGGTTACCTGAAGTACAGGCATGTCAGGAAGGAGTAGCTCACCATCAGTCATTTTCTCGGGTGTGTACCACATTAGATGTTCAACACACTCTTTGACATGTGGCTTTCCACCCCGAGTCCATGCATTCTTACCATCGGCTTCCTTCAGCATGCGATAGCCATTAAGCTTCGGCTGAGCATAACAGGGCCAGATGATCTTATGCTTCCTTTCATGATACTTGTTGGCAAGCATTGGCTTGGTAGGAATGTGATCAGCAGAGCCATCCTCTGAGTATCCTCTGTCTCTTTGCCTCTTAACGAGAGAATCAAACTCGGAGAGGAGTTGCTCTTTATCGGTGGTCTCATTAGCCCGCCCGATATTCTTACCCTTGACCTGGACAGGGGTAGTTGATTGTACCTTACTATTTTCCTGCCACCAGACCTTCTTATAGAAGTGGTCTCCGAAATCATCTTTAAGTGCAACCAGCTTCCAGTACTTAACCTTACCAGTCCTAGTCTTTGACTGTAGGATAGGACTCTCTTTAAGTATCACTATTCACCTTCCCTTTCTAAGAATGCTACACAAGTATGAATATTATTGAGAACAAAGTCTTTGTCTGATTCAAGATAACCATGTGGATTATCGTCATCCAATAGGCGTCTTGGTTCGATCTTAAAAGGAGTAACTAGCTTCTCTAGATCCCCAAGACGTTCCCGAAGTTCATTGAGAAGGTCCTCCATTGCTTCCAGCCTTTTGTACGGCCATCGATGTGGTGCCATTACATTTCCTCCACATCTGAGAGATTCTGGGGCAGTGATCCTCTGTCCTCTAACCATCCCTCTTTAGTTTCGATGGTGTTGAGCGTGATGCCCATGTGTTTTAGCATCTTTTCTCGTCTGACTCTGTGGCCCTCCATGATAAGCTTGCCATCAACATAGAACCCTTCCCAATCGTTATAGTTTGTGACTAACACATACTTCATTATTTATCCTTTCTTTGAAGTACCAGGCATGATCATTCTGCCCCCGCACTTGTCGCACTTAGGGTAGTGTTTGAAAATCGAGAACTGAGTATGAGAGCCACTCATCCAACAGGTAGCGTAGCAGTCCTCACATGTATATTTCATTGCCATAGTTTATCCTTTTGGACACTGTGCCCGGATTCGAACCGGGGTACACGGTTTTGCAGACCGTTGCCTTAACCACTCGGCCACACAGTGTCATGTGGCGGAGGGTAGACGAGTCGAACGCCCAGCCGTTAGGCCGCCCTGGTTTTCAAGACCAGTTACCACCCACGTAGTAGTACCCTCCATAGTTGGCGGAGGGGACAGGAGTCGAACCTGCAAGCCCTTTCGGGCCACGGATTAGCAATCCGCTGCCTTACCGTTCGGCACACCCCTCCGTTCTTTGTCCTCCGATGAGGAGGACAGACTACAAAGGAGGGACTGTTGCATCATCTTCATGTCTTCCTTGGTGATAGGAAGCAGAGTGATAGTCCCATAGGGTGTCCATATTTCCTTTGGTTTATCGGCGTTGTATTTATCCATCTTGTTCTTGTATCCATTCTTGCCAGGGTTTTCCATATATAATCAATTCCCATGCATCACATATGGATTGTACTTTCTTCTCTTCTCCCCTATGACAACCCCATCCATTATATTCCTCAAATTGTTTCCAGAGGACGTTAGCCTCTCCAATAATGTCTGGAGGTCCTACAAGCATCTCTTGTGGATCTAGAATCGCATCACTTCCCCCTAGGAGGATGGTATAGTCGCGATGATACTTGTTAAAGAGTTCAATGCCAGCCTTGAAAAGCTCGGCTTTATCAGTGAACCTACCACTCTCCTCACCGGCCTTGTATTGACTCCTTATATCGGGATCCTTGTAGTCTTCACCTCTATTGAGTCGTTCAGCCTCAGCTTTAGAAAGCAGGGCGGTGACATCATACCTTTGATCTTCAATTTTGATCACACCGTAGTAGTGCTCTGCCCACACACAGGCGCTGCCAACCCAAGTAGATACTTTTAAGTATGCTATCTTCATTGAAACCTTTTGGCTCCGGCGGCTGGGATCGAACCAGCGACATCTTGATTAACAGTCAAGCGCTCTACCTCTGAGCTACACCGGATCAATCGTTGACCGTATCATGTACGGTGATACTTAGCTCTCTGTTTCTCTCAGCATAGCGTAGATTTTGGATGTAGAAGTAGAGTTTAACTCGGTCATCTACCTCTTGTAGTTCTTTTCTAGTTGATGCAGTAGCCATGATATCCTTTGGCACGGACGGTAGGATTCGAACCCACGACACCCGGATTTGGAGTCCGGTGCTCT
>JAGLME010000100.1 GCA_023140195.1 Thermoplasmata archaeon
CCGCCGACATTTTTTAACTTGCGTTGTAATCCGTCAAAGTTCTTTGTGAGCTTTTTGGTATCAGATGCAATTTTATTTGCTTGGCTTGAGTAGCGATTCTTTAGTTCGAGTAAATAGCTGACATTAAAGGCCATTCTTCTTCGCTCCTTTCTCAACCTGCTTGTTGATATGGTCTGCCTGCTTCTGCAGTTCAAGCAGTCGAGGAATTGCCATCTCCTCTATATCCCAGTAAGAAATAGCGCCCTCGTAAAACTTCATGAGATTGGCTCGCAATCTCTCGAACTGGGTCTCCTCTAAGAGGAGGGTATTAGAAAATTTACGAGATATTCACCAAGCATCTCTTCCGTATCTTCAAATGACATTTTTTCATAAAGGGAATCATTCATAGAAACAGCGCCATCTAGCATCGCACAACCACTTATTGCAATATCCTTGAATGCATCATGCACATCATTCGCATCAATATTAGACATCATCAACAAAGCCACGATCTCTGATCCTTTTGGCTTCTTACTATCATCACTAGCTTGCTGATCATCTGTCTTCAGATCATTGATGGCCTGGAAGAAGAACTGCTTTAAACGAGCTGCAGCACGCCGCTGCTTGTTCGATGGTGCTGACAAGATAACCGATACAGCTTCTTTGTTCTCACTACCGGAATGGTAATCAATTGGCGTTTTCAAATCATATGCAAAATCGATCATGCTGCAGGGTCTCCAGTCATCTCAATTGGAATCACGCCATCTGAGGATAGATCAACCTCAAAGTCATTCAGGATGGCCATACCATTGAATGAGCGTGAAAGCCCAGCCCCTGTTACCGTGGCGGCGTTTGTGTTGCCGTTCGTCTTCCAGCCTCGTGCCAATTCAATGTTGGCGGCTGTGTTGATCATCTCGAACATCAGCCCGCTCATATTTGATTCAACGTTATTGCTGAATACCGTTTCAGTGTTGCCGCCGCCAGCAGACTGAACACGCATACTTTGCTCACCCTTACCTTCGCGGAATTTTACCGAGTTTGGCCGCACCGGAATTGCAATATTGTTGATAACTACCGTGGGATTTACTACCGCTACATCAGACATTTAATTAAGCCTCCGTTGAGAATGCAATTTGCATCGTTGCGATGATGGTACGCAGCTGCACTACAATTGGCACCTTCATTGTGATTGTTACCTTGCCTGTCAGCAGATCAAGTGTGACACTGCGATTTGCCTGGAAGAACTTGAGTGCGGTTTCACCCGCCTGGGTCAACACAAAATCCTCACCGGACAGTAACTGATACAAGCCGTCAATGAAGGCCGCAATGGAATCCGCATTGGCCATATTACGGCGTGGCACAAGATCACCCTCGGTCAGGCGTGACTGCGCATAACGGGCTTTCAAGTTATTGAACATGAACTCACGTATGTTAGAGGCGGTATCCACATTGTTAAGGAATTTGAAGGTCTCCTCTGGATTACCTGCTGAATCGGTCTTACGCGTGGTGACAATCTCACCAGCAATAACCGTGTTGCGTGCCCGGTTGTTACCAAGCACTGCTACACCGGTATCTTGTAACTCCTCAACCTCAACCGCCGTAAAGCCCTTATCAGGCTCAATCAGTGGTAACTCAAAGAACGGGGTGTTGAAGTAAGGCAGTGAGGCGATAGCAGCACCACCGAATGCGTCCCTGGCACCGCTTGTCGCAATCACATAGCGAGAAATGACTGCATCTTCGGTTAAACGCAAGGCGCGTACCGCACCAAGTTCAGATGCGATAGCATAATCAAGCTCGACCATCGAACCAGCCTTATGCTCCGCATCTGTAAGCGTGCGATTTCCAAGGATAGCCAACGATAAACTGTTTTCTGCATTTCCTTCAGTCTTCAGATTGGCCAAGGTATCCACCGATGCTGCAATGGCCACGCCGTCCAGAATATCATTGGAGGCATTGAATCGCGCATCAAGCAGGTCAGTGACCGTGGTATAACCATACTCAGATGGCCAGATGATGGTCTGATACCGCTCACCATCAATCACATCAAAGAGGCCGGTCAAGGTTGGGTCCGTAGCGCCGCTAGCGAAGGCCGTAAGTGCTGAGGTCATATCGGTGGTGGTAACCTCTGTGGTTAGTGAAACAAAGTTACCTACCGTGCCCTTATGGCCAAAGGTGATAGTCACAGTACCTGCTACGTTAACTGCGCTGAAAGGAGCCTTGGTGTCGGCAGTGATCGCTGCTACAAGCAGGTCAC
>JAGLME010000101.1 GCA_023140195.1 Thermoplasmata archaeon
AGAAGGCCTCCAATCGTGAAGTTGGTCTTCCCTTCCGAGCTTAACAGACTGAACATCACTACATTTTCGGATAGTTCAAATAGCTCCACCACAGCCTCCCCGTTATCCTGGTGTTGCACTTGGAAGGAATCCATCCTCAGAATGTTTTCTGTCTTCTCCGCTTCGATTCTTCCATCGAATCTAGCTTTCCCACTCGTTTGGAAAGTCATACGTCCAGTTATTGACGATGAACCTGGAAGATAGTACTTGTTCGTATTGATCGACACATCGAAGTTTGTTGGGACATTTCGCAGATTCGTGAAGTTGTAGGAATCTTCTTGGTTCGCTAGTGAGATGTTTGGGGTGTTGGCGTCCCCCGTCCACACTATGGCGCGGGAGCTCGTGTTTACCGAGTCCTCTATGTCCAAGTCGAGGGTCTCAGCCTGCATCTGAACACCCTCGTCTCTCGATGCTCCCATGGCCAAGTACATCTTTTCAGCCATTTCGAGATTGTGTATCTGAGCGGACTGATTATCCCAGGAAACCAAAGCAACATGGAATCCATATTTTGCGGAATCAAACAATATTCGGTAGACATCCTCTTGGTCGTCGGGATTGTCCGTAGGATCGTAGTACTGATACACCAGGATGTTGGGACGGTATTGCTCAGGTATGTTGTTCACAAACATCATTGTCGATTGCACGTGATTGACAAAATCCACACCAAAGAAGCTGGAAGGTCGGTAGGATTCGACAACACTCAAATCGCTCACCATCGACAGGTGAAGCATCGCTGTGAACGAATTGGCTATCGTGAAGTTCCAATGACCGCTCTCATAGCTCTCCTGTACGAGCTTGAGATACCCCTCATATACGAACTCGCTTCTGTTATGGTAGTCATTTCTTGGTCTGACATCAGCAGTGTGTACGTTCATCTCATCCCAGAATACTGCATCGCTACCCCACCACCAATTGGTGTTTGGATGATCCTCTATCAGGTGGTGTCGGAAGGAGCCCACATCCCTATATGTACCACTGACAGGGTTGAGAATAACATCACCATCACCCGCGAACTGTGGTTGATCTCCCGGTCCCCACAACTCCCACTCATCAGGAATCAATAGGGGGTTGTCAGCAGGCACCCTATTTCTCTGCCATGCGGATCCATAGTTCCAATCTATCTGATCGGGGTTCTGTGTGAATGTACCCACTTTTGTCTGGCTTGATTCTATCCAGTTCCTGAATTCGGTTGACCATCCAGCAGTACCCATGACCGCTAACGGGAAAACAGAAGTGTCATGATATCCCCATTCATCAACGATCTTATCCGTCACCCACTGAGCGTACCCAACATCGTATCCCCTATCCTTACCATCATCATACTGATAGGGTCTTATGAACATGTGAAATGTCTCCGAAGATCCTAATCCCACGTTTGGAACAACGCTGTTCAGAGAGGTGTACTTCAAGGAAAAGGCAGAAGATCCTCCACCATGATCTGCTGAAACGATGGGAGAATGGATGTAAGCGACAGTATCACTGTATCCCCATTCTACACCCATATCCCCATACGGAACTCTCATGTCCATTGCTGGTGCGAACATTTTGTATGTAGGGTACCAACCGCCCATTCCAT
>JAGLME010000102.1 GCA_023140195.1 Thermoplasmata archaeon
AGTTTTTCAACATGGCGTAACTCGGTACTGGGATTCGCCAATAGGGATAGGGTGCTGCTCTCCGTAATCTAGCGAAGACTGGCGTGTGCCAGCTTCAATGTGATGAACGATCAGGAGAGCTGCAATGGAACTCTATGTTGGACTGGACGTTTCGCTCAAGGAGACATCGATCTGCGTGGTGGATGGCAAGGGCAATATCCAGTGTGAAAGCACGGTGATCTCGGAACCGGCAGCGATTGCCGAGTTCGTCGAGGCAAAGGCAGTGAGCGCGGTGCGCATCGGTCTCGAGACCGGTCCGACCACGACCTGGCTTTGGCACGAGTTGCGCTGCCTTGGTCTGCCCGTGATCTGCATCGATGCCCGTCATGCCAAGGCGGCGCTGTCGTTGCAGATCAACAAGAGCGATCGGAACGATGCTGTGGGCCTGGCTCGGATCATGCAGGCCGGTTGGTACAAGGAAGTCCAGGTCAAGAACTTGGCCTGTCACGGCGTGCGCGCGGTGCTTAATAGCCGGGCCTTGCTGGTGAAAATCAAGCGCGATTTGGGGAACCAGATCCGCGGCTTGCTCAAGAACCTCGGCCTGGTCATCGGCAAGGCGCAAGGCAACGTCTTCACCCGCCGGGTGGAAGAGCTCGTTACCGAGCATCCTTACCTGCAGCAAGCGGTTCGACCGCTTTTGGCGGTGCGCGAGAGGGTCAGCCGAGAGATCGCCGATCTCGATCGCAAGCTCTTGGGTCTGGCGCGGGAGCACCAGGACAGCCGCCGTCTCATGACCGTGCCGGGCATCGGCCCAATCACCGCCCTGGCTTTCTGCGCCGCTATCGATGACCCAGCCCGCTTCCGGCGCTCCAGGTCTGTCGGTGCCTACTTCGGGCTGACGCCGCGCCGCCACGCCTCGGGTGAGATCGATTGGACCGGCCGGATCTCCAAATGCGGTGATGCCATGGTCAGAACCTATCTCTTCGAGGCCGCCGGCGTACTGCTCACCCGCGTGCCCCACTGGTGTCGGCTCAAGGCCTGGGGGCTCAGGCTGGTGAAACGGATCGGCTTTAAGAAGGCCAAGGTCGCCGTAGCAAGGAAGCTGGCGGTCATCCTGCATCGCATGTGGTGCGATGGAACGGACTTCATCTGGTCAACCAAGGAGGCTACAGCTTAGAAGAAACAACGCCCCGGAATTCCGCGAAAGCGGAACCGATGTCCTTGTCGGGACGGCGGCGTCGGTGAGATCGACCTAGGCTTTGCGACACCTCGAATGAGGCAAGCGCGTTTTCAACATTGATCCGCCAACGTCCTC
>JAGLME010000103.1 GCA_023140195.1 Thermoplasmata archaeon
AAAAAAACTAACTGAATCCCTATTTTATAGGCTTCTTTGACCCCTCGAAATCCTTCTCCATTTCTGGTCGCCATGTGGAAGTACAGACAATCTTTGACTGATCACATCGATCTCTATACTTCATAGCGATTGCTATTTCCTCAATCATCATCGGATCGTTAAGCTTAATTGGATCCCATCCTAAATTCTGGAATCCAGAATTTTCTACCTTTAGCTCGTTCTCGGCCGCCTCTTTTCGTGGGTTCTTGTAGTACCTGATCTCTGTCTTTGGTACCAAGTCCCGCACGATCTTAGCCAGATGCCTGAGCCTAAGAGCTTCTGTCATCTGGTTATAGATATGTACCTTATCTCCGAGCTCCGGAGGATTCTCGATTGCGAGCTTGATACAGTTGACGGTATCTTGAATATGGATGAAGGCTCGCTTTTGCCCGCCTGTGCCATGCACTGTGAGAGGATGTCCGACGGCTGCTTGCATAAGGAATCGGTTAAGAACTGTTCCATAATCTCCATCGTAGTCAAATCTATTAATGAGTCGCTCATCTAACTTAGTCTCCGCAGTGTTAGTGCCCCATACAATACCCTGATGAAGATCTGTAATACGCACCTCATCATTCTTATTGTAGTAATAAAACATGAGTGCGTCCTGACACTTGGTCATATGGTAGATACTACCCGGGTCCGCCGGATAAAGGACATCAACCTTGCTACCATCAGGTAGCTTCATATTAAGATAGCCCTCAGGAATAATCTCTCCACACGTACCATAGCCATACACTCCCATAGTACCGAGATGTACTATGTGGGTATCAAGGCCGGCTTCCACTATCGCAGCCAGCAGATTGTGTGTAGCGCTGATATTGTTACCCACTGTATATCGCTTATGGTAGACAGACTTCATTGAGTAGGGAGCCGCGCGCTGCTCTGCAAAGTGCACTATAGCATAGGGCTCATACTCTTTGATCAGGGAAAAGAGCCTGTGATAATGCTCTGCCACATCAAGAAGAACGAAATCAAGATATCGGCCGGTAGCTTCTCTCCAAGTCTGTATGC
>JAGLME010000104.1 GCA_023140195.1 Thermoplasmata archaeon
TGAGCCATTTCAGCGGCTTTCAGGAAACACGTGCTCAGGTCCCCGGCGCCGACAAAAGCGACCTGAGGCCTACCAGCCAGGACCACTCTAAGGGTCAGTAAACAGTCTGCCTCCGAGTACTTCACGGAAAAACCCACTAACTCCGCACCAGCATGGGCTAAGCTACCAGCCAGCCCGAACTCCATCGTTTGTCCCACTTTCTTTAGTCGCCGTGCCAGCTTCTGCTCGTGCTCCATCTCCAATTGGCGTGTCATGGAAACCTCCATTACATGCTTGTCTTCCAGCATGTTTTTGTAGGGACGCATTGCCTGCGCCCGTCCAATAATGTCGGCCCCCCCTTCGAAGGTAGTACCTATGCTCCAACCCCAGGCTTACGTCTTCGCTGGTAAGATGCAGGCAGAGGCATAATAAACGTGCCGCTTAGTGGGAAGAGGGATAAATTCTTCGGCGACCAGATGCCCGACTCGAAGGTAGCGCCTGTCAGCGTCCCTACGTGGGGATTATACCACTGGCCGGTCAACGCGATTAGCTCGGTTACTAAGGTCGTCGACCAGAACGTGCCAGCCCACAAAGACTCTGTGAACGTGCCGAAGTACTTCTTGCCGTTCACATCCGGGTCGACTGTCCGGGCGTTGACTAACGCCGCCACGCCCCGTGGCATTTCCTGCCCAACATTACTAGGTGCGAAGGTAGGAACACCGACCTGCACCTCATCCCAGTCCTCATCCACAGAGTCGTACTCGTATACGGTCACTTCTGTAGGGGCGATCGTGTCCGCGAGGGAACTCTCGATTTCGCTGAACATGTCGTCAACCCAGTCGGCCAGGTCGTCGGCTACGTCCAGGTCGTCGAACGGACCGGTGCCAGCCGTGACGAGCGTGTGGAAAACATTTTGTATGATGTTCGAGTCGGTGTGTACGAGTGTACAAACGACTTTCAATATGGTGCCAATGTCTACTGCCATCAGGTGCCTCCTAATAGTGGCTTAACTTGCCAGATACGTGTCGAGGGGTGTGACCCCTAGAAGACGCGCGATAAGGGTTTCGGGGACCTCGGCCCCCTTAGCTAACTGGTACCCCGCGTCCCTCGAGGCTGTTGCACCGCTGACCCTGAAAGAAGTGCCTCGGCGGGACTCTGAGTAAGCGTGCACTTGGGTACCTCTCTCTGTGTGCACCACCTTCAGCCTGGTAATTTTCATGTGTCCTGACCTCCTTGCATTAGAATGGGGGCGCACGGGCATTTAGGCGGATTAACCTCCACCTCTGCCACGTGCACCCCCGTTCGACGAATGTGGGCGATTGTAAAGGCTTTTACTCCTTACGTCCGCCAATTGGCGTATCGATTCTAACGCCAACTTACCGAACGTGCAAACCTACCCCCCCGCAAACCTGTCCGTTCTCCAGGCTAGCTTGTCGCGC
>JAGLME010000105.1 GCA_023140195.1 Thermoplasmata archaeon
ACCTCCGTCTTGGCGGCAGTGGATTATAGAGGCCTGCAGGAGGGTTGTCAATCTTTACTTGTATGGTATTGGTCGGGTCGCCACCGCAAAGCGTGCCGGGCGGCTTCTGAGTCAGCTTTTAGAATACAGTTTACTATGGAGTCGGAGCCAACAAAGGCAACGGACCTCACCCCAGCTACATCAGCCCTTATTGTCAACAAACAATTAAAGGCATCGTGTTTTATCCCGATGCCGCGCAGCTCTATCCCCTGGTTCTGTAATGAGCCTACAATCCCAAATTCAAGAGCTTTAACGAGTGCATCCCTCTTCGCTGTTTCCCTAACTTCTTGCTCTAGCTCCAATTGTCTAGACATATGGCCTCCAATTCCTACCTTGTGTACAAGATAGGCTTATTGTAGGACTAGACGAGGCGAGTCCCACCAAGACGAATAAAAAACCACTCTTCTCTTCCTTAGATGCCGACGTTTCTTTTCCGGCGCCTCTGATATGCCGGGATTAACGATACCGCGATATGGTCTACGGCCGCTTTAAATACTGTACCGACCACTGACCAGATACCTGGAGTCCAGGTGGCTCCAGATACCCCGCCGGTGAAGGGGTTATACCAATCGGCCGCAAACGCGAGTCCGGCTGTGCTTATGCCGCTTCCATACAGTCCGTCAAGCAGGTTACTCTCACAGGTGGCCGGCAGATACTTTTTACCTTGTACATCCGGGTCTGTCGTCCAAAGTCTCATTAGAAACGCGACCCCTCGGGGTAATTGCTCTGAAGTGTTCGACGGGTTCCACGTCCACGACTGGGAGCCGACTTCATCCCAATCATCATCGATCGCGTCATATTTATAGACAACCACCTCGTTACCATCAACTTCATCTGAGCATATTGTCGTAACGTTGGCGTACATGTTATCGAGCCAGGCCTCAGCATCATCTACGATGTCTGTGTCTGACCATGGGGAGCCGCCACCTGTTACGACTGCGTTGAAAATATTTTGGTTTACGTTGCCATCGGTCCATAACATGCTGGCAACGATGCGTAAGATGTCCCCACTTGTTACTGACATAACTTTTCCTCCATTATTGGGTAGATCGTCCCCAAATGACTACACAGGTTCTCCGCTACCGAATAGTTCGTTTACCGCTTGCGCTACCTCGCTCTTAAACCCAGGAGAGGCGGGATCTTTAGCTTTCAACGGAACGCTGCCTTTTATGTACTTCTTTCCTTGCGGCGTTTGCCCGTAGGCAGTTACAACCATCACGCCGTGTGATTTTCGGACGCGGATTTGACCTATGCCTTTAGTCATACTTCTCTCCCTTCGCCTCTAGGCTACTCTACCGGACTTCTTCAACCGCTGAGCCATTAATAATTTAAGGTCTTACCGACTTACCTTTTCACCTTAAACCTCCGTCTTGGCGGCA
>JAGLME010000106.1 GCA_023140195.1 Thermoplasmata archaeon
GTTTTTCGCGATGGTGAACCGCAACCTTATTACCTCCCCTCAAGAGAAGCACTAGAGCATCAAAGCACCCTTACCAGCCGGTTAAACCTAGCCTACCGGCTAGACCATTATTAGGGGGATCGCGTACTTTGTCAAATCCAGGGGTAACGGTCTTTGACCCATACCAGCTTGTCGTTCTCGAGCATATCCAGGAAGCGACACATACAACCTGTCGTGCTGTCGGACGTGATAAACACTACCAGCGGGGTCTCCTTTTCGACAGCCTTCACTGTGAGGAGGGTCTGGTCGCCGCGCTGGCGGCTGACGTAGCCTTTGTAGGTGGTTCCAGATTGACTGAGAATGTAAGGCACATAGAGCATAAAGAGCAACAGGTTCTCGAGGTCAACAGCCCCGATAACCCGTCCATCTGTCCATTGCTCCATAGCTGCCTGAACGGGATAGAGATACTCTTCCGATATGTTCACTTTGTCCTTACCTCCTAAAGTGCACTGTGGGCTAAAACGCTTGTGCGTGTTAGCCCACAGTGAAGAAAACCGCAAAGATGTGTTGTTTGCAGAACGTGTGTTCTATATGCCGATCCCCCTCCGTCTCCTGCGCTGGGTGCCGATCGAGTCCGAAAAGGAGACGGTCTCGAAGTCCAGCCACTCATTGGCCGTCTCCCTGACGATCCCACTGAGCAGCGCATCCCCGGAGACGCCTTGGTCTAGAATGTACTGTACCGCCATATTGCCCAAAGCTGTCAAGGCCGCTGCTTCGAGCCGACCGTGGTCCTGGCTAGCCTCGTCGAAGGGGAAAACGAACAGCCGGCCCTTGCTCTTGGGTCGAGCCGTGTTTCCGATCAGGAACGCCGCGCACTGATTGGGCAACTCCTGAGCGGTACCCGCGAAGGTGTCGAGTGGGCTGTAGATGCCCAGATTCTGTGTAACCTCCCACAGGCTCGATACCGGATTCCAAGCGATGACATCCACGGTCCCATCGGCCAGGACCGCTGTCTGGGGGACCTGGCTCGCCACGAACCCATAGAGGATCTCGACCCAAGCCTTGATAGACGTCAACACGACGGCATCTGAGAGAGGCGCCGCGGCCTCCACCTTGAACCGCTTGCGATTCTGGACGATGCTGCCGTCTTCCAGAACCCCCTCGATCACAACGTGTAGAATATCGTTGTTTGACACGGACATATCTGTACCCTCCTTTCGCTGTATGGTGACTGTTAGTGTCCGGACACGTAGGACCTAGGACTAGGAGCCTGGCGCAGGCCCTGGGTCGGACACTCGAGCCTTGCTGACCATCTGCTCGATGGCGTCTGGTACCTGGTCTACGGGCACGTCCATCTCGGCACGTACCCGCTTTTCCTCGCGCCGGGTCCTCTTGGCGTAGAGGTTGAACCCGCCGTTCCC
>JAGLME010000107.1 GCA_023140195.1 Thermoplasmata archaeon
TTTGGCAATTACCGTGTGCGCTCGGTGCAGATCTTTCACAAGGCGACGATTTTTGCGCCTTTACTTTTCTCTTCCCGTTACGCAATGGGAGCTTTGGAATCAAAACGCGGTGTTATATTACCTCGTTGACCCTAAGTAAACTCCCAGCCGCAATGAGGTTTAAATATGATCAGTTTTTAAACGAGACAAGTTTACAAGTTCTTGAGGGTACTATCTTGGACATGATGGAGGTGTATGATGATTTAGACGATTTTATTATAACCTCTTCATATGATGTGCGTGCCTTGGGGTATGATCCATATAACGCAAAAGAATTTGTGGAAAGATGGGAGAAAGAGAATGGTTCTTATGCCGTTAACAAAGTCATACAGGGAGCCAAAACCGAATCGGTCCCCTTGGGTGAGCTAAAAACATTAGCTGGAGAGAGGTTACTAATCTTTGATCAAGGCTTAATGTCTTTTGCTATGGGTAACGCCATTACGATTGAGGATACGAACGGTAACCGAAAACTGTTAAAGCGGCGGTATGACCAGAAGATAGATCCCGTAGCCGCAATGATGGACGCTTTTGTGGCGTTTAAGTTAAATAAAGAGGCGTTCGAGTAGTCTTGAAAAAGGAGAGTCCAAGTACTTATGGCCTTGAAAAACAAGAAGACTATAACGGCCCCTAGGGGCGACGAACCAATGCCCCTGGATGTTTTACTAAAACTTTATGGGGTCGATGAAAGTATTTGGAAGGTTGATAAATTTCTTCCGAATTCTTGGCCTATAGGAGTGAAGGTCGAAGAGAAAGACATAACATTCACGGACGGTGTTATGAACGGACGAGTAGTTTCTAGTGGTGAAATAAACACGAAGAGGCTTTATCAATCTAAAGCGTGGCTATCAAGGCGCATATTGATCCCCTCGAAAGTTCCTTTACATCAGGTCGTAGTTCGTATACGAAAGTCAAAGGTGAAAAAACCAAAAGACGCGAAGTTGAAGATTGCTATGATCTTATGTGATCCTCATTTTGCTTTCTT
>JAGLME010000108.1 GCA_023140195.1 Thermoplasmata archaeon
CTAACGGCGTAGGCCGCCCGCACCGGTTACACTTCATCACATACATAAGATGAGCATTACCGCACTTCGGGCAGACCCAGGGTAATGGCATGATCTTGGTCACGTCGAAATCTATAGGTACAGTGGTTAGGTCCTGGCCGCCCATCGGTCGCCTGCCGTGTCTAGTACTCATTGGTTCGATGCTACTCTCTGCGAGTTTGTGGCCTGATGCCCAGGCCCAAGGTGCCACTTCTCTGCCTTTAAAGGTCAAACTCATCCACCTCTACACAAAACGGCAGTTTTGTATTTGGACAAATAGTAAAATATTTATAATGTTTGGTAGGATTCACAAGTTCATATACTGGACTGTTTTTGTGTTCTTGTTCACACATAGGGCATTTATAATGTGGTTTTATAATTATACTGTTTTTACAATCTTCATAAGTCATGTTTTCCAAGTCCTCCAATAATTTTATATTCGTCCCCTCGCATAATCGTGATATAAGCGTAGGCTGTAACATCCACCTGATCATCGTGTGTGCCGTTGGGGAATGCCACCAGTTCATCCTCGAAGTCCGCTAACCAGGGCGCACCTTGTGGATGATATACAGATCCGGTCTCGTACCTGGCAGCCACCGGCCGAGCCCGGGATACCTTGTCAGTGTCTGCGTTAAGTGGTCTTATAGGGAGCCCGGCCTTAACACAGGTCTGAATAATGTTAAGTCCAAATGTCCGGTTCTCAACACCTTGATAGTCAGGGTTCCAGCGGTCAAATTGACTTTGCATAACCTGCTGATGTTTGGTAGTCTCTGCTTTCTCCCTGAAAATACTCAGTAGTATCAGGTCATTATCAGGGGTTACTGCCCAAGTCCCCAATACAAAGAAGTCACTTTCTTCTTTCTCAGTTGCAGCAGGATCACAAGTCTGGAGGATCCAACAGGATGTTTTGGATACCCTAGCCTGACCTTCAGGTTTATGCAGAACATAATTCTCGCCTTCTTCATGGAAGTACCTAAACCAGGACCGCTTAAAGATGTTTCCTCCGTCAGGGTGTGGCTTCTGCTGGTACAACGCAAACCACCAGTATGACCCAAGTGTACGCTTAATCCTAGCCAGGTCTTCAACTGAATACCTCATAGGGAACAGGGCATCACCAGGTTGTCTACCTAAGATATCATTGTCTTCAGCTATAGCAGGGAAGTTAATAATTTCCCACTGTTCGCCGTCCTGCTTCATTTCTTGTAATAGTCTACCGGATAAGTCGTCTTCATGCCAGCGGGTTTGAATGATAATCATTGCCCCGCCGGGCTCTAATCGAGTTAATGCAGTTGATCTATACCAATCATATATTTTATCACGTTTGACTTTACTCTTGGCATCCTCGTTGTTTTTGATAGGAT
>JAGLME010000109.1 GCA_023140195.1 Thermoplasmata archaeon
TTATGTTTAATTGCCAGCCGCGAGCGTATAAGGTCGGTATAGCGTTTTCCATAACGACCAAACAACTCAAGAATTTCAATAGAAGTCGGGTGCATGCTCGCAATATCCAATAGTGCAACTTCGCGATAATAGCCCGGTTCAGCATAGACATAGCCTCCTTCTCCAGGGTTTTCACCCCGATATTGACTCTTTCCTAACTTATAGGTATACCCTGAGAACTCCTCACTCAGATCCCTATAATTGAATTCATCTTGAGGTTTACGATTCTCACCAAAGATTATCTTAGCTGTGTGGGATAACGTTGAGTTATTAACGGTTAAACCGCTTAGATCTGCCAAAATCTGCCTGGCGACAAAGTCTTGCTGTCTTGCATTAAATACTGCTTCGGTACTAATAACGTCGTTGTCGCAATATTCAATCGCTAGCGGCCAATGTTCTTCTGGAAGATCTTCGTCCCATGGAAATGGCAACTCTTGATGGTGGATTCCCAATTCAAGCTGCCACTTTTTAAGGCTCTGCTTCTTCGAGGCAAAGTCATAGACATCCGCATATGACAGCGCGTATGCTTCACGGAACAAAGCTCTCTTATACCCGCTAACGATTTTAGTGCTGACGCCAAACAGCAACTCATTGTTGTAACCTAGATATCGAGCATACAGTATGTGGTTATCATAGCGGCGATTGTTAAAACCAATCAGGCGTTTCTTTAGAAGCTGTTCAACCTCCTGACCTGTCGGATTTATCATGTGTACACAGGCCTTGTCCGGACCAGCATACTTCCAGTTTATTAGAAATAAATTGGGAAAGACCTCCACATCGAAAAACACAATCTCATCACTATCATACTCTAAGGCCTCTAAACTTGGCTCTTCAGAATGAAACTCCATTTTTGCCACTAGCTTCATGCAATACGGCGAGTTATTTGTGCTATTATTTGCAAAGACCAGGACCTTCGGTCTCAGATCTCGGACATCGTACGGGGTTTCAGACTTATGGGCCCGCGCCAACAACTCATAGATGAAATCGATACTCGGTTTTGTATTCGCATGTATTTCTTTCCTCAAATTCCGAACAATTAATTCTCGCAGCCCCTTTTCTGATTGGACAACATCGAAGTTTATCATTTTCTTTTTCTTTTTCGGTATTCCAGTGCTGATGGTCGCTATCGGAATATCGTTACATTTTGTCACTTTACGACGAAGCGACGCATTACCACTGAATACCTTAACTTCTATTCCCTCCTCGAATAATCGACTAAGCCCCGTAGGGTCTCCGTCCCAGATATAATGCAGATGGATGCCTGCGCCCGATTTACTATACTCGCCATATGTGGGTGGCCAATCTGAAGCGGCCACAAGATTTAATTCGTGCGATTTAACACCCGCCTCATCGCGGATATCAAAGTCGATGACAATGTGATTCTCGGGGACCCTGACATAATGAAGTAGGGCCGTGTCAATATCACTTAACTCCGTTTTTACCCCCGCCCATTTTTCTCTAGGTGTACCATAGCGATTGGATGCGTATTGGGCTTGGTACCGCTTCGCTATTCCGTCAAATAGAGACGCGTCTTT
>JAGLME010000011.1 GCA_023140195.1 Thermoplasmata archaeon
TTGGCAGCGATAGCCTCAGCTACCACACAGTTCATACACCAATCCTTCATTTCATAGAATGATTGCTCCTCGGGTGGGTTATAGATGTATGTTCTAACGGGCATAAGGTGACACTTAGTTCTACCACACTGATCACAGCTCATTGCTATGCTCCTATCTATTGTACCAGCCTGCAGTATAAGATCTCATGTGGGCAACAGCTTGTATTGCTAAGGCCTCCCAGCCCATCCCAAGATGGGTTTCAGCTAAATCACCTGGGATGCGGAACTGGTCTACCAGGACCTTTCTTGTTGCCATGTTGAGATAACAATGGTTAATCCTTTCCAGTATTCCCATGAAATCCTCATCTTCCATTTCCACTGCCAGCAGAGAGAAGCCATGGAAGATAGGAACAAAGGCCTCGAGATACCTCTTGGTCATCTCTATATTCTCTTGATAACCTCCTACCGTTTCGACGCACTCAAAGTCCTCATCGTTAGCCTCAAGGAGCTGCTTGACCACTGGGAGATACTGTGGATCGCATCGTATAACAGTATACTTGCCTTCCCAGAAGAAGTGCCATCGACTATCATGATACAATATATTTCTGTGCAGAATTCTTATGAGTTCTAGAGCAGTCTCCTTAGTACTTGCATGGACCCATTTATCATTGAGTCCATAGACTCTGAGTTCAGCTAGTTGAATCATGTCCTCCTACCATTTCTTTTGTGGCAGACAGGGCAGCCAGGACAACGATGAAGTCTTGCAAACTTTACATTCTGGCGCCTGTTATTATTGCGGCAGTTAGTAGTCACCCAATACCCAAGACGAAGGTTCCATTCTGTTGAGTATGGGGTATCCATCCACTGCCGACGCTTCTTAAACTTGTCCTTCCAGCTGATAGAGCTGACAGAGGACTTATACAGATCGTCCCAGTTAGAGGGGATAAGCTTCGGACTTCTCCGGCCTCGGACATACTTCCGGTGAGCTTCGTTCCAACGTCTCTCTTGTGTAGTGCGAGGACGTCGGAAGTAACCGTGCTTACGTGCACTCATGTCGTGTTCTCCTATAAGTTTAGGGTACTTACGTCATAAGCTTGCCCTCCTGTGTGGGATTTTCCGATTTCAAATACAAATTGTTTGGGGTGCGGGCTCGGAGTCGAACCGAGATACCGCGGGCCACATCCGCGTGCTTTACCATTAAGCTACCCTCACATTACCATCCATAATCTGGATCTGGGTAGCTATGATGACCTATGTCTATCTCCGGATCGTACCTCATGGTACTATCCTCCGTTAATGATAGCGCTGAGAGCGTCTCTTATGTTACGTGCTTTGACGTTCGTGTCTGAGAGATCAGTGTTCTGATTCTCAAGAGCATCGATCTCGACAGTGTTCTCTGCCATCCTGTCGTAGTTCATTGCTTCGCCGGTCTCCAGCTCATTAATCATGCCTTCGAACTGACTTGCAACTCCATTAATCTTGGCGGTACCAGTCTTGGGGGCACCAAATACTTCGCCTAGCCTCTTAAGCATTTCTGTTCCTTTCTACCGATGTCTATCGGTATTCTTGTTGCATGAGTTAAAGTAACTACACTCTTTATCGGGACACAATATCCCTTTACTGCGAAAGCAGGGTTCATAACCTTTATCTATTTGTTTGTTCCGAATATATGTAGTAATACATTCTTCACAGACACCGCCCGACATATCATCTGAAGGCTTGCCATGAATCCAAACGTGACCACATTTAATACAGACATGAGTCATCATATGACCCTACCTGTTAGTTGTGAGTAGCTCGTTTACTTCATCAAATGATGCTGGTTTGAAGTCCCAGACATCAACGGATACATTGACTACATTGGGACGTATAAGTTTGCCAAAGAGATTGTGTACGTGACCACAGACCCAGTCTTTATTTCTACGCACTATACTCTTGGCCGGGTCGTGCACAAGGTAAAGATCAAGCAGCTCGAGGTGCAGTGCAGTATGCACAGTCATGAAGCCAGCATCCTCGTACTTAAAGGGACTCATCCTGTCATGATTGCCTAGGATTAGGTGCTTTTGTCCGGGAAGCTTACCAAAGGTATTGATATAGAAGTTAAGATTATCTGCGCCTCTCATACATAGATCACCAACAAAATATACTATATCGTCTTCGGCAACAGCCTCTTTATAGTTATACAGAATCTTATTATTCATTCTGGCTACGCTTTTGAAGGGTCTATCACAGTACTCTATAATATTAGCGTGATCCAGATGCCAATCTGAGGTGAACCAAATCATTTTGCTTTCTTTTCCAGCCGATCTTGCTGGTGCTGAATGTTTCTCTGTTGATTATCAAGCATGTCGAGGATAAGATTAAGTAATCTCTCATCCCCCTTCTCTCTCTTGTCTGTCTCCTTGTTGGCACGACTGTGTAGGATGCCTGACTTCTTATTCATCTCGGCCTTGAGATCATCAATGGCTTTCTGAAGTTCCTTATCTTTCTTCTGGAGATTTTCCTTAGCCTCAACGATATATTTCTCGTTGACAGCTACCTTATAAGCCTGGTCTCTGATCCACGAGTACCTGCCATACCAGGTACTGATTATAAACATCATTAGTGGGACCATAAGGGCCGCGACTATCTTTCTAACACTCCACTTACCGTCAGTCTTTAGTATCTTCGCCATCTTCATTTAGATCTCCATGAAGTTTCTTCCAGGTTTCATCTCCTTTCCCTTGAAACTTGTCCTCTAGTCTCAGACATGCACTCAGGAGACTTCTGTTATCACCTGGGTACAGGAAGAATTGGTTTCTAGTGTCACAGCACTGAGGTATAAACAGTACAGTAGCACCCATGTACCTCTTCTCACTCTCATGTGGTACGATATAAGCATAGGAGTTACAGTGATAAGAGTCGTCAACATGGACACGAATGATATCTGGATTATCTTTACAGAAGGCATCCATACATCTTATGTCGTCGTAGCCTGAGAGATTATCTATATTTCTATCATGACTCTCCAAATAATCATGGAGCTTGTGCCACAAAGTATGAATCTCCAGGGCTTCGTCCATCAGTTCCTGGACTTCAGCGTCGTTACACTTCTCTGTACTCATAGTTCCATCCTGAGTCATCATAGCCCCCATACCATGTGCCTTTACGGTGAAGCCAAATGAGCCACACTTTAATTCTAGCTCCGTCCGGCTTGATCTCAACAGTCACAGGGTACCAGGCGAACCATCGATGCCAACACTCCTTAGCTTGATGCATATAAGCTAGAGTTCTAATTGTAAGCCATTTCATTAGTGATCCTTTCTGGAGCGGGTGACAGGCCTCGAACCTGCAACTACTAGCTTGGAAGGCTAGAACTCTACCCACTTGAGTTTACACCCGCATTTTAAGTTGGAGCCGGGGCTTCTTGGGCCATCGCCAACGTCACCTGCTGTCGCAGGCTAACCCCGACATTGGTAGCCGTGCCTCGATTTGAACGAGGGACCTGACGATTATCGGTCGTCGGCTCTACCAGACTGAGCTACACGGCTGTATACCTATCTCGGAGGTACAGAATTACCGATCCCTCCGCATGACATAGTCCGGTAGTCATTGCAGTCTACACGGTGTCTGTATCTCCCGACGGCGCCGGACGCGGACGGGCGACTTCGTGGTGCTAATCCCGGGTTTAACCACTACAGTCCAACCTCCGGGATAGATATACAACTTACTTCTTTTTCTTCAGCCTAGTGTTGGCGGCCTTGAGGGCACGTCTAGAAGCTTCAAGAGAGTTAACTTCAGAGCTAAGGCTCTCACATCTCTTTACATACCCTTTGAGGTTTGATTTTGTTAGCTTGAGTTCTTTCTCCATCTTACCTTCACCCCAGCCTACAGAGTGACCGTTAGGACAGTGTATGAAACCACCCTTCTCCCTTTTTTCCTTGAGCATATGTTCCGGAAGAGCGAAGGGAATTCCACAGACGACACATTCTGTGGCGTCTAACTTCATAACAACTTCCATTAGTTATCCTTTCTATGGTGGAGCGAGGTGGGATCAAACCACCGACCTCCTGGTTGCAAGCCAGGCGCTCTCTCAACTGAGCTACCGCCCCATTCTTTTTAAAAGTCGTATGTTAAGTCTAACTGATCAAGTCTGTCGCAGCCATCCTTGGTCACCACTACAACACTCTCGAGCCTAGCTCCTCCCACGTCTGGTACGTAGACACCGGGTTCACACGTGACTATCATATTCTCTTTGAGATAGTCTTCAGTGCGACTAGGATTTAGCATAGGAAGCTCGTGAACCTTAAGTCCGACGCCATGTCCCATGGCGTGACGATAGTCATACCCTGCTTCATGAATGAACTCACGTGACGGAGTATCAGCATCAGACCAGCTGATGCCGGCCTTGATACTACCAAGGGCTATCTCCCAAGCTCGCTTGGCAACACGATAGATCTCTTTAATCTGGTCAGAGGGCTCTCCAACAAAGAGAGTCCGCGTCAAGTCTGAGCAGTACCAATCTTTCTTACAGCCAATGTCTATCAGTATCGGGTCACCCTCTTTAATCTTTCTATCACCAGGAAGATTGTGGGGCTTAGAGATATTCTCTCCAATAGCAACCAGAGGAGGAAACGCTATGCTATCAGCACCATACTCTTTGTGCCAATGGTTGCAGAGATGAGCGATGTCCTTCTCAGTGAGACCAGGTTTCAGCAACATGTTGACCTTCCGGATAACATCCTCGGTGATTCTAATTGCATGTCTTACTTTGTCTATGTCATCCTGAGACCTAATACATCGCAGCTTCTCGACGTAGTCTTTATTAGGAAACATTACCGACCAGGGTCTGAAGATCTGTAGAGTAGCAAGCATCTGCTCGTACTCTAGGAAGGTAGTGTACTGCTTGTCGAAAGCTACCACCTTGGAGTCCATATACTCCCACACTCTAGGAAAATGTTCTTGTAGTATCTTCTCCCAGACAAACATCTCAAACTCTGGGGCTTCTTCCTGGACTCTCTCCTCATAGCGGAAGTCAGTCATAATAGCTGCCTTGTCCTTGCTAATGAACAAGTAGCCGGAGCGCTCATCAATCTCGTCTTCAGCCCAGAAGCCACTAAGCCATCCACGATTCCATTGGTCTGTAACTACAAAGGTATCGAAGGGCTGGTCTTTCATGAAGCGCTGAAAGCGTTCTAAGTTAGTAGACGCGATAGTAGGGTCAGGAGCCATGATTTTCCTTTCTATCTAATATTGTTTACCATTCTTCCTATCTATTATGATACAGTCACTAGCGTGGCTATGCCAATCGTTATAGTAACCACCGCACGGACACTTCTCTATATCATTTAGGAACACCAATACCTTAGCCGCTAGCTCAGGTAGAGTGTTCCAGTCATTAAGCTCACTAGTATCAAACGGAGCTTGCTTTAGCCATTCAAGTGGCTTGACAGTACCAAAGCCATCGCTAAGATCCCAATGGATCTCAATGAATAGATAGTTCACGCCAAACTTATGGCGAGAGATGTAGAAGCCATTGTCTTTCTCGGACCAGATACCATGGGATGCATTACGTGCAGAGATGCGGTACAAACCACCCTCTCTAAGATCCTCTGGTTTTATGTACTCTTTGATGTCTTGTCTCATTTTATACCTTGGTAGGAGAGGAGGGATTCGAACCCCCACACCCTATGGGCACTAGGTCCTAAGCCTAGCGTGTCTGCCAGTTTCACCACTCTCCCTTGGTCGGGAAGAGAGGATTCGAACCTCCGGTCTCTGCGCCCCAAACGCAGCGCCTTGGCCAGACTAGGCTACTTCCCGTACATTATATTGTTAGTACTACTTTTTCATCTGAATCAAGCACACGGACTTGAATCTTGGCACTAATATGATCATTGTATTGACCGCCCATATCATTCAGCTTGAAGAGTTGAGTCTGTGACTGCTGAGGATTAGCAACATAGACACGGGCATAGACATTGCCCTGCGAGTCTACACCTACCTGACCAGCTCGAAGATCACTAAGCGGAGTAGTAAATAGGTCGTTAATAATTTGTATTTGCATCTTGCTTCCTTTCATTTGGTGGGCAGGGGTGGATTTGAACCACCGTAGGACACAATGCCGACGGATTTACAGTCCGCCCTCTTTAACCACTCGAGCACCTACCCAATGTATAATTGCCTATCGCTCGTGTGGACAGCGATAGAATTGCGGCGTGTTCCGCCTTCTGAAAGGTATAACCTGGTGGCGTCGGATTTTAGCTGCCAAGACAGGTAAAACTCATAACGCCTGAGGTGTTACCTTTCAGATACTGTCTGCTCCTCGATCTCTCGAGTGCGCTATTAATTATGATGCCTACTGTTAGTGCTCGGTAACAGCAGTAAATTATCCTACGGGAAGGGAGAGCTGAAGTCGTCTGTAAGGAAGTAGCTGCCAAGTCAGGTCTTTCGGACAAGACGTAGTCAGCTTCTCCTTCTGTAGGATAATGGAGCCTACTTCTCAGTTCCCTGAGTATGTAGTAGTAAGGTATGAGTGCCAGCTGCCGACTGTAAGGCAGCCAGGAATTTCAAAGGCGTTGTTCCCGCAGCGGAAGCTTCTCGATGAACCGGAGCGGGCCCGGGAGCTTGCCCCGGGGCGCGGGAGGTTCTCGATGAAGCGTGCAAGGGAAACAGGGGCCTCTGAAATGATTTAAACTCCTAGCTTTCGCTAGTACGTTATGAATGCTAATTGAGAGATGGTGGTCCCAATCAGGAATTTCACCTATTTGATTAAGTTTATCAATAGGTGAAGAAGTATCTTCTGGTTTACCCAGTATGATTGCTAACTGGACGACTGTGAATCCAGCAAGTATTTTATTCGAATCCTGCTGCCCTTGGGCAGTGAAGGATGATGACCGACAGTGGAGGAAGGTTGGCGAAGCAACGTTCCTTCTAAAGCGGGTCATCGACCGACGTGCCCCGTGTCTGGCTTTAGCAAGACCGTGGGCCCGGAGGTTCTCGCATAAAATAAGATACGCTCCCCCTTAACGGGGTAGGATAGGGTCTTTACCTACCGATATCCTATACATGTCGCGCTTATCTAAGAGGTAGACGAACCCTCTGAGAATCAAGTAGCCTCCTGCAGCTAACCAATCACGGAATGTAGTTTGCTTTCTCATT
>JAGLME010000110.1 GCA_023140195.1 Thermoplasmata archaeon
ATCACACTGTCCAAGGTCACCAGCATCACACTGGGCAATGAATTTCGAAGCGATTGCTTTACATGTTTTTCTGGAAAAGATACCAGAACCACGAAGTAACTGTTCAAACTCGGTACGGCTGAAGCCTTCAAGCTCAACCATGGATAACCCGGATTTGCCAAATGGCGTTTCCAGATCCATCTTATCATAATAACGGGTAATGTGGCGTTCCACACCCGGGCGGTCGGCGGTTGGGATATCAACACCGCCGCGTGCACCCTGCATGGCAGCTGCTGCTGCAAAGATGCCCCGCGGGACTGCTGTCAGCTTGCCGTCAATCACATCAACGAACGGAAGCTTATAGGCACCAAAGTTTTCACGATCTGCGCGGTCATACCATAAAAAACCATTCAGATATGTATTGCTTGGTTCATCAGTGGATTTGGTAAATTCACGTACCCGGGCATTGGCTGCCCCTGAATCCCATGGTCGGTCACGAGCGGCAAGTGGAAGATCCTTGAATGGGGTTGCGGCCTTCATGCCGGTAACGGTTGCTTGTTCGTTCATAGGGAAGGTGACAAGCGATGCTTCGAATAAGTTCAACGCCTTTAATATCCGGATACCGTCTTTAAGTTCAAAATCATTGACTGAAAAACCGATACTCATGCTCGTTATGGAGCCGATCTTCATCTGCGGGATAACACGCTCTGAGACAAACTTATCATCCTTTGGCATCTTACCGCGAACGAACAACCCTTTCGCGTCTTCGAAGGCCTCGATAAAAATACCAAGCGGTTCACGCATGTCATGCTGCCAAAGCAGTTTAGGCATCCTCTTTTTTAGTGATTCGGTAAATGCGCCACGCTCAATTACATCATCGCCAAGATCGACATTGCCAAAGGTAGAAGCATGACCTTCAAACTGAAAGAAATCTTTATCATCATCAATGGATTTAATCTCAAGTGGGACAGTCAACTGACTCGTTTGCATGAATCACCTCGCGTAGAATATCAATATAACAATATTTTCATGAAAATAAAACATTTAATTTAGTTCTTGAAGCATTTCATCGATTGTCATCTGTTCAACTCGGTCTTTCCCAAACATCCTGACAGCCTTTCGTTTGATCTCTGAATCGGACATTTCAGCGACATCTCTTTCTACCGCATTTATATCATCATAGAGATCATCCATATCAGCCTCCAAGTGTGAATTCTGATGCGCACCGGCAGTTTATGACATTACCCAAACTTGCTCCTAAACTTGTATCCCCTGGCACACGAAGTAATTGTCCCTGTACCATGAACGGCTGTCCTTGCTGCCTGTTCTGAAGATCAGCTAGTACATGACTATCCCTGGTTCGCTCATCCAAGATGGTATTCCAGGTCTTCTGCATCTGCTGGGCGATGGCGATCCCGGCCACAACTGCACCAGTGGCGGCAATCGTATCTGCTTCAATAAGCTTTGTTTCCTCCGCCATGGCTTGGGTTTCAAACATGGCTATAGTATTGGTACGCCCTGGGATGCGTGAATTAAAGTCCTGCGTGATACGCGTGGCTTCTTGCTGTCTGGTCAATACCTCGCCGGCGACAGCGGCACTGACTGCGACATCAGCAAGGATGGTGTTAAACTCATCTTGGGTTGTTTCCAAGATTCTGGTTGCTTGAATAGGGGCGCGCTCATTGGCCGCCACGATCAATGCCGCCTCTGTCTCCAGCATGACGTTCGGTATCTCATCCTGCTTTTCGTTGATGCTTCGCATGAGACTCTTGGTGGTGTCACCTCTGAATGAACGTTGGACACGTGCATAGTGCTTGCGAAGGAGTGCCGTTAAATCTGCTTGAAACGGATCAAGGTTTGGCATCTGGCCGGTTGATACCCAGACCGGGCGGATAGTGCGACTGATGGTACGGAAGAAACGGTTTAATTCTGGTCTGACGACGGCCTCAAGTCGTAGCTTTTTGGCGAGTTGCTCAGCGGCGAAACGAGTAGTCATATTACCCATTCAGCATGCCCACCATAAATAGGCAGGCTCACTTCCGTTGCTGGTGAAGTTGTACCGTCCTCCGCTACAACATCTGCCATGTAAGGAAGTAAGTCGCTTGCTTGGACATAGACAGCGGTTGAGGATGTAATAATACCCTCATCGTCTTCTGACAATGTTTCATGGGCATCCTGTGCATGGATAAT
>JAGLME010000111.1 GCA_023140195.1 Thermoplasmata archaeon
GGTACCGCCGTGGGACAGGACTTCAAAGAGATGTACCACGACGACAGCAATGAGTTTGAGCTCACAGAGGTAGCTGCTACTCCAGGCTTTGACATCGTCCTTGATTTTGACAAGTTCCGTGTAGACAGTGACTTTGTTAATCATTTCAAGCTAGAAATCCTGGGCTGGTATGAGGGTCACATCGCACATAAGAAGAAGATATATATTTACAACTGGTTTACCGACGCATGGGATGCCTTCACATCCGCACTCGACGACCTTCCCGATGATGCAGCCGAGGGAACCCATGTCTTCTACGGCGAGATGGGTCCTGGTTTGCAAGAAGAGTATAACGGCATGGTGCGTATCAAGATTAGCCATTATACCGGTGGTACTGCTGGTCATAAACTCCACTTGAACCAAGTCAAGCTCTCTGGTATTGTCCTTGGTGTTATAGAAGGTGCCGGTCAGTACAGTGGGGCAGGCCATGAGATTGGTACTCTTCTAACCACTACTACGACAACTACCACGTAGAGGGTGTAATGAGCATGAAATTTCTATGGACCTCTGGTCCTAAACAAAGAAACAATGCTATTAAGTTCTTCGCTATGATATTCACCTCCTGGACCTTTGTAATCTGGGCTGGTGTTAGTCTAGGTGTCGCAGGATGGGTGATACCACCACTTACCTCAGAGCTTCTGGGAATATTCTGGGGTGGATACATACTTAACAGCCGCGGTAAAGACTGGCTTAAAGGCAAGAAAGACACCGCACCTGAGGAATAAATTATGGGAAAAGGAACTGGTAACTGGAAACCTCTAGGATCTATTGATCCTTTACCCGTGCCGGCCCAAGGTACTACACGTATGCCGTTTGGCAACGCGCCGGCCGATATAGTTTTACCTATTGACCCACATACTCTACAGATAGTGGAGGAGGAACCCGACGATGAGTAAAGACAGCAACTGGAAACCATTACCGAAAGACGACGGACCTGGCATGCTTCAAGGGAAGGTGCCTCCGATACAGTCAATCATGCCCCCGGGCGCCGTGGTAGAAGAAGTTATTATGCCCAAGCCCGAAAACTTCGTCAAGCCCTTGACTGGTCTTGAAGATCCGAAGAAGGTGAAGCCAGGTAAGTAGTGCAACGCTATAAAGCGAAGCATAAGGGAGCCTCTCCCGCCCACACTGTAAAGAAAGGGAAGACTAAAGGTCTTCCTCCTGCCAAGGGGAAAAGGAAATGAGACTACGAAGGTGGTTTTGGACAGCTGTGATTGCATTTAGTCTTATTGCTACCCCAGTTATGGTTGGGACTTCACTGTTCAAGGCAGGCTACGGCTTTGCGGAACAGCTAGACACTACAGCTGAGCCCTTTACGTGGGCAAAGAATCCTGTAGGTAAACAAATTGAGCACTATGCAACCGGTATAGGGACCGACATTTACCACTTGACTGAAAACATTCATCACTGGGACCTTGCCGGGGAAATTGTTCTTGATTGGGAACACCACTTAGTATTTCCTTTTGGCTACTTCTACGACATCATAGCAGACAACTACAAGATAGTCCTCTCCCCTACTAATGAGATGGACACTGAAGAAGGTGACACTTTCATTATGGGTATAGTAGATACCGAGGGTGCTGCTAAGGTAGCTGTTGTCATGCTGTGGGGAAAGTTCAAGGGAATGCAGTTTAATATTGAGCCAGACAAGAAGGCACCATTACGACAAGCCTCACTCTAGAAAGGAAAACAATTGGATCTCTATCTGATACTTTCCATTATAGGGGGCGTAGTTGGAGTCATTGGTTTTCTCTACGGCTTCACCAAGCGCCAACCTAAGATCGTTTTACAACCTGTAGTAGACTCCGAAGCTCTTAAGAAAGAGCTAGCGGGTGTACCAGGTAAGGTTCTCCAGGCCCTCAAGAGCAGCACGTCTAACATTAGGGGCTCCATGGCAG
>JAGLME010000112.1 GCA_023140195.1 Thermoplasmata archaeon
GGATTCACTATAGCTGTCACTTGGTCATACCTCCCTTACGGCAAAATCCGTCCTGCCTGGTAAGCGCAAGACGGATTTTGGTGGATGTGTTAAAATGGACCGGAGGCCTGTGAGCTACGCGCCCACCCCTGGGCGCCGGCGTCTCTGAGTCCCTAGAATGTTGGTCACGACCGCGGCCGTGAACACAAGGTAGTCGTCTATGCCTGTTCGCACAATCCCAGGGTGCAGAGCGTTAATCAGGTCTACCTCGATGTCATCCAGGATGACCGCCGCGTACAGCACAATGGCGGTCACGGCCTCCACCGCCAACACGGTGGCTACCTGGAACCCCTCTACCAGTGGGAAGAGAAACTTGCGCCCCACCGACTTTGGGCGCGCTGTCTTAAACGTCACGAACGGGCTGCTCATGTTGGGAAGCATGTCCCCAGCACCGACACCGTCCATGGTAAGAGTGAACGTCCCTACGTTCCTCGTCACAGTCCATTCCCCCTCTACGAACTCGACGATATCCACTGAAGATAGGTCGTTCAGGACGGTGTTCTTCACCAGTGGCTGCAAATCGTCGTAGGCGTCATCTAGTGCTGTGGCTATGTCGGCGACAACCGTTGCGTCGCTTGGTGTGCCTACACCGTCGAACAGGTAGTGGTAGACGTTTTGGTACTGGGTCCCGTCGCCAAGAATGAAGTTAGCTGTGACCCGGAGCACGTCCCCGTGAATAATCGGCATCGTACCTCCTTTTCGGCCCTTTTGGCCCGTTGTGTGTGTATGTGTCCCGTTGTGGCCTGGGGCCTGCTAGAAAAGCTCCTTCCACTGCGGCCGCAGACTGTCGTACGCGACCTGCTCTGCCAGGACAGCGGCCTCAAGGTCGCTGTCCTCGACACCCTGCAGGAGCGCCATCGGCATCCTGGTCGCCTTCGCGGGACGAAACAGGACGTCCCTACCCTTGCCTGCTTTCTTGTAGACATATATGCGCACCTTGCCTGCCTCCCTTCCGAGGATGTAGCTTGGTGGGTGTCCCCCTCCCGGTGAAGGTGAACTCCCCCCACCAAGCGCACTTATTATAACCGGGAGGGGGACTTCAGTCAAATCGTCACCGATAGCGGTCTGGTCGCCACTGCAGTGTGTCGGCCTCGAGACGCCGTAAGAACACGACTACACAACCTGTGTACGTCCTTGCGTTCGTAAACACTACGTGTGGTGTGCCTTCGTGGTCTGCTTTCACTACCAGGCAGCCCATCTTTCCCGTTTGCTTGTGTGTGTGGCCGTAGTACTGCCACCCGATGTGCTCCAACAAGTTGACTAGGTACAAACTGAACATAGCCAAGGCTCTCAGCTCGGCCCGAGAAATGAACCGTTCGTCTGTCCAGGTCTCTAGGCTTCGATCGAACTCCTCTACGTGC
>JAGLME010000113.1 GCA_023140195.1 Thermoplasmata archaeon
CCAGCGGGAAATCCACTTCCACGTTATTGACCGCGTCGTCTGCGTACGCCACCATCGCTGCTACTGACGCCGCTTCCAGCAGGCCGCTGGAAATTCCTGCTTCCGTGAACGGGAACAGGAATTTCCGGCCGACAGACTTGGGGCGTGCGGTCTTGAAGCTCACAAACGGAGACACCTGGTTGGGCAAGGCCGCGTTTGCCGCCAAGGTGGGCACCCAAGCGATTGTAAAGGTCCCTATCGCCTCGGTGACTGTCCACTCGCCCTCAACGAACTCGACTCGGTCCACCGTACTCAGTCCCTCTACGATGTTGAGTGAGACCTGGTCGTCCAGTTCCGCGTACATATCCTCAGCCCAGCTCGAGAGGGCCGCCACATGCTGGGCGTCCGTGAGCAGAAGGCCAGGGCCAATCCTCTGGTGATGGTAGACGTTCTGGTACTGCGTTCCATCCCCCAACGTGAAGTTCATGGTCGTCCGCAAGACGGCCCCCGCAAGAATAGCCATCGTAACACTCCTTTCCTTGTAGTCTCCAGTTCCAGCTGTACACGCCCCGTTGTATCCGGGTCACACCGGTGGCACAGGTCTCGAGCCAATCTCCGCCAGCGACACCTCGTCAATCACCTCCCGAAGGGCCTGCGTGAACCCCGGCCCCTTGACCCCGGAAATGACCCTTGGGGCCATGTGGGCGCGCCGACCAGGAATAATCGTGACTTTCCCAGTCCCATCAAAGTCCCGGTAGACATGAATCCTCATTGCTGTGACCTCCACTGTTGGTGACGCTGCTGGGGGACGGGTAGCACCCCTGTTACCCATTCTCCCCAGCATCGGTACACTTATTATAAGGGGTGCCGGGTACTTTGTCAAATCACTGCCTGTACTTGTCAACTGACCACTCCAACCACCCCTCATGCATCTTGCGTAAAAACGCCCGCATACAACCTGTAGTGGTCCGGCCACTGGTAAACACTACGTGGTGTATGCCGTCAATCTCCGCTCGAACCACCAGCCGGCTCATGGGGGTCCCCACTGTGAGTGAATGGCCTGTGTACACCCACCCATCCGCTTCCGATAGATTGACTAGGTACTCTATGAACCTATACCAGACCGATATATCCTCCTGGGACACTATGCGCTCATCCGTCCACTGGCCCAGCTGTTCCTCGAAGTGCTTTATGTGCGGATTGTTCTTGCCGTTTCCTGACATGTTTCCTCCTAAACAGCAAGTCCCCCAGAGCCTCTGCGACTCTGGGGGACCCACACTCCTGACTGGCCGGGAGGCACCTCTAAGCACCATAACCGAGGCGTCTCCGGCGCTGTGTGCCCGTGAGATTCGTGACAATCGCTACAGTGAAGTCTAGGAAGTCGTCCACACCGACACGAGCCAGCCCAGGGACCAAGTAGT
>JAGLME010000114.1 GCA_023140195.1 Thermoplasmata archaeon
TGTTACAACTGTAACTGAATTGACAACTTTCTACACAAGTGGCAATCTTCCAGATACAACTCCAGTTCCAGCGGGCGGTGTTTCTGTTTCTCTAGCAGCTACTACCCCAGCTTCAGCTACTGTTCCATCAAACGCAACTGGTGTTGTGTTTACGAATGTAAATTTATCCGCATCCGATGAAGGTGACGCAATTATTACTGGAATAGCTATAAAGAGAACTGGCGTAGGTGCTACAACTGATATTTCTAAAGTTTATCTTTATGATGGAGCAACGAGATTAACAACGGGTAAGACTGTGAGTGCAAGTACAAATGAAGCTATTTTTACAAATTTGAATGTAACTGTGGCTGCAGGAGCTACTAGAACATTGTCTGTTGTTGCTAATATTGCAAATAGTGTTAGTGGACAGCATGCCTTTGGTATCGCTTCCGCTAGTGCTATCACAACTGCCTCAGCAGTTTCTGGATCATTTCCAGTAACTGGTAATTATATGTCTCTTTCTACAACACCTGTAGGAAAGATTGATGTTGAAGCATCAACTGCAACATATACAAGAAAAGTTGGCGAAACAAATGTTACAGTAGGTAATTTTACTGTTTATGTAAATGCAACTGAGGATGCTCAATTCGAAGGTATTACTCTTTATAATAGTGGAAGAGATATTCTTAGCAATGTTCAATTATATAGAGGAAGTGATTTAGTTGGTTCTGGTGTACAAAGCGGTTCAGACTTTGTTATTACTTTGGATACTCCTTATGCAATTGCTAAGAGTCAGTCTGCTATTTTTACAGTAAAAGCTGATGTAGGCGGAAGAGATGCTGATACTGCGACTTTGTATGTAAGATATAGTACTGATGTTGTGGTAGTAGGTAACACTTATGGTTATAATCTAGGTGTTGATGTTGCGGAAGGTGGAAGTGCTGTTAATTCTTATGTAGATGAAGTTGTTCTTACTACATTATTGACAAATGTGACTACTATGGAGGCTGGACAACTTACAATTACTACGAGTGGTCCAGGTGCTTCAGATGTTTCAAAGAATACAAACAACACAGTTCTTTTGAATTTTGCTATCGCATCACAGGCGACTGTTGATGTTAGCAAGTTTATTATTACTATCGTTGGTGATGGAGCTAATCTTATTCCAGCTGATGTTGATAACCTTGATTTGGTTATTGATGGTATTGTAGTTGGTACAAAATCAACTGTTGTTATTGGCGATAATATTTTTACTGACACATTTACTTTAATAGGTGGTGAGACAACTCAAGGACAGATTATTATTGATATTAATAATTCAGCTGCCGGCGATGAAACAATTGCAGCGACTCTGAAAGATATGACTGCAACTGCTAATTTCTTAGCCAAAACAACTGATGGAGATACAGTTACTGATATTATTCCTTCTGGTAATATTGTTGGAAAAACTATGACTGTTACTTCTGCATCTTTAACTCTTGATCTTGCTTCTTCTCCAGCTTCTGGACAGACTTTTGTTCAAGGAACAACAGATGCTACTCTTGCTGGCTTTGCTTTCAAAGCTGGTTCAGCTTCTGATGTTAAGGTAACTTCAGTTAAATTGACTGCTTATCTTATGGATACTGCTGCCTGGGATAAAGTCCAAACTTCTGGCGCGAAAAGTGTTCTAACTGCTGTTGGACTTTATGATGGTACAACACTTGTTGCACCAAAGAAGACTTTAACAGTCGGTACATCTGATATTACTGTTACTTTTGATAGTTTAGACTTGACTATTTCAAAAGGAACAACGAAAACATTAGTTGCTAAAGCTGATTTGTCAACTTCGTTAATTTCAGGCACTGACGATAAAGTAGCATTGACTATTGCTGTTCTTGGTGATGTTGTTGCTGAATATGGAACTGGAACAAATCTTGCTCCAATATTGAATACTAACAACAACACTCCATCAATCTTCCAGACTATTGCTACTGCTGGAACTTTGACAATGGCAAATGATTCAGCTACTCCAAGTGCAAATTTGGTTGTTGCTGGATCGCAGGATGTTGTTTACACAACATTCAAACTAACTTCAACAAAGGAAGCTTTCAAAGTAACTAAGTTGAATGTTAAAAATAGTGCAAATGACAGTAATTTTACTGGTGTTAGTTTGAGCTATAAAGATGTAAATGATGTAACAAAGACTGCAAACGGTTCTTTTGTTAGTCAAGTTGCTAGTTTTAGTTTCGCTGCTGGTGATGAAATTTATGTTCCAAAAGATTCTAGCGC
>JAGLME010000115.1 GCA_023140195.1 Thermoplasmata archaeon
AAAAAATGAAACAAAAAATCAAAAGCTTAATTAGTTTAAAGGCAACAAGTACTTTTTTCAGTTTGTTGTTTTTTGTTGCTCTTGTGGGGGGAGTAGTAATTGACACGCCGAATGTGAGTGCGGCAGCGCCAACATTTACGGCGGAAAGAACCGGACTTAATGCTATTACGCTAACATTTTCAGAAAATGTAGATACGACCACTACGGCAGGTGAAGGTTATACATTATCTGCGGGTTCTGTTACTGCTAATACGGATCCAGGAGGAGCTGGTCTTACAATGGTGCTTACCACTTCTGGAGTAACTGGTACCTCAGCAACGCCAACTGTAACTTATGGAACAGCTGCGGGTACAACAGTTGATACATCTGGAACTCCAATTGAAGTTGTAGATGGTACAAACGCAGTTGCTTCTGATGGTGTATCGCCGACAATGGATTCAGCTCAGACTAAAACTACAATGACAATTGATGTTACATTTAGTGAGGATTTGAATACGGCAACAATTGCTACTACTGATTTCACCGTGGCTGGTAGTTTTGTTTCGGGAGTAGATGAATTAGCTGGTGTTATAACATTAACTCTTTCAACTGTAATAGCAACTGATGCGACACCAGTAGTTACTCTTGCAAGTGGTCAAGCTGTAAGTGATACATCAGGTAATGCGGTTACTGGTGATGGGAGCGCTACTTATGATAAAACACCAACCGATGGAATCGCACCAACGGTAGCATTAACATATTCTGCAGATCCAGCTAAAGCTGGGTCTATGATAATTACAGCAACGTATAGCGAAGCGATTGTTGGAACGCCAGCTATATCAATAAACCAACCTGGTTCAACTGATATATCTGCTGTTAATATGACGAGTGGAGATCAAACAATATGGACATATTCTTATACTGTAGTCGCGGCTAATGGAGGTACATATGTTGATGGAACTGCAACCGTAAGTTTATCAACAGTTGCGGATGCCGCAAGCAATAATGCGGCGTCGCCAACAAATACGACATTTACGATTGATACTACCGCGCCGACAGTAGCGATAACTTCTGCTGAATCAAATCCAACAAGTACTTCGCCATTCAGTGTGACGATTACATTTAGTGAAGCGGTAACTACTTTTGTTCTTGGCGATATCACAGTTGGCAATGGAACAGCTGGAACTTTTGCGGGAAGCGGAACAACATACACAGCAGACATAACTCCAACAGCAAGTGGAACGGTTACTGTAGATGTAGCGGGATCTGTGGCAATTGATACGGCTGGAAATAATAATACAGCTGCAACTCAATTTAGTATTGTTTATGATGGAGCAGTTCCAACAGTAACATTTTCTCCAACAAGTGGGACAACTGGCGTAGCTGTGGATACAACGATCACTTTGACATTTTCTGAGGCGATGAGATTAGTTGCGGGTAATGCTGATATTACTAATTCAAATGCTGCTAGTTTAATAACTTTGAAAAAA
>JAGLME010000116.1 GCA_023140195.1 Thermoplasmata archaeon
CAGGGACATTTCGACCGTGCTGTGGTACATGTTCACCGGCATTGTATGGCCATGGGTGTAGTGCGAAAGGGTACTTTGTGATAAAGTATAAAATGTAATAAAAAACTATGACAGAAGTATATACTATAGTGTATACATTCGAGTGTATGTAATAACAAAATCCTGAATTTAATGGAGTTAATGTCGCTGAAAGGACGATTTTGTTGAAAAGTGGCCCTGTTCAGCCATGGGTATTTGTGGGTAAAGTATTCCACTTTATCCATGGGTGTTTGTGAAATAGTAGCCCATTATAGCCATGGATGTTTGTGAAACGTTGGGTCAATTAAGCCATGTGCACAGTTTAACTTTTAGTCAGTGATTGACATACATGTTCATGGCGTATTATGTCATGTGTGGAGTCTTTTGTGCATGGCCGTTTGTGAAGTTGTTGCCCGTTGTGTACATGAATGTTTGTTAACAAATGTTCATGATGTTAAACAGTGGGTGTAAACAAGTGGGCTACAGATCCCCACTATGCCCATGTGTGTTGTGGTCACTTGTGGGTATGTTGTTTAAAAGTGTGCATGGCGTGATATGGACGTTTGTGAACTTTAAGACATGGAGAAAGTGGCGCACAACTGGACTGTTTGTTCATGAACACTTGTAAACAAGCGGAATGTTTATTAACAAGTGGGGCGTATTGGACATTGATGAAGCATATTCGCATCAGTGATGATGCTCACATGAAACTTGTGAATAGTAAAACATATGAACTGACCAGCGTTTCGAAAGTCATTGATCATATTGTAAATAACGTTGGAACGGAGACACAATCTGCATCAGTTGATTATAGCAAGTGTCCCAATTGCGAAGGATTACAGGAACAGTTGGACCTACAGCAAGAGACACTTGATAGTAAAAACAAAGCATTAGAGATGAATGCGGTGTTTTATAAAGAGGAGATCGAGAAATTAGAAAGACAAATTGAATGTCCATTACCACAGGAAGAGCAAACTGCTCAAGATCGAATTAACGAAATTAAAACCAATGGACACAAAATCGCACTCACGAA
>JAGLME010000117.1 GCA_023140195.1 Thermoplasmata archaeon
GGAATTAGGAGTTTAAACTAACACCCCTTCACAAGCTATAATAGCCAGAGACAATTACCGGCGTGAGGAAGAAGATCTAGCACCTTTAACTTCACACCCAATACCCCCTCAACCTAGAATACAACTTCACATTCTATTAGCTTTCCCCTTTCCTTACCCCAAGAGGATCATCTACAACCTCTAAGAAGGTATACTAGTACAACTACTTTAGAGTAACTAAGAGGCTGATGCTAAGAGACAGGAAACAGATGATAGGAGACGGATAATTACTTTTGATAGGTGAGAGGGAGACAGAAAGGAAGGCTAGGGGAGAAAGAAAATTTTTTATTATTTTGAAATTTGGAAATGGGTGTATAGAGACGCGACCGCTGACCACCTCGAGCGAACCCCCGTCTTAATTTGGTAATGGGGAACATACCGCCCCGAAAATAGGGAAAGTGGAAAACCTATAATAGAGTACACAACTAATTCCAAATATATAATACAATGGATCAAATTAATGGCACAGCCAACTATTTAGTACTTGGCGCAGATTTTGCAAAAGAAAGAGTAATTGGTACAGTGAAACATAAGAACCACACTATCGTAACTCTTGAAGATGTAAATGGAACAAGTAAAACAATGTTCATTTCAGAAGCACAAGCGAAAGCTAACGATGCTAATTGGAGTGCATTGGTAAACCATGTTGTCAATTTGCCAACAAGAACAACAGTTGAAGGTAAAACTTCATACAAAGATGCAGAAGGTAAAGTTCAAACTGACAGTGTATCAGGCACATTTGCACAGCCTTTCGTAAGAAGGGATTTGGGTATGTCTACTAAGTCAGAGCTTCAAAGAGATGAAGAAAGACGAGCTCTTACTTACAAAGCAAACCTTGCAAATGCCAGTATGGTTGACAAGTTTGAGAAGCTTGCTTCAATACCTGAAGAAACCTTAAGCAAGATCGCCAGCAATCCGTTGCTGAAAGATGCTTTGTTTGGACAACCAAGTCAAGCGTAACACATTACATTCCCTACGACATAAGTGGGGAATGTCTTTATACCTACACTGACTACCACTTATTTATGGAGTGCTTCGCAACTAAGCACTTAAGGGCTTCAGGTGAACTAGGCCTAACCGATCTACAGCCCTCAACCATAATAGCATCAACCAAAACCATCACATAACCATAACAAGCTATGAAAGTAACCTCTAAGAAGATTATACTAGTATGTACAAGGAATGATTATGATGAGAGATGCTAAGGAAGATGACTGTAATAATAGTGGCTGAGGCTAGGCGTCAGACAACATCAAGCCTCAGTACTAGGACTATCTCTGTAGGGAGATGAAGAGAGGGTGAACTAGGGATGGTTTAGTGTTGATGGATGAGTGGCGTCGGTGCGTGGTACAGGGCTACCGCCCCTCCAACCCCTGCCGCCTCTACCTCTAACCATTAGCATC
>JAGLME010000118.1 GCA_023140195.1 Thermoplasmata archaeon
GGACAGGTAAGTGCCTGGCAGGCCTTGCGTTATTATGAGCAGATAGCCCCGGTTGGTACTGCTGTTGATATTGTTACCGATGAAATCCCTGCTCTGCAGTTAAGCGTCTTTGACAAGAAAGATGGCAGTTATTCAGAGGATGAGGATATCATCAAATTTCTTGAAAAGCCAAATGCTGGAGTGTCTGGCCAGGAGTTTTTCAAAAACTATCCAACTTACTTTATGGCAACCGGTGAAGTATTCCTGATGGCCACAGGCAATCCAAATCGCCCACCGTTGGAATTATTTGTTGTGCCGCCTCAGTTCGTCAATGAGAATGATGGGGCTGATGGTTTTCCTGAATCATATACGGTAAACAATGATACAATCGGCATGACCTTCACCCGCAAGGAAGTTGGCCGTCAGATGCGATATTTTGACGAATCCGGTGAGCGTGAACTGTGGCATGTGAAAGACTTCAATCCAAACGCATCCAGCACGAATCATCGTGGATCAAGCCGACTGAATGCCATCTTCTATGAAATTGAGCAGCATCTGGAAGCAAGCCGGCATAATCTTTCATTGCTTCAGAAGGGTGGACGCGTCACCGGTGCACTCGTCACCGAACAGGTTCTTGATGATGATACATTCAAGCGACTGCAGGAGCAGCTTGATAAGTTCTATGCCGGCTCGAGCAATGCTGGCCGTATGTTCCTAGGTGAGGGTGGACTCAAGTTTGAGGAGATGGGCACATCCAACCGTGACATGGATTTCCGGAACCTCAAGCGTGATGACATTGTGGCAATATTCAACCGCTTGAAGGTGCCACTTGCCATGATGACACCAGAACAGATGACGCTGGCCAACTTGGAAACTGCCAAGCTCAACCTGTATGATAATGCTGTACTGCCGCTATGCCGCCGACTTCTCGAAGAGCTTACCCTGTTCATCGGGCCACGCTTCAAGCTCAGCGCCACTGAATCATTAAGCGTTGACCCAGAATCTATCCCAGCCCTACAAGCACGTCAGAATGCAGAGCTTAAGCAGATAAGTGATCTGAAAGTTCTTACCACGAATGAAATGCGCGCCAAGATAGGTTATGAGTCGGTTGAAGGTGGGGATTCCATCTTGGCCCCGGCGACAATGATCCCAATAGCTCAGGATACGTTTACCGATGATAATTTGGACAAACCAGAAGTCCATGAGAAGTTCTTCGAGATCATGCGTGAGCAGAAAGATCAAGATGGAAAGGCCAGGTGGACTGAGAAACAAATAACCGAGTTTGCGGATAACGAAGACTTATGATTACTGCTATCGGTTTATTTCTCGTATTCATCGGCGTGTGCTTAATTGGTCACGCTTGGATTTCGATTGGAATCGGTATTTGGAATAGGCGGAAGTTCGACTCATTAGTAGCATCAGTCGATCATGCGCGTAGTTGGCCAAAACGATTATTTAGATTCAAGAAATAAAGGATTATAGGAGATAACATGGCAGCTGAAGATACTTTTAATTCATATCGTGAGGGGTTATCAACCCCTTTGGAAAATGCTTTTGATGTAACGCCAAATGACGGCACGGACATCGCCTTTGTAACACGCGCCTTACACATCGGCGTTGGTGGTGATATTCGCGTTACCTTCATGGGTATGGCAGATGGCGATAGTGTATTACTTAAGAATATCGCAGGCGGTGCGCAGAAAGCCTGGCGCGTGAAGCGAGTTTGGGCAGCTGATCTTACAGCAGATAGTATCGTCGGACAGTATTAATGCTACCAAGAGTCGGTGCATTCTTTGATGACGAAGTAGGATCGGGGCAAGGGATCGGCACAATCAATGCCATTTTTGCGCCACGATTAACCGACCTGATCGATGCTTACGGAAACACACCAGAAGCCTCCATACGCAATTCCACAGCCACCTTCATTGATTACGCATCTGTCCTTCGTGAAGTGGCGATTGATGAACACAGGCTTAATCGTGGGCGTAGGGTGGAGAATATCCCTAATACCGCTCAAGATATTGGAACTTGTGTATCAACAGGTGATGATGACGGTGAGTTTGTGTTAACAGGGTTTGGTGCTGGTAACTCAGATAGGTATCAACGCATTGTAACTTTACCTGTGGCGGGGCGTGCATATCTGACATCAATATCAGTAAAAGCGAGTGATGCATCTGACGTTGGTAACACCATAGTTCTTAGGATAGTTGATGTAGCAGGGGGAAGTCCGGGCGCCTATACTCATACACTAACTGCCGAATACAAAAGAATAACGTCACCTGCTGATACGTCCTACACAGGTTCCGCTTTGCAAGTTTGGGTTTATAGTAGCGGCTCTGCGTCTGGTTGTACCTGTAAGGACTTCATGCTAGAGGACATCACAGGGGACATTAGTCAAGCTCCGAGTGAAGTTATATCTGCCGCAACAGCACGGTGGTTCGACACAACCAACGGCAACACCGTAGCCGCTAACATTGTTACAGAGGCAGCAGGCGATCCAATTCACCCATTCACTATTGTCGATGGAGCGAAGCTATACACCACAGTTAAAGACTACGCTACAGGTATTGTAGTGGCTGCTGGCGGCTCAATGAATGACGCTGGTAAGTGGTACACTACCGCGACAGGCGGCACTACAAACGGGGCGACCTTGCTAACGGACATCGGTGTTACCGATTGGGTAGAACAGGGAATCCACTGGCGCGACTTTGGCGTGCTGGCTGAGGGAAGCGTTCAGAACAAATGTACCAACTTTAACGCTAATCCTGATGCGGGGTTGACTAATCTCACCAA
>JAGLME010000119.1 GCA_023140195.1 Thermoplasmata archaeon
TAGCAGAGACAAAGGTTATAGTGCAAGGCATCCAAAACACTATGTCTACACTTGAGAAAACCAACATGCAAATTATCAAAACATTAATAGCGAGGTAATATTATGTATAGTGTACCATTGCCCACGGAAGGATCAGAAAGCAATTGGTCAGACGTAGAGGGCGGGTTATTGGTTGAGAATGCCACATTACTTGCCGAGGGCACATGGAATGGCATTGATTACGATGCCAAAGAATTGTCTAAAGCAGCTAATAAATGGCGTGATAATGCAGTATGGAACCGGCACTATGAAGATAAAAGCCGGAACGAGAGCAACCGGATAGGCTATTTATCTAACCAGCGATTCGATAAAGATAAAATTGTTGGGGATGTATTCTTATCTAATGAAACACCAGAGGGCCAGGAAATGATTTCACTGGTCAAAGAGCATAAAGTTAATGGGCTTTCAGTCGAACATGTAGATAATCAGATCGGCAATAAATCAACTGACATACAATTTTTAGGTATTGCAGTTGTGCCAGAACCAGCGTGTAATATATGCAATTTAAGTAAGGAGGTTCCCGAGATGGAACAAGCAGAATTTGATAAACTAAAAGACACAGTAGCAGCGCAGCAGGACATTATCACCGAACTTAAAAAGGTGGATGTTGATGCAATCGTTAAGGAACAGGCCAGAAAGGACGGTATAAAGATTGCCGAACTTGAGAAAAAGATCACCGAACTTGAAAATACACCAGTTGTGAACACTCAAACAGATTCAACTATTGAGGATTCATATGCAGGAATTGTAATCTCAAGCGAAGGTATAAACAGGAGAGTGTAATCATGGCAGGAATTGCAGCATTTCCGACTATTCACGGGGTAGTCAAAAATGATAGCGGTCCTTTAAGATCGTTCACATTCACTGAGGCAGCGAGCGCGGGGATGGCCGTAGGGTTCGCAGCAACAGGCGTGAGTAATGCAGTGGTCCCAATGGACGCAACAGGCGGAGAACAATGTATCGGCGTTGCAGTGTACGATGTAGAGGCCGGTGACAAGGGCGCAGTGGCAATGGACGGTAACATAGTAGTCGTTGCAAATGCAGATGACACGACCGCAATAGATGCGGGTGACTATGTTGAACTTAACGACAATGCTGTCCAGGGAACCGTTAGTGCGCTTGCATTGGAAGTATACACTGCAAACC
>JAGLME010000012.1 GCA_023140195.1 Thermoplasmata archaeon
ATGACGCCTCATGTACCCATTACGATCAATGAGATCATAGAAGAGGTACATGGCGCCTGGGATCTTGGTATCACACTGGTTCATATACATGCTCGAGACCAGCACACTGGTACTCCGATTTATAGTGCAGAGACATACGGACGTATCATAGAGGGTATTCGTAGATTCAGTAAGGACTTGGTAATCTGTGTTTCACTTAGCGGACGAACTCACAAGCGCTACGAGCACAGAGCAGAAGTGCTACAGCTAGACGGAGACCTTAAGCCAGACATGGGTAGCCTGACGTTGAGTTCTGTCAACTTCAACCAGCAAGCAAGTCTGAATGAACCACAGATGATACAGATGCTGGCTGCCGAGATGCAGATAAAAAAGATCGCACCAGAGCTTGAGGCTTTCGACGTAGGCATGATCAACTATGCAAAGTATCTAGCACACAAGGGTCTCATCAAGTCGCCTTACTACTTCAATCTTCTCTTGGGTAATATTGCATGCGCACAGGCCAACCTCTTGCATGCTGGTATGATGATTAACGACCTACCACCTTGGTCGATCTGGAGTATGGCAGGTATAGGTAAGGCTCAGCTGCCAATGAATATGGCAGGTATAGCAATGGACGGTGGGGTGAGAGTGGGACTGGAGGATAATATCTGGTATGATGATGCACGGACCCAACTGGCCACTAACGTAGCCTTATTGCAGCGAGTACACGACCTAGCAGATATAGCTGGTAGAGAGGTGATGAAGCCGGCTGAATTTAGAGAGCTATTATGTATCCCATCGATATAGTACTCTATGAAGATAGTCTGTATACACGGGTTATAGAGCTACTTAGATTACTGTGGGCTCAAAATACAGAGAGATATTTCCAATGGAAGTACACTGACAACCCGTATAGTAACTTTGCAGGCATGGTTGCTCTTGATGTTGATGATGTTGTTGGGTTTAGGGGCTACATGGCAACACCATGGGAAAAAGACGGAGAACAGTTTATAATTCCGGTTGCCTGTGACGTTGTTGTACATCCGGATTATCGCATGCAAGGTGTGTCTGTATCAATGGGTATGAAGGCAGAAGAGGTATTATCAGACTGTCCTGCAATAATCAATTTCTCATGTGGCGAGCACTCACTTCCTGGCTACAAGAAGCTTGGCTTTAAGCCGCTTCATGAGAAAACATTGAAGTATCAGCAAGGACCAATAAAGAATATAGACACAGAAGGTGTTTATATGATTGACAGACCGCGGTCAATGTCAACTGGGTATTGTCAAAAGATAAGACCAGTAAGAGATGACAAGTACTGGGGCTGGCGTCTCAGAAATGATACGACATTTATTTACGAGTTCTTTTGTATGGATGATGACTATATCCTACTCGGTGTAAGTCCCGATCGTACTTCGTCGTTCATATTAGACTATACCGAAAATGATCTGCATACCATTGAAACAATTATACATTATATACTTAAGCATGTTAATGGCATATTGAGCATACATCATTTTGGTGCAAGTGATGCGTTTGACAGTTTGCTAAATAAGTTCAGGTTCAAGAGAAAAGAGAGGATTGCGTACTGGCCGGTTGTGGTCAGACCATTAAGAGAAGATATAAGCAGTGATAAAAATGACTGGTGCTTGAGAGGTATATGTTCAGATATTCTATAGAGGAATAGTCGATGGCTAAGATTGTTATACCTGTTACTGACGAAATGCAAAAGAGTGTCTGGGGACCTCTAGATGAGATGGGCCTATTGCTCGACTTAGAGAGGTTACCCGGGGAGAGGAACCACGACTATCGCAAGCGCCTCTTCCGAGTATTCACTAGACGTACCGACTCTACGTATCAAGGTATGCTGGCAGGTATTACTTATGAGCTTGGTCTTGATTTTGACGATGTGCTTATTCTGACATTCACAGGTGCTGCCGACTTACAGCCTCGTATAGTTGTACAGGATGGGATCCTGACTCTCTATAGCCACTATGTCGACGACACAACGCATACTCTCATTCAGATTAATAATGAACCACAGCTTAACCTGAGAGAAGAGGGCGCCAACGAGCTAAGCGAGCTGATCGTCCTTATCAATGGTACTAGCGTGTTCACTGCTGCTCTGGTCGAAGATCCTCCACCAGTTAAGTGGTCTTTCTGTCTTGCAGATATAGATACCAACGTGTGGGTGAATGATGAGACTATCCCATCTTCAACAAGGTTTACACTAGAGAATCCACTTATTAATGACGGCATGTTCTTCTTTGGTGAGAGAAAGATATTCAAGACCCTTAAAGCAAGCGTAGATGTCCTTACACAGCCAGGTGATTTCTATATTGATATCGCCACTGGCGAGGTGACATGTGCCTCTCTACCCTCAGGTGAGGGCACAGTCAGATACCAATACAGAGATCTTCCGAAGACCTTAGAATCTTCTCTCGCGGCCATGGGGTACATTGGCTCAAGAGATCTTCAACGGTACTTCTTCTCACAGCTCGAGGTGAGACTGTTCGATACACCCTTAGAAAGGTTCATTAATAACATACCTACAGAGCAGGGTGTAGATATGATCAACGAATTGTTCCGCGCATCTAAGAATTACTGGGGTAAATAGATATGGAATGGGCATACGGATACAGAGTCACTATTGACAACACAAAGATCGATTCAACACTGTCGAACTTTCCAGTTGCAGTTGCGTTGGACGGGACTAATCATCCTGAGTTCTTTGCAGTACTCGATGCCTTTTCAAAACGTAAAAAGGTTGCTATTTTCGAAAATGGAGACCAGTGGACAGGTACTCCGTGCTATGCAGAAATTGAGATCTTCGATGATTCAGCACTAAAAGCTGTCTATCATGTTAAGGTTACTACGGTATCAAGCTCACAAGATACAGTACTTCTTTTTCTCTTCGATGATGATGAAGCTGACAACTCTACCTATATAGGAGACGTAGGAGAGGCACCAGCACAAAGCGTTTGGGACTCAGACTTCGTTCTTGTAGCTCACATGGCGCAAGATCCAGCTGGTGGAGTCAACTCTATAAAGGACTCTACTAGTACCCCAGCCGATGGTGATGCAATAGGCATGGATGCGGCCGATCTTGTTGATGGTATTATAGGAAAAGCATTAGATTTCGATCAAGATGATGACCGTATTAATTTCGCTTCCGATACAAAGCTAGACGATATCGCAGATAGAACAGATGAGCTTCTTGTCTTTGCAGACACGTATGGAGACGGTGACATAGGTGCGATCTTTCGCAAAGAGGAATGGTGGACTCGCTGCGATGGAGTGGCATCTAAAAATGCCCTAGTATATCAGCTCAATACTGGTCTACAAGCTGGAATATGGACGACACCTACTGACTCCTTTCCTACTGGTGCATGGAAATATATTGGTGTTGAATGGGACAGAGTTCTGTGGGAAACAGCTGCTCCACTTATTCAAATTGATGATACTGAAGTATTGGTTACTGAGCTTCAGGCTCCAACTGGTTGGTTAAATGGCGATAACGCGAATAATCTAAAAGTGGCTGCCGACGACAGTGGAAACAATTCTTTTAATGGTAGGGTAGCAGAAGCCCGGATGTCTAAGGTTCACAGAGGTACTGCATGGCGAAAGGCAACTTACTACACCCTTACAGATAATCTTATTAGTACTTTTGAATACGGTAGCTATACCACCACTACCACTACGACCAACCCATATTATGTGGTTGTGCCAGATGAAGATGTACCAGCTGAATTTGAATATGTGCAGTACTGGGGTGATGAAGAATACTGGTCCGCTGGTGTAAATGCAAGCTATTCAGTAGAAGACTGGGATTGGGATGCATACACACTAGACGAACAGCCATCTGACTGGACTCGTAGGGATGCCTACGGTGAAGGTAGTGGTGAAGCGGCACCACATTTCTGGACTCGATCGAAGACCACTCCTTTGGCTGATGACAGGGTACTAGAAATTCGTTCCGGTGGTGGTCATATAATGGCCTGCTCCCCAGATAGTGTGGGACAAATACTTGATAGTGAACAGTTAATGCTGTTCACACAGAATCAGACCCATTCTAATGGTGGTGCGCAGCTAAAGGCAAGACTTATTGCAACAGGTGGTGGCCATTATAGAACACATTACTACGCTTCACTCTATGATAGTAATAAATTACAAATTATGCGTATGGTCAATACTGCCTTTGTCCAAATGGATGAGGTAACTTTTGATTATGATCTTGATACGTGGTATTGGATGCGTTTCTATTGTGCCGGTACTAGTCCAGTAGTTCTTAAAGTAAAAGTGTGGGCACATGGAACTGAAGAACCCGGAGCATGGAATATAGAACATAATGATTCTACTGCTGCAAGAATTCAAGCTGTTGGCTATGTAGGTCTAGGTGACTACAATAATTATGGTATGGGTCCTCCTTATGTAGATACTGATGTAGCTCAGTACACTGTGTGGGATGAAGGCGATTTTTATTATGTCGATGGTCCTGGTGGATACATTGAAGAGTTTGGTACTTGGGTTGAAGGCTATCGAGCAGCAACCAAGATTCGCCTCGAGGGCTTTCATGATCAGGGTACCCCATGGGAGGTTACACTTAGGGACAATGATCTCAATACGATTGCAACGGTAACATTCCCAGTAAGTGGTAACTGGCAGACTGTAGAAGGAGATATTACTTGGGGTGCCGCAGGTTCTGGCGGAGACATCAATGATATCTATATGGATGCACCTACTGTCGGTCGTATTAGAAATATAGAGTTTCTCGAGCCAATAGATTCTTGGGTCAAAGAAGGTGTTAATGCAGAAGATCACTGGGATGGCCTTGATAATGGGATGGATTATGGTAGAACTCCACCCGCAAATGATGAAGATGGCATCTATGGTATCGACGGAGAGGAAGAGATTCTTGGCTTTGAGACACCAGATTTTTCTGGAGTAGCTGAAGGCATCCGTCTTAGAGTAAGAGGTAAGAACGCATTTGATGACGGTGTCACGGCAGAGATTTATAATGGAGCAGTAAAACTAGGTGATGCCAACATCGCTTCTTTCGGGCACTTCTACGAGAATAGAATTAGTGCATGGATACCTTTTTATAAAAGTGCTGCTGAACTTCAGAACTTAAGAGTCAAGCTTACTGCTGAAGGAGATCAGGTACATACCTGGCTCTCAGAGTTACAGCTTGAACTAGATGCTGAAGGTAACGAGGGTAGTACTACTAGTACCACAACCACAACAACAACCACTACCACAAACCCAGATCTAATATGGGCTGTTGATCCACTGTGGACTCCCACAGACTCGCAGCAAAACCTGAACTGGCAAAGGCGTTTTGTAGTAAAGGCACCGCTGCTTACAGAAAATGCTGACTGGGTAAGATTTAAGTTTACTGCACACGACTCAAATGACACAGTAGTGACAGGTGCATCTATTGGATTGCGTCTGAGTGTTGACGATATGGATGGTCCTCCAACGCGTATCACTTTTGATAGTGGCAACAACGGAACCACTATTCCTGCTGGTACTTTTATATGGTCCGACTGGATATTCTTTCCAATAGATGTCGCAAATGAGTATCTCATTCATACAGCCACTATGGGCCAAGCTGGTTTTTTCTACGTAAAGAATTGGGTTGGAGGAGCAGGAGAAGACCCAGGCGACAGCTACTCTAGTAATACCACCCAAGATAACACTCTGAGTCAGAGTGTCAGCTATAATCCGGATACCTCAGTAGAGGCAATGCATGTAGAGGAGATACAAAGTAAGCCGTCTGGGGTTCTTACTGAGTCTTTTGTTCCTAAAGCTCCAGATATAACTACCCAATGGGCGACCTTTGGAAAGGGAAGCAGTCATTGGGACCGTCTAGATAATGGTCTCCTAACACCTAATGACACCATGGGTATCTATGGTGAGATTGGGGAAATAGAACGCCTTAGTACACTCGATCCATCCTTTCTTGGTGCTTCAACTCGAATTCGTGCTTTCATAAGAGGCTATAATAGTAGCAGTAGCGTTGGTGTTACTGTTGAAATCTACGATGGTGAAGTCAAGTTAGGTAACTCCAATATTGCTGCGTTTTCAGGCAGTTACACTAATGTATATGGTAATTGGATCAATGTTATTAGGAGTGCTGCTCAATTAAAAGATCTTCAGGTCAAACTTACTAGTCTGGCCACATCTGGCAGTACTTACGTTTCGGAAATAGAGATAGAGGTAGAGTATGATCCGTTAGGTTCAACAGTAACTACTACCACGACTACCACGACCACCACTACAACAGCACCAGGAATGTGGTTAGAGTATACTGACGATACGTATTGGGAAGATGCTAGCGAAGCCGTATTAATGCAATGGCATGCGAGTGGATGGTGGTGGCCAAATGCTGGTGGTGCTGCTGGAGGCATTCAGCCCATAGGCACATGGGCAAATGGCTTTAGACCCACACAAATGAGGATGACCACCAATCAGACTCAAGAGATTACCATTAAAGATACTAATGGTGGTACAATAGGTTATAGTGGATCCTCTTATATTTCTGGTACGATAATTCCATTAACGTTTTCCACCTTTGATATAGGGGAAATCTATATTAATGGAGTTGGTATTGCTAGCAACTTTGAGATGTCCTTAATCGAGTTCTTTGGAGTTGGTGTTACTACTACGACCACTACAACCACGACAACTCTTCCAGATTGGGATCCAGACTTGGTCTTTGTCTTTGAGGCTGATGTACTTGTAGAGATACCAGCAGACTCTTTACTTAACCAGAAGATAGGCTTTGATGTTGAGGGCGAAGAACGCCCACTTGGATGGAAGTGGGACGAGATGATCTGGTCACAGGACCAGCATCGTCACTCAGTGGTTCTACCTACCCTATATGATCCCGATATTGCTACCGTGCCAGAGGATTCATGGCAGTCTGGTATAGGACACAATCTTGATCTTAAGATACATAGCGTTATAGAGGAACCAGGGCTAGGCCATCCATGGCGGCCGCTTATTAGACCAGGTCACTATTTCATAGGACATGAGTCTTTCTATCTGTTTGGTCCAAATAAGATCATAGCATTTGGATCCAGTGCGGTTACTGGTGCGCTTAGTAAGATAGATCTGAACTATATGCCTAAGCAAGGCGCCCCTCTTATGGTCGCTTTTATGCA
>JAGLME010000120.1 GCA_023140195.1 Thermoplasmata archaeon
CTTGCGATACCTGGAACAGGTCGGCCTGCACCTCGCCAAGGAGGGACAGCAGAACAGGACCTTTGTACTGTCTCTTGTCTACCTGATGGCCGCCGTCGTGGAAAAGAGCTGTGATGTAGTGATTCCCGCTGATGGGATCGTGGTTGTGGTGGAGGATTGAACTAAGAATCTGCGTCATTGGTGCACCTTTCTGGACCCTTTTATCCAGCAGCGATCAGAATCGGTCGGGCAACTTCAGTTGGCCAACTACGATCCGGAACCGTAGTACCGGCGTCGCTGCGTTGCGTAGAAGTCCGGGAGGATCGCAAGCACCCACTCAAAGAAAGCTGCTGTCCCCTTCCGGTAATTTCCCGGGACCATGGTCACGGTGCCCGTAACGTAGCCGATGAGGATGTCGGCTGCGAACGCAGCCAGGTCAGTCAGCACACCCCCGGTTGGCGTGCCGTCAACGGCAATGTAGTTGGTGGTTGTCACGGGGAGGAACTTGCGCCCTTGCGAGCCAAGTTCGTTCGTATTGAACAGCACGAACGGGCAGACCTGCGGCGGAAGCAGGTCGGCAACGTCGGCCCCCGCCACAAGGGTCGGCCAAGCCAGCTCGCCCAGGTACAAGTCCTGGGTTAGGTTGTAAAACTCGATTGTGTCGAAACTGAGGACGGTCGGGAAGAGCAAGTCAACCTCATCGTAGGCGTTGTCAAGCCCCGCCGCTATCGCGATGGTCACGTTCGCATCCGTTGCCGTGCCCGTACCCGTTGCTTTGAAGTGGTAGACGTTCTGCACGTCTTCCACACCGATTGACATTTTCGCAGTCACCCTAAGTACGTCGTCGATCTGGACGGTCACTTCTCACTCCTTTCAGGGAGCCCCCGTAGACTTTAGTCTACAGGTCCTTTTTCGCTGCGTTTACTTTCAGTCGGGTGACGACTAACTTGTCACCCTTCACGGAGGCGTGTACCCCCTCGATGCCCTTCTCAGCAAACCGTTCGTTTACATCCACGGCGGCCTGCTGCTTGCGGGCCCTTCGTTCCTTCCTGCTCAAAAGTTGTCCCACTGAAAACCTCCTATGGACCCGCTCGCAAAAGCAGCGAGCGGCCAGTTTTGCCTAACGCAATTCTGACCGCTGCTGGACAAAAGGGTCTAAGAGCATTATACAGCTCTGTCTTTTTCGGTGTCAAGTTACTCTGGTACTACGGCCTGCAGGATCAGAATGGCAGCTCGGGCTGCTCAAACGGGTCCCCTGCTCGACGACACGTCCCCTCTTCGGGGTAAATGTCGTAGG
>JAGLME010000013.1 GCA_023140195.1 Thermoplasmata archaeon
GTCAACGGGCCGGCGATATACTTCTCGAATGGCGATATCTTCCAGAAATATGTAGACGATCAGGTGCCTGCTACTGAAGGTGAGTATTCCGTAGGCTACAGTGGAGCTACCAATATAGTAGAGGGTACAGTGCAGGTCATCACTTCTTTACGTGACCAGCTACCCGGCTACGTCACGTACTGGAATAACTTTCCGGCTACGATCTTATTCAATGACTATTACGTGGAACAAATGGGCTTCAGCGATTGGGGTGATGCACTGCCTGGCTTTGAAGATACGGAGCCCTCAATAGATATCGTAAAGACAGCAGACTTTCTAGGTGAGAGTAGTGCTTTACCTAATCAGCTGTTCTATTTATCATATTTCCCAATGATTGATTTTGATAGCCTCAGTGTCTATGTGTACGACCTAAGGAATGAGGTCGTGACAGAGTGGACCAGGATAGATGACATAGAGGCAGCTGGACCAGACGACGAAGTCTTTGTCATCAGCCCTGATGGCGGTTTCATCTTGTTTGGCGACGGTGTGAGAGGTAAGATCCCTCATATCCATGCTTATATCGGTGCTACATATCAGTATGTACCGTATGTACAGTACATGCCAGATGAAGACTGGCGACTGATTAAGCCAGATGAGGTTAATCTGCAGCCTCTCTTTAATTCTACGCATCGAGGCTTTGTGTACCTTTCTCATAAAGAGTTGAGTGTTGATAGCTTATTGCTCCAGACTAATAGGTCTCGAGTGGCTGACAGACCAGATACATATGGTCCGATCGATGCCGGCAACGATTATGCACTGTTGACTTGTACTGCATTTGACAAGGATGGTGGTGCGGTTCCAGAGGTAGACATCTCTTGGACAATATCTCCGGCAATGGGCTTCATCAATGGAGCTAGTCCCCTTTATACTAGAGTACAGACTACGACAGATAGCTCTGGTAAAACAAGAGTTGTCTATACTCCTGTACGCACAGCAGGCGACATGGGTACAAATGTATATCTATTTGATGGTCAGGGGAACGAGCTCGATAATATTACGACTACGACTATCCTAAATGACACACTTGAACTCACAGAAAATGTCGAGGCAGATGTAACAGATATATGGGTCTTCATGACATTAGATGACGATCCGTTCCAGCCCTACAACCCACTTACTAGAGAAGGTGGGCGTAAGGTGATATTGTATCGCTATGATGAGACAGTATTTGATTGGGTGCCTGTAAGGCCATCGGCAATCGTTGATAAGAGAAAGCTTGTTTTTGATTATGCTCTTCCGACACCTGACGAAGAACCAACTCTTCAGATATACTCAGTGCTCATGGACAGGGTAATAGAGACAAAAGCAACAACAGTCAACCCAAAGACCGGGCTTCTCATAGAGTCAAACCCGATCAAATTTTATCT
>JAGLME010000014.1 GCA_023140195.1 Thermoplasmata archaeon
TCTCGGTATGGAAAACAGTACACAGTCACACACGAGTTGTAGATAGGGGAGTCTCCCAGAGCGGTTCTGGTGAGCTTGTTTCGCCGTCCCAGTTCTTTGTCAGATTCCAGCTACACCAGTGGTAACTTTCCTCATGTTATGCCGCGTTTTCGGGAACTGTCTTACTCACGTGAAACAAGTAATGTCTTCCTTCAATGAGAACTACGAAGTTCTCTACTACCTATGCACTGTCACCACTAGTTCATAGACTACCTGTGCCACTAGCGATTGGGCGGGCTGAGATCTGACGCATCCTCGAGGTTCTCCAGGGTGTTAATGTTGACGAAGGAACGAAGATCAGGATCAAATGTCTGGACCTCTTCTTGTGTCAGCTTCCTCACCTCAAGGTGCTTATACGTGTCCTTGGGCCGGGTTCCCCCTTCGGAGATGGCCTTCTCAATGGCCTCTAACATGGCCTTCCTCTCGTAGACCGCGTGCAAAGGTTCCCAATAGCCATTGATCTCCGGTACCGCCGCATCCGCACCTTCGGCCAATCGAAACAATCTCAGATAGAGCTCTGTTTTGATGAAAGGTGCATCGCAGGGAGCAACTGCCACATATTCTCCTCTCGCCTCCTTGAACGATAGGGACAGTCCGAACAGCGGTCCCAGACCAGCTTCCATGTCCCTGACGAACGTCACATCATCACCTAGGAACTCCCGGAGGGGACCCTCGTCCCTGTCGGTTGATATTGAGAATAATACATCCTCAGCCAGGCCTCTGAGAACGCTGTAAGACCAGAACATCAGCGGCTTGCCGTGAAATGGGACGATGCACTTATCGAATTCCATCCTGTTGCTTTTTCCCCCAGCGAGGATAACCGCTGATCTCACGAGCTTCGATTGGATTTCACCACCAAAAATGTATCGACCTTGTCGAAGTTCCTTTTCCAAAGGGCGGGATCCATCCGTCTCAGTATTTGGAAGGACAGCCCACGGTTATCTTATCGGCCTCCAACACCACTCCGTTGGTACCTTTCAGTACACCGCTTACAACGATCTCCTTTCCGTTATTGAAGCCATCTGGAATTACGTCGTAGCTTACGCTCAGAACGGACTCCTCATCGGTCAGGTCGAAGGTCCTCGCCGTCGAGTTCCAGTTCTCAACGAACCCCTTGATCTCGATCTCCTTGTCAACGTATGAATTAGAGTTGTCAATGACCTGACTGACGGTCATGTACGGAACCGGTGTGTTGCCCCAGAATCCAACGACAAGAGCCAGTGCTATTATCACCAACACGGCAACAGCTGTGAGCAGCTTCTTCCTCTTTCCAGTCAGCCTCGACCTGGGCCTCTCAGCCTCGGTCTCGACTTTGGCTTCCTGAGCTTCGTCACTCTCAACTTCCTCGGTCACTCAACATCCCCTCGAGATTCTTGACGTCTTTCAGCAGCTTCTGCTGCCTCATATGAAGATATAGCATGTAGCCGAACACTCCCAGCCAAATGACCGTGTACGCTATGTATAGCTCGTCGAGTCCTCTCATTCGATCTCACCTTCCATATCGTCCTTTAATTCTTCAACTTTGTGTTTGGTCTCCTCAAGTTCCACACGTTTCTTCAGCAGATAGAAATACAGGAAGCTCATGGCGATCACTCCCACCATAAGTGTCATTCCCGCTTCGGACGACAGGCCACCGCTCTGCCCGACCGGGTTCGGGTGAAGGCTCTGCCAGACCCTGGAAGATATGAACGACAAAGGAACGGCCATGAAGCCGATTATCCCAAACACAGCAGCAATGCGGGCCACGCTCCTTCCTCCCGCGCCAAGTCTCAGGGTGATGTAGCCCAGGTAGATCATCCACATGACGAACGTCGTGAGGAGTTTGGTGTCCTCCCATCTCCAGTACACACCCCACTCCGGTTTTGCCCAGAGGGGGCCAGTGACTATCGCCAAGGTGCAGAACATGACCCCTATCTCAGCCGAGGACAGGGCAATGGTGTCCCACTTGTTGCTACCGTTCTTGAGGTAGATTATGCTCCCGACGAAGACGATGCCGAATGCAAGATAGGATGCCCATGCCGCTGGGGTGTGCAAGTAGAATATCTTCTGGGCGTATGGAGCGACCCAACCCGCACTAGTGTCGTCATCTGCTATCTCAATACCAGTGGATTCGAAGACCAACGCGTCAGCGTCAACCAGAACGCCAGTCACGATGACCACGTCATCCTCGCTCAGTCCGGAGGGGAGGTTCTCATTGTGTTCAACGTTCAACTCAAATTCCGAGTTGCCAATGTCCACCAGATCGAACTCCGATGTGCCGCTTATGTCATCGACGATCCCCTTCACCCTCAACTCGAGCTCGGTGTATTCGTTCGGTTTCTGAGCAACTATCGAGACGTCGGTCCCGACCAACGGCACGTAGTATATCGCCATGAAGATGGTGATCAATATGAAGATCAGCGACCCGGTCAGAAGTACATAATCCAGCACTTTTCTCTTGTCCACGTCTATGCCTCCAGTACATATTCGAACAGCAGATATGAAAGCGCCAAGTAGACCAGGGAGAACATTGCGATGATTCTGATCTCGCCCCATGCGTCTTCGATCTGACCTTCCAGGGCCTTTGAAGTAGCTATTATTGCCGGCATTAATACAGTTAGTATAATCAACGGCAACATAAGGATTGTCAATGCGCTCTCTCTTCCCTTGAGGTTCACGGACATCCCCGCCACCAAAGTACCCACTATCGTGAACGCGACCGAACCCAGAATCACCAACGACACTATCGGCACAATGTTGCCACCGTAGTCGAAGTCGAAGAAGACCGAGAAGAACAGCAGGGCGGCGAAGTCCACGATCAGCAGGAGGACAAGGTTGGACAGGAGCTTTCCAAGATAGATCGAGAATCTGTCCGAGGGGCACAGCATCAACCCTTGCAGGGAACCCGTATCCTTTTCCTTGGAAAAGGACGACACCAGCCCGAACATGCCTGCGAAGGTGAACGTGACCCAGAGTATGGGTGCGATTATCATTGGTTCTGCCTCGGCGGAGTAGAAAAGAAAAGCGAATCTGAACGCCATGATTACCATCAAGGAGAAGATGACCATCGTGACGATCATCCTCATCGTCCTGAACTCGACCCTCAGGTCCTTCAATGCAATTGTGATGCCGTTCGCGCTCATGTTGCACCCATCAGGCCCGCATATCTGTTCTTGAAGTCCTCTATGCTCATATCCTCCTTTCGCAGATCAGCGGCGATCTTCCCGTCGATTATCACGGCCAATCGGTTGCCCATCTCATATCCTCTTTCTATGTCGTGCGTGACCATGACCGTTGTTATGCCCTGTTTCTGGAATCCTCGCAACATCTCGGTCAAGATCTTCCGTCCGTTAAGGTCCAGCCCTGTGTAAGGTTCATCAAGGAGCAGGATCTTGGGCTTGTGGATGATGGCCCTGGCAATCGCCAACCGCTGTTTCATGCCCCTGGAATATGTCCCGACCAGATCGTTCATCCTGTGGGCCAGTTTCACTCTGGACAAAATTGCCCTGATCTCCTCCAGTCCCAAGGTTACACCGTACATCTTCGCGTAGAATCGCAGGTTCTCGAACGCGCTGAGTTCGTCATAAAGGTATGAGACGTGACCCAGTACCCCGATCCGCCTCCTCACTGCCACTCCGTCCTCTTTCACATCGTATCCATCTATCTTGATGGTTCCCTCAGAGGGCCTGAGGAGCGTGGAGATAAGCTTGAGGAGGGTGGTCTTGCCGGCCCCGTTCGGTCCAAGGATTACGAGGTAATCCCCTTTCTCGATCCGAAGATCGATGCCGTTTATCACCCCTTTTCTCCCGAATTCTTTTACAACATTCTCGATTTCTATCAACGAATGTCGCAACTATGAACAAGATAATAAAGATTTCTTGCTCCAACCTGTGGGTTCTTCGACATGGCTCTCAACAACACTTAAATATAACCATGTGATATCAGATTTCGAATTCGGAAGGGGATACCATGAAAAGGTTCTCTGTCGCAATTGCAATGATTGCTATTGGCGTCGCGGTCGGTGTTTTGGTTTTCGGATTTGGCACCATCGGCGATGATGAAGGAACAAGAGGGTCGACTGACAACAGCTACATGGACGACGCTACGTACGTCGGATCTGATCGCTGCGCGGACTGCCACAACAATCCTGCGTATAACTACAAGTGGGATCATTGGAACGCTTCTCTGCACAGCAAGATGATTCAGGACCCGACGGTCGCGAATGTCACTGGAGACTTTACGATTGATCCGATGCTGAACGCTACTGGAATACCAGATGTGATCATAGATCTAGATGAAACCGCCGGAGTATTCACTGTTACGTTGGACAACACCACGTTCCCAGTGGACAAGACCGTTGGATCGTTCTGGAAGCAGAGGTATCTGACCCAGCTAAACGCCAGCCTTTACTTCCTGCCGATTCAGTGGAATGAAGCGACCCAGGGATGGGTTGCGTACCACCTGGAGCGATGGTATAACAGCGCCGGAGATCTCATACCTCAGCCAAGTGCAACGAAGGATTCTTGGGATAGAGGTTGTGCCGGCTGTCATTCTACCGGTACTAATGTCACTTATAGCGCTGGCACAAACGAATGGACCGCTACGTATTCAGAGTTGAATGCTGGTTGTGAATCTTGTCATGGTCCTGGCAGTGAGCACGCGGCCACGAATGACCCTGATTTTATCTGGAAATCAGTCGATGCTCAGGTTTGTGGTCAGTGCCACATTCGGGGAAAGAGCAATGGGACGCTTCAAGGTAGTGCCGATGAGCTCGGCTATCCCTGGAGCGCTACGCAATGGTGGTATATGCCTGGTGACACGCTCGCTGAATTCTATACTCCCGGGGAAGGCACATGGGGTGACGAGCACGATTCCTCAAAGCAACATCACCAGCAATATCGAGACTGGCTGACAACCGGGAGCGGCGGACACGCGAAGTCTGCGCCCAGTTATGCACAGAATGAAGGCTGCATGAGCTGCAGGAGCACGGAAGGTTTCATTGAATTGACAGGAGGACCAGCAGCACCAGATGCTGGGAACGTCACTTGGACGCAGACTTGCGCCGCTTGCCACTCTTCACACGACGACGCAGGAAACGATCACCAACTGAGACTTCCACAAGATGAGCTTTGCGTTGCCTGCCACACAATCGGCACACAAGAGATAGATCACGAACCTCATCATGCACAGATGGAGATTATTGCAGGAACCACGATCCTGGACGATGATATGCCAGGCACCACAACCCCAATGCCATGGATGGGTGGAATGGTCACCTGCGTGGACTGCCACATGATTGGCACGGCCAAGAGTGCACTTCCGGGTGACATATCAAGCCACACATTCAAGGTCATCATGCCGGATCAGACCGATGCGGTCGGAGTGCCCAACTCGTGCACATCGTCCTGTCACAATGGAGTAGGTGCGGGTCATGCTCTGACCGATGTACAAGCCCAAGACGACATTGATTCTTGGGAAGCACTGATCCTACCGCTCAAGGCGGGCACTGAGACCAACATCACGGCTATGGTGACAGCACTCGAAGAGGCTGAACATCAGGACTTCCCGGCTGCTACTATGGACGAGGCCGAGGAACTGGCGAATGAAGCACACTTCGCATTTGGTGTCGTTGATTCAGGTCTGGGTCAGTACCACAACTACATGTACGCTGAGGATCTTCTCGACTTCGCGAATACGAAGGCGAATGAGGCTGCTGCTCTATTCGATCCAGGTACGATTGTCGGCACAATTGTTGATCAGGACGACGTTGGAGTGGCAAATGTCAACATCACTTATGGGGACATCTATGTACTAACTGGTTCAGATGGATCATTCGAGCTCAAGCTCGCTGCTGGTACCCGCACTTTCAGCATCGTCGTGGATGGTGAGGAAGAAGCAACTTACGAATGGGTTACCACAGCAGGCAGCGAGAATGACGTTGGCCCCATCAAGATAGGCGAACCGCCAGAGGATGAACAGGACATGCTGTGGCTCTATCTGCTGATAATCGTGATAGTAATCGTTGTCATAATTATCGCGGTTGTGGTCATGAAGAAGAGGGGCGGTCCATCAATCGAAGAGGAGCCAATGGAAGAAGAGATGGCCCCTGAGCCAGAGCCAGAGCCCGAGATGGAAAGCGAAGAATAAACAAAGTTTTTATTCTCCGCTGGCATTAGCCGATTCGAGGTTCTAGAGTGGAAATTGGCACAGTATTAGTCTACCTATCTCTGGTTCTCGCCACCGCTTCAGTAGCATCGTCACTGTCCCATATCTACACAAAGGACAGAAGGCACCGGAATGTGTCCAGGTTCCTGGTATTCCTGTGCTTCACAACCACAACAGCCACTTTCTTCCTTCTCGTCTATTACTTCTTGGAGCCGAACTTGGGCATCCATTATGTTCACGGGCACACCTCCACCGCCTATCCCTGGTACTACAAACTGACTGGCCTTTGGGCCGGGGAGGAAGGGACCATCGTGCTCTGGGTCTGGTTGATCTCTCTGTCCATCATCATCGAGGAGGCCATTCAGGGCTGGAGAGCGAAGAAGGCGGGAGTGGACGACAAGGCCGTTCTTCTGTACGACTGGATAAGGGCAATCTCAATGATCATTCTCATCGCCTTCTTGGTGCTCCTTATCAACACGGACGTCTTCAAGGCGACCACCACCTTCGACCTTGTCAGCTTCCCAGGCGGCAAAGGAATCAACCGATTGCTGTTGACGCCTCTGATGATCGCTCACCCGCCTGTGGAATTCGCAGCATACGCCTTCATGACGCTCCCATTGGCCTCGGCCCTTGCCTACCTCATCACCGGTGACAAGAAGTGGACCGACTCATCTTTGCAGTGGAGCAGGTTGAGCTGGTTGTTCCTTTCTCTGGGTATCGGCATCGGTGCCCTGTGGGCCTATACCGTTCTCGGATGGGGGCTGTACTGGGGTTGGGACCCGGTCGAGGTGGCCAATCTGATCCCATGGATCGCGCTCACCGGCTTTGTGCATACTCAATCGTACTTTCGGAAGCGGAAACAGTACAATTTCCTAGCTCCGCTGCTGGCGGTCGTCACATTCGTTCTCATCATCTTTGCGACATTTGAGACTAGAAGTGGATTTGTGGCGTCCCCGTTGCACGCCTTCACAGGACTAGGGTCCGACATACCCGATCCGGGTGACAGGCTGGTCGCGATACTGGAGGGGAACTTAGGTGCTGGCTTCTTCATGATGATGATGCTGGCAGTTCTGCTTGTTGCGGGAATCCTCTTCATGTGGATGTTCCACAACATCAGGAAGAGAGAGGGCTCACTGAAGGGAGCGGCCGGCGTCTTTCCCAGCCTGTACATGATCTCCTTGGCCGTTCTCATGCTGTTCGCTATCCTGGACGTTGCCTCTTTCACTTCGCTCGGCCTTCGTGTTTCAGATCTGGTAGGGTTCGGCAACAAAGGCATCGGGCTGACCATACTGGCCCTTTTGATTATCGGGATCCCTATTCTCTGGATAATATACACCTCTCAAGAGAGGGAGGAGGACAACGAACCATTGACGTTGTCCAGCGTGATCAACGACAAGACCACGATGCTGGTCTCTGTCTCGATCTTCACCATCTGGTTCGTAACAACCCTCCTGCTCATGATCCTGGGTTCTGAGGGACTTCAACCCGAGGTCTTTGAGAGCAGATTGCCGTTGATCGTAATACCGCTCATGATCACGCTTACCGTTTGCCTGGCATGGAGATACCTTGGTAGACAGAACTCCGTTTACCTCATAGTCGCTTTGATCATCGCGACGCTCCTGGCCTACTACGCCGTCTTCTCCGGCAACCTCTTCGGTGCGTACATCGTGGTACTCATCGGTGCGCTCTGCGCCGCCATCTACAGGATATTCATGATGGCCACGGGCAGCACCAGGAAGACCGGTAAGAAAAGCCTGCAGATTGCTGGACTGTTCCTCGTCATAGCCGGCATCATCGGTATGCTGTTCTGGTCCAGCTTGACCAGGATAATTGGCCTATCTCCGCCGGTGAAGCCAGATCTATTGATCGCGGCCCTGGCATTCCTTGCTTCGGCAGGGGCCATGATCAGCGGTCTCTTCTGCCTAAGGGGACGAAGTCCTCTGATATGCATCATCGGGTCCTTCCTCGGGATTCTCTCCCTCGGTTACTTCTTCGCTGGGAGCGTTCTCAGCATAATCGCGTTGTTGTTGATACTGACGTCTCTACCTGCTTTCTCCAAGGCCCGCCTGAATGTCCAGTCCGTCAGATCGGTCCTCGGCGGGATCAGTCCTCAGCTCATCCATCTTGGCATTGTATTGTTGCTTATCGGTTATGCTGGGAGCACGTATCTGATGGTTGAGAAGGACTTCGATGCTTACTCAGAACCCCTTCTGGCAGGTTCTTCCGATGATTTCCAGGGGTACGAACTGAGGCTTGTGGATTCACGCGGAACCGACGGCGACGGCGACGGCCGATATGAGGACCTCACCGCTATCGTGGAGATCAGTCGGGACGGCTCTGTCATTGGCGAAGCCACTTTCCACTTATGGTGGATGATTCCGGCAAATCCGAACGATGCCCACTACATGCTTGATGTTTATGTGGAGAACACCTACCTAGAGGACATATACTTCATACCCCGAGCCTTCTACACTGTCGTTGACGGGTGGATTTGGGCGCACGAGAACACTGGCAATATGTTCACTTCGGACACTGTCGGCGGTGTTTCGTTCGAAGTCAAGACGCTGCCCCTCATGAGCGCCTTGTGGGGTGGTCTGTGGATGGGGTCCTTCGGGATATTCCTCCTGGTCTTCGTCGACTATCTCCCGGTTCAGCGCAGGCCTGCAAAGAAGGAGATCAAAGCCAAGGCCAAGGAGGAGGTCGTTGAGGAGGCCAAGGCCGAGGAAGTCAAGGTCGAAGAAGGGGTCGAGGTCGCCGAGAAGGACTACGAGAAGTTGCTGGAAGAAGAGCTGATGAAACTGGAGGAGGAAGGATGAGGACTGGAGCTGTCCTATTCATTGCACTGCTGATATTGACGACCATCCCTATTCACACAAGCGCGGATGATCCGATGCCAACGAACGATCTCGTGGTGGATGAAAGATGGATCGACATCGTCCAGGAGGGGGACCGCAAGACCCTGGATGTCATTGAGTACATCTTCTTCAACAACACCGGGACAGACACGTTCAATGGGACCATCTTCTCCTGGCTTCCGGACAACGCTATTGTCAGGTCCAAATGCTGCGGCAATGCCCCCGACATGGCATGCAGGATGGACGCGGGGGGTGTGATGCTCTGCTTCGACATGCTTCCGACCGGTACAGATAACATCGTTCATGGTCAACCGTTCGAGCCGGACACCTTCATGTCATACTTCGGCCAGGAGGCGACCATCGTGATTGAGGGGACTGCCCAGAACTCATCTTATTCAGATAGTCTCTTTCTCAATGTGACAGTAGGTCAAACACAGACCTTCGGTGATTTTCCTGTGGTCACCGGGGATGGTCTGCACCTGACCGACAATGCTGAACAGCTGGGTGTCGTGGCGACCATACCAGTGGATGCGAGCGGAATGGCCGAGAGGTTGGGCCTCATCCAATCGATCAACATAACCAACAACTCCCCGTTCAACGACACGGTCGATTTTGAGATTACTGGGCTCCCTGAAGGTTGGACCGCTATCCTGATAGAGAATGGGGTGGTCAACGAGACCTCGATTGGGTCAAATGAGAGCAAGGAGATGATTCTTCACATGCAGGTACCCACTTACAAGATCGAGATACAGCTCGGTTATGCCATTCCTATTGACGGTGCCGACGATCCATCCGCCGATTACCTGTATCAGAAGGAGCTCATCTACCCCAACGGCTTCATCGAGATATTCGCGTTCATTCTCGAGGACGACAAGATGACCGTCGGAGACAATCTGGACATCCTCTTCTCCCAGTGGAGCGACCAGAAGCAGAGAGAGTGGTACGCAATGACCGGGGTTGACCTCTCTCCCAATGACACTATCAGCTTCACATTGGGCTGGAAGAACGAGTTCGCCTACGCCCTTATGGCCCTGATCATAACCCTTGTTGTTATCGGAAGCCTGATCGGGTACATGTTCTACCGGAAGAAGTTCGCCAGAGAGGAGAAGGAAACACCTGAAGGGGCGGAGGATACAGAAGAGGTCGCAGAACCCCCCTCCGAGCTCGAACAGAAAAAACAGACCATGTTGCTGGCGATCCAGAGGTTGAAGACAGACTTCGAGGAAGGGAAGATCCCGGAAGATGTCTATGAGAACCTCCTGGAGAAGTACAAGAAGAGTGCGGTTGACGTGATGAAGGAGATCGACGGGAAGGGCTGAGGACCGGTTTCCATTGTTTTCATTCATAAGCGATTCCCAGGGCTCAAGAGTTCCAAAACGGACACCAGACTGTCTGTCAACGGATTCTTTCGGACTCATGTCAGAAATCGCCACTCAATGTTCGAGAGGCGAACATCAAATATCGACAACTCGCAGAAGAAAGACCGAAAATGGCTAAACTGATATCAGTCTATAACGCGGTGATAGCAAGATTTATAACACCGTAAACCTAGTTCAAAATCACCGAGATGTACAAACTTCCAGCGGGTCTGAAAAGAAATGCTGCAATGCGGAAGCCGATTCTCTTCATCGTCCTTATCTTGATTGTTGGCGTTCTGCTCCAGGCATCCCCAGCGAATTCCGATACAGATCAGGAGGAGACCGATGTCGTCATTCAACACGGTCTCTACGGTACAAGGGCAGATGACTGCACTTTGTGCCACTTCACTATTGCTCAATCTGTGGAGGGGGGGAAGCACTCATGGGCCGCCTGCGAGACCTGCCACGATCCAGAAACTGAGTCAGAGCTGAACATCACAACTGAATGTGGGTACTGCCACGGCAACATGCACGACTTCGAATACCCATTATGCCTTGATTGTCATGACCCTCACGCCACTGGCTTCAAACACGACATTAACAACGAAGACTGCTCAAGATGTCATGGAGACGAAACATCCCACCTTGATATGGGCCCTCATAGCTGGCAGCAGTGCACTACTTGCCATCAGAACCATACGGCACCCGCCAACGAATGTGATTCTTGTCATGGCTCCAAGCACAGCGATTGGGTCGTAGGCGGATACGACTACCCTGAATGTCTCACCTGTCACAATCCCATGGAGGCAAGCTTCAAGCACAATCTGTCCAACGAAGTATGTCAGGACTGCCATTCATCTGAGTTCCAGAAGCTCCAGACAGGCGGTCATAGCGAAGAGAACTGTAGCGAATGCCACGACGAGCACATGGTGGTGACTAAGACCTGTGACGAATGCCATGGTGAGTATCACGGCTATACGTACCCCAAGTGCCTGGAATGCCATGAGCCCATGCATGCGGCATCCGCAACTCCCCACGAAGAGGTGATATTCGATGTGATCCTATTCAGCGTAATCGCGCTAGCGGCCTCCATTGCCATTTTCTTAGGTCTAGCTCTCTCAGGGAGGAAAAGTGAGGCGTAAGACCATGGATAAGGAATCAACTGGTGCCCTATCCAAAGCCCTGCTCCCGCTAGGCAAGATGTTCACGAAATCAAGAGATTGGATAATTGCACGAAGCGGCCTTGAGCGTTTCATGGAAGAGACCGAGAGTAAGACCGTTCCCAAGCACGCCCTCAATCCCGCGTATTGTCTGGGAGGCGTCACTCTTGTCGCGTTTCTGATCCTGGCCTTGACCGGATTCTTCCTGGCGAACTACTACGAACCATCAGAGGGTGGAGCCCAACGGAGCATCCAGATAATCTCCACTGAGATACATTTTGGTTTCTACGCAAAGAGCATCCACAGTTGGGCGGCGAATGTAATGGTCATAGCCGTGCTTCTCCATGTTCTGAGGGTCTTCATCACTGGTTCATACAAGAACCCGAGGGAACTGACCTGGATGGGTGGGGTGATCCTGCTCGTCTTCACGTTCCTGTTCGTCCTCACGGGATATGTGCTCCCTATGGATGAGAGGTCCGATTTCGCCATCACTTCGATGTCCGGGGCCTTCGGATGGCTTCGCGGCATCCCCCATGTGGGCGGTGTCTTCAACTGGGCATCTGATACTGTCGGGGAAGCTCTCACCGGATCCTATTGGATGCATGTTACCGTACTCCCAATTGCGATTATTCTGTTCCTCCTTGTCCATTTCTACCTTATCAGAAAGCATGGGATAAGTGGTCCACTGTGACCGAAGTAGAACCAGAGAAAGAATCCAAGGCGGAATCCGAAGAGCGTTCCAGACCTTTCCTTCCCAACCACATAATGGAAGAGATTGGAGTGGTATTCTTGATTACTGGCATCATCTTGATTGCCGCCGCCCTCCGCAGACCCGAGCCCTTTGGATTTCCCAACATATTCTTCGTGGGAGTTCTGGAGATGATCGACCTCGTCTCCCCGTTGTTCGGCGCTCTGGTCGTCTTTGCAGTCGTCATCCTCCTCTTGGCTATGCCGTTTCTCGACAGGTCAGAGGAACAACATCCGCGCAAGAGGCTGATCTTCTTCGCGGTCATACTGGCTGTGGTGGCATTCTGGACAGCATTCACGGTCATGGGGTTCTTATGAAAGCCAAAACGAAAGCGAGATCTCCAGGTGCAAGGATCCTGGTCTACACCCTTCTACTGATATCGCTCTCGGGTGTCACCCTGTGGTTCATGACATATTCCTTCTCCAACTTCCTGAAAGGGTTCGACATCTTCCTCCTCCTTTTATTCTTGGTGTCCACGTATCTCACACTGGTTCTCATGTACTCCATCGTATCGATATTCTATAATGTCGACAAGCTCAAAGGACGGCAGAAGAAGAGACTGAGGTTCCTGGAGATTCATGTTGACAGGGAGGTCGGAGAGAGATGAGATCCAATATGGGTCTGTACTTGGTGTACATCCTCGCCGCGATAAGTATCGCATCGTTCGTATATGCTGCTTACAACGGATATCTTGGAGAATATCAGGAGAGCGTTTTCTTGTTTGGGATAGGCTTCATTGTACTTGCCCAGGTGATGTTCGCATATCGAATCTTCAGGTATCCTGACTCATGGAAGAAGGAGGCTGTGCGCGAAGAAGAACCCGCTCCGGAGGCCGAATGACGCTCCTGATAGTCCTGTGGTCAGCTACGAAACACGGCTTAGAAAGGATTATATATGTCCCTAAAAATCGCACGGATGTGTAGATGATGGTCAAAAAAAGCCTTTCTCTGAGCATTCTGTTCGTGGCCTTTCTGGTTTTTCTCCTAGTTATTCTATTTCAACCACCTGCATACGCCGATGAGGTGGGAACGCGGGCCGGTGAGAACTATGTGGGGTCGGATGAATGCATGGGCTGTCATCCCAATAAGCACGATGGTTGGAACTCCACACATCATCCAACAGCTTGGGACACCCTGAACAACTCGAGCTCCAAGATCGAGGCCTGCGAGGTTTGCCACGTAACCGGGTATGATCTGACCGGCCAGGATGGTTTTGACCCCGTGACCGATCTTCCTGTCGCCATGCAGGGGATTCAATGCGAGGCATGTCACGGACCCGGAGAAGCTCATATCGTATCTGGTACCAGCCCAATGGAGGTCAGCCTATCAGCGTTTGTTTGCGGTGCTGTGTGCCACCAGGAGGAACACCACCCGTATTATGAAGAGTGGAACCAGAGCGGACACGCACAATCACTACTGGGCCTCAGAGGTGCCTCCGGAGCCGCTGAAGAATCGTGCCTGATTTGCCATTCTGTGGAAGAGTATTTTGATGAAGAAAATACCACACTCGATAGCGCACAATACAGTATCACATGTTCAAGATGTCACGATCCTCATACGTCAGACTACCCCAATCAACTCAGAAAGCCTGCAGAGGAGCTTTGCGCCGACTGCCACAATCCATCTGGAGCGCTGCCTGGAGACCCCATCTATCATCCGCAATCCTCGATGAGGGAGGGGAGAAGCGGGGCACCGATCCTCGGCGACCCCTTCATGCCTGACGTAACTTGCGCCGACTGCCACGTCTACATGAACAAGCAGACCAACGTGACCGGGCACAGTTTCATACCTAAGGCGGAGGCCTGCGTCGAATGTCATACCAGCACGCCCCCATTCTATTCAAACGACACCGCACAGGTCCAGATAATCGAATGGAAGACCCAGACATGGACCAAGATCATTGATGTCCAGGCATTGGTTGTTCTTGCTGGCAAGGCAATCGATGATGCCCCTGACTATGGCTTCTCAGATAGCACTATTGACCTGGCCAGAGAATTGCACGAACAGGCGAATTATGCTCTCACCTTCGTTGTCGCCGATGGCAGCGGAGGGTCTCATAATCCAGTCTTCGCCCAACAGCTTCTGGGCTTCGCCGAGAACACGAGCAATGAGATCATCGAGCTTCTCACACCCGGAACGGTGGTTGGAAGGGTCATTGATGAATCCGGCAATCCGGTTGAGGGTGTGGCGGTGGTGACCGATGGGATGACCGTGGCGACAACCGGAAGCAACGGGACATTCTCTTTCTCCTTCGCCCCAGGAACTCATTCGTTCAACCTGAAGCTCAAGGGGGACCTGGTTGGAAGCGTTGACCTGGTCGCGGTCCATAGCCAGCAGACAACTGATGTTGGGGATGTGACTATTACCGAGGAATCACTGTTCATACCTCTTATGATGGCTGTCATTGTCATAGCCATTCTGGTTGTACTTGTTATTTTCATGTTCTACAGGATGCAGAAGATTGCACCCAAGAAACCTGAGGAGGAGGAACCCGAACCCGACGAAGAAGAGACCTAGGACCTCGCAACCGAAATGCTTCTTAGCGATAATATGGTAGATGACGGAGACAATCTGGTAGGACCGTGATGTTAGTGAGATATCAAGTGCTCGAGCTGGAGAAGGGTTTTATATTATTACACTGTAATACCGTTCCCAGCAAGCCTGGAGTAGGGGGTCTTACTTGACTCGAAAGAGAATTGTCTTTATGCTTTCGTGGGCTGGATTCCTTGTGTTCGTTCTTATCATCTTTGGCCTGGCGGGGGCCGAGGAAGGTACCCGAGCTCAGGGAGATTACAAAGGTTACACAACTTGTGCAGGAGCTTCCTGCCATGATGATATCATTACAAGCTGGAATGCTACTTTCCACTCCAACGCATGGCAGAACCTAACCGATTCCGGTCAGAAGGAGGATTGGTGTGAGGATTGTCACACTACTGGAGCCAATGAGCCGGAACACAACGGCTTCGATCCTATAACCGACCTGCCCGACTACCTCAAGAACGTTCAGTGTGAGTCATGCCACGGTCCTGATCCCATGAACGCTACTGGCGGCCCCAGCTCGACCGTCGATTACTCAGCCGAGATATGTTCCACCTGTCATCGGATTGCCACCGAAGGAGCCTCGGCAAGGAAGTATCATCCATACTACAATGAATGGATCAATTCTTCCCATTCGCGTTCACTTGATTTGGCGGGCGGACAGGTGGTGACAGATCCCAATTGCCAGACATGTCACGTTTCCCAGGTGGCTATCGTGGAGATTTTCGAAGGTGGGACCTTCACCGGCCCTCTCAATGATCCCCAGCCGATAACCTGTCCGACCTGTCACGATCCACACGGATCTGCGAATCCATATCAGCTCAGGAAACCAATCGCCGAATTGTGCGCGTCTTGCCACCATCCCACGGACCCCCCACCTGGAGGCGCTCTTGAACATCCACAATCTGCCATGCGGGATGGTACTAGCGAGATACCCGCTTCAGAGGTCCCATCCTCGACCCACATGCCGACAACACTCTGCATGGACTGTCACATGTATGCGACCGCTGGTCCTCCGCGAATCACCGGACACGAATTCGAGCCCAAACCCGAGGCCTGCGCAGTATGTCATGAACGAAGCGACCTGCCGCAGCTGGATGCAGCTCAGTCCGATGCCGTAATCGAGTATTGGCAAGGCAACACACATGAATACATCTTCGCAACCACCAACAACGCCACTGAAGCCTCTCAACTTCTGGGCGATGCAGAGAAGATGGGTTTTTCTCAGGCGGTCAGGGACCAGGCCCAAGCCCTGTGCGATGATGCCGATTATTCTCTCACCTATGTCGAGGCTGATGGCAGTCAGGGTGTGCACAATCCTACCTATGCATGGAATCTCTTGAACTACTCGAACGGCAAAGCGAACGAGGTGATCGCCCTTCTTCAAACCGGAACCGTCAATGGCAAACTTGAGGACGACAACGGAGATCCGATTTTCGGAGCTAAGGTCCTGAGGAACGGGTTCGTGCTCGTGAATGAGACGCTCCCGAACGGCAGCTTCAGTTTCGATTACTCACCAGGTCAGTTCACATTCGAGGTCGAGATGAACGGAGAGAATGTCGGTACAATTAGTGATGTTGATGTGACCGCTGGTGAACTCGTTGACGTGGGAACCTACAACTTCCCACCTCTGATCTATGACTATACTGGCTACATCATCCTCATCATCATAATCATCGTCGTCATAATACTGGCAGTGGCGTTCTATTGGTTCAGGTTGAGAGAGAAGTGATGTAACTTGATGACTAACAACACAGATTTCGAACAGAAGGCGGATGGACTGGGAACGAATACGGCAAGTTCGGTTCAGATTCGGAAGGTCGAAGGAGAATGAACACAAAGGTCAAGAGAATCGGTTCTATCATTGCTTTTCTCGTGCTCTCTGGAGTACTCGTGGCAGGTTTCGTCAATGCCTACAGCGGAGGCTGGCGTGATGATGATCAGGACTACAACTGCGGGACATCCTGCCATTCGGGAGACGCGAATCAGGGAGCGGGCGAGATTCAGGTTGAGCTTGACAAGACCTCGGTTCTTTCCGGTCAGAACGTTGCAGTGACAGTCAACGTGACGCTCGTTCAATTGGGCGGTGACTCTATCGTCGGCGTGTTCTTGCTGGGTTCTCAGGCGGGTTCGGACGATCATCCTTCGAGTCAAGGGTGGACCATATCCCAGGATCCCAACGGGGGTGCTGGTGATGACGCCAACAACTACGTGCAGAAGGACTCACCAGCCTCTGGGGAGACTGTCACATTCAAATGGAGTCTAGCTGCTCCAGCAACTCCAGGCACTTACGTCCTGCACGTTCGGGTCCACCACGGTAGCATTGCCAGGAACCCATTGTGGGGGGATTACTCAGGGACCATCAGCGTTGAGGTCAGTCCATTGCCTCCGGGTTTGCCCACCATTGAGCACAGTCCCGTTTCGACCGGTTATGTCGAGGAGCCAACCGTTATGCAGGCATCTGTTGTGAATGCGACCAAGGTCTTCCTGCACTGGAGGGAGGTTGGCGAACTGCAGTTTGATTCCATCGAGATGACCAACACCTCTACGGAGGATGAGAATGGATGGGTGTTCGAAGGCTCCATTCCTGCTCAGGGAACAGAAGTCCAGCTCGAGTACCAAATAATAGCGAATCGCGATACTGGCAACGGCCCCCTGGTCACGGATACGGCCGTCTTCACACTCTCGATCCAGAAGAGGCCCGAAGTCCCAAACATGACCGCCTGGATCATCCAGATCGTGATAGTCACCGAAGCGGTCGTCTTTGCCGGGATCATCGGCTACAAGATCACGAAGTCCAAGGAATCAAAGGAGGAGGATCATGACGTTTGATATGAGGGCCGTTCATTCGGTCACCATCGAGCTTCACGGTGGAATGCTTACACTGGCTTTCATCTGCATTGCTATCAAGGTCATCGACATGCTTTGGGGCAGGTTCCTGGGAGAGAAGGGTGGGTTCCTTCGAAGGGTGTTGCTGAAGGCGTCCGAGTATTCTTCGCCGACCATTCTGCTGGCGGCCATCGGCGGGGTCGTCGGCCTGCTGCTGTCAGCATATACCGGAGCGAGTCTTGTTCCTGAAGGCACTCTCCAAACCTCTTCTATCACTCTCAACAAGGTCATGGTAACGGTTGCGGCAACTGAGCTCTGGATGCTGTTGATAGCCTTCAACTTGACCTACGGAGAGAAATCCTGGGACACCAGGAACAGGTCCCTCATGATGATCTTCACCGGAGGCCTGGGCTACTTCTTCTCCATCACTGGTGGCAGCATCGGGGGCACCATGGCAGGAAAGGTCAGCATTATGGAACCGCTCTGGGAGTTCCTTGGCGTGGACCTTCATGCATCCTGGATATTCCCGCCTGAACTCTTGTACGTGATTGTGGCCGTTGTGAGCATCATCGGTGTTCTGTTGGTCATCTACTCCAGCAAGATCCTTGACATAGTATCCATCAGGCACAGAACATCCAACAAATAGCCGGTTTTCGAATTCGTCATTCCATTGCGATTTCGGGAAGTTAGATATATCTTGTCGTCATTACCAACACGGCAAAAACCGATTTACGGAGAGGAAGGGGATGAAACTCACCAAAAGAGACTTAGGTGTGCTGGTATTTGCGGCTTCCCTTGTAGTGTTTTTCTTCGCCGTTGTCGGTTTCGTATCCACTGATATGAAGGCGGATACACCAGGAACGCGGGCGACAGGCGACTATCTAGGTCCCGAATACTGTCAGCAATCTGGATGCCATATTGATATCTATGATTCTTGGATCACATCTCCACACGCGAGCGCCTGGGACACCCTGAACACATCTGCCGAGAAGAAGGAATGGTGTGAGACCTGCCACACTACTGGAGCCAATGACACAGATCACAACGGCTTCGATCCCGCCACCGACCAGCCTGAGTATCTGAAGAATGTGACCTGTGAGTCATGCCATGGCCCGGATCCACACTCGTCAGGTTCATCTGATGCAGTGGACTACGGTCCCTCTGTTTGCGGGACATGCCACACATCCGAGATTGCCAACACAACAAGGACGTATCATCCTTACTACGACGAATGGGTGAACTCAAAACACGCCATATCTCTCACTGCCGCAGGAGGTATCGTTGCCACAGATCCAGACTGTCAAGGATGCCACGTTGCCCAGATTGCGATCGCGGAGACCATTGAGGGCGGAACTGCCCAACTCCCTGTGACCGATCCCCAGCCAATAACATGCGCCGTGTGCCACGATCCTCACGGCTCTCCCTATCAGAGCCAATTGCGTCTGGACCCGGCAGATTTGTGCGCTACCTGTCATTCTGGAACAACTGTGCCTGGCGAAGAGATCAGACACCCCCAATCTTCCATGAGAGAGGGTACCAGCGGCATCAAACCCACTGACGTTCCAAAGAAGGATTTCATGGCGGATGTTCTGTGTGCCGACTGCCACCTGTACTCATCCGGTCCTCCCCAGAACATAACTGGACACTCGTTCAGCTTCAAGCCAGAGGCATGCGCGGACTGCCACAACGGGAATCCCAGGACATTCGATCTCTCCGTTGATCAGGCTCTGACGGCCGTCAACGCATACCAGTCCAGTACCTCAACTCTCCGAGATCAGGTCGCCTTCGACCTCGGCATCGCATATTCTATGATCGAGAACGCCACCCGTTACGGTTTCGACCTGGCCACCATCGATCTTGCCATGGATAATTATGAGGATGCCAATTACTCCTACGGTTTCGTCACCGCGGACAAGAGTCAGGGTGCTCACAATCCGCAGTATGCCATGGCCTTGCTCAACTTCGCTTCCGACCGGATCGATATGGTCAAGAACGCTCTGCAGCCCGGACTCGTTACCGGTGTCATCAAGGACTCGGATGACGATACGGTTTCAGGTGTGATTGTCAGACGGAGCGGAAAGGATCTGGCCATTTCAGGTGCAGATGGTACGTACTCATTTGAATATGCATCTGGAACCTATGATTTCGACCTGGTCAAGGACGGGGAACACGTCGGGACTGTGAGTCAAGTCTCCATTGTAGGCGGGTCCATGACAAACGCTGGTGAGAGCGTCATAAGCTTCTCCGAGCCGTTCGACTGGACTCTTCCTTTGCTCGCAGTCATAATCGTCCTAGTGATACTCCTCGTATTCCTCTTCATGAGATCGGCGGGCAAGAAGGAAGAAAGGGATGGACCCTCGGAAGAACCTGAGGACGAGAAAGAGTCTCCTGCGACTGATGAGGATAGAGTTGATGAATCCCAGGTCGAGAAAGAACCCGAGATGAAGTGAACATGTTGAAGGAACGCCGGAGCCAAGTCCTGGTAGCGACACTAGCCCTCGTCGCCTCAATCTGCTTGTCATCAATGACCTTCGGCTTTCCAAGCGGCACTGGCGATTCCAGCATTGGATATGGTGGTTGCGCCGTTACTGGCTGTCATTTCGACGATCCACAAGAAGGGAACGCAACCGTCGAAATGTGGGCCTCAAGCCTTTCTGTGCTCGTGGATGAGACGGTCACCGTCTACATCAATGTCACTTCCTGGACGCTCTCCTCCAATAACATGATCGGCATCTTCCTTGTGAGGGCGCTTACGGCGGATGACACTGACGTCCCTTCAAGCGACGGTTGGAGGATTACTACGGACCCCAACGGGAACAAGCACAACTATGTGCAAACCACCGTGAGCGGTCCCGGAGATACGGCATCCTTCCGGTGGGAGCTTCGCGCACCCTTCTCCTCTGGTACCTACAGCCTATTTGCGAGGGTACACCACGGGGGAGGAAGTGCATATTGGGTCGAGGATTCCACGGGGCTCACGTTCGTGGTTGAGCCCGATGTTTCTGCTCCGCCAGACTTGGTCCTGGTGGACACTTTCTGCGCTTCGGAGTCAGAGGAAGGTGAGCAGATTGTTCTGTATGCCACACTATTCAACGATTACACTGCTGATTTGGACGGGATAAGCATCGATTTCGAGATAGACGGCGTGGTCGTTGCCGAGGTTGTCAATCTGACAGTCACCGGCAAGGGGATCCGCAATGCGACCGCGACTTGGACCTCTGCGGATGCTGGTAACTTCACACTCAATGCAATCGTAGATCCTCAGAACGATATTGTTGAGAGTGATGAATCGAACAATGAACTTGGCTTTTCATTCTTGGTTACTGAACCAGAGCCTGAGCCGGTCCCCCGGTTTGAGATACTTGGCCTCTTGCTGGCCGCGCTTTTCGTTTTCATCGCCTCGGTGGCGGTCATCGGCTTATTGAGAAGGGAGGAGGACGAAGATGAGGAGGATTAGTCGCTTTCACTTCCTGTTCACTTGCCTCGCATCGGTCGTGGTAGTACTTCTCGCTGCTCCGCTGGGCGACAGCTATCAGAACGTGGACGTTGAGAGTTGTGGCGACGCGGAGACCCCGTGTCATGGTGTGCAGGATTCCAGCGTCAACATCGTTGTGGACGGGCCAGACACTGTCCATACCAACATCCCTGCCACATATATCATCACCGTTATTGGCGGTCCGTCTGAAACTTATGGTTACTTCGTGCTGGTTGAGGATCCAGATGGTGTCAGCAGGGATCTTCAAGGAGAATTCTTGTTTGAGGTCGCGCCTAACTCGGTAACCAGGGTGGGAGAGACCAACACCTTTGTCATTGAGTTCACTCCCCCCAGATATGCTGTTCATCTGAAGATGACTGTTGCTGCTGTTTCCTCTGACAACAGTGGAGAACCGTCCGGTGATGGCTGGAACACAGTTGAGAAGGACATCAAGGTCGAGTACCCATCGAGCGTGGAGTTCCCAGGTCTGGACGTTTCATCAAACGCACATCTTCTCGGCTCCGGCATTCTTGCGGTCGGATTCGTGATGTGGGTCGCATTCACATTGATTGATAGAAAGGTCAAGAAGGAGGTGTCGAGAGCTGCAAGACGAAAAGAACGGGATAACTAGAAGGGAGTTCTTGTCACGAGTGGCGCAAGGAGCTATCGCGGCAGGTCTGGGCATCGCGGTGGCCGAGGTCGCCTACCTGTTCAGCTACTTCGGTCCGACCGAGGGCTTCATGTCTGATTGGAAAGGCTCCCTTCCGAAGCGCGACGAGGAAGGCTTCCTAGTGTTCGATCAGAAGTTCATCTCGGAGTCCATGATAATCGACATCATTGCGAGGACTGGCAGTTTCATCTTCCTCTTCGAGGGCGAGTTCCACGGCAGGAACGAGCTCCTTCCGGGAATAATCTCCAGGGACGCCCAGGGAGTCCTCTTCGCATCGTCCAGGAAGTGCACCCATGAGGGCTGTCTGGTTGAGTTCAGGGATGATGTGGTCGTGAGCTCCAAGAGCTACCAGAAGGTCTGGTATTGCCTGTGCCATGACGCAATTTTCAATGCCAACAATAATGGGGGCGTACTCGCCGGTCCTCCCCCATCCCCGCTCCAGCAGTTCGACATAGAAGTGAATGAAGGTGGAAAGAAAGTGAAGTTGATACCACGGTGATATGGTGGGAATACTAGGTAAGATCCAGACATTCAGCATTACGAAGCTCTTCCAACGCCTAGTCAATTGGATTCTTACCAGCGCTGGTCTGAAAGAGATCTGGGAGCATCAGGTCCAGAAGGGCGTTCCCCGGCACGCTCGAAACCCACTATGGTGTCTGGGCGGAGTGACGCTTGTCGCCTTCATAGTTCAAGTCATGAGCGGGACCTTCCTCGCAACCTATTACGTTCCGTCTGTTGACCACGCATGGGACAGCATCAGGTACATCGAACAGGCGGTCCCCTTCGGGTACATCATCAGGAACATCCATCGGTGGACGGCCAACATAATGGTGATCACTCTGGTCCTTCACGCCATGAGGGTCTACTTCACTAAGGCATACAGAAAGCCAAGGGAACTCAACTGGATGGTTGGTGTGACCCTCTTCTTCATGACGATTGGGATTGCATTCACCGGATACATTCTCCCCTGGGACCAACGCGCCTATTGGGCCGCGACCGTGGGCACCAACATGATCACTGCTCTCAGCGGTATGCCCGTCATAGGCTCCTTCTTACTTCCGATAACTCAGTTTGCCCGGGAGGTGTTCATTGGCGGTGGCGAGATCGGACCCTCTACTCTTACCAGATTCTACGGATTCCACATACTGATATTCCCTTTGAGCATCATGATGCTCCTCTTGACCCACTTCTACCTGGTCAGAAAGCACGGGATTGCTGATCCATTATGAGATGAGAGAAATGGTCGCGAAGAAAGAGAAAACCAAGAGAAGAACGCTGAGATCGAGGCCCTTCTGGCCCGGATTCGCCTTAGAGGAACTCTCGATCTTACTGCTATTCTTCGGCCTCATTCTCATTTTGGCCTCACTCCTTCACCCCTCACAGATATTCGAGTCTGGGCTGGGAGAAACAGAGCTCCAGAGGCTGGAATATCCCGCCGACCCCTTCAACACTCCTCCACAGATCCTGCCCGAATGGTACTTCCTCGCCGTCTTTGAGCTCCTGAAGATGATGGATGCCTGGATAGTCACTCTTCTCATCGGCCTATTCGCGGTCGGGTTCATCAGTGTGCCATTTGCTGAGAGGTTCCTGTCCAAGTACAATGTTGGGGACTGGGTGTTGAGAATTGCTGTCATATTCATCGTTATCATTTTCCTGTATTTCACTGCAAAGGGAATGGGTATGGTGGATTAGGTGGTCGAATGAACGAGGAGAAGAAGGAATCAAGGCTCAAGAAATCCAAGCCCCTATTCGCGGTCATCTTCTTCGTATCACTTGGCGGGTTCTCCGGAAGCCAGGTCCTCTATGCAATACAGGCATTGGCGAGAGGATTCGACATATTGTGGCTCATCGAGTTCTTCGTATTCGGCTTCTTGCTCGTGTTATCGTTCGTGGTGCTTCTCACCATCATTTATGTTCTCGACACTTCGCAGGGCAGGATTAAACACAGGAACAAGTTCCTTGAGAGCTTCTTGGGTGATCAGAATGGATGAGTCGACCGTGAGACATGCTGCCACAGTATCCCTGCTGGCAACGTTCGCGTTCCTTCCTATCGTTTTCTATTTCATGGCAGTGTCCTACCTTGAAGAGGCTTATGCGGAATCCGCCTTCCTTATCGGCGTTTCATTCGTTCTCATAGCCCAACTGGTCTACTACTTCGAGAGGGCGTTCACTCCCGCAGAGATCTGGAGGACAAAGGACGGATTCATGGTCCGCCTGATCGGAGAGAAGCCGGCTGAAGATGTGTCCTCGTCCGGTCAAGTGGAGGAACCTGGCGAGGAGGCAAGCGAGAAACAGTGAGGTCCTATTTCGGAGGGTTTTTGAGGCAGAAAAGGGGAGTCCACTCTTCATTCTGAGATTGTCGTTTTTCGCAAGGTAGATATAGTTTGTCGTCATTCAAAGTTTGCGATACGAACCTACGGAGGAGGAAGATTGGACACGAAAAGGAATCGCATTTTTAAGATTCTACTTCTCTCAGTTGTCTTCATCTTCATCGTTGTTCTGATGTCTTTTGCGACCTCTGACTTGAGCGCCGACTCACATGGAACCCGCGCTCCCGGAGATTACAAGGGGCCTGAATACTGTCAACAACCCGGCTGCCATGTTGATATCTATGATTCTTGGATCACATCTCCACACGCGAGCGCCTGGAACACCCTGAACGCATCGCCCGAGAAGAAGGAATGGTGTGAGACCTGCCACACTACTGGAGCCAATGAGCCAGAACACAACGGCTTCGATCCCGCCACCGACCAACCTGAATATCTGAAGAATGTGACCTGCGAGTCATGCCACGGACCCGACCCGATGTCACTGGCAGATTCGTCAGATGCTACGGATTACGACGCTGCGGTCTGCGGCACTTGTCATAGGACCGCTCAGTTCGACGGCCAATCGAAGACCTATCACCCCTATTATGACGAATGGTCGAACTCATCCCATGCCCTTTCTCTCACAGCACAGGGAGGACTCGTCGCCACCGATCCAAGTTGCCAGGGCTGTCACGTCGCACAGGTAGCAATCGCTGAGAACTTCGAAGGAGGGACAGCAGAGCGACCTGTCAAGGACCCCCAGCCCATAGTCTGCGCTGTTTGTCACGATCCCCATGGATCATCCAATGAGAATCAGCTGAGGAAGCCAATTGAAGAGATATGCAGTACGTGTCATACCGTGGGTTCGCCCTTGCCTGGCGAGGTCATCAGACATCCACAATCCTCCATGAGAACAGGTATCAGCGGGATCGATGTGTCCAAGGTCCCCAGGTTGGAGTTCATGAGAGACGCTCTCTGTTCAGACTGTCACATGTACTCGACCGGGCCGCCTCAGAACATAACCGGACACACATTCAGGCCAAAGATGGAGGCGTGCGTCTCTTGCCATGCTGCGGACTCCAGAACATTTCCCATTACAGTAGATCAGGCTTCCAGCGCGGTTAACTCTTGGCAGTCTATTACCCTCGAGAGGTTGCTTTCGACCGAATCAAATCTGACCCTTGCCAAGAATGCGATTGACAACGCCCATCTGTATCATTTCAGCGATCAGGTCTTGAACACTGCTCAGAATCTGTACGATGACGCCAACTACTCCTACAGTTTCGTGATCGCTGACAGGAGTCAAGGAGCACATAACCTCCCGTACGCACTTGCCCTTTTGGACTTTGCCAACGAAAGCTCGCAGGGAATAATCGATATGCTAACGCCAGGAAAGGTGGTCGGGAAGATCGTGGACCAGGATGGAGAGGATGTTGTCGGCGCTTCAGTTCTGTTGAACGGTGAGCAGATAGCGGTTTCTGGAAGTGGCGGGAGCTTTGCCATCGATATTGCTCCTGGTACATACACGTTCAAGATCAAAAAAGACGGCTCGACCATTGGGTCTGTTGAGAACGTCGAGGTTCTGTATAGAGATACCACGGATTTAGGGACCATTTCAACCGAACCCACTCAAGGAGGATTAGAATTAATGATTCTGGTGGCCGTCTTGATCATCATCGTTGTGGTCATAGTGGTCGTCTATTTCGTGAGATTCAAGCCGCCAAAGGAGAATGAGAAGCCGGACGAAGAATAGTGGCTACATTGGAGCAATGAGGGAGGAATCGGTTGACCAAGTTTAGGAAATCGCGCAGAAGAATGGCAATATTCGTCGCCTCGTTCTTACTGGTCACCGGCATCTTCGTTTTCACTCCTAACGATATTCAAGGTTTTCTCGGAGGAGTTGGGGACGGCAAGTTCAGTTACGGTGGATGTTCCTGCCACATAGGTGAAGCACAGAGGGGCGACGGGACCATGACTTTGTGGGCTTCAACGCTCGAAGCTGATGCCAACCAGGAAGTCACCGTGATCGTGAATGTGACCGAGACAGTTCTCACCAATGACAAGATCATTGGAGTCTTCCTGCTCAGGGCGATGACGGGCAGTGATTCAGACCAGCCCTCAGAAGATGGATGGAGGATCGACTCTGATCCAAATGGCAATGAGAACAACTATGTCATCAAGAACGCAACGGGCCTCGGATCCCCCGTTTCTTTCCAATGGGTCCTTCTGGCTCCGTTCCGGGGGGGAACCTATGACTTGACGGCGAGAGCCCAACACGGCGGGAATCTCAACAGCTGGTTCGAGACAGGCGAGGTCCTGACATTCTCTGTGACAGGGACCCAGTTGATATCCACCAATCTGACCCTCGACGCACCAGAAGAGGTGAACGAGGATGAGCAATTCACGACATCCGCTTGGTTGACAAACGAAGATGGCGACCCCTTGGAGGGTTTCCAGGTGGACTTCTTCAGGATTACGACGTATGGAAACATGTATCTCGGCTCCAACATAACCGATAGTGACGGGACCGCATATCATTCGGATATCTCGTACGATATCGGGATCTTCAACATCGAAGCGCGCTTCCAGGCGACCTCCACTCACGCACCTTCCAACGCCACTGCAGAGATACCTACCATTGGCGAAGTGGAAAGTGAGCCATTCTTGATAGGTGGGGCACCCGCCGTAATCGTGTTTCTCGTCTTTATCATCCTATTCAGCGTATGGACGACCTTCGGCTTCGTGATCTATCAACTTGTAAGAATCAACAAAGAGGGGAAAATCGAAGAGGGTGGGAATCAATGAACGAAGAAAGGCGTCGTTTCATCAAGTTCGTCGGGCTCGGAGCCGCTGGTGTAGGTATCGGTCTGTTGGGATTCTCTAATCTTTCGAAGCTCCTTACCAGCGCCGCCGCGCTTGGTCCGAATGACCTGAAGATGAGGAAGTGGGGGATGGTCATCGATTTGGGCAAGTGCACCGGTTGTGGCGCATGTACAGAGGCGTGCCAAGCTGCGCATTTCATACCTTTCAATCAAGAGTGGATCAAGATCTATGAGCTGCACGACAACCCTCTGGCCCCTTCATACCACTTCCCTCGGCCCTGCATGCACTGCGAGGACCCTCCCTGCAGGAACGTTTGTCCCGTGGGTGCGACCTTCAGAAGGGACGATGGCGTCGTATTGATCGACCATAGAATATGCATAGGCTGCCGGTATTGCATGGTCGCCTGCCCGTACTCAGCACGATACTTCAACTGGGGCGATCCTCCCCACACTCCAGAGGAACTCGCACATGATTATTCGCCTGAAGAACCCTGGCCACATCAAAGAGGAGTGGTCGAGAAGTGCGATTTCTGCGTGACCCACGGCGAGAAGGGCATGCTTCCAGCATGCGTGATAGGTTGCCCTTCGGGTGCGGTCTATTACGGCGATCTCGCGGAGGATGCGGTGTCCAATGGTAAGGAGATACTCAGGGTTTCAGAAGTGATGAGGGTCAGGCAGGGATACAGGTTCAAAGAGGAATTGGGAACTCACCCGCGGGTGTACTATCTGCCTCGTGGTTGAATCGGTGATCGTTTGAAAGACGAGAAGATGTCCGATGAAGAGATGGAACGCATCGTATTCAGACCTCTGGTCTACTCAGGCCGAGGCTTCTATGCACTAGTGGTTCTGCTCTCGGGTCTGACCCTTCTTGGTGTATACGCATACATCACCCAACTGTCACAAGGGCTCATAGTCACTGGGATGAACGACGAGGTCATCTGGGGAATATACATCACCAATTTCGTTTTCTTCATCGGCATCAGTCACGCCGGCACTCTGATATCAGCGATTCTGAGGCTGACAAAGGCCGAGTGGAGGAGACCAATCACCAGAATGGCCGAGGCCATCACCGTCTTCGCGCTGATTGTTGGCGGATCGATGATCCTGATAGACATGGGTCGCCCGGACAGGATTCAGAACGTCATCTTCTTCGGAAGGATGCAGTCAGCTATACTCTGGGATTTCCTCTCCATCGCGACCTACCTGACTGGGAGCTTCATCTATCTGTACCTTCCATTGATTCCAGATCTAGCTAGGCTAAGAGATAAGCTGAAGAACGTCTCCCGATTCAAGATGTGGATATACCGAAAGTTCTCACTGAATTGGAAGGACACCCCTGAACAGAAGAGGAGACTGGAGCTGGGCATAGGCATCATGGCTGTTCTCATCGTGCCGATCGCGGTTTCGGTTCACACTGTCGTCTCGTGGATTTTCGGTATGACAACTAGGGCTGGCTGGCACAGTACGATATTCGGTCCATACTTCGTGGTCGGTGCGATATTCTCAGGCATCGCTTCCGTCATAATCGCCATGGCGATCTTGCGTAAGGCCTACGGCCTTGAGAAGTTCCTCAAACCAAAACATTTCAAGTATCTCGGCCTGATGCTCTTGACTCTCAACATCGCTTATCTGTACTTCACCTTGAGCGAATACCTGACGACGGGGTACTCAGGTCCTGAGGCAGAGGCTCTATTACTGGAGCAGATCTTCGGCGGTTCATATGCAACGTACTTCTGGATATTCGCGGTGTTCGGCATAATAATTCCAGCCTTCATTCTGGCCATTCCTAAGACAAGGACCATCGGTGGAATCGTGGTGGCATCGGTGATGGTGAATCTTGGGATGTGGATCAAGCGGTTCATAATCACGGTTCCATCTTTGGCTGTTCCTCAAGTGGGTCTTGAGTGGGGAATGTACTCTCCAACTTGGGTTGAGTGGGCTATTACTCTCGGAGCGTTCTCAGCGTTCTCCCTTCTGTTCCTGCTATTCTCGAAATTCTTCCCATTGATTTCCATCTGGGAGGTCAAGGAGGCACCAGCCACATCAGACGAGGTGTCCGAATAGCCGGCACCTGCTCCTCCAGCATCCGCAGACTAGATTGATTTGCCTCTGTGTCGCTTCCTCACCCCTGAACTGATTCTAGGCGACTTTCTCGACATCGTGAGAGGTTTAAATACGAGGTAAATCTGTTCAATTGACTGGTGAGACAATGATTCTCGGTGTATATGGCCTGAAGGATTCTGGGAAGACGACTCTTGTCGAGGGCCTGACAAATCGACTCACAGAGATGGGGTATTCGGTCGGAACTGTCAAACACACCCACCTCAAAGATGTCGGTCTGGATGTGGAAGGCTCTGATACATGGAAGCATGCGAGAGCAGGCGCTGGTATCGTCGCATTGAGCTCAAGCGAGGAGACCATGTTCTTGGTGAAGCGGGAGCTGAAACTGGGAGAAATCGAGACCGCCATGGGTAGCATATCACCGTTCGATCTCCTTTTGGTCGAGGGCTTCAAAGGCGAAGACATGCCCAAGATCGCCGTCGGAGACATTGAGGAGGAAAGCAACACAGTCCTCAGGTTCACGGACAATATCGACGAGATCGTTGAATTCGCTCGAAACAACATAGAATCGGAGAGGATATTGGCAAGACTGCCCGGACTCGATTGTGAGAAATGTGGTTTCCTGTGTGCTGGCATGGCCGCCGAAATACTGGATCACCAGAGGTCTTTCGAGGATTGCGTCTACTACTCGACCGATGTCCTCGTCAGAACCAAAGTCAATGGCAAGAAGATACCTATGGGCAAGTTCGCAAAGGACGTTCTATCCAAGACGTTGAAGGGTTTGGTCTCTTCCCTCAAGGGCGTCCCCGAGGAGGAGGTCGAGACAATCGAGATCGAAGTCAGCATGACCGAGAACTGACGGCTCCTCAGTGTGCTTCATCGTCTGTGATTCCAGGTCAGTCAGTCTGATAATCGGGAAAGGATAAATAGGACTGGTTCAATCTTCTAAACCCTTGTCATTCGAATGGCTCAATGCATATCTGGAACATCTGGATGATCTGCGAAAGAGGATCATTGTCATAGCCGCGTCAATCGGCGCGATATTCTTCTTCTGCATAGTCTTCGAACTCAAATCTGTGGTGGTTTCCGGTATCACACTGGCCTATCCCTACCCTAACCCATTCAACCCGGTGGCAATACAGTTATTCACGAAGATGCGAGCGGATTTGGTCCCAGCTGCGATCAACGGCCAGCCCATCATCACCGCCGTTCTCACCCCTCTGGACGCCATCATGGTCGAGATCAAGGTCGCTCTCTTCATTGCCGTGGCGATCGGGATGCCAATAATCGTCTATCAGATCGGAAAGTTCATTGCTCCAGCTCTGAAGCCAAAGGAGAAGAGCCTCCTGATCAAGATCGCGCTCCCCTCTGCCCTGTTGTTCATCGCAGGCGCCGTCTTCGCGTACATGTTTGTCGTGCCATTCGTGTTCTCCTTCTTGTACAGAATAGCTGGGAGCATGGTCGACCAGACATTCCTCAGTCCTGGAGAGTTCATCGATTTCACCTTGACCTTTCTGATAGGATTCGGATTGGCTTTCGAACTTCCAGTTTTCATGGTCGGTCTTTGTGCATTGGGTCTTGTTCAACCAGACTTCTGGAAGAAGAACTGGAGATATTCCACAGTGGCAATATTCGTCTTCGGAGCGGTCATCACTCCTGATGGCAGTGGGGTGACCATGTTTCTGGTGGCGATCCCTATGCTCGTGCTTTACGTGGCTGGCTATTTGATATCGAGATACAAATACCGTGGGGAGAGTTGACTGGCTGACTCTCTGTGTCTACCGCCGAAAAGCTAATAAGCCTTGACGCAATTGAAAACCCTGGGTGAAATCATGGGTCTGCTTGATCCTGGACCGGAATTAATAATCCTGATATTCATAGTAGTTATACTGCTTTTTGGCGCGAAGAAGATCCCCGAACTTGCCAGAGGGGTAGGCAGAGCGATGGGTGAGTTCAAGAGGGGGAAGATGGAGATCGAGCGGGAGATAGCCCAATCCTCATCTGCTGGCGCGGCGTCTGCAGCCGGTGGCGATGGAATTACTGCTGCCGCGAAAGAACTGGGGCTCATCGTGGAAGGTCGAAGCGAGGCCGAGCTGAGGGGCAAGATCCTCGAAGAGATCCCCAAGAGGGACAGAGTCATTGTTGTCAGTGTTGCCAAGGCATTCAGGATTGATGTTGAAGGCATAGGCGTTGACGAGCTTAGGGAACGCATTCTGGTTGCGTTGCAGTAGTATCATAGATTCGTCTTCTTGGCTTTTTTCTAGCATCTAGCATTCTCATGACCAGTCCATATCCCCCCCGGGACAAGAGTCCAAAAAGTAATTAAGTGGCAATCCTATGCGTGGACTCATGAGCGATAAGGAAGAAGCTGAGAGACTCTTGGCCGTCATGAGTGGTATCGAGGCTCTGGACTACAGAACAAGGGTGATTCTCACAATACTACTGATAATCCTCGCTACAAACATAGCGTTCTTCGTGTGGCTCTTGGCAAGCTGGCCTATTGGTTAGATCCGCATCATTGTTTCACGCAATTCGATGTGTTTGGGATGTACGTTTCATGTGGGGAACGAAGGGCTCACTCCTCTTCCCCATAACACTGCCCCGGACAGAGCGTTTCTGGATAATCTTCCCTCAGTTTTGAACGCAATTCATAACAGAAGTGGCAAGCATCAGCGTACTCCCCATCAGGTGTGCATGCGTATTTCCTGGAGAGCTCAACAGGGCCACCAGCAGCCAGAGGACCGATCATTGGATGTGATCTGTAATCGTAGTTCTTGATTATCTCTGAGAAGGGCTTCTCGAAAAGATTCCCAATCGTCAGGCCCTGACATACGTGAACGAACCCAAACGGATCAACGTGTACTCTTCCAGGGTCCTCCAGGTCCTCATGAGGGCATTCATCGAACTCTTCCCAAGACTTCTTGGGGGCATCCTCGGTCAGGTTCACTGCCGCTCTACCCTTGTACATCACTCCTCCGAACCCAACTTCAGCCTCACCCACTTTGTCCTTTTTCACGGTATCTCCGTAGTCGATGGACATGATGTTCACCGGTATGCCCAATTCCACTGCAGCATCTGCAGCGTTCTTGGTTCGTTCCGATTCCAGATCTTCGTAGTGGAACGGGTCTGCGCTCAGAGAAAGTGACCTCAATCCCAGCTTGGAGATAGGTCTTAGCCATAACTTGGAGTCCTCTGGGTATGTCGCCCAGTAAGCATTTGACAGAAGCCCGACATCAAAGCCCTTGTCCTTTGCCATCTTGAGCGACTCAACTAGAACTGGATAGTACAGGAAAGGCTCCCCACCCTCGAAATAGACATGATCCACGGTCCCGATCTTCTTTGATTCCTCAAGGATCTCCTCGACCTGAGCAAGGGACATCACACCCATGGCTTCCGGCCCACTCCAGACAAAACAGTGGTCACATTCTTCGATACATCTGTAGGTCAGCAAGAAATGAACGCCTGTCAACGGCAATCTATCACCATGACTGATATGAAAAATGACTAGAAAAGAGTTGGGAGAAAAAGAAAAGAGGGGAAGAGGGGCTAGATCCTCTTCTTGAAGAACTCCATGGCCAGCACGGTCTCGTTGTCCATCTCTCCGTCCTCGTCCGTGTCCTCGCCTTCGTAATGGTAGACTATCACGTGGACTATGTTGGGCTCTCCATCATCATCGGGATCGACCGCTTCGTACAACAGGGCCGTGACCTTTGACTTCTCCTTCACTCCGTTGCTGTTCTCATCCCAGCTCTCCGCATGCACCGCAAAGAGCCTCTCCGCTTCATGGGTCCCATCTTCGTCCAGGTCGATGTACTGGAAGCCCAAGACAACCAGCAGCTCGTGCTCGGCGTTCCCATCATCGTTGTCATCCTGGAGCTCGTATGCGATCACTATGACCCCTGCGTATTCAGGCGTTCCGTTCGAGTTCATGTCAAGCATCTCGGCTGCCATTATGGCGGCGAAAGCGCTCTCGTTGTTGCCATTGCTGTTGGTGTCGTTCACCTGAGCCGTTCCCATGAGCGCCCTCTGGAACTCCGGGGCGCCATCCTCGTTTATGTCCAGACGCTGATAGGCGAGGAACTCCAGCTTGTCCTTCTCGGTGATGCCGTCCTCGATCTCGTCGGTCCTCTCGAATCTGATTGCCAGGACACCAGTGTATTCAGGGACACCGTTGCTTGTGAGGTCTATGCCCTCGTATGCTCCGATCTCCGCGGACATCTTCTCCTGGAAACCGTTGGAGTTCTCGTCAAGCACTTCCAGGCTCAGGGAGAAGGCCTTCTCGACCTCTGGGTTCCCGTCCACGTCAAGGTCCAGCTTCTCGTATGCCCATGCCTTTGCCGTCATCGTCTCATTGTTCCCGTCGTCGTTGTCATCAACGGCGCTAAACTCGATCACCGCTGCGCCCTCATATTCGAGTGTCCCGTCGTCATGGATGTCATATGATCGATAGCCAGCTATCCTTGCGTAGGTGTATTCTGGGAGCTCGTTCTCGTTCTCGTCCATCATCTCAAGTTCAATTGTCAAAGCCCTCTGGAACTCGTAGTTGCCGCTTTCATTGGCATCAACGTGCTCATAACAGCCGGCCTTGCCGATGATCCAGCTGGGCACCCCGTCGTCATCGAAGTCCTCTATCGTTGCCCGAAGCGTGCAGACTCCCTCGTATTCCTGGTATCCATTGCTCGTCGGGTCAAGTGTCAGATAGGCTCCAGCGAAGACCTCGGCCTTGTTGAACGTACCGTCCGAATCAACGTCCCAAGCCTGGATCTCCTTCACCAGAACAAGCCTGATCTCCGGGTTTCCGTCGTCGTTCTCGTCGACCTCGCAGATGCCCATGATCGTCACGTTGATGTACTCGGGATTACCGTCACCATCCGCGTCCTCGAAGTAAATGCTCCTTGTCCAGACGCACAGGGGGTCCTCGTCTTCGTCGTTCATGACCTTGGTGAGAAGGTCCGTGTCATATTGTTCGTCCATCTCCCGTGTCTCTTCAGTGCCCTCTAGAAGCATGCCAGCAAGGTCTCCCAGATCTCCGTCCTCTCCCTGCTCCATGTCAAGTCCTTTCTGGTCCAGGATCTCTGAGATCTCGCCCAGGTTGTCCTTGTCCTTGAACTCCGCCGGGTCAAAAGGTTCTACCGGATAATCGGGATATTCCTGTCGTGCCACATCCCATGGGTTACCGACGCTGTCCTTCGTCGTGGGGACGGTGGGCTCTTCCGCTTCTTCGGCTTCCTCAATACTCTTCTCGATCTCTGATTCATGTGTAATACCGGATTCCTTTCCTTCCGCGAACGTCACTGCTTCAATCTCAGCGGAATCGTCCATCTCGGCGCTCCTCGTGCCTTCGAACTTGGCTGAGGGATCCTCCTGATTGAAGCCCGTGACCTTCTGGTAATCGCTGTTATCCTCAAAGCTCGTCATTCCATAGTTCCCAGAGAGGATCACAGATAATCCAATCGCTCCCAAAATCATGCACACACTAGCCAAAATCACTGGCAGTTTGCTGCTCTTTTCCGGAATTGGTGTTCCGTACATTTCCAAACCTCAAGAATAGATGCTGGTGAAGGGGTATATAAAGGACTGAAACTCTCTTACAGAACAAAGTTTCCGTAGTCTTTATATATGGGAAATCGGGCCCCGGAGCCAGACGATTCCCGAAGAAATAACCATATATTGTGATACTGATACGCCCACGGAGCGAGGGTGGTCATGGCCGTCAAGAAGAAGATCGTGATGTTAGGGGATAGCGCTGTTGGCAAGACTAGCTTGATCAGACGCTTTGTGTTCGACAAGTTCGATGATGCCTATATATCGACAATAGGCAGCAAGGTCACCAAGAAGGAGATGGTGATTCCCAAGGATGGCAAGGAGACCGACCTGAGGCTCATGATATGGGACGTCCTGGGGAGAGAGGGCTACACCGCAACACACTCCAGGACCTTTGCGGGCGTTCACGGTGCGATACTCGTTTGCGATATGACCCGGAGGGAGACGCTGAAGACCCTTGAACGGTATTGGATACCACTGCTCTTCGATGTCGTGGAGCACGTTCCGCTGATCTTTGCCTGCAACAAGAACGATCTGTCCGCTGATTCCGCTTTTGAGCAGGACGACCTCATTTCAATCGCATCAAGGTACAATTCGGGGTTCAAGAAAGAGCTTCCAGCCAATCTCACAACTTGTTTTTCGACCAGTGCCAAGACCGGGGAGAATGTAGAGAGCGCCTTCGAAAGCCTGGGGCATATGGTACTTGCCAAGGGGATACCTGATGACCCGATAAAGGACCTCTATGAGAGCTTGGTGGCAATGGGTAAGCACAGGCAGACGGACACCGGTACTCCTGTGGGAGCTCTTGATGCCATCATAGTCGATTTCTGTGACGATTTCAAGGATGATCGGGTGGCCATGTCTCTTCTTCGTCAGGAGATTGTCAGAGCCGGCATAGACATCAGAAGTCCGTCGAAGGAAGGTCTTCTGAAGGTTGCCGAGTACCTGGCTGAAGCTGGGGCTGAGTTCCAGGACGAGAAGACTGTTCTGGCAAACAGGGACAAGTGGATGAATCTGGCAAGGAATGTGAAAGACCAGTCGGGCTAGAAGGATATGTTTTCCACTGGGGAGCAAATTATATAGAAGAATTCAGATGGCGTGATGGAGAACGATGCTGGACATCCATTTTGAGCCAGAGATGGTTGGACGTGAAGAAGATCTCGAAGAGCTTCAGGCCTACGTGGAGATGGCATCTGACGGTTTTGGAAGTACGGTCCTACTCTCCGGAGAAGCTGGCATCGGAAAGACTAGGCTGATTGAGGAAGTTAAGGATTACGCTCAGTCAAAGGGCTTCCAAGTCCTTTCCGGATATAGTCTGTATGAATCTCTGACACCGTACATGCCCTTCATGGATGTCCTGAGGTCAGGCGGCCTGGACAATCTCTTCGCAGAGCAGTCCCCAATGATCGAGGGCGTGTATCTGGTGACCAAGACCGGTCTTCTGATCCAGGAGATCATTAGAGAGGAGACCGAGCTTGACCCTGATCTTTTCGCATCCATGCTGACCACCGTTGGTGACTTTGTCAGGGATACTCTCTCTCAGCTCAGGGGCGAGGAGACATTGGACTCGCTCAACAAACTTGGTTATGGTGACTACACAATCCTCATCGAGAGCGGCGAGAGCACATATCTAGCTGCGATCATCACTGGGGAAGAGAACGAGTTCCTCATAAACGACATGAGGGACAGTCTGATCATTGTTGACAGAAGATATGGCCAAGTGTTAGACAGATGGGATGGGGACGAAGAGAAGGTGAAGGGAATTGGAGGCATCTTGAGTCCTCTGATTTCTTCAGGGAAGTACGATGGCGTGTATCATGGCCGAGATGACCCTAGGTCACGGCGGAACCTTCTTTTTGAGAATGTATCTCTGGGCCTGCAAAGGCAAGCACAGATGAGGCCTACCCTGTTGTGTCTGGAGGATCTCCAGTGGGCAGACCCATCTTCTTTGGCTTTGATGCATTACGTCGCCAGGAACACAAGGAAGCATAAGCTTCTGATTTTGGGCACATATCGTCCAGAGGACATCTTGGTCAAAGAAGGAGAATATCATCCCCTTGTCGATACGATGCAGTTGATGGGCAGGGAGGAGTTGTTCAAGAAGTTGGACCTTGGACGATTGCCAGAAGAGAGCATGACCGAATTCCTGTCCTCCATGTTGGGCAAGGTGGGATTAGGCGAGGAGTTCCAGCTCAGGATTTACGAAGAGACCGAAGGGAATCCGCTTTACATAATAGAGCTCACGAAATTGCTGATCGATGAGGGAATTCTGGAGAAGTTTGATGAAATCTGGGTGCTTCGCAAGGGTTGGGAAGAGGTAAACATACCTTCGAAAATCTGTGATGTGATTGTGAGGAGGCTTAACAGAGTTGAGACGGGGGATCGCAGGGTGTTGGACTATGCTTCTGTTGTGGGTGATGTCTTTGCATCAGATACCCTGTCAAAAGCTCTGAAATTGGAGAAGGTGCATCTCCTGGAGCGTCTCAGGGTACTCGAGAAGTCCCACGGGCTTGTACACTCACAGGACGGTGCATTCAAGTTTGACCATGCGAAGGTGAGAGAAGTCCTCTATGGCGAGATTCCACATGAGCTAAGAATGGAGTATCATGCAATAGTAGCCGACTCGATCGAGATGGTGAATAGTGCAAATCTGGACGAAGTGATTGGGGATCTAGCATTCCATTACTATCACTGCAAGAACAAGGAGAAGGCCACGACCTATCTGGTCAGGGCCGCTAGGAAAGCGATGGAAGAATACTCGAACGACGAAGCGATTAGATTCTTCACCGAAGCACAAGGCGTTGAAGATGACACGGACAAGAGGAAGGACATCCTGGAGGAACTTGGTTCGGTCTACGAGCTAATCGGGGACCTCAACGGGGCCTTGAAGACGTACAATGATGCACTTGAACTGGCCAGGGACCCTAGAGCAAGAGCCGCGATCCTTACAGGGATTGGTGGCACACTTGAACGTCAGGGTCAGTATGACAGTGCAATCGGCACCTACATCGAAGCACTTGATTTGGTGAGGGGTGAAGGATGCAGGGAAGAAGCATATGCGATCGCGGGAATAGGAATTGTGCATTGGAGCCTCGGAGAGTATGACAAGGCCCTGGAGTACTATACCAACTCTCTTGAGATAATGAGGGCCATAGGTGATAAACGGGGAATCGCCGACAGCCTCAATAATTTGGGCAACCTCCATGTTCAGAGGGGAGACTATCGACAAGCTCTAGAGAACTATCAGGAGAATATGGAAATCAGGGAGAACACTGGTGATCTAAGGGGTGCCGCGCATGCTCTCAGCAACATCGGTGCGATTCACCTACACAAAAGTGAATTCGACGACGCCCTTGAGAAGTTCGAAGAGACCCTCCGAATCCTCGACAGGATCGGAGATCAGCTGGGCATCGCATATTCCCTGAACAACATAGGCGTCATACACGAAACCAGAAGCGAATACGAAGAGGCACTGGAGAACTACCGGAAGAGCCTGGAGTTAGTGGAGAAGATTGGCGATCAACAGGTTGTCGCATCCACTCTTCATAACATCGGCCTAATATGCAAGTACACCGGGAAGTACGACGAGGCCCTTGAACAGTACAAGAAGAGCCTGGAGATATGTAAGAAGATAGGCCTTCAGGTGGGCTTGGCTTTCAACTATTGCGGCATCGCTGAGGTTCACTTCATGAAGAATGAACTGCAAAAGGCAATGGACTTTTGCAGTCGCGGATTAGAACAGTCCGAGGAAATTGGCGTGAAGGAGTACATCTCTGATTCGAAGAGGATTTTGGGGATGATTTTCCGAGAGACGAGCAGGTGGGAAGAGGCCGCAGAGAACTTCAGGGAAAGTGTCGATATATGCAAGGAGATAGGAAGGGAGAAGGAGCTCGGGAAGTCATACTACGAATTCGGGTTGATGTGGGCACGGAAAGGAGACACCCAGAATGCCCGAGCAAATCTGGACAATGCAATTGAGATATTTCAGAAGCTGAAGCTCGGCAGGGAACTCCAGAGTGCAAGGGAAGCCCTAAGTGACCTAACCGAGTCTGAACGAACTTCCGCCGAATCTCTATGAAGCAAACCCGCGTGGATTATTTTCTCGATGTGAACAGAATAACGACCCCGTTTGGAGCTTGCGGTCCGCCGAGATTTATGTTCGCCTGTTTGTTGGACGTGGACTCCAATGGCAGAGTCACTGGTGCACTTCCTTGATGGGGGCCACCCTGTGGAATGACCACCAGTCCCGCCGGATAATCATTCTGATCCACTGTCATATTGCCCGCGGCGTGATTCTCTACCGGAACAACGCATGGGAATCCTGTCTCTGGTGGCAATGGCGTCACACTAGCATATCCGTCCTCATCGATATTCTGAAAAGGTACGACTCCTGCATCTGGCATTCTTATCACCTCCCTCTTGTAATCGATGACCGCGAAAAGAGTATAAAAGGGATTCGGTCATCTCACTGGATACTCACAGCTCAGAGTATTTCTTCCATTCCTCCAAGATCCTCTCTTTGGTCTTGAGGCTCAACTTCTGAAGTTCAAGGGCGCTGTCATGCGCACCGACTTCGTACAACACATACCCCAGCTGATTAAGGACCCTGGCAATCTCCTCTTTATCTGCCTCTTGTCTCGCGATCTTCAGATCTTTCATCAAGTATCCGACAGCCTTCTCAAATCTCCCCTTCCTGGCCATTATGGATCCAATTCCCCCCAGTATCCTCGCCGCCTCCATTGTTTCGCTATCCTTGCCGATGGTCGACAGTGCCTTCAGGTAAGCTTTCAGTCCGTCCTCGAATTCTCCGATGCTTCTGTGGATCGAACCGATCTTACGCCCGCACCTCGCCGCCCCTTCGCCGTCCCCCACCTCTTCGTGAAAAACCCTGCCTTCCTCATACTTGGCAATGGCATCGTCCAAGTGCCCCTTCGTCCAGAAAATGTCTCCCTCCCTCTCTGTGAGGATTGCCTTCTCTTCTGCGTTCAGGATCTTAGGGTCGAACTCCATGAGAAGCGCCAGCATCTCATCGTCAAACCCGCTCTTGATGAGTCTCTCGCCGATATCTCTAAGATATCTGGCTGCCCAGGAATGGTTGCCGGAGACAAGAAGATGATGAATTCCCTCTATCTGGAGTATCTCGTCCTCCTCCCTAAGCAAACCCTCTGACGCCCAGAAGTGATATCTATCCTTCTCTTGGGGAGTCAACATCGACAGGAAGGGCTTGCGTATCATCTCATGTACCTTGACCCGCCCGTCTTCAAGCGTTATAATCAGCATCCTCTTCTTCAGGGCGAGATACGTTTCGATGCCCATCGTTTCGTCAAAGAACAATCTCGAGGTCTGAACCGGGTTCTCATACACCGAAGCGATCTTCATCATCTGCTTCTCCTTCGGCTCCAGTTCCGAGTAGATCTCCTCCTCGATGAACTGGTCGACGTACCTCAATCTTGGCTCTGGACCTATCGTGGGAACTGAGGAGATTAGCTCCAAGAACAAGGGGTGACCCTGGGTGGCAGTGTATATCTCATCAAACATGCCAAATTCATCCAAGTCATTCCCGAGTAGGTCCTTGCTGCTCATCTTGTCCAATCCCAGCAGCTGAATCTCCTCCACCGTGTGATTCACTTCCACTTCCTTGCGATCGTAGAAAGGTGCGGTCTCCCTCGTCATCACAACTATCGCAAGCTCACTCTTCTCTTTGAAGACGGGCAATAGCTGACGGAAGAAATCCACTGTTTCATCGTTCGCTTTCTGGAAATCGTCAAAGAACAACACGGCTCTATCTGCGTCGATATCGTCTCTGAGCGCTGACCTCACATCCTTCATGTCCAGGTCTTTTTCTGCTCTCAGATACTTGCTCAGATTTCTGGATCCCATTGCCTCTAGGAACCGTGAGAGCTCATTCAGGAGACCCCAAAGGCTATGCCATTTACGAAACTCGTACCAGAAAACGCTTCTCTTCTTCTTGACCTCGGAGCAGACCTTTGATGCGAGTGCCGTTTTGCCGATTCCTGCAATCCCCTGGATGACCACTATTCTCCCCCTCTCGATTCCGGTCAGGATAGCCTTCTTCTCAACTTCCCTGCCGCAGAACCTCTCCGGCCTCGGGCTTGTCCTAGAGAAATCCACAGGGCGGGATTCCGGCCTTCGGGCTCTTCTCCTCAGAAGACTAGGATCCAGTACATCGCTCGTTTCCAGTTCGTCTACCAGCTGGACCAAGGACACATTTCCTGCCGACTCAACAATGTCTGATATCTTTCCTTCTGAGATTCTTCCATCCAAATCGAAGTATCGAATCTCCTCGGAGAGCAAGGAGTTCTTGAGGCTGGTTGCGCTCGAGAGACCTTCCATCTCCAGTGAGTACACCTTCCTCTTCCTCTTCCCCCCGCTTATTCGGGAGGATCGCTCTGCAACCAGTTCCTCCTCCAGCAGTGGTTTCATGTACTGTCTGAAGTGGGACGGCAGGATGCCAATACCTTCCGAAATGCCGGTCTGAGTTATGTCCTCAGGCGCCTCATGATCGTCAGCCGAGGAACGGTTCTCCAAGAGATACAGCTGTATTTTCTCCTTTGTCGTAAGGATGCGCCTCAGAACCCACTCCTCCAGTACAAACCTCATGCTGAGAGCCATAAATATCTTTTTGGGAGCAAATGGCTCCATTTACATGATTCCCATCACCCCTGTCCTGATAATGCTCCAAACTCCGTGTTCATAGTACCTACTACGATTCCCTTATGTATCTCGGCTTAGAGAGGGGTTGCTACGCGCAGCTCAGGGCAGTTGAGAGGCATGCCTTGGGCTCGCGATCAAAGAAAAAGGGGAGGAGGGCCATTTCGCCCGGAATAAGAATCAAGGAAGTTGGCGAGTTTGGCGGGACGGGACCCAACGGTTTCGGACCCGAGTCCAGGAACCTCGAGTCCCTGAGAGGGCTTATTCAGAGGCTTGAGATGTACGAAGAGACCCGGATCACGAGACAAGGAAGCGAGGAGGAGTGCTTCGTCCTTGCACTGAGAAAGTGGCTGGACGGAGATGATCGCGCAATCGACGAGTGGCTGAGCATACTCTAACCCGATGTCACGTCACTAAGGGGAAGAAGTTCCGCATGTCGCGTCCGTATGGGGGGAACGAGGCATGCCGGGTTCCGCCCACCATCAAATGGTCCTCTGTGCCCCTGTCCAACGATAAACTCCATTATACGTCAAATTGTTGCGAATTCCGGCTAAATCACGCTAACCTTAAGTACGTCCTCGGAAATCATTGATGGATGCCTTAACCTCAGAGGTACGCCAAGAACGGTATGAGGAGGGTCGTGTCTTGAGTTTGAGGTTCTCAATACATAATGGGAGAAATCGGATGATGAAGAAAACTTTGAGTTCTGTGAGCGAGCCTGAAAGAATTTGGAAATACCGCGGATTTGCCCTCATTGTATTTGCCGTTCTTGTGACATCTGCAATGGGAGTTCTCGTGAGCTCCTTCGCCGCCTTTGCGGGTCAAACAGAGACCGCCAACGGTCTTCCCGAGATGGAAGCTCTGGGTGATGATTGGCCGGAGCCCACTGGAGCTCTTGGAAGCGGATGGATAGCTGACCAGTTGGCCGAAGGTTTATCCAATGATGCTGCGTCCCCGTCAATAACGACCGGACCTGGTGGCACGTTGCATGCCGCCTACGAAAGTTTCTCGGTCGCCGCTGGGTACCAGATCGCTTACACTAATTCGACCGACGGTGGAACCACTTGGAATCCTATCGGTTTGGCTGGATATAATGTCGAAGACGACTTGAATCCCGACATCGCGGTATCTCCCGCCGATGGTAGGATCTTCGTTGCCTTTGAACGCCACGTCTTATTACAGGATGTTGACTTGCACATTGCCTATTCTGACGACGGAGTCACCTGGACACAGGTGGTGATCGATCCGGGTGTGACCGAGTATATTAATCCCAGTATAGTTGTCGAACACAATCAGGGGGCCACGTATAACGTGTATGTGGCCATTGAGGAGTTTTTCGGTGATCCCGACAACGTAAACATCCATCTCTTTCGGAGCACCGACCAAGGAGTATCCTACACAGAGCAATTATACCTCGGTTCCCCCCCGGACCCCAGCGTGTACACCGACCCTGACCTAGCGTATCAGCGTGGTCCTGACTTGATCGATCGTTTGTACATGGTGTACGCCTATGGTAATGACGCTGTAGACACGCAGAATATCGGTCTACTGTGGTCGGAAGATAGGGCGGGAACATTTTCGGCGACCACTGTGCGTCTAGACACCGCTCTAGTGTACTATCCGACGATAGCCGCTTCCCGCGATGGGGACACAATCTTGACGGCCTGGCAGGTGAACACAGTTGGGGATTATCTGATTCGTTATGCCTATCAACTGGATACGACCAATCCTGGGGCAGTCTGGAACTTCGCCAGCAGAGACAGTCTTGGCGCCAATGACTATGCGCCCAAGTTGTCAGTTGATGGGGAGGGGACAACGTCGGACGCGATCGCAGGTAACTACCACCTCATCTGGACGGTCGGCACTGGTTTCAATTACTTGAACTACACCTCCAGATCGACGGCCTTGGATATAGACCCCTGGACGGCAATCGAGACCATTGATGACCTGGTCAGCGGACCGTCTGTGTTTCTACCGGTGAAAGGTCTTACGACTCAGAACAGGGATGGAACTTGGTATCCAGCCGCCGTCTGGACGGATTCTCGATCTGGCGGTTCTGACGACATCTACTATGTGACACCCGGCATGCGCTCGACGGTGGATGCAGTTCCTGGAACTCGTGTACTCGACGTTGACGGAGTCCTCTTTGCCGATCCTCGGACATTCGACTGGCCTGCAGGAACCCTGCACGATATCTTCGCTCCTTCTCCACAGGCTGGAGCTCCTGGTCAGCAGTTCGCCTGGAACAGCTGGAGCGATGCTGGGGCCCAGTTGCACACCGTTACCGCGACGACAACGGACGCGACCTACACGGCCCAGTTCTCTGTCCAATATGAAGTCGTCCTGGACACTTCCCCAACCGGATTGAAAGCCTGGGTTGACGGGATGGAAGTTTCCACACCGCTGGCGTACTGGTGGGACGATGGAAGCCTCCATGATCTTGACGTGACTTCGCCTCAACCTGGCCCTATCCCGCTACAGAGGTACGTCTGGAACAGCTGGAGCGATGCCGGTCCTCAGTCCCATCAGATATCAGTAACAATGGCTGATACGATTACAGCCAACTTCGGCTTGGAGGACGAGATGACGATAGAAGCCTGGGACCAGACGAACTTGGTACCACTGCCGGATGTTCCCGTCTACATAGACGGACCACAGGTAGGGATCACTCCACATGTAGCTTGGCTCAATAACGGACAGATGTATGATATCGGCGTACAGGATCCATACAATGACGGTGTCAACGACTACAACTTCGTCGACTGGGATTTCGGTCTCACTGCGAATCCGGCTCCAGTTACCGGATGGGGATCTATCATTGCCAATTATGACGAGGCACCCCCGACCGCATTCTCCCTCGAGGTTGCACCATTGACGAGAACAATAAACCCTGGAGACATGACAACAACGTTCACCATTACCCTGAAGTCCCTGAGCGGATATGCGGGTGATGTCCTGTTGAGTGCCACTGCCCTTCCGGACACACTTTTGCTGCCAGCGGGTCCAGCGAGTGCGGCATTCTCGCCCAATCCAGCAACCGTTCCACTTGGAGGACAAGTAACATCTACATTGACCATCGACAACACTGCAACAGTTCCCGACGACATCTACACAATAACGGTCGTTGGCGTGGACACGGTATCAGCAGCAATATCTGACAGCAACGACACCGAGCTGATAGTAGTAACACCGACCTTTGACGTCACAGCCACGCCTCTGACGCTAACTAGAGGACCAGGTCAGGATGCAATCTACACTGTGACCGTGACATCTGTCAACGGCTATGAGGGGGACGTAGGCCTCAACGCAACGGCTCTCCCGGGTGGCCTACTACCTCCAGGTCCAGGGATAGCGACCTTTGTGCCGAGTGTGGTCTCAGTTCCTCTCGCAGGAAGTGCACAATCAACTCTGACCATCAGCAATACTGGAGCTGTTTCTGATGCCACATACACAATCACCATCATCGGCGATGATCCGTCGGGCACAGACGCTTTCAATGTCGATCTGATCGTCACAACGGTTCCGTTCTTCACAATGGATGCCACACCTGCGACACAACAGGTCTCACCCGGAGGAGTAGCCGCATACACGGTAACAATAACGTCTTACAATGCATACGTCGGAACAGTTGATGTAGGCGTTAACCACCTGATTCCAGCTCCGAATGCCATGCTCACCTGGAGTTCCACTTCTGTTGATGTTCTCGCTGATGCTTTCAATACGACGACTCTGACTGTCGACACTAATTCCAGCATCACCGACGGAGATTACACTCTCACATTCTGGGCCAATGATGGCGGGCCGGATGTGAACGATGATACTATTCTCAACGTTTCCACCTCACCACCCGGTACCATTTCAGGATCCGTCAAAGACGAGAACGGCGACCCCATTGAGAACGCGGACGTGGAATTGATAGACAATAACACTCAGCTCGTGGACTCAACGACCACGGACAGCCTTGGTTTCTACGAGTTCACCGATGTCGATCCCGGTTCCTACACCGTCAAGGCCAGCAAGACCGGCTACAGGGACGATGAAAAGTCTGTCACCTTAGCAGGCGGTGAGGACAAGACCCAGGATCTCGAACTTAAGTTCGGCTCCATCGAAGGCGTAGTGGTCGATGAGAACGGTGACCCAGTTCCCGACGCAACCGTTCAAGTGCTCGACGAGAACGGCGATGTGGTAGGAACAGACACAACCAACTCCCAAGGGAGGTTCGAGATCGATGATCTTCTGTTGGGGACGTATACCGTCAGAATATCTGCTGATGGCTTCAAGACCCTGACGGTGGACGGTGTCGAGATCACTGACACGCCGACCAATGAGTTGGAAGACCAGACACTGACCGAAGAGGTCACAGGCAACTTCCTCGCCGACTACTGGTGGCTACTGCTCATCATAATCATAATCGTGGTTGTGTTGATACTGGTGCTCATGTTGGCCAAGAGGAAGAAACCCGCTCCAGAGGAAGCACCTCCCGAGTATGCGACTGCGCAGGTCCCAGCAGAACAGGCACCGCCTTACCAGGAGGCACCTGCGGAACAGCCCCCATACCAGGAGGCCCCGCCAGAGCAATACCCACCACAGGAACCGCAGCCAGAGACACCTCCCGAGGAGACTCCCCCGGAGACACCTCCGGAAGGATACCCTCCTGAAGAGTAGGATCTCCGGGAATCGGTCAATGCACATCAAGTCTGGTCTAGCACAAGACCAGCCAGTCTTCCTTTATTTCGACTCATGGAATCATTTCTAGCCTTGGCTCCCGATGCGTCTCAGCACTCATAGGGTTAATCATCCTCGAAAGGAATGAAAGGCACCTTGGAAAAGCCCAAGGAAAATAGGCGGAGTACTCACCATCAAATGGTCCTCCGTACCCCTGTCCAGCAATTAACATCGTTATGTTTCGGGTAGCCCAGCATTTTGGCTCGAACACACTAAGTTTAAGTATCCTTATGGAATTCATCTGACAGATTCCCCGATTGCGAAGGATGCAACTCTGAAGTGGATGGCTATCCTCGTTGGGGGGTTCTGGATATGGTAGGAGGAATGAATCCAATGAGAAAGAATTCGAATAATGTGAGCGGGAAGAACAGGACTATCGGCATGCTAGCCATCGCCGCTTTCTTGGTGCTCTTCGCTTCCACGTTGGGCGTGGGATGGATATCCCTTAGCGCTGTGGCCGGTACGTCGGAAATCGACTGGATGGGTGATATTGGTCCGGAACCAACTGGTGGTTGGGGAAGCGGATGGATAAACGACACGGTCTTTGACCAGGTCGCGGTGGATTGCCGGAATCCAGCTATCGCTACAGGAGCAGGGAACTCACTGCATGCCACCATACAATGCAATGTTTTCATCGGAGGTTGGAACATCTATTATGCCTTGTCGACCGATGGTGGAGCGACGTGGGGCGGATGGGACTTGGTCGCAAATTCCGCTGTTGCCGAAACGAATCCTGACATCTCTGTGCATCCAAGTCAAGACCGGATCTTCATAGCGTACGAACTATTGGCTGGTGCTGGCGATAATGACATATATGTTGCCTATTCTGACGACGGTGCCACTTGGACGAACGTTCTTGTCATCAGCTCGCCCCAGAATCAGGTGAACCCAAGCGTATTGACCGAGCATGATAACACTGGCGCGGCCTATGATGTATGGGTAGCATTCGAGCATCAGGTTGACGCTAACAACATAAACGCCATGGTTTGGAGGAGCATCGATCAGGGCGCAACATGGAGCATAGCATTGAACCATGGCGGAGCTGATCAGAACACATACGTTGATCCTGACTTGGCTTATATGCAGTGCACGGACGGTATCGACAGGCTGTACGTCGTATTCCAGGAAGGAGTCGATGCCGGTGACATGACGGACATCACATACGTGGTGTCTGAAAATGACGGAACCACCTGGCTCGCTCCCGTGACATTCAGAACTGGAGCGAACACGGTTTCATATCCGACAATAGCAGCCTCCAGAGATGGAGACCTCGTCATGGCAGCCTGGCAAGTCAATGCGGCTGACGCGTACATAGAGTACTCCTACGATCACACTCCCGATACTCCGCTTACGGGCTGGGGCGGTGGCACCATTCGATGGGACACCGATACCAATGGGTTCGATGATCTTGCCCCCGAGTTGAAGACCGACGGCGAGGGCATCTTCTCCAATACGATTGGTGGCAATATCTACCTTGTCTGGACTCAGGGCTCTGGGGAAAATGACGTTGTCATGTCTCAGGCGGCAGTAAGTGGATTTGGCTTCGCTGGAGCTCCTATTGAAATATCTGATACACGCGCATCTGGGTCAATCATTGTCAAAGGTCTCACAACACGAATGGGTCCGAATGATGGGTTGTGGTATCCGGCTGTGACTTTCATATTTTGGTCAACTCTATATGAAGGGATGTACACTACCCCAGGGATGCGGTCAATCGTTGACACAAACCCCTCCGGTCTGGGTACCAATGTCGACGGAACGCCGTTGACGGCACCTCAGTACTACATATGGCCCGCAGGCTATAACCACGACCTTTGGGCACCTTCTCCACAGGCCGCCGGTCCTGGAAACCAATATAGTTGGGTCGACTGGAGCGACGCTGGAGCGCAAGGCCATGCAATAACGGCAGGAACAGTTGACATCAATTACACGGCGAACTACGACAGACAAGTCTGGATTGATATCTTTGGCTGGGACACGACCAACCTCGTCAATTTGAACGGCATAGTGGTTACAGGCGGTCCATCACCAGGGACGACTCCGTACGGAGACTGGTTCAATGATGGCCAGCTTTACAATATGGGTGTCGAAGATCCGTATAACGATGGTTTCAACGACTTTATCTTCGTGGATTGGAACACTGGATCAAATCAGAATCCGCTGCCATACACACCAATAGCCCCGGACCAGCTTACGGCTAACTATGTCCAAGTTCCGTCAACCTACTTCAGTCTCACAGTGAATCCACCTTCAGTTTCCGTATCATCGGGGGACATCGCGACTTATACAGTGACGGTCCAGTCGCACAATGGGTACACCGGTAATGTGGATCTCACCACGGTTGCGAATCCGGGCGTCGAGAACTTTGCTCCACCGACTGTGTCTCCTCCCGCCGACGGTTCGATTACCTCGACACTGACCATAGACACCGCGGCAGTGGCGGACGGCACATATCCGTTCACAATAGAAGGATTTGACGGACTGTTCACCAACAACACTGCAGCCGAGCTTGTCATTGCTACGCCGTACTTCAAGATTGATGTGATTCCGACAACAAGATTGATCGCGCCTGGCGAGACTACAACATACACGGTCAACGTGTCATCGTTCGTCGGCTACAATGGCCAAGTGGATTTGAACGTCACCGGCGTTCCGGCACCGGCATCCGGTAGCTTCACTCCTGACATAGTGACAGTTCCAGCTGACGGATACATACTGTCTACACTGGAGATCACCGGCACGGCTGGAGTATCTGACGCGGTGTATCAGCTGACAATCACCGGCGACGACTACACTCTGCCACAAGAGGTTCAGATCGTGGACCTCGATGTGCAGACGGTTCCATTGTTCTCGATTGGTGCTAGTCCCATTTTGAACCAGGTCAGCCCAGGAGGCTCAGCGGACTACGTCATAACCTTCACATCGTTCAACGGCTATTGGGGAAATGTCAGCGTAAGTGTTGAGCATTCCATACTTTCCACACATGCAACATTCTCATTCGCTTCCCCTGTTGACGTACCACCACCCTCGAATTCCACCACGATCACAATCACAACAACTGCCAGCATACCCGACGGAGACTACACGATAACCGTCTACGGTGAGGATCCCTTGCTTCCAGCGAACCGCAGGAACAAGAGCATCCAGATCACCCTGAACGTCTCCAGCATGGTGCCAGGGACCATTTCCGGAACAGTCACGGACCAGAACGGTGATACTGTCGAGGATGCTGATGTGGAGTTGCAGGATGATCAGGGCAACCCAGTTGAGACGACCCAGACGGACAACTTTGGCGTCTACTCATTCACTGACGTCGATCCAGGCGACTACACCGTCATAGCCACGAAGACCGGTTATAAGAGTGATCAAGGCGACGTGACTCTCGGATCCGGCGGATCCGAAACGCGAGACCTTCAGATCGAACAGGGAACGATCAGGGGAAAAGTGGTCGACGAGGACGGGAAGGGCATTGAGGATGCCGACGTGGAACTGCGCGACGATAACGGCGATCTTGTGCGCGAAACGAAGACGGACGCCGGCGGTAACTTCCGCTTCGATGACCTGCCGTTGGGAACATACACGGTCATAATCAAAGCCAGTGGCTACGATACCCGCACGGAAGACGGAATCGTGGTCGACGAGGACGACAATGTTAATAACCTCGGATCGCTGGATGTGACCCCGGAGGCCGCGGCTGGCAACTTCCTCGCCGACTACTGGTGGCTACTGCTCATCATAATCATAATCGTGGTTGTGTTGATACTGGTGCTCATGTTGGCCAAGAGGAAGAAGCCAGCCCCAGAGGAAGCACCGCCCGAGTATGCGACGGCACAGGTTCCAGAAGGACAGGCACCTCCCTACCAGGAGGCACCTGCGGAACAGCCCCCATACCAGGAGGCCCCGCCAGAGCAATATCCACCACAGGAACCACAGCCAGAGCAGTACCCCGAGGAACCGCAGCCAGAGACACCTCCAGAGGAAACTCCCCCGGAGACACCTCCGGAAGGATATCCTCCTGAAGAGTAGGATTTCTGGGAATTGGTCAATGCACATCAAGGCTGGTCAAGCACAAGACCAGCCAGTCCTCCTCTATTTCAATCCCTAAAATCCTTTCCAGCCACAGCTTTCAATGTGTCTCAGCACTCATAGGGCTAATCATCCCCGAAGGTCATCTAACCCTCTTCTCATCACAGACGTTCTCAGAATGCAACTCCTCGATTATAAGGCTTGTCAAGCCTCCCAGCAGGCATCAGAGTATCAAGTTGGCACTTTGTCACGAAATCTTTATGAGAAATGAGCCGATAGTCGCGAATTGATGGAACTCCCGCCGGGCAAAACGGTCGAATCCCTTTTCGGAGGAAGAGACGTGCTTGTCAGTCTACTTGACAGCCTGAACCAGCACAATCTGACCGGCTTCATCAGGACCAGCCTGTTTCGGGACGATGTTCGGTCCGAGGGCATGATGGTATTCCACAAAGGATCAGCGGTGATGGCCGACCACAAGTCGGATTCGTATCTGCTGGGTGTTGATTCAATCAGGGAGATCCTGCGGGATTCTCTGGACGAAGACTGCGTTCTGGAGGTCCATTCGTATGATTACAAATCCTCCATGATAAGCATCCCACATCTTGCTGGCAATCACCCTGATGCTGCGGTTTCGGATCTGCCAAACATGGTCTCTCTTTTGACCGAAGTTGAGTCCGAGGAGCGGAGGCGAAGGGAGGAACACCTCAGGGAGCTCGAGGAGAGGGAGGTCCGTGCGGACAAGGCCACTGCAGACCTTGAGGCATTGCAGGGCCAGAAGATCAGGTTCGAGCAGGAACAGAGGAAGTATCAACAGCAGGAAGAGGAACTTCGACATCTCCGGGAGGAGATGCAGACGGTCAAGGACAAGAGCCTAGAACTGATGAGCCAGATCAGCGTCCAGAGGGAGAAGGAGCAGGCCCTGTCCGAAGCCGAGAAGAAGCTGGAACAGATCAAACTCAGCAAAGAGAGGGAGGAGCTCAAGGATTTCGGTCTGAGACTCCAGGCAAAAGAGAAGGAACTTCTGGGAAAGGAAAGGGAACTCAGCGGTATGGAAACGGCACTGGCGGCAATAGAGGAGCAGAGAGAGAACGAGAAACAACTCCTCAATCGGGAGAGGACCGAACTGAACAACATATGGAAGGAACTGTCCAATGAGACCGGTCGGATCTCCGAGGCCAGAAAGCTCTTCGAGAAGAGGGCCGAGGAAGCAATCCACAGGGAGAAGGAACTGGCCAGAATGGAAGGAACCCTAGAGAAGCTCAAGGACAAGCAGGAATCCGAGAAGCATGAGATGGATGAGGATCAAACACTCCTCAAGGAGAAGGAGGCCGAGCTGGAGAAGAAGGAGGAGTCTGCGGACCAAAGGGCAAAGGAGCTCGAGTCACTTCATTCCAGATTGAAGGATCTGGATAACGCCCTCAAGAACAGGGAGAATGAGATCAGGTCTCTGGAAAAGGATGCCAAATCCGAAGGTAAAGGGCTCCGGTCCGAGATGGACAAGCTGGTTGCCGAAAAGATGTCTCTTGACAACATCGACTCGGATATGAAGGAGAGGGAGAGGGATCTCAGGAGCTCGGAGAAGAAGCTCCAGAAGAGGGAGAAGGAGTTCGAACGGAAGTTCAGGGCCCTGGAGGACGATAGAAAGGAGCTGGATGCCACCAAGAAAGAACTGGATATGAAGAAGGTCCAGAACGCAGCCTGGTACCAGAAGGTGGAGAACAGGTCAAAGTCACTCATTGAATTGGAGGAGGAGCTCAAGAGCAGGAGCTCCCGGGCGAAGAAGCAGTTGGCCGAGGCGAAGAAGAGGACCAAGATCGCGAACCAGATGGAGAGGGAGCTCAAAAAGAGGCGGTCAGAACTTGACAGATTTGAGTTCGAGTTGGCGGCGGTCTCAAAGGACCTGGAGGCGCGGGAAGGATCGTCCGAGAAGAAGGATCATCGACTTGCCATGAAGGAGATCGAACTGGAGGAGAAGTTCTCGGTCATCAAGAATGGCCTGGAGGACAAGAAGGCAACCGCCGAAGAGAAGGCCAAAGATCTGGAATCCAGGGGGAGGTCCTTAGATGAATTCGACGGGGAATTAGTTTCAAGAGAACGCGAGCTGGAAGAACTGGAGAAGAACCTCCTCGTGAAGAAGAAGGAAATGATGTCCTTGGAGAAGAAACTGGAGAAGACGGCGAGTTCGCTTCGATTGACCGAGGATGAGCTGGCCAAACGGACAGAGATGTCCAGAGAGCGTGCAGAGAAGGAATCCAAGGACCTGAATAAGAAGGAAAAGAAGCTCAAGAGCAAAGAAACCTCACTCACTTCCCAGGAGAAGGAACTCTCCCAGCTGGAGGAGACCCTAGGGGCCAGGGAGAAGGACCTAACTGACAGGGCTTCTGGACTGAGGATTGGCCTGGTCGAGATCGAAAAGGAGAAGGATGAGCTGGGTGAGACGCAAGAAAGGCTGTCCGCCCTTGAGAAGAAGCTGAAGAAGAGAGAAATCAGGGCCACAGCAAAAGAGAAGCGGACCAAGGAGAAGCTGGAAAAAGAGCTCGTCCAGAAGGAGAGGGAGCTTGCTCAGAAGGAACAGAGGCTTCTGGAGAAGGAGAAGCAACTTGCCAAAAGCGCACAGGAACTGGAAGAGCTCAAGGAGAGCCTCCGGTCGCTCTAATCGCCCCTTCCGATATCCACCATCCTCTGCAATGGTATTTTCGCCAGACGCATCGTTTCATCGTCAAGTTCAATGGCTGGGCTGAGATTTCTCAATGATTCAAGGACATTCTCGATTCGTATCTGCTTCATGTTGGGACAGACCGCTCTCTTTCCGAAGTAGAACTGCTTGTCTGGGTGTGCCTTTCTCAAACGATGACCCAATTCCCGTTCCGTTCCGACAATGAACTCTCTTGAGTCCGAGGACTTCACGTATTTGACCATTCCCTCGGTCGAAAAGACCTCGTCTGCGATGTCCACCACTTCGCTGGTGCATTCAGGGTGGACTATTATGATCGCCTCAGGGTGATCCTCCTTCAGGTCCAGAATGTCCTCTTTCGTTATCCGAACGTGGGTCCTGCAGTAACCAGGCCAGAGGATTATCTCCTTGTCCTTGACCGATCTCTTCACCCAATTGCCCAGGTGTTCGTCTGGTACGAAAATGACCTTGTCCTCCGGCACTCTGGAGACGATCTTCACGGCGTTGGATGATGTGCAACAATAATCGCTGACCGCTTTCACCTCAGCGGTGGTATTGACGTACGAGACCACGGCGGCCCCAGGATGTTCGTTCTTGAATGCCAGTACCGTTTCCCTATCGGCCATTGCTGCCATTGGGCATTTTGCGATCAGATGCGGAGGAACGATGGGATGTACCACCTTCTTGTCCGGGTTCAGTATCTTCGCGGACTCCGCCATGAAGTCCACACCGCAGAAGATTATGTTCTTACTGTCAACCTTGGACGCTTCCATCGCAAGGCCGAGAGAATCCCCCAAAAAGTCTGCCACATCCTGGATCTCCGGCCTCTGGTAGTTATGCGCCAGGAGTATAGCGTCCTGCTCCCCCTTCAGCCGGGCTATCTCCCCGGCGATGTCTTGCATGGCGGTGGAATACCTGAATCTCTGCTTAAACTTTTTCTGGTGCGGAAAGACATATAAGAAGGGAGGTTTTACTCTCGAATGTGCCTCCAAAGAAGATACTTATGATCATACTGGACGGCTTGGCTGACAGGCCCGTGGCCGACCTCGGGAACAAGACCCCTCTCCAGGTCGCAGAAAGGCCCAACCTGAACTGGTTCGCCGAGAATGGAATGTGTGGCCTGATGGACCCAATAGCGCCGGGGATACGACCCGGGAGCGACACATCCCACCTGGCCATACTCGGCTACGATCCGCACAAGGTGTACACCGGTAGGGGGCCCTTCGAAGCTGCTGGAGTCGGGCTTTCCCTTGAGCCGGGGGATGTCGCGTTCAGGTGCAATTTCGGCACGATCGACCAAGAAGGACTTGTAAGGGACAGAAGGGCCGGGAGGATCAAAGAAGGAACTTCAGAGATTGCCAGTGACTTGGACGGTCTGCCAATCGAGGGAGCCGACATAACTTTCAAGGAAGGGACCGAACATCGTGCGGTTCTGATTCTGAGGGGAGAAGGGCTTTCTCCGAAGGTAACCGATGTCGACCCACACAAGGTCGGTGTCAGATACCTGAAGTGTCAGCCTCTGGAGCCAGAAGCCTCAAGGACGGCTGACATCGTCAATGAGTTCGTAGAGAAGTCCAGGAAGATACTGGAGAACCACGACGTCAACAAGAAGAGGCTGGAGAACGGAGACCTTCCTGCCAACATAATCATGCCTCGGGGAGCCGGCGTGTATCCCAACATTCAGTCACTGGAAGAGAAGTTCGGCCTCAGAAGTGCGGTTGTCGGGGGTGTGACCCTGGTCAAAGGAATATGCAAGATGGCCGGGATGGACACCATAGACGTTCCTGGAGCCACCGGCGGATTGGACACCGATATGATCGCCAAAGGCCAAGCGGCCATCAGGGCACTGGAATCATACGACCTCGTCTTTTTGAACGTAAAAGCAGGGGACATTTGCGGCCATGACGGAGATGCAGATGGGAAGGTGAAGGTAGTTCAGAGGCTCGACCAGATGATGTCCATAATCAGAAAAGAGATTCCAGATGACGTAGTAATGGCTGTAACCTCTGATCACACCACTCCAGTATCTGTCAGGGACCATGCCGGTGACCCTGTTCCTCTCATGATCTACGGAAAGGACATTCGCGTGGATGATGTGACCTCTTACGATGAGATGGCGGTCGCCAAAGGTTCTCTGGGCAGGATCAGGGGCTCCGATCTTATGCCTATTCTGATGAACCTGTCCAACCGGTCCGAGAAGTTCGGGGCCTGAGATCATCTCTGGATGTTGACCGCTTCTCCCTCCAGCCTTCTGGCCTCTGACTCGTGCTCCCTCCTCAACGTGCTGTGCTCCTCCGCTTGTTTCAGAATCTCATTTGCCTTCCCGTCGATGACCTTTATCTGTCTCTCGCGCATCCTAGCCTGTTTGCTCAATGTTCTAGATTTGATGTGTCTGGACTCAGCCGCGTTCTTGAAAGAACCCACACCCTCTTCCTGGTGATACTTGTCATACTCATGCGCTCTGGACTTGAAAAGCCTGCTCCTGGCATTCAGACGCGCCATTTCTTCCTCATAGACCGCCTTTCTCACGAGGATCTTGGCCGCTCTGCTCTCATACTCCCTGGCCTTCGCCAGGTGCTTCTGCGCCTGGACCATCTCCCCAGCGGCTTCGGCTCTCAAGACCATACTCTCGTACACCGCAGTCTCAAAAGCGAGTGCCTCCGCATCCGATCCCAGAGCCATTGGACATAGTAATTCATGGAAGACATAAAATCCTTTTGCATTCAATACTGATGACGATTCTAAGCCTACTATCGTCTTCGATTTTGAAATGATTTATAAGCGAAAGCGTTATCTATGACAGACCCATCGGCAACGCTGGCTAATAAAGGGTGACTGAATGAGTGTGATTGGTTCATCTGGAACGAAATATCGGGCCGCAGTCCTATTCCTGGGACTCATGGTGGCCTTCTCTGTGGCGCTCCAAATGGGGGCGCAGACAGCCTTGGCTCAGGGAGAACTGGAGGTCGAGTTCTTCAAGGGCGATCTTATGATTGAGGAACCTGTGGATGGAGACACGGTGACTATCAAGTTCTGCAACAAAGGGGAATCCACCAGGACCCTCCAGGACCTGGAGGTCTTGAAAGGAGTAAGCATAATCTACGGCCCCCAGAATCTCGTTCTGGACCCAGACCAGTGCGAGATCCTGGTGATGGATGAGGACTTCATTGAGGGGGACACTCTTGAGATCAGGGATTTCGCTGGCGTGTACTTCGACGGGACGATCAAGAAACCCTCCGAGGGCTCCTTGCTTGTTTGGATGATCCTAATCGGTGGCGTGGTAGGACTGGGATTCGCCATTTACATGATACGAAAGGTCATGAGTTTCGACCAGGGTACAGAGAAAATGAGGGAGATCTCTGACGCGATCCAGGAGGGTGCCAAAGCCTTCTTGAATACCCAATACAAGACGATTCTGATAATCACAGTCGTCTTTGCGGTTGTCTTTGCAGTTGCCATGGGGTTCGCGATCACCGAGTACTACGGTCTGGACGGCTGGACGTTCGGCATAATGACATCTTCTGCGTTCCTGATGGGAGCGCTGTTCTCTGCAGTGTCAGGCTATATCGGCATGCACATGGCCATCCGTGCCAACATTCGATGCGCATCCGCTTCGAGAAGGAGCTACGACGAGTCCCTGAGGGTCGCGATGTGGGGCGGTTCCGTTTCAGGGTTCTCAATTGTGGCTCTCAGTTTGCTTGGTGTCATGCTTATCTACTTCATCTTTGGTTACGGCCAGGATCCGAGATTGACCCCGTTGATAATCGTCGGATTCGGTTTCGGCGCCAGTCTGGTAGCCCTTTTCGCTCAGTTGGGTGGCGGTATATACACCAAGGCGGCTGATGTTGGCGCTGATCTGGTCGGAAAGGTGGAGGCCGGCATTCCCGAGGACGATCCCCGCAATGCAGCCGTTATTGCAGACCTGGTTGGGGATAATGTTGGAGATTGCGCTGGCAGAGGTGCCGATCTGTTCGAAAGCACTGCTGCCGAGAACATCGGCGCCATGATCCTGGGAATCGCTCTCTATCCAGTATTCGGAATCAACGGAATCATATTCCCGCTTGTCGCTCGAGCCTTTGGACTCCTGGCGTGCATGGTCGGAGTGGCATTCGTCAAGGCGAAGGAGGACGAGGTTCCCATGAAACCATTGAATAGAGGGTACTACGTCGCATCCTTCCTTTCAGCACTATTCTTCGGGATAGCGACCTATTTCATGCTCGGAGACGCTTGGCTCTATTACGCTGGCTGCGGGGTAATTGGCATCCTTACCAGCATCGCCTTCGTTTTCATCACCCAGTATTACACCGAGGCCAGGTTCAAGCCTGTTCAGGAGATCGCCAAGGCTTCTGAGACTGGTCCAGCTACAAACATCCTTTCGGGTTTCTCATATGGACTGGAGACCGTATTCGCACCCATACTCGTGATCTCCTCCGCATTGCTCGGGGCCTTCTTCTTGGGGCAGGCCGGTGGAGAAGCCGCGGGCTTGAACCCATTCAATGCAGGACTGTACGGAACCGCGATGGCAACAATGGGTATGCTGGCAACATGCGCATATATCCTGGCCATGGACACTTACGGGCCAATCACCGATAACGCCGGAGGAATCAACGAGATGTCCGGCGATTCACCCGAGGAGGCAAAGTACATCACCGCCAAACTGGATGCCTCCGGTAACACAACGAAGGCCCTGACCAAAGGTTATGCCGTGGGCAGCGCAGCCCTGGCGGCGTTCCTGTTGTTCTCGGCCTACATGACCGAGGCCCACCTCACCTCTGTTGATCTGGCCAAGCCAGTCGTCTTCGTAGGTGCCATGATCGGTGCTATGATGATCTTCCTCTTCAGCGCATTCGCGATCAGGGCCGTTGGAAAGGTAGCTGGCAAAATAATAGAGGAGGTCAGAAGGCAGTTCAAGGAGATGCCCGGCATCATGGAAGGCACTCAGAAACCCGATTACGCACGTTGCGTGGACATCACAACCCGTGGAGCGCTCAAAGCGATGGTTCTTCCCGGGATGATCGCGATTACCACCCCCATTGCGGTCGGACTGTTGCTGAGGGCCGAAGCGCTTGGTGCTACGCTCATGATAGGGACAATAGTCGGAGTCGTACTGGCCCTGGTGCTGAACAACGTGGGCGGTGCCTGGGACAACGCCAAGAAGTACATTGAGGACGGACACCACGGAGGAAAAGGGTCGGACCCCCACAAAGCCTCTGTTATTGGCGATACCGTGGGCGATCCGTTCAAGGACACGGCTGGCCCTTCACTGCACATCGTGATCAAACTGCTCAGTACCATTACACTGGTGTTGGCACCCCTCTTTATATAGGGAAACGGAAAAAGACCAAATAAGAGATTGCTCATTCCAGACAGAAGGTCGTCATATAGATGTATCTGAAAGCAAGGAGAGAAGATGTTGTCCGCATACCTCCAGAGAGGTTGGACGAGGACTTGGATCAGCTCACGCGAGAACTGACCCGGGAATCATTGGAAGGAAGAATGGACGCTGAGAAGAATCTCATTCTCATCACCAGCGACATCGAGAGGATAGGCGACGGCAGAATAGTCCACGGTGACGGTGCCGTGTATCAGAGGGTCAGCTTCGACGCCATAGTCTTCAGACCTGTGTTGCAGGAAGTCGTGGAAGGCGAGATATGCGAGGTCCTGAAGTTCGGGGCTTTCGTCAGGTTCGGCCCTCTGGACGGTCTTCTGCACATCAGCCAGATCATGGACGACCGCGTGGATGTGGATGTTGACGGTGGGCGGTTGATAGGAAAGGACACGAGAAAGGACCTGAGAGTCGGAGACAGGGTGAGGACAAGGATAGTCGCAATCAGCATCAATGAGAGGAACCCGCGAGAGAGCAAGATTGGCCTGACAATGAGACAGCCAGGCTTGGGGAAGCTGGACTGGATGAAAGAAGAGAAAGAGAAGACAGAAGCGCCCAAACCCAAGAAGAAGAAGAAGAAGAAAAAGAAGAAGTGAGATCATGGCAGTCAAGAATCCTAAGGCTTGTAGCCAATGTTCAAAGATAACCGATGACGATAAATGCTCCCACTGCGGGAACAAGACCTCCAAGGACTGGCAGGGCTATGTAGTAATCATAGATGCCCCGAAATCGGAGATCGCCAAGAGGATGGGCATAGATGTCGATGGAGAATACGCGCTTCGGGTCCGGTAGTCTGAGTACCGATCTCTTCCTTCCCGTTGAACTCCGGCAAGAGCTTCGAGAACCGCTTGGTGACATAATGCCCGGAAAGATGGCCATTGGTGCTTTGAAGGATGGGGAGAAGTTGTATACAATCGGGGACCAGTGCACGCTGACGTTCGTCGAGGAGAACATAATCCCGGACGTTTTCATAGTGGACTACCAGATCAAAAGGGAACCCAATCCGCAACTGGAGCCAAAGTTCGAGAGCGTCTCCGAGGCGACGATCAAGGTTCATAATCCTGCCGGGACGATCACAAAGGAGCTTTGGTCTGCCATATCCGAGTCTCTCCTTTCTGAGAAGAAGGTCAGGATAGAGGTGGACGGAGAGGAGGATCTGGCAACGCTACCGTGCATAAGTCTCGCCCGGAACGGGTCGCAGGTGGCCTATGGGCTTCCGGATCAGGGTCTCGTGCTGGTTGAGGTTGATGACGGTGCAAAGGATTATGTAAGGAAGATTCTTGAGAGAATGAGGGAGAGCAATGCAAGCTGAGATAATTTCCAGGAAGGAGAATCCGTTACTGAAGAGGATTGAAATCCAGTTCAAGGTGGTACATCACGGAGAGGGAACCCCTCAAAGGGAGACCATCAAAGAGGAGATAGCCAAACTCGCCAAGGCGCCCAAGGACCGGGTCGTCATAGACCATATGGACTCCCAGTTCGGGACCACTCACGCTCTTGGTTATGCCAAGATTTACGATTCAAAAGAGGACGCACTGGCCTTCGAAAGAAAGCACATTCTGGGAAGGAACAAGCTCATCGAACTCGAAGCGAAGAAGAAAGTGAAGAAGGTGGGAGCCTACAAGCCGGTAAAAGCTGAGGAGGAGGCACCTGCCGGAGAGCCCGAGGAGAAACCCGAAGAGGAGCCAGAGGCCGGGAAGGAAGAGCCCAAAGAGGCCCCAGAAGCCGAGGAAAAAGGTGAGTGAACATGGCAGAAGGCGAGAAATCCAAGAGGCATCTGTACGAGGTCAAGGACGACAAACTTGTCCGACTGAGGGATGAATGTCCCAAGTGCGGACCAGGGATATTCCTGGCAAAACACAAGGACCGCGTTGCCTGTGGCCGGTGCGGATACACTGAGTTCTCAACACCGAAGTCCAGGTCCACTGAATAGTCTCATTTCCTCAGAATCGTTTTGACCGGGTTTGCCCTTATTCTAAGATGGAATATGTTCTGGCCGTCATCAATCTTCACTTTCAGGACCGCCCTTGACCTTCCCTGGATATGGGGGTTGAGGCCATCACCGCGGAGCATTTCCAGGACCCTGTCCAGATAGCCGGAGGACCTATCCACATATTTCTGTTCAAGATCTGCCGCCTTGTCCCCCACTTGATAGACCTTCTTCCTTCCTGAGGCCACCGCAGTGAGGAATCCGTGACGCTCCAAGGCAGCCAGGTGTGGTTGCACATATTGCTGATACTTGCCCATCTTTCTCGCAATGTCCGTCTGGCTCAGTCCTTTGTTCTTCACGACTAGGAAGTAGATGTCCTTGGTGGTCCCGTCCTGGAGAGCGCTCAAGCACGCCAGATCTCCGCTCTCTATCCAACCCGTGGGGTAGTAGTGGCATCGGTTCCTGTCCTCAAAGGTCGAGACTATGTGCTCTTGAGTGAGTATCTTCAAGTGCCAATCAGCCGTGCCGACAGGTGTTTCCGTCTTCCTTGCCAGTTCTCTAAGGTGTGTCAATGGGTTCTCCATCAGATGCTGGAGGATCTCCCTCCGCTTTTCGTTCATCAAGATGGAGACCCCACCCTCTCTGGGTTTTATTCTGGAAAGTACATCATCCCTTCCAATCACCCTTCTCAGGGCTCTACCAACGCCTTCCTTCATGACACTCAAATCAGGAACTTACCATTGGACATTATTCTCTTTCCGTCCACCTCGATGTCAGGTTTCATCATGACCATGTCCCAGTGCAAGGTGGATTCGTTCTTCCCGCCAAACATCCTGTTCTCTCCGACCGCGATGTGGATGGTGCCGATTATCTTCTCATCGGTTATGACATAGCCGATCGCCTTCTTGACCTTGGGATTGATGCCGATGCCGAACTCCCCAATCCTGTCCTTGTCTCCCTGTGAGTTCTTGAGGACCTCCTTGAAGAGTTTCTCGTTCTTTTTGGCCTTGGCTTTGACTATCCTTCCTTTCTTGAAGGTCACATTTATGTCCTCAATCCTCTTACCCTTTCTGAAGGCCAGGTCGAACACGGCTCTTCCATTTGCCGAGGTCTCCACGGGTGGGAAGAACACTTCTCCACACGGGAGGTTGTTGCCCACGTCCTTGTTCCTGATATCCTCCGGCGAGATGACCCCATCATCTATCAGCGGCTTCCTGTTCTTCACTGAGAAGGTAAGGTCAGTGCCTTTCTTGGATGTCAGGTGGACCTTGTCTGCGCCCTTGAACGCTCTGGCTATGGTCTTCCCCCTTTCGTAGAGCTTGTCATAATTGACGTTGACCGCGGACCAGAACATATCCCAGAATTCGGCGTATGGTACGCCAAATGTGGCCGCCAGCTCTTTGGTCGGATAGCCCATCCCCGTCCATCTGATCTCCTCCTTGATGAACTTGTCCTGGACCTTTCTCGATCCTTCCCTGGCCGCACCCATCCTGTTCTCGGATACCGCCGAAAGGCTCCTCGGATCGCAGGTCGGGTCGATGGATATCGCCCCGTCAATGTCCTCATACCAGTTCAGCCAGAACTTCGGGGTCTTCTTCAAGTACTTAATCGGGACCTCTTGATACATTCTTCTTGTCAGCTCATCCGAATAGGTCTGGAACAGCACGAACGCTCCTTTCTTCCTAACATTCACGGCGATCTTCTCGGCGAGCTCGAAATTGTGTATGCCCCCCCTCACAACAATGACCTCTCCTTCCTTCACTCGCATGCACTTGTTCACGATCTTCTTCGCGACTGATTCGAAATCGACCTTCATCATAGGGATCGATTGATTGTATGGAAGGATTCATAATAAGGTTTTCTGGATTCTGTCCTTGGCGTGGGGATAATCAGAAGTCCGCGGTAAACTCTTCCTTCCTCAGGAGCAGTTCCCAGTTCCTGTCGGCACCTCTCTGGATCTTTTCAATAACATCCTCAGGAAGATGTCTGAATCTGCCTTGAAGTCTCAGATAATCCTTTACCGGTATCTTCTTCTTGGGCTTCCTGGTGATCCTGTACTTACCCTTCTCCACCTCGAACAGCGGGAAAAGGTTGGAGTCCACTGCCATCTTCGCGATCTTGACCATGTGTTCTGGAGGATGCCTCCATCCAGTGGGACACGGCGCGAACGCATGATAGAACTTGGGGCCCACGATGTCCTTACCTTTGGCGATCTTCTTCACAAAGTCCTCTGGAAAGGCGACGTTCACTGTTGCGGTGTACGGAATGTCATGTGCCACCATGATCTCAACCATGTTCTTCTTGGGGCCTTTCTTCCAGTCCCCGGTCGTACCTACGGGGGTGGTTGTCGTCCACGCACCCTCCGGCGTGGCTCCGCTTCTCTGTATGCCGGTGTTCATGTATGCCTCGTTGTCGTACATCACGTAGAAGATGTCGGTGTTCCTCTCCACAGCACCTGAAAGCGCTTGTATCCCGATGTCCACAGTTCCTCCATCTCCGGCGAAACCGACCACGTTGACGTCCTTTATCCCTTTTGCATCCAATGCCGCTCTGATCCCTGAGATGGATGCACCAGTCACTTCGAATGCCGTATTTACAAGGGGTACGTCCAAAGCAAAACTGGGATGTTTTCCGTGCATTATCGCCCAGCAGCAAGCGGGAACACTGACTATGGTCCTCCTTCCCAGTGCCTTGAGCATGTATCGCATTGCGAGGCCTCCGCCGCAGCCCAGACACGCAATGTGGCCCGGATGCATCAGTTCCTCTTCTGGGATGGTCGTTTTTCCCATCAGGGCACCTCCCCATGTGGCGCACCATCCTTGAGATCGACCCACTCTATCTCCTGGCCGGGTCCGTTCTCCTTCATCTGAAGTAACTCATCGTACAGGCCCCTCAGAGTTGCGGGAGTGATGTCCCTACCTCCGAGACCTGCGATGTAGTTCTTCAGCATCGGCTTGCTGGGTGAATTGTATAAAGCACCGGCGACCTCGGTGTAGAAGGCCCCTCCGTGTGCGAAGGTGAAGCTCCGGTCCAAGACTCCTATGGAATCCACTTCCTTCGCCAAAGATCTCAACTCGTCCGCTGGGAACGGTCGGAAGAACCTCATTCGAGCCAGACCTACCTTCTTTCCCTGTTCTCTGTACTCATCGACGACCTCTCTTGCCGTGGCGGCCGAAGTTCCTGCAGCGATTAGAACGACATCAGCATCATCGCATCTGTAATTGTCAAGAAGTGCTCCGTGGTTCCTGCCGAACTTCTGCTCGAATTCCTCCACCACGTCATAGATGACCTTCTTGGCCTTGTTCCAGGCCTCGTACATCAGATATCTGAACTCCATGTACCAGTCGGGCATTACGAGGGAACAGAAACCTTTGGGATCGTCCACATCGAGCTTCTCAGGGGGATCGTAAGGCGGAAGGAAAGCGTCCACGTCGGCTTGTTCGGGTATGTCCACGGCCTCTGTCGTGTGCGAGAGGAAGAACGCATCCTCCATTATCATGCTGGGAAGTAGTACGTCATGGTCCTCGGAGATCTTATAGGCCTGGATGATCGAGTCCAGAACCTCTTGGTTGGTCTCGGCATATATCTGCATCCAACCCGTATCCCTCTGAGCCACGCTATCCAGATGGTCCGCCCACACGCTCCAGGGGGGTGCCATTGCCCGGTTGATGTTCCCCATGACTATGGGCGTCCTTGATCCTGAGGCCCAGATGAGGACCTCATGCATGAGAGTCAAGCCGTGAGCGGACGTTGCCGTGAATGTCCGCGCCCCTGCCAGGGAAGCCGAGATACAGGCCGCCATGGCGCTGTGCTCGCTCTCGACCTTGACATATTGTGTGTCCATCTCGTTGTTGGCGACGAACTCGGCGAGCTTCTCGACCACCGTGGTTTGGGGAGTTATTGGATAGGCAGCGACGACCTCCGCTCTGCACAGCTTGCAGCCGTAAGCCAGTGAGTAATTGCCAGTTATGACCTTCTTCACCATGGCTATCTCTCCCTTTCCATCTTGATGCACTTGACCGGACATTCCTCGGCGCATACCGCGCAGCCCTTGCAGTGGTCATAGTCAATCTCGACCTTTCTGTCTTCCTCTTCCACTATTATGATGGCAGCGTCCGGACAGAACTTCCAGCATATGTAGCACTTGGTGCACTTCTCATAATCTATGATCGGTCTGAACGTCCTCCACACTCCGGTCTTGTTGTGGGTCGTGGGCCTGTCCATGATTGGTGTGTAAGGAAGGTCTTTGTAGCTCTTGGGGTCCCATCTCTTCTTCACTGAGATGATCTCACCTCCACCTTTTCGTAAGCGTCCTTGGCAGCCGCGGCGTTCTCCTTTTTCTTGGCAGGTGCGGACTCGAGAATGCTGTCGATCAGAGAATCCAAGCTCACGAGTCCGGAGACCTTCGCGAAGGCCCCGAGGATGGCGCTGTTCACTATTGGGGCTGTCTTGCTACCCAAGCCATGTTCGATAGCGATGCTGGTGCCATCCACCGTTGCTACCTTCCTGACCTCACCAAGCTCCAGTTCATCAGGGGATTTCTCAGTGTTCACCAGGACCATGCCGTCTTCCTTCAGTCCCTCGATCACGTTCACTACCGTTACCAGAGAAGGATCCAAGACCAGGACGTAATCAGGCGTGTAGATCTCGGACCTGTCCCTGATAGGATTGTCGTCAACCTTGGCGAAAGCGGTCACAGGAGCGCCCCTTCTCTCAACGCCAAAATAGGGAAAGGCCTGGACATATTTGCCTTCCCTAAAAGCCGCTTCCACAAGGATTTGAGAGGCAACCACGGAACCCTGGCCTCCCCGTCCGTGGAATCGAATCTGAATCATATCGTACCGATTTTACCTAAGTCAGACCGATTATATTATGTTTGCTTAGACCCCCGAGCCATATTCCGAATTTCGATAATCATTGTAGATAATCTTGACGAAACGTATAGACCCCCCCAGGTTAATCAATTTACGAGGAGTTAGAAGAGTGCCAAAGATAGAAGACGACTATACCAAGAAAATACTCATGGGTCTCTCCATCTCTCCAAAATGCCCTAGGGAACTAGGCAGGATCTACGATATACCCATAGCCACATGCTACGAAAGAGTACGTATGCTCGAGACCAAGGGAATCATTGAGCAAATCCTGACGTTGTTTACCAAGAACGGGAAAGCCTTACGCTTCTATCGAATCTCATGTAAGAACCGGAAGATTCTGGTTCAACCTCTCACCCATGCATGAGTGAGTTTTCATACTGCTAGCCCAAAACACCCCGCACGCTTCTAATTTCCTCTACTATCTTTTTGGCGGAGCCACTTGGGTCCGGAGAATTGTATATCGACCTTCCCACTATGCAGTAGTCTGCTCCCGCCTCAATGGTTGCGGCCGGGGTCCCTCCCTGCGCGCCCACGCCCGGTGACAGGATGGTCAGATCTCCCACTATCTCTCTCAACACCTTCACCCTCTCGGGCCTTGTCGCCGGAGCGATGATCCCCGATGCGCCCGCGTCCACTGCCAGACGTGCCAACTGATCCGCTATAGGTGCTGTGTACGCCTGCCCTCCAGGATGGCTCATCTCGGTCACCACGAAGACGTCGCCCTTGGCCGCATCAACGCACGCTTTCACCGAGTCCTCGCCCACGAAACCCTGCACTATGACCCCGCTGGCACCGTGTCCGAACACCTGCTCTACGATCAACCTGTTGATGTTGGGGATGTCCGCGACCTTGAAATCGCATATCACGTCCTTTCTCTCTGCCAGTTCGGTGATGATCTCCATGCCGCAAGATAGGGCGAGAGGATAGTTCACCTTTATCGCGTCAAGGTACTCAGAAACCTCATCGGCGATGTGGATGGCCTGGCTTCTCTTGGTGACATCAAGGGCCAAAACCAGCCTCGTGTCCCTCTTCATCGCACCCGTATGGGGGCACGTGTTAAAACTCTTTTTGAGAATTGAGGCAACACTTTTAAGTAGAAACGGAAGGCTGGAATTCCCATACTGCCAGCGTTGGACTTGCGAGTGTGACTATCGTGAGCGAACTCGAAAAGGTAAAGGCGAAGATTTGTCTCGTTGGAGAGGCTGCAGTGGGTAAGACCTCACTCATAAGGCGGTACGTTCTCGACGATTTTGACGACAAGTACATTACGACTCTTGGTGCGAAGGTGTCCAAGAAGAAGATGGAGTTCGATGTGCCCAACAACGGTATGCGCGTCGGAATGGACATGACCATCTGGGACATTATGGGAGAGAAGGGGTTCAGGGACCTGGTGAAAGAAGCTTTCTTCGTTGGGACCCGAGGGGTACTGGCGGTGTGCGACATAACTCGGTATGATACGCTGAAAGAACTGGATGATTGGGTCCAGTCCGTTTTCAAGGTGGTCGGGAACATCCCGGTGATCTTCGCTGTCAACAAGGTCGATCTCAAGGACGAGGTACTTCTGATGTACGGTGACACCGAGCTCGACCAGGCATCCAGAGCGTTCGATGCACACTATCTGTACACCAGTGCAAAGACGGGTGAGAACGTCGAGGAAGCTTTCAGGTTGATGGGCGAGAGGATTGTTGAATCCAGTATATCTCCTCGATTGGCGAAGTGATAGACACCCGTGAGAATCCACTCGATACTTTTAAGTATCTCAGAATTATAGAAATACCCTGATGGGTCCTGACTTTTCTGAAGGTGGAGAATCCGTGTCGACATCCGGAGCGCAGACCAAGAAGGTGAAGAGCAAGATTTGCCTCATCGGAGAGAAGGCTGTGGGCAAGACCAGTCTGATAAGACAGTACGTTACTAACATGTTCGACGACAGATACATCACCACCGTCGGTACGAAGGTCTCCAAGAAGGAGATGTTGATAAAGAAGCCTGAGCACGGTTTCGACGTTCAGATCGACATGACCATATGGGACATCATGGGGGAAAAAGGATTCAGGGAGCTACTGAAGGATGCCTATTTCTACGGCGCCAATGGAATACTCGGGGTGGCGGACATCACCCGGGAGAAGACGTTGGACGACCTGGACGATTGGATCGACTCCACACTGAAGACCGCTGGAAAGATACCGCTTCTGATCGCGATCAACAAGACCGATCTGGAAGAGGCAGTGCAGGTGGGCGACAAAGAGGTTCTTCAGCTGGCAAAGGCCTTCAATTGCCCGTTCATCTACACGAGCGCCAAGGAGGGCAACAACGTGGAGGATGCGTTCTACCAGTTGGGTGAGATGACCTTGGACGCCCAGTTGGGTTTTGTGAAGCCTGAGTGATATTCGCTGGTTTCTGAGCCAGACCATTATCCGATACTTTTAAGTATTTCCCGCTTAATGAGAAAGGTTGCATTCCCTTGTCGATTTGCGTGTATACTTGGTAATGTCCCTATTGGAGAAGACGACAGCAGACTTGAGCTACTGGGGCTGAAGCCAGCATCGGGGTGTGAAGAAGGGGGAACTGTTCCCTAGCCTCGGGGAAAAGCCATGAGAGATCCCAACCTCACACGGAAGGCAATCCATCTCCTCGTTCTAATCGTTGTAGTGCAGAGCATAATGGCGGGATTCTCAAACAGGCCTGTCTCCGGCCAAGAGCCAGTGGTCTCTGATGTTGGTAGCTGGAGGAGAACCGCCACTTGGGGATTAGACGATCCTGGGAACTACACATTGAATAATGTCAACTTCCAAAGTGGAAGTGCGAATCTCACCCTCAACGACTTCTCATGGTCCGAAAGCAATCAGAGTGATTTCATGGACGGTTCTTGGGACGACAATGTCACGATTACGCCAGATGGGAACTTGACGCTGAAACATGATGATACAAACCTCATCCAGAATGGGGATTTCAGCGCTGATTCGGATTGGACGTATTCCAATGGAACGGGGGGCAATGTCATCGCTGAACGCGATGGAGTTCTGAACAACTCACATCTCCACCACTTTGAGCCAGTGCAACTCCCACTTTTCTTTGACAGAATGGACAGCGAGGCTAACTGGTTTTGGATTGGAAACTCCTCTGGTGGCTCGAAATCCCTCAACACTTCCCTGCCCCATGAAGGGGGTGCATCCATACGGGTCAACTGGACACCCAGTAGCCCCGACAAGTGGGCTGGTATGATTCGAACTGCACCTACACAATGGGATTGGTCATCCTACAACAGGTTGAGTATGTGGCTAGCGACAGGCTATGACGGGGGCAATCTCGAGAGTCATCTTACGTTGATGGATGTGAATACAGTCAGTTGGGACTCTCCCAGGGAACTGGTCTCGGGAGATTGGAGTGAGCGTGTCTTTGATTTGGATGGGTTCACTGGCAACATCTCGCGGGTCAAGGAGATTTCCATCAAGTTCACGGGCATCGGTGGTTCTGTGAACATGAGCGTTTCCATCGACGACATCAAACTATATCGAGTGAAGATCTTCGAGGAAACCGGTTACGTAAATCAAACCTTTGCAAAAGCCAATGTGACTGAAAACATCCCGGGAAATGTCATGTTGAGCTTTGATGTTCTAATCGAGGAACGTACGAACGTAGTAGATTCCAACCTCACTCTTCTGGTTATGAATTCGACAAGTAATTTCACGTGGGAAAAGAATCTGACCACTCCGCCCTATTCGAGTCATATCATTGCAGATCTGAGTTGGCTCATGATTAAGGACGGTAGCTACAATCTTAGTCTTCAACTTCATTTGTCGGTAAACACCCGTATGGTAACGAGTTATTCCGTCAGGTTTGACAACATCACAATTATCGCCCATAATCGCAAGAACGGAACGTATCTGTCTGAATCCTATGACACGCAGTCCCAGTCTCTATGGAAGAACATAGCTTGGACCGAGGGCCAACCAGATCCAGAGACGAACATCAGCATTATGACAAGAACTGGGAACTCCAGCAACACATCCGATGGGTCATGGTCTGGCTGGGACACACATCTTGCCAACTCAATCATGTCACCTCCAAACAGGTACATCCAATACAGGGTCGGCCTCAACACCACAAACGCCAGCAAGGGTCCGATGCTCACCAACATCAGCTTGAGTTATGACCAATACCCTCGAATCGGCACCGTTGAAACAGACAACTTCACTGTACCAGATATTCACTCCTGGGAGATCTTTGAGGTAAACGAGACCATTCTCCCCGAGACCGAGATAGACTACTACTTCTCCTCTGACCTTGGCAGTAATTGGGTCCCCATGGGCGACGGGGCCAACCTCTCATTCGTCACAAACAACACCATCAAACTGAAAGCCGAGCTCAAGACATCCAACACCACCTTCACTCCACAGTTGCTTGAGTTTAGACTCACCTACGAGTACACGGGGCCGCTCGACCACATCCACATGTCTGATTCGCTCTTGTCCACGACTGCCAACACCACCCTCTTCCTGTCGGCCTGGGGCCACGATATACTTCATCGTAACGTCACATTCACCCAGAAATGGGAAACGACCGATCCGCTGGGCAATGTAATCCAATTCGGGAGCTACACTGCCGGCAAGGTCGGGAGCTGGAGGGTCTACTGCAACAACACCGCTGACACCATCTCCAACTGGACCACGGTCGATGTGTCAGCAGGTTCTATATTCCGAATTGGGATCGATCCGTGGGACCCTGGAACGCTTACCGCGGATGACGAACTTCGGTTCAATGCCACTGGCTACGATGCGATGGACAACCCCTTTACTATCACTCCCAACTGGTCCGTATCAGGCGGTATTGGCACTGTAGATTCTGGCCCGAACGCCACATCCCTCTTCCAGGCCACTCAAACCGGAACGGGTCGGGTCAGCATAACTGACGGAATCCATACGAACCAAACCAACCTCTTCTCCGTGATTGCTGGACAACTGGCCTCGATTGCCGTAAACCCCTCTTCCAAGGACCTCCTGCCCGACCAGTCAACCGTCTTCACGGCTCAGGGATATGACGGGGATGGGAACCCACTGACACTCACTTCCACATCTTGGGAAACGAACGCAGGCACCATAACCGGGAGCACACCTACCATTGCCGACTTCACCGCCCAATCCACGGAGCTGTTGGGGGGATACGTCAGGGCAACCCAGGATTCCATTTCAGGTGAGGCCGTTGTCAACGTGAATGACAATGACGATCCACCGCGGATCCAAGGCGTTGTGCCAGACCAGCTGAAGACCGAGGACCATGGTACGTGGACGCTGGACCTTTCTACCTTCGCCAGCGATCAGGAGGATGACGATTCCAAACTCAAGTGGAGGGTCACTGGGGATGATTCATCCCTATACACGATTGCAGGAGAGGACCAACCCGGGAACCATGTTCTCACATTCTCCACAAAGCAGGACGCGAACGGCAACAACGGGGTCACGCTCTGGTTGATTGATACTCGTGGCCAAACCTCCCAGCAGTCGCTCTGGGTCAACATCACCCCTGTGAATGACAGACCATCGATATTTGCCCCGGAAAAGGTCTTTGTCAGGTTCGATGTGCCAAGTCCTGAGGACTACTCCTCATATGTCGATGATGTGGACAACCCCATTGGAGATCTAACGATATCCACAGACGATCCTGGTCACACGTCAGTTCAAGGCCTGGAGGTCACTTACGAGTACCCAGAGAGCATGGTGGGGGAATCAGTCCTTGTCATCCTCACGGTTTCAGACGGGCTTGACCAGGCTCAGGACGTGGTGGAGGTCATCGTGAGCAGCAACTACCCTCCCCGCACTCTCACCCCAATCCCGGATGTTGTCATAGACGAGGACGAGATCCTCAACGATCATTTCGACCTGAACGACCACTTCGAAGATCCGGACGACAGTGAACTCACCTTCGGGTCACTCTCTCAGAGAGTGGGAATAGACATCGACTCCAACGGTTTGGTCTCCCTCCACCCGGAGGCGAACTGGTTCGGAGACGAATTGGTGATGTTCTCCGCTACGGACAGTTCTGGCGCGGTTGCGTACGATCCGGTGTCCGTCAGCGTGCTCCCCATCAACGATCCACCCAGCATTGGAGGCTTGCCAGACATAACGATTCACTATGGCATCACATTCGACTTCGATGTCTCACCCTACATTTCTGACGTTGACAATCTGATCAGTGAGCTGACGATCTTCTGCTCGGATCCTGGCTGCTCGACCATTCAGGGCACCACCATCTCGTTCACGTATCTGACTGAGACGACGGTCCTGGTGACCGTTACCGTCAGCGATGGGGAGTATCAGGATTCTGATAACATGGAGGTCCGAGTGACAGACAACAATCCGCCCGTGTCCAAAGGTCTTCCAGATGTGTTCTTCAATGAAGATGAGGCTCTTCAGTCTGCATTTGACCTTGACCATTATTTCAGCGATTTGGAGGGCGACGCTCTTACCTTCTCGGTCAACCAGACCCAGTCCTACGTCCAGGTCTTAATTGGGATCGACAACGTGGTATCATTCTCTTCATCCGAGAACTGGAGCGGCCAACAGATCATTGTATTCAGGGCCGTTGACGAGGACGCTGCGGTCGTTGAGGACTCGATCATTGCCACAGTGATCCCTGTGAACGATGCTCCCGTCATCTCCCCGATTCCAAGGCAGAGTGGCGAGAAGAACAAGGCCTGGCTGCTCGATCTGACTTCATACATCTTTGATTCCGACAACAAGACCGACGACCTTTGGATAGAGTCTGACTTTGAATATGTGGTAGTGGCCGGACACTTCCTGATTTTCAATTGCGAAGAGAGCTTCGATTCGAGGGATGCCAGGGCAACCGTGAACGATGGTCTGCTTCAGAGCTCCAGCCCATTCGAGGTCAGCGTCACCTCTCCTGTCAACCCTCAGGTCGAGATGTACATATGGCCGACGTCGATAGGTATCATCCTGCTGGGATTGGTCGGATTGCTTTACTGGAGAGCATCCAGGGGTTTTGTGCTGGAGGATCTCTTCGTTATCGGAAAGGACGGAAAACTCCGGGTCCACAAGAGCACGCGGACCAGACCAGACAGAGATGAGGATCTTTTCTCCGGAATGTTGACCGTCATTCGAGATTTCACCGCAGACACCTTCAGGGAAGAAAAGGGCACCCTGAAGTCTTTCGAGCTGGAAGAGGATAAGAAGGTCATCATGGAGTCTGCAGAGGGCTTCTATGTAGCATTGATTTTCTCTGGAAAGGAACCCCGGTGGGCGCCGAAGTCGCTTGAAGCCTTCTCCCAGGACATGGAGACCATGTACGGTCCTTTGATCACGTCTTGGTCAGGAGCCATGGATGAGTTGGGAGACCTTCCTAATATGGCCGATTTCTTCATACATAAGAGAAGATACAGCGTCGGGGATTGGCAACCAACTGAAGATGAACTATCGTTCGAAGAAGCGGACTAAGCGGACTGGGACTTTTTCAGCATTTTCAGCCTGAAGATATTCTCCCTTTCTAGCTCTTCAAGTCTCAACCTGATGAACGCCTCTGCCGATTTCAGGTCCGGTATGATCTTGAATTCCAGAGCATTGACCCTTCGCTTGGTCTTCTCTATCTCGTCCAGGAGCTTTCTCATCGTGGTCTCGGCTTCGGCTGCGACTATTATGTCCTCCACCAGATCCTCGTAGGCTTCTGCCGCCTCATCTATACGCGCTGATGATTCGATTATCCCGTAGCCCCTCTCGTCCAGCCTTTTCCTGACGCTCTTGGCCTTTATCTGCGGGACAACGATTCCCATGACGTTCTTGGTGGTCAGTTCCATGGACGGTACTTCAATGAGCGACAATGCCGCCGACTTGACCCCCACCGCACCCTCGATCGCTTCCGCGACCGCGATCTTCTGTCTGGCAGTCTTGTATTTTTCGGTGATCTGCCCTCGAATCTCCTTTGCCTTGTCCAGGACCTTGAAGAACTCCATAATGAGGCTGTCCCTCTTCATCCTCAGCAGCTTGTAGCCTTTCTCGGATAGCTTGATCCTCTTCCTGAGTTCCAGGAGTTCCGATCTTGTGGGTTTGAACTCTCTCAATGCCAATTATCCACTCTTCCTGTGCGCCGGGTGATACTTCTCTATGGTCTCTCTATCGATCTTGGTCAGCATGCTCTCGTCCACTTTGCTGAGCAGGTCCCATGTAATCTCCAGGGTCTTCTCTATGTCTCGGTCCTCTTCCCTTCCCTGCCGGACCAGCTTGTCCTCGAAGACGTCCGCGAAGTCCAGGAGCTTCCTGTCCCTTTCCGTGAGAGCTTCCTTGCCAACGATGGCCACTAGGCCTCTGAGATCCCTTCCTTCAGCGTATGCAGCGTAGCTCTGGTCGGATACCTGCTTGTGGTCCTCTCTGGTCTGGCCAGGTCCTATCCCAGCGTCCATCAGTCTCGACAGAGATGGGGACACATCCAGAGGCGGATAGATACCTTTCCTGTGCAGTTCCCTGGAAACGACCAATTGGCCTTCGGTAATGTATGCGCTGAGATCTGGTATGGGGTGCGTTATGTCATCATCCGGCATCGTAAGGATCGGGATCTGGGTGATCGAACCCTTCTTGCCTTTGATCTTCCCCGCTCTCTCATACATTGTGGCCAGATCGGTGTACATATAACCGGGATATCCTCGTCTTCCAGGAACCTCTTCTCTTGCCGCTCCGATTTGTCTCAACGCTTCGCAGTAGTTCGTGAGGTCGGTCAGGATGACCAGAATGTGATAATCATGCTCGAAAGCCAGGTATTCGGCGGCCGTCAATGCCATTCTCGGCGTGATCAACCGTTCGACCGCAGGATCGTCGGCGAGGTTCAGGAACAGAACAGCTCTTTTGAGCGCTCCGGTCCGCTCGAAGTCTCTCATGAATATCTGTGCTTCCTCATGTGTGATGCCCATTGCGGCAAAGACCACCGCGAAAGCCTCTTCCTTTCCCGGAACCTTCGCTTGTCTTGCGATCTGAAGGGCGATCTCGTTGTGTGGCAGACCAGATCCAGAGAATATGGGTAGTTTCTGACCCCGGACCAGCGTGTTCATGCCGTCGATGGTCGAAATGCCCGTCTGAATGAACTCCTTGGGCGAGTCCCTGGCGTAGGGATTAATCGCAGCGCCACCGATCTCGAGTCTCTTCTCCGGAATGACCGGCGGACCTCCGTCCAACGGATTGCCACCGCCGGAGAGGATCCTTCCCAGCATGTCCTTTGACACGTTCAGCTTGGCGGTCTCTCCTAGGAACTTGACGCTGGATGCCTTGTCGATGCCCGCGGTGCCTTCGAAGATCTGAATCACGACCAGGTCCTTGGAAGTGTCCAGAACCTGTCCTCTCTTCGTCGTGCCATCCGGTAAGCCGACTTCCACCAGTTCTCCATACCCAACCCATTCGGTCTTCTCCACGAAGACCAGCGGACCGGCGATCTCGGTTATCGTCCTGTATTCCTTGCTCATGAGGTCACCTCCAGGTCCCGGAATTCCTTTTCCATCAGTTCACTGATCACCTTGAGCTTTCCATCGAAGTCCTCCTCGAACTTCAGCTTTGCCAGCTCATCTCTCGATTTGAGATACGCAATGTCCTTTACCGGAACCTCCAGTGCCAAAGCCTTCTCCGCAAGGTCCGAGTACTTCTTTATCTGGTTGAGGAGGAGGAACTGCTTGTTCAACTCGCAGTAGGTGTCAACCTTGTGGAACGCGTTCTGCTGAAGGACGAATTCCCTGATCATCCTGGCGATCTCCAATGTAAGTTGCTGTTGTTCGGGCAGCGCATCGGAACCAACCAGCTGGACAATCTCCTGCAGTTCCGCTTCGGTCTGCAGTGTGGCCATCGACCATTCCCTGAGTGACGACCAATCGGAATCCACTTCCTTGTCGAACCAATCCTTCACTATCTGGTTATACAGGCTGTACGAGGTGAGCCAGTTGATGGCCGGGAAATGTCTTCTTTCCCTCAACTTTGTGTCCAGAGCCCAGAAGACCTTCACGATACGCAGTGTTCCCTGCGTGACCGGTTCTGAGAAATCGCCTCCAGGAGGTGAGACCGCACCAACGACCGATACTGATCCTTCCTTTCCGCTGAGGGTTGAGACGCGACCAGCCCTCTCGTAGAACTCTGAGAGCTTTGACGAAAGGTAAGCTGGATATCCCTCCTCTCCCGGCATCTCTTCCAGTCTGGATGAGATCTCCCTCATCGCCTCGGCCCATCTGCTGGTACTGTCCGCCATCAGGGAGACGTCGTAGCCCATGTCCCTGTAGTATTCTGCAATCGTGATTCCGGTGTATACGGATGCTTCCCTGGCAGCGACCGGCATGTTGCTGGTGTTGGCGATTAGCACAGTCCTTTCCATCAACGGAGCTCCGGTTCTGGGGTCCTCCAATTTCGGGAAATCGGACAGAACCTCGGTCATCTCGTTCCCCCTCTCTCCGCAGCCGATGTACACGACGATCTCGGAGTCGCACCACTTCGCCAGCTGATGTTCAGTGACCGTCTTTCCCGTGCCAAAACCGCCGGGGATGGCAGCAGTCCCACCTTTAGCCAGCGGGAAGAACATGTCCAAGACCCTCTGCCCAGTGATCAGCGGGATATCCGGCATGAGCTTGTCCTTGCTCGGCCTCGGCAATCTCACCGGCCACTTTTGCATCAGTTTTATCTTCGATCCGTTGTCGAGCGTGCAGACGGTGTCCTCCACGGTGTACTCGCCTTCTTGTATGCTTGAGATCTTCCCACTTATTCTCGGGGGGACCATGATCCGGTGCTCCACGTTCTTTGCCTCTTGCACGGTTCCTATGATCTGACCACCTGTGACATCTTCGCCTACGCTTGCCGTGGGAACGAACTTCCATCTCTTGCTCCTGTCGAGCCCGGGAGCGGAGACTCCTCTCCTGATGTACTCTCCCATTTGCTCAACCAATACTGGAAGGGGCCTCTGAACGCCATCGTAGATACTGCCCAGCAACCCAGGTCCGAGCTCTACCACCAGGGGCAAGCCAGTGTCTATGACCTTCTCACCCGGCCTGATGCCGCTGGTGTCCTCGTACACCTGGATGATCGTCTTGTCCCCAACGATCTTTATGACCTCTCCCATCAATAGTTCTTCACCCACATGGACAACGTCGTACATCTTGGGAGCAATGCCAGTGGCTGTTACGACGGGTCCCGCGACCCGGAATATCTCACCACCGCGTCCCAAAGCCGACGATTCCGGTTCCTTCGTTCTCATTTCCACTATACCACCTCATCCAGTTTGATACAAATCAACGCCAATTGCCCTCTTGACCTTGCTTCTAAGGTCCTCTTCTTCCTCCTCACCCACGGATATGACCACGGGCTTGGGGCTATCCACCAATTTTGCCTTGAAAACAGCTGGAACTTTGGCCAGGGAGCTTGAATGGACTATCAATACGCCGATCCTTTCGTCCTCCATGACCTCGGTGATCTTTGCCTCCAGGTCTTCATCGGGAACCGCGTAGGTCCTTCTTATGCCAACGAGCTTGAAGCCCAACACGAATTCCTCATCACCGACTGCAGCCAGTTCCAACTTAGACCACCAACATCTCCTTCATCATATCATTGCTCAGTCCAGCCTGCTTTCCTCTAGCGATTATCCTGATGTTCTCAACCTCTCTCTCCTTACGGGAGAAATAATCCAACACTGGCAGTATTGAGAGAGGATGAATGTGCGAATACTTGGTCGCACGTCTTATCAACGACTTCTCGAGCGCCCTCATCACATCGCCCAGTCCCTTCTCCTCGATGTCCTTAAGAAGGGGTGAGACGATAGTTTGGAAGGAGGTTCCCTTCAACCTAGCCTCCAGTTGCTCGTTGGGCAGTACTATCATCTCGTTCAGGTCCGTCGCCGGTATCTCGAGCCCACCCTTCACAAACACCTCGCCCTCGATCTCGCACTGAATGTACCTTACCCTGAGCAAGGTCTTCATGTTGAGGGTATCGATCTCTCTCTGGATGTGCCTTCTGAAGCGCACATTGGGCTCGATCGTCGGGGGGATGACCTCCAGCAGATACGAGTAGTACTTGTGGGTCAACGCATCTTCGAAGGGGGCCATGGTTCCCGATGCTTCCACCTTGTCCTCGACCTCCTTCAGGGATTCCCAGAAGATGGTCCCTTCAAGGCCGTCGATTATCTCATCTATGGTCTCCAGTTCCAGAAGGCTCTCCAAGAACTCCCGTCTGAATGACCCTGCCGGTACGATGGTCTCCCAGATCTCCTCGTTTGTCGAGCCAGAGAACTTCCCCCTCAGTATGCTCTTGATGTTCCATACGTCCCATCGGTCCAGATATCTTGAGATCATGGTCCTCAGATGCCCTTCAGAGAACTCATATATCTGTGTGAAGACCTTCGCCAGGTTGTTCCTCGTTGCCATCTCTATCAGATCCACTCCCGTGAGCTTCGTACCCAGGCTCAGGATCTCCTCGGCGTACTGTCCTTCACCTATCGACCTCGCTATCTGGGGGATGTCCATCTGCAGGTACCTCGTGTACACGTCCGGGCTCAAAAGCCATTTCTTCTTGGCCTTCACCCTGGCGCAGACGTAGGGATAGTTCCCACTCTCGAATGGTAGTGCCGATCGCACTCTATCTTTCAAGTCCTTGAGAGTCGTCATTCCTCGCCCCACAACAGGTCAGAGACTTCCTTTATCGAGTCGTCCCAGATCTCCCTGAGAGCCGTCTCGTATCTGAGATCGATCCGCATCTGGCCGTCCTGACTCTCGATTATGAGCCCACCGATGCAGTCCGTGGTCCCGGCGAAGTTGCCGCCCACCAGCCCTTTCACAAGAGGGGAGTCCTTCTCGTTGCAGAACACCTTTCCAGAACTGATCTCCGTTTGGTTCCGCCTCACCATAGATCTGAGAATGTTCTCGTTCTGCGGGAGATTCCCGAGCCTGTCAAGAGCTCTCTGATAGACGGCGTCGAGCATGTCCTTCTGACTGCCCAGCACTATCTTCTTGGATTCCAGCTCCGTTCTGGCGATCTCTTGTGTGTTCATTCTCACTACGAGCTTCTTGGACTCTTCCACCTTGGAGTCGAGAAGCAACTGCCCTTCGGCCTGAGCTTCCTTGACCTGCTTCTTCTTCTCTTTTTGCCCCTGCTCGATGATCTGCCGCGCTTCCTCTTTCCCCGTGTTGAGGATACTCTCTATCACTTTGTCTAGTGACATAGGTCTGTCGCCTTGGTTATCCCATTTTGCCCAACAACATAAGCGCAATTACAAGCCCGAAAATGACTATAGTCTCTGGTAGAACCATGAAGACTATACCCTTTCCGAACAACGATTCGTTCTCTGCCATTGCGCCCACAGCCGCTGCTCCCACGACCTTCTCAGCCCATGCCGTAGCTACGGCTGAACCGACCATCGCGATTGCGGCTGCCAATGCTATTAGGCCATCACCTATTTCGCCTGCCATTTTCATACCTCCTTAGACATTGCTCCCGGCTCTCCAAAGGGTTTGAATCTCTCTCCATTCCCCTCGTAGAACTTGAGGAAGAATTCCACATAGTTGAGCCTGATTGCCTGAATTCCCGCGGACAGCGCCCCCAGGACGAATATCACAAAGTGAGATAATATCAGGAAGATACCACCTAAGATCAGCCCTTCGATGGCCCCGCTGACTGCCCATGGCACCAGCATTTCATTGAACGCGTTCGCCATTGCCCCCTTCGCCACGGCCACACCTGCCAGCCTCGCGTACGAGAACATGTTAGCGAGGAGACCTATTACCTCCACCAGACCCATGGGTTCGCCTATCCCCAAGAGAACAGCTCCGATTACCAGCAGGATTATACTCACGTAAGAGACGATCCACCCGCCGAAATCGAATCCAAAACCGGTTGGAAACGCGATGTCCAGCCCCACGGTCTGCCCTATCCAGTGTGGGAGGTCCACTACGAAGACGGCCACTCGTGGCGGATAAGGTCTGTTGTAAGCCGTGACCATGATCAGGATGAAGAAGGCGAAGAGAATCAGCATCCATCCGACCTTGGCCATGGCATGTTTCTTCTTCCCCTTCTTGAACTCGTTGATGAAACCGAATGCGTACCCTATCCCCAGGTGGATGAGAGCGGCGATAAAGGACACCATGATGAGGTCCATCACGTCATCGAGTTTGTGGAATAGCGGGAACTTCAGAGACAGGAAACCTATCTCAACCTCCAGATGTTCCCAAATAGGGAACCCAAAGGCGTCCCCGAACACGAACAGGCCGAAGAACACCGAGAACACACCACCCCAGAACATGACCAACATCAGATTTCTGAAATCTGGCATGCTCTTCAGTTTCGCCTGCATGATGAAGGCGGTGACCATCATCGCTACTCCGTATCCTATGTCACCGATCATGAAGCCGAAGAAAAGCGGGAAGACGAAGAACAGAATCGGCGTGGGATCCAACTCATCGCTCTTGGGTGTAGAGAACATGTGAACGAAGAATTCTGCCCGGCTGGCGGGTTCTGGATTGTCCAGGAGGACAGGCGATTCCTCCTCCTCCTTTTCTATCTCTTCGATGTAGAGTGTGCCCATCTTGGACAGGGAGGACTTGACCTCCTTGGCTCGTTCCTTGGGGATCCATCCATCAACGGCGAACGAGTGTTCTGTGGACGCGAATCTCAAAGGAGCTTCGGCCTTCTCCACCTGAACTGTAAGGAAATCCTCGGCCGACAGGACGAAATGTGCGTGTTTCTCCTTGAGCTTCTCCAACGTATCCTGTGTCTGCTCCAGTCTCTTCTTGAGGTTCTTCTTCTCGGTCTCAAGGTCCTTGGTCACCTTCAACGGTAGTCCATCTCCCTCCGGAACCTCGACAGCCACGAAACCGCGGTCATTCAGGAATGTCTGTACCTCCGAAGCCTTCTTCTCAGGTACAAAAAGAGCAATGAACTTCTCATGCTGGTAGACCTCGAAATCCGGGGCGACCTTCGCCAACCCTTCCAGGGATTTGGATGTCCGACCGACAAAGACATGCAGGTTCTCATAACCTCTATACAACCCGAGTGGAAGTGGAATATGTGAGAATGGCTCCAGAGTCCTCAATCGAATGTCTATGTTGCTCAATCTGGATTCTATATGCTTCCTGGCATTGTCCTCATCGGATATCTGCAGTTCGAGGCTCGTGATCTTGCCCTCTATCTCCCCCGTGACAGGGCCCCCCTTCCTTGCCTGCGATTCATCCAGTTCCAGCACCGAACAGATGGATCGAAGCTTGATCAGGCTGGTGGATGCCGAGGATGCCTTCTCTAAGGGCTTCCCGATCTTGAAGGTCTCATCTTCTTCGACAAAATCCAGAAGGTGCAGAGTTTCCAGAGAATAAAGGATCTCTACTGTAGGTTCAAGGTCCTTCTTGGGACCCACAATAAGAATCCTAGACATCTGTTTGGGACGGAACAGCTACTACCCCCTCCTCGAAGCGTTTCAGCAGCAATGAAACCGCCGGATCGATCTTTGCCTCTCCCTTCTGCTTAATGACCATGGCCTCCTGCCTTCCTTGCTCCAGAATACTGGCAGTCTTGACCTCGATCTCCTTCTTTCCTGCGTCCAATCGTCCTCTGAGTGTTTCATCTGCCGTACGCCTGGACTCATCCTGAATCCGGAGTACCTCCTTCTTGGTTTCCTTCAAAATCCTCTCTTTCTCGTCGGTTGCCCTCTTCTTCATCTCCTGGACTTCCGCCTCCGCCTCCTTAACCTTGACTAATGCCTCACCCTTCCTCATGGAACCCATTGGGTAAATGAAATAATCGACTTAAAGGTTTCGTGAAACGGCATCTTGAGGATCCCATAGCCAGACACTCCGAGCATTCCTCGGCATTTACGCCCCTTCTCCCTTTTCAATGAAGACACCATCCAAGGTCGGATTATTGGAAAAAAAGGACTCCCATTCCTACTCAGGAGGTGCTATGCCGAGCCCCAGTCCTATCGTCCCCAGCAGGTCTTCGAACGTCGGGTTCTTTGGTGTTATCATCACCCCGATACCTTCCTCTTCCAGCCGTTTTCTGGTGGAGCGATTCATGGCCGCGACTATCTTGTCGTTCAGTATGTCCGCCACCTTGTCTCTTACCCCGAGTTCGTTGGCAATCTCCAGGAAATGGGTCACCGTTCGGGCGCTGGTGAAGGCAAAGATGTCGATATCCCTTCGAATGGCCATCTGAATGAGCTTCTTGGGCTCGGACAGGTCTTCGGGAAGGTCGATCGTATACAGGGGCAGAACATGGACCTCCACTCCCATGTCTATCAATCTCTCCGCCAGCATCTTCGATCCCTTCGAGCTTGTCAGGACCTCCACTCTCTTCCCGACCAGATCATATTGGCTGGAAAGGTAGCTTATCAGTCCTTTGATTGTCACAACCTCGGGAACATCCGAAGGTTCCAAACCCACCTTTTTGAGAGATTCCGCGGTCTGGTCCCCAACGGCAATCACATGACAATGACCCAGCTGGCTTAGGAAACGGTCTTTCGGAACGTACGCGTCCGCGTTCTCGATCGCGAACCTGATCACGTTCTCGCTCATGACTAGGCAGAGGTAGATAGAACGGTTCGATAGTGCAACCAGAAAACTACGGAACTCATTGCCCGAGACACTCTTCATCTCAATCATCGGTGCCCCAACTGGATCGAAGCCCAGTTCTCTGGCAAGCTCCATCGACTCTGGAAGCGATTCTATTGGTCGCATCAATGCGATTCGATTCAAAGCTCCTCACCCGTGCCTTATCTCCGAAACCCATTCTTTCAGAATGCTCTCGTTTGCTTCTATGTCTATGGTTATGTGAAAGGGGGTATTTGCCGTTTTCTCACGCTCTATGTCAGTAAAATATGAACGAAAGAATAAAAACATCGTCACATTCCGTGTGTTTCGACGAGACATATGTATTTCGTCACCTTTGGTTACGATATCAGAGAGAAATCCAACGAAAACCGTTAAGTATTAATAAGTATGCGACGATTCGCTTATTGGTTATGAACATGACAGCTAGTTCCACTAAGAAAGACATTCCCTCGGAATTGGCAACAAGATGGGAAGGGTTGGACCTCAAGCTTCTGCCAATAGACCAGATAGACATCCAAATCCTCTCCATGTTGAGGCTGAACTCCAGGGCCGCTAATATCGAGATTGCGAGGGAGCTGGAGATAAGTGAGGCGACTGTGAGGAGGAGGATAAAGAACCTCGAGGGGAAAGGGATCATCAAGGGATACAGTACATACATCGATTACCAACTAATAGAGAATCCAGTCAAGGCATACGTCCACCTTGGCGTATCAAGCGAGAACAGGGACGACGTGGTGAAGAAGATAGTCGCGCACAACAGGGCGGTTGCAGTGTATCGCGTTACCGGCGACTTCGAGATTCTCTGCGTGATGCTCTTCGTTGATATGTCGGAGATGCAGACATTCATCGATTCCTACCTGAAGATGGACGGAATCAACAGAGTCCTGACCCAGATCGTAATGAGTCCATACAAGGGAGTTCCCTGGACAGGAGTCTGAGCACACTTCGCATCAGGCCAAGTGGGGACAAGGGGGAGGTTGAAAGGCGTATCGGCACCTTCTGATGGATGTTTGAAAATGCACAAGACCGTCGACATCGATGTTGGCAAGGACATTTTGGGCAGAAATAGAGAGTTGGCAAGGAAGAACCACACATTTCTGGTAGAGAAGGGTATCAGGTCCTTCGATTTCGTGGGGTCCATCGGCTCCGGCAAGACGCTGCTGATTGAGGGGATCATAGAGCTTCTGAAAGAAAAGGGACTCCGAGCGGGGGTCATCGCCGGTGATGTTGCTGGAGAGGAGGACTACATGAGATTCAGGGAACACGGGGTCCCGGTAGTGAACGTCAACACTGGCAAGGAATGTCATCTCGACGCACATCTCGTTGAGCATGCACTGGACGAGATGAACCTGGATGACCTGGACGTGCTGTTCGTGGAGAATGTCGGGAACCTGGTGTGTCCGGGCGATTTTCCACTTGGTACGGATGTCAGGGCGGTAGTGGTTTCGGTTACGGAGGGGGACGACATGATCAAGAAGCATCCCGTGATATTCGCGTTATCCGACGTCATCGTGATCAACAAGATAGATCTGGCCGAGGCCATGGAGGTCGATCCAAAGGTATTACAGAATGATGCACATGCTCTGGGAACCAAAGCCGTGGTCGTACAGACCGATGCCAAACATGGAAAGGGAATAACCGAATTGATGGATGTACTCCAGATCTGAAAGAGAGGCGTTTGTACGTGATACTGAAGATATTCGGTGTCGTGCAGGGGGTGGGGTTCAGACCAACCGTTTTTCGCGTTGCCAACTCGATGGGTGCTGGAGGCTATGTCAAGAACAAAGGGTCATATGTGGAGGTCTGCATCGATGGAGATGCGGATGAGTTCATCGGGAGGCTGGAAGAAGAGCTTCCGGTGCTTTCCAAGATAGACCGGGTCGAGAAGGTCGAGAGCGAAACCGATACCGACTTCGATGGTTTTGTCATCCTTTCGAGCGAGGAAGGCAGGCGGGACCCGTCCATACCTCCGGACGTTGCCACCTGCGACAGCTGTTTGGACGAGTTGTTCGACCCGGGGAATAGAAGGTATATGTTCCCCTTCACTAACTGCACCGATTGCGGTGCCAGGTTCTCTCTGATTGAGGATTTTCCCTACGACAGGAAACACACGTCCATGGGGGACTTCTCTCTGTGCGAGATCTGCAATGAAGAGTACAAGGAGCCACTGGACAAGAGGTTCCACGCTCAGACCATTTCATGTAGCGGTGACGGACCGGCATATGTTCTATACAACGGACGAGGCGACGTGATCGAAGAGGTGGATGCGGTAGCCACTTTCGCAAGGGAGATCGACTCCGGTAGGATTGGCGTGGCCAAGAGCTGGGGCGGCATGCACATCGTGAGCACCTTGGAGGCGATATACGAGCTCAGGGAATGGTATGGGAGACCACATAAACCCTTTGCGGTAATGGTCAGGGACCTGGAGGTCGCCAGAGAATATGCGGAGTTTGGGGAGTATGAGGAACGGCTTCTGACATCATTCCAGGCGCCGATTGTCCTTCTGCAGAAGAAACACGGAATTCATGATGAACTAATGGATGCCGTGTCTCCCGGTCTGGGCAACGTCGGGCTTTACCTTCCGTACACTGCCATCCAGCACATTCTTTTCCACCATGTTCAAAGCGACGCCCTCGTCATGACGTCCGCCAATCTTCCGGACGAGCCAATGCTCTGTAGGAACCAGGACGCCTACTCACTTGGTCTGGATCTTCACTTGTTACACAACCGCAGAATTGTGAGCCGCGTGGACGACTCGGTTCTGATCCCCTTCGAAGGGCGCAGACTGTTCATCCGGAAATCCAGAGGTTACGTCCCTGACCCTTTGAACGTTTTTCATGGACATAGTATTCTATCTCTGGGAGCTGAGGAGAACGTCACGGTCAGCATCTCAAAGGACGGGAAGGTCGTCACGTCCCAGTATATCGGGAACACAACGAGATATGAGGTTCAGAACTTCCTCAGGGAGAGTATTGACCGACTCCTAAGTCTGTTCGGAGTCCAGGAACTGGATGCTGTCGCCATCGATCTTCATCCGCAGTATTCCACCAGGAAGGTCGGGGAGGAGTTGGCGGACAAGCACGGAGTTGACGTTCTCGAGGTCCAACACCACTGGGCCCATGCTTCCAGCCTGATGGTCGACAACGGACGGGAAGCCCCCATCGTGTCTCTATCTGTTGACGGCGCCGGATACGGCACCGACGGGAAGATCTGGGGCGGGGAGGTCATTTACTCACAGATGGACTCGTTCGAGAGACTGGCGCACCTCGAGTACCTTCCTATGATCGGAGGTGATCTGGCAACAAAGGAACCCAGGAGGATTCTGTTTTCCATCTTCAAGCTACTTGGGATATCCAAGGACTACTTCGGTCAGAAAGAATCTGAGGTTTTCGAGAAGGCTATGGACAGCTCACCACAGTCCTGCAGTCTGGGCAGGGTGTTGGACGCGCTTTCAGCATACCTCGGTGTTTGTGACCGTATGACATACGATGGGGAGCCAGCCATCAAGCTTGAGCGATATCTGGACGCGGGGAAACCCACATATGAATTCGAGACTGAGATCATCGGGTCGGACCCTTCCACAATCAGGACTCTTCCATTGTTTGACGGGCTAGACTCCATTGCCAAGGGGAAGGAGCTTTCAGAAAGAGAGAAGGCGGACCTATCCAGATCCTTTGTAGAGGAGCTCATGAGGAGAATGGTGGAGGTCAGTGTCCTCAAAGCTCAGGAGAAAGACGTGAAGAGCATCGGACTCACTGGCGGGGTCTCTTACAGCCTTCCAATCGTACGGATGGTCGACCGTTTTGTCAAGAAGGCTGGTTTGGAATTGGTGCTTCATAACTCGGTCCCCAACGGGGACGGGGGAATATCTGTCGGCCAGAACGCGATAGCAGGTAATCTTCTGCAGGATAGTGTTTAATATGTCCCTCATATTGTTCGGTCTGATGTGTCTGGCTGTCCCGGCTAAGGTTGTTCGGATCAAGGGCGATGTAGCTGAGGTCGATTTTGGAGGAGTGGTGAAAGAGGCAAACGTATCCCTCGTTGACACCAAGGTCGGCGAATACGTTATCATCCATGCCGGATACGCAATTCAAACCCTCGACAAGAAAGAGGCAGAGGAGACCCTGGAGATGTTCCGGGAGATCCTGGGAGATTCCCATGCATGAATTCTCGGTCATGTCCGATGTCATGGAGGCCCTCAAAGAGGAGTCCCTCAAACACAGTTTCAAAGGAGTGAAGGAGGTTGTTCTGGAAGTTGGTGTATTGACCTTCCTGGCCCATGAGCAGTTGAGATTCTCTTACAAGGTGCTCTCTGAAGGGACGGTCTTCGACGGTTCGGAGCTCTCCATCGAGGACAGGCCAGCCATGATACGATGCGAATCGTGCGGTTATGAAGGAGAGGGAGGTTTCAGAGATGAACCAGGATTCCATCGGGTCATGCCCACCTTCTCTTGTCCCAAGTGCGACGAACCGACATCGGTCGTGTCTGGAAATGAATGCATAATCAGAAGAATAGTGGCGGATGTAGAGGAATGAAGTACCAGTACCGAGATCGAGAGATGGGCGAGAGGATACTCCAGAAGATCGGAGATCTCGACCTTGAACTGACGCTCATGCATGTGTGTGGTACCCATCAAGACACTCTGATAAGACACGGTTTGCAGGGGTTGTTGGCAGATGTGGGCGTCGATATCAGGCAGGGCCCTGGGTGTCCTGTGTGTGTGACAACTCCCAAGGAGATTGAAGAATCACTGCTACTTGCCAAGAACGGGAAGACTATCCTGGTCTTCGGGGACATGTTGAAGGTCCCCGGTGCTTCCTCATCCCTTTCCCAGGCAAAGACCGAAGGGTGCGACGTGCGTGTCGTGTACGGCGTGGACGACGGCGTGAGGATCGCCAGAGGAATTGACAACGATTGTGTCTTCATGAGCATCGGGTTCGAGACAACCACTCCGAGCTCCGCTGCGGCGTTGAAGGCCAAGACACCGGACAACTTCTACGTCCTTACATGCAACAGGTTGGTCCCCCCAGCGCTCAAGGCGATTGTACAGATGGGAGAGATCCGCCTGGACGGCCTCATCGAGCCCGGCCACGTCAGTACAATCATTGGATCCGAACCATACAGGTTCATCTCAGAGGAGTACGGAATTCCTCAGGTCATAGCAGGCTTCGAACCGTTGGACCTTCTGATGGGAGTCTACATGCTTGCCAAACAGAAGATGAAAGGCGAATCCAAGGTGGAGATCGAGTACACAAGGGCCGTTCGTGAAGAAGGCAACCCAAAAGCCGTGGAGGTCATGGACTCGGTTTTCGAACCCACAGATGTGAAGTGGAGAGGTTTCCCCGTCATACCTGATAGTGGGCAGGAGCTTCGAGAGGAGTACGGATCTAAGAACGCCAGATTGGTGTTCGAGGATATACTGGCGGAACTCGAGGGAAGAGAGTTCCCAGAACCTGAAGGTTGTCTTTGTGGCGAGGTTCTCAGGGGTATCGTGACCTCAGATGAATGTCCGCTCTTCGGTACAGCATGCACACCTGAATCCCCGGTCGGGCCTTGCATGGTCAGCGCTGAGGGAAGCTGTAACATCGTGTACAAATATGGAAAGATGGGCTAACATATTCTTGGGACTGGATCCCCAGCTGGCATGTCCACAATCCGCTTGCCGCCGACAAGCGTTTCCATCACCACACCCTTTATTTCCTTCCTGGCTTCGCCGATGATTGCAGCTTTCTTGCCAGGTTCGGTACCTTGAAGGATCTTGAGGACGTCATCAGCTTTTTCTTTGACCACAGCGATGGCCACTTTGCCTTCGTTCCCTATTGTCAGAGGATCCATGCCGAGCATCTCGCAAGCCGATGTCACTCCCTCCGTCATGGGGATGTTCTCCTCACGTATCAGGATTCCAACCTTCGATTTCTCGCTCCACTCGTTCAGGCAGTTCGCCAGTCCTCCCCTCGTCGGGTCCTTCATTGTGACTATCCCGCCTTCCTCCAGGCCCAACGAGATCATTTTGTTGAGGGGGTAGATGTCGCTCTCAACAGCTCCTTCGAACCCGTACCCCTCTCGCTTGGAGAGTATGGTAACCCCGTGATCGCCCATGGTGCCTGAGACGATTATCACATCCCCATCCCGCACATTGGAATCCTTGATCCAGTTCTCATTGAACTCGCGGAACCGTTTAACAACCTCGATGTCCCTCTCCAGCCTCTCTCCCCCAAAGCCAATTCCCGACGTGTTAACGAAGATACCGTCCATTGCCCCTCTTTCGACCACCTTGGTGTCTCCCGTGACGACTGGAACTCCGGCCAGCTTGCAGGTGTCGCTCATGCTCTTCAGGACTGTCTCCAGATCATCGATCGGAAAACCCTCTTGGAGTATCAGGGCACAGGAGATGGCTGCCGGGTCAGCTCCGACCACCGAGAGGTCGTTCACCGTTCCCGCAACGGCAAGGCTCCCGATGTCACCTCCCGGGAAGAACAACGGCTGAACAACATATGAGTCCGTGCTGAAAACAACCCCACCCACGGCAGCCGAATCATCCAGCTCTTCCAAGGCGATCTCCACTTCAGGCAGATCCTTGCTTCCGCCCAGGTTCTTGAGGATGCTTTCCTTTATAAGCTTCCCCATGAGCGATCCGCCCGCTCCATGGGCCATTGTTATGAGCCTCTTCTGAGCCATGATCGCACCCGTTCAGTGCTAATCGCACATGTTGTTATATGATTTGTGATTGGACTCCGGCTGAGAAAGATTAATTAGCTCTCTGGGAGTTGCAGTTAAAGAAAGGGGGTCGAACTTGGCCATTGAGATCGAAATCAGGAAATTCAAGAGCATGAACCTGACTGGAGGTACCGTTCTGGAGGCCTTTCCCAGCGTTGGACTTGTGAGCACCATCGCGTCTAGCTACTTGATCTCCACGCTTGAGCTGGATCAGATATGCGCTCTGGAATCAGAGCATTTCCCTCCCGTGTCCATGGTGTACTCGACCAAGCCCAAGTTCCCGGCTCGGATCTACGCCCGAGAAGACATCAAGCTGGCCGTTTTCATTTCCGAGTTCCCTCCGCACACAATGCTCCACAGGCCGTTGGCGAAGAGACTTCTTTCATGGTCCATGGATCAGAGGTGCAGGAGAATACTGTCCCTTGAAGGACTTCCCAAACCGGGGTCCGATGATGTGGAACCTGAACTGAAGGGAGTCGGGAGCATCGATGCGGCAAGGGAGGAGCTAGATAAGAGCGGCATTGAACAGATGGAGATCGGGATGATCCCTGGTGTGTCCGGCGTGCTGCTGAACGAGGGGAGATGGGTGGGTTTCAATGTCATAGGCCTTCTTGCGGACTCGATTCCGGGTCAACCGGACGCCTTAGCTGCGGCCAAGCTGGTCGATGGCGTAAACAGACTGATTCCTGAGGTAGAGATTGAATCCGAACCTCTTCTGAAGCAGGTCGCCGAGATGGAGGCGTACCTGAACACTTTGAGGAAGCAGGCTGAACCTGCAATGAGTGAGCAAGTCGTGCAGATGTTCAGGTAACTAGACCATCAGGTATCCACCGTTCGCGTGCAGTGTCTCCCCTGTCATGTAACTGGACTCTTCTGAGACCAGGAACGAGACGACCGAAGCTATCTCCTCCGGTTGTCCGACCTTGCGAACAGGAGTCGTTTCTATTCTCCCCCGTCTCTGCTCTGGTGAATCGTATGCGATTATCTCCGTCTCTATTGCTCCAGGTGCAACGGCGTTCACCCTAATGCCCTGGGGAGACAGCTCAAGTGCAAGCGATTTGGTGAATGCGATCACGGCCGACTTGGAGGCCGCATAATGAGCTCCGTGGGATGTACCCTTGAACCCAAGCATCGATGATATGTTCACTATGTTCCCCTCTTCTCTCTCAAGCATTTCTGGGACCACAGCCTTAGCACAATTGAAGCATCCGGTCAGATTGACATCGATAGTTCTCTGCCAGTCATCCAGTGACAGGTCCGAGAAGGTTCTCCTTTGATAGATCCCGGCGTTGTTGACCAATACCCCGATCTGTCCGAGGTCGTTGCCAATGTCAGAGACCATCTTCTCCACTGCTTCAGAATCCGCCACGTCGGCCTTGTAAGACATTGCCTTCCATCCCTTCTCCTCGATCCTAGCCGTGACCTCATCGGCTCCATCCTGGTTGCTCAAGAAGTTGACCGCAACGTCATACCCGTCCAAAGCAAGCCTCAGGGCGATCACCCTTCCAATACCCCTCGAAGCACCTGTGACCAGTGCTACCTCATTCTCAGACATCCACCTGCCCCCGGACGGAAATGTGGCCACAAGATAAAAAGATGGAGGTGTTGAGCCGGTCAGGGTTCCAGCATGAACTGGACGAACTCCTGGACCGTCCTGGGTTCAAGGGTGTAGTTGCCTCTCTTCTGATTGCCGAGGGAATCGTGCGGAAGAGGACCATAATCGTGTCCTGGATAGACCTCCAGATCATCATCCATCTTCGCTATCTTGTTGAAAAGGCTGTCCCACAGCTGTTCCGAGCTACCGCCACCAATATCCGTTCTGCCACACTCGTTGATGAAGAGTGTATCACCCGTGAAGAGGTTCTTGCCGATTATGACGCAAATGCTGTCTGGACTGTGACCAGGTGTGTGAATTATCTTAACATCGACATCTCCAATCTTCAGAACGTCCCCATCATTGACACTGATGTCCGACGAACTGGCACTGCTCACATGTTTGACTATGCCGGCCCCAGTACTGGCCGCTATCTCCGCGTTCCCACCCGTGTGATCTCCGTGACCGTGGGTGTTGATCACGTACTTGACCTTGACTCCTCTTTGGGCGACCGAGTCCAGTATCTTCTTTGCCATGCCCGATGGATCGATAACCACACCCTCTTTGCTGGTCTCATCAGCAACAATATACGCGAAGTTGTCTCCAAAGCCTCCCTTCATCTGCTCGAGCATCATCTGGGGTCACTACCTCATGTGGTTCCAATCTTCGGTCCCGTATTTCTCACCGGCGACCTTGTCGGCCATGGACAGCTCGTTCTCGCTCAGCTCCGACCTTTCGAATTCCACTCCAAGCGACCTCTCAAAGCCCCCTGCAAGCGCTGAAATGACATCTTCGAAGGAGACGTGATTTGTGAGGATATCATTGATGCCAGTCACCCTCTCCTTGGCGCTGTCGATCAGTTTCTTCCTGGTCTTCTCGGATGGGACCTTCAGCAATGTGAACATCCTCTCCAGGTCGATACTAATGAGTATTGTCCCGTGCTGGAGTATCATGCCCTTTCTTCTTGTTTGGGCGTTTCCCGAGATCTTCTTCCCCCCAGCGGCAATATCATTCAGACCCTGAAAGCGGGCGTCGATCCCCAGTCCTTCCAGTCCCTTGAGGATGCCCCCGCATATGTACTCATAGGATTCAGGGATCGAATCTGGCACCGACCCCCAGTTCTCCGGGATGACGGCGCTGTAAGTGACCTCATCATCATGGAAAACAGCACCTCCTCCGGTTATGCGTCTCACGACCTCCACTCCCAGTTCATCGCACACATCGAGGTCCACTTCCTCGGCCAGGCTCTGGAAGTAGCCTATCGAGACCGCTGGCGGTTTCCAGCCATACAATCGAAATGTGGGGGGAGAGTCGCCTGAGGCAACGTGATGGAGGACGGACTCGTCTATTGCCATGTTCCTCGCTGCGGTGCTGTAGCCCGTGAGCAGAAGTCTAACCGTCATCCTCCCCCTCCAGACATTCCATTATCCCTTTGTATAAACCCTCGAAGCTTATGCCGTACATACGTACTCCCTTCTCCTCGAAGAAGTCCTCGAGTATCCTCTTGATCTCTCCGGACTCCGCCTTTGCTCCTGTGAGGTTCTCCTGCAGCTCGTCAATGGCCTGTTCTGGGTGGGCAAAGAAATCCCCGGTTATTACTATCTCATTGATGGTCTCGTCGAAATCCATGTAGATCTTCAGGAACTTACCTTTTGGATCCTCGACAAGCACTTTCTTCTTCATTTGCGCGTCTCCTGTAGCTCCATCTGAAACTCGCTCTCGGTGAGATCTCTTGGGTAGTTGTAAGGTCGACCTGTGGGTCTCTCGTTGTAATACGGTCTGTTGCAGCCTTCGCAGCCCTGGGTCTTGAAGATCTCAGATGGAATGGCTTCCAGTTCCGACCCCTCTGGACCGAAGGATGATATCGCTCCTCTATTATCAAAACTTATCCCTTCAACTCTCTGAGAAGTTATCAGGTATTTCGCCAATTGGATGTTCCTGTATTGAGAGAGCGACGGTGGGTCGGATTTCTCCATCCTCGTCCCCCTGCAAGGTGTGAAAGCAAACAGACCGATTGGCATCTCCCTCTCCGCTATCTGCTCCATGACCTCGACCATCTCCTTCTCGGTTTCCCCAAGTCCGACGATCACATGTGTCCCGATCCTGCCCTCGAATAATCCGCTGGCCTCGAACAGGAAATCCAGGTCACCTTCCATCGATCCTCCTCTCAGATCAGGGTAGATCTCTCTTGATGCGACATCCAGTGGAAGGCCCACATATTCTGCACCAATTTCTAGAAGCGTTTCGACATCCTCCATCTTCCTGGTCCTCATCTCAACGCTGATGGGCAATGAGGAGATATCGTTCATTCTCTCCACATACTTGGAAGCCTCTTGGATGTGTCCTTCGCTGTTCACTATCTGAAGGCAGATCCGTGAGAATTCGTCTTGCCTTTCAGCCAAAGCCTCATATGCTCTATCCTCATCTTGGGCGGGCCACGGCACTCTGCAGAGGTACTCCCCCGGTGCCTGGCTTGTTCTCGCCCTCGTGCAGTAAGCACAGTTGTACACGCATTTGCCACCGTTCATGAAGTGTGCCGTTCCGGGCCTGATCCGAGGATCGCCCTCGGCCAATCCAAGTATGTTCGCCGTCCCAAGTGCAACGTGTATCAAAGGATGCAGCACTCCTCTCTCCACTCGATCTCCAGCCCCTTCTTTGCGGCAAGATCGCGAGATGGCTTTGAAGGGTTGACTATGCGGTCGATGCCCTCATCCAGGGCAATGACGTCCAGTTCCTTCCTGTACCTTCCGCCCGGTCTCATGCAGCCCATGTAGACCTCGTCAAATGAATCCCTTGCGAGTTCAATGACCTTTCTCACATCCCGAAGAGAAGGCGGGGGTACGTTTCCAAGTGGAGTCCCTTCCGTGGGGATGAAGACGTTCAGGACAACTGACCGCGTCCCGAATCCGCTCAGAAGGTCCAGCGCCTCCAATTCACCAGCCAGCCTTCCCCTGTTCAATCCGATGGTCAAGTGTGGAAACGTGGGAATCCGGCTTGACAGCCAAGAATACGATTTGATGAAATCACTGGCAGATTTATCCAGGCCGTAGATGTCTCTTATCGTTCCATCGTCTATAACGAAATCGAATGATATTACGTCGATCAGTTCGGAAAGCTGTTCTACTTCGTTTTCATCTACGAGTCCTGGGTGTCCTATCTTCGTGGATTCTTTCGGTAAGGAACTGAGATCATCCAGATGCCGCAGGATCGGCACCTTTCCCTCGGCATCGCATCCACCCGTAATCAGATACGAACTGGCGTCGGATAATCCGTCCAGCTCATGCACGTCCGTCTTGTCTTCCAGATAGTTACCGGCGCAGTGCAGACAGTCTAGGGCACACTTCCTCCCTGTGACGCTTATGGGGATTGTTCTGGTTGGACGCACGAATGAAACCTTGCTCACTTCTCTCCTTCCTGTCCGTGTGGGTGTATTGCGTATTGGCCTCTAAAAGCTTACAATCCAGAGGGTGTCGATCGGGACGTAAATCCAGTAACCATGTCCGGGGATCAGCGTGTCTGAATCAGAGAGTTTCTTCAGATTGTAGATGGGGGCCGAACGATCGGAGGTCTCGACCTCTGTCGCACCCGTCTCCATCTTCAGGTCCGCAACCGTGTATTGTGTGTTGATGGAAGGATACCCGACCAGGTTCCAGCCGGCCTTGAGGTTGATATTGGTGGTCACCCAAACATCCCCGATTATCTGCAGCAGACCGTCCTCGTGGAAGTCTATCCAGTATGCCGTCGCCCTGTCCACGTTCCAAGCCGGGTCCAGGTCACTGATGAGCTTGCCAGATATGGAGGCCTTCCACTTGTCGGTGGGGTCCGTGTCATCGTACATCCATGCTCTGTCGAAACTGAGCGGTCCGAAGACGTTCGGCAGGCTCTGTCCCGGCACATCGAGGATCGATGAGACCAGTTGCATGCCGTGGCAAACTTGGATGGCCACTTTGGCAACCTGGTTCGGGCCTTCTGCCTCATTGAAAGCGTCGTCCACTGCAACTATCGAGAAGAAATGAGGTAGGTGATCCGCTCCCATTCTTGGCACATCGTAACTTGTGACGCCGGCGCCCACGGAGGCAATCTTGGTGTACCTCTTCAAGGGGTCGTACTCGGTGGAAGAGTAGATATCATACCGCACCACGTCGTTCTCGCCAGCTCCGTCATCGAGGGATGCTGGCCAAGTGAGAGTTATATACTCGAGTTTCGGGCCCGAGAGCTGGGCGGAGACCGGTCCCGGTGGCAGCACTTGAACATCGGGAGGCTGGCCTCTATCCTGCAGGGAAGCCTCAATGTTGACCAACTTGGATGTCTCAATCGAATCACGGTTGGACAGCACAACATACCAGTCCTCAGTGGATGGAATGTCGAAAGACAACGTGTAAGACTCTCTGTTCAAGGTGGACTTGTGGCCTTCGAAAGGATACCCCTTGAGGAACTTGTCGAACTCGGTCCCGTTCACTATGAAAGCGTCCAGATGTATCCCGGTGAAAATCTCCTCGTCATGGTAGAGCTTCCTTGTAAACGTTGAATCGTCCAAGCCGAACCCATTGGCGGGATGCTGTATCCCGACCTCCACGTCGTACTTGAAGTTCAAGCTGAACGTCCCTGGTAGCAATGGAACTGCCGGCGAGATCAGCGGAAACGGTCTGGAGTTGTTGGTGGGCGCTGTCCAGTTCACGTAATACATAGGTGCGTTGTTGATCCCCGGCACGTTGATTACGAGCCTGTTGGAACGGCCGGGGTTCCATACCTCCTCTCCGTAACGGCTGTTCATGTGGATCAGCAGACCCTCGTCGTAGTTGTTGTCCCCCATGCTTTTCTGCCTGCTTTCTGAGGTTGTGAAATATGCGATCCCGTCCCCGTCCGTGTAAAGCCATGCGCCCCCGAACGTGGTTCCGAACAATCCCACAGCGTTCCAGTCTGCCAGCGAAACTCTGACGCCATCGATCGGATTTCCGTTCCAATCTGTCACCTTGACGGTCACGTTCCCCCTGTCGCTCCCTCCATTCCCATTGTAATCGTCTATTCTGTGGGTCTCGTTTATCGGGAAGGGTGCCTGCATGCCCCCATCTCCCCTGTACGTTATCAGGCTGCCCCAATCCCGGTTCCAGCCGTAGTGGTAGAGGTCCCAATTGTCGACTATGGTTGTCGAAGCGCTCCAGTGATTGTCCTGTTGATGCCACCCCCTCTCATAGAAGGCGCCGTAGCAGTGATCCCCCGCTATCCCGAGGACCTCGATGTACGGTATCAGCGTCGCCCTTGCCGCAGCGAGGGTCAGATCGCCCAATTCACCGCAGTTCCCGTTGTGCTCGAACTGGATCCTGACCATTTGCCTTGGACGGTTCCCGTCGTTGTGCTCCTGGGCGTTCAATGCGAGAGTGGATTCCACCCAGTGGGTCATTACCTCAATCGCGTGCGTGTCCTTGGTCCACGGTCTCAGCGGCAGGCCGTCGTTCCCTCTTGCGGTCTCGCCGGAGTTGTTGTACAATCTGGGTGTGCTGTATGGTTCGCCGTCCCACAGGTATCTGATGCCCGCGATCTTGTCCTTCAGCAGCGGCGGGTTCTCCTCCTTGGGGTACTTGATGGACAAAGCAGAATCATCAGGCCAGAAGGTGTCCGCCATGTTGAACACCGACCATCGCCAGAAGGTCCCGTTACCTGCCGGCCAGCGGGGTTCCGCGCCTGAGTGACCTGAGCTAACGACCCTGGGATTGATGAACGTGGGTAGCTCATCCGAACCTTTCGGATGCACGATCCACCAGTAGTAGATGTAGGGTGGATACTCTTGTCTGCTGAGATTGCAGCATCCTTCTTCCTTCACCCAGTACTCAACAGTCGAGAACTGGTCGGGCGTGCCGAGATTATAGTCCACGATGTTTGCGTAGTCCAAGTGGGCGTCATTGTGGTAGAGGGTCTCGGTGTTGTTGAGCCAGACCTCCGCCCAAGTTGAACTGTGCATGAGGGATGCGGTACCTGAATGAGCTATCGAGAAGACCAGTTCGTCCACCATCTTCTGCGGGACCGTGTTGATGTAATTCGCGAACTCCACCGCTCTGGCCGGCACGCTCCTCTCCATCAGGAACACCGAGTTGTTATCCGAGTAGAACTGTCTGTGGTTCGCCCAGTTGAAGCTCGTCCCCACGCTGTCGTACATCAACCATTCGGGTTGGGCCGCGCTTCCAATGTTCTGATAGTAATGGAGCTTCCCGTTGTTCTCCCCCAGTACAAGGTCCGGTATGTGATCCAGATTGAGGTCGGTCAAGGCTGGTGCAGCATCTGCGGGAAGGTCGATGTAAGGGAATATCGATGTGTCCAATGTCCAGTTTGTGGTGTCATTCCAGAACTGCCTTACCGTACCCGTGTTGTCTCCCACAGTTATGTCAAAGTCACCATCGTCGTCAAGGTCCGAAAAGCAGGGTGCGCTGTTATCCCCGACATCCGTCCATTCCAATCCGACCATGATTTCTGTGAAGACCCCTGCGACATTCTCGAAGTAGTGAAGTGTCCCGTTGGCCTCACCCATTATCAAGTCTGGATAGTTGTTTCCGTCGATGTCCTCGAGGTCGATTGAGGCCGAACCGCTGTCAGCCGTCGCATTGGGAAGAGCGACCCCCGGAGCCCAGGATGGAACACTTGCAGTTCCTTGGTTCTCATAGAAGTAGACCTCCCCGGCTTGGGTCCCAACGACCAGATCCAGCAATCCATCGAAGTCCACGTCACCGACTGCTGGGTCCAGTCTGCCCACGTAAGATATGCCCGAGAACATCGATATGTTCTTCTTGAAGACACCTCCGACAAAGACGTCATGTCCTTCCAGGTAGTGCAGTGCTCCGTCCAAGTTCTCGTAGTAGTCCAGGAATCCATTTGAGTTGCCCACGATCATGTCAATGTCCCCATCCCCATCCAAGTCCGCGAACTCTGGAGTGCTCCTGATGCCGACGTCGATGTCCACATCTGCAAGCTGTTCGAACTTCCTAGTGATGTTGTCCTTCAGCCAGTTAGGTGATCTGTCGATGGCGTCGATGATGGCCTGCGGCATGCCCGCCGTTGGATCGGGGTCCCTCATCGGAATCAAGCTTTGTGTGGCTTGGTCGAACTTGAGGTAATACTGTCCCCCCTGCGGTATCCAGACTGTGTCTGCAACATAATCCACCGACTGCTGCGGTACGGGGTCATCCGATCCTCTTGTGTCCGGCAGGTCGTCCGAACCTGCTCCCTCTCCCGAGTCAAAATTCGTTACACCCGCAAGAGGCCCTAGTTGGAATACCAGGGAAAGCCCAATGACAAGAACTAATATCCGGCCCACTGGAGAGGTGATTCTCCGCTTCATTGATGATCTCCTCCATGTCGACAATCGACAAGACTGGCGTACATTTTGGTATTCCGTCCTATCTATAAGTATCTTTTTCACCAGTTGGCAATATCTAATATACCACAATCACTTATCAGCTCATCCGCGAAGGACGGAGGGTAGAAAATGGCCGCACAACCACCTATGCCGGGTATGGGCTACCAGCAACCTCAACCTTTTTACCAGAGGGAGTTGGAGACCCTAAAAGGTCTGAAGCACATCAACTGGGGAATAATACTGTACATCGTGGCCACGCTTCTTCTGCTGTTGGTGGCGCTGGTGGCAGTCATCACAGTGATATCTGTTATCGAAACTTCAGATCCGACTCCGGATCTGGGACCGTTGATTGGCCTAGCTGCATTAGCCTGCTTCGGTCTGTTGTTGTATCTGGTAGCCATCATTCTCTGGTTACTCGGGATTTATGAGATGAACAAAGGCAAGGATGAGTTCAGCTCTGAGCATTCTGCGAATGTAAGTAGGGCGGTCACGCTAATCGTACTGTTCGTAGTGTTCGCCGTGATCAGCATGGTCGTGACGGCGATCCTCGCGATCAGCTGGATTTCTCCGACCGTTACCCCATCCGAGGTCATTGATTCACTAAGACTCACTGTTCTCATCAGTGGAATCATCGGTATAATAACCACCGCCATGCTGGGTTTGGCCATTGTTTATCTGATAATATCACTCTGCGACGAGAAATACAAGAAGATTCTTTGGGCGGCCTTCGCCGTTAATATGATCGTCACGGTGGTGGGCACTGCGATTTCAATAGCTGTGGTGTACGGCGATCTGAGCGCCATCACTGATATCAACGATATAACCAACATGTCGAGCGCGGGGGATCTTGCCCAGGGCATGTCCTTCATCGCATTCATCCTGTTCCTGCTGGCGTACAGGCACGCATACAATAGAGTCCTTACAGGCGGAATCCAACCCGTACCAATGCAACAACCACAGATGGGTTATATGCCGCCTCCTCCGGGTCCATACTATCAAGCGGCCCCACCACCAGCGGCCCCAACTCCGAACGTATGCCCAATGTGTAACTCGCCAGTAGTTCCAGGGGAAACGTTCTGCGCAAACTGTGGAGCGAGGCTCTAGGGCTAGGGCAGATAGTCGACGGACATATGTTTCCTGATCGATTCACAGAAGTCTTCATCCAGAGCTGGGTCTCCAAATAGACTCTCGGCAACCTTCTCGCTCGGGACCCCCTCCGTCGCACCTCTTGAGACGATTTCAACGACTCTCCCTGCGGATTCCTTATCTTCCAAGAACGATGCCAGGATCTGGACGGAATCCTCAATAAGGTCGGCCGAAGAAGAGAAATAGAGCTTCGAATGTCTGTTTGCGAGGTGTTCGGACACAACTTGCACCAGTTCTTCGGGCTCAAGGTCTTCGATGAGTGAGACCTTCCACACATGTCTCACAAACCCAAATGGACCCATCTTGTCGATCGTGTCTGCATCATGAACGACCTTTGCTTCCAGTGTTTCGGCCTCGACCTCTCCGTCATGAGCCTCAATGCAGTGAGTGACCATCTCAATGTCCTCGGGATCCACGCCGATCTCTGTCAAGTACTCCTTCGCCGGTTCGACCCCTGCAAAACAGTGACCCTTGTTCCCATTTATCAGACCAAGATCATGAAGCCAACCGCCGGCTACGCAGATGTCATGTCTCGCATACTCGACGTCGGCCAGGTATTCGACTATCTTGTTGACCCTGTGCAGGTGCTGATTGCCCTTGGATCTCCCATCGAACGCCACTACCCAATCCATGCAGATCGCGTAGTCCATTATGACCTCCAACTTGTCCTCACCTATTGTCATGCTTGTCCCTCCCTCAACTAGGTGGTGCCTGGAACAGGAACCCTGGGTTCTCCATCATAAGATATGTGGGACTTCCTTCTTTCTCCAGTCCGTCTATGAACTCCTTGATCCTCTTCAATGGTGGGTCACCAGCATCGCCGACATAATCGAACGGGAGCAGATCCATCTCCTCCTTCGACAGACCATCCTGAATGATGTGGAGATGCCCCCAGCCCAGGTGTTCGAGCACCCTCAGCAGGTCCACCGGCTTCTGCTTCCCTATCTTGAAGTCCCTCATGACCTCTTCCTGGACCTTTCTCCTTGCCTTTTCTATCGCTCCAGAGATGACCTCTTGGTCCGGTAAGTGCTCCACATCCTCGTGCATCTCCCCGAAGATCTCCGCCGAGAAGCGCATGAGGTCTTTGAACACCTCGTTCCCGATACCATCCGGACACGGAGCCAGTAGCAGGATTCTTCCACCTTCTTTGGTTGCCCTGTAAGCCGCGTTGATGGCCTTTCCTGCCTGGTACACATCTATGCCCTTCGACATTGCACTTACGACCGTCACGTCCGCCTTCTTCTCTATTGGATGGAGGTACACCTTTTCCAGTATCTTGCGGTCCCTATCATGGGTCTCGAAGATGTCTCCTCCTGACAACTGCACGAGCCTTCCTTCCGGGTCCACGACCGAGAGTATCGAGTACACCAGCGTTCCCTTTTCGGACAGTTTCTTCAGTATCAAGCTAACAATCTCGATCTTTCGATCGAAGACTGGATTGCCATTGACCACGCCAGTATCCACGTTGTCCGCGAACCCCAGTTCTCCGAACATTCGAAGGTGCTCATCGGTGATTATCCTCTCACCGCATATCCCCGGACATATCTGCTTGGGTCCTCCCGCAACGCCCGCGAAGTAATGGTAGTCAAGGTCGCTCAACGGGATCAGTATCTCCGATTCGCACGCCACCCTGTCGATCTCAACCGGCACTCCATCCAGATTACCGACTGAAACCAGGTTCTCAGTGCAGCTGTGGGCGAAAACCTTGTTCCGATGTTTGGGCCAGATCTCTCCACCCAGTATCTTCCGATACTCGGTTTCAGAGGGCGCTCTGTGAGTTCCGCCGCAGACCAGGATTCTCAGGTTCTCCTCACTTAGGCCAAGATCGATCAGCTCTTCGAACAACAACGGCAACAGGATCTTCGTGTGTATGTTCTCACGGGTATGATCGTCCACCATGATGGTGCAATATCCGCCCCTGTATGTGCTCTGGATGAACTCCTTGAGCGGCGGCGTATCCGGCCCTATCGAGTTGGAGATCGCCTCCTTCAACCTCTGTTGGACGTCCTCGATGGGAGGGTGTCCCTCTGGTGCGCAGCACTCGATGAGCCTTCCTTCTTCCACGATTGACTTGGGTAAGATGCCCTCCAGCAACTCATCTCCGTAGATCATCTGGCCGATGTACTTCATCCTACACCCCTGACCTCACACTACATATGCCCATTCAGAATTCGGTATAAAGGGTTTTTGAGTAATATGGTCAGGAAGACTTCTCGATCGCTATTGAGATCTCTTTGTTCCCGATGGTGTAGCCCTTCAGTTCCTCGTGCTTCTCAAGGAGAACCTCCTCAGAAAGTGTTTCACGCTTAAGATAATCCTCCCACTGGCCCAGTACTTCGGCCACCCTTCCCGTGCTGTCCTCGACGAACAGGCGGATCTTGTCCTCCACGTGGAGGTCCTTCTCCTTCCGCAATCTCTGCACCCGGCGGACCAGCTCTCGCACGAATCCCTCGTCTCTCAGCTCTTTGGTCAGTTCAGTGTCAAGCAGTATCTTTAGATTGTGCCCCTCGTAGTCCTCTTCCACGAAGTCTCCCCAGAACTCCTCGTCATAGGTCTTGATGTTCAGTTCTTCAAGCAGGATATCACGAAGGTCCTCGTTCAGGTCGGAGTCGTCTATGAACACCCTTGCCTTGGCCAGAGGCTGCCTGGTCTTCAACTTGTTCTCCGCCCTCACCGACAATCCAACTTCTGTTATCCTTCTCAGGAGGAGCATCTCTTCCTCGAGCTTCTCGTCCACCAGTTCTGGATTTGCGACTGGGAAATCTGTGAGATGAACGCTCTCGGGGGACGACTCGTCCACTGACCTCACGAGGTTCTGATATATCTCCTCCGCCAGGAAGGGAGTCAGGGGGGCCAGCATCTTGGTGATCGAGTTCAGAACATGGTAAAGCACGTCGTACGCCTGCTTCTTCTGTTCACTGCTCTCTGCCTTCCAGAATCGTCTCCTCGACCTTCGGATGTACCAGTTGGCCAGGTCCTGAATGAGATTCTCGAGGATCCTGGTGGTATCGCAGACCTCGAACTTCTCCATGTGGTCGGTGAAGGATGCCAGACTCGAGTTCAGCCTGGAGATCATCCATCGGTCCAGAACGTCGTTCGATTCCGGAGTGGCTTCCGGGTCAAGATCTGGCTGGTCCACTGACGCGTAGGTGATGAAGAACCTGTACACGTTCCAGAGGATTGATAGCAGTCTTGTTGGTTGCTTGGCCGCACCATACCCGAACCTCAGATCGAACCGAGGGTTCTGGGCACTGTACACCCACCGCATCACATCCGCTCCCATCTTCTCTATGGCCTCATCGAACCAGATCACGTTGCCCTTGCTCCTGTGCATCGCATCCCCGTTCTCATCGACCACCCTCTCGTACATCACGACGCTGTTGAACGGAGCCCTCCCCTCCAGAACGCAGCTCATGACCAGCAGGGAGTAGAACCAGAGGCGCACCTGCTCCCTCATCTCCAGAACCAGCTCGGACGGGAACCATTTCTCCCAGAAGTCCCTATCATGCCTGTATTCAAGGGTGGAATACGGTACGATGCCAGCGTCAAGCCAGCAGTCGCCCACTTCTCTCACACGTGACATCTCCTCTTCGCATTCCGGGCATCTGATCTTGAAATCGTCTATCCAAGGTCTGTGCAGTTCGGGAAGTTCGGCATCCTTGTCCACAGCCTTCTCTAGCAGTTCTTCCTTCGAGGAAACGATTTGAAAGTGTTCGTTCTCGCACACGTAGAATGGCAGCGGCAATCCCCAGTACCTCTTCCTTGAGATGCACCAGTCCCCCAATGCGTTCAGCCAATCCTCCATCAGTTTCTCGCCGAACTTGGGCTTCCAGTTCACTTTCTTCGTCTCTTCCAGCATCAGGCCCCTGAGCTTGGGCACGGCCAGGAACCACTCGTTCACCAGCCGGAACACGATCTCTTCGTGGCACCGCCAGCATTCAGGATATCTGTGCTCGTAGTCGTGAATCTTGTAGACCAGACCCTTCTGCCTCAGGTTCTCGAAGATCTCGTCATTGGTCTCGAACACCGACTTACCGGTCAGAGGTTCGAACCCTTCTATGAACACCCCGTTCTCGTCAATCGGACAGATGGCCGGCAGGTCATGTTCCTTCGCCAGCTCATAGTCCTCTTGTCCGCAGCCGGGTGCGATGTGGACGATCCCGGTACCCTCTTCTGCGCCCACCTCGTCCCAGAGCAGCACCCTGTGCTTGACGCCGCTTTGAGCCTTCAGCTCGTCGAACGGGCCTTTGTACTCCTTGCCTTCCAGCTCCGAACCCATCATGACATCCAGGACCTCGTTATCTCCTTCAAGTGCTGGTAGAGCCTCCTCCGCAAGTATCAGGATCTCTCCTTCATTTGACACTTCAACATATCTCTCATCGGGGTTGACCGCGATGGCAACGTTGGATGACAGCGTCCACGGTGTAGTCGTCCAGACCAGGAAACTCTTGTTCTCTTCCCCTATGATGGGGAACTTGAGGTAGATCGCCTTGTGGACCATCTCCCTGTAAGAGTCCATCAGCTCATGTTGTGAGAGGGATGTGCCACACCTGGCGCACCACTGCATAACCCTCGCGCCCTTGTACAGCATGTCCTTGTCGTTGCATACTTTCAAGAAATGCCAGATGCTCTGGATGTTCTCATCAGACATGGTGAAATATGAGTTGGGCCAGTCCATCCACTGACCGAGGACCTTGGACTGCTGCTCGATTATCCCTGCATACTTCGTTACGCGTTCACGGCACTTCCTCGAGAAGTTATCCAGACCGTAATCCTCGATGTCCTTCTTGGTCTTCAGGCCCAGGGCCTTCTCGGTCTCCACCTCCACCCAGAGCCCTTGGCAATCGAAGCCGTTCTGAAGCCTCTGGTTGAAACCTTGGAGCGCCTTGAACCTCTGGATGACGTCCTTGAGCGTCCTTCCCCATGCGTGGTGCACACCCATGGGATTGTTGGCCGTGATAGGCCCGTCTATGAAGGAATAGTTGGGTCCGTTAGAGTTCTTCTCCATCAGTTTGTTCACGAACTCTCCTTCTTCCCAGTACGCAAGCCATCTGTCCGCGATCTCCTTGAAGTTGGGGTAGGAGCCGACTTCTGGGAATTTCCCTTTACTCATAACTTGTTCCTCCAAGAGCCAGAAAACAGTATGAACTCAAGCACTCGGAGGGCTTAGCGCCCTATGATAATGATGATCGTGCAAGAGCTCATTGGGTCTTCATCTGGATTGGGGTATAAGTAGTTTATGCGTTGAGGTGTCTGGCACTTTGGCAAGTCGTACCGATTACCAGCGCAAATGAATAATACATCCTTCATGATTATTCCGCGGGTGAGACCATTCGTTGTGTGGTAACAGGAGGAGCCGGGTTCATTGGCAGCCATCTCGTAGAGAGGCTTCTCGACGAAGGCCACCACGTCGTTTGTGTCGATACCTTTGACGATTATTATTCTGGAAAGGAAGTGAACATCGGGAGCATTGCAGAGCATCCCAGCTTCGAGCTGCAGAGGACCAACATTCTGGATTACGATGCCCTTCTTGCTAGCTTCAACGGCGCAGAGGTGGTGTTCCATCAGGCCGCCCAGCCCGGAGTTCGTGTCTCCATCGTGAATCCTTTCAAGACGTATTCCACCAATGTCAACGGGACGCTCAACGTGTTGCTGGCCAGTCGGGATTCCGATGTCAAGAAGGTCGTTTATGCATCCTCTTCTTCGGTTTACGGGAACGGCGTTCCAATGCCCACACATGAGGATTGTGAGACAAAGCCCATTTCTCCCTACGGAGTCAGCAAGTTAGCGACCGAGCACTACTGCAGGGTCTTCGGGGAGTTGTACGGAATGAAGATAGTCGCCCTCAGATACTTCACCGTCTTCGGTCCGCGCCAGAGGCCGGACATGGCGATCAGGAAGTTCGTTCGGTTGATGGAATCCGGTCAGCCGGTGAACATCTACGGGGACGGAGAGCAGACGAGGGATTTCACATTCATCTCCGACGCGATTGAGGCGAACATACTGGCTATGGGAAGCAGTGGGGCGGACGGGGAAGCTGTCAACATCGGCGGGGGCAGCAGTGTCACGGTGAATCAGGTCGTTCACAAGATCAGGGCGAATTATCCAGAGTCTCCGGAGCCCATCTATCAGGAGGTCCAGCAGGGGGACGTTGACCATACCCTTTCAGACAACTCCAAGGCAAGGGAATTGCTGGGTTGGAAGCCCGCGGTCTCGTTCGATCAAGGTCTGAAGGAGTTCATTGACTGGTACCGCTCGAATATTCAAGGTAAGGCCATTGGTGATTGAGTTTGGTGGAAGCCGATCAAGCTGAAGAATCGCACGAGGAGATTCACGCACCCAGAGATGTCTGGACCGCCAGAATCGCGCTTTCGATCTACGCTTTCTTCCTCATCCTCCTGGCAGGCATCGGTTTCTTTACTCTGTTCTACGTCGTTTTCCTAGTTTCTTTCCTGGCGCTCGTGATGCATATCGACAAACTGGAGACGTTCAAGATCATTAACACCCTGAATCTCAAGAAGAAGATGGTGCTCATATTCATCATCGCCCTTCTGACCCGGCTGGTAATGCTTGTCCAAGACCAGATAATCACCGACGACATACTCAACTACGTTCTTCGCGGGGAGATGATGCTTGACGGGAGGATACCATACGTTGATTTCTACGGCGGTAGCAAGCCTCCCCTGCACAATCTGGTTCTTCTCATGGTATCAGGCGCCTTTGGTGCTGGTGAGGTCCAGTTCCGGGTCGTGTTCTCCATCATCGATGCCATGATCGCTGTGCTGATACTCTTCCTCTCCGAGAACAATCGGGGGAGCAGGCTCCTTCTGTCCGCGGCTCTGCTGTACGCTCTCTGCCCGATTGGCGTGATAACTATTGGTCTTTCAGGCCATTTCGATCCGGTTCCTGTGATCGCTGTGGTCCTCTCGACCATATTCTTGATATCCAGGAGACATCGGTTGTCATCTCTTTTCCTCGGTCTGGGTCTCGCTCTCAAGTTGTTCGGGGCTGTTCTGCTTCCGTATTATGTGTGGAAGACAAAGACGTTCAAGAAGAGGGCGCTGTACGTACTTCTGTTCACAATACCCATGGGCCTTTCGTTGTTGGGCCTGTTCATTCTCTCCCCTGACGGTCCTGGGTTTTATCTCAGTGAGACATCTGGGTGGGGAGGATGGTGGTCGTTCACTCACTTGATCACCTTCGCGTTAGGATCAGACTACATCGGTGACATGAAAGTCTCTTGGATTCTCATGGGAATATTCCTTCTGCTGATACTTGCCATGTACATGTCCATTTGGAGGAATAGGGACGAAGAGGAGAGGATGATACTGCTCTGGTACCAGGTGGTCGTGTTCATATCGGTCGCATACCTGGGTCTTATGGTCCTGGACGGTTGGGCCCAGACTGACGCCGGGATCTACATCCTCCCTGCTTATCTGATCTTCGTGATTTATGCAGTCGCAATGAGATTGGCGCTTTACAAGTACTGGGAATCCATCTTCCCGCGGAAGCTATCTGGTGGGCGAACCGAGAGAATCCTCATCATCACCAGCCTCGCCATCATATTGTTCTGTTTCGGCCTGCCCAATTATGCTCCATGGTACATAATCTGGTTCCTGCCGTTCCTTCTTGCAGTGAGAACCAAGAGCATCAGGTTCACGCTTCTTTTCCTTCTGGTCTGGCACATAATGGGAAAGGGAGTTTCCATATTCCCCGGACTTCCGCCAATTGGATGATCATCCTGATGGCCTGACCTGCTTCCTCCTCATATGCTCCCGACGGAACCTGAAGAAATCTCGCAGTGTTATGAACACCACCGTTGAGGGCTTGATGTATGATTTTCCCCCTTCTCGATCATAATGCTTGATGTCTACCTCTGTCAGGGAGTATCCCTTGACTTGGGCAAGTGGCAGGATGAACCTGTGCAGCCCCAGGTAGCCGTCCGGTTTGAAGCCCATACCGAGAGCCGCCTCCTTGGTGAACGCCTTGAACCCACTGTTCTGGTCTTGGATGCTCAATCCCAGGAATCCCCGAACGATGACCTTGTTGTACACCCTTGAGATAAGCCGTCTTATCCAATCATCCGCCCTTTCGAAGCGATGGCCGCTGACGACATCATAACCTTCCTCCACCTTCTGCAGGAACTTGGGGATCTCTCCCGGATCATACTGGCAGTCGCCGTCGATTATGAAGAATACGTCTCCCTCGGCGTTATGGAACCCAGTCTCTATCGCCCACGATCGACCCTTGTTCTTCTCGTGATGGACCGTCCTCACTGTCGCGTACTTCTCTGAAAGGCTGTCACAGATGCTCCCGGTCCTATCCTGGCTGCCATCATCCACTAGAAGGACCTCACCGTCTATCCCGCTCTCCTCGTAGGCCTTTAGAATCTCTTCTGTCTGCCTTTCAACGTTGTCCTGCTCGTTGTATAGCAGGACGATGGTGCTGCACCGCATGATATCGCTCTCGACAAATCCCGACTATTCCTTGGCTTCCGATGGTTTCGCCATCTCAACCGGAAGAGGCTGCTTCTCTTCCACATTCTTTGCTTTCGCAAGGCTCTTGATCGCGATGACGATTCCAGGAGGGACCAGTATCCAGATGGATGTGAAGGTCATGAGAAGGCCGGCAGTGGTGGCAAGGGAGATGTTCACCCCTGAAGCGTTGAACACCATAGCGATGAGTGCCACGTTGAAGGTGCCGCCAGGGACGAACGAACCCAGAAGGGTGGCGAGGCTGGACGCTATTAGCACAAAACCCACGAAGGGCACGGATTCAGGCGAGAGCGCATACATCACCAGGAAGACGCGGGTAGCCTCGTTCAGCCAGATCACAGTTGTCAGGGAGAATGTTGTTATGGTCGTCCTCTTCGAACTGAGTATGCCTCTGAACCCGTCACTGAAACTGGTGATTGTGCCGTTGACCGCCTTTTCCCATTTTGGCAGGGGTCTCCTCATGATCCTCGATGCCGTCCTGACGAACCAATTGGCCACCCTGTTCAAGGTCGAGAGGTGGAGGGCCAGATAAACGACCGCCACCAGAAGGAAGACTACCAGGACTATGAACAGGGCCAGGAAAATCCCGCCCGAGAAGGGCAGCAATGTCAGTATCAACGCGAGGCCTATTATGGCAAATATCGCCAGTACCAGAAGGTCCATGACCCTCTCCGTGAAGACGGTTGCCAGTCCGCTTCCGAAATGATGGCCGCTCCTTTCTCTGAGCATATATGCCCTCACAGGTTCTCCGGCTATTCTGCCCGGTGTCACGCTGTTCACAGAAAGGCCGACTATGACGAAGGAAAGGGCCGTTTTGAACGGCGTCTTGAAGCCTGAGGAGTTTAGAAGGTAATACCAGCGGAGCGCCTTCGTCAACAGATTGACCAGGTATAGAAGAAGAACCAGGCCGATGATTGTCAGATTCGCTCCGGAAATGATCGAGACTAGCTCTCCTGGGTCCGCCAGCCAGAGCATCGCAAGAAGGAGGATGATGGAAAACGCTCCAACGATGACCGTTCTGGGTCTGATCCTTCTCGAACCGCTCCTACCCTCGCCCCCATCCATATCTGCCGAGTGATGAGATGTGAATACAAAATACTTCCGAAATCCAGTTTTGGCAGTTGCGAAAGACCCCTATATGAGTTGAACGATAGACCTCTCGTCTGCAGGCGAGCGAGGGGAGTAAATGAAGTTACAAGGGCGATCACTCCTGGTAGTTGTGCTGTCGATTCTTGTGATTGCGGTCCTTACACTTCCTGTTGGGGGATGGACACCCTTGGCGGTGAAGGATGACCAGAACGTATTCATGCCGGGGACCCAGCCTGGCGAAGCGGGAACCTTCCGGGAAGTCTCGTATTGCGAGGCATGCCACGGCGGCTATGATGAAGCGGTCGAACCCGTCTACAACTGGAGAGGATCCATGATGGGGCAGGCAGCGAGGGACCCACTATGGCTTGCCGCCATGACTGTTTCGGACCAAGATTCCATTTGGGCGACCGGCAACCCCAATGCCGGGGACCTTTGCATACGATGTCATACGCCCACGGGATGGCTTGAGGAGAGGAGCGATCCGACCAACACCTCCAATCTCACCAGTAAGGACTTCGAAGGCGTCACGTGCGATTTCTGTCACAGCATGGTCGATCCGTTCGTAGAACTGGGACAGCCAGATGTGCCTGACGATAACGACCCCACTGCGATAAGCATGAGAATGGATACATATCTGAGGGACCTTGAGGTCTTGGGCAACCACACCCTTTTTGATGCCAGCCCCTTCCTGAGTCCTGCACACCTATCGGTGCACTTCGGCAATGGGGAACTCCCCAACTACATCGAGACCGGAGGCGGCCAGTACTTCGTCGACCCATCTGAGACCATTCGAGGGCCTTTCTGGGACGGGAACCCTGCCCACGCGGTCGACTACTCCCGCTTCCACAGCAGCAAGACGTACTGCATCACTTGCCACGACGTCTCCAATTCACTTCTCGCAAGCGTTGTTCTCGGAGTTGACGTACCCGAGACCCAAGCAGCCGCGTCGTACTTCCACGTTGAGAGGACGGGAAGCGAGTTCCTGCTCAGTGCCTATGGACAGGGAGGGAGTGAAACCCAGATCCCTGGAATCGCAACGGCCTCCAAATGCCAGGACTGTCATATGAGGGACGTCACCGGAAAGGGATCAAGGCTCCCGGGCACTCCGACACGGGATAACCTGCCCCTGCACGACCTGACCGGCGGCAACCAGTGGATACTCAGGATGCTGGCCTCAACGGATGCGACGGGTCCGGTTTACGATCAGTACAACTACCATATCCTCTCTGGGCAGAAGTACCCAGGCGCTCAGATTGATGTTGCTGGATTGCAGGGTAATGGCCAAGCGCTGATGGACGGCTCCCAGCGGGTGGACGACCTGATGAAAGTGGCTGCGAGCCTCAGCCTCGTCAACGAGACTTCAGAATCCGTGATACTGAAGGTCCAGAACAACGGGGGTCATAAGCTTCTCTCGGGATTCCCAGAGGGTCGGAGAGCGTTCCTCAACGTCAAGTTCTTCGACAAGGATGGCAACCTGATCGGGGAGATCAACCCGTACGAGCCTCTGACGACTTCTTTCGATGGGGGTGGGAACGAAGTGTACGTGTCGGGTGGTATTCTCACCAAAACGCATGAAGAGCTGGTATGGGAAGCGTTGTTGAGCAGCAGTCTGACCGGGGAGGAGAAGAGCTTTCATTTCGCTTTGTCCACTGAACGATACAAGGATAACAGGATACCTCCCAAAGGTTTTGACACTACCGGGATGAACGCCAGAAGCGTCCAACCCCGATGGAACGGGGAGGACGCTCCCAACTACTTCACACTAGAAGAGTACGCCGGGGGCTACGACCAGGTCACATTCGATTTGCCATCGGGCACCACCAGCTGGAATGCGACACTCTACTACCAGACCACGTCGAAGGAATATGTTGAGTTCTTGAGGGACCAGATCAACGGGGATGCTACAACGCTCTCTAGTCCAGCACCCTCCGGGGAGACTCTTGCTTACATTGTCCAAGACGACCCGTTCTTCTCGAACCTGAAAGGTTGGGGGGACGCAATTTGGGACCTCTGGCTCCATAACGACGGAAACGCCCCCATCCAGATGACGTCTCTAGGAGGGTCATTGCAGATCGAGGAAGATGAAGAGGAGCCGAACTTCATGGAGGAGTATTGGTGGCTGGCCCTGGTCGTGTCGGTTGTACTGGTACTCGGACTGCTGGCCTTCCGTATGTTAAGGAAGAGACCTGCCGTGGAGATGCCCGAGGATGATGAAGGTCCACCGGACGTGTCCGAAGAGCACTCTGGAATGGATGAAGAGGAAAAGAAGACTTGACGCCTAGTACTGGCCCTACGCATTCTGCATACAGTTAAATACGAATAGGACTCTTTTAGAAGGCGAGCCTCCTAGATGACTAGGAGCCTCAAAGAAGAATAAGGAAGTATAATATGGACGACGATAGAGGAAGGCGTGGCTACGATCGCCCGCCTCGAGAGATGCACAAGGTCACTTGTGCAGATTGTGGAAAAGAAGACGAAGTTCCGTTCAAGCCGGACGGGACTAGACCGGTATACTGCCGGGATTGCTATAGGAATCGCAGGCCTAAGAGGTATTAGTTAGGAATAAGTAGAGAGACTTAGCGGCTTTATTTTTATTCGAAGGGAGTTAAACCTCCCATTTTCTTTCTTTTGCTCTAGGTGTAATGCCAGATTTTTTCCTGTTTACCAAGAGTCGCTTAGCCCCAGCTCTGAGCGGAGCCATTCTGCCTGGACTCGGGGTCACAAATATATATGGCTTGTCTTATGCACAAATGGGGTAAGTTATGTATTGTCAGAAATGTGGCAACCAGAACCCGGATGAGGCGCAGTTCTGTCTCAGGTGTGGCGCTCCGCTCCATGCTGCAGCGGCACCTCAATGGCAGCCAAAGAGGAATGACTGTGACAGAGGGGACGATCCTTGTACTGGAACGAAGCGTGGAGATGCGATCTTCTGGGGAATCATAATTGTCCTGGTTGGGATATGGATACTGATCGAGTTCGTCCTGAAGAGAGTCCTTGAGACTTCTCATTGGATACACACTGTTGAGTTGTGGTGGATCTTTGGATTGGTGATTGGGATTGCCATCATAATCGCGGGACTCAGATTGGTGTTCAAGCGCGGAAGAGCTCAATAGGTCTTGCACGATTGGTCGCATGCCAGGCAGATATCTCTGTGACGTTTGCTAGACAACTGAATCCTCGTGTCCAGCCACAGGAATGAGATGATTATGGCAATGAGGCCGAATGCTGCACTTCCAGTCAGTTGATGCACGCTCACGACCACGAGGAAGAAGCCAATCACCAGGAATATGTTGATCCGGTTGTGCAACCCGGCCTTCCCTAGGGAAAGGATGATGTCAGCTAGGCTGAGTGCGACGAGAACTATGCCCACAATTAGAAGGACAAACAGGATCCAGGCGTCCACATCGACTTGAAGAGCGATATAGGATATCGTGAAGATGATTGCCACAATTGACCCCAAGGCCAGACCGGTGCAGCCGGAGCACACTGTACGGCCCATGAACTCCATTACATGACCGTCGAACTCCTCACAATCTGGATGGTGTCCTGTCATTCTCCTACCGCTTCTCTCCCGCTTGTCGGCTATGTGGGCGTGACCTCTTGCTCTCGACGATCTCCTCGTCCAGCCGGGTCGCAAAGCCAGTGAGATCCCGAACAGGCAGCTGGCCACGAAGGCTCCCCCTACGATTAGCTTGTCATTGAACGTGGTTGAACCAGATTCAGAGAATCCCAGCCAGGCTATCAGTGTTATGAAAACGGCTCCCATCGCCGAGAGAACAAGGTATATTGTCGCGTTCCTTCCAGGCGTCAAATGAGACTCCTCAGCGTCTTCAGGACCTTCTGTCCAGCCATGTGACGATAGGCCCTCCTTTTGATCTCGTTCTTGGAGAAGATCCCCCTAATGTTCCGTACCGTTGAACCGTAGAACTCGCGATAGCACTGGAAGAGCTCCTCCTGGACCTCTTTTCTGGAGAGCGTCTCGGTAGGCATGATCGCATGGGACATGTCGTAGTTGGCATAGTTCTGATCCTCCAGCCATCCGTTCTCCCTTGCCTCGTCGAACACTTCGGTGCCGGGAAACGGTGTCAGCGTGGTGTACACGTTCAGATCCGAATCCAGATCGAACGAGAACTGTCTCAACCTCTCTATGGATTCCGCGGTATCCTGTCTGGAACCTATCACCATCATGGCCTGGGCGAACACGTCATTCTCCTTGAGGGTCTTCACGGCCTTGATCGAATCGCCCACCCGCGCCCCTTTCTTGAAGTACTTCAGGACCTCCGGCGAATCGTTCTCCACCCCTATCAGGATCCAGTTGTTGCCGACTTCCCGCATCTTCCCGACCAATTCTGGGTTATTTGAGATGTCATCAGTTCTCGCCTGAAAGAACCAGTTGACGTCGTCTATGAAATCCTTCTTGCGCAATTCCTCCCACAGACCCATTCCACGTTTCCTGTAATCGAAATTGTCGTCCGTCAGCCACAGGAACACTCCCCCGTACGTCTTGTGCAGGAACTCCATCTCGTCCGCGATCCTTTTGGGGGACTTCGTTCTCCACCTGCCTTGCCAGTGTCTCCATTGAGTGCAGAAAGAGCATTTGTGCGTGCAACCGCGCCCACCTTCGAGGATCATGTATTTCTTCTTGCCGGCCATCAACGCGAAATGGTACCTGTCCATGTTCTTCTCGATCAGATGGTATGCGGGGTAAGGCAGGTCGTCCAGGTTCTCTATCAATGGACGGTCGGGGGTATGAACTATCTCACCGTTGCTCCTGAGCCCCAGCCCGTGGACCTGGCCCATATCGCCGCCCTGTCGAACCGTCTTTATCAGCTCTACAATGGTCAACTCCCCCTCTCCCCTCACGATGTAATCTATCTCGGGGAAGTCTCTGAGGGATTCTTCGGTCACGGCCGTGAAGTGCTGTCCCCCCACTATGGTAACGATATCCTCGCTCACTCCCTTGGCCATCTGCGCGACCCTCGCACAAACGTACGCGTTGCACGTGAAGCCCGATGTCGCGACGAAAGATGGGGACATGGATTCTATGAACTTCTGGATATAATCCCAACTCTTCTTCTCGGCCTGGCAGTCTATCACCTTGACCTCCATATCCGGAAGCTCTCTCTCCACGTATGCAGCCAGAACCAGCAGTCCTGTTGGTGGCGGCAAGTACTCCCCCATCAAGAACCAATAGTCCTTCGGTGGCTCAACGAACAATATGCTCGAGGTCATCTTTCCCATCCTGGACAATCAAATCGATACTGAAATAGGTTGTTGTATTCACCTCGAATGAAAGATTTAAGAACGTGTTGAGCATGTCAGTAAGTTGCCAGGCTATTGGGAAGGCAGAGAACCGGTCTGGGCGAAAGAACTCGGGATTTGATGCCCGGACTGAGATGAATTGCGTTTAAGATTGATGAATGGAATGTTATGAGCCGCCATCATTGGGGAAGGAGGAAGTAACTTGGAGAACGTGGGGAGTGAGAAAGACTGGGAGAATGATCCTGTTGAAGGAGATAACAATCCCTCTCATGACGGTAGAGAGCCGAAGAACAATTTCAATCCGGCAATGAAGAACATACACCTTTCTCCGATAGTCAGGATAAGTGAACGGGCTCTGGAGATGGGTCCTGCATACCGTGAAAAGACCGGAAAGGATTTCGTCTATTTCCAGAGGGGAGAGGTTGATTTCCCCACTCCTGAGTACATCAAGGACGCCGCTAAGAGGGCCCTGGACGAGAATCGGACCAAGTATCCCAAGTCCGGAGGGGAACCCGAATTCAAGGACGCGATCCTGAGGAAACTACTGGATTTCAATAAGGCGGAGAACCTCACCAGGGAGAACATTGTCTGCACCTATGGTGGAATGGAAGCTCTGCAGTTGTCGTTCAAGCTCTTCGAAGGCGGGAAGGCCGCGACCTTCGCACCGTACTGGAGCCCCATATCCGAGAACTTCGTGCCCTTCCTGCAGATGGATCTCACTGAGATACCGTTGAAGGAGGATTTCAGCATTGACTTCGACATGCTGGACGAGGTTCTGAAGGACGTCAACATCTTCTACTTCAACACGCCCAACAATCCCACCGGGAAGGTGTTCTCTGAGGATGAGGTGAAGAAGATCGCTGAACTGTGCTACCAGAATGATGCTTATCTTCTCTCGGACGAACCATATGAGAGGATCATATTCGATGGAAAGGAACACTTCAGCGCCGCGTCACTGGACTACGACAACATAATCTCCGCATTCTCGTTCTCCAAGACGTATTCAATGACCGGATGGCGCATGGGCTATCTGGTTGCCAGGGATCCCAAGGTCGCTGGGATGTTGAAGTTGGGGAATTACAGCTGCACGGCTGGAGTGGTCCAGTTCCTGCAGTATGCCGGCAAGGAAGCGCTGGACAATCGCGAGGAAGGGGAGAAGGCCATTGGGCAGATGGTGGACGAGTACAAGCGAAGAAGAGACGTTCTCTGCTCAGAACTTGCGAAAGTTGACGGTGTCAAGTTTGAGAAGCCAGAGGGGGCGTTCTATCTGTTTCCTAACTTCACTGGGCTGATTCCGGAAGATCTCCAGGGAAAAGACCGTGACGAATATGTCTTCGACAAATTGATGGAGAACGGCGTTGCTACCGTCTACGGCAGTTGTTTCGGAAAGAACTTCGGGGACAACATCAGGATTTCATTCTCAACGACTCCGGAACCCGTAATTGTTGACGGCGTCGAGAGGATTCGCAAGGCATTTGAGTAAGATTGTGGAAAGACAGCGGGCCCAGAGGCAATAGCTTAGGACCCCGGTCTCTCGTGGTCAATTGGAGCAGATTCCCTCGATCTCTTGTTTCTCCCTTTCACCAACAAGGCCAAAAGAATCGCAAGCAAAGCAACCAGCACACCAACTACTGCAAAACGGATCTCCAAATCTGTGGAATCCGCCCCCTTCAATTCCGACTCGGCGATAGTCCATCTATCCAGAAGAACGCCGGTTGCGCTGAACTTCGCGCAATATGAAGAGTAAGAGAAATCCCTGGATCCGCTGTTCGGATCTTCGCGGATTATTTCCGACACGTGCCAGACAATGTATGCGTTTCTAGATGAATCCACGTCTATACTCGGTCTTAGCTGGATATCTCGGATATCTCCTACTCTGATCCCAGAAGCCGAAGTAGTAACATTTCCAGTGTTATTGAGTTTCATGTACCCTATGCCTGAAGATGCTATGCCAGTGATGTGGATTTGATTGTCCGAATCGACCTTTAGTGTCAATGGTCCAGACCATTCTGCGGTGCCGGGTATTTGTGTATTGTTGATCACAACAACTCCATTGTGGTCAATTCTAGTGAAATGCAGGTAGTCATCGTGGTGCTTGATCACATGAATGTTGCCGTTGGAGTCGACGCCCCCGTCTTCACCCAAGTAGACAAACTGAGAGTTCTGATCCAGAACGACAGGAAAGCCGGGGATTGACGAAGTCTGAGACACATTAGTTCTTCCCAGAACAGATTCCGCGTTATCGTCGAAAACCACATAGTATTGGAAGCATTGACCCTGGGAGCACTCCAACCAAGAGAGATAGATGTTGTCATCTGTTCCAACTGTAAGGCTCATCGTGAGTGGCATCTGAGGAAGGACTTTCTTTTCAAGAACCTCCTCACCATCAGTGTCCAATTTCACAATGAACGTGCCATTCAATACGTAGGCTACCCAGACGTTGCTATTGGAATCGACCTCAATGAGGGGTGTTCTCCCACCACTCAGGGAAATGGGTCTGTCCTTCACCAGTTCCTCGCCGTCAGAGTCGAACTTCGTGTAATAGATCCTCGTCCTGAGGAACGTGCCGTCAAGAGAGAATAGCTCCTTGTCTCTGCCGTCGGCCCATACGATTTGGAGGTTCTCTTCTGAATCAACTGCTATTGCAGCATATCCCACGCGAGGGAGGTCGCCCTCAGGAACACTCAAAAGGGGTAGAGCGGCAAAATACACTGCAAGGACTAGGAGAATCGCAATTAGAATGATAACTAACGAAAGGATGCGTTCTCTCCCGTTCATATGGGGCATTATATGTGCTGGTTTAGGAAATAGGTTTCCCTCTTCCCTTTCCATTCGCCATAATGTGGCAATGAAACAGCCCAAATATGAGGGTTTCGTACCCTAATGAACGGGCCCAGAGGGATTCGAACCCTCGATCTCTTGGTCCGAAGCCAAGCGCCCTATCCGTGCTAGGCTATGGGCCCTTCTCACTGGAACTCCAAAAAGAAACGATGGGATATAATACCAACTATATTCACATTCTGTCAGGCGATTCGATTCCCAGAAGCGAGAGACAGTTTTTGAGGGTCTGCCTGGTCGCCTTCACCATAGCTATCCTCGATTCCTTGACTTCCTCTTCTTCTGCTCCCAGTACCGGGGACTTGTGGTAGAACTCCGTGAATTGTGTGGCGAGTTTGTAGGCATAGTCCGGCAAAAGATGGGGCCGTCGTTCCGCCGCTGCCGTGAATATGATTGAAGGGAAATGTGAGATCAACCGGGTCAGGTCCTTCTCCGATTCGTTGGTGAAGACTATGTTCTCTGGTATGGTAGTATCTTCGAACACGCCCCCTCTCCTCAGTATGCTGGACGCCCTTGCATGGGCGTATTGAACGTACGGTGCCGCGTCCCCCTCGAAGTCCAGCGCATCTTCCCACGAGAACGTCAACGGCTTCATGGTCTGCACCTTCAGCATGTGGTACTTTATCGCCCCTATGGCGACTTGTTTGGCAATCTCCACAACCTTCTCGTCGTCCAGCTCCTCGTTCCTCTTACGGACCTCTTTCTCCGCCCTGTCGATCCCTTCATCCATCAGCTCATCGATCGAAACTATGACGCCTTTGCGTGTCGACATCCTGCGCCCCTTCATTCCAACGAAAGCGAAGTGGACTACATCCAACAGGTTATCATCTTTCAGGTCTCCCAGCAGTTTCAGAATCGTCTTCAGTTCCTTGAACTCAACCTTGTGGTCCTCTCCAAGCACTATCAGGTTAGCGTCAGCCTGACCCAGCTTCCACCTGTGGTATGCAACGTCCCTCACGATGTAGACCGAGGTTCCGTTAGGTCTTTGGAAGACAGTACCTCCGCCTCTTCTCTCCAATCCAAATTCGGAGAGGTCGATGGCATTGGCCCCGGTGTCAAGTTTCAGGGATTGCGGAAGTTCCTTCAGATCCTCGATCGCCCTCTGAGCCGAACCGTCGAGCACAAAGCGGCTCTCGAAATCAAAAACGTCGAACGTAATTCCCAGCCTTTCCAGCGTCTGCTTCTGCCCAGCGAGCACGTCGTCGACCACTTTCTTTAATCTTCCAAGGGATTCCTCGTCCCCCTCCTCGCATCTCTCTGCAAGTTCGTCTATCTCTGAATCGAGGTTCTCATTTTCGATGAGTTTGGTCGTGGGAACGTAAGTGAAGAACACCTTGAAGTCCGGCTTATCTGCATACTTCTCATACCTGCTCAGCAGTTCGTTCTCCGCCTGTCCGTCAGTTTCCTCCAATACTGGCTCTCCGCGCTCGTCGAATGTCAATGAGTACTTCTCAGTGACCTTGTTCTCGATCCCCCACGCGATAGTCGCGACCTGCTTTCCCATGTCGTCCACGTAGAAATGGGTCTCAACGTCCCAGCCCACGGCCCTGGCCAATCCTGCCATTGTGTCTCCGATGAGGGAGTTCCTGACACGACCGACGTTGATGGGTCCAGTGGGGTTGATCGATGAGTGTTCCAGTAGCAGCTTCTGCCCCTTGTGGTAATCCGATTTGCCGTAGTCGTCCTTCGATGATAGAACCTCTCTCAGAACCTTGTCTCCGAACGTCGGGAAATCCAGGAATAAGTTCAGATAATGGACACCGCCAGCTTCCATCACTTCTATCTTGTCGACGAATTCGGGTCTTTCGAATCTCAAGATGATATCCAGGGCAATCTCTTCCTGCTTCTTTCCAGTGGGCTTCAAGAGTTGGATGCACAGGTTGCTGGAGAACTCCCCGAACTCCGGTTTGGTCTGGATGTCGACCGGGATCTCGTCCGGACTCTTGGATAACTGAAACGCCTCTTGAACCGCCTTGGCCAGAGACTTCTTGATCTCGACCCTGATCTCGTCTATCATCCGATCGACCGCAACGGGCTCGCTGGGATTCGAACCCAGGATCACCAGCTTAGAAGGCGGGCGCCATATCCGAACTAGGCCACGAGCCCCGAACCCGCAACATGTGAGGATGATATAATAATCTTATCTCTGTGGTGGTCGGGTTGTATTCCAAGCATGCGTTCAAAGCTGAACCGGGATGGCCTGACTGGCTCTCAAGATGTGACAGACTAGCGATACATCAACATGTCCCAATAGCGATGGCTTATGTTCAGTTCACTCAGTTTCAGGATCAGTCTGGATGCCAGATTGGAGGGGAGGAGATATACCGATTGTCCCACTCTGAATCCGCCCTCATCCAATAGCCCCGAGTATGTGTATGTCTTTGTTTCCCCGTTCGCGCTCCTTGTCTCGATTCGCCCGTGGATATACCTGTGAATGAGGCTTCTCCTTGTCTTGTCTTTTTGAGGAATGTCGAGGGAAACTATTGTTGCCTCTTCAAGGCCCAGTTCCTTCAACGCGTCCCTTCTTACAGGCATCTCTTCCTCCATCCTGTCCGGGTTTTTGGCAATAGGTATAACCAAACGAGGGAGAAGGGGGAATGCGCTGGCTACATATGACCGTTTGTCTCCGTCTGCTTTTGGCAATAGGTAAAGCCGAAGTAATTTACTGGTAAAATCCCGAGAATGAGGGGGGCTGCGCTATTCTGGAATTCTACGGACCAGAATTGGATTGCTCATGGAATCTGTTTTGAGAAATCCTACTGTGGAGCCTGTCGGGCAATTGAGGAGAATGCCATGAATCCGTTCGCCCTCAGACGAATTCCTTTCGAAGGAGAGTCGCACCAACTCGGTCTTGGTTGCTATCTGGACTTCCAGGGATTCCCCCTTGACCGACACCTGCCTGAGATTGCCCACGATTTCTTGCCAGCGCCTGAGGATTGCCGTTTCAATGCGACCCTCTTCTCCGGACACATGCTCGTGCCCGCTCTCGTGCTCAGTCTCTCCGCTCGTGAGACTTCCTCCTTGCCTTCCTTCTGATCTTCGCCGGAAACCGCCTTTTCCTGCGATGTATCAAGTGTCTCCCCCCTACCGATACTTCCTTCCCCTCCTCCTCGATGTCGAATTCTACATGCGGTATACCAACGGACACGTGCCTCTTGACGAAGGATATGAGTGCCCTCCTGACCAGAACCGATCTGTTTGAGATCTCCAACTCTTCTCTAATCTCGTCTATCCTGTCTCTGAGTTGCTTGGGGACTTTGGCGCTGACCGTTACTATGTCATCCGACATCTAACTCATCTCATCCTGACTGGCTCTCGATTTCTGTCGTGGTTCGCACATAACTCTGACATTCTGTCAGCCCTCAAATTCTTGTCTCATCAGCGGATGGTTTTCTCTCACGATTCGTCTGTCCTCTTCGAAGTTGCCCTTCTTGTAGTGCTTCTCCTTCGTCCGGACTGTGTGTCCTGCTATCCTTGCCGTCGCGTCTCTGTCGGCACCGGCAACATCGGTGTGCCGCTCTCCAGCTTCTCGGAGTGCCTTGCAGGAGACCAAACGAATCTCCCTTCCGTTTTTGGCGTGGCCGATAACCTCTTGCATTCCCGTCACATGAGCGCACCTATGTACAATTCTCTCCACCTGCCTTACCGACAACCTTCTCCCTAGACTGTTAGTTATCAGTGGACCTCGCTTCCTTCGTTGAAGGTAGCGGATAGTCAGGTCCCTGGTGTAGTCGCTGAAGAAGACATGCCTCTCCCGATAGACGGTGTCCACATGGACTCTCTTCCCATTCTCCATTCTGAAGACGGCCTTCCCCTTCGGATGGCGAATAAGGATGGAGCAGTTGGCGAAGTCGATGTCTTGGACATCGACCCTCGTGATCTCGCCCACTCGTGCCCAAGTCTCATATAATAATCTTACCAAGACCTCGTCTCTCATAGCTCTCCATATTTGGAAACTGGTCGCGTTTGTGCGTAGCTTCCTTGGAGCTTCGCAAAGTGCAACACATTCCTTCACTGTCAATCCTCTTGCAAAGTTCTCTCTCATACTCCCTTGACATCGGTTGAGGTGTTATTTCAAGATTAGGAAAGAAAGGTAAATATAGGTAAATAAGGATACACAACTCATTAACCACGTTCAGACAAGAGATGATGTCTATGAACGATCCTGATGACATCGAAAAAACGGTTTCCAAATGGTTCAAGGAAGACGCGGAACTCCTGTCCGCCGTGCAGTACGCGCAAGATGTCATTAAGATAATAGAGGATTTGAGCAAAGAGAGAAGATCGATTGGAAAGTACATAATTGAGGAATCAGGCTTGACGAAAGTGGCGATCGCCACAAGAATCAGAGTTCTGCTGGGGCATGGCTTGATAGTCCAGAGAAAGGGAGAGAAGTATTGGGACGTGGGAAGGGGGAAGAAAGTCTACGACGGGAGAGTCAAGCTTCACGAATTGACTGAGAGGGGGCGGAAGATTGCAGAATATATGAAGTTGTATGAGCTTCCCGAAGCTCCCTCTGCAGAGAGAAGGATTCCGACTTCTGGACGATTTTCTGCAAACGCAAAGCTCTTCCACAGTGCGAGACTAAGGGAGCTTCTCAAGGATATGGCCAATCAGATTCCCCTCGTGTCAACTACTGAGATATACCATCCCACCAAATGTCGCCCTATCACAAGGTATGATGGTGGGCCTCTTCCGATCGAAAATGAAATTCTTCTTGGCGACCTGCAAAATCATCTGATAGACTTCGAGAAGTTTGATAGGTCATATTCCGACTTCAAAGAATGGTGCAAGAAGTTCCGGCAACTAAAGGACGAAATCCTCATGGAAATAGAACTTGATGTCAGAAAAAACTTTGCGGTACAACTCTCCTCTAGTTGGAACGAACCAAACTCGTTCTCTCCCAACATGCTGGAGTGGATCTTCGAAGCTGGAGTCTATTTGAGTGGGAAGAACCTGAAGAGACATTTTAGAGAATACTTCCTCGATTTCGAATCAAGGATCGAGAAAGGTAGGTTCGAAGGTAGGGAAAAAGTCGAATATTGGATCGGGGGGAGAGGTTTCCTCCAAGTCATGAGAGAACACAATGAAGCGGAGGTCCTCAAGCAGGAGACTGACAATAATCTGAAGTCTTTCATGGAGAAACTCAGAAAGGCGTCATACTACCAGAAGATAGGGGAGGCCCATGGCTTCCTGGACAGGGCCGCGAAATTGAGAGAGGAATTGTTGAGGATGATTACAAGGAACTTGGAGGTTCCGATATTTGGTGGAAGATGTGAGTTTCTTGACGCGGCGCTAAAGACTGGGTAGATTGTCAGAATCCTTTTCCCTTGAATGTCACGTGAAAGAACACATTGACTTGAACAATGGCTGCTGGCTCTTTTCTATTCAGGACGGTCATCGAAATCCCCTCCACCTCTCGGAGTGTCCAGTTCTCGGGATAGCTTCTTGTTCTCTTCTCGAAGCTTCTTGACGACGTCCGTAGCCTCCTTGAGACATCTTTCCAGATCCTCGGCTCGTCCTTTCAATCTCTCGTGCTCCCATTTGGGGACCACGCTTTCCTTTACGAGTTTCTCATGATATCCTAACATTCTCTCCCAAATCCTCTCGGTAATCGAAACCTCAAAAACCTCGAGGTAATCTGCCTCGCCCCTTCTAATCCGGAGAAGGGTATCTAGGTCATTCCAGAATCCCCACTCATACGCAGGCAGTTTCTTGGAAAGAAGGAACTCATGCCAGCCGTTGTATGCCAGAATGTCTGCACTCAGCTGTCCACTCATTAGTTGAACTTCTTCCAGGTACTTCTTTTCCTCATCGATCTCTTTCTCTACAGCCGTCTTCTTGGAATGCAGATTGTCAATGCACCTTTTGATCTGCTCGGCATCATTCCTGACCTTGAGCATATCGGCGACTTCTCTTTGGATTTTCTTGAATGCTCTTCTCTTTGACCTAGTCTTTTCTTCCAGTTCGCTGACACCTGACCTCAGTTCCTTCCACCGACTCACGAGATTCTCCACATTTTCTGAGACCATACATTCATTTGAAGTCAGTCTTTCGCACTCTTTTTCCAATTCCCTAATCTCTTTGAGCTTGCTTTTCTTTTCCCTCAGCAGGTCCTTCCGAGCCCTTTCCAGATCACTGAATAACTCGGCGTAGCCAACAATTGTCCTGATAGCATCTTTGATCCCCAGCTTCGTCTTTTTCAGCTCGTCAGCAAGTACGTCTGCCGCATCCGAATCGAATCCGAGCCTCTGCAACTTGACGTGGACCGTGATGAAGCGTTTCACATCCGCGAGGGTGATATTCGCTTCCCTCAGCTTCGAATCCAGTTCCAATAGAGAATGGATTCTTCTCGGAGTCGAGCCGAGACCAGAAATCTCCTCTTTGAGCTCCGATATTTTCGCATTCATTGAGTCTATCGACTGCTGGAGTTCCCTGCATTTTTTAGTCCCCAGAGAGATTGCATTCTCCAAGCTACAATATTCTTCCAAGCACTCCTCGTATCTCCCGGCCATCTCTGTACCATTCAGTCCCTTCTTCACCATCTCTTCCGCGAATTCAATAGCCAACTCGCACGTGAAACCCAATGAGTTCAGGGTCTCGTGCATCTCGATGAAGCCCTCGACGTCCGATATGCCAACTCCAATCTTACCCAGTCCTTCCTTCAATCTCACCATGTTCGCATCGTAGTCCAGATTCTCATCGCCATCATCAGCCATGAGTTGGAGCACTTGAGCACCGAGTTTTGTCCCTCCGAGCCGTTCTCCTTTTTCTTGAATTATGTTTCCCTCCGAGGACTCCTTCTCAGCGAGCGTCCTGAGACCTTTCTCCGTCGTCTTGTATTCTTTCTTCCTCTTGGTGAGATAGCTGTTCTTAAGCAGTTCCTTCGTGTAAACGTAGAGAGAGCTTTGGGGTATCTTAGAGGTGAGCGGCTTCAAGGGAACATAATCCTTCTTGCAGTGCTCAAGTATGAGGAAACACCTTTCATTCATTTCTATCGCGACCTCCCTTGCGATTATGCCCGCTTCTTGGAAAGACTGTTAAATCGTTTGGAAGAATTGTAGAAAAGAATCGGAGATTTGCGGGAAATTCCTTGGAATCTCCATTGGAATTCTTTGCCGGAATCTTTGGGTATAGGGACAGTAACTCAAATGAAAGGATCATCGGGGATGCAAGGCTAGGGAAGGACGGGTAAGGACACACAGGGATCGATTCGGACAAGGCTAGAATTCCGGACATCTATCCTCCTCCCCCCTCATCTTCGCTAGACTTCTCGGATTTCTCTTTTGTTATCAAGCTTCTCACGAGCCCCTTGGGAATCCTGCAGAGTGTCTTTCCGTCCATGATGTATCTAGCGAACCTTCCATCGCTGCGTATCTCTCCGTCAAAGCTCTTCATTTTGACTATGATATCAAGAAGGTTGACGGGAACTCTGTGAAGCTCCTGAGCATTGTTTTCGAAGATGACCTTGTCCTTCTCCCTGCCAAAGATGCTCCACTTCTCTTCTCTATTCTCTGTCCGTTCCAACCTGTCCTGGATATCCTTGATTCCTTCTTCCAATCCTTCTATCTCAAGCTGCAAAAGGCCCAAAGCTACCTTGTTGGTGAGATCTACCTTGTCATCCCCTTCCCAAAAAAAGGTGCCATTGTCGAAAAGCTCCAACTTCGCTTCCCGGAAGTCCTCAATTCTGTGAAGTGCTTCGTAGAGCCAGGGTAGCTTCCTTTCCAAATATTCCCAGTCTTTTTCGTCTATGTCTCTATCCCAGGGCATAATTATCCTCCCTTCGTTTGTTTGAAAAAACGCATACCTAATATTTATAAGTGAGTGGAGATAAAAATGTCGTCCTTGAGCCAGTATCTATTGTCTCTCCATCGCCACAGGCATATCAAAACAAAGAACGGAATCTCTGCTTTTGTCGGAGTTCTCATTGAAGTGCGACATTTCCTATCTGGAACTAGCCTGACGAAGAATATTCTGCCCAACAAACAGTGACTTTCTCGTATAGAGTCTGCAGTTCATTCCCTGAGCACCCAGCCACTGTGATTCCTGCAATCATTCATTAGCCGTTGCCTAGAATGCTCAAATCGTGTTTGCTGAGGTGTTTGGTATGCGGAGGCGAGAAGTTGAAGTTCAGGTTCGAATCGTACCGTCCAGAATCGTAGGACATCGAATTGCCTGTTTTTCGTCCAGTTCCCCATTCTGCTTGACAGTGTAGAGGGTTTTGGAACGATTTTGGCACGTTTCTGGCACAGTTGTATCACTAGGGGAATCTGCAAGCTGGCTCTTGTCATCATATCGGCACTCCATCCAACCTTCTTCGACAAATAATCTAAAGGGGTATCAAGACATTGAGTGAGGCAGAACATGTTGACACGAAATGAGGGAAAAGGAAAACTGATCTTCAAGGATAGTCAGAAGTGGGGAAGATTGCTCCCACCAACTACATTTGTAATGGGCGTTTTCATAACGTGTGTTGGACTTTTTGCCATTTCGAACTTCCCACCGACGCTGAAAGGAGTTGCACTCTCGTCAATCGTCATGTTCATGGGCATCAGCTTGGCTATTGTGGGCGTCCTCACTACATCAGTGGCACTTGATGCAAGACCTCTGGCCATCTATGAAAACGGTTTGGAAATCCCAGTCAGGCCCTTCAGATGGATGTTGAAAGGGCGAAGCCATTTCATTGCATTCAACGATATATCCAATATCAAGCGACGCGCAAATGATGGGCGGGAATGCTATTTGATAAACACAAAGTCAGGAGAGCTTTTGACTGTCTCCGATGGAACAGTGATCGACACGCCAGAATTGAGACGTCTATTGGGTGAATCTTCAAAAAAGGTACAGTACGAAGAGAATAACGACTGAGCAGCCAAATCTTAAGACAGAAATGCCATCTCATCATCCGGTTCCCCATTCAGCCTGACAGTGGAGAAGGGCTTTGGCACAGTTTAGGCCCAATTTTGGAACAGCCACATCACTCGAGAATCTTGCAGGCTTGCTGTCTTCTTCTCGCCAGTGTGGGACTTGATGTTTTGGCATGGAAGTGTCCAAAACCCCACCCACATAGCTAATGTTTTCATTTTGACAGTCTATCCAGCCTTCTTCGACGAATAATCTAAAGAGGTATCAGAACATTGAGTTAAGCGGAACATGTTGACACGAGATGAGAGAAAGGGGAAACTGCTCTACAGAGATAGTGAGAAGTTCTCGAGAAACTTCCGACTCGAGTGGGGAATATTACTGTCTCCAACCCTCATTGTAGTCGGCGTCTTTATGATACTTCTCGGATTTTGGCTCATCTGGTATTCTGATTCATCTCTGGAAAAAATCGCACTCTATTCAATCTTGATATTCGGGGGCTTCACAGCGTCTACTATGGGCGTTCTCTACACGTCAGCGGGACTCGACGCAAGACCAATGGCTATCTATGAGAATGGATTGGAAATCCCGATCAGACCCTTCAAATGGCAGTTGAAAGGTCGAAGCCATTTCATTGCATTCAGCGATATATCCAGCATCGAGCGACATACAGATGGATGGGGGGAGCGGGACTACCACGTGATAACCACGAAGTCAGGAGAGATTCTGGCCATTGCCATCGGGACAGTGTCCGACATGGACACAGTGAGACGTTTGTTGGCTGAACCTTCAAGAAAGATCCGGTACGAAGAGGAAAACGACTGAGCCACCCAATCTTAAGACAGAAATGCCATCTCATTATTCAGTTCCTTGTTTTGCCTGACAATGACCATGGGTTTTGGAACGATTTTGGCACAGTTTTGGAACGGCTATGTGACTCGAGAATCCTGCAAGCTGACTGTCTTATTCTGGACAGTTCTTCCATCAGCCTCGCTTAATGGACATCTTTCCGAGCCAGATTTCCCTTCCAAACCAGATGGAACCACAACTGCAGAGAACGGCAATCGTCCACATCGCATATGGTATGACCCGAATCTCAGGAGGAGTCGTCGACAAAATCCCTATATCGTACACAATAGTATCCAGCAACATCGCAATGGAAACCACTAGAAGTAGGAGACCCACCGAAACAACCACCGCGCCCTGTATCCTGACCGCCTTCGACACTACTTCACGGTGTTCTTTCGACTTAGAGATGTGGATCACCCAAAAGGTCGTTCCCTTGGAGTTTCAATGAGTTCGGGGATTTTTAACCTTTCGCCAAAGGGACTTCTCATGCTCAAAGAAGGAGAAGAATAGGACTCGTATCCCGAGCCCATTTCATCGAGGGATTCCAGACATTTCCTGTCCGATTAGACAAGATCCGATCGACCGAAGGAGGCCTATGGCGATGACCTGGCACCAGTACGTATTCTCAACGACGACAACTGGACAATCAGGGGCGCGTGATAACCTACACCAAGACACTTGTGAAAGCCCTTTGGAGTTTCATGGATTCGTCTCCCACTAGTCATCCACAGTCCACCTGGCATTTCGGCAATTAGTTCGCAGAGCAATCTTCAGCTGATTCCAAAAATCATTCTTGTACCTCGTGTTCCAAAAAGGGCCGATAGCAGGTTTGTCAGAATCTCCGATAAAGACCGTAATCCTCTCAATTGGACCTTTTGGCCCGTCAATCTTGTCGAGTTTAATAGCAGCGATCGAATCGTACGAGGCAAATCCTTTCCCTCTCAAGTGACCAAACAGGGTTGTTTGACGACTGGATAAGCCTCTCTCATAGATACCGTCCACTTCCAATCCTATCAGGCTAGCCCAAACGGCAAAGGGTGCAAGGAGGAAAATCGACCAGAATATCCAGAACGCGATGACCGATGTGGAACGATTCGACGTGCCGAGAAATGAGAAATTCTGAGTTGTCAAGATGATCCCAAGAGTGAGGAACATGGCAATCCATACCAGTAGTGCTATAAGGGTGTAGAATTGATCTTTGACAGAATTCTCTGAGACTCTGCCTGTCAGGCCAACAAGTATTAGCTCACCCCTGTCCTCTTTGATTTGCTGTCTCTTGTCAATCCGTGCCGTAACGTCAATCCCTCAATAGCTTGATTCACTTCCAGAAATAAAACCTTTCGCCCAAAGGATTCCACTATCCATATGCGTTCGATTTCATTGGCAGATGCGGAGGCGAGGATTCGAACCCCGGAACTCCTGTGACAAGACCCTGAATCTTGTCAAGTTCAGACAATCGATGAGTGAGAGAGTGTCTGGAACATCGGCCTTGATTGAGATTCTCACTCTTATGGGAGAGAGCAATTCGTTCTTTGATTTCTTCTCATCTGTCAACTTGGCAACCTCCACCGGGAGACTCCGTTTACCATTTCGAAGATTCGGCCAGGAACATTAAGATGCCCGTTTTCAGATCTACGAGCCAGCTTCCCAATATCTACGCTAGAGTGGAATTGTCGTTGTTCAATATGAACTACGACCTTCTCTACTCGTTGCTCATATCTATCTTATTATACCCATGAGAGTTGAAATCCGCACCTACACCTGTTCTGAGAATTCCCATTGGATTGGAAAGAAATGTCTGAGGCCGTTCTGGTTGAAAAGTAAGTTGGTGAACGGCCTCCTTCGTTGTGGAGGGATGCTTGGATAAGCATCTGTCACATGCCAGTCGCAATGCATTAGGGTTTCTCAATCCTAGGAATTGACGACTGTCCACACGGCTTCATTCGTCACCTTGACCCAATAGCCGAATCCGACCTGAAGCGGCTCTCCATCGGACATTCGCCTGAGGAAGTACGGTGCCATGGGAACGTATCCTTCAATGGTCTCTGCCGTCACGATCGCCTTGAGGTCCCCCGCTGAGCAATTCTGCATGAAAGACGGATATCCAACCAGGTTCCAGCCAGCATGCAGTTGGACATCGGTTCTTTTTGGCACGATTCCTGCGACAGTGATGTTCGACCGGGCAACAACGTCTATCCAAACTGCCATGCTTGAATTGATGTTGGTCAATTCTCCAGTGTATGGTTTCGATTTCACCGACCACTTCCATTCCTGGAGAGAAGAGTCATAGCTCCAGGCCTCCTCCCACCGCACGGTTTGAAGAACGCTCTCAAGACCACTGTTAGATTGAACCAGCGGAACCGACGCAAGATGCACACCTTCAGACAATGGACGAGTGTACTTCCCGGCCTGATCCTCCGCGCATGAGGTGGCATTTATTGCATTGACAGCGCAAATCAGATAGAAGTAGTTCGAGGAATCCCCCTCGCCAGCTCCCAGGTGCTCATACGAGTAGGACGGTTGACCTGAGGTAGGAATCGATGCTAGCACCGAATACCCGTTCCCGGTTGGATCAAACGATGACGCGTGGAAGATGTCATATCTCTTCACAATTCCACCTGGACCGGTGTCATTGGCGGAAGCGACCCATTCCATCCTAACGTCAGGCCAACTGATACCGCTCAGCCACACTCCGGTGAGCTCAGGGGAACCGAATGGTATGGAAATGGTGGGTCCAACCTGTTCTCCTAGGAAGACCGTCTCTTCACCGTCGGAAGTCTCAAAGGTGAATGTGTAGTCAATTCCCTCCGCGGAGAGATTCAGGGAGAGAATGAAATCGGCTCCCGCTGACCAGTTATCCTTGGCGTCAATCCATCTATCCAGATTCATTTTGTATGGGCTGGATCCCACGGGCACACCGGACTTGTTGATCCATACGCTGACATGAATTGGAGGATGGTTGTCTTCATCTTGGTAGGTGACTCTGTAAGTGAAAGCCTCGTTTGCCATTCCGGGGTCCGGTGAGACTGAGCCCCCTGATAGGACAGGTGGCCTATTTGGGACGAGGGTAGAGTTCGCGTATCCTATTCCGCTTCCCATGGCCCATTCCAACCCACCGAACCACATGTCGAATCCCCCAGGTTTCTGAAGGACGGATGCTCCAGATATCATCATCTCGTCCCAGTCTCCTAGCGAACCCTTGGTGAGAACTGGATTGTCGTAATGCTTGGTCCAATTGATTCCGTCGTGAGAGACCGCGTATCCTACGTCGGGAAGCCCGTCAAGGATCGACCCCATGAACCACATCCTGTATCTGATGCCGTCGAACAGGACACACGGCTGGCCGACACCTCCTGAATCCCAATCACCAGGAGCACCGGCGTCAAGTACCGGGTTGTTGGGATACTTCGTCCATGCGATACCGTCGGGGGACGTAGCGTAGCCTATCTTGAGTATGCCGCCAAGATCAGCGCCCGAGTACCAGGCATGATAGGTTCCACCCAAATGGAGAACCGACATACCCATGGTCCCGTTGCCATCCCATTCATTCGGTGCGCCAGGCGTCAATACGGGGTTGCCGGGATGTTTCACCCAGCTTTCGCCGTCAGCCGAAGTGGCGTAGCCTATCTGGGGGAAGAAGTTGGAGTCCAAACCCGAGTACCACATCTTGTATCCTGTCACATTTGGCAATACCCAAGGTACGGCGACGCCAGTCTGTTCCCAGCTTCCTGGAGAACCAGCATCCATCACTGGGTTCGATGGGTCTTTCGTCCAAGTAACCTCGTCCGATGCGGTTGCCAGTCCAATTCTGAATACCGGCTCAAAGGTGGGGGTCAATGTCTGAGCGGTGAACCACATCTTATATCCCGTTGGCTCTTGGATGACGTTCGGATGCATGATCGCCATATCCCATTCCAGGAACCCTCCGTTGACCAATAGGGGATTTCCAGGATGTTTCGTCCAGTCCGTTTGGGCCTGCACTGTGTAGTCGGACAGTACGCAAAAAGATAGAAGTGCGGCACACATCAAGTAGACCATGAAGTAAACTCTCGTCTTCACCCAACCTCCTCCACGGAAACGGACTCCTATTGACCATTGGCCATAAGAGCTTTTCTGTCTCTCTCCTCGGTGTGACCAGGGAGGATTGCGTATTCTGCTGACGGGAATCGTTTATGGCGGTGACCCAGTGCTTCTCAAGCCGTCAATGAGAAAAGAGGTCAGACCGTAACAACTAAGAATTGTCGAACTTCCCTATGAAGTACGGCGAAATTGAGAAGGACCTTTGGCCCTTTCCATTGATTCATGTGTTTCAAAGTCTCCGACCTGTACTCCTCCTGGAAGCAAAGATCCCCAAGGAGATACATCCTTTGCCAAGAGTGATATTGTTTTGGAGGATGCAACTACCGCAACAGCTAGATTTGGTCCAGGCATATGCTGTTATTATTATGATGATATGAATATTATCGTGTCTGATAATGGTTAGACATGCTTTATATTCGAAAATCCTGCCAAGGAGAGAAAAGGAGGAAACAACGAATGAAAAACCTATCGGGAAAGAGCATAGTATTGTTGAAGGTGCTTCCAGAACAGCTGGAGAACGCCTCCAACGAAATATCGAGAATGCCGAACGTGACGAACGTGTGGCCCGTATTGGGCTCCTATGACCTTCTTGTGTCTGCCGGATTCTCAGATTATGAAGGTCTTAGAGATCTGGTGGGAAGGCTGAGGTCGGAAGACTATTGTCAGGAATGTAAAGCCCATCCCAATTTCATGGACTGGGAGAGAGAAGGGTCAAGGGACGCTCCACTGAAAGGTTGGGTATTCATCGATACCACAGACTTCAAATCTACGTTCGAGGGACTGAAGAAGATAGACAGCGTGCAATGGGTTATCTCCACCTCGGGAGATTACAACATGATTGCGAGCATCGGCGTGGATGGACTTCAGGAATATGGAGACATCATCAGGAAAAATGTGCTCACCATACCCGGGATAAGGAAGACAGAAACATATACTCACACACCGGAACAAGGTCCGATGTGAATGGTCTTCGCATCCAAGAAGGATAGGAAACGTGGTGGACATTTCTCATGACAAAACGAGAAGAAATGATTGCAAAGATCTGTCTGGTGGGAGACTCAGCCGTCGGAAAGACAAGCCTGATAAAGAGATACGTCTTTGACGAGTTCGACGACAGATATCTTACTACCTTGGGAACCAAGGTAACCAAGAGGGAGATGCTGCTGGAGTACCCGGAGCTGGACCTCGAGTTGGACATGAAAGTTCTCATATTCGACATCATAGGGGAGAAGGGGTTCAGGCGGCTCCTGAGAGAGGCTCATTTCGAGGGGGCGAAGGGTCTCATGGCGGTATGCGACATCACCAGGGGCGACACGTTGGACAGTCTGGAGGACTGGATAGAGAATGCGTACGGACTGACTGGGGAAGTCCCCCTCTACGTGATGGCTAACAAGATAGACCTCCAGGACGACGTCGTGGTCTCGGAGAGTGAGGTCAAGAATCTGTCCAGTTCCTATCACTCCCCCTACGACTTCACGAGCGCCAAGACCGGAGAGAATGTGGAGAAGGTCTTCGAGTTCATAACTCAAAGAATGGTGGACCGAGCCATTGCCCACAGATTTAGAGATTGATGAGGTGATCCATGAAAGATGCTGTCCCTATGCACACGACCGTCGAGGATCTCTATTCTAAGAAGTCTACTGAGTTTCAAGGTTGTGGAGGTTACAGACTGTGATAGGAAGCGGAGAGAGAGGGGGAGATTCTCCGGGAGCCAACGAGGGCGTCCAATCCCCGAGAGGCAGGCATGTTTTTCCCCCCTCTCTCTCCCGGATTGACGACAGAGACTCGGAAATCCTCTCTCTCGCTAGAGATCGCCCGACCACCATGCTGAGCATATCTGAGAAGATGGATCTATCTCTTGTTGAGTGTTTGCACAGGTCTGGCAAGCTTCAGCAGATGGGTCTTCTCAAGAGGGCAGAGGATTTGCCTGATTCCGACGGATTCTATCTCTACATCGCGACCGAAGAGGCGTATGATATTGTACAACGCCATGCACCGAACTCCTCGGAAAGCGGGGTGGGAACTCCATGAAGTACAGGGGCAACCTTCTGGGCAATCTTGAACACTTGAAACAGTCTTTTCAAGAACGATCCGAAGTCAGGATTGACGACGAGGATGCTTTCATTCTCGCATCCACTCTTGAAAAACCACTGACAATGACAGAGATCTGCTATTCGACGGGCTTGAAGCAGTCGATGTGCATCGCAAAGGCCAGGAAGCTCATGGAAACTGGTCTTTTGAACCGATATGGTCCCGAATCTCCCAAAGGACAGAAGCGCGGTGGCCTGTTCGTATATCAACTCTCAGAAGACCTTGCCTGCGATTTGGGTGCTGTCCGCAGAGAATACTTTACTCCTTGATCATAAATTCCATATCTGCGAATTCTTCCTTCGATCCTTTCCCCGTCCTCAAACCTCGACAGCCCGTTCAGGTCTTCTGAACAACCCTCGTTGTGGAGATCTGCGATTCCATGATGACCATACATGATGCGATTCCCCCCAACACTATATCAAAAACATAATGATGTGGAGCAACATGAAATAGAAAAGGAACAAATACATGACCGAGATTATACCTGTTTCAATGGGCGAACGAAAGCAGCATACGATCGGGACAACGATTAGCGAGAGGGACTACAACTGGATTCTCAAGAGGATTGAAGAGGGCAAAGCTATCAACCAAGCTGATCTGTTGAGAATGGCCTTGAGGTTGTACATGGAACGAGAGAGAGAAAAGGAGATGGAGAGGAAACTTCGTCTTCGCCAGTTGGAAAGTCAATCCTAAAGATAGCCTGATACTATGGTCTGGTAATGTCTTCCTTCTTTTCGAACCACGTCATTTATAACCTCTGAAAACAAGACCTCGATACTCTGCCTGGGACTGGTGGAATGTCCTAGTACCCGACGAAGGTGAACTTTGATGAAGGACCATCTATCGAAATCTGGTGTCCTTCACCTTGAAGGACGTCTACGTCATAGACTCCCTGAGGCATCTCTTTTGCGTGATACTTCCACAGCTCGAATATCATGTGGGCCATTCCCGCAACATCGGAAATCGCATCACTGTACCAGTCCAGAGTGTGATTCTCCATCGGCCTCAACGGCAGTGCGAAGGTGTCAGATCCTCCTTTGTAGACCACGGTGGTCACTCCAACGCTGTACGTGCTGCTCCCCATTCCAGTGGCTGAGTCCAGTGGAATGACCATGTAGTAGTGCACGCTTTTCTGATTTCCAATGATTCCTGTGTCTCTCCAATAGGTTCCAGTCGTGTTCGCTATTGGAGACAGTGAGAGATCGTGGAGACCGTCCCTCTTGTCGCTTCTGAAGACGAGATATCGATCAGCACCGACTGGAGCAATCCAGCTCAGATTGACGTCGTTTCCTTCGATTGAGGCCGAAAGGCTCTTTCTGAATATGACTGAGTCTCCCAATCCTTCCTGGAATCTGATCATTGATGCGGGCCATCCTACGAAGGTGTATGTCACAAGTGAGCTCAGTGAAATCTCATATCCCTCGCCCATTCTTGCAGGAGCGTCATTGATGCCGGGACCCATCGCAGGATAATGGGTCACCCAGTGACCGTTCGAGTCCATCCATCTGATGAGATTGACGTTTGGAATCCCAACGGCAAGATCGCTGACATTCTGACCCTCGAAGGGCTCCAATGGAAGAGAGAATGTGTTCAAACCGAGACTGAAAGCTTTCGTCCACTTGCCTGCGGTGTTGCTTGTGATGCTTCTCCGACCATCTGTGCTCACCGTTCTGACGGTGTAGTAGTATTCTGTCGGTGACCCAGAGCTTGCGGCGCCGACATCAGTCCAGTTGGTCCTGGTCTGAGTGGGATCATTCGAGGTATTGTATATCGGCGTCAAGAAATCGAACTCCCTTTGATCCTGCGCCCTGTAGATTAGGTAGTGACTCACATTCGAGATGTCGATTGGAGGCTCCCAGTCGAGCCTTACGTCATTGCCAACCGCTGACGTTCTGAGATTCTCAGGAGGCAGAATCTCTGGTGGAGGAGGCACCACCTCAATGACTGCTGAGAGAACATTGTTGCTCTCGTTGCTCTCGGTAACATTGTTCTCGGGGTCGATGATCATGAATATCTCGTGGAAGCCAAGGGGTGTTGCTGACCATGCGGCTTCCACATAGGCTGTTCCACCAGCCCTGATTAGGGGAATGGTCACGTTCAAACCTATTTGCTCGCCGAGGGAAGGATCTTCATGGAAAAACTGAGCCTTGACATTGATCGCGTCCCGATCTCCGCTGTTCATAATCGTGGCGTTCAGGGCAACTGTAGTGAACTCCCCAACTGGGCTTGGCGGGTTGAAAGCCATTGAGATGGGTTGAAGGTCGGCAATTTCTGCCGGAGCTCTTGCAAACCAAATGTCCCAATCATTGCCATTTCGGAAATCCTGCCATGCAATGTAGACATAACCATTTCCATCCATAACGATGGATGGATCGTACTGGTTCTCTGACCCCATGTCATCGTTAATTCGTTGATTCTGACTGAATGTGAGTCCCTGGTCAGACGAGTTTGCGAGGTAGATGTCTCGGTCCGTGTTTCTCCGGTCCTGCCACGCTATGATGGTATGCCCACCTTCACTAATCCATAGCGATTTCGCACCTTGACTCCTGCCGGAAACATCGTCGTTGACTCTCTTGTCCGACGAGAATGTGGCTCCGTAGTCGACAGAAGCTGAGAAATAGATGTCCCTTTCACCCAATCGGTCGTCTTCCCACGCAATACCTACTACACCCTGACCAGAGGATACAGTTGGCTGGGATTGGAATGCGCTACCAAGGTCAGCATTCACTTTCACCTCCTCATTGAAAGACAAGCCGTAGTTTGTGGAGTTTGCAAGATAGATATCAGGTCGAGTGGTGATGTTTCTATCGTCCTCCCACGCAACATACACATATCCATTCACATCAGTTGATACTGTTGGGGCTAATGTCGTTTCAGCGGTGCTAGGTATCTTTCGATTCGCTTCAAATGATATTCCGCCGTCAGTGGAACGACTGTAATAGACACTGTTCGTTCCGTTTCTCAGATCTGCCCAGACAATGTGGATGATATCGCTTTCGTCCACGTCGACGCTCCCGCCATTTGGTGAGAGAAACTGAAACGCGGTCCCATTGTCATCGTTCACCCTCAGGTTAGGGCTGAAGGTCTTGCCACCATCCGTTGAATTTGCGTAGTATATGTCGGTATCGTCAACGCCATCAATCCCTCCCCCAGGCATCCATTTCCCGTCGGCATCGTTTCTCCAATCCACCCAAACCACATGCACTTCTCCATCCCTGCTCACGGAGATTTTCGGCAATTCGGCCCACGAAATGTTGTCGCTCACTTTTACAGGAGATTGAAACGAGCTTCCTCCGTTGTCCGATCTAGCGACTAGAATCTCTCTAGTGGTGGCTGAATTGTTGAACTCTGCCCAAGCTATGTATATCCTTCCCCAAGCATCCACTTCAATAGAGGGTCCGATCTGGTCCAGGAACTGATTCGGCCAAACGGCAACATTAGCACTGAAATTCTCTGCCCGGGTTTCTTGAGTAAGCAGTGTCAAGTAGGCCAATGGGGAGACCAACAAAAAAAGAATCAACAATCTTGTGCACTTTCCTAACCCGTCTTTCGTCGCTGTAGCTCGTTTCATCGACTTCACAATGCTGCCCACATACATCGAGATGCCTCCACTGTATCAGGCCACCGGATTTGGGCCCTCTATTCACAGAATATCGATTCCGAAGATTTAACTCTTTCTCTGGAGAATCTGCCAGTATCCGCTTCCTCTCGCCTATTGCACAAGAAAAGTCGCACATCATTATCAAGGACGACAATACCTTGTGTCGGATACATTTCTTGAGGAATGAAGAAATCCTCTGAGATCATGGCATTGCTTCAACTACGACATTACTGGAATCCTACAGAGAATCTGCAGGTCCAGAAAGAAAAATGGTTGGCCGTTCAGAAAGAAGAAAAGCCTGAACGGCCTCGTTGTGGAGGGATGCTTAGATAAGCATGAGCCAAAAGGACACTTCAGTACATAAGTGTTGTTTGTCATTCAATGTCATGTGCCTAGGGAACACACCTTCTGGACCCTAGGCTCCGCTGTGGTCTTCGGGAGAGGGAGAGCTACACAGGGCCTTGACACATTCATCAGATACTTCGATAACAGTTCGCCTAGTCGCCCATCGTTGGAAGATGTATGGGCAGTATTCTCCAAGGTTCTGAGCACCTACATCACAAGGATGGATGATGTAAGGCGAATACTTCTTCAACTGGAAAGGGCATATTGACCATGATGGGAGATAGAGGCATTCATATGAAGATCAAGATACCCGATCCCGAAGAATCCGCAAAAGCCATCCAGAAAGCGATTGGCAAGGCACGAAGCCGAGGGATGACGGAGAAGAACCTAGTTGAGACATAATAATATAGGATTGAACCTATTTCCGTGGAGAGGGGTAAGAAGAGAAACCATGACGACTGGCCACATCATTATCAGAAATGATGGGGACAGCCATACTGTAATGGGGAAAGAAGGAGTTGTGTAGAACGCGGGTGAGCATGAAGGAAGAATCGCAAAATCTAAATAAGGAACACATCGATGCTTCTGTTACAATCTGCTTTCATGGGGAGGAGAGGATAGATATTGCGCAAACTCACTCTGGACTTTACCAGGAGGAAGATTTATGAGTAGCAAACTTGAGTCCAGTCCGCTCATTAATCTCATGTCAAATAGGGAAGAAACCGAAAAATCCAATGTCCTATTCACAATAACCACATTAGAGAACTCGGACTCTTTTCACAGAGTCCTGCAAAACATAGGATTCAAGGAAATGCATGAGGATAGTCAAGGTTTAATGTCCTATAGGCATTGTTCAGAGAAGAACGCGGCCAATATCATTAAAGTCGGTTTTGATGAGGAACACAAGATAGGTGCGTTCATTACTAAATGGCGGAAGAGCGACGAAATTCCAAAGAGACTAGAAGAACCATTGCGCTTTGAGAACAGAATAGCACAACTTTGGATTAAGCCACTTACTCTGTCCAAAATGATGGATAGACTCAGAGAAGATTTTCGTGGCCTCAAAGTAACATGGTTTTCAGGGATAGCAGATCCGAAACTCTGCAGAGGAATTCGACGCCCGGAAGTAGAAAGATCTCTCCAGTACGGTGGAGAGGATGGCCTAAAGACTTTGGAGGAGATGAAGAAAGAATATGGAATAATGCCAAAAATAGTCGAATTCTCAATCCCGAATGTGGGGGGCTACAGGATAGATAACAGAGGGATAGTCACTGTGAGGCAGGGGACTCTTGGACCTGTCTATGATGCTATTCTGAAAGCTGTTAGTGACATTCAGCCTCTGTTAGAGTCGTTTGACCAATCTAGAGTCGAAACAGTTCCATCAACACTTTCTGAATATTCCCTGAATCTCAGAAAAGTGTCCCCCTTGACAGTGAAACTGGGCAGACCACTCTTCACAAGTGAACTGGATCGTTTTGAGTATATAGTGAGTCGCGAAGAACTCTTCTCCACAATGAATCGTTATGTCAGAGAGGGTGATGATGAGTCGGTTGCTTCCTACTATTCTCTCTATCTCGATGAGAAGAACTATGCCTCCTTTGGTGTGGATTTCTCAGGGAGTGACTACACATTCTCGATTTATCCCGACAAAGAGAAAAGCCTACCTTCAATGATTAGCTTCTACAGTGCATTGTACGACAATCTAGAACGAGGTATTGAAGCTGCGTAAGGTGAGGGGTTTTCTTTGGTCGGATTCGATAAGTGGATACAAACACTCCCATCAAGGCACAGAGACCTGGTGAAGAAATATAAGAGGGAGGGATTGAGAGGGTCAGCAACCGATGAGGCAACAGAGAGAATAGAAACCGACCTAGATAGACAGAGTCGGCATGACCGCATCGTGGGTAAGATTGCTCTACTTTTCACTGAAGGCGAGGAAGCTGCTAGCAATACGAAATGTCAGTTTGTGACTTATGATCCACTAGTTGAATTGATGCAAAGCAATGCTGACCTCCTGATATTCGAGCCAGAAAAGGAGATTGCGTTGGTAATCGAGGTAAAAACAAACGCAAATCCAATAAGTGACCTCAAGAAATCTAGGGAGGTTGTAGAATCCAATCGTGAATATCTGGAAAGCATTGTGAAGAGTCAAGTGATTGACGTGAAGTATATTTTGGTCGTCGATAGTTTTGTGAGAGCTATTGACTTGAAAAGGGGATGTACTCAGAATGCCTTTGCATTGGGCTATATTGAAGGGAATGAATTCAAACTTCATGATGGTTGTCCGACGAATCTGGAAAGAGTTGACTTGATTCTATCTCGGGGGGTTCAGCTTTTCATGGGCGACTCCGTTTATGTGATGCTGAATTCCCACCATTTCCATATTCTGTCCAACACACTGATTGAGATTTGTCGAGGGAAGCTAAGAGAAGCAGGAAAGTCAGGTGAGGAAACTGAAGTGAAAGTATTCACTAGAGGAGAGTTCAGAGAGACATTTCAAAGACTGGCTTCTATATCCAGCGTTGAACATGGGAGTGCCTATGAGAAATGCATAGAAGGAAGACTCAAAAAGGTAATTGAGGAAGGGCTTCAATCAGGAGTGATAATGAAAACCAAGGAGAAGGATACATATCGAATCTATTCCCAAGCAACAACTTCTTTAGTAAAGATTCTAGAGACCATGGAACGCAAGTACATACACAATTATGTTGAGAGGACTAAAGAGAAGATCGCGGAGGATAATGCTAGGAGCCGATATGATCAGAAGTACGGTCACCTGCAGGAGAAACTTGATGTTTCTTGATGTTTAATCCACTGAATTCACCGTCAGACATTTCAGTGAGAATCCTACTTAACGTAGCAGAATACTCAGAGCCAAAGAATTCATCTCCCGAACCATCTTATACGACCCCGACAATCAGGATTCGGAGGCGATAGCTTGAGAGAATGGAAAATTGATAGTGCCGATTGGGGAAACGACCATAAAACAGTGATTCTTACATTCGCTGATCTATTGGAGGGCTTTGATCCGAATGATTTGGCAGGGAAGATCATCCAGCTCGATGACAAAGATGACCATCCGACCATCGCTAGTAAGGTGTCCAAAGACGACCTTTAGGATAGTTCTGGGCATCAGTGAGGGATTGTTATGGTAGAGGAAATGGTTACCATTAGGAACATGACGATCAAGGCGGACGATGAGAAAGAATTGACTGAGAAGGTCAACAAGTGGATGTTGGAGGCTCCAGACCTCCACCGATTCCTTTTTGCTACACATTATCAATGTTATAATCCCAGAACCGATTCGTTCATCTGGTCATCTCAGATTTGGTATGAAGCCAAGAAAGAATGATTCTCCATCCCACAGAACTTCTGGGAATCCTAGCTAAACCAACAGAATACTACAATGAGTCATATAGGGAGAATCATGACCCTGAAATTGACAAGGTCCTCCAATTTGGGAGAGATCATGGTAACGTCTTTGGCAGGTTGGATCGAACGGATTTGAAGGCATTCATAGTTCCGGAGTGTGTCGGTGAGGGAGGGTTGACTGAGCCCCCAAACAAATACGTGAAGAAAGCCTCGGAAGTACTCAGGGGGGAGTTGGGGATCGCCTACGATTGCGAGAAATGCAGAAGTGACAAAAAGGAACGTTGCAAGGGCATTCAACCGGCCAATCACGACTTTCAGGATTTCGAGTCCTTGATTAGGATTTTGTATCAGATAAGATGCAATCTGTTTCATGGCGAAAAACTAGACCCCAATGAGTGGCAAAAAAAGCGGAATCAGAAACTAGTGAGAAAGGGGAACATCGCCTTGAAGATAATACTGGAAGAAGTGGCTGGGGAATAGATGCTCACATCGCCCCAAAAACGCATACATTCGACATACTTGATAATGGAATAGGACATTTTGGGATTAGCAGTACTCAGTAGAATAAAGCCGAGCAAGACCAATTGGTACAGGTCAAAATGTCGTTCCAGAATCTATTTATATTGCTCGTTCCAATTGTCGCCTAGTAAGAGACAATAGAGCGAGGGGGTAGCTTTGATAGGCTTTGAGGTGTGTAGGCACATAGCTGTGACAGTGTGCATTGTATTGGCATCCTCCCAGTCTCCCATCTTATCGGAATTTGAGAGCTTCCATGTCTCGGATGAGTGGATCCTTGAAGAGGTAGGAGAAATAGGGACAAAGCTCGGTTATCTGTCTCCTGGTACAGCCAACAGAACCTCAATCGTAATTGATTCGGCTGATTTGCCCCACATTGCCTTTCAGAATGTTGAGACGGGCGAGATTAACTACGCACACAGAGATTTGACAGGCAACTGGAGTATTGAAACAGTGGTCAGTGCCAGCACGAAGGGGAGTTTTGTGTCTTTGGCTCTTGATTCAAATGACCGTCCCGTGCTCTGCTACTTCAATCTCACGATTCCAGGGCTGAGTTGCGCCTTCTGGGACATTCTTGGATGGAGATATGAAGTGGTGGATGCATCACGGTATTCTGGGGCCTACGTCTCTCTTGCTCTGGATACGCAGGACAGAGTTCATTTGGCTTATGAAGGGAATGATAACGATCTGAAGTATGCATGGTGGGATGGATCGTCTTGGAACACAACTGTGCTTCGCACCCGGGCTGAAGGTTCTGTCATATGGGTCTCCATGGATTTGGACTCGGGGGACTCCCCCCACATAGCTGTCACCTCCTTTCTTCCTGAGCGTGGATTATGGTACTACAAATGGAATCAAACACGTTGGGATAAGGAAGCGGTCGATCCATCCACACGTCCGGGTGCAATTTTTTCGATGGCTGTCGATGCCTCCGACCTTCCACACTTGGTATATGGTGACACGTGGGAACAGATACCCCGGTATGCATACAATGACGGCACATCTTGGCAATTCAGACATATCGGTTTTGAAGCAAAATCGCTAGTCGGTTCCTTCACACTCGACTCAAATGAGAGTCCCCATGTAGCATATGAGGACTATGACAATTGGGACCTTCGATATTCCTTTTTGGACAGAGGTTCTTGGAAGAAGGAAATTGTTGACAGTGAAGGTCTGGTCGGTTTCGAACCCTCTATAGCACTGGATTCAAATGATAATCCATCAATAAGCTATCTAGACCTGACTGACTGGGTTCTCATGTACGCAACAAAGAAGAAAGAAATTGATGCGAATATTGACATTGACCCAGATACGCTAAATCTCAATAGCAGAGGGAAGTGGATAACGTGTTACATTGAGCTCCCGCTGAGGTATGGCCCCAGGGATATTAATGCCAGCACAATTCTCCTAAACGATGCCCTGATGCCAGAACTTGACCCCAAGTACGGCTTTGTAGAAAGTGAGGACTCATACATTGTGGACCACGACGGGGACGGCATACTCGAAAGAATGGTGAAGTTCGACCGTTCGGAAGTTCAGGAGTTGTTGAGTCCTGGTGAGTCAGTCTCCCTCACGATAACTGGGCGACTATTCGACGGGACAAAGTTCGAAGGGACGGACGAAATAAGGGTGGTTGATCCGCCTCAGTTGTTTTCCTGGAAGTATCGAGAAGAGAATCCCGGAATCTCTCGAGAAGTTGACTTCCTTTTCCCTGAGGCCCTTTATGAATCTACTCCTTTCTTCCATCTGAATCCTCTTTGTCTCCGGTGACCCCTTCACGAGTCTTGCTAAACCCTAAGGAGAATCTAGTCTTCTTCATCAGTGAGCAACTTCAAATCCAAACCCGTTCTGATGTCTAGAATCGCGCAAAAGTTCGGACTTTGCTATATCAGCTCGGAAGGTTCTGACGGAGGTATTGATTCGACTCTGCAACATGTCGGTGTTCTCGTTGTAGGTTTCTTGGCTAGGGAAATATCAGACTTCGAAAAGAACAACGACATCCTTTCTAATTGCTAGGAAGCCCTTGGAAGGATTCGGACTTCAGTATCAAAGCTGACGGGGAGGAGGGTCGTAAGCTCAGGTTCAACTTCACTGATGAGGGTGCTTCGGAGATGGAGTTGAAGAAAGCAACTCCATTGAGAGCCCTAGCACTAGTGAATGAATCTGATAGTTCCTTTGGCAATATTGGGAGTTGGCTACGGTTGAGCCACGCACAGACAAACGCAAAAGGCTTCCGAAGCCGCATTGATGCAAAAGCCCTTAGGCTTTAGATGAAGTCAAATCTCCATGAGAAATGTGCGCTACGAGCGCGATGTGAGACGTATTTCCAACCCATCAGTACCCAAGGTGTTGACGTAAACTCTCAATAGCGGTGACAGACTCTTTGATCCGTGGCTCCTTGTCCTCTTTCCATGTTCTGATTATCTCTTCCGTAGCATGGCTGCGACTAGAGTACACGCCATGTTCAACAAGGTAATCCAGAAAGCCAACGATTTCCCTGTCCAGATTCAACGAGGTAGACTGTCTGTCAGTGCTGTCATCGTGTCTGAATTTAATGTATACCGTTTTTGACACCTCCTTCAAGCAATAGTTCTCGTAAAAGTGTTAGAACTAATAACACTTTCGATTCAGCCGAGCAACCTGGCCTTCTTTGCATCTAAATCCACGCCCCTCTCCTTCTGATGCTTATACTTCTATAAATACATATATGACAAGAATTTAAATCCTTGAGTTACTGTTCCTATTATCAGGGTCGAGGTCCGGTGGAGGCGTTTCTGCACTTGTCACCGGAGGGGTGGTTGCATCATGTACTTCGTAGGGACTCGTCACAAAGCAGGAATATGTTTCGTGATGTCTGGACTCATTCTTCTCATGCTTGTTGGCGGAGCCCAGGCAGATAGTCAAGAGGTCAGTGTGAACTGGACGGTTGCGAAAAGCCTTGAAATTCCTGAGAACTGGCCAATCATTGGAGGTTTAACAGGAATCGATATTCATATCGAAGGCAAAGGCACTTTCGAAGATGGTAGAACCTCCTTCAACGTTGGAGGCTCCGTTGAGATTCAACTGGCGGGGCGTCAATCGGAAGGGACTATTGAAGGGAATATCCTTCTCGAAGAAGGCCCGGATGGGAAGGTCGAAATTGCTGGTGGAAAAGTCTCAGGAAGTTTTGGGACAGTAGTCCCGGTTTTCGGTGCGAGCATCGAATTGCCCTACGTTTTCAACGCGGAGGTGGGAATCCACATCGACCTGAAGGTAGGTGCTGAAATAGCGTTTGCCAAGGGGTTGAGTCCGACATCTGGTTATGTCTTTGTCGAAGTCACACTGACTGCAAGTGGCGGAGGAGCTATCAATCTGATTCTTACTCAGGCAGAAGTCAGAATCTCAGGGAGTATTGGCGGAAGCCTCGAGTTGGGGTACAGTGGGGGCTGGTATCTTCAAGCCGCACTTGGAGGGAGTATCTCCGCTACAATCCAAATACATGATTTCAGTGCAGGCTTCACGTATAACTTTGGTCCCGCTCGCATGGGTACGCGAGGAGACGAGTCTGGTGGGGAGTGGGTGGCTGCTGAGCCATGGAAGCCAACAGCGAGGGAACCGTCAGCAATTGTTGGAGCATTGTGGAATCATACTGGTGATGACCGCCGTCCGCAAGGTATGTTATACGATCACTCTACTTTGGTTGCCTGGGAGAGTGAGCGATGCGGCGATGTTACACCACGAGTCTTGGTCGCCAACATCAATGAACCAGGGCCCATACCTACAATTCAGATTTCCGCAGAACATGAGTTAGCCTACGGACCTGTCTTGGCAGAGACTCTTGGCGGTCATCCAGCTGTGTGCTACTCTGCAGCACCCTTCGTGGGGCGCCCAAACAATCCCGATGAGGTGGCAACTATCTTGCGCAATTCGGGCACAATAAACTGCCGTCTTTATAAGAACAATGAATGGGTCCCGCCAATTCGTATTGATGACCGTGATACCGGCGCAGCAATGGGTATGATTGACATCGCCCCTGGAGATACTGAGGATGAACTCCGTGTCGTATACGTCCGTGCACCAGATCCACTTGCGTTATCAGGCGGCGACATTGCGGTGGTCTCCACGAGTGAGATGAACCAAGTACAGTTTCTGACGAGAGATGTGTCAGTCGACGCTGAGCCTGTGATCCTTAGAGTTACACCTTCTCACTACCTGATTGTCTGGTCCCGTGACACCGATGGTAACTTTCAGACAAGCAACGATGTCGATATCTTCTATTCCGAGGGCAACGTGGGTTCTTGGACCCCCCCAAAGCCTGTGCTTCACAACGGTGTTCAAGACGGACAACCGCAACTGACCCTTTACAAAGGGGTACCAGTTTTGGTCTTTGTAGGTGGCATCGACACCACTCTTCCGGCCATTATGGAGACTCACTTCCACGATGGATTTTGGAGTGCCCCCAGAGTAGTATCTGTCCCAGGTTTCCCATCCCACAGTCCCACCGTTGAAGGAGGGGAGAATCTACATGTTGCCTGGGTCGTCGAAAAGGTCGGTAGTCACAACGGACTAGCTTGGTCGAAGAGCCCCGACCTCATTTCTTGGTCGAATCCCGAAGTTGTTCTATCTAGTTATGAGATGATGGGACCTCAAATTCTTGGGAACTCGGGGACGAAGACCGTTTTTGTTGCGAGAAATACTCCTCGAGAAGTTCCAACGGAGGGAGATATCGTGGTTAGAGAACTTGTGGAAGGAAACATACATCCACCCAGTGATGTGATGAATGACAGACCTCAATCTGAGCCAATATCTCAATCTGACCCAATATTCGACTCGTATGACGCAGCTCTTCTGGCCATTGCAGTCGCTGAAGCAATCATTGTCACGTATCTCCTTGTGAGAGAATTTAGGAGGAAGCGGAAATGAACTTGAGATATCTTTGGGCAATTGCGGGAGTGGCGATTCTGATAGCCTTTGGAGTGTTGGTTTTGGCCCCCTATCAAGGTGAAGCCAAGAGCGCTGATGATGGTTCCTTGGGAGGTTCAGCTCAAACACCCATGTCATTCGATTCCCAGATGGAACACGAGCTCGGAACTCCTTTGCCACCTGGTACATCTGGGAGTTATTGGAAATTCGGGTCTGCCAAGACTTGTCGAGATGTCCAGGGAAGCGAATACGAATGTGTGGACCCTACAGACCAGTTTAAGGATACCGATGACGATGTGAATGCCTGGATTCAGATTAACGACGTAGACGCCCCCGTTCGTCTCAAGTGTGATTGGTATTACGACGGGGGAGCAACTTACTACTTCGGATGGACTAGTGTTTGGGTCAATGATCCAGGTAGCCCTGGAGATGGGTGGTACTGGAGCTGGGTCCGATGGTATTGCAACATCTATGTCAAGGGCTACGAAGCGGCATATCACGCCGGGCCTTGGATTGTGAAATTCTACGTTGAAGAAAACTACGAAGGTGTCTGGGAGCATGCAGTCACTTTGAGCTTCTATATCCACGATGTGACAGCTCCGACGGTTCCTGGCACTCCATCGGATGGCGGGGCGTGGTCTAGCAATGACATCGTAACGTGGAAATGGGCGTCCAGTTATGACAACAATGGAGTCGGGGAGTACCAGATTAAGATAACCTCTTCCACAGGTCAAGAAACTGTCGAGTCGGCAGGCACTGCGATAAGTTTCACAAAGGCAGGTCTATACGATGGCGTGAAGTACTGGGCACGCGTTCGTGCAAGGAACTCCGATCCTGACTATGTTGCATGGTCAGACTGGAGCAGCTCCTCTGACGGGATATCTATCGACTTGAGTCATCCAACATTGATGGGGTTGGAAATTAATGGAGGTGCTCGGTTCGCAAGTTCACGAGCTGTCCATTTATCAATCCAAGCAGAAGATCCCATCCCTGGTTTGGGGCTAGTCTCCTCTGGGCTTTGTGATATGCGACTTCGCGAGGTAGGAGGTCTCTGGGGGAAATGGGAAGCATGGTCCTCCTCTCGAGACTTTGCCTTCTCAAAGGACGGAATCGTTAGCGTTGAGGTTCAAGTACGGGACTGTGTCGGTCATGAATCATCCACTGCCATCGATTCTATCCACGTCGATACGATTCCTCCGTCTCTTGATGTGACTATTGATTCCAACTCGGGCTATGTAAACAGCGTTGACGTTGTCGTCAGTGTTAACGCGAACGACATGGGTACAGAATCCTCTGGTGTTGTAGACATGTGTCTTCGAAATGATGGCGATTCCTATGGTTCGTGGGAACAGATTCGTTCCAGTGTTCAATGGTCGCTGGCCTCAGGTCCCGATGGGGAACGAAAAGTCTGGGTAATGGTTCGAGATGCTGCTGGGAACGAAGCGGAGGCGACAACAACCGTTGTGTTGGACACCATGCCACCGAACGTCACTCTACTCATAGATGGGGGCTCTACATGGACGATGTCACCTAACGTTGAGATAACAATCGATGCAACCGATTCAGCCCCCTTAGACACAATGCGGATCCGAAATGAAGGAGAAGCCTGGTCTTCCACTCAACCTTTCATGATCGCAGTAAGTTGGACTCTTGAAGGGGCCACTGATGGGATCAAGCGTGTCTTCGTGGAGATAAGTGACCTGGCTGGTAACTGGGGCGTTGCCAACTCAACGATCATCCTTGATACTGAGGGGGCTTATGATTTGGTCCTTCTCCTAGAAGACGGAGTAGCTTACACACAGAATCTGACTGTACACGTCTCGATATATGCACAAGACGCGACCTCTGGCGTGTGTACGTACTCCCTACGAGAAGGTTCCAGACCTTGGACACCGCCAGCTCACTTTGCATCGACTATTGACTGGACCTTTGAAGATACATCAGACGGTGAACATATGCTTTCTCTCCGCGTGTTCGATTGCGCTGGCAACCCGTCAAACGTGATACAAGCCTCAATAATCCTTGACCAGACGCCCCCAACAGTCTCCTTGGAAATAAGGGGTGGTGCAACGACCGTAAACTCTTTGGATGTGGCACTCATTGTTGATGCAGAAGATCCGCCCCAGGGCTCAGGAATCGTGGAAGCCATTACTCTAAGCAATGACGGAGTACAATGGTCATCCTGGCTCCCGTTCAACTCTGAGGTTGATTGGAGGCTTGAAGAGGGGCCCGATGGACAAAGGACCATTCACATTACGGTTCGCGATGCCGCTGGAAATGATGCTGAATCTTCAGTGATTGTGGTGTTGGATACCATAGCTCCAAATGTGGCCCTCTTCATTGAAGGGAACTCGACATGGACTTCTTCTACTGGCGTCCATCTTGTTATCAACGCATGGGACTCAACACCTCTTGATGCAATATACATCCGAAATGAAGGAGAAGCCTGGGGAACTCCTCAGCCGTTTCTGGATACTGTGACTTGGACGCTTGAAGGCTCTACAGATGGTTCAAAACGCGTCTTCGTCAGAGTGAGTGACATAGCTGGCAACTGGGGCGAGGCCAATTCGACAATCATCCTAGATACCAAAGGGCCGCACAATGTAGCTCTACTACTGGAAAGCGGATCATCTTATACACAGAATGTGAGCATACATGTTTCCATGTATGCACAAGACGCGACCTCTGGCGTGTGTACGTACTCCCTGCAGGAAGACTCTAGACCATGGGTTCCATTGGCCGGTTTCGTGTCCGCAACCGCTTGGACCTTTGAAGATACATCAGACGGTGAACATATGCTTTCCCTCCGCGTGTTCGATTGCGCTGGCAATCCTTCGCAGGTAATACAAGCCACAATAATCCTTGACCAAACACCTCCAGCTGTTTCCTTGGAAATTGAAAGCGGTGCGACAGCAGTGAATTCCTTGGATGTGTTGGCTACAGTCGCTGCAGAAGATCCGTCTCAAGGTTCGGGAATCGTCGAAGTCTTAGCTCTAAGCAATGACGGAGTACAATGGTCATCCTGGCTCCCGTTCAACTCTGAGGTTGATTGGAGGCTTGGAAACGGTCCGGATGGAGAACGAACTGTTTACATTAGCGTTCGAGATGCTGCTGGGAACATAGGTATCGCACAGGCGAATGTTTTCCTAGACAGAACCAAGCCAATCGTGTCTCTGGTCGTGAATGGTGGTGACTACTATATTACCAGCAGGGACATTCTATTGACGATAGATGCAGAAGATCCCAAACCTGGAAGCGGACTCGCTGAGCTACAGCTCTTGGAAGAAGGTGAATCATGGACCTCGCCTGAGGCGGTGGTAGACTCCAAATTCTACACCTTAGCCGACCGTGAAGGTGAGCACACACTATCGATACGGGTAACCGACTCTGCTGGCAATTACGGTGAGGTTTCTGTCACCATTTTCTTGGATACTAGGGCACCTACCAACCTTCTAGTCGTTCCCAACAGCGGTGCGCTGCAAACCTCCTCGCTCACTCTTTCTTTGGAGGTCTCCGCTTCAGATCCGGATCCGGGAAGCGGTCTAGCCCTCATGACAGTCAGGGACGACTCTGGAAAGTCAACAGGGTGGATTCCCTACTCCCCAACACTAGGCTTCACTCTTTCGGATGGCCCCGACTCTGTTCGGTATATATATTTCAGTATCCAAGATGAGGCGGGCAATATAGCCCCCGAAACATGGACGTGGATAACAGTAAACCGACAAAACACCTCTTCTCCATATGTTCCTCCCGATGACAACACTGAGACAGGGCAGAATGGGTCGTCGACTCTAACCGTTATAGCCGTGCTCGAAGCAGACAAGGAACAGCTATCGGTTGGACACATGGTGACTTTCACAGTGAAATTCAACCGTGGTAGCGAGTCTGACGTGGCTGCATACAACTTTGATTTCGGTGACGGGACATCGAGTGGATGGATCACGAATGCCAGAGCCCTCCATATATACGTAACTACAGGTTTGCACACAGTCACCCTTCATATCAGAACGGTTGACAACTCCCCGACCGATGATAGTGTGGTATATATCATGGTTCTTGATGACTCTGATGATACCACTTTCGTGTGGACGCCGTGGCTATTTGTCGTGTCCGTGTTCTTGGCTTTGATTATCCTACTCCTACTCAAACGTAGGGGCAAGCTGAAGAAGACACGAGAATCCTCAGATTCAGAATCATAGCGTGGGAACGTCACCTCTCCTTCAACCCATGATCCAATCTCTGGCCTTCCTAAGTATGTCTGAGAGAACATGAAGCGACTTCGAGAGACGAAGAAAATCTCACCTTGGTCATTTTCAAGCTCAAATCCCACAGATGCCGACGGAGGGATTTGGATTCAAGTTCGAGAGCAGAGTGGAAAATCAATGATTCATGTCGCACTTCATATTGAAATACGACATTTCCTGATCAAGTGCACCAGTCTCTCGAGGAGTTTCTTGGCCGGATACAATGTGTGCGAGCAATCATGTGGCCCACTTCAGCAGGCCAAGCTCAAGAAGAGAAACGAGCGAGATTTTAAGTACTATATAGTGGCTCAAGATACATAGAGTATCTAGGTAGTGTCAATGATAGAAGTTGACGACTTCATCAGGAAGCTTGACCGAGAGTTGCGAACGGGCCTTCTTTCTCTGTTCGTGCTGCTGGTAGTGGAGAGTGAGCCTGGGGCATGCTACGGATATCAGATAATCTCAAAGCTAAAGGAACTGACAGGTGGCAATCTCGTCCTACAGGAGGGTACGGTCTATCCGATTCTCCACTCCCTTCGCGCTCAAGGCCTGGTCGACAGCGAGTGGGGCACTTCATCGAACGGCCCTCAAAGGAAATACTATAGACTGACACCAGGAGGGAAATCGGCCATAGAGAAGGGGCTGCGTCTCTGGCGGGAACTTGACAGTTCGTCAGGGAAGGTATTGCGAGCGTTAAGAGGTGAGAGTGATGAGAGAAGATGAACTCACTAGATACTTGAGCTCAGCAAAAAGGAAACTGCATAGGCTGGGGCCCATCGAAAGGAGGCGGGTGCTCGCTCGAATCCGGCAAGATGTTATGGAGCTCGCTGCCGATGGCATGATCGAACCCCCTGGGAGTGAACATGTCAGGAGGGCAATCAGCGCCATGCCCGATCCGGAGAAGCTGGCGATGGAGTACATGAAAACGTCACATCCTCCTGATTCGCTGATTAGAATCGCTTCCGGCCTCAACTCGCTTCTCGGTTTGGCTGCAGCAATTGTAGCCGGATTCATCTTGTCGACCATCCTTCGTCCTCACGGGTGGACTCAGCCGATATTCTTCGTGGGCGTACTCCTTTTGTTCCTGTCCGGAGTTTTCGTCTTCGGGGCATATGTGCTGGCAATCATCTCGCCTTATCGCGCATCTCGCATTCGATACATCATCTTGGTTCCTTTGGCCTTCTCCATCATCATAGACGGCCTCATGGTATTGTGGATGCCCTTGCAGATAGCTAGTTACGCGATCTACGGCATCGTTCTTTTCGTTCTTGTCCTGTGTGGAGGTGTCTATTCGGTCTCCTACGTCCATGACCAGCTCCCACGGCTGGCCAGCGACAGTCATCCCAACATCAGAAAACGAGATTACTTCCTTTCCTTGGACAGCCTTCTTGGCGACTTGGATCTGGTTCGGCGAAGGGAAATCAAGGAGGAACTTGAACAGCATGTCGAGAGCAAGGGTCTGAAGCTTGCCGAGCTCTCAGCGCGCGAGGCGTATTCTCCAATTGAAAAGATCTTGGGGCACCCAGAAGATGTTGCAGAAGCCTATCTGAGAGACGCTCCGAAGGAGCTATCCAAGAGAAGGAAGAGCATCCTGGCCGCTGTTCTTGTCCCCGCTCTGATCGGTGTACCGCTAGGAGCAACCCTCATTGTTTGGGACATGTTCTTCGAGAGTGGTGGAATTGGTGAGACCCAATACCTGACCCCGCTCGGATTGATAGGTTCAATTGGTCTGCTGATCCTCTCGCTAGCAGTCATCGGATATGCCATGCGCATGTTTCGCGCTCCGCTGAAAATGGCCGACCATCTGTTTCCCGCTGCGGTTTTGAGCCTGGTTGCTGCCCTGGTACTATCCTCAACAGTGGCAGGAGTTGTGTCAGATGGGATTATTCGCCCTCATGACCGCCATGCTTACCCAGACGTTCTCACACATATGACCGATGACGGGGAGATGGACATCCTATGGAGCGAATCGCTGTGCAGCCGTTCCGATCCGTCCTTTGAGTGCGAGCCTGTGGGCGACCCGAAGCTGTATCTGACCCGACTGGACCAAGAGAGACGAATCATATCAACAGAACGTGTCCCATGGGGTCCTGTGAGAGGGAGTCTTCTCGACTTCGCAAGAATCGGAGACTCTTGGGTAGCTCTCTCCTCGGACTCCCTACATGCATGGGGGGCAGTAGACATAGCAATAATCGGGTCTGATGTCCCGTCCGGTTCAAGTTCCGTTACCGGGCGTATCGATGGTAGTACTGCTTCCTTGACCTCAAGTGCATATTCACCATCAGGGGACAGCGTCACAATCACCTATCGTCAGTTTGACTGGCTGGATTATCAAAACGAAACCATCTGGTCCATGGATTTCGACTTATCTGGTGAAAATGAGGAACTGACAGGTGTCCTGATGAGTGAAGATTCCGTTCTGGTTCTTATGGAGAGCCATGAGGACACTGCGAATTACTCAAAATCAGCCCTAGTCGGTTTCTTGTTCGACTCCATCGGGAACTCAATCGCAAACATGACTATCCATGAGGTGAACTTGACGAAATCCGATTCAGAGGATGTCAGTGCACACTTGACTGTGGATCAATTCGCAGAAGGGAGCAACGCATTCTGGATGTCCATGACAAGCAAGACAACTTCCAACGGAACGGCGACAACGACGACCTGGCTGATGCGCGTGGATGAGCATTCGGGGATTATCACCTCCTTGAAGCTTCGCGAGGAAGATCTGCCCGCTTCATCGGACCCTCACTGGAATGGAGACGTGATGTTGGGCTCATCTCAGAGCATGTTGCTGACCGAGGACAGAGTGATCGTAGGTTCATTTTGGAGATACAGTGTTCTGAGAGAAAAAGAAGGTTGGCAGTTAGATTACTCTAATGGAGGACGGTATGTATCGACCGTCTCGACACGCGGCGAGATGGAGTACAGTGTCAGGCTAGGCGATGTTGGGTATCACGACTATTTCGTGCCTCTGCTCTCTGCCCAGAATGATACCGTAATGGTCTTAGTGCCAAGCCTCCCCTTGGTCTTGGACTACCAGAATCTGCTGACGACCTATCTGGTGCAAGGACCCACACCCACAGTCGAGGTTCAGGAAATCGTCATCGATTTCGAAACAGCCGGGCTCCTGTTCCACCAATCTTATGTTGGTGGGGCTGGTGGTGTCGCAATCGCACCCGGAGTCGCAGACTTCGTAGGCAGGTCATTCTCGGAAGATCCGGGGATTTTTGGATGGAAACAACAAGTGCCCTTCTTTTGGGCTCACCCTGCGGAGGTGTATGCCGACCTGGTGTTGTTCGTTAGGGTCGACTTGAACAAGCCAAAGATCATCTCTGTCTCACTGACTGCCCCAAAACATCCTCCTGACACGGTTGCAGGCCTTCTCCTGACGGGCATTGGAACATCCGTGGCAGTGGCATTCCTTCATTACGGGTATCGCTGGACGAGAATGAGAAGAAGCCGAAGTAATCACAATGAGCTTGAGCTGCCTTATCTGACAGAGTGAAGTTCCGGTGACGTATCCTGTCATTCTCGAGAGCATCTTTGGGTTCTCAAGGATTATTCCAAAGAAGCGGGAAGGATTTGTCGTACTTCAATGAGAAGTACGACACTTCTCTTGAAGTCGTCCAATGAACCTATCCACCCTATGGCAGTGGAACCGCTCTGGCCCGATAGCTAATCGCCGAGAAGCGACCTCCACTCTTCTTGCCATGTACCCACAATCGACCGATGCCTAGATGTCCACTTCGATGAGGTGGCCCAAATCGCTGTAACTCAGGCTCTTGGGAATCTCGTCGATCGGTATGTCAAAATAGACAGTCCACGATGCACTGGAATCTTTCGTAAGGGTGTCAGGGGAATTCCCGCTTTCATCTGCTCCGGCGTATGCTCCTCCTTCCCAGACCTCGACTTCAAACCATATGTAGTCAGTACTGGCATCGTAGTTGCCGTGATTGGTCATCGAAATGTCGAGCCAGTAGTAACCGAATCCGAGCCAACCCCATCCGCTGTCGGTTATCGTGAGGGAAATATCGTTCTCAACGGTGATGTATACCGATACCACATCCTCATTGTCGTCATTGTCCCTGATTCTTAGGCTGACCTCATATTCACCCGGTACGTCGAAGGCATGGTCTGCGACTTCTCCACTGTCCGTTGTTCCATCTCCAAAGAACCACTCGTAGGATATGATTTCTCCATCAGGGTCGTATGATCCACTAGCATCGAAGTGCACAGGAATCGATGCATAGACAGTTGTCATGTCCACATCGATATCAGGAATGGGCGGCTCGTATCCCTCTGGTTCTTGTCCGAGCATTAGTATTCCCGCTACCGCCACTACGACAACGATCACAATCACCGCCACAATCGATGGGATAATCCATTTTCGAGATCTGCTTTCTTCCAATTCTTTCACCTCCTCATCCAATCGCCTCTAGCTGTCCCTCATTGAATCACTGTTCACTCTGCGGTTTTACTGTGTATTGTACGTTGTAAATAACACAAAGCAATTATAAGTATTTTACTGATATTTGCAAGGGGATGGGTAGCTTTTCATGCTAGAAGGCAAGGGTAAGATATACAGGAGCGGAACAGCGTACACAATGTTCGTATCCATCCCGGCTGATGTGGTGAAGGATGCATCGTTCCCGTTTGACAGAGAGAAGGGAAATGACGTGATCGTGAGGATTGACAGAGATCGATTGACCATAGTCAAGGCTGAACCTCGTTGAGGGATGGCATGAGAGGAGAATGCCCGATGATCCTGTGTTTGGGACGATGCCACGTTTCATCTGAATAATCTTCTACCTGTCTGATAGAATCGGGAGATCCCTACTAGAAGCATGCTTTCTCTGACGTATCCGCATGCCACATGTGCCGTAGACCTTCCTATCCTTATTCTGGCTACACTTAACGTACCCTTACTGTACACTTAAGCTACTCTTAGGCTGCACCTGCTTGCACTCGCCTCACTCCTGAAGTTCAATGTCTCAGAATCCCTCAGCCTAATAGGGGACGTGGGGAAAAGCTCAAATCTAAGGCATTCTATGGGAACATGCAGAAGCTGAGAGATGTGTTAGATAGCCAATTCGGGGGATGACAACAGAGGGAATACGAACGAACAACAAGGCTACATTCGAAATGGAGTGACCATGACAACGCTGGATTTCCTTCGACAGAGAATTCAGGAGTTTGGGGCCGACAGAGAGGTCTGCTTGAGAGCCACTAGACATCTGAGTAAGAGAATAAAGGAAGGTCTTTTCTCATCAAGAGACCAGTTGAGGAGAAATGCCGAGGGACATTGGTATGAAGCCCTGATCTATGAAATAGTCCTTCACCTGTCTGAAGAGAGTGAATTGATAAGAGGGGTGGTTAGAAAGCGCGCAGACGCGCCCAAGAAGCGCCCAAAACCATCGCTGAATCAAAATGGTCTGTACTACGACCCGGACAGATATCTAGTCATTAGGGGACATGGGCAGGCTTTGGGCGAGATTGATCTTATGCTCCTGGACGATAATTCAGATCTGATATTCATTGAGGTCGTGATTTCCAGACAGAACCTTAGGGGTTTTGTCACAGAGATTGACCATAAAAGAGCACTGTTGCGTGAAATCGTAGATCAGCCAACAATACCGTTCCTGCTAATCTCATCAGTCGACCTAACCAATAGACAAAACACAAAGAGGTTTCTGGAGAATCAAGACAACTTCTACATGACTGGGCCTGCAGTTGAGGAAACGAAGGTCTTGCTGGACAAGAAGATAGTCCTAGGTGGCAAGAAATCGAGGAGCAAGTCCAGTAAGTTGGTCGATCTCAAGGATATAACTGTCAATGTAGAGTTTGACTATGAGAGGATGCATGACAAAGCGAGGGATATGCTGTATGGAGCGATTGAAAGGAATACGCCTCTGGACGATCTGAAAGCGGAAGTAGGAGACAATCCAATCGTGTCGAAAGTGGTCCTGGGATGCCTTCACCCAAACGCCATGAGGCTTTTGTTCTGTGAGAGGCACATCAGCATAAACCGCAAGACAATGTCAGTCGAGGATTCAAAAAAGTTCTTCGACAGACTGATTTTAGCAGTCAATTTGCCCGAATTGCGACCGGTATTGTACTTGAAAGTACGCGAGAAGTTCCTGCGTACGAAATGGAAGAGGACATACCTCAAATTAGGTCCGCGCAAGGCGAGATTGTTCACATTTGAACGCAATATAAGCTCGCATTTCGGTTTCCATATGTGGTTAGAGGATACAAAACCCACAATTGGAAAAGAACTGACGAGAAGTGTCCTCCAGTATTTCCTCCGGAATGAGATTTTGGGATATGGAGGAAAGCACGAAAAGCCCAATATCGATATTTAGGCGGGAGCAGAAGAGATCCGGCTCAGACAAGTTGGCGTTGAGATACTTCGAAAGACATATTTCCGAGTTCGCGTTTCCTCTCGTTCCGCTATATAACATGGAACACGAGAATCGCCTCAAATCACAGAGAAACTTCAGATTTCGCTATACCAACTCGGAAGTTCCTTGACCTAGCCGGATTCGATGGTCATGTAGAGCTATACCTTATGCGCCTCTTTCTTACTGTGCTAGATACTCATCTGCCTGTAGACGACGCAACTAGATTCTAATCTTCGGGTGCACGTTTGGTTTCGCGTATATCTTGTAGTCGGCTATAAAGGCAAAATCCTCCTCCACGCAACCGTCCTCAGTCGAAGCGAGTAAGTTGATGGTCACCGCAGTCTCATTTGTCTCGATTGCCTTCTCTATGGTTTCATTGAATCCTGGCGTCACCTGCAGTAGGACATAACCCGTCTTCATCTTGTTCTTCTTCGTCATCCCTCACCACCCAACATCAAATGGACTTCTCATGATCTCTAATATCTCTCCACAAATATATCAATAACGAATAGAGCAACATGAACCTCAGTTTCATTTCAAACATATTGAATAGCCCTAGAATATCCCCGTCGTTAAGTTGGCTTTCGAATAACGTGTTTCCCTTCTTGTCGACATTTTCAAATCTGATGATGTTGTCAGCAATGAACTCGAATCTACCATGAGCTATTGAGTTCCTAATATGTGTGGTGTCTGCTTTGCCATCTTTCCCCTTTCCCCTAATGGTCAAGAAGTCCTCAATAAGCTGGTCTCTCTCCTTCTTCGTCATCCTCAGACCTATATTTATCAGTTCAATCAATCTCTTTCTGAGAAAACCACCAGAGGCTGCAAACGCTTCGTACCGAATCACATGACCTAGGCATAGCAACAACATAGCAGTCTTCTTTTGTGGCTTTTTCTTCATTTCCCCAAATAGAATTCCAAGCGATTTATCTAGAGAGTCCAACCTTCCGGCTTCGTCACTCAGTAAGTGTGTTTTCCTTCCTGTTCTTGCTCTCTTCTTGTAGACCCCATCAAGAATTGTCTTGAAGATCTCAAAAGAGTGCTTATATGAAGTATCCTTGTCGCAAAACTCGAATCTAAGAAGGTACTCCGCATCGTATAGAAGTTGCTTGTCAATAGTGTCATGTCTCTCATATTTCCGTAAAAGCAGTCTGAAAGCCTCTGCACTCTCATCCAGACGCATATTCGAAGACATCTGAATGACATTTCTTAGACCTTTTTCGATTTTGTCCAGTTCCATCATAGCATCCTTTTCGAGCAATTTCCTCAATCTTCTTGATCATTCTTTTCCAGAAATGACAAAACCGATGTGGAAATCGATTCGACAAGTGATTTCAATTTCTCAATCTTGTCCCTTGTTTCAAAAGCATATTCTGACCCTTGCAGTTCGGCAAAGGTATTGCAGGCGTCGCATGTCTTGAAGGGGTAGTCAAACTCGCGTAAATGCTCATTCCTTTCCAGCTCAATATTCATATCAGCAAGCTCTTCTGAGGATCGTCCACAAACCCAACATCTGTCAGTGTCTGTCAATAGCTCTTTGCATTTCACATCCATCCACATATTCTTGAAATTCCTTTTCTGTTCTTCATTCAATGATCTGAAGTGTCTCCCGAGCTCACCGTCTCGACGCAATTCCTCTTCCCATAATATCTCAAGTTCTCTCTCCCTACCACGATCGTCCAGTTTGCGAAACCTCTCGTCCAAACAATCCCCTCTCAGTCTCCGAATCCTTTCCCATGCCAAAGATGGTTGTCACGGAGACGTGATAACAAATCCAACACGGTCTTTTCTAGGTTGATGGAAACATATCTATCCGAAGTAGCTATCTAGCTTGTTTTCGATCATACTCCAAGGGGCTATGAGGGGTTTGGATTCAATCACAATCGAAAGGTCGTTTCCACGAACTTCATAATGTCCGAGCAGAGCGCCGCCCAGACCGCTGAACCGCCCTCTATCTGCATTGCCCTGCAAATCCCAACCATTCTCGGAAGCAAGTTTGCTTAGCTCTCCAAACATCTCCTCTGGTTCTCCTTTCAAACGATACACGAATTCTTTACTCATTGGAGTAGTACACCAACTCCTAGTAGTTATGGCTTTCTTCCAACCAATCTTTATGTAGGCACAACAAGATTCGCTCTTAGCCGATCGCAATCCCAAATTCTCTGCTTTGCGATCAACAAAGCGAGGATGGTAGGCAGTCAGAAAAGGAGTGTTCTCCCCATCTGGAACATTTCCTGAGTTCACACATTATGTGTTGCGATTTGGACAACGAATCAAGGGACTTGGGTCCCCTGCAATAGTTTGTCAATCCAATGCGTCCAAACCGCTTTCGCAACATATATGTAGCGGAGCTACATTTTGTTGAAATGGCATTGCAAGAATTCAACAATGGAGAAACATTCAAGTAACATAAAAATGAGTGGTACTCTCGTTCACGAAAAAGCGATGGGATGTCGTTGAGAGTTTGTACGGTGAGTTCGGAGACAGCGATGCAGGAACAGTGGAATATGTCCCTAGTCTGTCCATCTCGAAAGTCGTTTATCGCAGATCTGGCGGGGACAGAGAGGAGGAGTTACCCCAATGAGCACTAAGAAGGTGTTGCTTCCGTTCAGATTCCCCGGTGGGAAGTACTACGCATTGAATAGACTACGGCAGTTTTGGGAAGCGATAGAACATGACGAATATCGAGAGCCTTTTGCCGGAGGCGGGTCTGTTTTCTTCGCAAAGCAAAAGACCAAGTGGAACTGGTTGAACGACATAGATGAGCAACTAATGACTACCTATTCGGCCCTAGCTGATCCGAATATGAGACTAGAGTTAGTCAACCTCGTTGAGAAGGAAACAGCTTCTCGAGAAAGATGGAGTGAAGTCAGAAATCTGAAGCCAACGGACGACCTCGGCATAGCGTTCAGGTATTACTACATGAATCGAACCTCGTTCAGTGGCAAAATGAGTTCTCCTGGCTGGGGATATAGGGATAAGCGGAGTCTGCCTCCTGAGCGCTGGGCAGAACGTATCATACCTTGCGGCAAGAAGCTAGAAGGAGTCGAACTGACATGCAAAGATTTCAATGAAGTCATTATCTCGCCTAGCAAAGGCTCCCAGGTTCTTTTGTATGTTGACCCTCCCTACTATGCGCCTCCGAAGAGAAAACACTACGTATCTGGCTTCGATAAAGGGGATCACGAAAGACTCTGCAAACTCCTCGAATCTACGAATCACAAATTCTTTCTGACCTACGACTATACAAAGGAGATTGAGGAAATGTATAGTTGGGCCAACACTGAGGAGATTGAGTTCTACTATCGGGTCGGAAACTCCAGGACTAGCGGAAACAAGAGAAGCAGGAAACGCGAACTCGTGATCACAAACTACCAGATAGGGAGGAGGAGTAAACTAGATGACTATCTCTGACAGAAACACATTTCCCGTCAAGAGTGTGACAAGCAAGCCTCGTGTGACATCACCATTTAGGTATCCTGGTGGCAAATTCTATGCAGTGAAGATAATCCTCCCGTTTCTTGAAGCAATACAACACGACGAGTACCGAGAGCCCTTTGTAGGTGGAGGTTCTCTATTCTTCGCCAAGTGCAAGGCCAAGCTCAATTGGCTGAACGACATCGACAAGGAATTGATGACAACCTATCAAGTCATTGCTGAATTCGATTTGAGGACGAAGCTCATAGCAATGTTGTCCCAGGAGGTCGCAACTAGGGAAAGACACTCTGAAATAAAGTCGATGAATCCTAGCAGCATTCAGGAGATTGCATTCAAGACTTACTATCTGAATCGCACGTCCTTCTCCGGAATATTGAACAAACCTGCTTGGGGTTATGCGGAAGGCCAAAGCGCACCACCTGAGAATTGGGGGAGAAAAATCGAGTTGGCAGGAAAGAAATTGGAGGAGGTGAGGCTCACAGCGTTGGATTTTGAAGAAGTCATCTTGGCTCCGAAAGAAGGGAAATGTGTCTTGTTATATCTCGACCCTCCCTACTTCGAGTCAGACCAGAAGAGGGCGTATTCTTGGTCCTTCAGGGAAGAAGACCACCGAAGGCTGGAAAGTACACTGCAACGCACGGACCACCATTTCTGTCTATCCTATGACGATTGTGAAGCTGTGAGGAGACTGTACAGCTGGGCGAACATCTACGAAAGGTCTTGGCTATACAACACAGCGAACTGTAGAGGAACGCCTCGCAAGGCTGGCAATGAACTAATAATCACTAACTACAAGGTCAAGGAATTCACACAGGAGAAGCTGCTTTGACCTGACTAGGCCTAGCTGAGCTGTTTGATCAACCCTCTAGTAGGGCGTTACGCTTAATCCCTCTGCCCCTTCACTACACCCCATCGATGGAATCGCTCCACAGTGTAGTCTGCTTCCCTTTGACCTTCTCCCATTGCTCATACCATCCTTCTGTGATTTGGTGGTCAATGAGTTGACTGAACTCGATTTTCTGCATTGATTTTAGCCTCTTCGGATATTTGGCATGTTTCTGAAGGTCATTAACGGACAAACAATAGAATGTCCACTGCCTCGTCGGTCTCTCATCAAGACTTGAGAAGAAGCGATCTGATATGTATGGCTCAACAGAGAGCAGAAGAAAGTCAAAATCCGAAACTTTGTAGAGTCGGCTTTGGGTTGGATGGTCGCTGACGCGTCCTCTGGAAAGCTGAGTCTCAATTGCGGCGATTGCCCCTCCATCCCTGAATCTACATTGATTTCTTGTCACGCCCTTCACTTGGAATAGAACAAATCCTCGCGATGCCCTCTCTTGCAGACAAATATCTGCCTTTTCTGCTCGAGGGCGATTGGAATGACTCGGGTTCAAGATTCGAACCTCTCGCTTCGTTAGTTCCTTTCGAAAAGCAACCTCTCTTGCGAAACCCAATATGTTCATGTTCCAAATCCTGAAGTTCCCTTCCCTCAGTATGGCATCCAGGATGATTTTTGAAGGCAATCCGATTGCTAGGGAGGTCTTTGAAAGTAATCTGTCGCTGCCCAAAGGTTCCGTTACCCAGTTAGGGATTGAGAAATCTTTGATACCTAGCTTCTCCCAGGCGTTGAGTCCTTCGTGTCCCTTCCAGGTCATGGTGAAAGGGCTCTTGATGCGCTCTGAGTATTTGTTGTGTCGTGGCAGGGCATTTCGGTCAAGGATGATAATCTCAAGCGGCCGATATGATATTAGGCCAACTAGGAAGTCCGCAAACTCATCCACTCCGTGATAGTACTCTTCAGATTCCAGCTCAGACTTTGCACCGTGAGTCTTGTGGGTCTTATACATGACTTGGGTTCTTCTTGTTCCCGAAAGAGTTGGTGTTTTTAACTGTAGACTGTGCCCATTGAGTATCCTGTCGACCTGTACATCTCCTCCCACTATGACTGGCTTTTGACCATTGCTCTCCATCAATCTATCAAAAAAAGCTTCGAAGGTATGTCCTTTGACTGTCCGTAGGACCTGAGAATTCTCGGATATTAGCTCATCTAGTTCGACTGAACTCAGTTCCAGTGCATTGCAGAGCGCTGCCAACCTCTCAGTATCGGGAATCTCCCGAATATCCTTGACCTTGAACTTCGTCCTAAGCGATGCTATGATACCTTCGATCCTATCAGGATCTGGTCCCTCATCATCAATCATGGGGCATATCCTTCCTGTCGCTATGAGCGAAACCCCTCTGATGATTGGAAGAGGAATCGAGTTCAAGAATCAGTGTCGCCTGTGAAGGCGACCAAGCGTTATTACACGCTATACATATCCATGAATGTGGAAATTGACGCTTTTGCGAGAATCCTGAAATCTAAAAGGAATCAACGCATTCTACAGGTCCTCACGGCAAGGGATATGAGCGCGACCGAGATTTTCGGGGAACTGGGGCCACATGCTCCAGTCTATCGGCAATCAGTTCACAAGGCACTGGAATTGATGAAGTCCAAGGGTTTACTCTCAAAATACTATGACGATAAAGACAAATGTATACGCTACAAGCTCAGTGTGGAGAAAGTCATCATCGACCTCCGCAACATGACGCTTTCGACCGGATAGTCCAAGCCGAGAATCAGGGATTCTCCGGTGTCCCGATTGCTATGCCAATTTCTGCCGATCAGTGTAACAGGAATCAGAAGGCTAGGTGCGTAACTGACAATAAGAGGCTTAGTATCTACAGTGTCGTTGCTGCTGACTGTGGGCCTTCTGAATTGAAAGGTCAATGAACCTCTACGGAACGACAGGCACGCAAGAACACCAGGATGTATCCAACTGAGACGACCATTACCTCTAGTCTTCTTCGCACAGGTGGTCATGGGCATACACCATGTTCAATCGCCATTTCAATCCCGCACGAACAAAGTTGTAGGTAGATTGTATGACTAAGGTGAAGATTCTCTGGGACCCCACGGGTCTGACCGTGGACACTCTTGTCGTTCACCCTCTTCATGACCATAGTCTACACTTCTTCGAATCCTACTTCGTTGACGATCGTCATTCCTTAAACACGATCTTGAGGAGGGGGCGGGTAGTCTATAGAACTCCCTCTTTCAGTCCTCTTGTGGCCAACGTGGAGAGTGAGCACCAAAACAATCATCAAGAGCAGCCCAGGCAGATACCTTTGATGAGCGAAAACCCACCTGACAATCGTCTGCATGAGCCTGCCACCTCACATCACATCGCCAAACGCTTTTTTAGTACG
>JAGLME010000015.1 GCA_023140195.1 Thermoplasmata archaeon
AATGTGAATTGAAAAACACTCAGAACAACAATGGACGCGATTAGAATACTTGCTCGTCCGTCTTGCATATCAACATCCTCCTCTCAAATCACACCGCCAATGGGTCATTAATACTTTCCGTTTGATAATCCAATATAAGGAGCAAATTTCTGTGAAGGCCTATTGATTATGCACTCCCTCACTTTCTTGATATTCGAAAGGAAAGTGAGGCCTAGCAAACATACTTCTGAGCATACCCGTGCCAAAATGTAAAGCCCTCAGCGATCAACACTAGGATAGCCAGCTTGTAGAATCCTCTAGTCTGCAACTGTGCCAAAATCGTTCCAAAACCCTTCATCAACATCAGACAAGGGAGGGAACTGGATGCAAGAAGGGCAAGTCGAAGCATTTCGATTTTTGGACGGTGCGATTCGAACCTGAACTTCAACTCCTCGCCTCCGCACTAAGGGCTACAATCGTCAGAGAGCCATCCCCCCTCTCCATGCGCCCAGACGGAAGGATGCTGGAGGGAGGGTCTCAACTACGATACATTCATAATTAACCACATTCATGTCCAGATGAGACGAGCTCATGAAATCGCTCTGGAGGGCATTCTGCATCAGCGTGCTATTGATCTCAGCAGCTGCCGGTGGTCTACTACTATCAGAGGAGGCTAGGGCTGGGACTCCAGTGATAGGCGATATAGTCGTTGATACGGTGTGGTCTCCTTCGGACAGTCCCTATTGGATCGAAACTGACGTAAGGGTCTTGCCCGGTGTCGAACTCCTTGTGTCTGCTGGTACGGAGGTCAGGTTCAATGGTCTCTACATGTTGCTGGTCGAAGGAAAGCTCCTGGTCCAGGGAAGTGCCATCGACCCAGTCGTTTTCACCCACAACAGTACCACACCATCCCCGGGAGACTGGACGACTATCTATGTGTCGGGAGAAGCTCATATCAACTACGCAAATGTCTCCTACGCCGACTATGGCTTCTACATCGATTCATCATACAATACGGTAAATGACAGCTTCTTCTACAGAAACAACTATGCAATCGCCTTGGAGTCTGGTTCTGATAACCTGATCAGGAACAACAATGCGATTAACAGCACCGAGAGCGGTATCAATGTGTGGCAATCGAATTCCAACGAACTAATCGGCAATAACGTCACTGGAAGTAATAACACGGGCATATGGCTCTACGAAGCAACGGGAAACCTCATTCAGCAGAACACTCTCTATCTCAACTCCTGGAATGGAATACGGATAGAGAGAACGAGCTCGTCCAATATGATCGTGGATAACACTGTGCTGGAAAGTCAAACGTATCAGGGGATAGGCGTTTGGGGATCCCATGACAACTGGATACTGAACAACACGATCAGGGGAAACAAGAGGAATGGGATCTATCTGGAGCAGTCATCCGGGAACAACATCTCGTGGAATGATATTTCGGACAGCGCGGACTACCACGGGATATCTCTCTTCCTGGCGGACTCGAATCTGATGATCGGGAATCAGATACACGGCATCGTCTCAGCCGGCTTGCGTGTTGAAAGCTCCTTTGGGAACAGAATCCAAGAGAACACAATTCACAACAATTCGGGAGGAGTCGCAATACTCGGTTCCCCCATGACTGAGATTACAGGCAACAACATCACGTCGAGTACCGATGGCATAAGGAGCTGGTCTTCTCCAGGGTCCAATATTACCTCCAACACCATCTCCTGGATCGATAACATCGGGATCTACTTGGAAGATGACAATGATATCGCAGTTGTGGATAATGACTTCCTCTGGAATACAGGGAGCGCGGTGTTTGCATCGTCATCTGATCAAGTTGTCATAACCAACAATGACTTCTTTGGCAATGGCTGGGGTGTTTATCTCATGAGTTCTTCGAACGTGACCATCCTTGAGAACAACTTCACGTCCAACAACATCTTCGGGGTCAGCCTCTCTTTCTCCAGAGACGTATCCGTCTACCACAACAACTTCATCAGCAATGCGAACCAGGCCAGTGATGTCAATGGTGCTGGGAATGAATGGGATGATGGTTATCCGTCAGGTGGGAACTACTGGTCGGACTACACCGGGTTCGACATATATTCTGGCCCAGATCAAGATCGGCTTGGTAGTGATAGCATAGGAGACACGCCGTATGTCATAGATTTTGACAGTATGGACAGGTATCCGCTCACATCGCCATATCCGCCGCTTGCACCCATGCCACCGTTCCCATTTAGCGCCGTTCTTACTGGAACTGGTTCTGAGAATGTGACTCTCACTTGGGAGATCTCTCCTGATGATGGGCAGCGACTGAATTCCGTCGTTCGCTACGAAATCTACCGGAACTCAAGCTACGACTCGAGAGGACTCGGTTATCAATTCCTAGGCTCTGTTCCAAATGGCACTTCTCAGTTCATTGACGTCCAAGCTGGCGAAGGCGATTCAAACAACTACTTCTACCGGATTTGTGCAGTAGACTTCAATAACACCGCCAGATGCAGCGGAGAGCAATTGGGAAAATTCACAATGTCCCTTGGGAGGGGACCGAATCTTGCATCAATCCCACTTATCCAATCAAACGAAACCATACAGACAGTCCTCCAAACGCTCTCTTTCGACAATGCCTGGTCCTACAATCCCATCAACCAAGAATGGAAATCCTCCGTGAAATCAAAGCCGTATGATGGAACTCTAGAATATGTGAATCGCACTATGGGCCTTTGGGTGAATGTTACTCAAGATTCGAACTTCACAATTGCAGGAGTTGTTCCCACCTCCACTGCGATTCATCTGCATGCAGGATGGAATCTCGTTGGTTTTCCATCTTTTGACGACAGCTACACAGTGGCAAATCTCAAAGGAGTGATAGCGGTGGACAGAGTAGAAGGCTTTGATGGAACTGCACCGCCATACTTCCTGAGAGCTATGACGGATGGAAATCTCCTACAGGCTGGATCTGGCTATTGGATCAATATGGCAAACGAAGCAACATGGATTATCACGAATTCCTGATTCAGAAACAGAAGCTAGACGTTCTCCTAATACATGATGATGCGGGAATCTGACTGATTGAGTTTAGCACACCCGTGCCTCAACATGAGGTATCCTTCCACCAAGAGTAGGATAGCCAGTTTGCAGGATCCTTGAGCGGTGCAGGTGTTCCAAAACTGTGCCCAAATCAATCCATCATTATCACCAGCAGGCGACGTGGAGGATTGTTTGATCAATCTTTCTCTGGGTCTAGGGTCTGCATTCTTTCCAAGGCAGCAACATCAAGCAATTCCCTGTCTGAAGCAACAAACACAACACTCTTGCCAGTAAAGCCAGCTATCTCTTTGGCTGTTGCCAAATGCAGAGAATCTGCTGCCTTCAGTCCGTGTTCAATGACCAAGTTGGTTGCAAGGGACAATGTCCGTTCATCGATGGGCCGCACGGAGAAATACTCCGTCACGTCAGAGAGGAAAGCAGCAATGGCCATATCGAATACTTCTTTTCTAATCTCTTTGGACTTCAGTTTTCTTCGTAGGGCTGATACAATCTCCAAGATGGCGAAATGGGAGATGACCCCTTCATCACCCTTTCCAAGTTCATCAAGTATCTTGTCAACGGTCTCTGTTCCTCTCTCTGAATGGTACCTCTTGACAAGAGCAGAAGAGTCGAAATAGTAGATCTTCGTCATTGCTCACTCTCTTGCATCAACCACGGTATCGCTCATCTTGCCTTTAACGGTGGCCATTTCCCTCCTCAGATCATCTATGTCTGTGATCTTGTCCTTGTATTTGTAGAGCAATTCCCTGAGAGCGTCGCGCAAGGCCTCGCTTTTGCTTTTGTAGAGGCCAACCGCTACGAGAGCGTCCAACTCATTGTTCATGGTTTTTGGCAGGTCCGTGGTCACTCGTACCAATTGCATCACCGATACTGCGTAGGTGATGCATCTGTACTTATAATCTTCCATCAGAACCCGTTTTGGACGGTACGATTAGAACCTGAACATCAACTTCCAGCCACCGCACCCCGCCGAAAAGAGCGAATGAGCCAAGGCTCTGAACGTACTTCCGGCAACGACAACAGTAATTCCTATATTGCTCAGATATTCACGTGTGCAAGATAGCACGGAGAACACTCAAACCTGTCTATGACACCTTCTCCCTTGTCGTAATTGATTTGATAGTACGACTTAGTTGTATCTATCTTCTCTCCACACCTCTCGCAAACGATCTCTACTTTCTTTTTCTTCTTTCCTTTCTCGTCCTTCTTACTCATATCCAGATTCCTCCTCTATTCTCTCGGCCATCTACAAAGCCAACAACTAGTACAAATATTCTTGTGATTGATATCGTTGCACCGCTATTGACTGTTCTCTTCACGCCTCTCCCCATCTTCAAGGATTCCTTTCTCTTCCAGAGAACGCTCAAATATCCCCGCAAGTTCAGCTGTAGAACGGTCAACAAGAGAATCGACATGGAGCCAATGAACCATTCGTTCTTGAGATGTCAAAGCAATCTATTTATCTCCCCACTAGATATTGTAGAACAAAGGGAAGTCCCCGTGGGGGAGTAGGACTCGTGGAGGAATACCCAGTACCAGCACCACCGGAGAAAGTTCCAGAACCGCCTGACCCTGAACCCAAGACAGATGCGGACCAAGACCTGCGGAGGCGGAGGATCTATGTCATCGTTTTTGTGGTCGTGACCTTGATAGTGCTCTTTGCCCCATTGTGGGGGGTCGATGTCGAGAGTTACGACGTGGTGAGGGTCAGAGCCACGAACTACCAGGCAAGTACTCTCTGCGAGGTCGAGATCAGGGACGAAGGTGTGGGTGGAGAATATTCGGTCACTTTCTTTGTTGATGGCAAAACGGCAACTGCCAATAAGTTCATTGACACTGATCAGGTCGGTCTCCTTGGCGCCAACGTCTCGGGCGTGGCATCCTATTTCTGCCAGTGCGAGATTGACGCTCCGAAGGGGAAGGAGAGGATATCATTGGCCAGAGCGTTGTACAACGGCCTGATGGGTGGATGATCCTTTCTTCTCATCCAACTGGATCCTGACCCGCGCCTGCGACCGGTTTCCGGAGTTTCTTGCATAGGTCTCTCTGTTCTTCCGGAAGCCAGCTCAGGACACAGAAAGCACAAAGTTTCTCACCCGATTGGGATATTGGCTGAAACTGTGGATCTGATGGGACCCTGAGCGCGATCGCCCAAAGGGTCACGCCGACAGTGACGACCAGTGAACCAACGTAAATGAGGATCCATCCAGGGATCAATAGCGATTCCACTGATCTCAGCAGGTTGCACGTACCCACATCCTGGCTCATCCCCTCGCACGGCCCCGAAGTGTCCAGGGGGTTCTCCCTAGCGTATTCCCCGACCACAACGCCGTGATACCAAGCACTCATGATTATAATTATAGCCCCTATAGTTACTAGCACCGCTCCGACCGCAAATAGTCTTCGCATGAGCTCACCTCCAAGCCTCAACAACTCATTTGGTGGCGTGCATATTTCATATTATCGGCATGTGAGAACCAACTTGCAGGAAATCGTCCTTTTCTGTAGTTGGCAGACGGGGGGAAAAGGCTTTTGTGCGTCAGATTACATTCTTCGGTGAGGAGAATGTCAAAAGTCAGAGTGTTCAGATGCAGAATATGCGGGGATCCATATATCGGGACAGACGCTCCCACAAGATGTCCGTTCTGCGGAGCAGTGACAGAATATTTCGTCATGGCGGAGGACTGGAACCCCAACGAGTTCAACGTGGAGCTCAGCGATGTCGCACGGGCCGACCTTGAGGCCGCATTGAAACTGGAACTGGACAACACAGCCTTCTACTCATGCGCGGTGGATGCCGCAAAGGAAGCCGGCGATGAATACGGTCTCGCTAAGTTCAAGGCCCTGAAGAAGGTCGAGAACGAACACGCTTCTTCAATATGCAAGTTCCTGAAGATAGACAAGCCGAGTTTGGAATCTGTTCCTTGTTCCAGCGAATTCAAGGCCAATTCACAGGAAGGCTGGGAAAGGGAAGATAGGGCAATAAAGGCCTACACCAAGTTCCGGGACGAAACCACCGAAGAGCGACTGAAGGAGTTCTTTGGAGCCCTGGTCGAGATCGAAAAGGACCATCTGGACCTCCATGCGGAGAACCTCGAGGAATGACCTGGGCCCAGAATTGAAAAAGCTTTAATGCGCCTAGAACGTTGCAGGAGTGATTGTCATGACTTCATTGGAGAACTTGGATGTGACCCTGGACATGGGTGAGAACGTCAAGGTGATCCTGAAAGCGCTTTCGGACATCGGGTTCCAGAGGGACCCTTCTGGGAGCGTTCAGGTCTCGGATCCCTCAAGGGCAAAGGATGTTCTGGCCAAGATCGATGTCAAAGTGGATGAGGCGGAGGATTATTTCTGGAGACCCCTGGACTCTCCTGAAGTGTACACCGACCTGAAGGACCTCGCAACGACCCTGGGTGACGCTGCCCGGGAGCAGAAGTTCGAGAAGAAGATCAACCGAATAAAGGCGAACGACCTGGAGTTCAAGGGGCGCATAGAAGCATTCTACGGGAACCAGGCAGAGGCCTACAAGTATTACGAGGAGGCAACTGATCTTTCACCTGACCACCCTCTGGCCGGACCCGGGAAAGAGAAGGCGTTCAAAGCAGTGGAGAAGGCCAAGAACGACCTGGAGAAGTTCGAGAGGTCCGCGGATGACAAGGCTGAGGACGGGACCTTCTGGTACAAGTACGCTGTGTGCAACCTGACCCTGGGCAACCTTGAGAATGCGGGTGAATGTTTTGACAACGCGATCAAGTTCTCTCCAGACAATCCGGATGCCTACGCCAAGAAAGGAACGACTCTCCAGAGCATGAAGAGATACGAGGAGGCCGGACCCTTCTTCGAGAAGGCTCAGGAACTGAAACCCAATTCAATGATCGCCAAGAGGGGACTCAACTACATCACTTACTTCACCCAGGGCGGCGAGATCCCGGAATAGTCATTAGCTAGACGTCAGCAACCGTATTTCTGCCTGAGGAGGTTCTTCCTGATCTTGCCTGAGGTTGTTGTCGGAATTTCATCGGTAAGAACGACCTCTTTCGGGGCCTTGAAAGACGCCAGTTCTCTCTTGCAGTAATCTATTATCACTTGTTCGGTCGGCACCTCCCCCTTGGGGACTATTATCGCGACTATCCTCTCACCCCATATCTCATCCTTCAGACCTATGACCGCTGCTTCCGACACATGTGGATGGCCATTCAGCACATTCTCCACCTCAATGGAATAGACGTTCTCTCCTCCAGTGATGATCATATCGTCCATCCTATCCACTATAGTGACATATCCCTCCGGGTTGACCGTCGCCAGGTCTCTCGTGTGAAGCCAACCGTCCACTATCCTCTTCTCGGTCTCTTCAGGCAGTTTCCAGTATCCTGGAGTTATCGTCTTCCCTCGGGCGACTATCTCCCCGACTTCTTCATTGTCCGGCTCCACTTCCTCCCCATTCTCCCTTACGACTTTAAGGTGAACATCCTTGAAAGGCCTGCCCGCGGTAGCCAGATACTCCAGTCTCTCCTCGTATGGAAGTTCCTTGAGATGGTCCTTCAGGATGGACATCGTCAAGTAAGGGCTGGTCTCCGTCAGTCCATAGGTTTGGATGTAATCACAACCGAAGGTCTCAATGACCTTTCCTATCACGTCTGTCGCTATGGGTGCCCCTCCGCTCATGACCAACCGGAAGCTGCTGAGATCGACACCGTCTATGTCAGGATGGTTCACAATCCTGGCCAGCATCGTGGGGATGAAGTTACTGACCGTCGCTCTGCCACTCTCGATCGTCCGCAGGACCTTCCCAGCGTCGGTCTCTGGCGCAAACAGGTGCTTTCCTCCCACCATTGTGATCGCCCATGTGGACCACGCGTCGGCGAGATGATACATCGGTGACACGTGCAGCCAGGTGTCCTTCCTGTTCAGCTGGATCTCCTTTATCGCGTTGACGGCATGGACGCAGTTGTTGCGATGCGTCAGGATGACGCCTTTGGGTTTCCCGGTCGTTCCGCTTGTGTAGTAGAGATGCGCCATCTCGTCTTCATCGATTTCCGGCTTCGGGAGTTCGTGTGCGTCACCTTTGATGAGTTCATCATACAGAACGCCCTTACCAGGCATGCTGCCGTGCGGCTCCCCGGTCACCACTATCAAGTCCAAGCCGGACGTCTGATCCAACACAGGCCTGACCATCTCAAGCAAATGACCCTCAACTATGACGGCCTTGGAGCCCGAGTTCTCCAGTATGTGAGTGATGTCGCTGACCGACAGCCTGTGGTTGATGGGCACCAAGACCGCCCCGATTCTCGCCACCGCGAAGTAGGCCTCTAGAAAATGATGGCAGTTCCTGTGGACAATGGCTATCCTATCTGATGATTCCAAACCCCTTTCTGTCAAGCCCACAGCGAGTCTTTCTACTCTGTTCCTCAAATCCGAGTAGGTGTACCCGGTCTCCCCGCAGATCACCGCTTGCTCGTGCCCATGGTTCTCGTCAGCCTCTTCCAGTATCTCCGAGAGAAGCATTTGATGTCTCCCCTTCGACTATTCGATCTCATGTTCTTCCAGGAATGCCTCGTGGACATACCAGTACAACCCCCAGATGGAGAACCCCAAGACTATCCAGATGAGCCAGAATTCCGCGAACATCTCTCCCACCGAGTTGATGTTCACCAGCACTTTGTATGTCCCTGTCGTGATCCCGTTCCACCACGCTACCAGCCAAGTGATGATCGTAATGAGCCCAGTACCGAATATCATCCCCAGGCCCAGCATTCCCGCTATGTCCTTCGCTCTCTCCGATTTCTTCCCCAAGTCCATCCACCTCCTTGATTCAAGATCTCGAGCTAACCTCACTTCGACTTCCTTTGTTTTGGATCCTCTCTGAAGATCAATGTTGGCCTTCGGGAGTGGTGCATTACCTTGGACACGACATCTCCCAGGAGAAGGTCAACGACCGCTGATGTTCCCTTGTACCCCATCACCACGAGTCTGTAGTCCCCCTTCCTCGCTTCCTTCAGGATCTCCTCTGCTGGATGACCAGTGCTGACCTTGGGGGTCGCCTTGATCCCCTTCTCCTTCAGTGCTTCGGCTCCGGTCCTCGCTATCTCGGTGGCGCGCTCCACGATCTTCGGGTCGTCCGATGGTGCAACGCTGAGGATCGTCACCTCAGATCCTGCCTTTTGAGCTAACCTCGATGCATAGTCGATCGCATCGTCGGCGTATTTGGAGCCTCCCGTGCACATGAGTATCTTGGAGAAACCTCTCGGATTCTTGACCACCAGGACTGGAACCTTGGAATGGTGGACGATTTGACTCGAAACCCCGCCGAGCAGAGCTTCCATGAGCACAGATCTGCCGTGGCATCCGACGACTATCAGGTCTATCTCTTCTTCATGGGCCACCCTCAGCAGCTCTTCGGCGGGAGAGATACCTTCGACCAGCTTTCCGGTGGCCTTTATGCCGAACCTCTCCCCAAGTAGCTCGGTCCGCATGACGATGGCTCTTCTCTCCTCCATTATCTCTTCCCTCTTGAGAGCTGGTACGGTCCCGAAGAGGCTGTAGACCTGAAGCTCCTCCACCACATGCAAGGCCACCAGTTCGGCGCCCAAGACCTTGCACAGGCTCGCTGTGTAATCCAACGGCATGCATTCTTCTATGTTGATGTCCACGCCAACCAATACCTTCTTTATCATCTCGAAATCCTCCGAAACCTCACGCCGTGAATACCGTTTGCAGTATTATCACGAGTCCTAGGATCATTATGGCCAATCCCACAACGGCCCTCAGGTTCCTCGCATGCAGTCTCTTGACAGTGAGCGCCGAGAACGGGACCGATAATATGGCACCTATTGTGAGCGGTAAGGTGAAGCCGATTTCCGTCCAGCCAACGTACATCCAGGCAGCTACCCCGGCTATGGAGGCGATGCCCTCGGCCAGTGATGTTATCCCCACTGCGCTCTTGGTCTCCACGCCCGACAATATCTGGCCTCCGGTGGCCATCGGTCCGTATCCTCCCCCACTGAGACCTTTGTTGAATGCCGAGACAAGTCCCAGGCCGACAATCCTTCCCCAGGTGAAGACGAACGTCCTGCCGATCAACACCAGTATGACAATTCCCAGGGCGAAGACCAGCACCCCGATGTACAGCTTCAGGATGAACGGGTCCAGCCATACGGCAACGAAGGCGGCTATCACCACGCCCACGATGCTGCAGGCACCCAATATTCCCGCGATCTTCAGATCTGGGGAACCAAATGTGAAATCAACGTTCCTGACGAAGTGGTGAGAAATCCCAGCAAACATCCCGGCGACGAACTGTGAGATCAACAGGGGCGGAACGAAATCCAGGGGACTGTAACCCATCAGGAGAAGTACTGCCGCAAGGCTGGTGCCGTAACCCATTCCCAGTGTGGCGTCGACGTACTCGGTCACGAACGAGAGGAATCCTATGATTAACATCACTGTCAAACTCAGTTCCACTTGACGCCTCTCCTGTCACTCTCCATGCCCCTTCCGACCTTTTCACGTATTGCCGTTGGTCTTAAAACTCTTTTTCATGCGTTGGTCAGCGGATCATACGCCAAGTATCAGATCCACGGTCATCTTCCCGGCTGCGATGAACATGACAAGAATGAAGATGAGCCCCACTGACCTTGTCTTCAGTTTCTTCAAACCCCATCTGGAGCCCACGAACGCGCCCACGAACACGATAGGCCAGAGCAGCGCTATCAGGTTGAAGTCTATCGCCAGGGAGGGTTTCAGCCACAAGTAGCTGAAGAAGCCGAATATGGAAGTGACAACGATCATTGCAGAAGAGGTCCCTATCGCCTTCCTGGTGCCACGTCCGAGGACGTAGACCAATAGAGGAACGTTGACCAGGCCCCCGCCTATGCCCAGACCCCCCGACAGGAACCCGGAAGCCAGTGTGCCGTTCGCCGAGGCTGCAGTCCTCCCTCTGGTCATCATGGAATCGTCGTCCTCGTCCTCCGGTCTCCGGTTCTTCCTCCAATCATAGAGCATCTTGATTCCCATTATCACGATGACGGTCACGAAGAACGCCAGGAAGACCTGCTTGGAGGTGTTCAGGTTGAAGAACGCACCTATGACCGCGCCGATGAGCGCTCCCGTTATGAGGATGCCTGCCAGTTTGAAGTTCACGAGCCCCTTTCTGTGGTGGTTGATGGTTGCCGCCAGACCCGTGGCAGTTGTGAATGTGAGCGAAACGGGAACAGCGATGTCCTCAGCTCCCTCACCCGTGAAGGCCAGTGATAGAAGGATCGGTACATAGAGAAGACCTCCCCCGAGCCCAAGGTTGGAGTATATGAAGGCAACCCCGAACACGAGGATGACCAGGAGGACCAATTGCCACATCTCGAAGCGAGTATGAGCGATTCGCAAATAAACCTAACGAGAGGTTTTAGTAGAGAGTTCCGATAATGAGAGCGCATGCTGTATCTGGTCAGGTATGGGGAGATCGGTCTCAAGTCGCCGCAGGTCAGGAGAAGGCTCAGGGACAGGCTGGTCACCAATATCCAGGATTCGTTCCTGAATGAAGGTGTGGAGTGTCTTACCTCCGCTGAGGAAGGCAGGGTCTACGTTAGGTCCGAGAATCATGAGGTCGCCTCGCATATCTTGTCCAGGACCTTTGGGGTGGTCTCCTTCAGCGCGGTCGAGGAGTGCTCTTCGTCCATGGAGGATATCAAGAAAAACGTCATGGAACACTTCAAGGACGATCTAAAGGAGGGAGTGTCATTCGCCATCAGGGCGAGGAGGACTGGCACGCATCCATATTCGAGTCAGGATCTGGCCGTCGAGCTGGGATCTGCCGTAATGTCGGCCTTCGAAGGTCTGAGCGTTGACCTGACAGAACCGGACCTGGAGATATTCGTTGAGGTCAGGGGGAAGGACGTATACCTGTACCGGGAAATCATCCGTGGACCAGCCGGCTTGCCGCTTGGGAGCCAGGGCAAGGTCCTGGGTAGGGTGGAAGACATCAATGACGCGGTTTCATGTTGGCTCATGATGAAGAGGGGATGCAAGGTCCATTTCACACATCGAAACAGAGATGATCTGGTCAAGGTCCTGGAAAGCTGGGACCCAAAACCCAGGTCGCACCAGGTTCATGACTATTCCGAGATGGATGACCTTGCCAAGAAACTAAAGGTCGAAGGACTGGTGTTCGGGAACGATATCGACAATCTAGAATTCGAGAAGAAAGAGTTCCTGGCGATATTCTTCCCCGTTGTTGGGCTCTCCGCGGAGGAGATATCCTCGCTTGCCGAACGGATCGGACTAGAAGACGACTCCCATTAGGAAACCCAGCAAGTAACAAACAAAGCCGACGACTGCAATCACCAAGATTGCATCCGAGGCCCCGAGATCAAAACGCGACATATCCGCATTGCCTATTTTCTGCGACATGGTCGTCTGAGAGCAGAACACGGTCGTTCTTAACCGTTATTGCGTTATTATCCAGCCTGATAGAATACTATTTGCCCTTGCCATCATGCGCTCGGATGGAGGGTCTGATCTTCTCTGCACCCTTTCCTTTCCTTCGGAGTCCCCTGCCCTTCTTACCTGCTGGCGTGAGCCCCCTGAAGACCCTTCCCTTGTTGGCGGAATTGCAGATCCAGTTTATCTTCGGGTCATTGACTATGCTCGGGTGATGCGGGTCGACCAGTATGACTTCGTAATACTTGCTCTTGCCGTCCTGACCCACCCAATAGGATGAAAGGATCTCCATGTTGGGATACTTCCTGGCCGTCCTCTCCTCGGCTATCCTCTGGATGCTCTTGCCCATGGTGATCTTGGAGATGCCCTTTCTCTTCTGCCTTCTTCCGGCCTTGATGGCATGCTTCCTGAGCCCTCCGCGTCTCACCCTCGCACGAACCACGATGTAGCCGTGCTTTGCCTTGTATCCGAGCGTCCTGGCCCTGTCGATCCTCGTAGGTCTCTCGACCCTTACGAAAGAGTTGCCTCTCCTCCACTCGAGCATCCTCCCCCTTCTGAGGTCGTTGACATAGTTCGAACCCGGTGTCTTCCATGCGTCTCGCACGAACTGATACATGCTCCTTGTTTCTGGTGCGACAACCTCTTCCTCCTCAACGGGAGGCGTTGGTTCCTCGGTCGTGGGCTTCTCTTTCTTAGGCATCTCTCATCTCTCTGTATCATTCAGGTCCATATCTGGCAATCCAGAAGTGGAAGAGTCTAATTATCCAATCGATATAAAGCCTTTGTGCACGTCCTGGTGGTGGATCACATGAAATCCTTGAGCGTCAGGTCCTTGTTGGTGGTCTTTACCTCCTTCTTTTTCTCTTTCTTCTTGAAGTCCCCCTCGAACAAGGTGGCCTGCTGGGACCCCGCGAGCAAGCTCTTCTCGTCCCAGTCGAAGTGGTCGGTTATGTAGGATAATGTGTGTGCTATCCTTCTGGCGTAGTAATCCTTGTCTGGTGTTGACTCGAACTTCCTGCCGCTAACATACGGCTCCACTTCCAACGGGGTCTTCCTTCCGTTGGTCACTATCCACGAGACCTTCATCCCCGGCGTGAACTCGTATCCCATTTTCTGGAGCTTTCTGGCGGCCTGCACGTTTGCCATTGAGTTTGGATTTGCGTACTGCTTCGGGTCCTTGCACGTCCTGGAGATGACAAGTTGCTCGGGCGGTACCTTGCCCTGCTGGACATCCGATACTGTGTCCCTTGCTATCTTTATCACCCCGTTCACATCGTCCTCCAGCAATCTTTCGAAAACGACTTCCTGGGTCTTGCCTTGAAGGTCGAACGCATCCGTCCTCCGGAGCTCGTAGCCTCGAACGATCATCTTCTCTTCGGGCCAGACAGCCTTCCCGACGTACCTCTTCTTCCTTCCGTGAGAAAAGAAAGCGGAAAGGACCTGCTCGAATTCCAGCACCGCACCTCCTTTGGAGAAGCGCTCGGCCGCCTTGGTTCCGAACTCCACTGATTGCTCTAGATTGTCATGCGGTGATTTCAGGAAGATGCTGTCCGTGTCCCCATAAATGATCTGAATACCCTCTTCCTCCAGCTTGCTGATTATGCTCTTGATGTTCTCCCTGGCGAATGCGGTGATGCTTGCCCCTATCTTGGGATTTGTGAACCTGTAGAATGCCGAAGCGAACACTCCGTAGAAGGCGTTCATCAGGGTCTTGACCGCGTCCTGAAGGCCGTAATAGTACTTCCTCTCATCCTCGGTCCCCGCCTCCTTCATCTTCCTCTTGATGTCATCCCTCTCTTTCATCAGCCTGTCCAGTATTTTCGGTAGCAGACCTTCCTTCTGATCCGCGGAGAGGAAATGAACACCTATTGGGCTGACCGTCTGTCCGGAATCGTCCACTGTGGTAAAGCAAACGTTCTTCTCGATAATCAGACTGGGATACATGGCCTTGAAGTCCAGCACGCACAGCCAGTGGTGTATCCCGGGTTTGATGGCATGGACATAACCGCCTTCAATGGACTCGGTGGTCCTGTCCCTCCGGGTCATCGGGACCCCGATGTTGTTCTTGTCCGCTTCTCTTATGAGTATCGAATCGATCAGCGTGGATGTCCTTCCGTTCAGGACCTCGTCGACTGGGAGTTTGGAGACAGTTGCAAGGTCCATGGACTTGTTTATGATCTCTATCTTCTCCAGGATCCGCAGGGCCAGTTCAGCATCTCTCAAGCAGTATTTGATTACCTTCTCGGAGTCCTTCTCCCATTCTTCGTCAATGCTTGATGGATCAACATCAGCCTTCTGCTCCCCAAGTAGAAGTTGTGATACATGGTTCAAGGTCTCCTGTTTTGGTTTGAGTTGCTTCTTAGCATTCCACCACGCGTCCGCGATTATCCTGCCATGAGCCCTCCAGAATCGGTTGCCGATGTGCCGCAGGGGTGTGTCGTTCCTGCTCCATCTCAGGTTCTTGATGCCCAACTTCTCGGCCCTTTCCTCTATCACTGGAATGTCGTATCCATCGATGTTGTACCCGGTTATGACGTCCGGGTCTTCATCACGAATGAGCTTCTCGAAGTTCTCGATCATCTCTCTCTCGGTGCCCTCGAGGCGGACATGTCTCAGTTCTCCATCCTCTCTGATCGCCACCCCGATGACCAGCAGGTGCCTGTCCTTGATGCTGTTCTCTATGTCGAAGCTCAGGATCTTGAGTTCTGGGTGGAGAGGTTCGATCTCCTCGAAACCTTCGGCCCTGACCACCAGGTCAGTCGTTCTGTCCTTCTCGATCTCCTCCCCTTCAACTCTGACACTGGATGCAAGGTCCATATCGTAGACGAAACGATGTGCGAACGGGATGTCCGCTGCCAGCACCTGCCTTGCTCCGCCAGCTCTGCATCTTTCCCTGTATTCCGGCGTCTTCCAGGGATGCCTCAGGGTGATCTTGGAGCATTGGGTGGGTACATTCTCGTACTCGAGCTCCTTGGGTTCGATCTTCAGGACCTCACCGTCCTTTCTCAGCTCGTCCAGCAGCCTCTCGGGCGGTTCCACTGCATAGAAGTAGGGCTTGAAACCCTCGTACTGGATCGTGATCGACTTGCCTTCCTTTGTTCTCCCGAACAGCTCAACGGTCACATTGTCCCTATCGTAGGATGCTGTCAGAAGTCTAACGTCCCAGGTCCCCATTCTATGCCCTCGCCACTATGGTGATAACGTCATCGTTCTCAAGCACGTAGTCGGCTCCAACCACTCTATTTGTCTTCGCGTTGATCGCCCTTATGAAATTGTCCCCCAGATCGGTGTGGACCTTGTATGCCAGGTCCTTCGCGGTGCTTCCTTTGGGCACCAGATAGGCGTCCGGCAGGACGTTCCCGTCATTGTCGCAGTACTTGTTCTCGTCCTCGACCGGGAAGACGATGATCAGGTTGAGGAGTTCGAACGCCGCCTTCTCTATGCATTTCTGGACACCGGTCGTCCCAAGTGTTGGTAGCACCTCTTGGATGTGCTTCATGCCTTTCAGCTGTGCCTTATTGAGCTTGGAGGGGTCGGGTATGGTGAAGCTCTCGGCTCCTATCTCGTACTCGATCAGATCCGCATTGGCCGCCCTTCGGAGGGCAAGTTCGAACTCAGCGGAAGTAGGTATGGTAATGTAGGAATCCAGGCTCTGCAGCTTCTCCAGGTTCTCCTTGGGAGCGATGTCAGATTTGTTGGCAGCGAGTATCATCGGCTTACCTACCATCTGAAGCTTCCTTGAGAGCGTCAGCAGTTCCTCGTCAGTCCAATCGACCGGCTGGTCCGAGAGATTGGAATCCCTCAAAGCCTCCTTTATCTGCACCTCTGAGATCCCCAATCCAGTCATCTTCTCGTACAGAAGCTTCTCCAGGTCCTTTCCCTCATACTGGCTCATTCTGGCGATCTTGACCCAGTCCTTGGAGATGATCTTCTTGATCCAGTGAGATACTTCCACCTCAAGGAACTCGACGTCCTCCATGGGGTCGTGCTCACCTACACCGCAAGGATTGCCCTCTATGTCGGTGCTACCGCTGGCATCAACGATATGGATCAGTGCGCTGGCCTGCCTGAGGTCGTCCAGGAACTTGTTCCCCAGCCCTCTGCCCTCGTGGGCGTCCGGCACAAGCCCTGCAACATCAAGCAGTTCTATGGGCACCAATCTTATCCCATTCTCACATGGAGCGTTCCGGGGGTCGCAAGTAACCTCGAACTCCACGTGCGGGCACGCGGTCTTCACGTAAGCTATTCCCTTGTTGGGTTCAATGGTGGTGAAAGGATAGCTGGCTATCTCGGCGGGTGCCAACGTCGCGGCTGAGAAGAAGGTGGATTTGCCTACGTTTGGCTTTCCGACTACACCGATTTCCATCGACTCCCTCCCCTTGGGGTCTCTAAGAACCAGAATAGCGCTTTCGCCTTTTTATCATGACGGTCTGAAGAACCGCCAAAAACAGAATTGGTAGGAGAACGAAATCGAATTCAGGTATGTCTCCCGATCCAGTTGCGTCTTCGATGTAGTCAAGCGATTCACTGGGATCCCTTTCGGTCCTTCCACTTAGGCTCTGGTCCTCAACATCCTCGTCGGCAGCGGCGATGGTGGCATCCGTGTCAATCGAGCCTATGTTGCTTCTGAGGACGGCGAAATCTATGCAGCCGAACGTGTCGATTCCAATGGTCATGGTCGTTGATCTCGCTGCACTGTCGTCATCTGCGTCGGAGATTGTATCCTGCCAGTCGGCTCCAGTTCCGCCCCATTGGGTCAGAAGCGTGTTCCATGCCAGGCCGTGAACCTCTCCACTTCCTCCCTGACCCGACATCTCGACCACGACCCAGTCGTTGTTGCCGTCGCCGTCGGTGTCGATGTATATCCACCAGGTGTAAGCGGTTATCGTGGGTACCAAAGAAGTTTCCGTCCTTATCCTCGCATACAGATATGTGGCGTCCATGTTGAAGTACACTTCAAGGATCTCGAGGGATGGAATCGCATGACCTTCATCTGAATCGGTGATGACCGAGATCCATGTTCCGGGCCAGCTCGGAGCCAACGGTTCCGGCCCACCCTGTCCTCTGGAATGAACTGTTCTGGTTGCGAGTTCTGTCGTATCTCCCTTGCTTCTCCAATCAGTGGTCGCGAAGACAACTTCCATCTCGGCAGTAGAGATCCCGGGAATGATCGCTGAGGCCTCCAATCTGGAAGTCTCCTTGCCAACTTCCACCGAACCAGTGCAGTCCCATCCGTGGGCCCAGTGACACAGCTCCTTCTTCATCACTTCCCCGTTGATGCCCTTTATCTTGATCATGTAATCCGGCTTGATGACGTCAATTACCGCGATCAGGGTCCCGTTGGCCTCATCTGTCGTGTTGGAGTCGATGTAGATGTAGGTCACGTCCTCTCCACCCATTCTGTTGAGCCTCATCACCGGAGGAGATGGTTGACCGCCGCTGGAGGGGACGCCCTTGTACCTGACTTGAGGGGCACTTGCTCCACCGAGCAGCTCGTTCTCAACATCCAGGTAGAAGTAGGCCACGTCTCCGGCAGCATCCTTGGTAACCGCAGATTCCTGAATATCGAGATTAGGATTGACAACCGGGGAATCGTCATCATCAGCATCCATTTGAACCGTTTCCCAATCTCCAAACCAGCCGTCGACCGCCATGCCAGTCGGCGAGCTTTCGAAGTATGCTCTCGCTCCAGATCCCATGATCGTGTACGGCGAATCCGTTGTTACATCCGCGATCGAGATCTCGATCAGGTCCCCGCTTGAAGACGGAGTAGTGTCGACGACAACTGTCCTGGTTATTGCAGAACCCTCTTCTATGTCAATGTCCTCAATGGGCTGGGCCAACGCTCCGAACACGTTGAAACTGACACTGTCAACATGAACATCCGCACCTTTGGCCTCAAACCTCAACTGCATGATCTCGTTGGAACCACCGCCAATGATCCGATTCTGGCTGTATTCAGTCTGTGTGACCAGAAGTGCGCCGTGCTCGGGGCCGATACTGACCGTAGAGTATGACGCCCCACCCTCTGCATCGTCCGCACAGAAGAGGATCCTGAAGTCTCCGGAGAGATCGAAGCGACCGTTGGAGATCAGTTGCCCTTCCAGTCCGTTCCCCTGGACCTCAGCCCTTCCGGTCGCTATCTGGCTCCACTTGGTGAAGTTCAATCTGTCTTGGGTATCCTCATACCCGTACATCGGAACGCTGGCCACCTCTCTGGCGCCACCAAAGACCTCTATCATGTAATCTGCGCCCAAGTCCTTGGCAATATAGCCAGTGTTCGGGTTATTATCTTGGTCAACGAAGAGGTAGAACGAGTCGTATCCTGTCGTATCGCCCAGAGCCGCACCCTGGACTTCGATCAGGAACGAGAAGAACCCGTTGTCAAGGGTATATCCATATCTGGTAATGGTTGTATCTGGGTTGGGTCCTTGACCTTGATCGGTGTAAAGGTCCACCCCGCTCCAATCCTGGAACTGACCGTCGATCGTTATGGGTGAAACCTGCTTCTCTGCCTGAGGGACTATCCCATAGAGTCCAAGCACCAGAATCACCAACGCGGCGGCCAGAGCAACAAACCTGACCCCGACCCTCTTCCTCGCCCCTCTCGTGATATTTGACAGGGCCAACCCATTGGTGAAGCCGTTTCCGTTTATGAGGCCGTTCACTCTTCCTCTTCCGTTGACAATGCCCCGTCCGTTCACAAGGCCGGTTCCGTTTATCCTGCCCTTGCCGTTGACCATTCCAGTTCCGTTTATCCTGCCCCGTCCGTTCACAAGGCCGGTTCCGTTTATCCTGCCCTTGCCGTTGACCATACCTTTTCCATTCGTGAGCCCAGGTCCTTTGGCCACCTTCCGGGGAATCCTTCCTCTTTCCTCTTCCATCAGTTCTTCTTCGAGAATGTCCTCCGTCACCACGCCCTCATCAAGCGACTCAAGCGGGAGTTCCTCGTCTGGTCCAACGAAATGGATTCCGCACGAAGGACAAGTATTGGACCCTAGAGGAATTGTCGAACCACACGAAGGACAGTCCTCCGCAAGCAAATCCTCTAGGGCCGCCATGGCCTCTTCCTCCCTACCGAGTTCAATGCCTGCCGCCGTCGCGCTTTCGTCGACGATCTCCCGGTAGCAGGAAGCAGCCTCGTCAAGCCTGCCTAGTTTAGAAAGCAACTCGGCCTTGGCAATCCATGCGCTCTTCATTTCTGGCCGAATTGTCAACGCCCTGTCATACGATTTCAAAGCCTCCTCGTAATTCTCCATCTTCCTGAGGATGCCTCCTCTGGCTATCCACAGTTCTGCGTCCTTGGGGTTCTCCAGAAGCTTCATATCAAACAATGAGAGTGATGATTTCTCCTCGCCCACCTTCTCCATCTCTTCGATGAACGCTTGGTCCTGGACCACTCTCTCGAAGGCCGTGCCGCACTCCGAGCAATCCGTGTCATATGCACTTACGATGGTCCTGCAGACCGGGCACTCGAACTCCTCCTCCATCGACTCCTCGAGCAACCTTTGGCTCTCCATCGGCTCGACGTACATCATCCGGAGAGCTTCCTTGATGGATTTGGCCGTCCTCATCCCTATCTGTCGCACCTTGGCGAGTTCTTCCACCGTGGATTTGGTGAGTTTGTTCAGGGAGCTGAAACCCGCCTTACAGAGGACCTCTGCCCTGAGCCTGCCGACCCCCGGGATCTTCATGATCTCCTGGACATCCTCTTCCACGTATTCGCCGACGACCTTCCTCGGTCTCCTGCGGCGCTCAGCCTCGGGCGCAACCTCCTCTAAACCCTCCACCGCGAAGCTTGAACCGCACGATGGACATTTCTTGGCATCTGGGTCAACGAACGCGCCGCACATCGGGCATCCGAATTTCTCCCCTTCCGGTATTATGTCATGGAATGAATACGTCTCGTGGCAATCCCCACATTCAAGAACGATCTTCGCTGAGCTCTCACAGACTGGACACTTCTCCGCCTCCTGAACGGGTTGAAGTCCCTCTCTCACCGTCTTGACACCGCATGATCCGCACTCGATGAGAGGCGTTAGCTTACCGTTGCAGGAAGGACATGAGCCCTCCCTCTGTTCGTCCTCCATCAATCCTCTCTCCCGGACTCAGCCTGTGCCTTTTCCCGAGCCTTCTTGGCCTTTTCGAAACCTGGGTTGAGCGACAGCGCTTTGTCGAAGTTGTATATCGCATTGTCCGGCTTGCCCAGCTCAAGCAGTACCTGTCCTTTCTGGAACCATGCCATCTCGAAATCAGGTCTTTCTTTCAGAACGTGGTTGAAGCATTTCTTGGCCTCATCCCATCTCTCCATCTTCATCAGGGCGACACCCTTGTTGTTCCACGCCATCACGTACGAGTCATCGATCTGCAATGCCGCGTCGAAGCACTCCAATGCATCCTCCATTTTCCCTGCTTTGGCCAGCAGTCTACCCTTGTTCACCCAGGCGATCTCGTGCTCAGGGTTGATGTCCAACGCCCTATCAAAGCACTTGAGGGATTTGGATACCTTGCCCATTCTGTACAGCACCACTCCCTTGTTCACCCAGGCGTCCGAGTAATCCGGTCTGAGCTTTAAGGCCTCGTTGTGGCACTTGACGGCCTCAAGATATTTCCCAGCCCTCTCGAGCAATAGGCCCTTGTTGTTCCATCCGATTGCGTTCTCTGGGTTGTCCTGGATCGCCTGATTGTAATACTGCATCGCGTTCGCGTACTCGCCCTTCTGGTAGAATGCATTTCCCTTTACTATGCGATGGTTTGCTCTAGCTCTGATTCTTGCATTTACAGTCATGCGGCAGGCTCCACCCTTAGGTTCGAGAAAAAAAGACAACTTGACCTTATATAATTGTCGATACCTCTATTATCAAGAGAGATAACACGGTTTTCCGACAACAGGATTATTAGTCGGGCCACTTATCGGAGCTCCCAAGATGAAGATCCCCAAGAGCCATCCACGATATCGCTCGCTCACTACAAGAGAGAAACTGGTGGAAGCGTGTGAAGAAGGGATCCTGGCCGTTCAAGGGCTCATCGCTCATGGTCGTGGTGAATCATTTAATTATCTTCTGGGCGAGAGGACAATCCCTCCTGCAGATGTTGCAGAGGAAGTGGCAGCTGCGGTGCTACTTGACAGTGAGCGTCCCGTGTTGTCGGTGAACGGGAATGTGGCCGTTCTTGCTGGCGAGGAAGTTGTGGCATTGGCCCAGGCTGTGCCCTGCCAGGTCGAGGTGAACGTCTTCCACCGGACCGAGGGAAGAGTGTCCAAGATAGTGGACCACATGAGGCAGTTCTCGGACATTCGTATACTTGGTGAGAACGCTAACGCCGTGATTCCCGGCCTTGATCAACCCAGGGGTCTCTGTGAACAGGATGGCATCTTCTCGGCTGACACCGTCCTTGTCGCGTTGGAGGATGGGGATAGGACGGAGGCGCTGGTCGAAATGGGGAAGACGGTCCTGGCCATCGATCTCAACCCTCTCTGCAGGACCTCCAGGAAGGCGACCGTAACGGTCGTGGACGAGGTCACGAGGGCCATTCCCAGGATTACTGATTATGTCAAGACGTTGAAAACGGACAGGAACAACATACAGAGCATCATAGACCCTTTTGACAACAAGAAGAACCTTGAGGACGCAATTCAGCATATCTGCGAATCGCTCGAGAGACTGGGTTTCTAGTCCACGATCAGCTCGACCAGGTCTTCCTTCGGCTCCACCTTCTTCCCAGGCGTCATCGGCTGGCCCCATGCCTTGATTATCTCCGGAACGCCTTTCTTTCCCGTGTTGGCAAGGATGAACCCGAAAAGCTGGTGGTCCTCCATATTCTCAATAATCTTATCGGCCATTTCCTGTAGCTTCTTTCTCCTTTCGTCCTTTTCTTTCGCCATGCTCTCACCAATAAATCGTTCTTCGGATATATGATATTATTTCCTCGTCGGATTCTGTACACCTTTCACTGTTCTGTAGCACTCCTTGATCTCACAGGCATAATCTTTAAATCGATTGTGACCGTTTTACTTGTCCCGTGAGGCAATGAAGTATGTAATAGTCACGGGGGGTGTTTTGTCAGGCTTGGGAAAGGGCATAACAACTTCTTCCCTGGGCATGCTGCTGAAGGCGAGGGGCTTGAAGACGACAGCAGTGAAGATCGATCCCTATCTGAATTGCGATGCGGGCACAATGAATCCGTTCCAGCACGGCGAAGTATTCGTTTTGGACGACGGCAGTGAGGTCGACTTGGACCTCGGGAACTACGAACGTTTCTTGGATGCGAACCTCAGGTCCGACCACAACATCACGACCGGAAAGGCCTACCGAGAGGTGATAATGAAGGAGAGAAGGGGCGATTATCTCGGCCAGACCGTTCAGATAATCCCCCACATCACCGACGAGATCAAGAAGGAAATTGTGGAGGTCGGCGAAAAGGATGAGGCGGACGTTGTCCTCGTGGAGCTTGGAGGAACAGTTGGAGACATCGAATCCATGCCCTTTCTGGAGGCGGTACGGCAGCTGTCCATGGATGTGGGCAGGGAGAACTGCGTCTTCCTGCACACCACGCTGGTGCCCATCTTGGGTGTGGTCGGTGAGCAGAAGACAAAACCGACACAGCATTCTGTCAAGGAACTGAGGGCGGTGGGCATCAAACCCGATGCGATCATAGCCAGGGGCGAGAGGCCTCTCCTTGACTCCATAAAAGAGAAGATCGCCTTGTTCTGCGACGTTCCTGTGGAAGGTGTAATAAGCGCACCCGACGCGATATCGATCTACCAAGTTCCCATAATCCTCGAGGAACAGGGACTCACGGATCTGATTGTGAGTCATTTCAATATGGGGTCCAAGGGAGAGGACCTCACTAGCTGGAAAGGTTTCCTGGACAAAATGACCAATCCTACAGGAGAGGTCAACATTTCTATCGTGGGGAAGTACACACACCTCATGGATTCATATATCAGCCATGTGGAAGCGTTCCATCACTGCGCCTCAGAGACCCAGAACAAGGTCAACATCGTCTGGGTGGAGGCCGAGGACCTGGAGAAAGGCGATCCCAAGATGATATTCAAGGATGTGCACGGCATCCTTGTTCCCGGAGGGTTCGGCGAAAGGGGAATCGAGGGCAAGATCATCGCGATCAATCATGCGAGGGAGGCCGGGATTCCGTATCTGGGAACGTGCTTGGGATTCCAGCTTCTGGTCGTGGAGTTCTGCAGGAATGCGTTGGGTCTAGGGGACGCCAACAGCTCAGAGTTCAATCCGGATGCCGAACATCTCGTCGTAGATCTTCTGCCTGAACAGATTGGATTGGAGGACAAGGGTGCCACCATGCGTCTCGGATCGCATGAGGTGATGGTAAGTGAAGGGTCCATGGCCCATGAGATGTACGGCTCCACAAAGATACTCGAGAGGCACAGGCACAGGTTCGAGGTCAATCCCGAATACATCGACAGGATCGAGGCAGCAGGGTTGAAGTTCACAGGAAGGTCCAAGGACGGCAGGAGGATGGAGATTGCCGAGCTTGAGGGCCACAGATATCTCACCGCATCCCAGTTCCATCCCGAGTTCAGATCCCGACCGCTCAGACCATCCATTCTTCACCTGGGTCTGGTCAAGGCCGCTATCGATCACAGAGATGGCAAAGATTTTTAGCATAAGCAATCCTTTTGCGTGGACATAATGGCCGATCAAGATTACGCAAGCCTCTTGAAGAGGGCAAAGGAGAAGCTCCCAGAGAAGGTCGCAACACATGAGAGGTTTACAATTCCTGAAGCCGTTGTCTTTCTGGAAGGCAAGACGACCGTCCTCAGGAACTTCGAGGACATCGTGCACGCCGTGAACCGGGAGACGCAGCACGTCCTGGCCTATCTGCTTCGTGAGCTCGGGACCGCGGGGATCATCGACGGCAGGAGGGCCGTTTTCAAAGGCAGGGTCTCTCCCACCCAGATCGAGGACAGGATCAAGGGCTACGTCGATACCTACGTTCTGTGTTCAGAGTGCAAGAGGCCGGATACCAGGATCGAGAAGGACGGCAGGATCACCATCCTCGAGTGCGATGCCTGTGGAGCACACCGCCCCGTGGCCGTGAGGAAAGGAAGCAAACCGATTCGGGAGAAGGCTCTGGAAGAAGGCAAGATCTACGAGGTCATCATTCAGGATATCGGCCGGAAAGGGGACGGGATAGCGAAGGTTGGCGGTTACACGATTTTTGTTGCTGGGACTGCCAAAGGGGCGACCGTCAAGGCAGAGATCGAGAAGATCGCTGGGAAGATCGCTTTTGCAAGGGTCGTAAGGGAGTAGGATGGAGAGGAACATCTCTTCAGTTGCAGCCATGGCAGGACTCATGGTCATTGCTCAGGCCATCGCGCTTCTCATGGCCATTCCGTTCATCGAGGCCGAGCTCCAGGTATTCGAAGACCCCGAGGACGTGGCAACCCCTGTCTGGTACTTCCTTTTGATAATAATCGTAACAGCTGTCATCCTCTTGATGGTCAAGCTCAGGAGGAGGAACATCCTCAAGCATGTGATCCTCTTTGCCTTCGGTCTCACCCTTCTGATGGTATTCGACATCCTTTTCATACTGGCTTTGAGCCAGATCACCTCAGACATCCCGGTAATATCCTGGGTCTCGCTCATCTCCGCACTAGTGGTTGCCGCCGGCTTGACATTCCTGCTGTACAGATACCCCGAATGGTATGTGGTCGATTTCGTGGGCGTGTTCGTTGCCGCTGCCGTGGCATCCATTTTGGGGATCTCCCTCGCCATCCTACCCGTGTTCGTCCTGCTGATAATCATGGCCGTCTACGACGCCATCTCGGTCTACAAGACAAAACACATGATAACCCTAGCCGACGCCGTCACCATGGAGAGACTCCCCGTTCTTCTGGTGGTTCCCACGAGCAAGGGCTACTCGTTCCTCAAGCAGAAGAGCCTCAAGGAACAGATCAAGAAGAAGGAGAAACGGGACGCGGTCTTCATGGGTCTCGGCGACATTTCGATACCTACGGTCCTGGCTGTTTCGGCCTTTGCGTATCTTTCTGGCAAGGACGGGCTTTTCACATTCTCTCACGTTCTTGTCGCCATTGTCACACTTGTGGGCTGTATGATCGGATTCATCATCCTCATGCGGTTCGTGATGAAGGGCAACCCTCAGGCCGGGCTTCCCCTGCTGAATGGAGGGGCGATCGCCGGCTACCTTCTGTCTTATCTGATGTTCTTCCCCGGCGACTTCACTTTTGGGTTCATCTTGTGAGGCTTTGAATGAAGGTACTGGTCATCTCGGATCTGCACGGTTCTGATTGGGGCGTCAGGCAGATACACAGCTGGATCGATGAGCTCAAACCAGAACTGCTTCTTGTATGTGGTGATACTACCCATTTCGGACCTATCTCGTTCGCCAAGGACTTCTTTGAGGCACTGGATCTCAGAACATTGGCCATCCCGGGGAACTGCGACCCGGTTGCCATCCTGCCAGTTCTCGATGAACTCGGCGTCAATCTTCATGGGAGAGTTGTCAAGGTCGGGGGCGAGACATTCATCGGTTTCGGTGGTTCCAACCCCACGCCTTTCGACACCCCGTTCGAGGTTCCTGACGACAAGATGTACGAATCTCTTTCCCCGGTCATGATCAAGGATGCGGTACTCGTGACGCATGCTCCTCCTCACGGAACATTGGACGGCACAACTTATTCCGGTCATTTGGGAAGCAAGGCGCTGGCAAGGATCATTGAAGGACTCCAACCCAAGCTTTCCGTCTTCGGTCACATCCACGAGGCCAGGGGGTTCCAACCCGGGAGACCGGCCTACCTCAACCCCGGTTCCGCAAGGGAGGGATACGGCGCGCTCGTAGAGATCGGAGAATCGATCGACGCAATGCTCCTCGGCTGAGATGTCCAGAGGCGTCCTTCGTCCCCGATCACCTCGGTGGAAAATGTATTTATACAGAGTCCATCATTGATTGCCCGAACCATATGGCACTCTGGCAAGGAAAATCGAAAAGGAAGACATCTGGCGGAAGACGAAGGTACGCCCGAAAGAAGAGGAAGTTCGAGATCGGACGGGAGCAGCAGTACGCCAGCGTCGGAGATACGAAGAGGAAACTGTACCGGACCAGGGGCGGAAAATCATCCAAGGTCAGGGTACTGGGAGCAGAGTACGTCAATGTGGTGGACCCGAAGACCAGGAAGACCAAGAGGGTCAAGGTCGTGACCGTGAGAACAAACCCGGCCAACCCGCACTTTGTCCAGAGGAACATCATCACAATGGGAGCGACCATTCAGACCGAGATCGGCGAGGCTAGAGTGACATCGAGACCCGGTCAGGACGGGACCATAAACGCCGTTCTGGTGAAATCTGCCAAGTGATCGTGATGGCTAGAGATCAACTAATCATCTGGCCGATATATTTTGATTCCAGAAAGAGCAGGAACGATGGACGTCGCGTTCCAAAGAAGCTCGCTGTACCATCCCCCGACATAGATACAATAGCGAAGGCCGCGAAGGCCGCAGGGTACGCTGTGGAAGTAGAGGGCGGGTCCTCCCATCCTTCTCATAGCAAGAAGGGTAGAATCAGGATTGCTATCGGGGAGCCCAAGACCCAGGCGTTGAGGAGAATCGCAGAGAAGCTGAAAAGCTACCTGTCCTGAGGCGTCTCCACTTCTTCAACAATCTTCTTGCCGGCTGAAACGCTGTCCACTGAATGAATGACCGCACCGCATTCCCTGATCGTCTTCTCTATCTTCGAAAAGCTCACTGAGGGACCTTCCACGGTTATCTTTATGCTCTCTGTATCCTGGTCGACTTCGTCCAGTGTGCAATTGACTCCTACAACTCCGTTCACGTTGCTCAATCGTTTGGAGAGCTCGACAATGGATGGGTTGTGTGGTTTCAAAACGTCAAGAACTAGTCTTTTGATTTCGCTCACACATTATCTCCGTGTATTGTCATCGGATTTCTCTGGTGAATAATAAACCTTTTGGCCATAATCCCATCGCGCAAATCATGTTAACCAGTTGTGACCTCGCATCCGTCCTCGATCACAATGACTGTGTGCTCTGCCTGGGAGACCATGCCCTTGCCCACATCGCTGAGGATCGGGTATGAGGTTATGAGTTCCTTTTTCAACAGGCGCTGGATGCTCGCCTGTGCTTTCTTGTCGAAGTCCACGCACCATCTCTCAGCAAATGGCAGGGTCCCGAACTCCTTTTCAATGAACTTCAGCAGCTCATTGGCCCTGGGCTTTTTCGCCTCTCCTCTCTTCACGAACCGGTAGATGTTACCGTTCCTCCCACCGCTGACCCTTCCCGCTCCGTTCGTGGCAAAGGGTTCTATCGCGAGCGCCTCGCCGAACAGCGTCTGGGTGGTCGTGTTGTCAAGAATGTTGGGGACGCTCTTCCCGCTGTGAAGTGAGAACTTCTCCAGACTATGTCCCGTCAGATTCGCCACCGGTGTGAACCCGGAGTGCTCGATTGACCTTTCAATCGCACCTCCGATCATACGGATGGGGGCGTTCGGTTTGACTAGTTCGATTGCAGTACCCAGGGCGATCTCGGAGGCTTCTATGAGCTTCGGCCAGTTCTTGGTACCGATCTCGACAGTCGCCGCCGTATCTCCTATGTATCCGTCCACATGGACCCCGACGTCAATCTTGACGACATTTCCCCTCTCCAGGCGGAGCCTGTCATCCGACCGCGGAGTGTAATGGGCGGCCACGCTGTCAATGGCAACATTCATAGGAAAAGCCGGTTTCGCTCCTCTCTTGCGGATAAGCTCCTCAGCCTCTTCCACCAGGTCCAGAACAACAGCTCCCTCTTTGGCGAGACTGATCCCGAGTTCCCTGGATTCCTTGGCTATCTTACCCGCCCGCCTATAGCTCTCGAAGACTTCACTTTTCATTGATACGCAGCCTTTCCCGACTCATGACTCCTGATCTGATTATCTTTGGAGAGTCTGTTGAAACGTCCAGCACCGTTGATTCTTGTCCGTAGCGGCATCTTCCCGCATCGATGTAAATATCCACCGAATCTCCCAGCTGTTCGATGGCGGAATCGATATCGCACGGAGGTTCTGCCTCGTGGATGTTCGCGCTTGTTGATGTGATCGGTCCGAACCCATCGAGGATGGGAAGCGCTACAGGATGGTCCAAGATCCTCACCCCCAGCTTGGTCTCGCTTGAAACTATCGGGAGGGATGACGGGTCCTTCTTCTTGAGGAGAATCGTCAAGGGTCCAGGGAGGAATTCTCTGGTTGTGTGTCTGGCAAGATCGGTCAGCTCCACATAGTCCTCGATCTGTGAGATATCGTGCACGGCTACGGAAATAGGCTCGTCAAATGGTCTCTTCTTCAGGTCGTACATTCTCTTGACGGCTTCCTCATTGAACGGATCCGTACCGAGGCCGTAGAGGGTGTCCGTGGGATACACGATAGTCCCGCCGGACTTCAGAACTTCAATCACTTCTCTCAGTTGTTCGTCGTTCAAAGGACTGTTGAATCTTTTCATCGGTCTCAGAATATCTCAGCATACCTCAAAAACTTTAGGGATGTTTCGATGTGCTCGGTCGCATCCCCTTCCGCGTAAGGTCCGTGACCCGGGTACATGTTCTTGGTTTTCAGTTCCTTCAACATCTCAATCGATGCCAGTAATTGCTGGTAACTTCCAGTTTCGAAGTCCCATCTCCCGACACCACCGTTCGTGAACACGGTGTCACCAGAGAAAAGGGACCCGCTCTTCTCATGGAAAAGCGATATGCTTCCCACAGTGTGGCCCGGAGTGTGCAGGATCTTCAGCTCCTCATCACCTAGGTCAAAAGAACCCCCGTAATTGAGAACCGATACATCCAACTTGTTGAGCGGTATATTGAACATCGCTGAGCCAGTGGTGGTACGGTCCCCTTCAATCAGCGGGATCGATTCGTCCACTGAGGCATAGAGCTGAGCATCACAGATCCTCGAAAGCTCCTCCGCACCTCCCACATGATCGATGTGCCTGTGGGTGAGGATGATGGAATCGATTATCTTGGGATCGATGTGCCCTTCGATCGTCTTCACGGCACCAGCTGTGTTCGATCCGGTACCAGCATCGATTAGAATGGGCTTCTCGGCCTCAATGAAGAAGATATTGGCGTCGAACCCCATGCCCATGATGTAATGGACCTTCATGCGACTGGAATAACCTGGGATTGATATAAAGCGGTTTTGAATTCAGGGCCTTCCGCTTCATCCTTTCTTGTCCCAATCTTCCTTCCCTTTGACGCCATCCAGTGTGTAGTCACCGTATTCCTGGACAACGGGCTCCTTTTTCAGCATGTAGTAGAAGGCGAGTAGGATCATAACCAGTCCGAAGGCTACAATGAAGATGACGAGTCCTATCAACACGAAGAGGCCCAGGAAGGCTATTGCCCACAAGAGAACTCCCAGGAAGTGCAGAGCCAGCAGTAGTGCTGCGACTATCGCTAGGAATATCAGGATTGCCAAGGCTGCTGCCTTGCCGCTGCTCATCTGAGGTCCTCTTTTGCGATTATCTGAAGAGGCCCGATGAACCGGATGACTGCTGAGGCATGTATCTGCTCAGCGTTATGGCCAGCTCTGGCAGGTTCATGGACTGCAACAGTATCTTCCCCGGACCTGTCAGAGTTGTCAGGAACACTCCCTCTCCGGAGAACATCATGGTCTTCAATCCACCGGACCTCTGAATGTCGAAGGTCACTGAGGCATCCCAGCCCACTACCGAACCTGTGTCCACCTTGATGACCTGACCCGGAGCCAGATCCATCTCTACGAAGTCACCTGTGGCGTGGATGAAGGCCTTGCCCTGTCCGGACAGCTTCTGCAGAATGAACCCTTCTCCGCCAAACAGAGAAGCGCCCAGTTTCTTCTGCCATGCCATGTCCAGGGCCACACCGTTCTCGGCGCAGAGGAAAGCATCCTTCTGAACCATGAACTCCTTTCCGGGCGCCAGTTCTATACACTTGATGGTCCCAGGGGCGTTCCCTCCAAAGCCCACGTATCCCGGGCTCTGGGCCGGTGTGAACTCGGTCAAGAAGAAGGACTCTCCTGTGAGCTTCCTCTTCAGCCCCTTCATCACTCCGCCCTTTGCTCTAGCTTCGAAGGTCATATTCCCGGACATGTAGACCATGGCTCCCGCTTCGGCGTACACTCTCTCGTTAGGATCCAGTTCGCATGTCACAATCTGGAGATTGTCTCCAGTTATGTTGTATTTCATACATTTTCCTCCCGTTTCCTTCCCGGAGCCCTCCAACATCAAGCTCTGGGATTACGGTTGTTCTGCTTCAGAATTCGGCGTTTATAAAAGGATTTCGGCAACATTATTGGAATGAGCCATTACTGAGGCAAGACTTGGACTAATCGCCGATTCCATCTTCTGTCACCATGAAGACCGCCTCTCCTTCAGGCAGATTGGGAGAATCCGTCAAACGAGCTATCCTCTTTCCGCCCTTGCTCTTCCTGAGGTAGATCCTGAATGTCGCCGTGTGTCCGACTATGTGGCCTCCAATGGGTCTCGTCGGGTCTCCGAAGAAAGCGTCAGGCTTTGATTGGACCTGGTTCGTCGCGCAGATAGCAGCGTCGTAGATGTCCCCGAACCGCAGCAGTGCGTGCATGTGCTTGTTCAACAGTTGCTGTCGCTCAGCGAGCGCACCTCTTCCGATGTACTCGGCCCTGAAGTGCGCGGTCATCGAATCGACCACCAGGAGCTTGATGGGGAACTTCTCGGCCTCTTCCATCGCTTTGTCGACCAGGAGCATCTGGTGATGGGAGTTGTATGCCCTTGCGACGTGAACTCTCTTCAATACCGTCTCTGGATCAAGTTCCAAAGCTGCTACCATCTGCCCTATCCTGCTGGGTCTGAAGGTGTTCTCACTGTCTATCCAGAGGGTGTCGCCGTCAAGACCTCCCTGGTCCTTGGGCATGGTGACATTGACGGCAAGCTGGTGGGCAATCTGAGTCTTTCCAGACCCGAACTCTCCGTACAGCTCGGTTATCGCCTGTGTTTCAAATCCTCCCCCCAATAACTCGTTCAATGCTTTTGAACCGGTCGTGATCCTGCCGATCTTCTTTCTCTTCTCGAGAATGGCGTCTCCTGTCTCGAACCCTCCGATATCGGCCTCTTGCCGTGCTGCGAGAATTATCTTCTGTGCGGAGCTCTGACCAAGTTCGGCCGCCTCGGCCAGCATTTGAGGTGACGCCACTGCGATGGCCATCAGGTCATTATATCCGGCTTCGTGTAACTTATCTGCTGTTGCGGGTCCTACTCCTGGCAACTCCTCTATCGTTTTGGAAGCCAATCTATCACCACTACCTTATCGTCCATTTACTTATAAGATTTAGCGGGAGAGGTGGGTGAAAGTGATGAGCCAAGGAAGTGTCTCGGTGCTATGTGGAATCTCAATGATGGGGGTTAGTGTATCATATTGTGACACAGAATGGATAGGTAGATCCAAGTCCCGCCTTGAAACTCGTGTCACAATTTGACACCAAAATGGAATCGGAGCTCTCGCTGTCTGAAAAAAAGTCTCATGTCTTGAAAAGGTCCAGCTCTACTGCGTGAACGTTTCCATGTGCTTGTAGCTGCCCTTCAGGTGCTTGAGCAGTATCTCCCGGTTCCGCCTGAGATGCGATTCATACCAAGCAGCAATGATGTCCGCGAAGATCGCGTGAAGGTCGTCCAAGTTCACCTTGTCCATCTGCTTGTCGTAGAGCGTGTGTTTGGCGAACATCCTTCTCCATCCGGAGTACTTGTAGTAATGTTCTCCCTCGCAATAGAGGAACTCCACCTTCAAATGGATCTTGTCATCCTTCGCCGGCACGTAGCTCAGGGTTAGTGAATCGCCCGTTCGGCCCTGCTCCTGGGTCCTGTCCACCAATTGGACGATGTTAACACTCGCAACGTTGAACGAAGGTCTCCAATCCCAAGCTCCGTAGGGAAATTCTTCGAACTGGGCGAAAGCATTGTAATGAGGCTCCATGGCGAAGTGGATGTTTATCTTGTTGAACCTCTTCCATATCTCCCAGATATCCCCGATCAACTGCTTGTTGAGATGCACCTTCTGGGAATTCTGTTCCCCGATGCTGTTGATGATATCGTCCGTTCTCTTCTCCAGTTCCTTATCAAGAACCTCAAACCATCTCTCCTCTACCTTTGCCTTTGGGGACATAACCACCACGCCACCGTGAACCGTTTTCAAACTCATAAAGTTTTGGTAGACGATCCATTTGGCATTCGACTCACCATTTTGGAGATAAGGATTAATAATCCCTCGGCTCATTTCCAGATCGATGACCCCGCGGGAGATCCTCAACGAGCTCAAGTGGAGGGAGGACAAGGATATCTCCAAGGCCGAGATATGGTACAGCTCTCGAGACACCGCCGAGGGCTTCGTCATAATCACCGGAGATGAATTGAAAGAACTTGGAAAGTCGTTCTTCAGCACAACCCAGGCAACGATCCCTTTCTACAAGGTATTCAGGATAATATATGACGGGGAGGTCATCTTCGACCGGGAGGAGTTGGAGAAGAAGAGGTTCACCCAAATCTGAACCTTATGCCGTATCCACCGCGGGGATAGTTCCATTTGATTGCGTTCTTCCCGAACTCCTGGCACACTACCTTGCACGCACCCAGTTCGATGCATCCTTCCGGATTGTAGACGAGATCGTCTCCCTCAAGCGTGTACACCCGGGCAGGACAGATGTAGAGGCAAGGTTTCAGCTGGCATGTCTTGCATAGAGCGGTGTCAACCTCGATGAACGGTTCCTCATCCGTTGTGAACTTGTTGATGCCCAGCCTGTCGTCCACGCTGAGCTTCGCCTCCGCTGTGCTCGCCTTTTCCCCCATCATAGAAGGCACCATCCCGTTCCATTAAATACCTTTCTGAATAAAGATGTATCCCTGACAATCCAACGTAACTGCGTTAGTCCTCCAACTGCTCATTCTCCGCAGGTTTCCCACGGGTCTTGATGAGGGATACCGAAAGCAACACGGCCAGGATGACTATGATCATGAGAAGGAGCCAAGGCAAGAGGTCCAACGTGCCTGCGACATCATCCTCTTGGATGTGGACGACCACCAAATCAATCTCTGAATATGTTGTGCCGTCATACGCTCTTGCCTGCACAGTGTGGTGTCCGAAGTACCACGAATCAGGATCCCAGTTCCAGGTGAAGTTCCAGGCCGCCGTACCTGTGGCCGATTGCCAACCTCCGCCATCTATCTTGATTTCCACACTCTCTATCTGACCGTCCCCATCTGGGTCCGAAGCAGAACCTTCGACCAGAACGGAACCATCGGAAAGAAACAAGGAGGGTGCGCTTGTGGGGTTTGTGATGGTCACTGAGGGTGCGTTGTTTTCGGGCTGCGAAGTGTCCTCAACAATGACAGTCACCCAAGCGACGTTTGACGTGTTCTTACCGTCAAATGCCTGTACATGAACAGAGTGTATGCCCGGCGAGAGTGAAGAGGTGTCCCAAACGTAGCTCCAACTGATGGTGCCTGTGGCCTTCTGCCAGCCTTGCCCATCAATGTCGATTAGTACGCTTGTGATCTGACCGTCTCCGTCCGGATCTGTTGCCGTTCCCTGAATCTGTGTGGTTCCTTCATTAATGACCTGGCCATTTGTAGGAGATGTGATGGTGATGCTCGGAGGGGTGTTATCTGGTGGCGGTGGTGTGAACTCCTCATTCGCCACCCGCGCCCCACACCAAAGATTCGTGTTGGAGAGTCCTCCAGCAACATACATCTTCCTGTTTATTTCAGCGGCTGAGGCTTGGGATCTCGGAATTGGAATTGGAGCAACCGGAACGTAGCTGTCTGAGGGTGGATCGAATTCATATGATAGACTGATTACATCACACTCCGAGTCGTCCCCTCCTCCCACTATGTAGATTCTCTCATCGATGGTCACCACGCTCGGTGAAGAAACTCCAAACGGCAGAGCGTTCATCAATCTTGAAGTCCCACTTATCGGATCGTATTCCTCCACACTGTTCCAGCCTAACCAACCTCCAAAAAGATAGATCTTGTCTTTGAGTACTGTCAATCCTGCGCTCTGTCTGGCAACCATCAATCGTGTCGCATACGACCAGCTATCCGCAACTGGATCGTACTCCAACACTTCATCAGTAGGCAACGAACTTCCATCAATAATTCCCCCAACAACGTAGATTCTTCCGCTCACGACTGCTGCCCCAGCACCGATTCTTCCAACTGGCATTGGTGCGCCCGATGTCCACGCGTCTATCACCGGGTTGTAGATGTCGTTTGAATCGTAGATTACCGAAGGATTGACAGTTGCGTTGAGTCCACCCATCACATAGATCTTGCCGTCGTATGTTGCAGCCACCAATCCTCTGCGTGGTGTGGGAAGAGGAGCTTTCTGTGACCAAGTGTCAGTTATTGGATCATACGCCTCGTTCGCGTCAACCTCAGTATCATTGCCGGGACCGCCTACCAGCCCACCTATTGCATACATCTCTCCGCCAAGAACTGCTGTTCCCGCGGTGGCCCTCGGCGTCGGCATCGGGGACTTCGTTTGCCACGAACCGACTTCTCCTTCAATCGAACCTGTCAACAAAACCACTGACGACATCAGGAGAATAGCAATTACACATGCGACTCTTAATCTCTCGAGTGGCACCTCCATTCCTCCAGAGTCGCCAACAATCTGTAAGGTCTTAAGGCTTTCTAGTGCAGTCCTTTTGCCAAAGCAGGTGACAACAGCACGGGAAAAATATAAACCGACCATGATGTTATCCGAACCATCCTCATTGCTGGGTTACGGTGTAGGGAATGGACGAGTTCGATGTTGTCATAATTGGTGCCGGACCAGCCGGCTCCTCTACCGCCTATCGTTTGGCCAAAGAAGGCTTCAACGTTCTGTTCGTGGAAAGGTCGAACAGGCCAGGGTCCAAGAACGTCTTCGGCGGCAGGATATACTCATACCCATTCCCGGAGATATATCCCGATTTCTGGAAGGAAGCACCCATCGAGAGGTATGTGACGCAGGAGAACCTGGTCTTCATGACCGAGTCCAATTCCGTGACCATGAAGTTCGATTCCTCTTCCTCTGAAGGCGTATCGACACAGAGCTTCACCGCTTTGAGGGAGAAGTTCGATTCGTGGATGGCAAAGAAGGCGGAGGAAGCCGGAGCCCTGCTGATAACTGGCACAAGAGTGGACGACCTCTACTGGGAGAACGGCAAGATTGCCGGCATCATCGCCGGTCCAGATACGGTGAGAAGCAACGTCGTCGTAGCGGCGGACGGTGTGGTGTCCGATTTCGCCCAGAAGGCCGGTCTGAGGAGGGAGTTGACAGCAAAGGAGGTCTCCGTCGCGGTGAAGGAGACCATAAAGCTCCCCAAGGAGACGATTCAGGACAGGTTCAACCTCGGGAAGAGGGAAGGTGCGGCCTATAGTTTCGTGGGTTCTGCCACCGGCTATTTGAGGGGCGGAGGTTTTCTGTACACCAACAAGGAAACGATATCGCTCGGAGCAGTCGTCAACTCAGAAGACCTTTCACTGCAGAAGAAGGAGATATTCGAGATAATCGAGAACTTCAAGCTCCACCCGTTCATCCAGAAGTTGGTTCGCGGAGGGAAGGTGGTTGAGTATTCCGCGCACATGATCCCCGAACTCGGCGTGAACACCCTCCCCGCCCTGTTCAAGGACAACTTCCTGGCCGTGGGGGACGCTGCTGCCATGGTGATCAATCACGGTTACACTTACAGGGGCGTGGATCTGGCCGTGGTCTCTGGCATATCTGCCGCGGAGGCGATCATACAGGCAAGGCAAAGGGGCGACTACTCTCATATGGGACTTTCTTCCTACCCGGATTTCTTGAAGAAAAGGGGGATAATGGACGACATGAACAAGTTCAAGAACGCTCCTTCCTTCTTGCAGAACGCTAGGATCTTCACGGCCTACCCGAGGATGGTCTGCGACTTCTTTGATAGAATGTATACCGTTGATGGCAAGGGCAAGGAGAAGATATTCGATATCGGCAAGGACGAGATGTTCGGCAAGGTCTCGGTACTCAAGATGCTCAGGGACATGATGAGCGGACTCAGGTCGATGTAATCAAACCGAAAGAATAATACATCGGTTACTCTTGCTTCTTTTCCCCTTTCGGTTAGGAACAGGTGAACCATTTGGAGGACGGCCAGGAGGCAAGACCCCCCAATCAGGGGTTGAAGATAGTCGTGTGCATTAAGCAGGTGCCAAAAGGGGAGCAGTTGGAGATCGACCCTGTGAAGAAGACCCTCAGGAGGGAGGGCGTCGAGAGCGAGATGAATCCGGCGGACAAGAACGCAGTGGAGATGGCCCTCGGTTTCAAGGATGAACACGGCGGTGAGGTGATCGCCCTTTCAATGGGCTCAAGGTCTTTTGAACGGTCTCTGAGGATGGCGATTGGCATGGGTGCGGACAGGGCGGTTCTTCTTTCCGACAGGGCTCTTGCAGGTTCTGACACAACTCCAACATCATATGCTCTGGCCGGAACCATTTCCCTTCTGGGGAAGATCGATCTGATTCTGTGCGGGGAGGAGACATCGGACAGCTCAACCGGGCATGTCGGTCCCGGGATTGCAGGTCATCTTGAGATTCCCCAGATCACTTACGTCACCGAGGCCAAGGTCGAGAATGATAAGATCATCGCCAAGAGACAGGTCGAGTTCGGGTTCGAGACCTGGGAGACGACATTCCCGGCACTTCTGACAGTGAAGTTCGGGTGCAACCGGCCAAGGGAGCCCACGCTCTCCAGGAAGATCAAGGCAAAGCGCGGTAACGTTATCCAAACATGGAGCGCTAAGGATGCTGGTCTGGACGAGTCAAAACTGGGTTTGAACGGCTCCCCGACCATCGTGTCCACGATAGATACCGTAGAGCTTCCCAGCAGGAAGGGGGAGTTATTCTCTGGCAACCTGGGGAAGAACGTTTCAGATCTGATAAGCCGGCTGGTAAGGGACGGATTCATAAGAGGCTAGAAGATGGAAACTGGAGAATACAAGGGAGTGATGGTGTTCCTGGAACACAGGAAGGGCAAGCTTAGGAATGCCTCCATCCAGCTCATTGGCGAGGGCAGAAGGCTTGCCGACATCCTCAAACAGGAGCTCTCAGGAGCACTGCTGGGGAAAGACGTTGAGAATCTCACCGGGGAGGCGATCCAGTTCGGTTGTGACAAGGTCCATTATATCGAACATGATCTACTGGAGAACTACGCTCCTCGACCTTACGCCAAGGCCCTGGCCGAACTCGTTCAGAAGAGAAGACCGGACGCCCTGTTGTTCGGTGCGACCATGAACGGAAGGGAGGTGGCCGGCCGTTTGCACGCATACACTCACACCGGACTTGCCGCCGATTGCACCGCATTCGATATTACCGAAGATGGCTACTTGGAGATGATCAGACCGGCGTTCGGCGGGAAGAGCCTGGCCCACATTATCTGTAAGAAGACCAAGCCTCAAATGGCGTCCGCGAGACCCAACGTGTTCCCCGCCCCGGACAAGGACCCTGCTCGGAAAGGCGAGATACTGAAGGAGACCGTCCAGCTTACCCAGGAAGATGTCGACACCCGGTGCCTCGAGGTGGTCGAACACGAAGATGAGGCCAATATGCTGTCCAAGTCCGAGATAGTGGTCTCAGGCGGCTATGGATTGAAAAAGAAAGAGAACTTCGTTCTTCTGGAAGAGCTTGCTGAGCTTCTTCACGGCGTCGTAGGCGCCTCAAGGAAGACCGTCGACATAGGATGGTTCCCAAGGGAGAGGCAGATCGGTCAGACCGGAAAGACGGTCAGACCCAGGCTGTACTTCGCTATCGGAATCTCGGGCGCTATCCAGCATCTTGCAGGAATGGAACGTTCGGAGAAGATAGTAGCGATAAACGCGGACCCCACCGCCTCGATCTTCGAGGTCGCTGATTATGGGATCGTCGGCAACCTTTTCGACGTCATCCCGGAGATGATAAGACAGCTGAAAGCGATGAAATCGAGTCAGAGCAGCTCGTAGACGATCCTGTCGATGTCCTTTCCCTTGCTCCTTCTCTCCAGTATGTGGACCTTGCCCAATTCTGATGTGTTCTTCACGTGCGTCCCGGCGCAAGGGCAGATATCCACGCCCAAAATGTCAATGACCCTTAATTTGGGAATGCTCTTGGGGATCATATCTAGAATGTATCTCTGTTCGGTCATCTTCTCTTCTAGGACAGGTCTGGTCTCCTCGTAGATGTGCACCGGCACCCCCCGGTCAATGATCTCGTTGCACTCCCGCTCCACCTTCTGCAGGTCCTCATCCTCGAACTTGATGGGCTGGAAGTCCACTCTGGAATGGTCCGCATGCACCTGGTTTCCAGCGGTCCTCGCCTTGAACATCCCGTATACAACGCTCGAGAGAACATGTTGGGAGGTGTGCATCCTCATGTGCGCATATCTGAGGTCCCAATCCAGAACCCCCTGCACCTCATCAACTTGGGGAACCTCGTCCACGAAGTGCCTGATCTCCCCCTTCTTGAGAACCTCTGAGACATTGGTTTCCTCACCGTCCCATCTCAGCATGCCAGTGTCGGAAGGTTGGCCGCCTCCAAGTGCATAGAAGGTGGTCCGATCGAGCACGACATAGGTCTCTCCCCTCTTGGTGACCTTCGCGTCGAACTCGCGGATGTAGTTTGGATTCTGAACACTCTCATCCCCTTTCCACTCCCCCATGTAGAGAACTTCGGTCATGGTTATCGCCTCCATATTCGCATTTTCATACTTCTTCTTTACTTTGGACCCCCACGCTCAAAACATGGAACGTCGTACCAACATTCTTAAGTACGCTCAGACGGATAAAAATATGGACAATGGAGGAGGAGAGATGTCCTGGGCAGGAAAGAAAGTCGAGATTGTGAGCGTTGCCTTTCTGGTTGTTTTCGCTTCCATGTATGGGCTGCTGTTCCAATTGAACGCTAACGTCGTGGCAGGGACAGAGTTCAGTGGACACATCACTACAGACACCAACTGGACCAGCAGTGACAGTCCCTATTGGATCGTTGGCGATACCTTCGTGGACCCGAATGTGACCCTTAGGATCGAGCCTGGAGTGGAGGTCTTCTTCAACGGGACCTATTACTTCAACGTCAGCGGGAACCTGGTTACTCACGGCGATGTCTCCAACATGGTGATCATCGCGAGTGAAAAGTACCCCGACCCGTTCGGACAGGTCTGGCAGGGGATATATGTTAGGGATGAGGGCAGTCTGGTGATGGACCACACCGTCGTTTCGAATGCTTACTGCGGGATCACTGTCTTGACCGATAACCGGGGCCAGAGCAGTGTGTCCATCCGAGGAAGCGATATATTCTACAACATAGACTGTGGAGTGAAAGCCGTCAATTATACATCCATTTACATATCGGACTCTCAGATCACACATAGCAAGAACGGAATTGATCTTGGCTCTTCCATTGGAGCTGTGATAGAGAACAGCATCATCTCCTTCAACGAGTATGGGATTGTTGGCAACTACTCGTACGCACGCATACAGAACTCCGACATCTCGTACAATTCTCAATTCGGAATATACTATGAAAGTCAGTCTGGGACAACTGTTTCGAACAGTTGGTACTGGAACAACACGATTCACAGTAACGGTGTACAGACCCCTCCAGGCTGGAGCGGTGCAGGCATCTATCTCCTGGGTGCTTACTACGATCAGGTCTCTTGCAATGTCATGACAAACAACGGTGTGGGCCTCAGCCTTCACTCTTCTTACATGGTGACGACGCACCACAACGATTTCGTCTACAACCATGCCAATGCGATAGACGACCTCTACAATCAGTTCGACGATGGATCGGAGGGGAACTACTGGGACGACTATAACGGCTCCGACTCCAATGGAGACGGCATTGGGGACACACCCTACAACATCGACAACAACAGCGTAGACAACTATCCTCTGATGTATCCGCTCGGCGGTTGCGGCGTGTCCAATCTGGAACCGGTCGCGGATGCCAACGGACCGTACTCGGGAAAGAAGTACTGGCCGGTGGATTTCGATGGAACTGGGTCGTACGATCAGGATGGGTCGATAATAGAATATGCATGGGACTTCGGTGACGGTTCTCCGAAGGGATACGGTGAGACCACCAACCACACATACTCCGGTGCTGGAATCTACAATGTCACTCTGAAGGTGACCGACAACAATGGGGCCAGCGACAACGACACGACATACGTCGAGATAATCGATGGCTACCCAGATGCTCCGGGGTTGATCGACGCCGTCCTTTCCGGCGCCTCACAGGAGGACGTGGACCTCAGTTGGGAGCTTTCTGGCGATGATGGTGCAGGTGAGGATGACCTGGCAGGATACAACATCTACAGGGGAACGGTTTACGATCCGGACTGTCTCGGCTACATTCTGGTGTCTTCGGCACCTTCAGGTTCAACTGGGTGGACGGATGCCCTGGGCGGTCATGGGGACACGAACACCTACTTCTACTGCGTTGGCGCGGTTGACGACGCCGGTCAGGAGACGCTGGACGGTCAACAGGTTTCCAAGTTCGCAAAGCACATGGCAAGTGGTATGGTCCTCATGTCCGTGCCGGTGGTGACCTCCGATACCCTGATCACGACCGTCTTCCAGACAGTGAATTACGTCAGGGTCATCTACTACGATGCTAATGCTGGCAAGAGGCACAACTGGAAGACCTTCGATACCAGGAAACCTTACTCGGACGTTTTCGACGTCGACCACACGATGGCGGTCTGGGTGGAGGTGATCTCCGACGGCTATCTGACGGTTGCAGGTCTGGTCCCGCAGCAAACCACCATTCATCTCGTTGTGGGATGGAACTTCGTGGGATATCCTTCCTTCGCTGATAGAACAGTCTCGGACACGATAACCGTCTACTACCAGACGATGGAGACGTTCGATCCACTGGACCCGCCTTGGTACCTCCAGCGACTCGGTGACACAGACCTTATGACCGCCGGCGAGGGCTACTGGATCCACGTATCGGAAGAGTTCAATTGGGTTCTGACCAACTGACCTAGAAGCCAATGGGCTTTGTTAACAATAAGACCTTCATATAAGCGTTCACTTTTCGGTATGGAGACCCGGGGGATTGGCTCATTTGACGAACAGACTAACTCCACGGCTGAGAACTGTCACTGCTATCCTGATAATCTTTGTAGTTGCTGCGGTCCTAATGTGGCAGATCTTCCAGGGTTTGACGACTTCCAGATGGGATGTTACCCTTCTCACATTCCTCGCATTTGCCTTGTGGATTGCCATCTATGTCTTCCTGTCCGCTCATGAAGAGTCCGCGTGATTAGATTCACCCACCTCTCTCCAAGATGTTCATATCCTCTCGTCATAATGAGTACTCGATGGGAGATGGGAAGATGCGATTTACATGAGGAGGACCTGAAGGCGGGGATGAAGTCCTTTTTTCGGAACCTTGGCTACAGGGCGTACACCGAGGTTAGGATGATCACCAGATGGGTCGACCTGGTGGCCGTGAAGGACGACGAGGTCGTTGCGGTGGAGCTCAAGCTCAGTGACTGGAAGCAGGCCATCAGACAGGCGGTCGCCTATCAGCTCGGAGCGGACTTTTCTTTTGTTGCTATGCCGTTCGAGAATGCCTGCAAGGCGTACAAGAACAGGTACTGGTTCACCAAGGAAGGGGTAGGCCTCATCGCGATACGCCCCTATCACAAGGATATCAGGATACTCATAGAACCCGAGAGATCGACAAGAATGATGCCCATCGTGAGGGACAACCTGTTCGTCGAAATGGAGATAGAAGGTGAGAAGATGTTGCTCCCTAAAAGCTGCAAGAACCTTACGAAACGAGACATCGAACTGTCCTTCGAAGGAGCGGATGAATACCGGAAAACAAAGGACTTCCGCTTCTGAGCCAGTCATAACGACGTAATACGAATGCTTCCCTTCGATTTTCGTCTGGCCATCATTTTTGAGGGCATAGCCAGTAGGGTTAGAAGGAAGGACTAGAAATTATTTATATGACCTGTAGAATAGGCTTTTAGACTCCGAGGAGTCATAGAAGGGATTTGGATGAGGTCAAGAAAAATAATTGTTTGTGCCATAGCGCTGTTTATGGTTGTTGGAGCTATGTCAGCGGTTACCTTCGCGGCGACCGCCCAGGATGAAGGTGAAACGGTATACATTGCTATGCAGCAGGATATGCCGAATTTCAACTACTTCGACCTGGCCTCCAACACAGTGTGGAAAGACTATGTGATCGGAAAGTTCTGCTTTGAAAGCTTGATAGGGCTGGACCCTGCTGGCTACCTATACCCCATGCTTGCTTTGAGCACGGAGTTTGATGATACAGTCACACCATACCAAGTGAACGTAACCCTTAGACAGGGTGTGTTGTTCCATGACGGAACGGAGATGACTGCCGACGATGTTGTCTTCTCCTATATGGGCCTGAGAGATGGAACGACATTGTCATCGTCCATCATTGACGCCTTCGATGCAGATGATGACGGTGTCGCGAATGCCTCAGAGGTAGATGGAACAATAGATGCCGATGGCAACGGGGAATTCGAGGGAGTCAAGAAGATTGATGACTACAACGTCACATTCGTCATGGCCAAGCCTTACGGACAGTTCTTCTTGACGACATTGGGAATTGCCATCCTGCCCGAGCACATATGGGCCCCTGACAACGTTGATACCGAAGGTAGATTGGATACATTGTGGTCACATGAGGACGCAACCATCGGCACTGGGCCGTTCTATTATCAAGAAGGAGAACAGGATGTTTACAGGATAATGACCCGGTTTACGGATTACTGGGGCAAGAACGAGATCACCCAGTCAAACCACAGATTGTACCCCGCGCACGTGAAGCACATCCACTACAAACTCTATTCTTCACTCGACACTGCAATCCTTGCTCTGAAGAGCCGCCAGGTTGACCATCTCCCTTGGACCGTCACGCCTGGATATGTTCCTGACCTGGCCGAAGATCCGAATGTTGACCTGAGATTCGTTTCCGATAATGGCTACTTCTATCTGGCCTTCAACATGAAGAGAGAACCGATGAACAACATCTACTTCAGAAAGGCTGTCAGCCTCGCCATTGACAAAGAGACCATCGTCAACAGGTACATGGGAGGTTACGGAAGGGCGGGAGATTCATGCGAGCCGCCATTCTGGGCGGACTGGTATAACGACTCAGTTGAAACATATCCGTTCGACCCGGCGCTGACCCAAGCCATGGTCAAACTCACAACAGATGGCGGGTTTACGCTTCAGGGCGGAACTCTCTATATGCCTGATGGACGACCAGTACCCGACCTCGTGATCCTGACGCCCCCAGCCGATTATGACCCCATCCGAATCAAGGCGGGCGAATTGATTGCGAAGAATCTGAGAAGTCTTGGTATCAGCGTGATTGCCAAGCCTCTCGATTTCGATGCGCTGGTCGCAAAGATGAACGCATTCGACTATGACATGCTCATCATTGGCTGGTCGCTGTCATCTGACCCGATAGGCAACGTCTTTGACATATTGGGTCCAAAGGCCACACAGAACTACTTCGCCTTCTGGTCGACAAACAACGACAACCCTCTGTACAACTCAATTGGCGATGTTTCGACGATGGCAGACGCTGAAACTCAGGCCCTTGCAGATCTGGTCCAGATCTACGCCGATCTTGCCAAGACCTCATTCGATAGGGACGAGCAGATTCTATGGACTAAGGCTGGCCAGGGTGCAGTTGCTGATGCACTTCCCGTCAACGTTTTGTATTACAGAGTGAACATATATGCTGTCTCAACTGCATGGGAAGAAGATACATGGGTCAATTATCTCGGTGAATTGCTCAACGTGTACACAATGGGCGAACTGACGCCGTTGGGTGAGGAGGAAGTGGCGGGCGACGAAGTCACTGCAATGTTGTTTGCGCCTGACAAGATCCTCATGGCCGTGGACATGAACGCTTCGGTTGTGGTCGTGGACGGAACAGGAGCACCCATAGAGGGAGCCGATGTGACTCTCACTGCCAGTGAGAACCTGACCCTGTCAGCGACTTCTGGGACCACTGATGCGAGCGGGGTGTTTGAATTCACCATGAAAGCACCGGTAGAAGGTTACAACAGTTTAGACGCAACCGCTGCCTTTGGAGGAAACGACTTCACCTATTCCAAGACCATACAATGTGTCAAAGGTATACCCAACATCCTATTCTTGGATGTGACCCCTGAGATGACGTTCTTGAGAGTGGGCGAAAACACGGTCGTTCACATGAACGTGACCGACGGATATGGGATTGCGGTGCAGGATGCCTCGATCAAGTTGGACGTGGGTCTGATGGGCTACGGTTCAATAGACAGCGCGACCGTGCCAACGAACGCGAGCGGATACGGTACAATGACCTACACGGCCCCAGCAGATCTAGATCAGGCTCTGAACAAGCACCTGGAGGTCAGGCTATCACTCACTGCTACCAAGACCGGATATCTCACAACGAATGCCAACACCTGGACGCAGTTCATCACTATATACAATCCAACACCCAATGATTGGCAGTTCGTCGAGGTTCAGACTGTCACAGACTACGCTATGGATTCCGTGTCAAACATATCCACCGTGACCATACACGCATTTGACATGGCAGGTAACGTCAATGGCGGCGCGATTCACATCACATACACTAACGAGGACGTGCTGTTCAACACGGTAACCGACGTGACAACCAACGGGGCGGGTCTTGCAAACTTCCCTGTCCAGTTCCTGGACGGAATCGACACCAATGCGACCAGAATAACCTTCCAGAACGAGACGATACCGAACAGCGTGGCAGCATCGTTGACACTGCTGTACAAGGGAACGACAATACCCACACCAGCGCTGTACGGAGGGCTCATTTCATTCGCTGCCACTCCGCTTCTGGATCCCAACGGGGCTGGAACACTGGACTTCGACGTTAGCCTGTACGATATTGACGGCAACGTACCGCTCGGAGTCACTGACGCAGCCATCGTGATCGGGGAACCCCCGCTGGGTGTCGTTGCAGGTCTGGATATGACGGCCCCTGAGTCATACAATGCTCTGTGGGATTACTCCGGACTGCAGTTGGGCACGATGTACGACGAAAGCGCCATGATCAGCGGTGGATATTTCCGAGCCGATCTGATGTCGGACGCTGAGATCAACACGTTGAACGACGGCCTGTACGCGACCTGGCAAGAATTGTACGACGATGAATGGACATTCCTTGGAGAGCATTTCTTCGGACTCTCCACGGTCAACCACACTACCATGGTTGGAGCTGACATCACTGACGGTGTTGGAACGTTCACGGTCAGTGCTGCAGATCTGGTACTGGGCGATTCCGTACCGCACATCTTGGTCGTTCCAAACGGCAAGATGGGCTTCCTCGTCACGTCTGACTACAGCAACTTCTACTACTGGCTGGAAGGCCCGGCCACACTCAGCACCGAGTTCGCAGCTGCAAGGGCAATGAGCATAATCTCAACGACGATGACGTTGGACACTCCGGTCATGAGATCACTTGGTACAGGCAATACATCGAACATCGATGTAGGTGTCTACGACCAGGACAACGCTCCTGTCGTGGGAGCAGAGGTGGCAGTTTATGTCCAGGTCTATGGTGGATCTCCGTTCTTCTCTCTTGTCGGAACCGTACCGGACACAGACGCGATGGGCGCGACAACCGCAACAATCGAAGCACTGACCGAGGATGGTGACGGCAACCCCCTATCGAATCCTGTCAAGCAACCACTGTACGCAAATCCAACCTATCCGGACCATGCTACCATATTTGCCTCATCTGAGATCTTCGCTGTACCCATACAGCTCTTCGTACTTCTGGATCCATCGGACAGTTCATTCGAAGCTGGCGTGGTGACCCTGGAGGCGACCGTTACAGATGAGTTCGGTAATCCCGTTGAAGGGTTCGATGTTGAGTTCATAGCGGACAACGGTACAATGGATCCTGATATGGCGGCCACTTCCAACGGCCTGGCAACTTCCGAGTTTGAATTCCTACTGCAAAGCGGCTTCCAAGTCGCTTCACTCTCGGCTTCCGTCGTGAAGGCAGGCTACATCGCTGCCGTCAATTCGATCAGAATCGGCGTGCACAATACTCCGGGTGTCCTGGATGTCACTTCAATACCCGCCACCGGACATGTGTCTGATGACGACTCGGTAACCATTGAAGGCACGGCAACAGAACCTACTGGCATAGAAACCTTCCAACTTATCCTGGATGGTGGAACGCCAATCGACGTCACCGTTGAGGCCGATGGCTCCTTCTCCTATATCTTCGAGGACCTGGATGATGGAGATCATACTGTAGTCGTACGTATGGTCGATGCGGCCAACGAGACGACTGAGACGACAATAACCTTCTCGGTCGATACAACCGCGGACGAATTCCCGTGGCTCTGGATAATCATAGCGATTGTGATCATCCTTATCGTCGTCATCTTGGTCATCGTGATGATGAGGAAGAGGGCTGTCCCGACAGAACCCGAGGAAGAAGAGATGATTGAAGAAGAGGCTCCGGCTGAAGAGGCTCCGGCTGAAGAGGCTCCGGCTGAAGAGGCACTTGAAGAGGAAGTATCCGAGAAAGAGCCCATTTCAGAAGAGACGCCCTCAGAAGAGGCCGAATCATCGTCCGAGGAATGAAGCCAAAAGGGTTAAGAAGAACGCGTTCCATGATAGGGATTGCGCACCATTGGCGCAGACTAGCAGACTTGATATTCCGCGGACCGGACCGGACACAGCGGATGGAGAAAGAGCCTCATGGCGGGAATGCGTCGTTACCTGGCCAGTAGAATTATCCAGACCATTATTACGCTGTTCGCCATTCTCACAATCACTTTCTTTCTCTTTGAAGCGCTTCCAGCCCGACCCGATGATTTGCTTTCCCAAAGCCCCCTGATCAAACCATCTCAGAAGGAGTATTTGCGCGAGCTGTACGGTTTCGATAGGCCTGTGGAAGAACGGTACTTCATATTCCTCAAGAACATGCTTACCTTCGACTTCGGTTATTCCATATCATTCGGAAGACCCGTGATGGACCTCTTGCAGGAGCGGATACCTAGAACGCTGCTGCTGTTTGGTTTAGCCACTATTATCGCCTACGTGGTGGGAGCTACCGTTGGGACCTTGATAGCTTGGCGTAGAGGTGGTGTCACTGACGGGACGACCGTGGTTGCCTCTCTTGTCTTCTACAACATGCCTTCTTTCTGGTTAGGACTGATACTACTGTTCTTGTTCGCCTTCATCTTAGGATGGTTCCCGCTTGCGGGGTATGCTGATCCAACGTCAGACTACTACGCGATCCACCCGGCGCTTGACGTGGCGTGGCATTTATTCCTTCCCCTCATAACACTGGTCCTGCTCACTTTGGCAGGTACGGTGCTGCTCATGAGGACCAGTATGCTGGACGTGATAGGAGAGAACTATATTCTCACCGCCATCGCAAAGGGATTGAAAGAGAGAACCGTCATGTTCAAGCACGCGGCAAGGAACGCATCCCTTCCGTTGATAACGAGTTTTGTGATCGCCATAGCCTTCTCCATTGGAGGGGCTGTGGTCCTCGAACAGGTGTTCAGTTATCCTGGGATAGGATTCCTGTACATAACCGCCCTGTTCCAGTTGGACTTCCCGGTGGCGCTGGCCACCCTCTACATAATCTCACTTTTCGTTCTCATCGGAAATCTGGGAGCTGATATTCTCTATGGCTATTTGGATCCCAGAATAAGGGTGGAGGCAACAGGTTAGGTGCACATGTGTCATTTGTAGACTCTTTGAAGATTGTCCTCCGAAGGAACTGGAAGAGGTTGAACCAGACCTGGAAGTTGTACAAGAGAAGCAAGATCGGCCTGATCGGATTGGCGATCATGTTAGGGTTTGTGGTAGTTGCGGTCTTCGCACCGATCATTGCCCCATATGACCCGCAGTTCGCTGCACCCAATGAGGACGTTTTCGTCGCTGACCTTTCGACACAAGCTCTGAACGCCACCGGAACCGGGATACCGATAGATCCTCGGAACGAGACCTGGCACGACCCCGTTCCGAAGTGGACGCCACCGCCGGAATCCAATCTTGTCTCAATCTTGGCATACTCCTCACAGGGTCATGCGATCAGGTATGTCGTGGACTTCGTGTCCATTGAGTCCGGATCCGCTTTGGGCATAGAAGTGACCCTGGACACCGCTTTCCTCATCCCACAGAACACCAGCTTCATGAAATATGTGTACTTCCGATCGGAATACTACATGACCGTATCGGACTCAACGTATTGGGAGCTGACCTACGATGATCTGACCCCCAGACGTGAGGTGAACATCGGCTTCGCACCGATTTATCTGTCCAATCTGTGGTGGATTCCCAGAAGCACTGAAGTGGTTCAGGATGAGATAGTCTGTTTCGCAATGGCAAATGAGACGACCCTGTTCATGACCGCCAAGGCACATCCCGGAATAGGGGAGTTCAATGAGAGGTTCTTCGTGAGTTCGAAGCAGGTGAGCGTTCCGGACGTTAACTTGACCGATCTGAAGATAATCGGAGACCCCATCATCATTCTTGACGCCAATTTCGACAATGACACTTTGCTCATAGTACCGACCGACAAGGCACTCCTGGCATACAAGATTGACATATCGATACGCACGGGTGGTCTGCTCCCCGGGTTGGTCGACGACGTGACAATCGGGAATCTGTTCTGGTACGTCGATTATCAAGCCATAGGCGACACGCTCGGCACGACCATCAATCCGGTAGAGAAACACACTATTGCGGTTGAGAACCCCGGTCCCCGTAAGCCCGAAAGCAAAGACAGGATCGCGCTGGCAAGTAATCCTGGAGGTAACGAGGCTGGGAATCTCTTTTCCTTCTGGACCGCCAACGGGACCTTTAACTGGTGGACCACGGTGACCGTTCCCGAAATGAGAAGCGCCTCGGTTGAAGGTGTACATGCCAGCGATAGGAGAGGGTTCTTGGTCACGGCATGGCAGTCGCCGCAAGGTCTGGTAGCCGGAATCGAGGGGGACACGGGCCGGATCAGCGGCAACCTGACATACTATTCTCTTGTTGAAGGAAAGATCGTTTCAGTTCCGCAGTTCGTCAGCGGTAATAGAAGGTACATTCTGAGCACCGACCAGGATAAGGTGTACATGCTCAGGGAGAATGTGAAGTCGGACATCGTGTTCTCCATTGAGAAAGGTATTCTCGTCCCCGTCGTCTACGTCGGGAACATCATGACGCAACATCAGATAGCTGGTAACTACTACAGCATCATCACTAGGGAACCCGCACTCTTCATCCAGTCTCTGACGGGTGCATACATAGCCCCGCTGCCTCCCGGCGTCGGCAACTCCGGCAACGTGTACATCCTGGGCACCGACGTCTTCGGACATGACATCTTCACTCAACTCGTCTATGGGACCCAAAACGAGCTTGCCGTTGGTCTGACCGCGGCGTTCATAGCCGTCGGAATCGGGACTCTTATCGGTCTTATGGCGGGATACTTCGGAGGGATCGTGGATTCCATACTGATGCGGTTCACGGACATCTTCTTGACACTTCCCATTCTCGTCATAGCCTTGCTGCTTGCCTCTGTCCTTGGACCCAGCTTGTTCAATCTGATAATCGTCATCTCCGTGTTCAGTTGGGCCGGAATAGCCAGGGTCATCAGGGCTCAGACGCTTACGCTCAAGGAGAGGGATTTCATCAAGGCGGCGAAGGTCTCTGGTGCAGGTCACAGGCAAATCATGTTCAGACATCTTGCGCCCAACGTCCTGCCCCTCACTTTCCTCTATATGGCCTATACCATCTCAGGCGCCATCATTACCGAGGCAATCCTATCCTTCCTGGGCATGGGGGATCCGACAGCCATCACCTGGGGTATGATGCTGCAGTATCTGAGGATCAGCGGCCACACCCTGGACGCGCCCTGGTGGTTCCTGCCCCCTGGAATAGCAATCACACTCCTTTCGCTGAGCTTCTATCTCATTGGTAGGGCCTTCGACGAAGTTGTCAATCCGAGGTTGAGAGCCAGATGACACCCAAACTCAAGCATCTTCTGGAAGTCAAGGATCTTCAATGTTACTTCAAGGTCCACGAAGGAATGGTCAAGGCCGTCAGCGGTGTCTCGTTCCACCTGGATAAAGGTGAGACCATCGGACTGGTCGGTGAGAGCGGTTGCGGAAAGACGACCACTGCCTACGCCATCACGTCTCTGCTGCCCAGGAACGCTACCATCCAGGGTGGGGACGTCGTATTCAAAGGCAGGAGTCTGCTGACCAATGTGAAGAAGGACAAGACCATCGACATCTTCGATGACGAGATCAGGAAGATCAGGTGGAAGGAAATAAGCATCATATTTCAGGGCGCGATGGACTCGTTCAATCCCGTGTACAAAGTGGGGGACCAGATGGTGGAGGCGATACGGGTACACGAGAAGGTCACATATGAACAAGCCAAGAAGAGGGTGTGTGAACTGCTGACCACAGTGGGCATCGGGCCTGACAGGTTCGACCACTATCCCCACGAGTTCAGCGGAGGCATGAAACAGAGGGCCATGATCGCGATGGCTCTGGCTTTGAACCCGAGCATTGTTATCGCCGATGAACCGACGACCGCACTTGATGTGGTCACCCAATACAACATCCTCAGGGAAATCAAAAGGATCCAGAGGGAAGAGAATGTGGCCATGATCGTGATCAGCCATGACGTCACCACTGTCGCCGAGATGTCCGACCGGATGATCGTCATGTACGGCGGCAAACTGATGGAGACTTCTCCGACCTTGGACTTGTTCGAGAATCCTGCCCACCCTTATACTATGGGTCTTTTCGACTCGATACCAAGCCTGACCGGGGATAGGAAGGAAATGGCCGAACGTCTCGCTTCAATTCCGGGTTCGCCACCTTCCCTATTGGAACCTCCCACAGGATGCGTTTTCCATCCACGCTGTCCATATGCCTTCGAACCATGCGATAAAGATATCCCGCCTGACGTGGAGGTCTCACCAGGCCACACTGCAGCATGTTTCCTGGCTGAAGACCTGTACCACAAAAGGAGAGAGGACGAATGGAAGAAGTTGCGATGAAGATCGTCGAGCTCACCAAGTACTTCGAGATTGGCCGAGGCCTGAAGATATTCGGCGGCAAGTCCACCTACTTGAAGGCGGTCGATCATGTGACCTTCAACGTCCGGAACAGAGAGATAATGGCGCTCGTCGGGGAGAGCGGCTGCGGGAAGACAACAATCGGCTTTCTGATTGTGCGATTGGAGGATCCCACGTCCGGACACATCTTGTTCGAGCAAGGTGACATCGCCACACTCAAGAAGAAGGAACTGAAGAGCTTCAGAAGGAACGTCCAGATGATCTTCCAGGACCCCTATTCCTCCCTCAATCCCCGATTGACGGTCATGCAGACGGTAGCGGAACCTCTGATCAACCACAAGATGGTCGTGACAGCGGACGAGGCCAGGGAAAACGTCGCCATGGCCTTGGAGGACGTCGGGCTGGTCCCCGTCGACGAATACATCGAGAGGTTCCCGCATGAGTTGAGTGGCGGTGAGAGGCAGAGGGTCGCTATCGCGAGAGCTCTGGCAGTCAGGCCGAAGTTCATAGTCGCAGACGAACCCGTATCCATGCTGGACGTGTCAATCAGGGCAGGAGTCATGAGGCTCATGCTCGATCTCAGGGACAAGTACGGCATCCCCTTCCTGTTCATCACCCACGATCTGGCCTCGGCGAGGTTCATGGCGGACAGGATAGCTGTCATGTATCTGGGGAAGATAGTTGAACTGGCTGGGAGCGACGAAGTGATTTCCAATCCCCGACATCCTTACACGAAAGCGTTGCTGAGAGCCGTTCCTGTAGGCGACCCCAATCGGGAGCGTGTCCCTCTTCCGATCAAGGGTGAGATTCCTTCCGCCATCGACATCCCGACCGGTTGCAGGTTCCATCCGAGGTGTCCGTGGGCCGAGGACATCTGCAAGCAAGCAGAACCTGAATTGAAGGAATACAGGGAAGATCACCTCGCAGCCTGTCATTTTGCGGTTGAGGGAAAGGAGAGGGTAGAGTAAGGAGGTCCAGAGTGGTAGAAGACTCCCCCAAGAAGTCAGGAAAGCTCTTCTCGTTGCTGGTTCTGGCAACTTCTCTTACCATTGCCGTCGCCGGTCTGTATATAATGTTGAACAACTGGGGTGAGAGAGGGTCCCATCCATTGGCCCTTGGATTGTCTGTTGGAGTTATGCTCGTCATATTGCTGATAATCTCTATGATGTGGAGGATCATCGCTGAAATGAGAAAGATGCCAGAAGAAGATCCCTTGACCGATCCACCTTTCGATCCTCCCGAATGAACCTGAAATTCGCTATTCTTATATATCTTCGAAATGATAACATTCCGATTCGAGGTTGCGGGGCGGATAACTGCGCTTTTTTATGCGGTCAATAAGCCCATGGCTTCAGGGAGGAGGAAGGGTTGGCACCGGAGGACGACAGCTCCAAGCACAGTTTCCATGACCTGGCTGAAAAGATACGAAGGGAGACGGACGAACTTGGGCTTGCAGATTTGATCGACAAGGAGACACTGAAGGTTCTTCAAGACAGCTTCGTGGATGCTACTGGTATGGTGGTGGGTATCTTCGATGATGAACTCAATCCGATTATTCCAAACAGCCCCTGGAGCGAATTCTGCAACACAATCAAGGAAGCGGCGAAGGGGAGGTGTCCAGAGGCGGACTCATCTGCGGTCGAAGAGGCCAAGAAGACGAACCGCCCCGTCATGAACAAGTGCTTTGCCTGCGAAACCGCATACCTGGCTGCTCCGATCGTCATCAAAAACAAGATGATGGGAAGCATAATGTGCGGCCAGGTGAGGACCGAACCCCCCAAGGAGGAGGCCGTGAGGGCACTCGCCCGGGAGATATCGGTGGACGAAGAGAAGCTGGTCAAAGCCGCCAATGATCTGAAGGTCTATCCCCAGCCAATGCTGGAGGCCTGGGGAGATCTTCTTCAATCCATAGCCAACTTGGTGGCCGAACTGGGTCACGAAAGGACAATTAGCCATCGCATCGTGGAGACCGCCGAGGAAAGGTCTACCGCACTCACGCAAACCGCGGAAAGCCTGGAAGAGACCATCCAGATGCAGACGGGCGAACTTCGTGTATCCGAGATATTGTACAAGAACCTCTTCAATGAGTCCAATGACGCCGTATTCATCCACACGCTGGACGGCAAGACGATAGATGTCAACAGCAGGGCCGAGGAACTTCTGGGTTACAATAAGGAGGAGCTCATGAACATGCCAATCCCCGATATCCATACCGATGAGACGAGGTCAGAGTCCATGGAGGCCTTTGCCAGGATCAAGGAGGAACGTTCTGTCCGGTTCGAGTCGGAGATGAGGAGGAAGGACGGCACCGTGATTCCGGTCGAGATAAGTTCAAGGTTCTTCAGGACCAACGGGGATGAGCTCATACAAGGTACAGTCAGGGACATATCGGAAAGGGCAAGGTTCATATCTTTGTTGAAGAAAGCAAGGGATGTCCTGCAGGAGAAGGTCGTCGAGAGGACGGCCGCTCTGACCGCTTCCAAGAGAGAACTGGAGAAAAAGGTGAGGGACCTCGAGCACTGGGACGAGGTGCTTTTCGAGAAGGAGATGATGATCAGCAAGCTGGAGGGCGAGGTGAAGCGTCTCAGGCAGGCGGTGGCGAGTAGGCCCAAGAAGGAATCCGAAGGTTGATATCGTACGTTGTTCTCCTCAATAAATCTAAATCTCGGTTCCGCCTAATGGAACCACAGAGAGGTCGCAGGCATTTTTATGATAAGAACGGAGAATCTTACCAGGAAGTTCGGCAAGGTCGTTGCTGTGGAGAACCTCACACTGGATGTCCGAAAGGGAGAGGTCTTCGGCTTCATAGGTCCCAACGGAGCTGGCAAGACCACCACGGTCAGAATGCTTTGCTGTTTGATAGCCCCTACCGAGGGCACGGCGTTCATTGGAGACAACGAGATCAATCGAGACCCCGATTCCCTGAACATCCGGCAGATGGTCGGACTTCTCCCGGAGTCGCCGGGGCTGTATGAACGTCTCAGCCCATACCGGAACCTGGATTTCTTCGCCCAGCTCTATGGAGTTCCTCGAAATAAAAGGGAAGAGAGGATCAAGGACCTCCTCCAGATGCTCAACATGTGGAAGAAACGAGACGAGCCAGTGGGCACATTCTCCAAGGGTATGAAGCAGAAGATAGCCATCGCCAGGGCCTTGGTTCACGACCCTGAGATACTGTTCTTGGATGAACCGACCTCGGGACTGGACCCCAGAGCGGCAAAGACCGTGAGGGATTTCCTATCCGATCTCAGGCGAGAAGGCAGGACGATATTCCTCAACACGCACAATCTGGCCGAGGCGGAGAGGCTCTGCGACAGAGTGGCCCTCGTCAACACCAAGCTGGTCGCCGTCGGCTCTCCCATGGAACTGAAAAGGAGGTACTGGAAAAGGACCACTCAGGTCCAGCTGAAGGCGATATCACCGTCGATCCTCTCTGCCGTCGAGGCCCTTCCTTTCGCGAAGAACGTGAGGACCCAGGACTCGAAGTTGTTGGTAGATGTCGGGAACCCGGAAGAGGACAACTCAATGCTTGCCCAGACGATATTGGCGGCCGGGGGAAAGATACAGTTCATTTCCGAGATGGAGCGAACTCTGGAGGACGTCTATCTCAAACTCATTGGAGGCGGTTCATGAGGCTCAACAAGGCCTGGATCGTCGCACGGAAGGACATGGCCGAGTTCAAGACCAACAAGTACATCCTGTTCACCATTGTCTTCATGCCCATGATCATGGGGGTGCTGATTCCCCTTGGTTATTTCCTTCCGATCCAGCTGTTTGCCACAGAGGATTCCGGTCCCCCGCGGGAGATCACCCTGACCCCGGTCACCGTGTACACGAACGATGAGCTCACTAACGGAACCTACTACAACGCCAACTTCACCAATATGATGGTATCCAATTCCATTATCGAGAGCTCCTACATCTTCGACTCGACGATCATATCTACGGTGGTGAACAATTCAATAAGTCGCAACGTCACCTTTTACAACTGCGTCGTCACCAAGAGCAATCTATACAATCCAGCACTGCTGGAGGACACGGTGGTCGCCAACAGCGTCATCATACGGGACGAGGACCCAGAAGTCGTACTGATAACCCTCCAGATGTTGAGCTTCATCCTGTTCTTTTACATGATGATCCCGGCGGTCACACCGACATTCATCGCATCCTACAGTTTCGTTGGAGAGAAGAACAACCGTAGCCTGGAACCTCTTCTGGCCACGCCGACCACCGATCTGGAACTGTTCGTGGGGAAGACCCTGGCCATTTTCATCGTGACCATGGTCGCCACCTGGGTCGCGTACATCGTATCTGCCGCGATCGTTAACATTCTCGCTTTCCCGCTTCTGGGATACTATCCACTTCCCAACGGGCTCTGGGTGGTTGGGTTCATCATGCTGGCCCCCATTTTCTGCATTTTGAGCATCGCGGCAAACATTCTCATATCCTCCAAGGTGACCGATGTCCGGGCATCGCAGCAGATTGGTGGCTTGGTGGTCCTACCCGTCCTTCTGTTCGTGTTCCTGACATTCGCCGGTCCCGCCTTCTCAAGCGTCTGGATGATGATAATCTACTCGATCATATTCCTGGTGGCGGATGTTTGGCTGATCTACTTCAGCACTAAGATTTTCAATAGGGAAGAGATCCTGACGAAATGGAAATGACGAGTCCCACTGAACAAGGCTTATTAGCATTGGCAAGGATACAGTGGCTGAGGTGATTTGTTCGTGGAGGCTTGTACCAAGTGCGGGTCTGATGAGATATCCTGGTTGGAGACCGCCACGTTCATCCCCTATAGGAGTGGGAAGAAGAGCGTGGAACAGGGATGGCCGTTGAACCTCTCCATGTGCGAGAACTGTGGTTACAGCGAGCTGTACGTGAAGTCCAAGGACATCCCCAGGGTGAAAGAACTGGCCAGCAAACAGCAAAGACTGACAGATGTGGTTTCTAAAGGCCTGGAAGTCGTTGAATAGATGACTTATACTGAATAAGAGATTAGGATTCTATGCCTGCGTTGGATTCTCTATCTCATTTCAAAGTAGACAGGGAGAATCTACCAACTGGCATTGAGATATTCGGAGATGGCTCGGTCGGAGGGAAGTCGAAAGGGCTGATCTTCGTAAGCCACCTGATGGATGAAGGTAGAGAAAAGCTCTGTGATTATCCCGAGATGCTGAAGATACCAGAGTCCACCGTCGTGGCAACAAGTGTCTTCGACAGATTCATTCAGCTCAACGGACTTGTGGACATCGTTGGACTGATCTACGACAAGGAAATCACCGACGAGGAGATGAACGTCGAGTTCCTCACAGGCGATTTCCCGCCTGAGACCCACGATCAGTTGCTCAAGTTCCTTGAGAGGAAGGAGCTGCCCTTGGTCGTCAGATCGTCTTCCATACTCGAGGACCGCCCTGAACACTCCTTTGCCGGGATATACCAATCCGTCTTCATCACCAACAAGGGACCTCTGTCCAAGAGGATAGCCGAGCTCGAGATGGCTATACGGATCGTCTATGCAAGCACGTACGGGCCAGATGCCAGGACGTATTCTGAGAGGATGGCCAGGGTGTGGCAGGCAGAGAAGATGGCGATTCTGATACAGGACGTCATAGGGTCCCACCACGACGATGGACTGTACTATCCCTTCTTCGCCGGTGTGGCGTTCTCAAAGAACTACTATCCGTGGTCCGAACGGATTGGCGTTGAAGAGGGCCTTTGCAGGATAGTCGCTGGACTTGGTACAAGGGCTGTGGGCAGGTTCAATGCGACCGTGTTCTCGCCATCTCATCCCGAGCTACGGCCGCAGGGAATGACGGTGGACGATATCATCTCATCCGCTCAGGGCACGATAGACGCTCTCGACTACGAGGACGAAGTGATGAAATCGGTCGCCTTAAGGACAGTCCAAGATCATAATGAGGACCTCTACATGCTCAGCCAGACCCTCAGGGAACGCAGCTATTTCATGGAAACAGGCAAGTTCTTCGCTCCCGATGAGGAGCTGGTTCTCACCTTCAAACCGGTCCTTTCCAGCAGCCGGTATCTGCCCTTGGTCCCCTTCATGAAGTCACTGCTGCAGAACCTAGAGCGGGTCATAGGTGCGCCCATAGACATCGAGTTCGCCTTCGATCAAAGATACGGAGACGGCGATGAAGGGGATGGGGGTTTCTACCTCGTCCAGGTCAGGCCTCTGGGCAGAAGAGCCGAACACAAAGCGGTGACGATACCTTCGAATGTTCCAGAAGAAAAGGCTCTTCTCAGGAGCAAGGGCGTCCTGGGCAACGGGGTTCTCAAGGGGATATCCAGCATCGTCTGGGTGCCTCACAGGAAATACGATTTTACCAAAGGCTACGAGATCGCCAGGGAGGTCGGCAGGATCAACGACATGTTCGAGGGAATGGTGTACATCCTGATAGGTCCGGGACGCTGGGCGACCACCAATCCAGAGCTCGGAATACCCGTCAGCTACAGCGAGATATCCAACGCGGGGGTCGTGGTGGAGCTTTCACACGAGAGGTTCTCTCCGGAACTATCGTACGGGACTCACTTCTTCGCGGACATGGAAGCCAGCAACATGCTATACATCCCCCTCTTCTTGGAAAAAGGCGATTACCTGAACGAGGAGTTCCTTGAGGGGAGAGAGAGCAAAGTGGAATCCAAATGGGTCAAGGTAATAGAGGTTCCCCAAGGTCTCAATGTATATGTTGACGGGGAGTCCAGAACAGGATTCATCCACTTCTGAGTTGACATCTGGCAGAAAGGCTTAACTTCTCTTCGGTCAATATATTCCATAGACAAGCCAAACCGCAGAAACGAAGGATGGGTACATTCTGGTTTTCGAGGGGGAACTCGTGAAGAATCGGACTTCCTTAAAGAAGAGCAGTTCCAAGAAGCTGCAGTTCAAACATGTGTTCGGGAAGTGGGTCCATGACAGGTTGCTCTTTGTGTGGCTGTTCTTGCTTTCGTTCGTCGTGTTGGACAGCTTCTTCACATATCTCGGAATGAACTACATGGGTATCGGCGAGAAGAACGTCTTCGTGGCAATGATACTCGGGTTGGGCAACGGCTGGCTGATATGGCTCTTATTGAAGGTGGTAATAGCTTTCCTGGGTACTCTCCTCTTCTTCCTCGTCTACTATTCCATTTCCACGAGCGCCATGTCAAAGAAGGAGAAGGAAGGGGTTCTGCTATTCGAACTCTGTGGCTGGGTCTATCTTGTTTCCTTGAACATGTTCTCCGTTCTGATCTGGTCAGGCACTGTCCTTGGCAGACTTGGGTCCTCAGTCTCTTAGAAGGGATCTCGCAATGACCATTCTCTGTATCTCGCTGGTCCCTTCGTAGATCTCGGTGACCTTTGCATCCCTGTAGAAGCGTTCAACCGGATATTCTTTGACGTATCCATATCCTCCGAAGACCTGAATGGCCTCTCGTGTCGCCTTCATTGCGATATCGGATGCATAGAGTTTGGCCATGGCGGCTTCGAGTGAATATCTTCCGCCCTGTTGTTTGGTGTATGCCGCCTTCTGTACCAGCAGACGTGCCGCGTCGATCTCTGTTGCCATGTTGGCCAGTTTCCACTGGATCGCCTGGAAGTTGGATATCGGCTGTCCGAACTGCTCCCTTTCTTTTGAGTATGTAATCGATTCATCCAGCGCCCCTTGGGCTATACCTACCGCTTGGGACGCTATCCCGATCCTCCCTCCGTCCAGTGTTCCCAGTGCGATGTTCAGTCCTTTTTCCTCTGGTCCCAGCAGGTTCCCTTTGGGCAGTCGGCAATCCTCAAATGAGATCTCTATGGTGTCACATGCCCTTATGCCCAGCTTGTCCTCTTTCTTCCCTTTCGTGAAGCCGGTGGTCCCGTCCTTGACCAGGAATGTGCTTATCCCTTTGGTCCCCTTGGATGGATCGGTCATCGCGAAGAACAGTGTGACATCCGCCATCTGCCCGTTGGAAACGAAGTTCTTGGCTCCATTGATGACATATTCATCCCCTTCCAGGACCGCGGTGGTCTTCAGACCGCCTGCGTCCGAACCAGAGCTCGGCTCAGTGAGAGAGAATGCGCCCACTCCCCGCTTCGCTATCGGTATCAAGAACTCCTGCTTCTGTTCTTCAGTTCCCCATTTCAGTATCGGATCACACACCAGGGAGTTGTTGACAGAGACCACGGTTCCGAACGATGCGTCGACCCTTGAAAGCTCCTCAACAGCGATCGTGTAGCTGATCTGGTCCGTCCCCGCTCCTCCGTATTCGGGTGGGATGGCCATTCCCATGAGGCCAAGTTCCCCCAGCTTCCTTGCGATCTCAATGGGATAGCTGCCCTTCTCGTCGTTCTCCCTCGCAATTGGAGCCAGTTCTTTCTCCGCAAAATCACGGACCATCTTCCGGATCATTTCCTGTTCTTCGGTCGGTTTGAAATCCATACAACCCCCGCCTCTATTCCAGCTATTGCCGTGAAGATATTAGGAATAATAAACATTCGGTCAGCCGACGTACGAATTGCCATTTCTGTAACTCATCCAACGCAATCCGAAATGCATGGTCCCACCAAAATACCTTTATACACAACTTCTCTATGAGTAGGATACCTGAGGTTGGGGTACAAATGCCAGTGTTCAAGAAAGCTACTGAAAGTCAAGTCACCAGAGCGATAATTGAAGGTTTTGCCAGGGATCTGAAGGAGTTCGCCGAGATGGAGGTCATCATTGTGGGCGGAGGTCCCAGCGGACTGATGGCCGGAAGGGAACTCGCGTCCAAGGGTGTTCGCACACTGATCGTCGAGAGGAACAACTACCTCGGCGGCGGGTTCTGGATAGGCGGATACCTCATGAACACGATAACCGTCAGGGCTCCCGGCCACGAGATACTGAAGGAACTGGGCATCCCATTCCAAGAGCATTCCGAGAATCTGTTCGTTACGCCCGGTCCTCATGCTTGCTCAAAGCTCATAGCCGCCGCCTGCGATGCCGGCGTCAAGATATTGAACATGACGAGGTTCGATGACATAATCGTCCGGGAGGAGAACAGGGTGGCTGGCGTGGTTGTCAACTGGACACCCGTGGCCGCGTTGCCAAGGGAGATCACCTGCGTTGACCCGGTCGCTCTGGAGTCCAAGGTCGTCATCGATGGAACCGGGCACGAGGCTCACGTGGTAACCAAGCTGGAACAGAGAGGGCTTATGAAGAAAGTCGGCGAAGGAGGGATGTGGGTGGAGAAGTCCGAGGATCTGGTCGTTGAGCACACCGGCGAGGTCTACCCCGGACTGGTCGCCACTGGAATGGCTGTCTCTGCCACCTACGGCCTCCCAAGAATGGGTCCCACCTTCGGTTCCATGCTTCTTTCGGGAAGAAAAGGAGCCGGAGTTGCGTATGAACTCCTCAACAAGGAATGACCACATTCTTCCGTCAATCGTCTACGTCTATGACGAACCATCTTCACCCAGTTTCAAGATCGGAGAGATTGCGGATTTTCTGAAGGAGAAGTTGCCCAATGTGGATGTGATGACGAGAAAGGAGTTCTTCTCTTTCCACACTCATGATCTCGGGGAGCTTGCGAAAGAGCTGGCTTCGGCCAAGGTACGGGGCATCGAAGGTCTGCAGGTGAAGGAAGAACCGCTGTACGGGGAGGTTCAGTACGAGAAGAGGATCTTGCAGGAACCGCACAGAAGGACAATGGGAATCCTGTATGATGGCTACAAGATGCTTCGAGTTCTCAGGGAAGTGCTGCCCGAGAACGAGGCTACCACGGACACTGCCCACATCGCGTTCACCAACAGGATAATCTGCACCTATGAAAAGGGAGACAACAGGTTCCACGCAAGGGTGATCATGTGCGGATTTCCCTCGCTGATATCAACATCTGGCCTGATCGAAGCACCTGCAAAACCGAGAGAGTACTACCTGATGAAGCAGAAATATGCAGCGATGGATTCCGAACCACCAGCCCAAGAGCTCAAAGCGGCTTTCGAAGGTAGATTCATCGACTACGACGACGAGAACATGACACAAGCTCTCAAAGGGTACACACTTCAATCCATCTTCTACCACACGACAGGAGAACCGTTCTGCGAGGACAAGGACTGCATGCTCTTCAACGCCCACTGGCAGGAAGAAGTTCTGAACGCTCAAATAGTAAGTGGGCAATTGTGTGAACGGCACGGGAAAATGCTCGAAGAAATGGTCAATGGACGGAGAGAATGAACGAAGATACTGGGAGATCCAAGATAACCTTCCAGATACATCCGTGTACGGAGGATGGGTTCGTCACCATTGAGGCCAAGCTCTACCTGGGGTCACCCTTCGGAAGGCCTGGGGAGGATTTCTTCGACACCAAGCAGATGTGTTCGGCCCTGCGCCGGATATGGTTCTTCGATAGCCTCCGTTGTTCAGAGGAAATGGGATATGCTCTAGCCCAGTGGGAAGGGAAGAGGATACACGTCTTCAAAGGCGGGAAGATAATCATCAGAAGAGCGAAGGACAATGAGGATGCTAGGAAGACACTCGTCATTGTCGGTAGGACACTTTGGGGTAGTATTCCCTGCAGTTGCGGTCGTCCGCTCGTTCAATGCGCCTCTGGGGACTGCGATGAGTGTTCGGACAAGGTCTGTGAGAGTCATGCTTTCCCCCCATTCGTTGAAATTCCCGGTTCGTCTTCCCAAATCAAAGGCGGAGAGGCTCTTGAGTTCGTCAAGGGGATCGCGACCAAGGATCATTACCAGAATGCGTTCAATAAGCTGGGCGAGTTCGTTTCTGTCCTGAAAGAGATTGACAAGAAGATGGTGAATAAAGATTTCTCGGACTTGGATGCGCTGATCGAGAGCGCTGAGGAATCCATGGAAGAAGCATGTGCCTCAGGAACCAGGTTCATCATTGAGACCCCCAAAGACCATCATGCCGCGATGGGCATAATCTTCCTAGGAATGGCAGAGGACCTTTGGACCATCATGGACGCAATGCATCTCATGAAGAACATCAGCTTCGAAGTTGAAGAGTACAAGATCGCATCTGAACTGGCCTTCGACTCTTACGAAGCATTCTTGAGGAACGATCAGGCCAAGGCAGGCGAGATCAAGAACAGGTTCAAGGAGTTCATGAGGGAGAAGCACCCCAACCCGGTCATCGAGATCGCGAGGGCGGGTTACCACATTGCCCGTATGATGACCAAGCCTTTCCCGGTATGATTCATGCAAAAGACTTTATTGCGAATTCTCATGATATTGTCGGGAGCGGATAGTGTTGAGAAAAGTGTACATGGACTATGGTGCCGCAACGCCCGTGGACCAGAGAGTTTTGGAAGAGATGATGCCGTATTTTGGTGAGAAGTTCGGCAATCCTTCAAGCGTCTATTCATTGGGTTTTGAGGCAAAGGCCGCCATCGAGGAAGCCAGGGAGAAGGTCGCCAAGCTCGTCAACGTGAACAAGGACGGGGTCATCTTCACTTCTAATGGTACAGAGTCGAACAATCTGGCTATCAAGGGAACCGTGTTCCAGTTCAAGGACAAGGGCAAGCACATCATCACCTCCGAGTTCGAGCATGATTCAGTGTTGAAGACCATCGACGCACTGAAAAAGCACGGGTTCGAGTCAACGCAGGTGGCCATTGACAGCGATGGTCTTGTGAAGCTGGACGAACTCAAGGACAGCATCAGGGACGACACGATTCTCATTTCAATGATGTACGCCAACAACGAGGTCGGAACCATCCAACCCATCGAAGAGATAGGAAAGATCGCCAAGGAGAAGGGGATCATCTTCCACTCGGACGCGTTGGCGGCTGCGGGGAAGATCCCAATCGATATGGAGCGGGACAACTTGAACCTGGTTTCGATCGGCTCTCAAGAGATCTACGGGCCCAAAGGCGCTTCTGCTTTGTGCCTGTCACAGAAGAGGGTCAAACCTCTGATGCTCGGAGGAAGGCAGGAGAGCGGAAAGAGACCGGGAACCGAGAACGTTCCTGCAATAGTCGGCTTCGGAAAGGCCGCGGAGATCTCGCTGGAGATGATGGATTCTGAGGCCACCAGGCTCACTGCGGTCAGGGACAAGCTCATTGAGAGGATAACTGGCTCGATGAAGGAATCATACCTGAACGGTCACCCAACAAGGAGAACCCCGTACAATGCCAACATCCGTTTCAACTACATCGAGGGCGAATCGATCGTTCTGAACTTGGACGCTCAAGGAATTCAAGTCGCCACTGGATCAGCCTGTGCATCGGAATCACTTCAACCCTCACACGTACTTCTGGCGATGGGCGTCAAGGCCGAGGAGGCACACGGTTCATTACAGTTCAACCTGGGTCGTGGCAGCAGCGAAGAAGATGTGGATTACATAATGGAAGTTCTGCCAACAGTCGTTGAGAATCTGAGAAAGATGTCGCCGATGACACCGGATGACTTCTTCGATGAGTAGGTCAGACCTTTGCCAGCGCCTGGTTCAAGTCCTTCTTGATGTCTTCGAAGTCTTCTATTCCGACTGACACACGTATCAGGTTGTCCTTGATCCCTTGCCCCAGTCTTTCCTTTCTTGAGAGGTAACTGTGGGATGTCTCCGCCGGAACACTGATCAATGTCTCCACTCCCCCCAGGCTCGGAGCAGCTAGGAGAAGTTTGAGCGATTTCAAGAACTTGTTGGCCTCCTTTCTTCTCCCTTTGACCTCAAAGCTCAGCATGCCTCCAAAACCATCCATCATCTCCTTAGCCAGTTCATGACTTGGGTGCGATTGAAGGCCTGGATAGTTCACCTTTGTCACTTTCTTGTGACCTTGCAAGAACTCGGCCACCCTCAATCCATTCTCGTTGTGCCTCTGCATTCTGACAGCCAGGGTCATCATTCCCCTCTGCAACAGAAAAGCCGCGTGAGGGTCCATGGAACCTCCCATGGTGGTTCTCATCTCCTCGATTATCTCCATGTCCTTCCGGTTCCCCGCAACCAATCCAGCTATGACGTCACTGTGACCGTTGAGGTACTTCGACCCGCTGTGGATAACCACATCGGCCCCAAGCTCCAGTGGCCTTTGGTTGATGGGCGTCGCGAAAGTATTGTCCACCATTATCTTGATGTTCTTCTTATGTGTAGCTCCGGCCAGGTGCTTGATGTCGATGACCTTCAGCAATGGGTTCGTCGGCGTTTCGAGGAATATCCCCCTCGTGTTCTTCCTGAAGTATCTCTCGATCCGTTTGGCGTTCTCCGATTTGATCAGGCTCAGTTCTATGCCGGTTCTCTTCAGCTCGTTCCTGAGGAATGAGTAAGTGTTTCCATAAAGGTCCTCGGTGGCTATCAGATGGTCGCCCTTGCCCAGCAGGGAGATGATGGTCGTCGTTATAGCTGCCATGCCAGATGAGAACACCAGTCCTTCTTGAGCGCCTTCAAGGGCCGCTATCTTGTCCTCTGCAACTTCCTGAGTTGGATTTCCCAGGCGTGTGTACACGTACCCGGCGGACCCTTCCTTCGGGTAGTAGAACGTTGAAGTCTGAAAGATCGGACTGGTGACCGGCGCAACTCTCCCGCACTCGAACTTACCAGCGTGCACACTCTCTGTCGACTTTCCTCGCTTCTTCTTCATGATGACCCCTCAACTCTGCGTTCTTCTCCCCGGCCAGTGGAAGCCTTCCTCTTCACTTCCTAGAGGATGCCTTCCAGCCTCAGAAGCCTCTTCTTCCACTCCATCCCGGCGCCGAATCCTCCCAGTCCGCCATCCGAACTGATGACCCGATGACACGGGACCACTATCGCCGTCCGATTCTTGTTGAGCGCGTTGCCCACGGCCCGGAATGCTTTTGGGCGCCCGATATTCTCTGCTATGTCCCTGTAGCTCGCGGTCTTGCCATAAGGAATTTCCCTGGTCGCCTGCAGCACATCTCTCTCGAAATCGGTGTACTTGAACATGTCCAGCTCTATCTCGTTGAAATCAACAAGCTCCCCTTTGAAGTACTTGGCCAGGTCCATCTCCAGTGTATCCAGCACTTGGCGATGGCCGAAAGTCCTCTGCATCCTATGGCCAAGCGTCAGTTCGACCAGGCCGTCTCTTGACGCCGCTGTATCCAACTTCCCGAACTGTGTCTTGATCACTTTTGAGGCAGTCTCCTCATCCTTCATGCTCTTGGCAAATGTCAATCCACTCAATAGTCTTTTCCTTTTCAATGCACAATCTTTATACATCTTGGTCAGTATTTCTTCGATTCACAGGTGGAAACGCTGAGTAAAGAGCAGACTGGCAGGGCGATATACCGGAGGATCATCTCCACACTTCTGTTATTGTTCACGCTTCTAGCACTTCTCTCTCCCAACGCTGCCGCGGAGGGCGGTAACGTTGTGGACGCGTACATAGTTCCAGACGAACCTTTTGGCGGGCAAACGGTTTCGATCTACTCTGAATTGGCGAATCTCACCAATGTCACCGACGTCCATTCACAATACTGCACGGTGAATCCCGAAACCATGGAGATCGGGGTGTGCTTCTTCCCTCCCGCCGAATATCAGGGTAACAACACCTACTTATCCGAGATTACCGAGCTTTTCAATGGCGGGACGATGATGGGATACAAGATCATCGTAACCTACGCCAACCAGACGCTTGAATACTACCCCGAACACGACTACATCTACTTCAACTACAGTGGAGCGGTGATCATCGAGACCGAAGTTGAGATCCCTCTCGAGGTCATCATCATTGAGTCAATCTTGGCCGTTCTCATCATCGCCTTCGTGGCCGTTCTGGTATTCCGAAGGATCAAGGCTATCAAGAAGGACTCCAGCAAGACAATTGCAGTTGGGATCGTGGCCCTGGTAATAATCGCAATCCTTTACGGAACGCTGAGTGCGGGTTCGTTGTCCGGGACTATTGAACAGGTTGACGACTTCTCCCTCAATGACATCTACGGGACTCCCTGGAATCTATCGGATCACTCGGACAAAGTCGTCGTTCTGGATTTCATGGCCATCAGCTGTCCTCCATGCGAGCTCCTCAGACAATCTCTGGAACCTGCAGTGGCCGAGTTCGATGAGGATGAACTTGAGGTAATCTCAGTTGCCGTTGGTCCGGATACCGATCTGGAACTTCAGAACTACAAGGTCGACAAGGGTGTTGACTGGACGATCGCCCAGGATTCAGCGGATCTGATCTCCCAGTTTGGCGTGTCCCATCTTCCCAAGCTGGTCGTGATAGACAAGGACGGCTACGCCACGTTCGAGACTTTCGACAACGTGGGCACTGACAAGTTCAAGAGTGAGATCAACGCGGCTCTGGAGGGGACTGCGAAGCCCATTTCAGTAGCACAGTTGAGCATCTTTGCCACCGGGGCTTTCATGGGAATCGCGGTCTACTTCTCACCATGCTCGTTCCCGATGCTCCCAGGGTTCATCAGCTACTATCTGTCTACCGAGACAGCCGCTGAGAAGAAGAAATCCATACGCACGATTCTCTCCAGTGGGATAATTGCAGGTCTTGGGATAGTCCTGGTCTTCCTCATCATGGGTCTTATTGCCATAACTCTCGGAGAAGCGGCAAATCTCGCCGACTATCTGATCTACATGGGCCCGATAGTCGGAATCATCCTCATCATCTTGGGTGCTCTCATGCTCACCAATCTTCAATACCATGCGCTCATCCGACCATTTCAGAAGCTGCGCATCAAGCTCTTCGGCGAGAAGGCTCCGGGCAGCGAGGAACAGACTGGTTACTACACTAAGCTGTTCAGCTACGGAGTCGGGTATGGAGCGGCGGCGACAGCCTGCACCGCACCACTTTTCATTGCTGTGCTTCTTGCGGCCATCGTCGCTGGGACCTTTGTTGACGGGTTGATCATGCTGCTGACATTCTCCATAACAATCCTCCTCCTCATGACATCCATAACCCTCCTTCTTTCCGTTTTCGGTCAGGAATCGGTCCAGAAGCTGGCTGCACACACGGACACCATCAAGAAGATCAGCGGAGTCATCCTGGTCATCGTTGGCGTGTACCTGCTCTACTACTATTACACCACCTTCTACTAGCCTGCTCTGGAACACTTTAATATCGTTCTAGCATTATTAGCAACCGGACAGGGGCATTGCATTTGCACGTGGTAATTATCGGTACTGGTGGGGCCGGCATTTCTGCTATTCGGACCATAAGGTCTGTCGATGAGAAGTGTAAGATAACCGCCGTTTCTCAGGAGGACCAGATGCCTTATTCCCCTTGCTCGTTGCCGCATCTCATAGGCGGGGACATCGAGAAGAAGAACATCTACCGCGTCGAGAAGGATTTCTTCAAGAAGAACAATGTCAGAGCATTGCTGGGGACGAAGGTTTCTAAGATCATTCCAAAGGACAGGACCGTGCTGGCTGATGGTGGGAAGATCAAATACGACAAGCTATTGATTGCCGCCGGTTCGGTTCCGTTGAGGCCTCCGATTCCTGGGATTGACACCAAAGGCGTGTTCACTCTCGGCAATATGGCCGATGCGGACGAGATACTGAAGTGGGTGCGAAAGGGTGCCAAGAAGGCAATCGTCTTGGGTGCGGGGTTCATAGGTGTCGAATGTGCGATAGCTCTCAGAAAACTCGGACTTCGGGTATCTGTCTTCGAAATGCTGGATTGGGTGCTGCCTAAGATGTTGGATGAAGACACCTCTCAAGAAGTCCAAAATGTACTGGAGAAAGAAGGAATCGAATTCCACCTCGGTCAGCAGGTATCCGAAATCACCGGCAACGGCAAGGTGAACGGAGTGCGCGCGGGGAAGAAGAACTCTTTGTGTGACATGGTTGTTCTAGGTATTGGTGTAAGGCCGAACACAGAATTCCTCAAAGGAAGCGGCATCAGGGTGAACCACGGCGTTGTGGTCGATGAACACATGAGAACCTCTGTGAAGGATATGTACGCAGCCGGAGACATCGTCGAAGCGGACGACAAGATTCGTGGGACAAAGCGAGTGAACGCCATCTGGCCAAACGCTATCGAGCAGGGCAGGATTGCAGGATACAACATCTCAGGTCAGGAGAAGGAGTACGATGGCGTTGAGTCGCTGAACATCCTGGATGTCTATGGTATTCCCGTTCTCTCAATGGGCATGACTTCGTTCGAACTAAAGGATTTCGAGATCGAAAGGTCAAAAACCAATCGGTCATTCAAGAAACTCCTATTGAAGGATGGCAAGATCGCTGGAGTCCAGATGGTTGGGGCGATAAGAAACTCTGGGTATCTCCTCAGTCTTGTGAAAAGGGGCATTGAAGTGGATGACATAAGGGACGATCTGCTGGAAGACAGATTCGTGGTTAGGTTTTGAGTTTAGAGGCAAATGCTTCTTACGTGAACGCGAAACAGAAATGAGACGGATTTCATTATCAAGTGCGACATGAATCACTCTTTTTCTTCATCTGCTTCGGCAGGATTTGAGCAACTGAAATGACATAAACACCGCGCCTTTTGTTGGTCCGAATCGACGAAGTAAGAGATCTTGGACAATTCATCCTAGAAGACGATTGCCAGTTAAATCCAGTGCAAAGACACCCATCCAAAATTCCTCATAAAATATGGACAGAAACAATGAGATTGGAGGAATAGGAGAGATCATTCAGCATTCCTTCAATTCTTGTGGCGTTCGATTGCTCCATCCCTCTTCAAAGGGACCAGTCTTCCACTCTCCATCGCCCAGCGGAAATTGTTGAACTCATCCTCCGATATCTCCACGATGTCTCCAGGAACGTATCGTTGCCCGGTGGACCAGTCCGTGAACTTCTTATCCACCACGTACTTCGCCACCCCTTCGACTCGTTCGTCAAACCTTCCACTCGTAACCTGTGCGCGATAGTTTGTGTAATTACCACTGTACAGCTCCAGTTTCCCGCCCCTGAAGCTGAGGATTCTGTTGGCCACCGAATCCAGGAAGTACCTGTCGTGGGAGACGATGCACGCAGTCCCATTGTAGCTGTTGATTGCGGCGGCGACCACATGCTGCGCTGGGATGTCCAGATGGTTCGTCGGTTCGTCAAGAAGCAGCAGGCTTAGCGGTGACAGGACAAGCTTCAGTATCGACAACCTGGCCTTCTCGCCCCCAGAGAGTTTCTTGACCTTCTGCCGCACCATATCCCCCTTGAACAGAAACCTCCCTAGTAGGGCCTTGGCGTCGAATTCGTGTATCGCGCTGTCGAGCGATTGGAGTTCCTGTATGGGGTCGTTTTCCGGGTCCAAGGAAAGGTGCCCTTGATTAAAGTACCCGGGCTTGATCACCTTGCTGAGTGTCAGGCTGCCACTGGTGGGTCGCTCCTCGCCCAGAAAAAGCTTCAGGAGCGTGGTCTTGCCGCATCCGTTTGGGCCGATGATACCAATCTTGTCGCCGTTCATTATCTCGAAAGTCGCCCCGCGGAAGAGCGCGTTATCTCCGAACCTCATCTCCAGATCCTTCGTCTCCACTACGATCCTTGAATGAATGCCTGCCTCCTTAAATTTGAACTTCACCACCTTTTCCCTAATGACCGCGTCATCCACCTTCGCGATCTTCGCCATCCTGGTGAGGCGGCTCCTAATTTGGGCATCGAATTTATTCCTGCCTCTCAGCTTCTCGATTATCGCCCTGTTCCTCTCCATCTCGTTCACGTACTTCTGGTAGGCTTTCCGGTTCATGGCCAGACTGGCTTCCTTTTGCTGCGCGTAATCGGTGTAGTCCCCCTTGTATGTCCGCAGGCGGTGGCCTTCCAGTTCGAAAATCCTCTCCACTGTATCGTCAAGGAGGTACCTGTCATGCGAAACAATCACTATGCTTCCTTTGTAATCGAGGAGGAAGGCCTCCAACCACTCTATGGTCTCGATGTCGAGGTGGTTGGTCGGTTCGTCCAGCAGTAGCAGGTCCAGGTCAGGCGATGCCACCAGGAGCTTGGCCAGGGCGAGCTTTCTGCGCTCTCCGCCGCTCAATGTGAATATCGGCTTGCTCATGTCAGGCTCGAAACCCAGGTCCGCCAGCAGTCCCAGCGCCCTGTCCATGAACCTGTCCCCCTCGAACCTGGCCAGTCCGGCCTGGCGCTCGCTGTAGATCTTAATGGCTTCTTCGTAACCCTCTGATTTGTAGAACTCTGGATCTATCATCCTGGCCTCTATCTTTCTGAGCTCCGCCGTCACGCTGGCCAGATAGTCCGATGACTGCAGGTTCTCGGCGATCGTCTCGTCACTGTCCTGCGTCTGATACTGGGTAAGCGAACCAATCCGGAGGCCTGGCTTGACCTCAAGTTCGCCCAGGTCGGTTTCTTCCTCGCCCGTGATTAGCTTGAGCAAGGTGGACTTGCCAGCGCCGTTCCGTCCCATGAGGCCGACGCGGTCCAGATCGAATATGTCGAAGGTGGCCTCCTGCAGGACCTGGACGCTCCCGAACGCTTTGGAGACCTCCCTCGCGCTGACTAGGGGACGCATGGACGTGGGTAGTGGGTGAGGGACAAAAAAAGTATCGGAATCGAGATTCGGGGCTGTCATACCCATCCATCCTAGAAAAAGGACACTAATTCTGAAACCGCTTCCCATCTATGTACGAATAGCAAAAGAAACGCCGTGGAACGAAAGGAACTTCATCATTTCCTCCATAGTTCTCCAGAGTGGTTTCGTCGATTCTGATGAGAATGTGGTAGCAATGTCAGGAGCGCAAACCGCGTCCTAAGAGGTCGAAAGTATCTTCTTGGCCAGCTCTCTTCTTCTCGAAGCCTGTTCTTTGGTTTCCTCTTCATAGACAAGTGCCTCTGTCGAGCAGTACTTCACACACTTGGGGTCGCCGTCGCAAAGGTCGCATTTCACGAGGTCCTTGCCCATTGTCGTTATGGCTGAATGGGGACAGACAGCCGCGCAAAGCCGGCAGAGAATGCATTTATTGTCATCGTGCTTGATGATGTTGTCCTCCACGTAATACGACCCTGAATGACAGACGTCCATACACGGCGCGTCCTCACACTGCATGCAGAAGATTGCGAACTCGTACCTCTCGAACTCATCCCTGACTATGCTTATCGCCGACCTTTTCGGGTTGCACTCACCGAACTTGTTGAGGGAACATGCCATCGCACACTGCCGGCAGCCAGTGCACTTCTCTGGGTAATAGTAAAGGTACTTCACGGAAGCCCTCCGTGAGATTCGATGTGCTTCTTGCGCTGAGGCTTCACCCTTCCCTTCTCGTCCCATTTCCTCAGTTTGTAGTACTCCTTCTTCATCTTGTCGAAGCCCTTTCTCTCGATTCTGTGCCCTTTTGAGACGCCCTGTTTCATGGGGTCATCGAAGTATCTCTTGGGGAGCGTGTCATCCTTTGCTGTCACCCCATGCTTGAAGTTGAACAACCTCTCGGTGTCGATGATCCTCTTTCCGATGTTCTCAAGTTCTTTCTCCTTGAACTCAGAGCCAGTGACCGCGTAGAGCAGCTTGGAGAAGTGCTCATACTTCAGGTAGTGAGGGCTGTTGAAACCGTGGCAGATGAACTTGCATAGCCCCAACGAATCAATGGTCGCGAAGATGTTGTCGGAGAAGTGGACCGCCTGGGCCTTGCCGTCATAAACGGTCGGGTCTGTGGTGGCGCCCTTGCCGTAGATCTGCTCCTTGACCTCCTGGGGTAGTCTGAAGAATATCTCTATCGTGGGCCGGCTCCTGAGATGGTCCGCGCCCCGGCTGGCCGTTGCGATCCCCAAGCCAAATGCCTTGATGTACCTGATGTCGTGCGGGTCGCTTTGTGGGAGGTTCTTTACCGCGATAAGGTAGTCCTTTGATTTGGGTCCGAACTTCTTTGCCGCCTGACTGCTCTCTGCCAGTATGTCCCCGAAACCCTCTCTCCTGGATATCTTGTGAAGAAGATCGTTCGCCAGCTCGAAGTCGCCGAAGCCTATTTCCTGTCCGGTCATCTTCTTGTCAATTATCCCTCTCTCGTAAAGTTCAAAGGCCCATCCGAGCACACTTCCAGCTGACGAAACATCCAATCCGAGTTCGTTGCATGTGTTGTTTAACTTGATGATATCAGGATAGTGGTCCAGACCGAGGTTCGCTCCCAGCAGACCTACTGCAGTGTATTCGGGTCCTTCCCCATCGAATTTGTTTCTGTGCCTGCAGTGCGTGAAGCACGACGAGCACGAGATCATCTTCTCCACATGTTGTTCCAGCTCTTCTGCATTGAGAGAATCCGACCAGACGTTCAGCTGACTGTTCTTGGTCCTTATCGCCCCGAGGGCGTTGCTGACCTCATAGAGAAGCGGAGTTCCTTGGCTACCGAGAATCGGAGTGATCTTCGAACCCATCAGATAGTCCTTGATCTCCTCCATCAGTTCCAGCATTCTCTGCGGGTGCTCCACCTTGACCCCGTTCACTCCGGAAGCGACGACGGCCTTCACGTTCTTGGAGCCCATCAAGGCGCCCATTCCGCATCTTCCAGCGGCGTTCTTGACACCGGTCCGCAGGCAAGCCATTCGGACCTTGTTCTCTCCCGCCACTCCAGTGACGACCGATTCCACATCTCCCAGGTCCTTCCTCAGAGATATCTGTACCTCGTAAGTGTCCAGTCCCCAGTAGTCCTTGGCGTCACGTATCTCTATCTCCCCGTCCTGCACGTTCACGTACGAAGGCTTCTTCGATTTCCCTCTGAGCACAAGATGGTCAAACCCGGCGAATCGAAGTTCGGGTCCGAAGAACCCGCCGCAGTTGGAGTCACCCAAAATACCGGTTTCCGGAGACAGACCAGATGCGTTGAATCGTGATGATGATGGTGCCAGCGTTCCTCCCAATGGACCGACGCCGAGAACAAGCACGTTCTTCGGAGAGAACGGATCGATACCCTTTTCGATCAGATTGTACAGCAGATAGGAATTGATTCCCCTTCCGCCCAGGAAGCCTCTCTGCCATTTCTTGGGGATCGTATATTCCTTGACCTTCCCTTTGGAAAGATCCACGATGGCCATTTTCCTATCGTACATGAAAGAGGTCCTCTCCTCCGACCTGTGCAACTATCCTCCGCTCACAGGAATGAACAGCGTCACCTGGTCCCCGTCGTTGACTTCCACATCGAGCTCATTCAAGGGCTTGTCGTTGAGAATGACATTGACCCTGTAATCCAATCCGCCCTTGTCGTCCAAGAGCTCCTTTCCCAGCTCGGGGTACTCCTTCGACACGTGTTGCAGCAGAGACGTTACAGTCCCCTCTTCGACCTCTAAAGTCAGTAAATCTTTGCCGATGGCATCCTTCAAAGGCTTCAGAAGTTTGAGGGTGATTTCCATTAGATTTGCTCATGATGGCTCAACTATTTATATCTTCACAACTTGACTTTTCGGGGGAGGAGCATGGACTTCCAACTCACCGATGAACAGCGGATGATTCAGTCGATGGTCAGGGACTTCGCTGAGAAGGAGGTCAAGCCGCTTGCCGCGGAGATCGACCGGGAAGAAAGGGTCCCGACCGAGAGCATCCGGAAGATGGGCGAGCTAGGTCTTTTGGGTATGATCGTTCCCAAGGAATACGGCGGATCGGGCACCGATTATGTGAGTTATGCAATCGCAACCTCAGAGATCGCTCGGGTCTGCGCGTCGACCGCTGCATTGTTGTCAGGAGCCAATTCTCTGAACTGCTGGCCGATACTCGAGTACGGAACCGAGGAGCAGAAGCAGAAGTACCTTGTGCCCATGGCCTCCGGCAGGACATATGGCTGTTTTGGGTTGACAGAAGCTGGTGCTGGCTCGGACATCGGCGGGATCAGGACCAAGGCTGAGCTGGAAGGGGACGAATACGTCATCAACGGCAACAAGCTCTTCATAACAAGCGGCAGCATTGCCGATACCCTGACGGTCTTTGCGAGAACTGGGGAGGACCCAACAAGGGGTCTGAGTGCTTTTCTGGTGGAGAAGGAAACCGAAGGGTTCTCAGTTGGCAAGGTCGAAGAGAAGCTGGGGATTCGGGGGACTCCCACCGTGGAATTGATCTTCGAGGATTGTCGGATCCCAAAAGAGAATCTCCTAGGTGAGGAAGGCCAGGGCTTCAAGATCGCCTTGAGCACTCTGGATGGGGGAAGAATAGGAATCGCGGCGTGTGCCGTTGGTGTCGCTCAGGGTTGCTTGGAACTCAGTGTGCAGTACTCCAAGGAACGGGAGCAGTTCGGTCAGCCGATATCCAATTTCCAAGCCATTCAATGGAAGCTGGCAGACATGGCCACTCAGACCGAGGCAGCAAGACTGCTGCTTTACAGGGCAGCAGCCAAGAAGGACCGTGGAGAGAGGTACACCACGGAATCAAGCATGGCCAAGCTCTTCGCCTCCGAGATAGCTACTAAGATAGCGATCGATGCAGTCCAGATACACGGCGGTTACGGTTACACAAAAGAATACGCGGTCGAGAGGTTCATGAGGGACGTGAAGATTTTCGAGCTCTTTGAGGGAACGAGCGAGATACAAAGACTTGTGATTGCCAGAAGTCTGTTGAAGTAATCCTATTTCGTGTCCCTGAGCGCTATCCTCACATCCACGATCTTGTATCCATCCCCTTTCTCGAACAGTTTTATCGGGTTGATATCCATCTGGCCGATCTCCTCGAACTCCACAGCCATCTGAGACAATCTGAGAACACTCTCTATCAGGCTGTCCACATCTGATGGGCTCTCACCCCTGACACCTTCCAAGATCGGATAGGACTTTATCGATTTCACCATCCTCTTTGCGTCCACGTCGGTGAGCGGTGCAACTCTGAATGCAACGTCCTTGAGGTATTCCACGTAGATTCCACCGGTGCCGAACATCACGATAGGCCCGTAATGATCGTCGTATTTCATCCCAAGAATGACCTCTTTCCCGCCCCTGACCATTTCCTGCACCAGGATGCAGTCCGCGGTGTGTCCGGCCTTCTTCACGTTGGCGACCAGCTCCTTGAAGTTGGCGACCAGCTCCTCCTCGTTCTCGATGTCTAGCATGACCGCACCAATCTCGGTCTTGTGGATGATACCCTCCCCGCATGCTTTGATCACTACTGGGTAGCCGATCTTCTTAGCCAGTTTCTTCGCGTCTTCCAGGTTGTCAGTCACTTCGGACGTCACCGTCTTGAATCCATAGGATTTCAGGACGTCGAACGCTTCAAGTTCGGCCAGCCAGGTCCTCTTCTCCTTTGCCACCTTTCGGAAGATGCGTTTTGGAACCTTCCTATCGACTCTGTACGCCCTAACTTTCCCTTTTTCTCTCTCCAGGTATGTTCGATACTTGACCATGGAGGACAGCGACTTGACAGCGCTCTCGGGGAATATGTAAGATGGCATTCCGTGTTCAGTGAGGTGCACAAACCCGGGCGAATCCTCGGTTCTGCCAAGGAAGCATGAGAGCACTGGCTTCTTGTATTTCTTGGCCGTCTTTGCTATCACATGGGCGATCTCGATCTCCTTGGTGACTATTGGGGGAACGAAGATGGTTATCAGAGCGTCCACCCTCCTGTCTGCGAGGATGGCTCTCATAGCGTGCTCGTACTCATGCGGTCCTGCTGCAGCCACCATATCCACCGGATTCTTGGTGCTTGCTTCTTCCGGCAGGATGTCCTCGAGCTTGCGCTTCGTTCTCTCTCCGAGCTTGGCCATTTCCAGACCAGCACCCACTATGGCATCAACGGTCATGATGGCCGGCCCACCGGCGTTCGTGAGGACCGCGATCCTATTCCCTTTGGGCAGAGGTTGATTGGCAAAAGCGATTGCGATATCGAACAGCTCTTCGATCGAACTGACCCTCAGTACTCCGCACTGCTCGAATAGGGCATCCGTAGCAACATCCAGCCCTGCCAGTGCTCCCGTGTGACTTGCAGCGGCGGCCGCTCCCGCTTCTGTCCTCCCCGACTTCAAAGCGATTATCGGTTTCTTGGCCGTGACGCTCCTCGCTATCCTGACGAAGTTCCTTGGGTTGCCGAAGCTCTCGATGTACATCAGTATGATGTCGGTGTCCGGGTCGTCCTCCCAGGCCATCAACAGATCGTTACCAGAGACATCCGTCTTATTCCCCAGACTGACGAACTTGGCGAACCCGACCTTTATGTTGTCGGCGTGATCTAGAATCGCGGCTCCCAAAGCACCAGACTGGGACATGAACGATATCCTCCCTCTGAGGGGCTGCGTCGGAGCGAAGGTCGCATTCATGCTCACCTTCTCGTTCGTGTTGATAATCCCCATGCAGTTGGGTCCGATCATCGAGATCCCATATTTCTTGAGGATTCTATGCAGATCCCTTTCCAGCTTGGCTCCTCTTTCTCCCGTCTCCTTGAAGCCAGCGGTTATCATTATGATGCCCTTGACGCCCTTCTTTCCGCAGTTCTTCACTACTTCCAGGGTCTTCTCGGCAGGGACGATGATGACGGCCAGGTCCACCTCATCTGGAACGTCAAGGATCGATGGATAGGCCGGGATCGAATGAACCTCTTCAGCGTACGGGTTTACCGGGAAAAGCTTGCCCTGGAACTCATAGTCTATCAGATTGTGAAGCAGCTCCCTCCCTATCTTGCCCTTCTTCCTCGAAGCGCCTATGATGGCTATGGACTTCGGATTGAACACAGGAATGAGTCTGCGAAGCATGAGTGACGAAAGTCGGTTTTCGTTTATCAAGGTATCTAGTTTGGGGGCCTGTTGCGGTTAACTCTAAATATCCTCCATTCTTTTCCTCTGACGAAGGGGGTGGAAGGTTGAAAGCAGCCGTTTTCTACGAGAAGGGTCAGCCATTGAAGATAGAGGATGTGGAAGTTCCAGCGATCGAAGATGACGAAGTCCTGGTGAAGGTTGCGGCTTGTGGTCTGTGCAGGACGGACATACATTACCTCCACGGTGTTCCGACGTTCAAGAAGCCTCCGATAATCCTGGGGCACGAGATCAGCGGGACCGTTGAGAAGGCCGGCGAGAAGGTGGAGCATTTCAAGGAGGGCGACGCTGTGTTGATACCTCCTGTTTTCTCTTGCGGTCATTGCACCTGGTGCAGGCAGGGTAGGGGAACGATTTGCACCAACCAGATCATGGTTGGGAATCATCGGGATGGTGGATTCGCCGAGTATGTTTCTGTTCCTGCCGATAGCATCTTCCATCTACCGTCAAACGTTCCATTGAAAGAGGCCAGTATCATCTCAGATGCCATATCAACGCCCTATCATGCGGTTGTGAACCGGGGGAAGGTGAAGGCCGGCGAGACCGTCGCGATATTCGGTTGCGGAGGCGTAGGACTATCGGCAGTGCAGATGGCCAGTGTCGTCGGAGCGAGCGTCATAGCGGTGGATATCTTCGACGAGAAGCTCGAGATGGCGAAGAAGCTTGGCGCGTCGGAGACCATCAACGGCAAGAACGAGGAGGATGTGGCCAAGAAGATCAGAAAGATTACCGGCGGAGGCGCTGACGTTGCCATGGAGGTCATCGGGATACCCGCCACCATCCAGCAGGCATATGAGGCGGTCAAATGGGGCGGAACCGTCGTGGTCGTCGGTTACACTCACAAGGATATCACGATCAACGCTGGCAGGATGATGTTCAGGGAGATCGAGATGAAAGGCTCCCTCGGGTGCGGTCTGCAGGATTTCCCCAAGATCATAGAATTAGTGAGTTCGGGGAAGTTGAAGGTGGAGCCATTAGTCACTCATCAATACCCACTGGACCAGATAAACGAAGGTTTTGAGCTCCTGGAAAGGGGCGATGCTTCGCTAATTCGTTCGATTGCCATTCCGTAGACACGCTATTGTACGCTGTCCCTCGCGGCACCCATTGGGTCTATTCTCCTCATATGCATCAATTCTTCCTGAGTGGGCAGAGGGGTCTCACCAACATCACTCGGTATGATGAGATCGAATCCAGTGTTCTCTGTCACCATCTCCACCGTGACCCTTGGATGCAGGGACTTCAGTCTCATCTTCTTGTTCTCAAAATCCATCACGCACAGCGGCGTTACCACCATGGACGGTCCGCTGCTCAGGACCTCTTGATCTATGAATCCAGGACCGCTGATGAAGTCCACTTCCGGCACGAAGTTCCTGGTGTTGTGCGCCATGCTGTAGATTATGAACCTCCTCGCTCTGGAAAGGAACGGGAGACCAACCGAACCAGGTCCTCTCAACTTCAATTGTCCCGGCTCACCGATCCCGACAAGATTGCAGCTGCCTTTGGCATCGATCTGGAGGCCCCCGGCGAAGAAAACGTCGATCTCTGGTCTTGCCTCCAGGTCTATCACGTCAGGCAGTGGGTATATACACTCAGCCTTCAGGAGCCTGTCGTCGCAGGACGAATATGGTAGAGGTTCCAGAACAGGGTTCACGGCCCCGCTCCCCCCGCAGATGAAGGTGAGGTTCGGCGCGTGAGTGAGCTGGGCAACTCGGCTGGCCAGCATGGGCAGTGCGCTGAACGCCCCCATGATGACCACTTCCTTGTCCTTGAGACCCCTGGCCAGGGCGGTGACCATCAATTCTCCCTTTGTGACATCTACCATGGGATATCACGCTCCATGAGCTGGGTGGCCTTCTCCCGACCTCCGATCACCTCGAGATAATCCTCGTTCGTCTTTATGCCGTACACATACTTATCAAGATAAACTGAGAAATCCTCCTTGCTGGCCTTCAGGTACTCTTTCAGATGGTCCTCGTCGTAGGTGTAGTACTTGTGGGAAGCCGTTGGATGGCAGCCAAATGGGGCGTCAATGATCGCGTCCACCAGCATGCCAGGCACGTCTATCCTGTGGGATTTCTGAAGAACGTACTCGTTGGGGACGACCTCCTCCACCTGCAGTATGACCTTGTCGCTGGCCTTTATCATGTCGAAGTCAGTGAACTTGCTGCCCTCGAAGATCGCATTCCCATACGCATCCGCCTTCTGACAATGCACGATCGATACATCCGGCTGGACCGATCTCACGCAGAGAACATCCTCCCCGGTGAAAGGGTCCTTTGTGACCTTGTAATCCTCCTGGTTCAACTTGGGCACCGATGTCGTTTCCAGACCCTTTGGCAACGGATGGAAAGGAAGGGAACTGGCTCCACCTCTCAACGAATATACAGAGAACGCCTCGTCGCATTCCCTCACTCTCAGCTGTCCGCTCTCCGCGAACTTCCTGAAGTTCAAAGCCAGTCCAAGGTGTTCGAATCCAACATAGGAGCAGTAGATTTCCTCGACCAATCCCGCCCCTATCAACATGTCAGCGTTCGTGCAAGCAGAGGGACTCGTGACCAACCTCTTGATGCGCTTCTTCTGCCTGATTATCTCCCGGATGACCGCCATGGCGTTGTTGTGCATATGCATCCCACCGACGCCTAGAACGCAACCATCCTGGACGAATCTCTCCACCGCTTCGTCAACCCCAATGACCTTCTCTTCCCGAGCCATTTCCTCCCACTCCTCAAAACGTTTAATAAAGGTAGCGCATTATCAATGACTGTCTATTAAAATTGTAGGGTTAGGGGGTAGGAATGGAGCTAGAGAACAAGAACGCTATAGTGACAGGAGGCAGTGTCGGTTTGGGTGCTGCCATTGCCATTGGCCTTGCAGAGGAGGGAGCTAACGTTGCGCTCAACTTCAGGAAGCACGACACCGAAGCAAAGCAGGTGGCGGAAGAGATCGTGAAGATGGGTCGGAAGGGGCTCGTGGTGCAGGCGGACGTCTCCAACTTCGACGACGCTCAGAAGATGGTGCAGCAGGTCGTCAAGGAGTTCGGAGGCCTGGACATTCTGGTCTGCAACGCTGGAATCAATTGGGACGGCGTCATATGGAAGATGACCGAGGAACAGTGGGACCGGGTCATGGAGGTCAATCTCAAAGGTTACTTCAACTACATCAGGGCGGCCACACCCATATTCAAGGAGCAGGGACACGGAAAGATCGTGAACATAACATCCATCAACGGTCTCAGGGGGAAGTTCGGGCAGACGAATTATTCCGCATCCAAGGGCGGTATCATTGCGCTCACCAAGGCGCTGGCAAAGGAAATGGGAAGATCAAATGTGAACGTCAACGCTGTCGCTCCGGGCATGATCGCGACGGAGATGATGCTCCAGATCCCAGAGAAGTACATGCAGATCGCAAAGGACGAGACCGTGTTCGGAAGGATCGGCGATCCAGAGGACGTCTCCAATGTTGTTAATTTCCTGTGCAGCGAGAAGTCCAGGCACATCACTGGCGGAGTGATCAAGGTCGATGGCGGTCAGTACATCTAGGTGGTTAAGATGAAGGTTGGAGTTGTTGGAATAGGACACGGGAAGTTCGGAAGGAGAGAGGACAACACCGTTCAGGAGCTCGCGTTCGAGCCCTTCAGGGACGCTCTGGAGGATTCGGGTCTTTCCAAGGATGATATCAAGGCGACAATAATCGGTTCATCACCCGAGTATCACAAACAGAGGTCCATTTCGGGCGTGGTCGCTGAGTATCTGGGTGTGAACCCGCAGATGACGTTTCTGGTTGAAGCTGCCTGCGCATCAAGTAGCGCGGCTCTTCACAGCGCCGTAGCCTACATTAAGTCCGGCATGTACGACGTCGTGGCCGTTCTGGGTCTGCAGAAGATGACCGAGCTCACGACACCCGAGATCCTGGCTCTGATGGGCAGGGTCGGAGATGTTCAATGGGAATCGGTGTTCGGCACAACATTCCCCGGATACTACGCGATGTATGCAAGGAGGCACATGTACGATTATGGGACGACAGAGGAACACATGGCCATGGTGGCTGTGAAGAATCACTTGCATGGGGTGGACAATCCGAACGCCATGTTCCAGAAGGAGATCGTGCTGGAGAAGGTATTGGGGTCTAGGCCCGTTGCATCCCCGTTGAAGCTGTACGACTGCTGCGGGAACGCCGATGGGGCTGCATGTTTGATTATTGCCGGCGAGGAGAAGGCCAAGAAGATCAGCGACACACCGGTCTGGCTGAAGGGAATGGGGGCTGCAAGTGCGTCCATGTCCGTTCTCAGAAGGGAGAAGTTGAACACGATACCAAGCGCAGTGGAAGCGTCGAAACAAGCCTACAAACAGGCCGGGATCGGACCCAAGGACCTGAGCCTCGCAGAGGTGCATGACTGCTTCACGATTGCCGAGATCATCGCATACGAGGACCTGGGACTGGCAAAGAAAGGAGAGGGTTCCAAGCTCATAGAAGAAGGTCAGACCTACAAGGACGGTGACATGCCGGTGAATGTGGATGGAGGTCTCAAAGCCAAGGGCCATCCGGTCGGTGCCACTGGTGCATCCATGGCCGTAGAGGCGGTCAAGCAGATCAGAGGTGAGGCCGGTAAGAGGCAGGTGGACGGTGCTGAATACGCTCTGATGCACAACGTCGGAGGGATTGGACAGTACTGCTTCGTCAATATATTCTCGAGGTGATAAGCGTGGAATTAGGAAAGATCAGTTTTGTACCCCCTTCGAAGATCAAGGAATACCTGACATATCTGGAAGATGGCAAGATCGCCGGCACCAAGTGCAAGAACTGCGGGACACCTCATTTCCCACCAAGGGCGGATTGCGACAACTGCATGTCAGACGATATGGAATGGACCGTCAGGGATCCCAAGGGGGAGATCGTCACCTACACGACGATCCACATCGGTCCGACCGGCTTCGAGGACGCGGTCCCGTACACGATCTGCATGGTGGAACTGGAGGGAGGCGGAAGGCTCCTGGGCTGGCTGGACGAGGCGAAGGAAGAGGACATCACTGTAGGTCAGGATGTCAGTATCAATTTGAAAGAATTTGAGGGTGACAGAATTATATATGCCGTCCGTTTGTAGTGCCATACTTCGTGTGAGGTGCTCGGACTGGCTGAATACGGTCTCATCTACTCCGATGGCTTGCTGAAATACGATTTTGGCTCCTTTCATCCCTTGAACCAGCTGAGGATGAAGTTGGCTTTTGAACTGATCAAGGATTTTGGATTGGTGGACAGGCCGCATGTGAAGGTGGTTCAGCCGACCATGGCGAATGAGGAAAAAGTCCTCTTGGCCCATGATGAGGAATACGTCAGCGTCGTCAAGGACCTCTCGTCCGGGGTACATCATCCCGATTCTTTCCGTTACGGTTTTGGACTTGGGGACAACCCTGTCTTCGAAGGTATGCATGAGGCTTCATTGTTGCACCTGGGAGGCACGCTGAAGGCCTGTGATATGGTACAGAACGGTGATGTCCAGCACGTCTTCTCCATGGGGGGCGGGTTCCATCATGCGTTGAGGAAGAGGGCATCCGGGTTCTGCATCTACAACGATGTCGTGGTCGCCATCAGGCACCTTCAGAAGGAACACTCGGTCAGCAAGATAATGTATGCGGACGTCGACGCACATCACGCGGACGGCGTTCAGATCGCGCTGTATGATGATCCGAGCGTCATGAACTTCTCCATACACGAGAGTGGGAAGTTCCTCTATCCAGGGACGGGTCACTCTGAAGAGACCGGTGAGGGCGAGGGAAAAGGGTACACCTGCAATCTTCCCCTGCGGCCAGATACCCATGACGAATCATTCATGAAGGCCTTCGAAGAGATCTTTCCACCATTGGCACGTGCCTTCAAACCGGACATCCTGCTGACTCAGTTCGGGGTGGACATGCACTTCGATGATTCCCTCAGCCACATCAATCTCACCACAAAATCATATGACATGTTAGCACGGACCTTCCACAAGGTTGCCCACGATGTATGTGACGGCCGATGGGTCTGCTTGGGAGGAGGAGGCTATTCATCTCGGTCGGTCTCCAGAATATGGACCATTCTTTTCGCAAGGATGATCGAGGCCAATCCACCGACATACCTTTCCGAACGCTGGAGAAACCTCTACAGGAAAACCGCGAAGGAGGATCCGGGCGAGGAACTCTTTGACGATCCCACACTTTTCGGAGCTGAAGACGCGGTCGTCGTTTCAGAGACCAGGAAGGCGATAGAGAGGGCAAGGAGGGTTGTGTCGGCTCTTGAGCAGAAGGGGAAAGAATGAAGAACGTTGTCGTCACCAAGAACCTGGTCAAGAAGTTCGGAGATCTGACCGCGGTTGATGACCTGAACCTTGAGATACCAAAGGGCGAGATATTCGGGTTCATCGGACCCAATGGTTCCGGCAAGACCACCGCAATAAAGATTCTCTGCGGACTACTAAAGCCCACTTCCGGCGAATCGTACGTCCTCGGTAAGAAGATCCCCAATACCAGCATCTTTCCAAGAATTGGCTACATGCCCCAAGAAACCGCTCTCTACCTGGACCTGACCGTCAAGCAGACGATCCAGTTCTTTGGTGAGATTTACGGATTGTCGAAGGATGCGATTGCCAAGAGGGAGGAGGAGATGCTTGATTTCGTCGATCTCAAAGCCAGACGCAACGAGATTGTGGACAACCTGAGCGGTGGGATGAAACACCGTCTGTCCCTCGCCGTAAGCCTCATCCATGAACCTGAGCTTCTCCTCTTGGACGAGCCGACGGTCGGTGTGGACCCTGAACTCCGGAGTTCTTTCTGGAGTTACTTCAAGGACCTGGCCAGCAAAGGTGTGACTGTTCTGATAACGACGCATTACATGGACGAGGCCAACAGGTGCGACCGGGTCGGGATGATCAGGCTCGGCAAACTGGTGGCTGTCGGCTCACCAGCGCACATGAAGGAAGAGACCGGACAGCCATCCCTTGAGGACGCCTTTCTCTGGTATCTCAGGGGGGAGAAGTGATGGGCCTCCGAGTCAGCGTTGCAATCGCCAAGAACATCCTGCGCCAGATAAGTCATGACAGAAGGACCGTCGGGATGATCGTGATGATGCCCCTTATGTTCATCTTTCTCTTTGGTTACACCTTCGCCGGTGAACCCGAGAACATTAGGACCATTGTTGTCAATCAGGACAACGGAGTTCTGATTTCTCTGCCCAACATCTCAGGGCCTGTCACCCTGTACTTCTCAGAGGCGGTCTTGGATAACATCGACACCAACAAACTCTCGCTCGAGTATGTGGACGATCTTGATGACGCCCTCGAGGAAGTGGAAGATGGCCAAGCATGGGCGGTGATTCACTTTCCTTTGAACTTCAGTCTTTCCCTTCAACAGCGGATACTCGGGACCCAGAATGACAGCATGCCAGACACGGTAATGACGCTACATCTTGACGGCAGCAATTCCCAGGTCGCGTCCAGTATCGTAGCGGAGGTCAACGGTGCGATATTCGAGACCATTGAGGAGCATAACCCAGATCTCTCCATGTCGTCTCTGATCAATACCAATCACGTTTACGGCGAGAACGTCCGCTTCATAGATTTCTTCGCTCCGGGGATAATCGGCCTGATAACCACCATGATAACGATCATTCTCACCATTGTCGCCTTCGTCAGGGAAAGAACGAATGGCACACTTGACCGCCTGTTCGTCTCTCCAGCCCAACCCAGTGACATCGTCATGGGCTATACAATGACCTTCAGCTTGATCGCGCTCTTCCAGTCGATCGAACTGGTGGCAGTGGCAAGCCTTCTGTTCAACATAGCCTTCGTGGGTAGCATCTTCTTTGCTCTTGCTCTGATCGTGATCTACGCAATAGGCATACTGGGTCTCGGGATCCTGCTGTCCACGCTGGCGAAGAACGAGTTCCAGGCCATCCAGTTCGTTCCTCTCATATTCACACCCTCCATTCTGCTGGCAGGCATCCTTTGGCCCATCGAATCAATGCCTGGATTCATAAGACCCGTCTCATCGCTTATTCCCCTGACCTATCTGGCAGACGCCCTCAGGTCCGTGATGATCAGGGGTTGGGGGCCGATCGAGGTCTGGGTCCAATTGACCTTCCTTGTTGTCTTCGCACTTCTCACGATTGGGGCCAGCATTGTGCTTTTGAAGATAAAATCGAATCGCATGGGCTTCAGGAAGAAGTGACCTAGAGCTTCTCACCGCACTGTCCGCAGTACTCGAACATATCGGGGATCCCTTTTGCGCCACACTTGCCACACTCCTTCTCGTAAGGTCCCCACACGAACTCGGATGATTTTCCCTCAGCCGCCAGATCTCTCAGTTTTCTGTAGCCGGTCTCCCTCTTCTCCACAAAGGACTTCATCCCTTCCCACGTCTCATAGCTGGAGAAATGCACCGACAGCCAATCTCTTGCGTGTCCAACGGTCTGGTACCACGAAAGGTCCTTCCAGAAATTCACCTGCTGTTTGGTGTATCTCATGCACTCCGGGAACTTGTCTATCAGCTTCGCGGTCATCCTGTCGACGGCGGCATCCAATTCCTCATAAGGCACGACTTCGTTGATCAGTCCCCAATCCATCGCCTTCTTTGCCGATATCTTCTCACAAAGGAACAGGATCTCCCTGGCCCTTCGGTCCCCCACGATTATGGGCAGGAACTGGGTCGCACCACCGGCCGCCACTGAGCCGACCTTTGTTCCCACTTGCAGCACGGTCGCATGTTCCGCAGCTATCGAAAGATCACAGGACATATGGAACTCGTTTCCTCCGCCAGCCACCACTCCATTCACCCTTGCTATCGTGGGCTTCCCGCAGTTGCGCAGCATGTCGTGCGCGTAATTGTAATCGCCCATCCACTTCCAGAAGTCCCTGGGTTTGACGGTGTAATTGTCTGCGTATTCCTTCACATCCCCGCCCGTGCAGAACGCCTTGTCACCTGCTCCGGTCAGTACCAGGACAGCTATCGAATCGTCCCACGACGCGTCCTTGAACGCCTCGCCCATCTCCCTCAGAGCCAGGATGCTGTATGCGTTGTACACTTCTGGTCTGTTTATCGTGACCTTGGCCACATAGTCCTTCTTCTCATAGATGATGTCCTTGAAGCCGAACTCCTCTGCCGGTTTTGGTTCGAAATTCCCCATATGTACTCCTCCCCATTCGGGCGTAAGCCACCTGCGATATTTATTGTTTTGGAAGGCCCAATCTGAGGTGGCGATATCTCCCGATTATTCGTTTCAGAACTGGCCACCGAACCCTTTTTATATCGGGAGTCATAGGCGTTTGTCAGTGGATGGAATAGGGATTGGAGGATAATAGATGTACGAAGAAGAACACTCCTATTTGGCACCCTCTGGTGAGCATAGTATGAGGATTTTCGTGCTAGCGGTAGCGGCACTGATTCTTGTCGGGACGATCCCCGGACTGATTGGTCTGGTGAGGGCCTCGGACGGAACGCTGAATCCGCCTCATTCGGATTACGCGGTGGACACGTCCTTCCCCCCCAATGGGTTGTACGAACAACTCATAGTCAATGTCAGCGTCGACGTGACGGTTGCCGGCATGTTCATCTTTATGGTTGATCTCTATGACAACTCCGACTCCTTCTGGATAGATGGCCAATTTAGCATGCCCAATCTGCCTCTGGGTCCCCAGAGTGTGACTTTCACCTACCCTGGATTCACTATCCGATCTTCGGGGTACGACGGTCCATACCAGGTCAGAATTATGATGTTGGACGACATGGGTTTGCTTTTGGGCACAGGCAGTCACACGACGGGCCCCTATCTGGCGACCGAATTCGAGTACCCTCCTGGCACGTTCAAACCGCCCCACAGCGACCGGGCTCTCGATACAGATAACGACACTCTTTACGACTACCTCATCATCAGTGCGAACATAACTACCAATGCCTCAGACACTTACAGCGTTGGGTGCGATCTCTTCGATATCACCGGCATGATCTACATCGGCTCCGCCATCAACGGGAGCCTCCTGCCTGTTGGCAATCACACCTTGGATGTTAGTCTCCAGGGTTGGCAAATCCGAGCATCTGGTATCGATGGGCCCTATCGGGTGGAGATGTACCTGCTTGACGGCATGATGAACATGATGGACAATAATACCTACTTCACGGGCCCATATATGGCCACTAACTTCACCAATCCTCCAGCACAGTTCGAACCTCCCCACAGCGACTATGGTCTGGATACAAACGGAAACATGCTGTACGAGTATCTGGTAGTCGATGTATCGGTGAACGTAACGGTTGATGGTCCCTACACGATCTTCGGCTTCTGCCCATTCGGGGTTTTACAGGTCGATACCTTCCTCACCGCTGGATTGCACACTGTTGAGCTGAGGTTCTTAGGATCCGAGATATTCAACTTCGGTATTGATGGTCCTTACATGATCAACCTTGAGCTGCGAGACGACATGTTCAACCTGCTCGATACGGACATGCACATGACCGCACCCTATTTCTTCACCGATTTCGAACCCAATCCTCCCGCGGCGTTCTCTCCACCCCACAGCGACTACGGTCTGGACACGAGCTTCCCTCCTGACGGAATATTCGAGTTCCTGGTTGTCAATGCATCAATCCAGGTGAACGATCCAGGCATGTACTTGGTTCAGGCAATGTTGTTCGACCCGATGATGATGCCAATCGCCATGATCCAACAGGTTGCGAACCTCTCGGCAGGACCTGGAAACATCACCCTGCAGTTCAGCGGCATCGACATCAACAGGAACGGCCTCAATGGAACCTTCACCGTCATGATGGACCTTATGGTCTTGGGACCAATGGGTCCTCCGATATCCATCGACAATGACTGGTACTTCACGAACTTCTACAATTACACCGACTTCGTGTCCCTTCCAGTCTCACCACTGTGGGGATATGTCTACGATGGAAGAACCGGATCTCCGCTCTTCATGGGCGAGGTTACCGCAGTCAACTACTCATACGGCTGGATGATGAGATTGCAGACCGATCCGAGCGGTTACTATGAGTTCTCAGCGTTCGACGGGGATTTTGTTGTGATCATGGATGATTCGGATTTGCAGGCAGTTCTCTCTCCTGTGACCGTTCTTGGGTCAACAGAGGTTACGAGAACTCTGGACGTGCCTCCGCCAGGAGAAATGAACACTGACCTGACGTTCTCCGATTGGGACAATGCGGTCGCCAACACAACGGGCTTCATGGCAGACGACAACCAGAGCATCAGGTTCATGATAGATTACATGTACGGGAACAAGAACGCCTACCTTGACCAGTCCGAAGCAGATTGGTTCATCTCAATGATGGGTGGCGGATTCCAGCCCAATCTCTCGAGCACAGAGGACATGCTCTACGTGGACGGAATCCATTACGACCTTGTTCCGGGAACGGACTTCTTCAGCTTCGACATGACCGGACCCGTGGCTTCCACGAATCCATTCACCATGAGCATTGGTGGCGACTACACATCAAACTCTACCATCCCGGTTGCAGCGACGCATCTCATGGAGATAAACAACACTTACGACAGCATCGATGAGATGGGCTGGTTCTCAGGGCTGGTCCCGGCTGGATGGTACCTTGAGGGATATGATCCAGTGCCAAACGTGGTTGTTAGCGGATGGGCAACGCCGTCCTTTGTCATTGATCCACTGATGGACCCTGATCCAATGGACACGATCGACTGGGTTTGGGCAAATCTGACCTTCGGCCAGGGTCCCCCTGATGGGAACGCGCCTCAAACTCTGTCAGTCACAATAAACGGTCTAGCTGCGCCCACCTATGGCATTTCCACTCTGCCACCTGTCCTGTTCATAAACGCGACCATTGACGACACGGCATCGGGCAACATCCCGATTGGCGGAGCCAACTTCACAGAGGGGCAGCAGAACTGGGGCCTGAGCTGGCCAATGAGCGCAACCGACGGGACCTTTGACACACCCGTTGAAGATGTAACTGGAACGATCGTTTCTCCACCGCTCGGAATGACATTCTACTGCGTTTATGGCTGGGACGCTGTTCCCAACTTCGGCACGACCGATGTCTGCGCCTCCCTGACCATTAACGACGACGCAGGTCCCGACATCAACTCGATTTTGATAGACGGTGCCCCGACATCCACCTATTTGACGTCCGCTCTTCCAGCATTTGCCACACTAACGGCCACAATCGATGACACCTTTGTTGGCGGTTCCACTATCGTCGTTGCAAACTACACTGCACCCTTGATCGACTCCTGGCCATCAACGCCCATGAATCCGGTCGATGGTGCCTTCGATGGACCCACTGAGGACGTCAACATCAGTATTCTAGTTCCGGTCGTTGCAGGAACCTATGATTATTTCGTCCATGCGTGGGATGCGAATGGGAACCGCAACGACACTGCGCCCGCAGTGCAGATAATAGTCGTTGACGATGAATACCCGATGATCACGTTTGTCAGGCTGAACGGTGTTGGTTCACCTACGGTCTTCCCCGGTGATCCAGTGACCGTTGAGGCATTAGTTACCGACTCATGGAGAGGTGATTCATTCATTGCTGGCGCGAACTACACGATAGAGGCACAGAATTGGTCCAGTAGCACTCCCATGAATCCATCTGACGGTCTCTTTGATGAGGTCAGCGAAATGGTGACCTCCGCTCCAGGCACTCTTGACACTACTGCATGGTCTGATGGGGTCTATCAGATCTGCGTCTATGTCTGGGATATCACACCCAACAACAACACTGTAGGTGATTGTGCCACATTGACGATATCCTCCTTTTTCGTAGACGATGAACGTCCTTGGGTTTACGGCGTTACCCTGAACAACGGGCCTGGCGTCACAGTTGCTCCTGGTTCCATAGTATTCTTGAACGCAACTATCGACGACACCCTTGCTCTGGGATCGAACATCCAGGGTGCCAACTATTCTGTCGACGGAGCGTGGAACGATGCTAATGTACTGTATCCCATGGACGGAGCCTTTGACAGTCCCCTGGAGGACGTCAACACTACCATCAATACGACCGGTTGGTCAGGTGGAACATACAACATCTGCGTAAGTGGCTGGGACGATGCTCCCAACTACAATTCCTCGTTCTTTGTCATGGCCTGTGCTCAACTGACGATCATCTCTCCAGGAGACACGCAGCCACCATTGATTGCCAATGTTCTTTTGGACGGTCAAGCGACACCACTGACGGTAATTCAGGGAGCGACTGTAATCCTAACTGCCACTATTCACGATAATACTACGGGCGGATCCGACATCCTGGATGCCAGCTACACGGTGAATATGACCGGGCCCAACATAGTCATGTTCGCAACGGACGGTTCCTTTGACAGTGATGTGGAGACCGTAAACGCCTCAATCAACACCGCGGGCTGGGCCGACTCAAGTTACATGATATGCGTACATGGCTCGGACATAGTGCCCAATCAACACTCCGCTTTCGATGCATGTATCCAGTTGATCGTGCAAATACCTCCCGACACATCACCTCCAACCATTTCGAACGTACTGGCGGACCCAGACCCTGCAGCTCCTGGCGAGACCGTTAGAATATCCGCCAGCGTGAATGATGACGTGGGCGTTTCAGAGGTCCGAATCAAGATATGGACCCCGAGCGGATCTGAAGTCGCCAATGCCCCCATGAGCTACGATTCTGGGAATGATGAGTACTACTACTCCTACGCCGATAACGACGAAGGTACTTACACATTTGAAATCAACGCGACAGACACCAGTAGCAATTCAGCCGTTGAGACAGGAAGCTATGATGTCCATGAGCAAACGCCTCCGACCATTGATGTAACCGTGAGCGATGAGAGTCCCGAAGTCGGAGATACAATCGCTTTCGAAGCGGATGTCGAAGATGACAGCGATATTGACGATGTCAGAATCACCATACGAGACCCAGACGGCACGACTGTGGTCAACAGCAGGCCCATGACCGAAGACGGCGGAGTCTATGTATACGAATACGAGGTTGATGAGGCGGGAGACTTCACATATACGATAACGGCGACCGATGAGCACGGCAACTCCGATGATACAAGTGGTACATTCTCGGTTTCCGAATCCGGGGCGCCATCGTTCTTCGAGGAATACTGGTGGTTGATCCTGATCATCGTGATCATCGTTGTCGTCCTACTCGTTGTGGGCCTTCTGCGCAGAAAACCCCAGGTTCAAGAATTTGGAGAACCGGAACCGGAAATGGAAGCACCTCCAACCGAAGAACCGGTCGAACCTCCAATGGAAGAACCAGTCGAGGAATTCTTGGAAGAACCCTCCGGAGAACCGGAGGAGCCTCCCACTGATGAAATGGCGGAAGAACCTCCACCTCCGGACGACCTGGCTGAGGACGAAGCATTGGGTGAGTTGGAATAGAGCCCGATTGTGCAATCTTGACGCGAATCGATATCCACATCATTCTTCGGTATCAGGTGTAGCCGAAAATCTAGCATTCCACTCGAGCTAGCTACAGGCTTTCCTGTTCACATGCAGACTAGGGATCCGCCCGGTGGCAACCCCGGCGGTCACACCGATCAGAGTGAAAACAGAAGCGGCCAGAAGAAATGTCAGCGGGTCCATTCCCGATGGGAATCGTTGGGAGTTCTCATAACGCTTTAGTATCAGTAAGTTCATTTGTAATCTGGAAAGGACCCTGGGAGGGGAAAAGGAGGAGGATGCAAGGATGAAAGGAACGACTGCGAATGAGTGGAGCCTTGGCAAGTTGGGAGCTGAGTTGCTGGCCGTTGGCATGGTCTTCCCTATCATAATGTCGGTGCTTGCACCCCTCCCGAGCGATCTTGCAGCCGATAGCGGCTGGGGCCCCAGAATCCTAATCACCGATGACAATTCAAACAATACCGGCTTTTCCGGATATCCGGCAGTTGCGTTTGATATATCCGGCAATCTCTATGTGGTTTGGGAGGATGGAAGCGAACTCGATGGGAGCGGACCTGACACTGATGTGTTTCTGAGGAAATGGGATGCGACTGCTCAGACATGGGGTCAGAGGGTTCTCGTAACCGATGACAATCTCAACAACACCCGGAGCTCACAGATCCCTCAGATTGTTTCGGATTCCTTCGGAAACATCCACATAGTTTGGCGTGATGGTAGCGATCTCACTGGGGTCGGATTTGGAGGGATCTATTGGAGGATGCTGGATGCGAGTACGAAAAGTTGGGTTCCGCCCGTGCACATTAGCTACGACCCCAATGACACACAGGGCTCTGGCACTTCGCCGAGTCTAGCGGCAGACAGGTTCGGAAACGTACATGTGGCATTTAAAAAGGGCAATCCCGGACCAGCGTTCGGAATCCAGTACATGAAGTGGAACGGAACCACAAGGACTTGGGGAAATATGGCGACAGTCTCTGTCAATACAACGAAGTTCGATCATCCTGAAATCACTGTCGACCCCTTGGGCGATGTCCATATCGTGTGGGATGATGACTCCAATTCCTCGGGTGCAAGCACATATGGAAAGGACAGAGACATCTTCTACAGAAGGCTGGTCGCATCCACAAACACTTGGGCCCCAATCGTTCACCTAACGGATGATGACCTTACAGATGTGTATGGCTCTCAGGTGGGAGGAATTGTTGCCGATGTCTACAGCAACATTCATGTCGTTTGGTATGAAGCCATGGACCAAGCTGGCCTGGGCTACGGCTTAGACGTTGACATATTCTATCGGAAGTGGAATGCGTCAAGCGGTGTTTGGGAGCCAAGAGTCGTGGTTTCCAATGATCCTGGGGACACAGCCGGTTCTTTTGCTCCCAAAATCGATATGGACATGAAAGGAGACATCCACTTTGTATGGAGGGATCACAGCGACGTTGACGGGGCGGGATCGCACGCAGGCGATGTTTTCTACAGGAAGTTGGATTCGTTGAACGGCATTTGGGAAGACACCACCTCCTTGACAAATGACTTGAATGACCGACTAAATGGGTGGTTCCCGGAAGTTGCATCAGACCGATATGGCAATCTTGCGGTCGTTTGGTGGGACCAAAGCGACCTCAATGACAGCGTACAAGACGAAGACGCAGACGTCTACATGCGGAGAATGGAAGTTCCCATTCAGAACCTCCAGGCAATGATAGACTGCGACCCTGACACCATCAACCTGAAGAGCCAAGGCAAGTGGATCACCTGCTACATCGAACTGCCTCCTGGCAACGATCCAAGAGACATTGATGCCAGCACCACTCTGCTAAATGACGTTCTTGCACCCGAGCTCAACCCCAAGTACGGTTTCGCAAAGTCCGAGACTTCTTACATCATGGACCACGACGGGGACGGAGTGCTTGAGAGAATGGTGAAGTTCAATCGTTCCGAGGTCAAGCAGATGCTGAGCCCTGGTGATTCGGTCCCCCTCACGATAACTGGGAAGCTGTTCGACGGCACCGAGTTCGAGGGCACGGATGAGGTTCGAGTCATGGATTCTATCAAGTCGACCCAATCGCTACACGAACGAACACCAAGGCAAGGACGCTCCGAGTCTGCAGTCGAGTTCCTGATTCGCATGCGAACGCACCGGTCTATCGTAAATCTGATTTGAGCTTGTTTCGACACTCTGTCACTCATCCCAAATCAACAGATATTAGAGTTTCAAAGGCCTTCACTCAGCTTTATTGGATGCGAAAGTCATACATTTCCTTGGCGAAAATCGGAGAATGTGGGAGGGATGTGTCGGCGACCCCTGTCGCACCCGACGGAAAGGAGCGCCCTTTCACTATTCATCGAAAGTGAGGTCGCCTGAATCATGCTTATATGGAGCATCTTCGGTTGCAGTGCAACTTATCTAACCATCTCTCCCCGTTTCTCGAAAAGGGCTCACAGAGCTTTGCCATACCTTCTAATACCGCTTTCTGAAACATGCAGGTACTTTGTTCACTCCATGCGAGAGAAATAGTTATAATGTAGTTACGTTATGACTATATAGTAATCGTATTCGGGGGCAGGCATGACTAAGAGAAAGGACTCCAAATTCGAGGTTTTCGGCCAAGAGATGATAGAGAAAGTAGTGAAACAAGCCGGGAACAGCGGTAGGATCTACCTCCCCCCAGACTGGGTTGGAAAGCTGGTCAAGATCATAAGACTGGAATGAGGCGGGGCATGAGCGCTAGCAGTATCAGGAAGATGCGCAAAGAAGACCTAGCAGCGGCTGGGAAGATAAGGAAGAGCATCACCAAGAGAAAGGCGCCCAAGAACTGGGAAAAAGAGATTCTGGTGAGGCTCGAGGACAAGGAGAACCAGTGCTACGTCGCCACCACTGGAAAGGACGTCATCGGCTTCATCATCGGAGAGACCAAGACACTGGATTTTGGCGTTGACAAGTCCGGCTGGCTGGTCGAGGTGGCTATCGATCCCGAACACATGGGGAGCGGCATAGGTAAGAAGCTCGGCAAGGCGATGCTCAACGGGTTCAAGAAAATAGGCATCAGAGAGATCTACACGGCGGTGAGGTGGGACTCCACCGACCTTCTTTCATTCTTCAAATCAATCGGCTTCGAGAGAAGCGAGTTCATCAACCTGGAGAGGAGGATGAAGAAATGATAGAGATGTTCAAAGAATGGTACGATGCAAGACACGAGTACGCTAAGGAATGGAAGGAGAAGACTGGCGGAAAGGTACTGGGCTACTTCTGCACCTACGTGCCGGAGGAGATACTCCTGGCAGCCGACGTTTTGCCTGTGCGCATTCTGGGTAGTCATGAGCCGCAGGATGTTACGGAACCGCATATCTTCGGTATGTTCTGTCCGTTCTGCAGGGACTGTCTGGCTCAGGGATTGAAGGGTAGGTACGACTATCTGGACGGCATAATGATCGCGCAGTCATGTCTGCACATCAGGCAGGCGTATACGAGCTGGGAGATGCACATACCCGTCCCGTTCAGCTATTACCTACCAATGCCCAACCACGTCCAGAGCCCGAGGGCGCTTCCATACTTGAAGGCCGAACTGGAGACATTCAAGAAGGCGGTCGAGGAATGGACCGGGAAGACGATAACCGACGAGGACCTGGACAGAGGAATAGAGATTATGAACAGGAACAGGCGTCTGTTGAGGGACGCCTACGACACCCGAAAGGCGGCCGACCCACCGATGTCCGGCCTGGAAGCGATGTACATGGCCGTCTCGAGCCAGATGATAGACAAGACCGAGCACAGCGACGTGGTCGAAGAGTCCCTGAAGGAACTGCAGACCAGGAAGCTGGAGACACCCACTGGTGAGAGGCTGATAATCATCGGCAGCGAGGACGACGATACAACATTCATCGACATGGTGGAGAACTGCGGTTCGACCATCGTGGTGGACGACCACTGCACCGGAAGCAGGTACTTCTGGAATCAGGTGGAGTCCAACGGAGAGGACAGGCTTCAGGCCATCGCACAGAGGTACATCGACAGACCGAGATGCCCGACCAAGGACTGGGAGGAGAGATCGAGGATCCCGCACATCATGAACCTGGCAAAGGACTGGAACGTCAGCGGCGCGATACTGCTGCAGCAGAAGTTCTGCGACCCGCATGAGCTGGATATCCCGATCATCAGGAAGACGCTGGAAGAAAGCGGCATCCCGACGCTGTTCCTTGAGCTTGATGTGACCGTACCCGTAGGACAGTTCCAGACCCGTGTTGAAGCGTTCCTGGAGATGCTCATGGAGGAGGACCTATTCTGAGGAGGTAGAAAGATGGCAGAAGACAAATATCCAACTGAACCCCTGAAATGCTGGGAAGAGGCCAAGCAGCTGAGGTTCAAGTATTATGAGGACTACAAGAACGCCAACGAGACCGGAGGACTTAGATGGGCCGGCGGTGCATGGTCGTTCGATGCTGTGCCTTACGGCCTGGGTGACGACGTTTACCCGCTGACCGGGGAGCCTTACGGTGCATCGACGGCTTTTGACAAGGAGTTCTCGAAGAAGTGCCTGGAAGCAGCCGAGGCGGCCGGCTATGCAAGGGACCTGTGTTCATACATGCGCAATTACTGGGGATCGATTCTCCTGAACAAGTTCACATTCGGCGGACCTTTCCCGAAACCCGACTTCATCTGGCAGGACCACATCTGTTGCAGCCATGCCAAGTGGTATCAGGTGGCCTCCGAGCTGGAGGGCGGCGTTCCGTCATTCGTGGTCGATGTCGGGGTTGGAACATTCGATGAAATGAACGACAACAAGGTCCAGTACGTCGCGGGACAGCTCCTGGATGGCATTGATTGGCTGGTCGAGACGACCGGGAGGACCTATGACGACAACAAGCTGATCGAGGCGGTGAAGTCGGAGTTCCGCCTTACCAGTACTTGGGCAAAGATTTGCGAGCTGAACAAGGCCGTGCCCGCACCCTTGGACGAGAAATCGATGTACTCCCTGTACGTTTTCGGCGTTCTCAGCAAGGCTAAGAAGGAGTACGCTGACTTCATGGACAAACTCCTAGCGGAGGTCCAGGACAGGGTGGACAGAGGGATCGCCGCGATTGCCAATGAGAGGACCCGAGTGATGAGCGACACCCAGCCGCCATGGGGATTCCTCAAGGTCTTCAGGTATCTGGAGAAGTTCGGATGCGTTTCCATAGGTTCTCTTTACACCTTCGGTCTGACCGGGCTGTGGGAGGACAAGGAGGACGGTTCATGGGGGGCCAAGACCACACCGATGGAGAAAGGCGTCACGATCAACACCAGGGAAAAGGCGATCGAAGAACTCGTCAAATGGAACCTGGCCAAACCCGAATGGCAGCATTTCTACCATCCACAGTTGAAGAGCGACATGATGGTCAGGATAGCAAAGGAATGGAAGCTCGACGGCGTCATGCTCCATTACAACAGGGGCTGCGAGGGCCTGTCCCTTGGGATCGCAGAGAACAGGCTTGCGCTGCAAGCCGCCGGATATCCGGTCCTGGTCTTCGAAGGGAACATGGGCGATGAGAGGGAATTCGATGAAGCTGGCACGATGGGAAAGATGGATACTTTCATGGAGACCCTTGGGGTGATATGAGATGTACGTTGCAGGAATTGATATGGGCGCCAAGTTCGTGAAGGTCGTTATCCTTGACGACGGCGAGATCAAAGGCAAGGGAATGGCACCCACGGGCTTTGACCTGGATGAGGCGGCCAACAGCGCATTCAACAGTGCGCTTGAGAACGCCGGCATCCAGAAGGATGACCTCAAGCACATAACTTCGACTGGAGCCGGCAAGAAGGAGGTCGACTTCAGGAACACCGAGGTCACCGAGGTCGGGGCCGCGGCAAAGGGGGCGATATCCCTGTTCCCGGGTTCCAGGACCATCATCGAGGTTGGTGCAGAAGAGGGAAGGGCCCTCAGAAGCGACGAGAACGGAAGGGTCCTGGACTTCGTCATCAACGAGAAGTGTGCGGCAGGTGCAGGAGCTTTCACAGAGGCAATGGCTAGAGCTTTGGAGATACCCGTCACCGAGATGGGGGCACTCTCCCTGAAGTCAGCCAAGGAGACACCGATGAACGCTCAGTGTGCCGTGTTCGCAGAATCAGAGGTCGTATCACTCGTTCATTCCAAGACATCCAAAGAGGACATAGCAAGAGCGATCCACGATGCGATTGCGAGCAGGATATCCTCGATGGTGAGAAGGCTCTCGATAGAGAAGGACGTTACTCTGATCGGCGGACTGGCCAAGAACATCGGGTTCGTTGAATCCTTGAAGAGGGATCTCAATATGGACATTAATGTCCCGGATGACCCCGATTTCGTGGGGGCACTCGGCGCGGCTCTTGTGGCCCGGAAGAAGGCAAAGGAGGGCTAGGAAATGGCAACAGAAGATTCAGAGTACTGGAGATGGAAGGAATACAACTGGAAGGACCCCGAGATGGACTGGAAGGACGCCGAATTCATCACGGCCGGAGTCGATGTTGGCTCGGTCAGTTCACAGGCGGTCATAACGCTGGACAGCAAGCTTTTCGCTTACAGCAACATGAGAACGGGTTCCAACAGCCCCGACAGTGCGAGGAACGCGATGAACTGGGCACTTGAGGACACTGGGCTGGATTTGGAGAAGATACAATATGTCGTTGGTACCGGATACGGCAGGGTGAACGTGCCTTTCGCGGACAGGGCGATAACCGAGATCGCTTGCCACGGACGAGGTGCCAATTACATGTACGGCCCCACTGTGAGGACCGTTCTGGACATGGGCGGACAGGACTGCAAGGCCATCAGGACTGACGAGAAGGGCAAGGTCACCGCTTTCCTGATGAACGACAAATGTGCAGCGGGCACAGGCAGGGGAATGGAGGTCTTCGCAGATCTGCTGGGCATTCACATCGAGAAGGTCGGCGAGGAGTCGTTCAAGGTGGAGAAGGAACCCCCGGCGGTCAGCAGCACGTGCGTCGTGTTCGCTAAGTCGGAGGCAACTGGTCTGTTGAGAGCAGGCTGGCCGAAGAACAAGGTTCTGGCAGCCTATTGCTCCGCAATGGCTCATAGGGTCGTGACCCTTCTGGAACGCTTGGGAGTCGAGAAGGAGTTCGCCATCACCGGTGGAATAGCGAAGAACAGCGGTGTCGTCAAGAGGATCGAGAAGGAGCTCGGACTGACCGCACTGGACGTCAACCTGGACACCCAGATCGCAGGTGCTCTGGGCGGTGCTCTGTTCGCAGAGGCCCTGGCGAAGAAGGCGCAGAAGCAAGGGTGAGGAGAATGCAGGCCAATTACGGGTATAGGGACGGTTCGGGCGAGTACTACATCACCATCGACACAGACAAGTGCGACAGCTGTGGCAAGTGCGTCGAAGCGTGTCCGTCAAAGATACTCGTGATGGTCAGCGACCCGTTCGATCCAATGTCCGATGCAGACATTCCGATAGTGATTGAAGCAGAAAGGAAGAAGATCAAATACACCTGCGGCCCGTGCAAGCCAGTGGACAAGGAGCGAGAAGAGCCCTGCATCAAGGCCTGCGAGCCACGCGCCATCACGCATTCCTGGTAACTTTCGTTCGGTCTGATCGGGAGACAGGCGTTTCCCTCCAGAGGTTCGGATACTATGAGACTGACCATCGATGATGTTCCTGTGGAAGTTCCCGAGAACACTACCATTCTAGAGGCCGCGAGGTCGGCTGAGATATACATTCCCACTCTGTGCTCCCATCCGGATCTGCCTCCTGGGAAGGGCATGAAGGGTGGGGATTTCGTTTACTGGGGCAGCGAGAAGATGGAAGGAGAACCCCAAGAGTATGAGGGCTGCAGGCTGTGCCTGGTGGAGATTCAGGGCGAGGATGAGCTCAAACAGTCTTGCGCCAGTGTCGTCTCTGAAGGAATGATCGTAAGTACCAACACCCAGAGCGTCCGGGACAAGCGGCAGGAGAACCTGATGGAGGTAATGAAGGACCATCCTCACGCTTGCTTATTGTGTGCTCAAGTGGAAGGGTGCAGCCGGGAACCGTGTTCCTTGAACGTGCCCGTGAACGAGAGATGCTGTCCCGAGCTGGGGAAGTGCGAGATACAGAAGGTCGCCGACTACGTGGGCATCAGGGAGGATACCCCGCGTTATGTCCCCAAGGACAGGCCAGTCGTGGAAGATGAGCCGTTGTACAAGAGGGACTACAACATATGCATCGGGTGCAACAGGTGCGTCAGAGCATGCAACGATCTGAGAGGCGTGGGTGCGCTTGGCTCGACTTATCGTGATGGTGCCTTTGTCGTGGGACCGGTGGCTCCTACATTGAAAGAATCGAACTGCAAGTTCTGCGGCGCATGTGTCGAAGTTTGCCCGACCGGAACTCTCACCGACAAGAAGATCATCTCGGACCGGGAAAGGGATCTCGTGCCGTGCATAGGAGAATGTCCGGTTGGAATGGATGTGCCCAGGTACAACTATCTGGTCTCTCAGGGAAGGCACGCCGAAGCTGCTGCCGTTGTAAGGGAAAGCACTCCCATCGTCTATTCATTGGGGAACATATGCTTCCATCCTTGCGAGACCGAATGTACCAGGAACGAGGTGAACGAACCTATCGCGATCTGTGCGCTGAAGAGATTCGCTACTGAACAGGACAACAACGCTTGGAAATCACTAATTCTAACGCCAACTCCTACGGGAAAGAAGGTCGCAGTCATTGGATCTGGACCGTCTGGGCTTTCGGCCGGTTACTACCTCCAGAGAAAAGGTCATTCCGTTACGATATTCGAGTTGCTTCCCGAGTTCGGCGGGATGATGAGATACGCATTCCCCGAATACAGACTCCCTATGGAGACACTGCAGAAGGACATCGATACCATTGCCGGGTTCGGTGTGGAGTTCAAGGCCAACACTGCCATTGGAAAGGACATTACCTTCCAGGGCCTGAGGGACCAGGGATTCGATGCGATCTTCATAGGCGTCGGAGGCCAGCTGAGCAAGAGGATTCCGCTTGAAGGTTCTGATATGCCAGGCGTTCTCTGGGGACTGGATTTTCTGAGGGACGTGAGGATGGGCAAGGACATCAAACTTGAAGGACGTGCGGTCGTGATCGGCGGCGGGAACGTTGCCATAGATGTCGCTCTCACCGCTATGCGTCTCGGTGCATCGGAGATACAACTCGCTTGTCTGGAATCTAGGGACGAGATGCCAGCTTTTGGACATGAGATCGAGCAGGCGATAGACGAGGGTGTGAAGATCAACGTGTCATGGGGGCCCAATAGGATAATCGAGAGCGACGGCAAGATCACTGGCATAGAGCTCAAAAGATGCATGTCAGTGTTCGATGATGACGGCAAGTTCAACCCTAAGTACGATGAATCGGAGACCACCATCATTGAGACGGACAATGTCCTACTGGCTATCGGCCAGTCAACCGATCTGTTATTCCTAGAAGGTAGCGGAGTGGAGACCGTCGGTCCCGGCATCAAGGTGCAGGAAGGATCTCTTCAAACTAACGTTCCGGGAGTCTACGCAGGCGGCGAAGTGGTCAGTGGACCAGCATCCGTGATCGATGCGATTGCCTTGGGCCAGAAGGCCGCAATGGCCATGGACAAGTACTTGGGCGGGGACGGGAACATTCAGGAAGTGCTTCTGGAAAAAGAAGATCCTGACCCCCACCTCGGAAAAGAAGAAGGCTTCGCGGATAGGCCAATGGTCAAGATGCCCGTACTGTCAATGGAAGAGAGAGCTGGTTTTGGCCAGATCGAGCTTGGTTATGATGAGAGCTCAGCAATGGAAGAGGCGAAGCGCTGTCTTAGATGCAATCTCAGGTTGACGCTCAGATGCAATCCCTTGCCGCCGGAGAAGTGGCTCGCGCTCACCGAGGAGAACATCGCCACCGTGCCGGATTCAGAGGGCGTCTTCCAGCTCCTGGACGAGAGCAAGATGATAATCTTTATCTCCGGCGTAATGAACATGCAGGAGGCTCTGAACGAGCAGCTTCGAACCAGTCCAAACGCCAAGTTCTTCGTATGGGAAGAGGACAAGATGTACACCAAGAGGGAGAGCGAACTGATCCAACAATTCCTGCAGGTCCATGGGAAGTTACCGGGAGGGAACGACGAACTGGACGACCTGTTCTGATGTGATTCAAATGACGAGAGAGGAAGATCTGAAACTAGAAGGCTGGACGAGGATGTTCAGCGCCACTGAGCCGAGAATCAGCGAGTCCGTGGAGATGTACGAATCCCTTGGCATGGAGGTCCTGCTCGAGGACATCGAGACCGAGAACGATGAGGACTGCAACGAATGCGTAAACGGATTCGAGGACACCATCAAGGTCATCTACACCAGGCCCAAGAGGGTCGAGTGAAAAGGTTAGATATATCCGTATCATTTGCCTAACGGGGGAAGAGGAGGAGGAACCATGAGACCGGGAGAGGAGAAGTACCCGCATATTTTCAGTCCAGGTAAGATCGGGAAGCTGGAGGCAAAGAACAGGATCAAGTACGCATCCACAGAGACCAACTTCTGCGACAGGGACGGATTCGTAACGGACAAGGAGATCGCCTACATGGAGGCCCAGGCCAAGGGCGGTTCTGGCATAGTCACAACTCAAGGCGCTTATACTGACGAGAAAGGAGAGGCCAGAGGCTACGTGGGAATGGCCGGTATCTGGGATGACAAGTTCCTACCTGGTTTGAAGAAGATCGCTGACGTCATACGGGAGAACGATTCGCTTTCATGTGCCCAGTTGATGCACTGCGGGAGGTACGGCGGCGTCGGTCTGGAGTATTGTGCTGGGCCATCGGCCGTTGATCAGAAGATACCGCTTTTCCATCCGGTCAGGGAGATGTCGGTTGATGACATTCAGCAATGCGTACAGGAACACGTCGACGGTGCCAGGAGGATCGTGGAAGCCGGTTACGACATGATGGAGATCTCCGGCATTGTGGGATACTTGATAGCCAATTTCGTCTCCAAATTCACTAACAAGAGGACGGACGAGTACGGTGGCGACATCCGTGGACGGTCCAAGATTATGATAGACATTCTGAAAGGCATTCGGAAGGAAGTGGGCAACGATTTCCCGGTTGGCATCAGGCTTTGCGCGGAAGAACTGATTGACGATAGAGGTGGAAACACTCCAGAAGAGAGCCTTGAGACCATCAAGATCGCAGATGAGCTGGGTGTGGACTTCCACAGCGTCACGGCAGGCTGGCAGGAGTCTCCTATTTCAGTCATCACCAGGGATTGTGAGATGGGTAGCTGGCTGTACATTGCGGAACGTGTTAAGAAGCATGTCAAAGCACCCGTTGTGATGGCGTACAGATTGTTCGTACCGGAACATCCAGAGGCGGCGATAGCCGCTGGGAACCTGGACTTCTGGGAGGCCTGCAGACCGATGATCGCCGACCCCGCACTGCCGAACAAGATAGCCGAGGACAGACAGCAGGACATCATACCCTGCACTGCGTGCAATCTCTGCCTGACCAGGTTGTTCAGGGACCAACCCATTCTGTGCATGGTGAGACCAAATCTCGGACATGAAGGGGAGCCGGAATGGGGATATTATGGCTTCGAGCCAGCACCCGAGAAGAGAACCGTTACGATTATCGGTGCCGGACCTGGAGGTCTTCAGTGCGCCGCGGTCGCCGCCGAGAGAGGTCACGACGTCACCGTCTACGAGAAGGAGGATCACATAGGTGGCCAGGCTTATACTGCATCCATGGGTCCCTACGGCGATGATGAACTGATGCGGCCGATCAAGCAATTGGAGGCTCAATGCAAGAAACACGGGGTCAAGTTCGAGCTCAACACGACGGCTTCACGAAAGATATTTCCCAGGCCTCATACGGGACTCCCAACGCCCGGTGCGATCGTGCTGGCAACTGGCGCGACGCCCAAGGCCGACTACATTCCTGGATCCGACAAGCCACACGTGGTCAATTGCATGGACGTCGTTGAGAGCAAGGCGGAACTGGGTGAGAATATCGTCATAATAGGCGGTACAGCAATGGGCGTATCCACGGCACAGTTCTTGGCTCACAAGGGCGGTCACAATATCTCTATCATCGGAGAGCAGAAGAAGCTGGGGATGGACATTGACGCATCCTATCGATGGCGGTACATGAAGAAGTTGAGAGAAGGCAACGTGCAGCTGTACACGAACGCCAGGGTCAAGAAGATCAAGGACGAAGGGGTCAAGATCATAACCGCGGAGGGGAAGCAGGTCATACCAGCAGATACGGTCGTAATCGCTACGATGGTGTCGAACGACGATCTGTTCTTCAAGCTGTACGACTTCTGTGAGGAGATGTACCTGATTGGGGACTCGGCAGCACCGAGGAACCAGACCCAGGCCATCAGGGAAGGCTTCCTGACAGGAATGAGAATCTAAGGTGTTCGAATGGATATCCCATTGGAAAAGAAGTTCAACATGCTCAGCCAGATACAGAGGGCATCTCACTTTGAATGGTTGAGGGCGGCCAAGGAATTGTGTCCAGACGTCAGTGAATTGGACCTGGTTCTCAAGTTCTGGGAGATCGTCGGGCACGATACCGCCAAGAACTACCTGAAGCACCTGGACCCTGAGAAATCTCTTCCTGAACAGATCGCCAAGAACTTCGTGTTTAGTAGTCAGGCGATGGGGGAGGACGCCGAGTTCGTCGAAGGGAAGGACGAGAAGGAAGCGTTCGCGCAGCACGTTGGATGTCCGTGGTTCGAATGGCATCAAAGACTTGATAAGATGGATCAGGACCAGGCCGGTTGCGACAAGTGGCTGGAGACCTTTGTGGACGATATCAACAAGGAGTTGGGAACGAGCCTGAAATGGGAAACGGTCAAATCTATACCGAAAGGGGACGAAGTCTGCCTCAGGCGATTCTGGGTCGAGTGAGCGTCTGCAAAAAGACTAATAGAGCAGTTAGTATTCCTTTGAATGTCACCTGAATGATTGGTGAAAAGGGGGTCTGGAGGAGAGATGGCTATCTCAAACGTGGCTGGTAATCCTGGGGAGAAAACGCTCCTACTCGGCAACGAGGCCATCGCGAGAGGTTTTATCGAAGGTGGGCTGCGGGTCGCCGCATCCTATCCTGGCACTCCCGCTTCAGAGATCCTCAACACTCTGATCAACGTCGGAGACAAGTACGGCATCTACACCGAGTGGTCCACCAACGAGAAGGTGGCCGCCGAAGTGGCCATATCCACCGCAATCAGCGGTTTGCGTTCCATGGTCTCAATGAAGGGCGTAGGCGTCAACGTTGCCTCTGAGCCTTTCCAAGCCTTCTCATACATGGGCACCGTGGGCGGCATCGTCCTCGTTTCAGCAGATGATGTTGGCATGCACAGCTCACACACCGAACAGGATAACCGTTTCTTTGCCAGAGAGGCTTACTTACCCATTTTCGAACCTCCAGGTCCAATGGGCGCGCATCAGATGGCCAAGGCAGCTCTGGACTTCTCCGAGAAATGGGGTCAACCGGTCATGTTCCGCACCACCACACGGATCGGACATTCGGCAGCAGATATCACACTGGGGCCGGTCCAGAAGACCAAAGAGAAGGGCGAATTCAAGCGGGATCCCAATCGATGGGTCAATCTTCCGGTCAATGCCAGGCGGATGAGAAGAGAGCTCATAGAAAGAATGGAGAAGATCGGGGAGGAAGTGGAGAGTATCCCATTCAACCAGATTGTGGCAGAAGGTGACGGTCAGTTCGGGGTAATTTCGTGCGGCGTGACTTTCAATGTGGTCAGAGAAGCGTTCAAGGATTTGGGCCTGGGCGATAAGATTGGGCTCATGAAGATCGGTACTCCATATCCCCTACCAAAGAAGATGGTGCAGCAGTTCCTTGCCTCGAACGAACGTGTTCTTATCGTCGAAGAAGTGGAGCCGTTCGTGGAGACACAGGTGAAGAGTCTGGCTCATGAAGGGTCTTTAAGCACGCAGATCCTGGGAAAGGAACACATCCCGCTGGCAGGCGAATCAGGACCCAGAGAGGTCGTCATGGGCCTTAGCCAGTTCATGGGCATGGAACCTCCCAATAGGTTTGAACGGGCGGATAGAATATGGAAGGAAGCACAAGCTCTGATACCTCCCAGACCTCCGGTTCTCTGCCCAGGTTGCGGCCACAGGACCGCCTTCTTCGCTATCAACGTCGTCGAGAAGAAACTCGGCCTCAAGAAAGAAGGGGGGATCGTCAAACCCTCCGACATCGGTTGTTACACCTTAGGCTACCAGAGTCCTCTGAACGCAGTCGATACCAACTACTGCATGGGGTCCAGCATTGGGGCATCATCCGGGTTCTCGCATGTCATTGACAACAAGATCGTGTGCACAATCGGCGATTCTACCTTCTTCCACTCGGGCATCCCTCCGCTTCTGAACGCGGTCTATAACAAGGCAGACATCAACGTGGTGGTTCTGGACAACAGCACTACCGCGATGACCGGGTTCCAGCCGCACCCGGGCGTGGGAACCACCGCAACCGGTCAGGATACGAAGTGCATTCTCATCGAGGACGTTGCAAGGGCATGTGGAGCTGACACTGTGGACGTGGTCGGCTCTCTGGACCTGGATGGGCTCGTGGAAGCCCTTGAGAAGGCTGTCAATACGAGTGGAGTTTCCGTGGTGGTCGCCAGACAACCGTGCGTTCTATTGGACGTCAGGACCAGGTTGAAGAAAGGGGAGAAGATCAAGAAGTATCAGGTCGACCAGGAGCTCTGCACGAAGTGCGAACTGTGCCTGAACCTCTTCGGATGTCCTGCATTCCGTAAGATCGATGATGTGATCGACGTGGACCTCGCCCTGTGCAACGGCTGTGCCGCTTGCGCGAACATCCTGGTGTGTCCCCAGGAAGCCTTCAAGGAGGTGGACTAGGTGGCGGTTGATGTCAAGGTGGTGCTTGCCGGGGTTGGCGGTCAGGGAGCGGTACTGGCTGGCTATGTTCTTGCCGCCTCTGCTATCAAGGAAGGACTCTCGGTCAGGACCTACGGCGATATGGGCATGTCCAGAAGGGGCGGTTCCGTGAGCTCGTTCGTCAACATCTTCGACAAAGAAGGCACATCTGCGACCGCGGTCGGAACTGCAGACCTTTTGGTGGGATTGGAACCGATTGAAGCGGTTCGGTACTGCAAGTATCTCAAAGAAGATGGAATCGTGGTGGTCAACTCATATCTTATCCTACCATCAACTGTCGGAAAGAAGGACAGAGCAGAACTGTCCGAGGTCGAAAACCTCCTGGAATTCCTCAAGAAGAACTTCAAGAAGACCATCGTTTTTGACGCTAATAAGATCGCTTGCGAGATTAACTCACTCACGACAAACATTGTCATGCTGGGTGCAGCGTTCTCGACCGGAAAAATACCCGTTTCGACCGAAACATTCAAGCAGACGCTACGAGATTCATTTGCCCCCGAAATCGCCGAGATGAACATCGAGGCGTTCGAGAGAGGGTACGATGAGTGCAATCGAAAGTGAAAGAGGAGATTGACATGTTTTCAAGTCGTATGGACAATATTGAGCAATCAGGTATCAGGAAGATCTTCGGCATGGCGGACGAGAAGTCCATTCATCTTGGGATTGGAGAGCCGGATTTCAACCCACCGCCGCACATTGCTGTCGCCTTGAAGGAGGCGGTTGATGCTGGTTATAACAAGTACTCACCGGTGCTCGGGCTGCCCGAGCTGAGAGAGGCCCTGGTCGGTAGGATGCGGAGGTTCAAGAAGGACGTGACCGTGGACAACATCATGGTCACCATGGGAGCCTCTTCCGGATTGGCGCTTTCCTCGATGGCGTTCTACGAGCCGGGTGACGAGATACTCTTCCCAGATCCGGGATTCGTGTTCTACAAGCCCCACTCGATACTCTACAAGGCCAAGCCGGTCTGCTACGCGCTCAGGCACGAGCATAACTACATTCCCCAAGTGGATGAGATCAACGAGCTGGTCACCAAGAACACCAAAGCGATAATCACCAACTCGCCTTCGAACCCTTGTGGTTCGACTTTCCCCAAGGATGTGGTCAGGGGGATAATAGAGATCGCACGAGACAACAACATGGTGATAATCTCCGACGAGGTCTACGACGAGATAGTCTACGAGGGGGAACACCATTCCTTCCTGGGAGATTATGAGAATGTCGTACACCTGAACTCCTTCTCCAAGACATTCGCCATGACCGGCTGGAGGATAGGCTACATGGTCAGTTCTCCCGATATCATCGAGCACATCTCCAGGCTTCAGTACTACGCCATCGCATGCCCGTCCACACCTCTTCAGAGAGCTTGTCTGGCAGGTCTGCAGGGTCCCAAGGACTTCATCGCCGACATGGTCTCCCACTTCAAGCACAGGAGGGACGTTATCGTTGACAGGTTGAACGCCATCGACGGCTTCAGCTGCGTCAAGCCCACGGGAGCCTTCTACGTCTTCCCGTCATATGACTTCAAGATCGACGATACTGACCTCGCCATGCACATTCTGAAGGCAGGAGTTGTCTCTACATACGGATCCGCCTTCGGGAACCGGGGCAAAGGGCACATCAGGTTCTCATACGCTAACTCGGTCGAAAACATTGAAAAGGGAATGGACATTGTCAGAGATGCAGTTTCGGAGCTGGAAAGAAACTAAGTGGTCCAATGGGCAAACTGGTGTTCGATGCGAATTTGTGCACAGGATGCAGAGCGTGTGAACTGGCTTGCAGTTTCAAGAAGGAAGAGGTTTTCTCTCCGACCAAGTCCAGGGTCCGCGTTGTTAAGATAGACGAGGAAGGGGTCGATGTCCCTGTTGGGTGTGAACATTGTGATGATGCTCCCTGTATTGCTGTCTGTCCTGTGGACGCTCTCTATGAAGATCTAGAAACCGGTGCTGTACTGATAAATCATGACACCTGCATCGGGTGTAGATTGTGTATTCCAGCCTGTCCTTTTGCTGCGATTTCCCATGATCCTGTTGCAAAGAGGGTGTACAAGTGCGACATGTGCCACGGCGAACCTGAGTGTGTCAAGTGGTGCTTCACTGGTGCGATCAAACACGTGGAATCCCTCGAAGAGTATACTCGTGAAAAGAGGAAGGCCATTGCCGAGAAAGTCTCGGAAGGAACGGGGGTGGGCCAATGACGTTCAACCTGGGAGGTTATGCTGGGAAGGAACTGCACATCGACCTCACTCGGGGGAAGATTACCAAGGTCGAACTCTCCGAAGCAGACTGCAAGAGGTTCATCGGCGGTCGCGGAATGGATGCCAAGACCCTGTTCGATTCCGTTTCACCCGGCACCAATCCTCTTGGTCCTGGGAACGTGGTCTGTCTATCCACTGGTCCCATTGCCGGTCTTCTTGGTCCAACAACTGGAAGGGTGAACGTTGCGAGCAAATCCCCACTGACGGGGATCTATGGTAACGCAAATGCCGGCACCAATTTCGGCCCTGAGATCAAGTACGCTGGCTATGACAGGATTGTTGTCCGAGGAAGAGCAAAGAAACCCGTTTACATTTCAATTGAAGATGATGATGTACAGATCAGAGACGCCAAACACTTGTGGGGCGAAGGCGTTTTCGAAACCAACTATCGTTTGCAGGAAGAGCACAACGGCTATGATACCAAAGTGGCTGCAATAGGTCCAGCTGCGGAGAAAGGAGTTCTGTACGGTAGTGTGATATTCGACTTCTGGGACGCTGCTGGGAGGTCTGGTGTAGGTTCGGTCATCGCATCCAAGAACCTCAAGGCGATCGCTGCAACAGGCACTGGAGAGCTCAAGGTCGCGGACATTGACAGGTATCGAGAAGTGATAGAGGACGGATGGAAGGGCATTCTGGAAGATCCAGGATTCAAGACCGGGGAGCATTCCTCATTGGGTACGCTCGTATGCGTCGGCTGGGGCAACGCCCAAGGCTGGCTGGCAACAAAGAACTTCACCGAGGGCGACTTCGACGGAGCCGACGGCATCAGCGGCGAGGAGTTCCGGGACAAGTACTCCACAAAGGACACTCCACTGCCCGGTGGAAGGGCGTGCATGTCATGTCCGAATCGTTGCAAGAGGTTCGGAAGGGTCGAGAAAGGGAAGTATGCTGGCACCAAGGGGAACATCGAGTTCGAAGGCGTCGGTGCGTTCGGTTCCAAGTGCGGCGTTTCCGATATGGAAGCTGTCTTTCACGCCTACATGCTGGCCAACGATTACGGAATGGACTGCATCTCATGCGGTAATACGATTGCCTTTTTCATGGAACTGTTCGAGAAGGGAATCCTTAGCAAGAAGGACACTGGCGGTCTGGACCTGAAGTTCGGTAACGGGGACGCGATGGTGGAGATGGTGCATCGGATCGGCAACAAGCAAGGCAAGCTCGGAGAACTTGGAGCACTGGGTACCAAGAGAGCAGCCAGGAAGATCGGAAAAGGGGCTCAGAAGTACGAGACCACCATCAAGGGAATGGAGACCATCGTTTGTGATCCAAGGGCATCCAAGGGGTTCGGTTTCGGGTACGCAGTTGGGAGCAGAGGTTCTGACCATCTTAGAGCGCATCCGGTCTTCGAGATGCTGAGAATCCCAGAAGATGTCGGAAAGGAGATATTCGGCTCGAGCGAATCGGTCACGCTGAGAACATACGGCGGGAAGGTCAACATGGTCGTCTGGCACGAGAACATTGGGGCAATCTCAGATTCTATGGGTACGTGCAGGTTCATGCATGCTTCCTACTATGCCGGCTATCCGATCCCGGAGATGCTTGCCAAATCAAAAGGCGGAAAAGATACTCATTCCATCAAGTACCACGAATGGATTTCAGCAGCAACCGGAATGGAACTGGACTATTATGGAATGCTCGAGGCGGGAGCCAGGATAGTCAACCTCGAAAGGGCGATCAACGTGAGATTCGGCATAAGGAGGAAGGACGACACCCTGCCCAGGAGATTCATTGAGGAACCCCTCACATCGGGCGCGGCCAAAGGCCAGACGTTCCCCGAAGACAGGCTCAACAAGATGATCGATCACTATTACAGGATACGTGGCTGGGATGCGAAGACGGGCCTTCAGAAGAAGAGGAAGCTGATTGACTCGGGGCTGGAGGACGTGGCGGAGGACCTCGGGAAGAGAAAGCTCCTCGCAAAGAAGTGATTTCAATGCCAGTCTGCAAGTTGTGCAAGAGAAGGATCGACCTCACCAAGAAGTTCGAGAGGGTGTACAAGTGCTCTAAGTGTGGGAGCGCGGTGTGCAAGGACCACTTCAAAGAGACCAAAGAGCTGTGCTACGCATGCGCTGGTAAGGAAGTCACTCCCAAGAGAAGATCTTTTGTGAGACGGGTCTAGAACGATAGCGATTTATACTCTCTGAACGTTGCCCACGTTGGTGTGGATAGATGCCAAATCTGAATGCCAAAGAAGTTTCCACGATGGTTAGGGAATACTTCGATGAAATCAAGAAAAGCAAGTTCATCTTTGATGTTAGTTCGGTGAATTTCGACGAAGATGAAGACTTCTGGGTAGTCTCTTGTGAGGTAGCCAATGTCTTCGATGATGCGCCTAGGCAATACGAGGTCACAGTCGATGACAAGGAAGAAGAAATCTCCGATGTCAAGGAGATTGAATAGGACTCACAAGCCGGTTCTCATAGATACTAGCCCTTTGCTGTTGTTGCTAGTGGGAGCTTATGATGAAAGCCTTATTGGGAAATTCAAGAGGGTCAGCAGGTACAATCAGACAGACTTCGATCTATTAGTGCAGTATCTAGCTGGAAGGAAAGTCTGCGTGACCCCTGGAGTACTTGCGGAAATGTCGAACTTGGCCATGGGACTCAAACGTGGTGAATTTGGACGGTTGATTGACCACAATATACAGGAACTGAAGCGAATGGATGAGCGCTACGTGCCTAAGGACACTATTTTCGATATGAGAGAGTTCAGGAGAATAGGCGTCACGGACACTTCATTATTGGTGGCCGCAGAGGAGTGCGAAGGGGAGATACTCACAGCGGATCATCCTCTGTGCTTTAGGTGCAGAAAGAAGGGGATATCGGCGACGCATATGACAGAACTGCAATGGCAGGGAGATCACTTGCTCTAGGAAAAGGTCTTTTATCAGAAAAACAACGTAAGGGTTCGATGCCTCGGGTCAAGGTCAAGTTCTTCGGGACCTTTTCAGAACTCACTAAGACTAGGAAGGATGAATTGGAGTTCGACGGCGAGACGCTGGATGACCTGATCGAGTTCATGTGCTCCAAATACGGAAGGAAGTTCCGGGACAGGGTCGAAGGTAGCCCAGAAGGCCCAGAGGTGTTGTTCGCCGTGAACGGGAAGATCGGCGAGAAGAACGTTTCACTGAATGATGGTGATGAGATACTTGTTTCCTACCCGGTAGGAGGTGGATGAGTTGGACGTGCTTGAGTCTGGAATGGGTGAGGTGCTTCTGCAGGACGTGGACGACGTCAGAGAATGGATGAGGGACAAGAAGACCAGGGCTTTGGAAGAGAAGGTCATGGACGAACATGAGGCCGTGAGGAGGTTCTTGAAGGACGGGGATTACATCAGCTATGATCTGAGCTCCATGGTTCGAGGTCCCATGTCCATAGAGAGGGAGATCGTCAGGCAGAAGAAGAAGGACCTGTGGATCGCTGCCAAGTTCACTCTGCTGGATACTACACTTCTTGTCGGAGGAGGCTGTGTCTCGAAGATAGATGTGGGTTTTGCCGGTCTCGGGAGGCCTTTGTTCGAGGCTATTGAGAACGGTATCGTCAAGACGATCGATTGGTCCAACGGAACGCTTGCTTTGAGGCATCTAGCTGGGGCGATGGGCGTTCCTTTCCTACCTGCTAGGTCCTTGCTGGGGACGGATACTTTCAAACATTCTGGAGCAAAGGTGGTCGAGGAGCCATTTACCGGAAAGAAAGTCGCTTTAGTGCCTGCTATCAACCCCGATGTTGCGATCATTCATGTGAATCAATGCGACGTTTACGGGAACTCCAGGGTCTATGGTCCTAGCATAACTCCGCTTGAGACCGCGGCAGCATCAAAGAACGTCATCATATCCACTGAGGAGATTATCAGCACCGACGAGATAAAGAAGGATCCCGGAAAGACCACGATCCCATACTACATGGTGAACGCGGTTGTGGTTGCACCTTATGGGGCCCATCCAGGGACTGTGCCGGGCTACTACTCTTACGATTCAGAACACCTCGAGGAGTTCTTCGCCGCTAGAAGTCTGGAGGAACTGGCTGAGTACATCGACAAGTATGTTCATTCAACTTCAGGTCACGAGGACTACATGGAGATGGTCGGTGGGGATGCGAGGATGGAGGAGCTGAAGAAGGCGGAATGGATTAAGGAGGGATACTATTGAGCAAGACCTACACTGACGTCGAACAGATGATATGCCTCTCTTCCAGGTTGATTGAGGATAACAGGACGGTCTTCGTTGGTTATGGAATGCCACAGATTGCAGCTATACTGGCTCAGAAGCTGTATTCTCCCAATATCTGTCAAGTGTACGAGTATGGCGCTATCGGTCCAGAGGTCGCGACACCTTTCAAAAGGAACATGATGGCGGATGCGAGGAACAGTTATAGGTCCTATTCCTGGATGTCCATGAACCGGATGATGGCTCAAGCCCAGATGGGGTATATCGACTACGGGTTCTTGGGAGCGGCGCAAATCGACAAGTACGGGAACATCAACTCAACCATCATCGGCAAGGATTATGAGAAGCCCAAGAAGAGGTTCACCGGCAGTGGAGGCGGAAATGAGGTCGCTTCCTTGTGCTGGAAGACAATCGTGCTGATGCAGCATGAGAAGAGGAGGTTCCTGGAACGGGTGGATTTCATCACTTCTCCTGGTTATCTGGATGGCCCTGGTGCGAGGGAGAATGCGGGACTTCCGAGAGACAGCGGACCGCATAGGGTTGTGTCGTCAAAGGCTCTCTTCGATTTTGATGTGAAGTCCAAAGTGATGCGGTTGATCGGTTTGTGTCCTGGAGTCACTAAAGAGGACGTTCTGGAGAACATGGAGTTTGAGCCAGTTGTGGCCGATAAGCTTGAGCAACTGGGACCGCCGACGGAAGACGAGCTCAAGATCCTGAGAGAGGAGATAGATCCGGACAGAGTAGTCATAGGAAGAATTGACTGAAATGCCAGTGTCTTGTGAAATCTTATATATCTCTATTCCATCAGTCCAATGAGGGAGTTTGGAGAATAGTGTCTTGAGGAGGTCTAATGAGAAAGGCAAGTTTCGTCGTGGCGTTTGCGGTGTTCCTTCTTTCCTTCCATATGACTGTAGAAGTTCTTCCTCAGAACGCGACAGCGGATACTGTCTATGTGGGGGGAACAGGCCCCGGCAATTACTCTACCATACAGGGTGCAATTGACGCCTCGGACATCGGGGACACTCTCCACATATATAGTGGGACGTACTTCGAGCACATCGTAGTTGGCAAAGCTCTGACTCTGATTGGAGAGAACAGAGACACGACCATAATCGATGGAAGTGACGCGGGTCCTATAATCAACGTCACCGCTGACTGGGTGAACATATCCGGATTCAACATCACAAATGGAGGTGTGTCTTCGAAGACTGGGGGGATTGTGCTTCACCATTCCCAGAACTGCTATATTGCTGATAACCTTGTGAGCGGAAATGGCAATGGGATGTGGCTCACGTATGCCAGCTACAATACGATTTCCGGAAACCACGTTTTCATGAACATGTGGGATGGCATTGAACTATATCCCTCCAGCAACGATAACACAATCATAGGAAATACGATCCACGATAACTGGTTTGGAGTTGGGGTGTGGTACTCCAACAGTAACGTGATATCCAGCAACGATATCTACAGCGAGTTTAACATGGTCAATGATGACCATGCTGGCGTAGCGGTTGGGTATTCCAACGACAATACAATCGCGAACAACTCTGTATCGGAGCAGAGGACAGGAATTTCCCTGCACGACTCTGATAACAACATCATCTCAGGCAACTCTGGGTTCCTCAACCGTTATGCTATTGACCTTTTTAGGTCGAACAACACCATAATTGATTACAATACGGTCTATGATAACAGTAATGGCATTTCTATCATCGTTTCAAACAACAACACGATCTCTGACAATGTGATATACTCCAACTCCTACGGCCTTCAGATCGAATCTTCAAGTGGCAACAAGATATATCACAATGAATTCACAGACAATCTCGACCAGGCGTACGATCACAATGGAACTAATCAATGGGACAATGGCTATCCTTCGGGGGGCAACTATTGGAGCGATTACTCTGCATATGACTGGTTCTCAGGCCCGAATCAGAACGAGCTTGCTGGCGATGGAATTGGCGACTCCCCCCGTCAAATTGAGGCTGGTTCCTGCAAGGACAGATATCCCATTCTGGTTAGGCCATCAAAATCCATATTCAATGAGATCGGGTTCTGGATTGCAGTGATTTTGGTTCTTGTTCTTGTTGCCCTGGCTGTATTCTTCTTCAAGAGACGAAAGAAGAAGGAAGAAGAACCGGACAAATCTTCAGAAGAGGAGTTCGAGAATGAAATCGCAGTTTAGATTCTACTAGAGGCGATGGAGGAATTCTGGCTCTGACTCGAAATCATAAACAAAGACATCCTCCTACCGAATCAACTATATAACCCCGTCCGCTTTGAGCGCGTCGATTTCTTGCGTCTCCAGTCCCAGGAGTTCTCTCAGAATCTGCCGTGTATGTTCTCCAAGCTCAGGTGAAAACCGATACTCCTGCTCCATATCCTCTGCCTTCACTGGATTGCCCACAGCTTCTGTCTCTCCTCCTTCAGGAATCTCAACCTTCACGACCATGTTCCGATGCCTGACCTGCGGATCCTCCAGTACCTTGTCGACCGTCTTCAACGCCCCACATGGAATCCGTTCCTTGCTGAGGATGTCCACCCATTCGTCCGTTGTCTTCTCAATCAGCTTCTCCTCGATCATCGGAATGAGTATCTCCCTGTTCTTGCTCCTATCGTTGTTCGTGGCGAACCTCTCGTCTGCTGCGAGCTCTGGCATCCCTAGGATATTGCAGAAGTTCTTCCAGAATCTCTCTGTGAAGACCGCGATCGTGATCCAACCGTCCGCAGTTCTGAATGCGCCGTAAGGGACCACCGAAATATGTCCAGACCCTATGGGTTCTGGGATCGGAGACCCAGCAAAGAGGTATTGTGCAACGTAAGTGTGAAGTGATACCATGCAGTCCAACAGGCTGATGTCCAACTTGCTTCCCTCTCCCGTCGTTTCCCTCTTGTACAGCGCCGACGAGATAGCATAGGCAGCCATCATCGCCCCAGCCAGATCTCCCATTGGAAGACCCATTCTTACCGGAGGTCTCCCCGGCTCCCCGGTGTACGACATAGCACCGGATATCGCCTGAAGCGTAAGATCAAAGGCCGGACGATCGGCATACGGGCCAGTGGGCCCGAAGGCGGTTATGGAGCACGAGACGATCTTGGGATTGTGCTTCTTGACCTCCTCATATGCCGCACCAAGTTTCTCCAGCGTCGATGGCCTCAGGTTGTCCAGCACCACATCGGATTTCTTCACCAGCTCGTAGAATATCTCCTTACCTCTGTCCGACTTGAGGTTCAACGTAACGCTCTTCTTATTCCTGTTGATGCTAAGGAAGTATGCGCTCTGTCCACCGATCTTGTAGATGCCCATTCGTCTTATCCGGTCCCCTTCACCAGGCGTCTCGATCTTTATCACTTCGGCACCGAGGTCGGCCAACATCAGGGTGCAGTACGGGCCAGCCAGCATGTGGGAAAGGTCCAGAATCCTAACTCCATCCAAAAGCGGTTTCATCCTACAACCTCACAGGTTCCTTGAACTCTCCGTAGACCTCTTTCATCGTCGCAGTGATCTCTCCGACCGTGGCGTAGGCGCGGACAGCATCGATCACCGTGTCCATCATATTATCTCCAGCTTCAGCAGCCTTCTTCAGTGCCTTGAGAGCTTTGGAGACCTTCGAATCATCTCTCTCCTTCTTCACCTTGTTTAGCCTCTTGATCTGCTTCTCAGCCTTTTCTGCCTTGTAGTCGTGGAACTCGATCTCCCTCTCCTCTTCCTCTTCCCTGTACTTGTTCACGCCCACCTTGATGATCTTGCCTTCTTGGATGCCCTTCTCCAGTAGGAAAGCTTGCCTTGCCACTTCGCTCTGGATGTATCCATCTGAAACGGCCTTGACTATCCCGCCTTTCTTCTCGACCTTGTCCATCATCTCACAGATGAGCTTCTCCAGCTCACACGTCAAACTCTCGATGTAATAGGAGCCAGCCATCGGGTCCACGGTGTCCTGCAACCCCATCTCGTCCAGTAGTATCTGCATCGTTCTGAGTGAGATCACAGCTGCCTTCTCGGAAGGTATGGTGTAGGCTTCATCGTAGGAACACAAGGCCATCGTCTGGGTCCCGCTGAGTGCGGATATCAGCGCGTAGTAGGCACCTCTAACTATGTTGTTCTCCGGCTGTTCTATCGTCAACCCTCCGCCCCCTCCGCCGGCGATCATCTTCATCTGCATCGACTTCGGATTCTTGGCGCCAAGGTCTTCCTTGACTATCTTCGCCCACAGTCTTCTCGCCGCTCTGAACTTCGCTATCTGCTCGAAGAGGTTGCCGTGAATGTCGAAGTTGAATGAGAACCTCGGAACGAAATCATCCACATCCAATCCCCTGTCCAGAACGTGTTGGATGTAGGCCTTGGCGATTAGAAATGCATACGCGATTTCCTGAACTGGATTAGCGCCCGATTCCCTGATGTGGTAACCGCAAACGCTAACTGGATAGTATTTGGGCGCATGCTTGGAGCAGTACTCTATCGTGTCCCCAATCAGTTTGATGGATGGTTCTACAGGGAACACCCAGGTCCCTCTGCCGATGTACTCCTTCAGGATATCATTTTGCAGAGTTCCTCTGACCTCATTCGCCGGAACACCCTGCTTTTCTGCGACCGTCATGTACATCGCCAGCATTATCGGCGCCATCGAGTTGATTGTCAAAGAAGTGCCGATCTTGTCTATCGGTATCCCCTTGAAAGCATCCTCCATGTCCTTCAGAGTGTCAATGGCCATACCAACTCTGCCCACTTCTCCTTCCGCCAGCGGGTCATCAGAGTCCAACCCGCATTGAGTGGGCAGGTCAAATGCAACATTCAATCCAGTCTGCCCCTGCTTGATGAGATACTTGAACCGCTTGTTGGTCTCCTTTGCGGTCGCAAACCCGGAGTACTGCCTCATGGTGAACGGGCGGAATCTGTACATGTACTTGTGGATCCCTCGGGTGAACGGATACTCCCCTGGCTGACCTATGTCCTTCTCAAAATCAATGTCCTTGACATCCTCCGGTCCGTAGATCGGCTTGACCTTTATCCCGGACTCGAGCACAACATCTGGCAGCTCCACCTTTTTCTTCATCTCTCGCACCTTACTGACGACCATCAATTAGGAATGTTGGATTGAATGAACTTAACGATATCGTCGAACTTGGAACCCGTTGGGAACACTTCCCTGACGCCCAGCGCCTTCAGCTTCTTGACATCGTTCCTGGGAATGTTGCCCCCTATCAGCACCATCGCTTCATCGAGCCCTTCTTCCTTCATCATCTTCATCAGTTTCTTGGTTATTGGCATGTGCGCACCGGACAGGATGCTCAGACCGATCACCTGGACGTCTTCCTGGAGTGCGGCGCTGGTTATCTGCTCCACACTTTGTCTCAGGCCAGTGTATATGACCTCCATCCCGGCTTCTTTCAAAGCAATAGCTACGACCTTGGCTCCTCTATCATGACCGTCCAGGCCTGGTTTTGCGATTAGCACTCTGATAGGACTTCCCATTCTACTTCGCTCCGAGGATGGTTATGGATGCGACCGCTCCTGGTCCACCGATGTTATGCGCCAGTCCCAACCTTGCATTCTCCACCTGCCTCTTGTCAGCCTTGCCCTGAAGCTGCTTCGTGAGCTCGTACAGCATTCTCACACCAGTAGCACCGACCGGATGTCCGCAGCTCAGCAGCCCCCCGCTAACGTTCACCGGAAGTTCTCCTCCCAGTGTAGTAACCTCATTGTCGATCAGTTCACTCGCCTTGCCCTTCTCGCAGAGTCCCAGGTCCTCGTACGTTATGAACTCCACCACGTTGAAGCAGTCATGCATCTCGGCCAGGTCCAGTTCCTTGAACGGGTCCTGTATGCCCGCCTGCTTGTATGCATTCTGCCCCGCGACCTGAGTTGCGCGGTATCCGAGGAAATCATAATCGGGATCATAGAAAGGAAGGTCCCAGCCGGTTGATATTGAAAGCGAATAGCCCTTGAGAAGAACGTAATCATCGGTGTACTTCTTCGCGTCCTCCGCTCGGGTGAGTACGACGGCAGCAGATCCATCAGTGGTCGGGCAGCTTCCCATCAGATTGACCGGATAGGCCACCATGGGTGATTTCAGGCCCTGTTCCATTGTGATCGGTTTCTGATAATGCGCCTTCGGGTTCAGGGAGCCGTGGTAGTGGTTCTTCACCGAGATCTTGGCCAGCTGTTCCGTGATATCTCCATAGACGTGCATGTATCTGGTCCCGACGACCGCGAACGTCCCCGCAGCCGTGAAACCCTTCTGATAAATGGGATGGCCAGTGTCCACCATCATTCTTACAATACTATCTTGGGGGGTTCTGTCCCTGAGCTTCTCAGCGCCCAGCGCAAGAACAAGATCGCTTTCCCCGGACAGCAGGCTGTTGCATCCGTTCCTGAACGCATCCCCTCCTGTTGCGCAGTAATTGGAGACTCTTGTGATAGGAATATCGAACAGGCCCAGAGGTTCCGCCAGGTCCATCCCCGACCGTCCCTTGTAGACCCCAGCATCAGGGAAAGCGGTCCCGAGCCACGCGGCGTCTATGTCCTTCCCTTCGACACCAGCGTCCTCGAACGCCTCTTTGGCAGCCTCGAAGACCATGTCGCCGTAGCTCATGTTGAAGTTCTCCCCGAACTTGGTGCATCCTGCCCCTATGATGGCGATCTTGTCCTTGAAGGTCATTTCGAGCCGCCTCCCCGAGCGGCCTTGCACTTCCAGGAGTAGTTGACGAACCCTCCTCCGGTGTGAAGTCTCCTGAAGGTCAGGTCGACCAGCATGTCCACCTTCACCTCGCTTGCGTCGGTGTCCGTCATCTGGGCCAGGATCCTTCCGCCGCCGTCCAGATCAATGACCGCCATCGTTACCGGAGGCTCGGGTGTCGGGTAGTAATGCTCCTGGCTGTACGTGACGATCTTCCCTCTCTTGGACAACCTGATGTCCATGAACTCCTTTGCCGACCTACAGTGGGGGCAGACCTTCAGTGCCAGCGTCATCACCTTGCCGCATTCGTTGCACTTCTTTCCATGCAACCTTATGTTCAGATCTTCCTCCCTTCTGAGGAGCGGGATGGAAGTGAATGGCGTCTCCAGCTCGAAGTTGCCGACCAAGTTCCTGAAAGTGAGATACTTCGTGTACGAACCTATCGATCTCCTCTCTTTCTCGACTTCCGGCAGCGAACCCTCCTCATTGTCCTCGATGAACTTGGTGGCCCTGATGGCGAACGCATCGGCACCGTCCCCATAGTTGGCGAAAAGTATCAGGTCGTCCGGCTTTGCCTCGTCAAGTGCGGTTGCCAGCATCATGAGTCCGTGGGCCGAACCGATCAAACCGGTCCTCAGCATCAGCGTGTCCTGCACTTGTTCTTGCTGGAAACCGAGGTTCTTGGCCACGGTGAAGTGACTCCTCCCATCCGGGGAGAAGATAACAGCCTTGGAGAAGTCCTCGGCGCAGTAGTTGCCGTCCTCGAAGAGCCCCTCAATGGCGTTCATCATGTTCCTTCCGTAGTGCTCGGTCCGCGAGTAGCGCACATCATCGTGACGCAGGAACTGGTCATCCTGCTTCCTCCATACATCCGGCAGTCCGTCGTACACCGAGTGATAGTCAATTATGTCCGCTATCGGGTTCCCCTTGCCGATCAGGAATGCAACAGCACCGTCCCCAAGGAACGGCTCCAGGTACGAACCCGGCTCCGCCATCCTGCTGTCCGATGCCACCGTCACTATGTTGGTCTTCGAACCTGATGATATAGTGTCAAATGCAACCTTCAGTCCGTTGGACCCAGACCGAAGGGAAGAACCGATGTCCATGGTGAAAGCATCTCTGTTGAGGTCCAGCGCTGTCGCGATGACCGACGCGTTCATCTTCTCCGCATATGGGGCCGTCGTTGATGAGAAATATAGGCCGTCTATGATGCCCACTCCCAGGTCCTTGAGGCACACCAGGGAGGCTGCCACTGCCATCGTGAGGCTGTCCTCATCGTGGTTGGAAACCACCTTGGTACCCTTTCCCGCAGGTCTCCCCCAAGCTTTCTGAAGGACATCTCCGGACATCTGGTAGTTGGGGAGGTATACTCCGTACGAGATTATTCCAGCCATGTGCTCTCCTCAGAACCCCACGCTTATCCCGCCGTCCACGAATATGATCTGGCCTGTGATGTAGGCCGCTTCTTCGCTTGCAAGGAAGAGGTGCGCGTTGGCAAGTTCCTCGGGTTCTGCGAACCTTCTCAGCGGTATCTTCTTCATGAACATCTCGGCGATCTCATCCGGCATCTTTGCCAGCATCGGGGTCTTTGTTGCTCCTGGTGAAATGCAGTTCACCGTGATTCCGTATCTGGCGAATTCCAGTGCTAATGTCTTGGTCAATCCCATCACGCCCGCCTTGGAAGCGGAATAGTTGGCCTGACCGACGTTGCCCAGTGCGCCTATGGATGCGGTGTTGATTATCCTGCCGTAGTTCTTTTCCATCATCGGCCTTGCGGCCGACTGGGAGCACAGGAACGTCCCTTTCAGATTCACTTCCAGCACCTGGTCCCACTGATCCTCGGTCATCTTCTTGGTCATCGCGTCCTTGTTGATGCCCGCGTTGTTTATCAGAATGTCAACTCTTCCGAACTGATCCAGCGTTGCGGCCACCATCCCGTCCACCTCATCCTTCTTGACTATGTTCGCCTGGTGAACGAGCGCTTCTCCTCCTTTCTCTTTGACCGCCTCCGCGACCTTGTTGGCGCCTTCCATGACGACATCCACGATCGCGACCTTGGCCCCTTCTTCCACGAATCTCAGCACGGTGGCCTCTCCGATCCCACTTCCACCACCTGTTACTATGGCAACTCTGTCCTTCAATCTCATGAACTCGCCTCCCTCTGAAGCATTATGACCCACTGGCCTTCTACTACCGATTCGTCTTTCTGATTGAGTGTTGAAACGTCAAAGGTGATCACTCCTCTGTCCGGCTTGCTGGTCTCCTTCTTCTCCGCCACCTTGAGAACGGTGTGGATGGTGTCCCCGAACTTGACCGCGCCAGTGTACTTGAAGCTCATGCTGAGGAGCGCTATCGTCGTACCCTCGAAAATCCCCAATTGGTTCGCCTGACCGGTGGAGACCGCCACGGCCAGCAGACCATGAGCGATCCTTCCTCCGAAGGGTGTTCCCTTTCCGTGTTCTTCGTCCGTGTGCAACGGATTGAAGTCGCCTGATAGACCCGCGAACGTTGAGACGTCCCCCTCGGTTATGGTCCTGGATGCCGTGGTGAACTCCTGCCCAACATCGAACTCGTCGAACTTCTTTCCCTTGAATTTGTATGTCATTCGATCACAACCCCAGCTCTCTTCCTATGATAAGTTTCAATATCTCGGATGTTCCTCCTCCAATTATGAGGAACCTGGCGTCCCTCAGCAGGATCTGAATTGGATACTCCATTGAGAACCCATAACTGCCGAAGACTCGGGAAGCTTCATCTGCCGCCTTGACGGCCATCTCTGTTGCGAACAGCTTCGCCATTGCCGCTTCCTTTCCGCATTCCTTGCCCTTGTCCAACAACCAGGCGGTGTTGTAGACCATCCACTTGGAGGCCTCTAGTTCGGTCGCGACATCTGCCAACTTCATCCTTATCGCCTGGAACTTCCCGACCGGTCTTCCGAACTGAACGCGTTCGTTCGCATATTTGACTGCCATGTCCAGTGCCGAGCGACCGAGGCCAAGAGCCAATGCGCCTGTCATGATGCGAATCTCTGCCAGGATCGCCATTAGGGAATCGTATCCCGTTCCTTCCTCTCCCAGCCGGTTCTCACCAGGTATGCGGCAGTCCTCGAAGGCCAATTCTGCCGTTTCAGTCCCTCTCAGTCCGAGCTTCTGGATGTCCTTTCCAATTGTGAATCCAGGAGTGTCCCTTTCGACCAAGAAGAAATCCACGCCTTTCAGCTTCTTCTCCTTATCGGTGACCGCCATTACAGTGAAGAAATCAGCAATCTGCGCATTGGTGGCCCAGGTCTTGGTGCCGTTGAGAACGTATCCATCGCCATCTTTCACTGCGCTTGTCCTGATCGAACCCAGGTCAGATCCCGAATCCGGTTCCGTGAGGGCGAACGCACCCACTTTCGCCCCTTTGATAGCTGGAACCACGAACTTCTGTTTCTGCTCCTCGGTCCCGCCGTGGAATGGAAAATGAGTGCTCTGCATCGCCTGCATCATGACTCCCGCTGCAAAGCTCAGTGAACCTCTAGCCAGCTCCTCGCACAGTATGCAGAACATCAGGCTGTCGGCATCGGTCCCTCCATACTCCGCCGGATACCTCAGGCCGAAATATCCAAGGTCACCAGCCTTCTTGAAGAGCTCATGAGGGAACTTCCCCTTCTCGTCTATCTCCATCGCTACAGGAAGAACTTCGTTCTCGACGAACCTCTCCAAGCTCTTTCGGAATAACTCATGTTCCTCATCGAAATCGAAGTCCATTGTGAAGCCCCTTTTCCTACTTCGAGAGGACGGACCAAAATGAACTGGCTATTTCAGACCTCCTCTCCCCTTTGCCAACGTCTGCGAAATCTGGAATGCAGTATAAAATGGTTGTTGCGTGTGGTTTCTGGCCATCCTCTCTCTTGGATAATTACAAATACCGACTTTCCTTTTCCAGAACCAACCCTTTCTTTGCACGATTCAGGGGAGGAAACCGATGCGACTGGGCATAGATGTTGGGGGCACATTTACCGATCTGGTTCTGATCGACGATAAGACGGGAGAGACCACCTACGAGAAGGTCCTGACGACTCCAAAAGACCTCTCATTGGGCGTCCTGAAGGGATTGGGTAGCGTCCTTAAGATGAGCGGGGCGTCGATGAAGGACGTCGATTACGTCGTCCACGGGACCACCATCGGCACCAACGCCCTCATCCAGAGAAAGGGCGCCAGAACGGGGCTGATCACAACCAGTGGGTTCATTGACGTACTGGAGATCGCCAGATTCCAGAGGCCCCAAGAAGGCCTGTACGACTTCTACGTTAGGAACCCTGAACCGCTAGTACCCCGGCGGTGGAGAAAAGGAGTTCCAGAGAGGGTGGACCGGGATGGCAAGATACTCAAGCACCTGGACGAGGAGGCAACCAGAAATGTCATCAAGTTCTTCAAGAAAGAGAAGGTGGAATCCATTGCAGTTTCCCTCTTATTCTCATTCCTCAACCCCAAGCACGAGAGAAGGATCGCCAAACTCATCAACGAGGTCTACCCCAAGGCCTACTTGTCGCTTTCATCCGAAGTCTCCCCAGAGTTCAGGGAGTACGAAAGGTCCTCCACTACCGTTATCAACGCATATCTCCAGCCCATTCTGGACAGATATCTTCAGACACTTGACAAGAAGCTCAGCAAGAAGTTCGGAAAGGTCGACCTCCGCATAATGCAGGTGGGCGGGGGCATGATCACCCCCGATTCAGCGATCGGGATGGCGGTAAGCATCGTGAACTCCGGTCCGGTCGGTGGTGCGGTATCAGGTTCTCACATCGCTAATCAGACCAAGAACCTCAACGCGCTTTCGGTGGACATGGGCGGTACAAGCTTTGACATCTGCCTCATCGAGAATGGGGAGCCAGCGATCTCGACCGAGGGCAAGTTCGAAGGATTTCCAGTGAAGATCCCGGTCGTTGACGTCGCAGGAATTGGTGCAGGCGGAGGCAGCATCGCATGGTTGGATGTCGGTGGAATCCTCAATGTCGGTCCTCAGAGTGCCGGTTCGGATCCTGGTCCTGCATGTTACAATCTGGGAGGCTCGAAGCCCACGGTCACCGATGCGAATTTGGTGCTTGGAAGGTTGAACCCAGACTATTTCCTCGGGGGAGGAATGGGCCTCAATCTAGAACTGGCCAAGAAGGCGATCAGAGAACACATCTCCAAGGAGCTCAAGTGGAGCGTCGAGAAGGCCGCAAACGGCGTCATCAGGGTGGTCAACGCCAACATGGTCAAGGGAATAAGCATCAGTTCCACCGAGAAGGGGCACGACGTCAGGGACTTCGGTCTGGTCGCATTCGGCGGCGCTGGCCCACTGCATGCGGTCCAATTGGCGAAAGAGATCGGGATCCCAAGAGTTGTCATTCCTACGCTCCCGGGTAACTTCTCGGCCTTTGGCCTGCTGATCACTGACACTAGACACGATTACTGGAGGACGTTCAAGGCATCTCTGGCGGAACTTGACGCAAAGAGACTGGTCACCGAGTTCACAAAACTGGAGAAGAAAGCGGTCCGGCAGCTGAAGGCCGAAGGCGTATCCGAGAAGCAGAGCCAGATACTGTGGACAGCGGACATGAGATATCACGGACAATCCTACGAACTGAACATCCCCATCAAGAGGACCCCGAAGCTGACATCCGAAGATATGGGAAAGATCGCGAGGGACTTCAACAAGCTGCACCAGGAGGTCTATCAGTACAGTTCCCCCGTCGAAAATGTTGAGATCGTGAACATAAGGGTCAGGGCACTGGGTAAGTCACCAAAGCTCAAGCTTCCAAAGATGAAGAAAGCCTCTAGGGATCCAAAACCTGCTCTAAAGGGACAGAGAAAGGTCTTCTTCGACGAGACTGGCTTCAGGAACAACAACATCTATGATAGGTCCCTGCTGCGGTGCGGGAACGTCCTGAAAGGCCCATGCATCGTGGAGGAGCGGATGTCCACATCGGTACTCATTCCGGGCTCCGTTGGGGAAGTGGATGCCTACGGTAACATCGTTGTCAAAGTGGGGGGTGGTAGATAATGGCGAAGTACAAGGCCGACCCCATCACCATGCAGGTCATTCGGTTCGGGATGGAACAGATCGCTGACGAGATGGGCTACACCCTGGTCAGGACGGCCAGGTCCCCGATAATCAAGGAAATAATGGACATCACGTGTGCGATTTTCAACGACGAGGGAGACACGATCGCTCAGGCTCATCATGCACCGATGCTTCTCACCGGTTTCGAACTCACCATGAAGACACTGGCAAGCCACTTCGACAGCAAGGACCTCCATCCCGGGGACGTGATAATCTCCAACGACCCGTACATGGGCGGGCAGCACATCATGGATGTCCAGACATTCTCTCCGGTGCATTACGGTAAGAACCTGGTGGGCTTCGTCGGAACCATCGCTCATCAATCAGACATGGGGGGAATGGTCCCCGGCGGAGTAGCTGGCGGTATGACCGAGATCTATCAGGAAGGCCTCAGAATACCCATGATCAAGCTCTACAAGAGGTACAAGGAGAACGACGACGTCTTCGCGATAATCAGGAACAACATCAGGGTCCCGGACAACACCATCGGCGACATCAAGGCGCAGGTCGCTTCCAATTACGTGGGCATCAAGAAGATCCAGCAGATTTACAGGAAGTACGGAGTGGACGTGGTCCACAAATGCCTCAGGCGGTTGCTGAACTACTCCGAGACCAGAATGAGGGAGGGATTGAGGAACCTCCCGGATGGAACGTACACAGGTAAGGCTTACATCGACGACGATGGAGTGACGGATGATCTGATCCCTGTCCAAGTGAACATACAAATCAAGGACGACAAGGCCAAGGTGGACTTCAAGGGGACCAGCAAGCAGGTCAAAGGCAACATCAACTGCCCCATCGCGACAACCCACGCAGCCGTTTTCTACACCATGATCGCAGTCGCGGACCCGCACGTTCCTCCCAATTCCGGTTGTTACAGGCCCGTGGAGATAGACGCCGAAGAAGGATTGATCATCAACCCCAAACTCCCGTCCGCAGTGGCGGCGAGGACCAATTGTTCACAGAAGATCGTGGAGGCCATGCTCCAGGCACTGTCCAAGGCCGCTCCCGAGAAGACCATGGCAGGTAGTCACGGACAGATAACCACATGCGGATTCAGCGGGTTCTACAAGGGAGAAAGGTGGGTCTACACAGACATTCAAGGTGGTGGTGCTGGTGCACTGCCGACTATCGACGGCAAGGACGGTCAGGACTCTCACCTGGCAAGGTTCATGAACACTCCGATAGAGGCGATCGAGCTGGAGTATCCGGTGAGGATCGAGAGGTTCGAGCTCATCCAGGACAGCGGCGGGCCGGGCAAGTTCAGGGGCGCTATGGGTCTCAGAAGGGACATCATGTTCCTGGTGGACGACGTCTCATGGGCGAGATACGGGGACACACAAGAGAGACCACCGTTCGGATTGTTCGGCGGCATGGAAGGTGCAAAAGGGATATTCTATCTGGTCGACGACAAGGGTGAGAGGAGGGCCAAGGCAAAAGGCGTCAGCTTTCTCAACAAGTGGGACATCGTCAGTTTGAGACTCCCCGGCGGCGGAGGCTACGGCAATCCCAAGAATAGGGACAGAAAGCTGGTAGAATCGGACCTCCTGGATGGCAAGATATCAAAGAAGAGCGCTCAGCGGGATTACGGATACAAGGAGTGAATCACTCCACCTTCTCGATAACGAAACGGCAGAACTCGTCTCCTTTGGCCTTGCACTTCTCCTCGGTCGATCTCACATTGGATTCCAGGACGGTGCTTCCCATTCCGGCCATTACGCCCTCTATCATGTGGCATATGGCGCCCTCCGAAGAACCGTACTCTTCCGCGAAGGGAGAATTGTGAACCTCAACGACCAGCCGCTCACCGAGCTCAACAAGCTCGAACCTGCCCCATCCAAGCTGGGAACCCATGTTGCACATGAACTCCGCGACCTCCTTATTGGACAGATCGAACCTCTCCTTGTAGGCCTTGGTGGAAAGCGAACCCCCTTCATAGCCGCCCAGTGACATCGCTGCCGACGTCCTTTCTCCCATGGCCCTCTCCGCCTCCTTCTGGAACCTCACGACCGTCTCTGGTCTGATGAGGATGTACCTTACGCCGTTGAACGAAAGCTCCCCTTCTTCCATATCGAACTGAAGTTTCTCCGCGACTTGATCATCTTTGGTCATATGAGTCAACACCCGCTCGACCTCCATGCGGTCATCGCCAGCGAGATGGATTATGTTGTATAAAGAGATTTGAGATATGCAAAAGACAAATAAAGGAAACCGTATCTGATATCCCTATGAGCGAGGGGACGTCAGCGGAGGTCGACTCCGTTCTTTCTTTGGAATCTGCAGTGGACCATCCCTGCTTCAATCTAAACGCATCATGCAGTTTTGGCAGGATACACCTCCCCGTCGCGCCCAAGTGCAACGTTCAATGCAACTACTGCAACAGGAAGTACGACTGCCCCAATGAGAACCGACCTGGAGTGACTTCGGCCATCTTGGACCCGCTTGAGGCAGTCAGAAGGGTCAGGTTCGCCAGGAAGAAGCTCGACGACCTTTCGGTGGTCGGAATAGCCGGCCCGGGCGAACCTTTGGCCAACGAGGAGACCTTTGAGACATTGGAGCTTGTGGGTAAGATGCATCCAGATCTGCATCTTTGTTTAGCGACCAACGGACTTCTGGCACCCTTGTACATGGACAGGTTGAAAGAACTAGGACTTGGTTTCGCTACCGTTTCCATCGCTGCGGTCGATCCCCATATCGGCAAGAAGATCTACTCCTGGGTGAAGTGGAACGGTAACACCTTCAAAGGCGAGTTCGCATTCAAGGTCCTCTCCCAGAACCAATGGCAGGCGGTGGAAGAGTTCGTGAATTCGGGCATGCTGGTCAAGATCAACTCGGTTCTGATACCGGGGGTCAACGACAACCAGATGTCCAAAATCGCCAAGAGGGCGGCTGACCTGGGAGCCCATATGTTGAACGTGATGCCCCTGATTCCCGTTGAGGGATCGGGTTTTGAGAAGCGCAGAGCTCCATCGAGGAAGGAGGTAGACCTCATAAGGGATTACTGCGAGACGACGCTCCCCCAGATGAGACATTGCGCCAGATGCAAGGCTGACGCGGTCGGACTTCTCAAAAAGGATGTGTCTAGGGAGATCTTCTAGAAGGCCGTCTACTGGTCTTTTCCCAGTTCCATCTTTTCGACCGGTATCTTTGCCTCGTTCAGGAGATCCAGTCCCATTCTCTCCGGATAATCGTCAAGATAGACAACTCGCTTGATTCCCGCGTTAATGATCATCTTTGCGCATGTGTTGCACGGAACGATGGTTGTGTACAACGTTGCGCCGTTAGCACCCTTCCCCGCTTGCAGGAGGGCGTTCTGTTCCGCGTGGACCCCGGTGCACACCTCTGACCTCTCTCCCGACGGGATGTTCTGCTCGTCCCTGATGCACCCGATCTCGTCGCAGTGTGGCAGGCCCCTTGGATTCCCGTTGTAGCCAGTGCTCTTGATCTCGTCACCGTTGACCACCACCGAGCCTATCTGCCTCCTCGTGCAGGTGCCCCTTTTGGAAACGTCGACGGCGATGTTCATGTAGTATTCGTCGCGAGAAATCCTCTTCATCCTCACTCCCTGTTTGGAAAAGCCAGAATGAGTATTAAACCTTACGTGGCGGATGTGTCACCGTCCTCGGATTCATCATCATAAGCTTGTGCGAACCTCTCATACATTTGGAAAGAAATAAGTTTGAGGCCGTTCCAGTTGAAAATCAGGTTGTGAACGGCCTCGTTGTGGAGGGATGCTTAGATAAGCGGACATTCCATAGGTATCAGACTAGATAAGGTTTTCTCAGGCCTAGGAACTGATAACTGTCCATGAACCGTCGCTCAACATTTTGACCCAGTAGCCATATCCCGCCTGCAAGACATCTCCATCCGTCAGTGCTCTGAGGAAATATGGTGGGGTCGAAGCATCAAATCCCTCAATTATATCCACCCCCACAGATGCCTTCAAATCAGCGACTGCATAGGTGCCATTGAATGAGGGAAAACCCACGAGATTCCATCCTGAGTGAAGTTGTATCGATGTCCTGAATGGTACTATCCCCGCGACCGTGAGATTCGACTGTTCAGTGACGTTGACCCAAATACCCATGGTTCGATTCGCTTCTTGGAGCTCTCCCCTCCAAGGTTTGAACGAAATATGCGATTTCCATTTCTGGGCCGATGAGTCGTACGTCCAGGCCTTGTCCCATTTAACTGTTTGGAGGACTGTCTCGATGCTCTCATCAGACTGAACTAGGGGGATCGATATGAGATTGGAACCATTCAACAGTGAACGCGAGAACTTGCCGGCCTGGTTCGCAGAGCAGTTGGTCAGATCGTTGAGATCGACCGCGCATATCTGGTAGAAGTAGTTGTTCAGGTCGCCCTCCCCGGTGAAGTTGTCGACATACACAATTGTCCCTTTGGGGACAGTGGCAACTGGCAGATATCCCGCTGCATTGCCGTCATAGGTTGTGCCCCTGTAGATCGAATACCCGACGACAGAATTCTGGCCTGCTCCATCATCCGAAGAAAGATCCCATGTGACAGTGACGTTCTCCAGCCTGTTTCCGCTCAGATCCGCTTGCAGGATCACCGGGGCTCCTGGTGTGGTGGTTGGTGTAGCACATGATTCATTCGATAGAGGACCTTCTCCCATGCCGTTCACCGCGGAGACCCTGTAGCAGTACATCTGTCCGTTCGTCAAGCCTGTGTCAAGGTGAGTCAAAACATTCCCTATCTCAACAAAGAAAACCTCACCACCAGGTACGGTCCCGCGGTATATTCGATAGTTGGTGATCGGAAGACTGCCGTTGAAGGAAGGAGGATCCCATGTGAGAGCCACCTGTTGGTCTCCAGGGAACGCCGAAAGGTTCAAGGGTGACGATGGAGGACGGGGAACGGGAGCTACCAGAGGGTATCTGTCCTCGCTGTCCGCGTCTATGACGTACGGAGTGTCTCCCTTGCCATCGCTTCCGGGTATGTCCTGGTTGGGTCCGCTGAAGACGTCCGCGCCTACGTAGTCACTCCAATAGTTTCCCCCGGAGGGGTAGCCGTCATCCCACTGGTTTGTGTCCATATCATCGTCTGCTTGCTGAGAGTTGTTGATGATGTTGTTGTGATGGATCGTGTTGATGTTGGAGACTTCAAGGCGTATGCCGACCTGATTGTTCAAGATGACAAGGTTGTCGGCGAAGGTGTTGCCGTGGGAGAAGATAAGATGAATGCCATTCTCGTTGTTCCAGGCATAATTACCTGCAACCATGTTGTTGTTGGAGTCGGTAACGCGTATGCCGACCTGATTGTTAAAGGTGAAAAGGTTGTCGGTGACGGCGTTGCTGTCAGAGACGGAAAGCCAAATGCCATTATCATTGTCCCAGGCATTGTTATTCGAGACGGTGTTATTGTCTGAGGTGAAAATCCAAATGCCACAGTGGTTGGAGCTAAGGTCATTGTCGATAACGACATTGGAATCGGAGTCCCGGAGGTAGATACCATCCTGCACATTGTCGATGGCCGTGTTGTTTACCAAGATGTTGTCAGTTGAGTGGTGCAGACCTATACCATGGTTGTTTCTTGAGACGAAGTTGTTGGCAATTGTGTTGTTGTCCGAAGTATGAAGAGTGATTCCATCCAGGTGGCTTGAGATAATCGTGTTGCCAACGATGTCGTTGCCGTCTGAAAAAAACGCGAGGTCTATGCCAAACGAGTTGTTCCATAGAACGTTGTTGTTGACTGTGTTGTTGTTGGAGGATTCCAGAAGGATGCCAGACCTGAAAGTTCTAGAGACGTTGGAGGCGTTGTTATTAGCAATGAAACAGTCCTGGACACCAGAGAGGTGTATCCCAGCAAAGGTTTGTACACTGTTTCCCATCACCTTGAAGCCCGTGAAGTTCACCCAGTCAGCACTTACATTGACCACATACCCCACTACCATCCCTGTATCGACAATGATGGTCCCTTCCCTATCCTCTCCGACCAGGGAGAGGGTCTTGTTGATTTCGATACGTTCGGGGTATACACCGTTGAACACGAAGATCGTGTCGCCTGGCACTGCGCTGTCGATCGCGCTTTGTATGGTCGTGTAATTCCCCGGACCGGTTCCGCCCACGTAAAGGGTAGATGCTTTCACATTTGCTGGTAGGACTATCGAAGCCAGATAGAAAGTGCTCATGAGGACGATCACCACAACGATCAGGCTCTTGCACTTAACTTCCATTTTCGGACATCCCATATTCAAATCTTCCAATGTCGCTAAATACTTTCGGTCGATGGATCCTAATGTCCAACTCCTTCTCCATGTATGGTTTGTCTAAGGGATTCCAGGTTTAGATTCTGTAGTAGACCAGTCCATCCCGCTCTTCGGTCTTAACGGCCTTCTCCTCCACCAGTATCTCCAGGTGACCCAAAGTCTCGCCCAATCCCATGAGCACCTGCTCTATCGACATGTTCCCGAACAGCCGGTTCATGAGCTCGAATGCCGTGAGCCCCTCGCCTTCCAGGTAGCCGGTTATCGTGTCCCTTCTTGCTTCGTACGCTTTCTGCATTATCTTCACGTGTTCTTCAATATCTTCGAAAGGATCACCATGTCCCGGGTACACCAGCTTCGCGCCGTATTTTGAGAGCTTCCTCATTGAATCCAGGAAGTCGTCCAGCCCCATCGATTTCTTGTCCGCACCACCGTACACCGAGCATGGTGAGTTCTCTATCAGAAGGGAATCTCCGGAGAAGATAACATCGCCGTATTTGTAGCATGCAGAACCTGATGAATGTCCAGGCGTGTAGATCACGTCCATCTGGTCGTTCTCGAAGTCTATCTTGTCCCCGTCCTTGAGTGCGTTTGTTACCGTGCAGATATGCGTCAGCGATCCAAGGAATTCCATGAACTCGCGCAAGACCTGGAGGGTCTGAGACGGAACGCCTGTGCTTTCCAGCAGTTCTTTGCACTGCTCGAACCTCTCACTTGAGGCCGCGCCGAAGTCTTCTATGATATCCTTATCCTGTTCATGTGCCAGTATCTCCGGGTCGGAGACCTTTGAAAGCTCACAGACCAGTCCGCAGTGGTCCACGTGCCCGTGAGTGAGCACAATCCTCTCAATGTCCTTGAAGCCGAGATCGATGTCGCTCAGGCCTGCTTTGAGGTCCATGAGAGTTGTGTCCGTGTCGGGACCCGTGTCTATCAGAGTGATCGGTTTTGCGTCTATCACATAGACGTTCGTGCTTCCCAGTGGTAGAGGTGTGGGTACTACAATCCTGTGGACGTTCCCCTCCGCGCCCATGCCCTCAACTATGGTCTGCAACTACTTAATAAATCTTCCGCTGGGACCAGATGGAGTTTGCACTGAATCTCATCTACCGTTCTAAAAAAAAGACCGAGGAATCCGCCTGAGCTACGTCACGGTCATTACTTTCTTGAGCTCTGGAATCTCTTGCTTAAGAATCCTCTCAACAACCGTGAGGCTTGTGAGCTGGGACATCGGGCAGCCTGCGCATGCACCCTGCAATCGGACCTTGACCTCGCCTGCGGCCTCGTCCACATCGACGAGCTCTATGTCCCCGCCATCCGCCCTGAGGGCAGGCCTTATGTGCTTTTCCAGGACCTTCTCGACTTTGTCTCTCATTCAGACACCTATCAGTCAGATTGTGGATTGGGCATAAATACCTTTTCTTGTAACTCTCGTAGTGGACATTTGGGACATTCGACAACTCTCAGTTGAGAAATACCGGGAACAATAGCCAGGCAAGCCCCAATGAATGTCACCACTTCTCACATCAGATTTAATACCGAATAGTCCTTTTCAGTGCCATCAAGGGGGCGGAACATGGAGGAAGATCTCGTTCATAACTATGTTCTCGAGAAGGACATCATCAAAGGCCTTCCCGACAAGGTCGTTATCTGGGAAGAGACCCTCAGGGACGGGGAGCAGACCCCCGGCGTGTTCTTCACTGTCGATGAGAAGCTCAAGATCGCCAAGATGCTGGACGACATGGGCGTTGGGATAATGGATGTGGGCATCCCGGTCGTCTCCAAGGAGGAGTTCAAGGCGGTCAAGGCGGTCGCCAACGAAGGGCTGAAGGCCACCATCGTCGGAGCAGCCAGGACGGTGAAGTCGGACATCGATGCGTGTGTGGACGCGGACGTGGATGAGACCAGCATATTCATCGCTTGCAGTGATCTCCACCTCAAATACAAGTTGCAGATGACCCGAGAGAAGGTACTGGAGATAGCTGTGGAATCCTGTGAGTACGCCAGGGACCACGGATTGGACGTCTCATTTGTCACCGAAGACACGGTACGGGCCGATTTGGATTTCGTCGCCGAGCTTTACAACGCGTGTACCGAAGCCGGTGCCAAGAGAGCAGTGCTTTGCGACACCGTCGGCGTGATGACGCCCTCCGCGATGCGGTGGTGGCTAGGAGAGATCAAGGAGAGGTTCAAACCCGTTCAACTGTCCTTTCACGGTCACAACGACCTTGGAATGGCGGTCGCAAACTCTCTGGCAGCCGTCGAATGCGGGGTCGAGATCCCCCATACGACAGTCAACGGCATAGGCGAGAGAAGCGGGAACACTTCCTTTGAGGAACTGGTCATGGGCCTGGAAGTGCTTTACGATTACCGAACTGGCATTGACATAAGCAAGCTCTATGAGCTCTCAACGATGGTGGAGGAGATTTCAGGAATACCCTTGTCCATCAACAAACCCATAGTCGGATACAATGCGTTCTCACACGAATCCGGCATCCACGCGGACGGCGTCTTGAAGAAGACCCTCACATATGAGCCGATGGATTGTGCGGACATAGGCAGGACAAGGAAGTTCATATTCGGCAAACACACCGGTCATGCGCCGGTTGCTGACAAGCTGGAGAAGGCCGGAATCAGCGCCACCCCTGAACAGGTCACGAAGATCGTCGAAGGGATAAAAGAAAGAGCGGAACACACGGAGAAGAAGGAGCAGGTGGAGTTCATCAAGATGTTCAGGGAGATGGAGGAACATAGGCGAGGCATCTCCGACAAGGAGTTCTGGGCGATCGCCAAGGATGCTGGGGTGAATCCCCCCAAGTAGTTGAAGATCATGTCTGCGGGAGCGACACTCTCAGAGAAGATACTCGCACGTGCGAGCGGCGAAGAAAGCGTCAGGCCGGGCGACATAGTCGATGCCAAGGTGGATCTGGCCATGAGCCACGAGGCCTGTACTTTCGTTATCAAATCCTTCAAAGAGATGGGCGCAAAGAAGATCTGGGACAAGGACAAGATAGTCATAATCCTGGATCACTGGGTTCCTGCCTCGGACGTCAAGAGCGCCAGCCTGCACAAGACGATAAGGGACTTTGTGAACGAACAGGGAATAGACAACTTCCTGGATGTTGGCAGGGGTGGAATCGCGCACCAGATTCTGGCGGAGGACGGCTGGGTGCTCCCGGGGATGCTGGTCGTCGGATCTGATTCGCACACTCCCACAGCTGGCGCTTTGGGTGCTTTCGCAACAGGAATAGGGTTCACAGAGATGGCCGCGGTCTTTGCTCTAGGGGAGCTCTGGCTGAGGGTCCCTGAGAACCTCAAGGTCATCATGGATGGATCAATGGGCCCCAGGATGGATGGGAAAGATCTCATTCTGGAAGTAATCGGCCAACTGAAAGTGGATGGGGCCATCTACAAGGCGATCGAGTTCACCGGTTCTACCGTCGATTCAATAGGGATTTCCCACAGGCTTACAATTTGCAATATGGCTACCGAGATGGGCGCCAAGACAGGTATCATCTCACCCGATGCCAAGACCGAGGAATATCTCGCCTGGACTGGCAAGGAGTACGAAGCCGTGAGGTCCGATGAAGACGCGGTCTATCAGGAGGAGAGGGTCTTCGATATCACCGATTTGGAGCCCCAGGTGGCTTGCCCCCCGAACGTGGATAATGTCAAGGGTGTGAATGAGCTGAAAGGCGTCAAGGTTCACCAGGCGTTCCTGGGTTCATGTACCAATGGAAGGATAGAGGACCTGAGGGCCGCCGCGGAGATACTCAAGGGGGAGAAGATCCACAAGGACGTGAGGATGATCGTGATGCCGGCCTCTCAGAAGATCTACCATCAGGCGATGAAAGAGGGGCTGTTCGACATCTTCCTGGAATCAGAAGCGACCATTTGCGCACCGAGCTGCGGACCGTGCTTCGGAGGTCACGGCGGGTTGCTGGCTGCTGGTGAGGCATGCATCAGTTCCACGAACAGGAACTTCGTGGCGAGAATGGGACATCCGGAATCATTCGTGTATCTAGCTTCACCGTGGACAGTTGCGGCATCAGCGCTTTACGGTGAGATAACCGACCCAAGGAGCGTTTAGATGGAAACCACACTCTCGGGCAGGATATGGAAGTTCGGGGACAACGTCAACACGGACGACATTACACCCAGTCCATACCTCACGATCACCGATCCGAGCGAGCTCGCAAAGCATGTCATGGAGAACCTTAACCCCGAGTTCGCAGGAGGAGTGCAGAAAGGCGACATCATAGTCGCTGGCAGGAACTTCGGCTGCGGGTCCAGTCGAGAGCACGCGCCGGTCGCATTGAAGGCCGCTGGAGTCTCCCTGGTGGTCGCACGGACATTCGCCAGGATCTTCTACCGCAACGCGATCAACCTGGGACTTCCGGTGCTGGAAAGCCAAGAACTGGTCGATCTGGTTGAGGAGGGAGAGGAGATCAAGGCCGATATCGAAAGGGGCGAGATAACCGTATCCTCAGGAAAGATTATCAAGACGAATCCACTACCTGAGAACGTATTGGGGATACTGGAGGCAGGTGGCCTGATCAGCAAGGTCAGGCGCATTCTGGAGGCAGGGGAATGACCACATATAAGATAGCTATCCTACCCGGCGATGGGATCGGAAAGGATGTCATTTGGGAAGCCATTAAGGTCCTGGAGGCCATCCAAGAGGTCTACCCGGTCAGCTTCGAGAGGGAGACCTTCCCATGTGGTGGAGAGTATTATCTCGAAACTGGCAAGGAGTGGCCCGATGAAGCTTTCGACGCGTGCAAGAACGATGCGGACGCTATCCTTTTGGGCGCCATCGGTCATCCCAAAGCGATCCTTCCCAACGGTGACCTCGCTGGAACCGACGTCGTATTTGGATTGAGATTCGGACTGGACCTGTACGCGAACGTCCGGCCGACCAAGCTCTATCCCAATGTGAGGCACAAGATCTCCAACGAGTTCAAGGACGTCTGGGAACCCGGGAAGGTGGACTTCCTTTCCGTCAGGGAGAACACCGAGGGGTGCTATACTCCGATAAGAGGATTCCTGGCCAGGGGAGGAGTCAGGGAACTTGCCGTTGATGGAAGGACAATCACGAGAAAGGGCTGCGAGAGGGTCATCAAGTTCGCGTTTGAGGCGTGCATGAGGCGGAACGGGGCGCCATATGACGGGAAGAAGAGGGTTACCTGTGTTGACAAGAGCAATGTGATGGCTGGCTGCAGGCTGTTCAGGCAGGTCTATGATGAGATTGCAGAAGGTTATCCGGACATTGAGAAGGATTACGCATATATTGACGCGTTCACACAGTGGGTCATTAGGAATCCAGAATGGTATGATGTTGCCGTCTTCCCCAACATGTTCGGGGATATTGCGACCGATCTGGCAAGCGTTCTGGAAGGAGGGATGGGAATGGCCGCCGGTGGCAACGTCGGTGACAATCACGCTATGTTCGAGCCCATACACGGAAGTGCCCCCAAGCACGCTGGCAAGGACAAAGCGAACCCAATGGCCGCGATCGGTGCAACCAAGATGATGTTGGACTGGATCGGGCTGAGAAGAAATGATCAGAATCTACTCGTCGCGGCGAAGAAGGTGGAGGAGGCCGTTGTCGCTGTTCTGGAGGAGGGAAAGCCTCTCACTTACGACCTTGGCGGAGATGCTAAATGCAGTGAGGTTGGGACGGCTGTTGCTGAGAAGATAAGGCAATGAGATAGGCGTCATGATCAGACCTTTTTGGATAGCCAGACCTTTTATGGGCGTATACGCCCATAAACGAATTCCGTCAGAACGGCTACTACTCTGAGACCTTTCCTGCAGACGCTCAATAGTGTTAATATACCCGGGTTCTTTTCTCGAAGCAAGGGGAGGCCATGTCAGACGTTGTTTGGGAACCGACGGGGAGTTATTTGGACGATTCTAACATCAAGCGCTTTATGAAAAAACACGGGATCAAGGACTACGACGAGCTCATCCAGCGCTCCACCGACGAGCTGGAATGGTTCTGGGACGCGATTATGGAAGATCTCAACATTGAGTGGTTCGAACCGTACCATCAGGTCCTTGATACATCAGAAGGGATCCAATGGGCAAAGTGGTACATCGGCGGAAAGGTGAATGTTGTACACAATTGCATCGACAAGCATGCTGATACAGACCTGAAGAACCATGCGGCCCTCGTCTGGGAAGGAGAGGATGGAGAGATCCGCAAGCTGACATATCTCGAGATGTACGAGCAGGTGAACAAGTGCGCCAACGCTCTAAGAGCTTCCGGCGTCAGAAAGGGGGACTCGGTGGGGATCTACATGCCCATGTCCTTGGAAATAGTGATAGCGTTCTACGCTGTCATGAAGATTGGTGCGATCGTCATTCCCATATTCTCCGGCTATGGCGGTTCTGCACTTTCGTCTCGTCTATCCGATGCTGAGTCAAAGGTTCTGTTCACTGCTGATGGTTCATACCGAAGGGGAAAGCAGATATCAATCAAACCCCAGGCCGACAGGGCGTTGGAGAACGTTCCAACCGTTGAGAAGGTCGTTGTCCTGAAGAGGTTGGGGATCGATATACCCTGGAACGATGAAAGGGATGTCTGGTGGGATGACTTCCTGGCAAATCAGCCTGCTGAATGTCCAACCGAGCACATGGATTCCGAAGATCATGCTCTTCTCATCTACACTTCTGGCACCACAGGAAAACCCAAGGGCGCCGTGCACACCCACGGTGGATGCCTTGCCCAAATCGTGAAGGAACTCGGCTATTTCTTCGACGTCAACCCTGACACGGTGTTCTTCTGGCTGAGCGACATCGGCTGGATGATGGGGCCTTGGGAGATAATCGGCGTTCACTCTCTTGGCGGCACGCTTTTCATCTTCGAAGGAGCTCCCAACCATCCCGAACCCGACAGGTTATGGGACATGATCGAGAGGCACAAGATAACACATCTGGGCATCTCGCCAACCGCGATCCGAATGCTGATGACATTCGGCGAGGAATGGGTAACCAAGCACGACCTCAGCAGTTTGAGATACCTGGGTTCAACAGGGGAGCCCTGGGACCCAGAATCCTGGAACTGGTTCTTCGAGGTTGTCGGGAAGAAGAAGATCCCTATCATCAACATCTCTGGGGGCACGGAAATAGTCGGCTGTTTCCTTTCACCGCTGCCCATTACCGCACTCAAACCATGCACTCTCAGAGGCCCTGGTCTGGGCATGGCCATCGACTGTGTCGACGAGGACGGTAATCCGGTGAGGCAGGAGATGGGACATCTGATCGCCACCAAGCCTGCACCTTCCATGACGAGGGGATTCTGGAAGGACCCTGACAGGTACATCGAAACCTACTGGTCGAAATGGCCGGACATCTGGTATCAAGGCGATTGGGCGTACGTGGACGAGGACGGTTTCTGGTCTCTTCACGGGAGATCGGATGATGTCATCAAGGTGGCCGGAAGGAGAACTGGCCCCGCGGAAGTTGAGTCGGCTTTGATCGATCACAATGCAGTTTCCGAGGCGGCCGCCATTGGTGTCCCCCACGAGATCAAAGGAGAAGCCGTGATAACCTTCGTGGTGCTCGGGCCAGGATTCGAACCGAGTGAGGAACTGAGGGAAGAGCTCAGAATCCAGGTCGGCAACAAACTTGGTAAACCTCTCAGACCGGACAAGCTCATGTTCGTGACCGATCTGCCAAAGACAAGGTCTGCCAAGATCATCCGGAGGATCATCAGGGCGAAGTATCTGGGGGAGGAACTGGGTGACCTGTCGTCGGTCGAGAACACGGACGCCATCGATGGCATCGGGAAGGCGATCTGATCCACCCAACGAAACCTTAAATACGCTCCTCGAACTTTCTCAACGGCTGTTATGGAAGAACTTCACGAGATCAAGTTGTTCGGCAGGGGAGGGCAAGGAATCGTAACCGCTGGTAACCTTCTTTCCGAGGCCGCAGCCCATGGCGGGGATTATGCACAGTCAATACCGACGTTCGGTCCCGAAAGGAGAGGCGGACCTTCGATATGCTCGTTGAGGATATCCAACAAACAGATCTTATTGAGATGCGCCGTCACAAGTCCTGAGACGCTTTGCGTGTTCGATCCCACCATCTGGCATTTCGTGAACATACTCCTGGGATTCGAGGACAACGGCAAGATGATACTCAACACCCAGATGTCCCCAAAGGATGTGGAAAATGTCTTGAGAGAAGGCAAGTACGGGTACGAGCTGGAGAACAACGGCTACGAGATATGGACGATAGACGCGACCGAGATATCGACTCGGATGCTCGGAAGGCCGATTACCAACACTACAATGCTGGGAGCGTTCGCCAAGGCAACTGGATTCGTTGAAATGGACAACGTCAAGAAGGCGATCGAGAACAGGTTCCCCGAAGCTGCCGATAAGAATTTCCAAGCCGCGGAAGAGGCGTTCAACAAGTTAGACAAACTGTAGGTATCGATATGGGTCTGGAAAAGCACGAGAAGTTCATCAGAAAGGCCAAGAGCACACTGGTGTTCGAGCCCGGATGGAGCGAGGACAACCTCACCGGTGCGTGGAGAAGCGAGAGGCCTGAGGTGGACCCGGAGAAGTGCACCAACTGCGACATATGCTGGCTGGTGTGTCCGGACGCCTGCGTCAAGAGAGAAGGCGACAGGATAGAGATCGACCTCAAGTACTGCAAGGGCTGTGGCATCTGCGCTGAGGAATGTCCAGTGAAAGCTATAATCATGGTGAGGGAGGCAAGTGACTGAGGTGTTCTTCACAGGCAACCGCGCCGCGGCAGAAGCGGCAAAGCTTGTAAGGACCCAAGTGGTCGCAGCTTATCCAATAACCCCTCAGACATCAGCCGTGGAGTACATCTCCCAGTTCATCAACAACGGCGAACTCAAGGCCAATATGATCAGGGTGGAAAGCGAGCACAGTGCTTTGTCCGCTGTTGTCGGTGCTTCCATTGTGGGTGCAAGAACATTTACTGCCAGCTCATCACAGGGTCTGCAGCTCATGTCCGAAGGTCTGTACTTCGCATCTGGTATGAGACTGCCCCTCGTAATGGCCATCGCCAATCGGACCCTATCCATGCCCGTCAACATCTGGGCGGATCATCAGGACAGCATGGTCAACAGGGACAGCGGCTGGATGCAGATATACTGCGCCAACGCACAGGAGGTGTTCGACAATATCCTCCAAGCGTACAAGATCGCTGAGGAAGTCCTCATGCCGGCAATGGTCTGTTATGATGGGTTCATAGTCTCTCACGTCGCAGAACGGATGGAGATCATCGATCAAGAGCAAACGGATATGTTCCTGCCGGAGCCAGACCTCACGAAGAGGCCGCTGATGGACCCCAAGAACCCGTTACAGTTCGGAGAGGTGGTCTACCCTGACTGGTACCCCGATTACGAGTACAAGAAACACAAAGCGCTCCTGGATTCGCCCAAGGCGATAATGGATGTTGGAAGGGAATACGGTGAGCTCTTCGGACGCTCGTACGGAATGGTGGAGAACTACAAGACGGACGATGCAGAGATCGTTTTCATGGGTCTGGGATCGCTGACCAGCACGACTCAATGGGTGGTGAACGACCTAAGAGACTGCGGAAGCAAGGTCGGTCTTTCGAAGATACGCGTCTTCAGACCTTTCCCGGACAAGGAGATCGTTGAAGCGTGCAAGAATGCGAAGGTCATCGCGGTCATCGATCGAGATATCGGATACGGAACAAGCGGGATGCTGTTCCCTGATGTTACTAGGGCACTGTATCCATTGGCCAGCAGGCCGAAATGCTTGAACTTCATCATTGGATTGGGCGGCAAGGACATCACCCCGGAGACGATCAAGAACATTCACGAAACGTGTGAGAAAGCGCTTGAAGGCAAAGAGGTCGAGACCGTTAACTGGCCGGATGCCAGGAAGTACGATTGAGGTGTCGTAATGGGAAAGACGAAGATAAAGGACCTCACGGACGAGGAATACCTGCATCACGGCAGCCTAGCGTGTGCCGGTTGCGGTGCATTGCTCGCTTTCAGGCATGCCCTCAAGGCTCTGGGACCTAACACGATCACGATAAACTCCACCGGTTGTATGGCGGTCATAATGCAGATGGGCGTACCCAAGGTCCCGCACTTCCACGTGCTTTTCGAGAACGGCCCAGCGGTCATGTCCGGTGTCGAGCAGGCTCTTGACATCATGGGCAAGAGGGGGGATACGAACCTCCTGGTTGTTGTTGGCGATGGTGGTACGGCAGATATCGGAATGGGGTCGCTCTCGGGTGCCGTCGAACGCGGTCACGATTTCATCTACTTGTGTTACGACAACGAGAGCTACATGAACACTGGGGGTCAGAGGAGTGGCACGACTCCGTTCGGAGCAGCCACGACAACCACGCCAGTCGGCAGTGTCGTCAAGGGCGAGACCAGGCCCATGGAGATGAGGAAGGATGTTCCGGAGATCATGATCGCCCATGGCGCTCCATATGTTGCGACCGCCTCGATCGGCTATCCGTTGGACCTGATTGACAAGGTGAAGAAGGCGGCCACCGTGAGGGGACCGAGTTACGTTCATGTCTTCGCTTCATGTCCTGCAGGATGGCGTTCGGATGCGAAGGATTCTGTGAAGCTGGCTAAGCTGGCGGTTCAGACGGGACTGATTGTACTTTTCGAACATGAGAACGGGGAGAGAACGTTCCAGCATTTGCCGAAGAAGAGAAAACCCTTGCGGGAGTACCTGGAGCTTCAGGGGAGATTCAAACACCTATTGGATGACGAAGATGCTACTAGAGAACTGGAAGACTATGTGGAGGGGAAGTTCAAGGCCATAGAGGGCTAGCCGAGATTGCCAATAGTCCGATCTTTTCCTAACTTCCTTTGTGGAAATCAATAAGACATTGCAGGGCATTCAAGAGATGGGGAAAGGACTTGCATGGAGATGTTGATACCCGCAGGGCGATCAATGACGACATCGAGGATCTTACCAAGGTCTATGCGAAGAGTTACGGCTCTATTGAGCAAGCCGGGAAGCATGTCAGGGATTTTATTGAAAATCACGGTGGAAGGCTGGCAGTGGTGGACGGCAGATTGGTTGGAGTGCTTTTCTGGATGCAGAGGGAAACCGCTAGTCATGGACAGGCAGAAATCGTGGACCTGTGGGTGGAAGAATCAGAGAGACGGAGAGGGATCGGACAGACGCTTCTTAAGGAGTCCATCAGAGAGATTGAGGACCACTACTTATCTCAAGGACAGACTCTGAAGGTAATGCTTCTATTCACAACTGAAGGCAACTCACCTGCCAGGATGCTCTACGAAAAGATGGGTTTTCAAGTTGCTGCAAATCTAGGAGATCTTACTGGTCTTGGTGACAAAGACATCCTCTACACCTATAGCCCTGCTCAAAGGTCCGAGAATGAAAAAAGCTGAATGACTCATTTCTTCCGCCCGACGAACAGAATATGTTCTCCCATTCCAACGATTGAAGGCTCAGTGCAGGTGTTCAACACAATCTGAAACCACTTCTCCCATTTCTCCTTGTCTTCATAGAGCGCGTTAGTGGCCTCTTCCAGATGCGCTGACAGACCTTCGCAAGATGCCAGCTGGAGAGCCTCGACTCCACACTCATTGAAGAGTTCTGGAATCTCCTCAGGGAGGAAGAAATATGCGTCCGGGAAAGCCGTGCTCCTCTTGTAGTCGCGTCCGTCTTCCTTTATGATCTCATGGCCGTGATGTACACCATCTGTGAAGAGGTCCTTGTGCCCTGGTTCTGTCAACTCTCCAGGAAGATCTCTTAGGATTACCCTGAATGCGCTGTATCTCCCAATCACAGATACGAAGATCGGTGAATCTCTTTTCAGGACCCTCACCAGTTCCTTGGCTGCCCTTTTCCTGTCTTCTTCCTCAATCAAGTGGGACAATGTGCCCAGGCAAAGAACCGAGTCAAATGACTCATCGTTGTATTCCGACAGGTCGGTGACGCTACCTTCGGCTATCCCAGTGACCCGGCTCCTGACTTCCTCCTCACATTCCCCAAGTTTCCGCTTTGCTATATCCAGCTGTATCGGAGAGATATCGAGAAGTACAACTTCATATCCCATTTTGGCAAGTTCAATTGAGTACCTACCAGGTCCTCCACCTGCGTCCAACACCCTCCCCTCTTTCGGCAGGTGCCCCTTCAAGAAATGCATGGTGATTTCATATTCCAGCATATGGTATGGATCCTTGGCGAGACGATGCCACTCCTTCTCTCCTATCGAATCGTAATACTCCTTTGGTTCCCTCACGTTCCGTCATAACTACTGAGTCATAAATAAAGAGCATGGTTGAGGTCTGTCAATCTCTATCTTCCACGAGAAAAAGGGCGTTCTTGACATTGGAGAAGATGAGGCCTAGATCTCGGACACAGCAGCCGCCATCTTCATGTACTCCTTCCACTTCTCATCGTTGCCCTGCATCTTGTGGAGTTTGGCCAGAAGCCTCATTCCTCCGGGGTACTCCGGATTCACGGCCAACAACCCTTCTACCATATCTATCGCCAGCTCGATATCACCCGTCCTTGCCATGACGGCAGCTAGCGTGAACATGGCATCCAGATCGAAAGGATTCCTGTCCAGCCTATCTCTGCACATCTTCTCGATCGCCCTGATCTGAGATTGTGTGCCAGAGGTTATTGGTTCTAGCAACTCGGTTACCCGTGACTATCACAGGGCGATAGGGGTAATTCACTTGCTCTCAAAAAATCACTTTTGATAAGAATATGTTAAGATGGGAACTCGGAATTCAACACATTTTGAACGTTTCTTCTGCCAGCCACATTAAGTGGCCCTCGATTCCTCTCCGTGGTCCGAGTCACCTCACTGGTCAGGCAAAAGGCCCCATAAGAGCAATTATATATTCAACTGGTAATGACTGGAATCAAGGGGGTATCGAGGTGAGAAAGGTCGCCATTGTCGGCGGAGGATTGACCAAGTTTGGAGTTCGAAAGGCAACTTACAAGGAGCTTGCCCAGGAAGCTGGGAAGGCAGTTTTTGAGGATGTTCCGAATCTTGACAAGAAGGACGTGGACAGCCTCTTCTTGGGATCGGCAGCATCAGACAGGATGGCGTTTCAGTCATATCCTGCCCCGTTGGTTGCCGAGCAGGTCGGGGTCCAGCCAAATAAGGTCATCATGAGGACCGAGCTTGCATGCGCCTCAGGTCAGGCTGCAATGAGGGCCGCCTACGGTTCGATCGCATCTGGACTGTCCGATATCGCTTTGGTCATGGGCGTGGAGAAGATGAACACCCCCAACATGGCCGAGACCCAGACCACCATGGCCGCTGTCATGGACAGGGAATGGGACGGAGTGAACGGCATGTCCGCACCGCCTTTCTTCGCTTTGGTGATGATGCGCCACATGCACGAGTACGGGACCACCAGGGAGCAATTGGGCATGGTCTCGGTCAAGAATCACGATTACTCGGCATCCAACCCGTTCGCACAGTTCCAGAAGAAGTTCACCCTCGAGGATGTCATCAATTCGGTCGAGATATCCAAACCCATCAGGTTGTTGGACTGTTCGGGCATCACCGATGGTGCTGGAGGAATAGTCATGACCTCGGAGGATCGAGCAAAGGAGTTCACCGACACCCCGGTCTACATTGAAGGACTTGCGCAATGTAACATGGGCAGTCTTGTTTCGAATCTTCCCAGTCTCACGACCTGGAAACCCATGAAGAAGGCGTTCAGAGCCGCCTTGATGATGGCGGGCAAGGACATCTACGACATGGCGTTCGCTGAGGTCCACGATTGCTTCACCATCGCCGAGATCATCGCATACGAGGACGGAGGAATGTGCAAGAAGGGGGAGGGCGGCAAGTTCATTGAGGAAGGCAATCCGTACGTCGGTGGGAGATTGCCGGTGAACACTCATGGTGGTCTCCTGGGAACGGGCCATCCGCTCGGTGCAACCTCCATAGCCCAAACGGTCGAGGTCATTGAACAGTTCAGGGGAGAGGTCCCCGAGGAGAGGTACGTCGGCGGAGAATGGGCGTTGACCCATAACCTGAGCGGCAATGCCAACGTTCACAGCGTCCTGGTCTTCAGGAGGGGTGGTTGATGCCGAAGATCGACCTGCCGTACTTGCTGGACTTCTGCCCTCTACAAACAGAGGACTTCACCCGTATCCACGAGTTCTTCACCAACTTGAAGGAAGGGAAGTTCACCACCACCAAGTGCAAGAGTTGCGGCGAGATACTCTGGCAGCCCAGGGTCGTGTGTCCACACTGCAATTCTGATGAGATGGAATGGATAGACCTGCCCCAGGAAGGCAAGTTGTTCGCGTTCACCGAGGTCATACACGGCGCACCGCTCGGCATGGAAGACGACGCGCCTTTCAGCATCGGCATCGTCGATCTGGAAGATCCAAAAATGAAAGTGCTGGCAAGGGTGGATGACGCCCATTACGAGGATCTGGAGTTTGGTCAGGAGATGAGGTTGAAGATTATCACCCTGGAAGACGGCCGCGTATGGTTCAGGTGGGTGCGCAAGTAGGCTGTCAGAAACAATTATATCGTCTCCGCTCATTCCCGATTCCCTATCTGAAAGAGGGGAGGCTATGAAGTTAGAGGACGTTAAGAAAGTATGTGTTTTGGGTGCCGGCACCATGGGTGCTGGGATTGCCCAAACTTGCGCGGTCGCGGGCTACGAAGTAACCATGAGGGATATTGAGCAGAGGTTCGTGGATGGAGGATTCGAGAGGATCAAGGGACCTCTCATGAAGAGGGTAGCCAAGGGCAAGATGTCCCAAGAGGACCTCGACGCCATCCTATCCAAGATTCGAGGGACCGTCGACCTGAGAGAGGCCCTGGACGGATGCCAGTTGGTGATCGAGGCCGTGATAGAGGACATGGACCTGAAGCAAACGGTCTTCAAGGAAGCCGATGAGGTTTGCCCCGAGGATGTGATCTTTGCGAGCAACACTTCTTCACTGAGCGTCACCGAGATAGCATCGGCCACATCCAGGCCGGATAAGTTCGTTGGTCTGCATTTCTTCAACCCGGCCCCTGTCATGAAACTGATAGAGGTTATCCGCGGGTCGGAGACGTCACCTGAGACCCTTCAGTTCGCAAAGGACTTCTGCGGGAAGCTGGGCAAGGAGCCCGTGGAGGTGGCCGAGTCACCCGGTTTCGTCGTTAATCGTCTCCTGGTTCCAATGATGAACGAGGCCTTCAACCTCTTGATGGAGGGGGCTGCCAGCGCTGAAGATATAGACAAGGCGATGAAGCTGGGAACCAACATGCCCATGGGACCTCTGGAGCTTGCCGATTACACCGGACTCGAGATCGGACTCTTGGTCATGGAGGTCCTCTACAAAGAGACCGGAGACCCGAAGTTCAGGCCCTCACCCTTGTTGAGAAAGTACGTGAGAGCTGGCAGATTGGGAAGGAAGACCGGAAAGGGAGTCTACGATTACACGAGGTGAGCAGAATGAGCGTTGTGACACTTGAGAAGGAGAATGGAATAGCGACCATAACGGTGAACAGGCCGGAGTCTTTGAACGCTCTGAACTCTGAGGTCCTGGACGGATTGAAGAACGCGGCAGAGGACGCCCTGGCGGATGACGGTGTTTTCGTCGTCATAGTCACCGGCGCAGGAGAGAAGGCCTTCGTTGCAGGAGCAGACATCAAGGAGATGACCGGCAAAACGCCCATGGATATGAGAAAGTTCACCATTAAGGGACATAAGGTCATGGATCTCTTCGCAAAGATGGAGAAGCCCACCATCGCCGCAATAAATGGCTTCGCTCTGGGCGGAGGTTGCGAACTGGCTATCGCATGCGACATAAGACTGGCTTCGGACAATGCCAAGATCGGTGTGCCGGAGGTCAACCTGGGGATATTCCCGGGATTCGGCGGAACTCAGAGATTGACCAGCCTTCTCGGAAAAGGAAGGGCAAGCGAGATGGTCTTCACCGGTGGAATGATCACCGCGGAGGAGGCTGAGAGGATAGGTCTCGTTAACCATGTGTACCCACAAGCGGAACTAATGAACGAGGCCAGGGCCATGGCCGAAGAGATCTCCACCAAAGGTCCGCTGGCGGTCCGTCTGGCGAAGTCGTCGATAAACAGGGCTCTTGAAGGCGGTCTGGACGACGGACTGGCCTACGAGAGGGAGCTGGTAAGTCTATCGTTCTCCACCGAGGACAAGGTGGAAGGCCTGAAGGCGTTCTTGGAAAAACGGCCGCCAAACTTCAAAGGCAAATAGAATCCCGCATTCTGGAGGATGTGAAATGTCACCCAGACCCAAGAGAGCAGTCGAGCTAGATGCTCAGACCAGAAGAGCCGCGACAATCGCGATGAAAGAAGTCATCGGAGCCAAACCCGGTGAGAAAGTCCTCATCGTGACAAATCCCGGCCAGGATGTTCTGAAGATCTCACACGCGATCTACGAAGCAACCCTGGAAACCAAAGCCTCTCCCACCCTTGTCGTTCAAGAGATCAAGACCCTGTTCGACCTCGCAGAGGATTCCGTCATCAAGGCCATCCAGTCAAACCCGGACGTTGTCATCTCTATCAGCGAGAAGAAGCTCGGGAAGGACCGCTTCGGACTCAAAACGCAATACTCCGGTGTTGAGAAGGATTACGATCACATATTCACCTACCTCAAGGAAGAGAAGAAGCTGCGATCATTCTGGTCGCCAAGTATATCACTGGAGATGTTCAAGCGGACGATACCGATCAACTACCAGGACCTGCGAAGAAGGGCGGCGAAGCTCAAACGAGTGCTGGATGCGGCTGATTACGTTCACGCCGAGACCAATGCCGGGATGGACATCAAGATAGGACTTGAAGGGCGCCTGGCGAGGAAGGACGATGGGGATTTCCGCAAGCCTGGCACGGGAGGGAATCTGCCGGCAGGGGAAGTGTACATCTCACCTGAACTGGGCAACTCCGACGGCACGATAGTGTTCGACGGCAGCATGGCCACTGGCAACGGGGAGCTCATAATCAAGGACCCCATTCATGTCGAGGTGGAGGGCGGTTTCGTCAAGAAGATCAAGGGAAAGAGAGAGGCCAGGGTGCTCAGGAAGGCCGTGAAGAAGGGGGAAGAGAGCGCCATGGGCATGCACCTGGAAGGCAAGTTCTCAAAGGTCAAGGCCAAACAATACGCCAGGAACGCTAAGAATCTGGGTGAGTTGGGAATAGGGCTCAACCCCAAGGCGAAGATCGTCGGGAACATCCTGGAGGACGAGAAGGTCTTCGGCACCTGCCACATCGCTCTGGGATCCAACTATGATGAGGACTCAAAAGCCATGATACACCTGGACGGGATAATACACAAACCCACGCTCACTGCGTACAAAGGTGACAAGCCAACCATCCTGATGAAATGGGGGCAAGCTGGAAAAACGATTCTTCTGACTAGGAAGTGGCCTCGAACTCTTCCTGGAGGTCTATGATTACCTGTTCGAGAACCTCCTCAAAAGTGTTGCTTCGGTATTCCCTCAGGCCCCCGAGCTCGCTCTGAACTCTCGCCAGATATGTAGAAGCCTTCTTCAAGAACTCGATGTTGCAAAGGTTTTCTTCCATATTCTTTTCCTCACTTAGGGTCTGGCAGACGGTCGGACCTAGTCTTCATGCCTCTGCATTTTTCCCGAATAAAGGGTCGCATATAAGAAGGTTATGGTTTCCTGGTTGGAAACGACAAATAGTATGGGTCGCCGAACCCAACACTTTCGCATCACTCCCCCTGAAAGCCAGATGAATACCCATTGAGCCCCGGATCAACATGAATGACCAGTAGGAATCTTTATCTATATTGCTCGTATTGAGACGGTTCTGCACATTACCTAAAGGAGCCATAGATGTGGGAAGCATAAGACAGACGTACATCAAGCGGGTCGCGATCGAGCTCGTGAAGAGGTTCCCAGAACACTTCACAGACGATTACGAGCACAATAAGCAGAAGGTGCAGGAGCTGACCAACGTCCAGACCTCCCGTTTGCGAAACAGGATCGCTGGGTACGTCACTCGCTTCCGCAAACACTACGAGGCCTAGCTCCTCTCGAGCCTTTTTGGCCGCGGGGGCGGACCCCGTGGCAAGCGAATCGAATTGGTGGAACCACATGAATTACGCAGTTGAGACCAAGAACCTATGCAGGGTCTTCAAACGCAAGAGAAGCAGGAAAGAGCGCAAGCAAGAACCAACGAAGGAGAATCAAAAGGAGGTAGTGGCCCTTGACGATGTTAACATCCAGGTGAAGGAGGGGGAGCTCTTCGGTCTTCTGGGCCCGAACGGGGCTGGCAAGACCACCTTGATCAAGATTCTCAGCACACTGCTACTCCCCACCAAAGGTGAGGCTTGGGTGGCTGGTCACAATGTTGCGGAGGACACTTTCAACATACGGATGAAGATCAACAGCGTTTCCGGTGGGGAGAGCTCGGGTTACGGATTGCTGACGGCCAGAGAGAACGTGTGGATGTTTTCCCAGTTCTACGATGTTCCTTCGAAGGTCGCCAAGCAAAGAGCGGATGATCTCTTCAAGACCTTCGGCCTGTATGAAAAGCGGAACCAGAAGATGAGGACGCTCTCCACTGGCGAGAGGCAGAAGATGGGGATGGTGCGCGGTTTCATAACCGATCCGGATATCATATTCCTCGATGAGCCCACGCTGGGCCTGGACGTCAACGCCAGCAGGGTAATCCGAAGGTTCGTGGCGGACTGGGTGAGGGAGCATGAGAAGAAGACGGTTCTCCTGACGACACACTACATGATGGAGGCGGAGGAGCTCTGCGACCGTGTCGCAATAATAGACAAGGGCAAGGTCCTCGTGTGCGACACCCCGGAGAACCTGAAGAAGACGGTCAGAAGGTCTTCAACGCTCAGGCTGGAGATTGATCCGCTCAAGGACTATTCCAAGTTCAGGGACATCCCCGGGATCAGGAACTTCTCCAAGAAGGTGAACCCGGAGACCAACCGGTCCGAGCTTGTATTCGTCATCGATGATGAGGCGGCTGTGTCAGATATCCTTTCAGTGGTCACAGGAGAAGGGAAGAGGATCCACGAGCTGCGCAAGACCGAGCCCACGCTCGAGGATGTGTTCGTAAGCCTTGTGGGGAGGGCCTTGGAATGAACATTCACCTGAGGCTCAACCTCAGGGCGATACTCGGCAGGGCATATCCCAGAGTGATCGGATCCCTTAGAGAACCTAGTTGGATATTCTTCGAGATACTCCTTCCGGTTCTTGCGATTGCTGCATATGTCTTCATCTATCAAGCCCTGGAGGCACCACCGGAGTTCGTCGGCTTCGTCATCCTGGGCGGGGCGATGACCGCCTTCTGGCTGAATGTCCTTTGGAGCATGGCGGCCCAGCTGTATTGGGAGAAGGAGATCGGCAATCTTCAGCTCTACATGATGGCGCCAATGTCCCGTATGTCGCTGCTCGGTGGAATGGCGGTTGGCGGGATCTTCGGGTCCTCGATACACGCATCCGCGACCGTGCTTATCGGTGTTCTTCTGTTCAAGGGTCCGGCTCTGGTCTTCCCCCTGATGCTTATCCCGATCTTCCTGGTCACACTCATCGCCCTGTACGGAATGGGCATGATGTTCGCATCCCTCTATTTGATGTGGGGGAGGGAGGCCTGGCATATGGCCAGCCTCATGGAGGAGCCCATCTACTTCGTCTCAGGGTTCTATTTCCCGGTGAAAGCTCTTGGGTTCTGGGTTGCGCTCAGTGCGTCCGTGATACCAATAACACTGGGGCTGGACAGCATGAGACAGCTGTTGTTCCCCAGCGTTGCGGCCTGGGGGTTGTTCCCGGTCGAGATAGAACTGGGCATACTTGTGGTCCTGGCCATCATCTTCCCCATAATGGCACGGATCGCCCTCGCGCGCATGGAGAACTTAGCTAGGAGAAGGGGAGGTCTGACCCTGAGATGGCAATGATCAAGAGGCACTGGAAGACGTTGAAGACGGCAGCCTGGCTCGGTTGGCAGATGGAGTCCAACTGGACCCAGCCCTTTCTATTCGCGGTCTATTCCATTCTGAAACCTATCGCGGCCACCATGATCCTTGTGTTGATGTACTGGGTGGTCATAAACCCCGGCTACGGGGGACAGGCAGAGAACGCAATCATGTTCTCGTTTCTTTACGTCGGCAACGCCTTCTACATCTTCGTCGGGCAGATGCTGTTCGGTATATTCAGGGTGATCCAGGGGGACCGTGAGTGGTACCAGACCATTCGCAATGTCTACATCGCCCCCATCAGCTACTACGTCTATGTGGTGGCCAGGGCGCTTACTCAACTCGTCATAGCGAGCATCGCTGTGGTGATTACCCTTCTCTTCGGCGTTTTCGTGCTGGGTGTCCAGATATCTCTCGCCGTTACCGATATTCCCTTGTTCCTGACCATCTTGGTCATAGGTCTGGTAGGCGTGTCAGCCATGGGTGTCATTCTTGGTGGGATATCTTTCCTAACCGCAAAACACATGCACGGCATGAACGAGAGCGTTGCGGGCATATTCTACTTGTTCTGTGGCGTCCTATTCCCGATATCCATGTTCCCTGTATGGGGGCAGTTCATCAGCCGGGCCATACCCCTTACCTACTGGTTCGAGGCCCTTAGAAGGGTATTGGCGCCCGAGACATTGCAGATCCCGACCAGCCTTACCCAGATCGACACCGGTTTGCTAATGCTGATACTTCTTTCGTCTACCATAGTCCTGGTCCTGGTGTCCTACTTCGTGTTCAAGGGCGCGGACTATCTGGCCAGAAGAAAAGGCGTAATAGACATGATCACTTCGTACTAGCGTTCCGCTCCTTCAGGATCGGATAGCGATAGAACCTTCCACACTTCTCACAGACCGTAGTTATTCTATCTCCGGTCAATCGAACTCTGCAGTTTATGCCAGGTCGGAGAAATGTGTGGCACCCCCTGCAGTACTTTCTCTTCAGGTTTCCTGGAATGGTGACATTATACCTCATACCTATCTTCCAGGCGAGGTGGGCGTACCTGTTAGCTCGTTGGGTATTCCCTTTCAAGCCATACTTCTCGGCAAGGCCGAAGAGGACGTTGATCCTCTCAAAGGCTATCTTCCTCTCCTCCTTCTTCCTTCTCCGGGGCATCCTTCCAGCTATTGATTTGTCCCTAATAACCTTTATTGGTCGTCATTCGTTCGGTCTGTATCCAGCATTATCTCATCTCGCGCAGTGAGAACTACCTCGCGCACCGAAACCACCACTTCATTCTCCTCCAAGAATCGAACAATCTTTCTGGAATCCTCCTTTCTTACTATGAACGCTCCTCGTATCAACTTCACATAAGGCATGTCATCGAGGAACCCTTTCCGCCAATAGACGTATCTTCCTCCACCGCAGCTGGTCTCTTGTCCGTAGAGCATCTTCGCCATGGCACTGGATTTGGTCTTGATGGCACCTGGAAGAGTCCAAGCTATCAGGATTGCTCTCAATTATGGGCGTAAACGCCCAGAAAGAACTTAACGATTGGTTTCAGTTTGAACGCATCACCAACGAGCATTGCAAGCTAGTTGCGGACACATACTGGCTTTTCCAAATCCCTTAATATTGAACATGACTATGCAACTGGGTGAACTACCATGTTGGTGATATGGAAAGCGAATTTTAGCGGGACCAAAGAACAGCTTCAAAGCGTCAAGCAGAAGCTGGAGGAGATTGCGGATAAGACCGGCGAGAAGATCGATGGGCCATATTATGGTCAGGAGGCGGATCTCGTGTGGCTATTCTGGACCAAGGCTGGCAACATCGGCCTCGGTGGAAAAGATTTCCTCCCATGGGTGGAGGAAAACAAGATTCCCATCGAGCCCGTTAGCTGGGAGCTTGGGGTCACTGAGGAGGAGTTCTGGGGATAGCCAGATGTTTTATGGGCGTATACGGACAGAAAATCCGTTTGACCTCAGTAGCAGTCCTTACATACTTCCTTTTGGTGTCCAGAACCTTTAACTATCCGTGGACGATTTGGAACCGATTCCAATGAAAGGAAGGGTACGAAGGATATTCAAGAACACCAAGGAAAGGGTCGACCTCATTGTAATCCAGACGGCGACAGATCCGTATGTCGACCGCACTTACTTCTACGTGACAGGATTAGCACACGGAGTGATGGAGGGCACAACAGCCGTTCTTTATCCTGACGGATCTGTCAAGATCCTGACGTCCTCGCTCGAGGCCGAGTCCGCGAAGACCTCCGGTCTGCCGGTGATTATCATGAAGAGCGGGGAAGACAGGGTCAAGAAGCTCAAGCGGCTCCTCGGAGGAGCCAAGAGGATCGGTATCCATGCCACCGAGATGACACATCAAAGCTACAAGGACATCACGAAGAAGGCGCCCAAGGCCGAGTTCGTGGACGTATCCGACGCCATTGTCAAGGCCCGTCTGGTCAAGGATTCAAAGGAATTGAAACGCATGGTCAAGGCCGCCAAGATTGCGTCTGAGGTGGCAGAGGAGATCATCCCGTTCATTGACATCGGCAAGAAGGAGTATGAGATTGGGGCGGAGTTGGAGCATCTGATGGCCAAGAAGGGGTCAACTGGTCCCTTCTTCGACACGATCGCATCTTCTGGACCCAACTCGGCACAGCCGCACTACACAGTCGGCGACAGGAGAATCCAGAAGGGGGACTTCATGGTACTGGACTTCGGTGCCACTTACATGAAGTACGGTAGCGACATCACCCGGACCTACGTAGTTGGAAAGGCCACCAAGAGAATGAGATCCATGTACGAGACCGTCAGCAAGGCCCAACAGAGAGCGCTTGCCAAAGTCAAGGCGGGTGTCAAGGGTGGAGAGGTCCATCTGGCCGCGGACAGGTATATCAACAGGACGAAGTTCAAGGGCAGGTTCATCCACGGCATCGGTCACAGCCTTGGCCTGGCCGCTCACGATGGAAGCGGGCTTTCTCCAGCTCTTGATCTCACTCTCGAAAAGAACATGGTCTTCACCATCGAACCTGGCGTGTACATCCCGGGATACGGCGGCGTCAGGATTGAGGACGACGTTGTTGTCAAAAAAGGCGGATATGAGATGCTGACTTCCGCAAGAAGAGACCTCGTGGAGATATAGTCCTCAGTCATATTCGTCCAGGATTTTGGGTGGGAATTCCCCATTATTGACCATCTCCAGGAGCCTGGCCAAGACATCTTGTGCCTTCTCACTCAATTCGCTGCTTATCAAGCCTGCCTCGACCGCCTCGAGGAGCTCATCTTCGTCCAGAATGTGTGTCTTCAGGTCCGGATACACCCACAGGTCCAGGAACAGGTCCGTGACCTCGTAACCACCGTCGAACCTCACCGGGGGTGCGTTGATGTTGCAGTAATATCCCACCAGATCCCCATCGTGGTCCCAGATCTTGATGATCTCATACCAATCATCGACGAACTCGAAGAGGATCCCCCTGTAGCCGTTCTCTGTCACGATCTTGCCTTCCAGCACAGAGGGTTTGGGCAATCCGGAGAACGTGAATTCCGAGATTATCAATTCAGGCGTATCCAGAAGTAGCTCATGCTCCCATTCCTCCACATCATCCGGCAGACGCTTGACTCTGACCGTGACCTTGGACACAGACCAGGAACCCAGAAGTCTGCTAAATCCCTTTCGATTCCTTACCGTGAAGCTCGTTGAACTCCCTGTCCAGGATGGACATTGCGAACAGATTGTGGAACTTGCCGTCCTTGAACACCTGCTCCCTCATCACTCCCTCCTGCTTGAAGCCGCATCTCTTGTACGACTTGATCGCCCTTTCATTGCCCTGGAAGACCCTGAGGGAGACCTTGTGAAGACCCAGCTCTCTGAAGGCGTAGCGTAGAACGGTGACCAACGCATCCGAGCCGCAGCCCTTGCCCCACCTGTCCTTCTCACCTATGACTATTCCCATCGAGGCGCTCCTGTTCTCGTTGTCTATGTTGTGGAGCCCGATGTTCCCGATGTGGCTGCCGCCCTCCTCTATGGCGAAGATCCTGCTCTTGCCGGACTTGAGGTAATCCTCGTACCATCTCTCCTCTTCGGCCATGGACAGCTGGTGCCTTCTGCCCAGCAAGCTCATTATGTCTGCGTCGTTCAGCCATTTAATGGAAGTGGCCAGATCCCCGCGTTCGAGCGGACGCAATGACACCCTTTGTCCTATGATCGTCCGAACCTCCTTTCCGGAGGTTGGAAGAAGAAGATTGAACGACATAAGCCTTTCGAACAGAATGGACGAACAACTATCAAAGAAAATTGGGGTGGAAGCCAGTCCCAGAGGACTGGGTTCCATCTCGCTCTTACTCCCCTCCTCCAAAAGCCCTTAACAGGCAACTCCCCCTCCCAGAGGATACAATGTATATCATTACTTTGAGGGTATAAGAAGCCTGCTAGGTGCTCACCCCATTAGTTACCAATTACCAATCTCGTGAGAATATCCCGAAAACCTTTTTATACGCACGTTCTAATCGAACAGCGATGAGGTTGCTCAAGCTATACGTCGAGGGGTTCGACGAGGAGATCCTCGGCGTGCCGGAAGGCCATGTTGTTTTGATAGCAGGACCACCAGGCACCATGAAGTCCAGCATTGCCTATAACATCCTCTACAACCATGCGAAGAACGATGGAGTGCGCGGTCTGTACCTTACCCTGGAGCAGGATAGGAAGAGCCTGGAGACGCACATGTCCGGACTCGGGCTCGACCCCAGCCAGGTATCCGACAAGGTCAGCATACAGGACTTTTCCAGGATCCGGCGGGGGATACAGGAGCTGGAGGAAAAGGCAGATTCGCTGGAAGAGGTCCCACCCTGGATGGACGTCCTCAAGAAACACCTTCTCGACCTGAAGGGGGAGATGGACTATGAACTCCTTGTGATCGACTCGTTGGCCGTCCTTGAGACCATTGCGGACATGAGGAACCGCAGGACGGACATGTTCCATTTCTTTGGCTGGCTCAAGAACTTGGACGTCACCACGTTCATCATCTCGGAGATCTCACCAAACATGGACATCGTCCAGGACGAGGACTATCTTGCCGACGGAATCTTCTACGTGACCATGGACAGGATCGGTGACACCGATGTCTTCAGAAGGATTCGTTGCGCCAAAATGAGGGGAGTGAACCACGACACCGGCTTCTTCACTCTAGAATTCAAGAACGGTCGCTTCCAGGTGTCAAGGGTCATTTAGTCTCTTTTATGACCTTCATGTATTTTAGGAGAGCCAGTTCCTCTGGCGTATAATCCTTGGTGTCTATGAGGTCTTCAAGTCTGCCGCTCTCTATGAGCATGATGTGAAGCGGATTCCCTTCGGTGAGGCGGTAAACCTTCTCGAACTCTGAATCGTCCATCTTCTTGTTCAGCAACTTCTCACAGCTCTTCTTGTCCAGACCTAGGAGGTCGATCTCCACCAGCAGCTCCCGCGCCAGGAACGACCTACTGTTCGGAATGTCCCTCTTGTCCTGGGTGATCAACATCTTCGTGTTCTCGGCTCTTCCGACGCTCTCGATGAGTGTGTTCAGGAGGCTTTCCATGCTCTTGCCCATTACGACCGCCTCATCAAGAAAGAGGACGTTATCGTCATCTCCCAGTCCTCTCTCGATCCAACCCGAGACCTCCCATAAGTCGATCTTCTTGGCACTGTTCAGGTAGTCCTTCAGCTCTGGCCTGCCCATGTCCTTCAGGAAGTTGGACAGGGCTTCCAGGAAGCTGTCTGTCGTGTCCCACTCCTGGAAGGTGAACCAGAAGGTGTTCATGCTCGATGTCCACTGCTCGTACACGTTCATTGCGAGAGACGATTTCCCGACGCCCTTCGCTCCTGCCAGCGATAGAACCTTCTCCTCCCGAGAACTCAACCACTCTTCCAGAACGGCCATATCGCCCTCTCTTCCGTAGAAGTTAGTAGACCTGGGCAGTCCCCTCGAAAGCGTCACGAGCTTCTTGGTCTTCCTCCTGGCCGAAATGTCGATGACGCCATCCGAATCCACTTTCCTCAGTATGGCTGCGGTGGGCACCCCGCCCAGGCTATCGATCACAGCGTTGATCGTGAGTTCCTTGACCACCTTGTCCTTGTGCAGTTCGACGATCTTGGACCCCAGTTCTTCCCTCATCTCCTTTGCCTTTGTTGCCCCCCGATCGGTCAGCGAATAGACCTTTCTCTTTCTGATCTCACCCTTCACGCGCCCTGTGGATTCCTCTACATAACCGTCCTTCGAAAGGGTCTTCATGGCCCTGGAGACGTGGTTCACTCGTATACCCACACTGTCAGAGATTCCGTGCTGGGTTAAGGCATATGGAGCATCCATTAGGTCCCTCAGGGGGAAACTCTCTTTCATATGAATCAAAATCTTCTCGTTGGCCGTGAGGGTCTTGTCAGTAAGCCTTCTTCCCCGCTTCACCATGGGCGTCACGAATACATTGAGGGTGACGAATATATACTTAACTAAGCCATTTTCTTTAAACGTATTTAGCCTGGCCGTCTTGTCCAGCGCTGTTCTTGTCCCACATTACCCGGAATGAACCGCAATGAATCTCTGGATGGATCGGTCATACGTTCTCTCCACATCATCTGGAAACAGGCATGCCGGCAGTTCCCCCATGTTCCAGTGGTATCTGAGGCACTCGCAACACTTCCCCTTTCTGCTGCATGGTTCGTACGAGCAATTGCAGTTCTCCATGTTGAGCTCGATATTGCACTCCAATGTTCCACCCCGCTAACGCTAACACAATTGAGACCGATAGTAAATTCTTTTGGGTTTGTGCTAGGAGACCAGGACATCTACCGTCTGTGTCAGTTCTCCGTCGTCGTCATCAACTAGCGTCAGATGTACCGTGTACGTTCCCAGGCCCATGTACGACGTCGTCACCGTGTTTCCGGCCGTGAACGGATATGTCCCGCCTGGGCTAACCTCGGGATCAGGCCCGACCCCGTCATTGTACATCCACTCGGGTCCATGGGTCGTTCCATCCCCGAAGTCCCAGTCGAAGCTGATATCGTCAGAACCCTGATCAGTGGCCGATGCTGTGAAGGTCACAGTGGCTATCTCCACTCCTATCCCGTTGTTGAAGTAGTCCGCGATGGTCATAATCCTCTCGAACTCGGCTTCGTCATTGTTGAGGATCGCGTTCTCGGCCAGGTCCAGGAACTCTCCCACCGTTCCAGTGAAATTGAGCTCCGGAAGCTCGACCTGTGTTCCCAGGGACAGGTTGCCGGAGGCGACGTTCAGCCAGTTTGCGATGAGCTGTTGTTTGGCCTTCTCAAGCATCACCGAGTGCTCCACCTGTTCCAGATAGGCGCAGACGTCCTCCTTGGATTGGACGGACGAGAATACTCGAGAGCTGCCACTTATGAACTGGACATACGCCGGCAGTATCCCCAGGTGGTCGGGGCTCGGCGGTAACCAATCCCAGCACTGCCTTCCCCAGTACCCGATGGTGCGCGGTTGGGATGCTGAAACGACATAATCAAGCGAATTCAACGTCGGGGCCACGTTCTCGAAGAGGTAGTATGCGAAGGCAACTGAATTATCCTCTCCGTCGGTGACCTCAAGCTTGACCATTCCTGAAGCGTCATCTCCCAATGTCATGTCGACCGTTGGGTCTGGGCTCCACAATGTGTCCCAGACACCGTCCAAGTCCAGGTCCCACCTGAACTGAATCGGATCTCCCTCGGGGTCGTAGCTCGCACTTGCGTCCAAGGTCAGTGTGTTCCCCTCTTGGATGTAGTAGAAGCCACCTGCGTTCGCTACGGGCGGTTCGTTCACGTGGTAAACCTCCAGCAGAGGCTTGGCCGAATGAGCGTCGTTGTCAGCGTCATCGTCCTGGTCGACGAATGCTCTCGGCAGGAAATGCCTGCCCTCATCAAGAATCGGTGTAATGATCTTGTAGGTGATGAGCTCGGTGTCGTAGTCAGTTGGGTCCAATTGCTGAGGGTCCGTCACGACTGCGGGATCCAAGCTTATGTGCCATTTGAATATCGTGTTTCCTATCAGGTCCTGCACAATGCTGTCAGGCTGAACGCTGAAACTGTCCGGATCGTACGAATATCCCGGGAGAATGCTGTCTGTCACTAGAGCGCTCCCGGCACCCACGAAGCCAGTATTCGTGATTGCAAGCTGTATGTCCACTTCGTTCTCCTGGTTATCCGGCATCTCTCTCCACAACGGCGTCTTTCCAATTACTACTGCAGGATTGTAGTCTTGGTAGGCCCATATCTCATCCTGGATATCCAATAAAGGCTCCAAAAGTTTCTCCTGCAGGGGAAAAGGCATGATCTCTCCTCCCAAAGTCACAGGAACATCTGGTCGTGTGTATTGATTCAACTCCGAGCACCACCAATGTGGAGGAGGAGTTATCTGACCATAAGGATCAATGTAGTAATTGTACTGCAGGCTTCCAAGGGGTGGGATGGTATAGGTGGGCGTCAATACACCGTCCTGGGTCGTAGGTTGGGGAACGAGGTCTAAGGGATGAGGGCTCAAGAGCTGCACATTCTCATCCACCACCACCTCTCTGTCTGCTGTGTTGTTAACTCTGAAAGTTCCGTCATCCCGCATTATTACGGTGATGTGTCCTTTGGCATACGCCTCCCAGATGAGCATCTCATCCGGCACTGCCTCTGGTGCATCCCCCGCACCTCCGCTCAAACCCACAATTGGCACCAATGTCGCCGTCAACATGTATAATACAAGGAGGCTAATGAGTTTCTCTTTCATACCGCTCCCCCGGTTGTTGCCTATCTATCGTTTTACAGCGTTTTAAATGTTTTGCAATGCCAGAAGCACCGAGACGACACAACTCAGTTCAATAGCACATCATCCTAACAGCCCGCCCAGAACGGTGACATCGAGAAGTTCCTTTGCGATGTAGTTGATGATGAAGATGGATATCAGTGTGATGAGGGCGATGAGTATGGATTCGATTACCTCCTCCCCCAGACTAGCCTCTGAGACGATGACGTACCTTATGATCAGGACCAACAAGAAGAAGGCTATCAACAGGCCAATGATCCCCAGGCCCAATATGTTCTGCATCATCGGAACAAGCACCACCGCCAGCAAAGCCGTCACGAAAAGCCTGAGCGCATAAGCCGCAGATACTATGTCCTCCTTGCAGACGATCCTGGTTGCCACATAGAGGATTATCATCACAATGACAACTTCGAACAAGAAGAAGATCCAATCAATGGGCATCTCCATGGTTCAGGATATGAATGAGACCTGCTTAAAACTAACTACTTTCATGAAAGGATTATAGATTACGTCGGCGATACACCGCTCATGATAGTCTATCATCCGAGGTATCTGGAACACATTCAGGACAGGTTCCATCCCGAATCCCCTCAACGGCTGGAAGCGATCCTCCAGAAGCTCGAGGAAAGCGAATTGATGGACGGATATCTGGTGCCCGAGGAGGCCACAAGAGATGAGATACTCCTCGTCCACACTCCCGAGTACGTGAACATGGTGCAGAACTACGGGGAGGGCAGGCTGGACCACGACACCGCACTTCACACCGAGACCTACGAGATAGCGATTCTTTCGGCAGGGGGAGGACTGATGGCTACCAGGAGGTCATTCGAAGAGAAGAGACCTTACTTCGTCCTGAACAGGCCGCCCGGTCACCACGCGGGACCAGGAATGGGCGGTGGGTTCTGTTACTTCAACAATATCGCGATAGCGGCCAAGGTGCTCCTTGAGGACATCGATCGGGTGGCGATACTGGATTACGACGGCCATCATGGCAACGGCACGAGCGACGTGTTCCAAGACAGCAAGGAGGTCGTATACATGTCAACACATCAGCGGGGGATATTCCCAGGTACCGGTGCCGCCAACTTCGTGGGGGAAGGTGAAGGTGAAGGCCACATAGTCAACGTTCCATTCCCTGGCGGGGCCGGTGACAGGTCCTACCACACGGCCTTCGACGAGCTCTTTCATCCCATATTGGACCAGTTCAAGCCCGAGATGATACTCCTCAGTTTTGGCGGTGATTCACATTACCGGGACCCGCTGACCGGATTGGCGCTGTCCTCCCCTGGATATGTCGATCTGATCAAGAAGACACTGGATGCCGCCCTGGATCTCTGCGACGGAAGGTTCGCAGTATTCTTGGAGGGAGGATACGACCTTGGAGCCCTTGCCGAGGTCTCCGCCGGGATGGTCGCCCTTTTTCAGGATAAGGAGATCCCCATGAGCTACATCGATATCACGGACACCGACGGGTATGGCAGGGATGCTGTTGAAGTTGCTAAAGAATCACACAGTTCGTACTGGAAGCTATGACCTGCTCTTCCTTTTCCTGGCGTCCAGTCGCATTTCCTTCTCTTTCTTGATATCTCTCTCAAGCTGATCAAGGACCTCGTCCAGGGTGACGAACAGGTTCCAGTCGAATCCCTTGGCGTAGTACATGCTGTGCTCGGTGGTCAGCCTTGCTCGGATAGAGTGTTTGAACCTGTCTCCACTGGAGTGATGTTTCACAACGTGGAAGTTAAGTACCTTCGGGGTGGCCATCTTTCCGATTCTCTTGACCGTCTTTCCGATGGCGTCGTACATCTCCTCGTAGACCTCGGGTCCCTCTTCCAGCCCGCTGATCTGGATGTAGACCTCTTCGCCTCTTCCGTGCACCACCAGCAGTTCGACCAGGTCTATCTGTGTGAGGATGCCGTGGGGCACATTCTTCTCTGACACAACGATATTGGAAATGTTATGCTTCTTCATCAGTTCAATTGCTTCTTTGACCGTGGCCTCTCTGGTAGTCGTCACCGGAGGCGAGCTCATTATGCTCTTGACCTCCACGTCAAGCGGACCTCTGTCAAGACCCGCATCCTCTCCCCTCTTCTGCGATTGCAGCACCATGGGCACTATGTCCTTCTGGCCAATGACTCCCACCAGATGGCCGTATTCATCAATGACCGGTATCGATCTGGCGTCGAGTTCCTGCATCACATGTCTCGCTCTGGAAACGCTCTCGTTCTCGTACACACATGTGACGGATGGTGACATCACCGATTCAACAGAAGCTTCCGCCAGTTCCGGGGCGTTCAGTATTGACCAGATCAGGTCCGTCCTGGAGATCACTCCGACAAGGTCCTTTCCCCTTTTGACCGGAAGCGCCCTTAGCCCGGTCGAGAGTGTCGTTTCAGCAATCAACGATAGAGAACAATCCTCCTCGATATGGGCGATGTGGTTCATGACGTGGGAGACCTTTGTGGTCGGAGGCAGCCCCCGTCTCTTTATCAGGGAATCGTAGCTCACCACACCCAAGAGTTCTCCGTTCTCGACCACCAAAACCTCGTGGACGTCCTTCTTCTTCATCAGTCCGATGACCTCGGATAGATGTTCGTCAGGGGTCGCTGTGACTGGGTGTTCAGACATCAGATCCGCGGCTGTCAAGTCCAAGATGTCACTGGGTCCCATTTGCTCACTGTTCGGGCGTGTATTGGCAATTCGATATATAACCTTTCCAATTCTCCCATTTCATGCCAGACTGTGAGCAATCCCACACGTCTCTCCATTTGCACCCAATTCAAGGATTCCTACCGCAAGTTTCTTTACGAACCAAGTCGGTTCGGTATGTGGTTCGATGAAAGCAAGAGCTCATGCCATATTCAGGGGGCGCGTTCAGGGCGTCTTCTTCAGGGCCAACACCGAGAGGAAGGCCAGGGAGGTTGGAGTTGTGGGATGGGTGCGAAATCTCGCTGACGGGACCGTGGAGGCTGTCTTCGAGGGTGAGAGGGTGTCCGTCCAAGAAGCCATCGAGTGGTGCAGGGACAATCAGCCAAATGCCGAAGTCATAAGCGTTGATGTCGCATGGGACGACCCAACTGATAGCTTTTCCAGCTTTGAAGTCAGAAGGTAATCATTCGATCGAGATATCGTAGATTCGTTCGGGATTGGCCTTATGGATCGAGATGATGTCCTCTTCTGTCAGAACTCCTTCTTGAAGCATTGATTTTGTGGTCTTGGGCACGGTTGCTGGACCGAGGACCGCGCCGGGTCTCCTCGGATCATCGATGTAATCGGTCTCCATCAGGAATCTGTTCCCCTGGGGAATCGCCGCCGAGATGTTCTTCTTGGTTGCCAGCACGCTCGGGAAGAGCCCATGGTTCTGATCAACATCAATGATGGGTGGACAGAAGTGTTTGACCACTCTCTCCCTATCCAAGCCCACCTTATCTGCCATTTGAGCGAACTCCTTGAATGTCTCCGCCGTTGCCGACTCGGTGTGGAGGACCACCGCACAGCCAACCTCCTTGGCCACCCTCATTCCGTGTTCAAGTATTTCGTTTGAGGCCATTACTATCTCATCCGAGACTGGAAAATGAGGCCTACCGATCTCTCCTATCGCTACCACAACGTTCTCTTCAACCAGACTTGCTGCTAGGTCCATTCCTTTCATCATTATCTTTGTTGCCGACTCCAATGGCATATGCTCAACCATGTGGACCAGGTCGACTGGGTAAGGCCCCACACTGATGAACACAACCGCCTCAGTCTCCTTCCTGACCCTATCCCCCATGGCGAGCGTTCTGTCGAACGCCTTGCGGTAACCGTCCTCTCCGGTTATGGGTATGTCCCGGTACGGTATGTGTGCCAGAAAGATATGGGTCCCGCCTGCCTTGCAGAACTTCTTCACCGCTTCGACATTCTCCCCGTCCGGGCGGAGGTGCATGTGATTGTCCAGAATGTACATTGAATCAACCAAATGCATCTCGTTTATAAAAGCGTTGAATCCCTAGCGAAGCAGGCCGGCTTGGCCCAGTTCCACGATGATCTTCTCCACGGCCCTTTCCACGTCCTCGGGTTTCCTAGCGCCGGTGCAAACAAGCTTTCCGGAACCGAACAGGAGAACCACGACCTTAGGCTCATCGAGTCTGTACACCAGTCCGGGGAACTGCTCGGGCTCATACTCCACCTTCTCCAGTCCAAGGCTGATGGCGATCGCGTTCAGGTTTATCTCCGTCTCAAGGTCGGACGATGCGACGATGTTCTGAACCTCTATGTCAGGCTCCTTGTCGATCTTGATGCCTGCCTTCCCAATCTGCTTCGCGACTTTGGTGATGGCAAGTCTAACTTGTTCTAGGCTCTTCGCCCCCGTACAGACCACTTTTCCACTTCTGAATAGAAGGGTGGCCGTCTTGGGCTCCTTCAACCTGTAGATCAGTCCTGGGAACTGTTCCGGCTCGTATTCGGCTCCCCCAAGAGCGAGTGCTATTGCCTGCAAATCGAGCTCGCTTCCGAGTGAGGTCGATGCTACCACGTTCTCTATTTTTATTTTCGGCAAGTCTATTCCTCCAACATAGAAACTCTGATTCCTTGAGGCTTATGTCATTTATAAACCCCTTTAAAAAGGTATCGTATTCTGCTTTATAACTGAGAATCAGGTCTGGCTAGCCTTTTCTACTCTCAACTCATTCTTGGGAAGCCTCGATGCCCTTTACCACTGCCATCAAGGACGAGTTCACCGGCGTGGGGACATTCTTTTCCATTCCCAACTTCACTATCGCGCCGCAGATGGAGTCGATCTCCGTCCTCTTCCCTCCCTCTATGTCCTGGAGCATGCTGGATTTGTTATCTGAGGTCAGTCTCGCTACTTCCTTGGTTTGTTCTATCGATTCCTCTACCGAGATATCGATTCCATGGGCGTTGGCCACTTGGACAGCCTCCTCGCATATTGCTTCCAGCGTCATCTCCAGGTTCGGGTTCTCGAGTATGAAACCGTTCTTCTGGCCAGTTATCGCTGTGAGTGGATTTATACCCGCGTTCACTATCGCCTTCTTCCATATCTCCCTTCTTATGTCGTTCGTGATCTCGGTTTCTATCCCCGATCCGTTGAGAGCATCGGCAATGACCGACACCGAATCCTCGGCTCCCTGGTAGTTACCCAAGACCGTCCATCCAAGCCCGGCGTGGACAATCCTTCCTGCCCCATCCTTGGTGATCCCATGGCTGGTCGTGCCGCCTAACACTCGGGGAACATATCTCGACATGATGTCCTCGTTTCCCAGACCGTTCTGGAGCGATAGGAACGCGGCATCTTTGAACAAAGGGCTCAAGGTTCTCATTGCATCTTCAGTGTCATAGGATTTTGTCGCCACCAATACCCAGTCAGGCTTCTCGTTGCCATCCACGCTTTCCTGGGCAATGGGATGGACCACGATTTCTGTCTTTCCAGTGATTGTGAGCCCGTTCTTATTGACGATGTCCACATGCTGTCCTCTGCCGATAAGAACCACATCGTTCTTCTGGGACAGCATGCCCCCAACGAAGCTACCCAGAGCTCCAGCACCGAAGACTAGGATCCTCACGTCTGAATGATTGGTCTTCTCGTATAAAAAGCTCATTTGGGACGCTACTTCGTCCGCACCCTCTTCAGCTCGGACGCCATTCTGTGTGCCCTTCTGATGGTCTCCGGCAAGCGATGATAGCATAGTTTCTTCGAAAGCTCCAGAGCGCTCTTCATCGAAACCTTATGCCCCGGAGAAACATACACATAGTTGTCAGATTTCGATGTCTTCAGCGCCATTCCGATGACCTTCCCCTTGTGGATTATGCTGCCGAAGTCACCTATCTTCTCAGGGACCTTGCCCAGCCTACCTAGGAGGAGTCTCTTCGCCACCCCTATCGTTGGTGTGTCCAGCTCGAGGCCCACGTGAGATGCGATGCCTATCCTTCTGGGATGCAGGATTCCGTTGCCGTCCACCATGAGCACATCCGGCTTGTTCTTCAGTTTGGAGTATATCCTCTTAATCATCGGGAGTTCCCTGTAGGACAGGTAGGTGCTTACATAGGGGAACGAGACCATTCCGCTAAGTCTCCTTTCCTCTACCAGTTTCATCTCTTCAGCATCCAGTATCACGCACCCGGCATATGCGTTGTCGCCATCGTACGCAACGTCGACCCCGCCAATCAACCTGGAGGCGGTGAAGCCATCTTCCAGGGATACCTTTTTGGCCAGTTTCTCCTGTTCCTTTCTCATCTTCTCCAGGATCCTGGTCGATTTGAAATTCTTGAACAAGTGCTCCGATACGTCCCTTACCCTTTTATCCCTGATCGGCACTCCTTCCTCCTTCAGGACCTGAAGATGTTTGGAGTATGCTGCTTCTCCTCTGGCGGTGACGACACGATGTATGGGAGCGTTTCCATCGATTCCTTGGCTTAGGGTTGCGTAGATGGTCCTCGATGCAATTACATCCCCCAGTGCTCTCGCGATCTCGCCGTACGTGGATATCATTCCAGACGGGATTTGGTCCACCAGCCCTGCAACTTCCTTGCTGAACTTCACGAAGGAAAGAGAATGCTTTCAGTTGAAAAACCTTTCCAACGTGTTCTCACGCACAGAATCATCGCGACCCGAACAGTTTGAAATACCTCAAACTGTTTCCGATGAAGGACATGTCCATTCTGCTCAGAGATGGAATCATCGCAACCCAGAACCAGAGCCGGGAGATAGTGGAGGGGGACCTCTACATCGAGGATGGAAGGATAAACGAGATTGGTCGCTCCAATAATGAGGCAGATCACGTTATCGACTGCTCTGGCAAGGTGGTCATACCAGGGCTGATCAACACACACAACCATGTCGCCAACACGCTGTTGCGCGGATTCGCAGACGACGTCCACCTTCACGAGATGCTCGAGAAGACCTTCGAGTTCGACGCCAAGGCCACACGAAGGGATGTCCAGGTAGGGGCCCTTCTCGGATGCCTGGAAATGATCAAGTCCGGGACTACTACCTTCGTGGACCTCTTCTACTGGGAGGACGAGGTGGCCAGGGCGGTCAGAGAAGCTGGAATGCGGGCCCACCTGGGATGGGCAGTGTTGGACGAAGAGATCTCGACACAGAGAGGAACGCCCCTGGACAACTGCTCTGCCTTCATTTCAAAGCACAGGGACGAGGACCTCATCACACCGCTCGTATCTCTAATGGGCGTGTACGTCTGCTCTGAAGAGACCTTTTTGGCGGGGCAGCAACTGGCGGAGAAGGAGGACGTGATGCTCCATACGCATCTCTCCGAGACCAGGAAGGAGGTGTACGATCATCAGAAGAAGACCGGCCAACGTCCTATCGAATGGCTGAGCAAGATAGGATTTCTCACCGACAGACTCCTCGCCGCCCACATCGGCTGGGTCACTATAGGTGAGGTGAGGGTGCTGGCGGAGAAGGATGTGAAAGTCTCCCACTGCCCTGTATCCAACATGAAGCTTGCCACAGGCGGGGTCGCACCGCTACCCGAGATGTTCGAGAATGGAGTCACGGTGTCTCTGGGAACCGACAGTCCGGTGTCCAACAACAGCCTGGACATGTTCGAGACCATGAAGTTCTGCGCCCTTCTTCACAAAGCGGACCGGTGGGATGCTAGGGTGTTCGATGCCCAGAAGGTATTTGACCTCGCCACCATTGACGGTGCTCGAGCCGTTGGTATGGAGGATAAGATAGGTTCCATCGAGATTGGGAAGAGAGCCGACATAGCAGTCCTGGATTTCGCGTCACCAAAGACCACACCCTACGACAAAGCCCGGATCGTTTCCCACCTGGTCTACTCCTGCAACGGAGCAAACGTAACCACTACGATCGTTGACGGGAATATGGTTGTGGACCAAAGGAAGGCCACGGGTCTGAAAGAAGATGTAATATATGACAGGGCGAATGAGATCGCCGTAGAGCTGTTCGAGGAGGAATAGATGAAAGGCAGGATCTGTGGCGTGGACGAAGCCGGGCGCGGGCCTGTCATGGGGCCCATGGTCGTGTCGGGCGTGACCCTGGATAACGAGGATCAACTCGTCGACATGGGTGTCAGGGACTCTAAGAGATTGACTCCAGCCAGGAGGGAGGAGCTCGCAGTTCAGATCAGATCGATAGCCGATGTTGAAAGCGTGTCGGTCCCTGCCGAGGAGATCGACAATCTCCGTGAGGAAATGACCATGAACGAACTCGAAGTGTATCTGTTCACCTCCGTCGTGGACAAACTGAGGCCGTCGGTTGCTTACGTCGATTCCGCCGATGTTGACGCCGGAAGGTTCGGCAATGACATCAAACGCGGCCTCGGGTTCGACATTGAGATAATATCCAAACACAAGGCGGACGACCTCTATCCTATCGTTGGTGCTGCCTCGATAATCGCGAAGACGATCAGGGATGATGAAATCAAGAAGATAGGAGCAGAGATTGGACAGCAGATCGGGAGCGGATATCCATCTGACCCAATCACCGTGGAGTTCTTGGAAAAGTGGATAAGGGAGAAACACGATTCACCACCGCACACGAGGAGATCCTGGGAGACGATAAAGAGAATGATGCGCCTGAATAACGTGAAGAAACTGGACGAGTTCTAGAGGTAGGGGAGGATATGGAAGAAACGCTTTTGAAGGTCATCAACAAGTTCAATGACCGGGCCGAAAAGGATGAGAAGCTCCAGAAGGAACTCGAGGGTGTGAGCCGGAAGATCCAGATGGAATTCACAGATGGAAAGAACTACCACTTTCTGCTGGAGGACACCAAGATCTCCGACTTCGGAGAAGGTGACATCGCCTCTCCCGACATCACAATAATTTCGGACACCGAGACCATTCAGATGCTGTTCAACAAGGAGATGGGCCCCATGAAGGCCCTTGCCACCAAGCGACTGAAGCTGAAAGGTTCGTTGCAGGATATGCTGAAGATTAGAAAGCTCTTCTAGTTCACCTCCTTTCCAAAATCCACCCTATCATCTTTGAACGATATGTTTATATCAAATTCCAATGTTCAACTCTCACACATTTGGCAGCGGGGTGGGGTAGCTAGGAAACCTTGCTCGGTCGATAACGGTCGACTTGGCTTCAAATCCCATCGGGCTCATAACCCGAAGATCCCTGGTTCAAATCCAGGCCCCGCTATCTCCCATTTCCAGACACTCTTTTCCCGAGTCCAGTTCGCTGACCTGCTGATATGAATGACGATTCAGAACCGAGGATGTCCCGGGAAAAATGCATGATTCGAAATTGCCGAAGAATATAATAAAGATAGATTAATATAAATGTCCATATCCAAGAAATACTTTTATATATCCAAAGTCCCATTCAGTTGCACCCGAGACGGGATGAACAGGATGGGATGACCATGAAGTCAATTATAAACGAAGCTCTTGCTCGACATGAGGAAGAGAAAAAACAGCAGGAAGTTATAGAAACACATGAGGTACAGCCACCCTCAGAGAGTTTTGGGGACGACAAGGAACTTGAGGACGTAGTCAAGTCGTTGAACGTCAGCATCAAGATTCTGGGTGCCGGCGGAGGCGGGTCAAACACCGTCAATAGGATGACTACAGCAGGTATAGTAGGGGCTCAACTCTGTGCTCTCAACACAGACGCGAAGCACTTGTTGGCTATCCACTCGCCCAAGAAGATACTGATCGGAAAGAGGGCGACGAAAGGACTGGGTGCAGGTGCCCTACCCGAGGTTGGTGAGCAGGCAGCTCATGAGAACGAGGAAGAAATCCGCAACTTCATCAAAGGTGCGCATGTAGTCTTTGTCACAGCTGGTATGGGCGGTGGGACTGGTACTGGTGCGGCCCAATATATCTCGCGAATGGCAAAGGAAGAAGGTGCCCTTACCATGGGCATTGTCACCATGCCTTTCAAGGCAGAGGGGCGCATCAGGATGGAGAATGCAGAGGCCGGCCTCGAGAAGATGAGAAGGTTCTGCGACACAACCATCGTGATCTACAACGACAAACTGCTTGAGCTAGTGCCAAGGCTCCCCATAGACGCTGCGTTCAAGGTCGCAGACGAGGTCTTGATGCAGTGCATTAAGGGGATGACCGAGATAATCACCAAGCCCGGATTGGTCAACCTGGACTACAGCGATCTCATGACCATCATGAAAGGTGGCGGGGTCGCCATGATCGGAATGGGTGAGAGCGATGAGGCGAGGGACAGAGTGGACTTCGCCCTGAACGAAGCGCTCGAATCTCCCTTGTTGGGCGAGGTGGACATGAGCCATGCAAGGGGTGCACTCGTGAGGATCGTGGGTGGTCCGGATATGACCGTGTCAGAGGCAGAGAGGGCAGCCAGTTTGGTCAGCGAGAAGGTGAATCCTTCAGCGAGGATCATCTGGGGTTGCTCGGTTGACCCGGAACTCGAGAGAACAGTAAGGGTTCTGCTGGTCGTTACAGGGGTCAAGGCCAAGTCTTTGCTGGGGAAAGATGGCAGCGTGATCACGGCACCGACTGAGGATGTGGACGTAGTACACTAAACCCTCACAAATCTTTTTTACATTGAGGGACGATTAGCCTTCCGTGGTAGTGAAAGATAGAGTCGGAAGAAGCAGGTACATAGCTTTCGAGGTCACTTCTGAAGGTCCAGTGGGAACCGGAGATCTGATAGCCACCCTCAAGAAGGCTGCCTACAAGTATGAGGACGGCGAGATGATCCGGCCTTGGCTGATAATGTTCGAGAAGGGCAAGGGAATCGTCAGGTGTTCCCACACTTCCAAGGATGAGTGCATCAACCTGCTTCAAGCCATCAAGGGTGTGGGAGGGAAATCGGTCAAGATAAAGACCCTTGGAACCTCCGGCACTGTTCGCGGAGCTCGAAGGAAGTATCTGGAGGGCAGAGAGGGTCAGTAAACAAAGGTTTATATCACGACCCATTATTATCTTGGAAAAAGGTGAGTAATTGCAACCAGGTCAAATGGCTTATGATAGGGCAATAACGGTGTTCTCGCCCGACGGCAGACTGTTCCAGGTGGAGTACGCAAGGGTCGCCGTTACAAGGGGCACCACAACTGCAGGTATCAAGTTCGCTAAGGGAATCGTCCTCATGGCCGATAAGAACATCGCGAGCAGGCTGATGGAACCTGATTCCATTGAGAAGATCTTCAAGATCGATGAGCACGTCGGATGTGCCACATCCGGGCTTGTCGCCGATGCGAGGGCGCTTGTCGACTATGCCAGGATAGCCTCTCAGATCAACAAGGTCACCTACGGCGAGAAGATTTCGGTGAACCTGCTAGTGAAGAAGATCTGTGATTTCAAGCAGAACTACACCCAGTACGGCGGCGTCAGGCCTTTCGGTACTGCCCTTCTGGTGGGTGGATGGGATGAGTCAGGTTCAGGGCTCTTCGAGACCGACCCAAGCGGTGCGTTGGTTTCCTACAAGGCCGGGAGCATCGGGGCTGGAAGGAACACTGTCCTTGAGATGTTCGAAGAACAGTACAGGGAGGACCTTACATTCGATGAATCTGTCATGATGGGTCTATCGGGACTCCAGGAGTCCAAGGAAGAGAAGCTGGACCCCGAGATGATCGAGATCGGATACGTCAAGGAGGGCGAGACATTCGCCATGATGGATAAGAGAGAGATAATGAAGTTCCTGGACAAGCTCGAAACATGATAGTTGAGATTCATGGTTAAAGAACTCAGAAAGGACCGTGGATTGGGGATTTTTGAGGGCAAGGTCATCGCAAGGTTGGAGAAGGAAGGAGAGTCTTTTGAGGTGGTCGTTGATCCAGACGTGGTCCAGGCCATAAGGGACGGCGAGGAGGCCGATCTGGAGAAAGGGATGACCATTGATACCATTTTTAGGGATGCCAAGAAAGGAACTAGATCCTCCGAGGAGAAAATGGAGGCGATCTTCGGGACCACCGACCCGCTGGAAGTCGCAAGAATTGTCATAGAAAAGGGCGATATCCAGGTCACGACAGACCAGCGAAGGAAGATGCTGGAGGCCAAGAAGAAGGCCATTATCAGTACCATCGCAAGGAACGCCATCAACCCGCAGACGGGCACTCCTCACCCTCCACAGAGGATCGAGAACGCCATGGCCGAGGCCAAGGTTCACGTTGACCCCTTCAAATCCGTCGATGAGCAGGTTCTGGACGTGTTATCTGCACTGCAACCCCTGCTCCCGATCAGGTTCGAGAAGGTCCGGATCGCTGTAAAGTTGTCAGCAGAGGATTCCGCCAAGTGTTATGGCGACATCAAGGACTCGGGGAAGATCATAAGAGAGGAGTGGCAACCGGACGGTTTCTGGATAGGGGTGGTCGAGATGCCAGCAGGCCTCCAGAACGACTTTTTCGACAAGCTGAACCAGAAGACAAAGGGCATGGTGGAAACCAAAATAGTTAAATGATAGGTCTGCTTTGTTGCGTGTTGCGCGAGAGAATTCAATGGTGGAGAAAAGTGCTGGACGCGAACTTGTAGTTCCTGGTGATCTTCTTGGTACTGCCGATCTGAAGCCCGGAATGGGTACTTTTGCCGAGGACGGCAAGGTCTATGCAGCGTTGCTTGGAATAAAGAACGAGAGATCAGGCTACATCAACATAGTCCCCTTGAGCGGGAGGTACATCCCCCGGCCAGGCGACTCAGTGATAGGGATGGTGACCGATCGCGGTCCGTCCCACTGGCTTCTCGAGATCAACTCGCCTTATCCGGCCCCGTTGCATGTCAACGAGGTCCCGTGGCGGGTGGATTACGGGGACACGGCTAGATATTTGGATATCGGGGACATCCTCCTCTTGAAGGTCCTGCTCGTGGACGAGACCAAGAGGGTGGTCCTGACCATGAAGGAGCACGGTCTGAGGAAGTTGACCGGCGGTCAGATAGTGGAGATATCACATTCCAAGGTGCCTAGGGTGATTGGCAGAAAGGGCAGCATGATTTCCCTCATAAAGGAGTTCACCAGGTGCAGGTTGTTCGTGGGTCAGAACGGGAGAATATGGATAGATGGAGATATTGATGACGTTCACAATACGATCAGTGTTATCAAGAGGATTGAGGAAGAAGCACAAGTGATTGGTTTGACAGAGTCTGTTAAGTCCATGTTGGAAGAGATGTACGGACCTTCACCAGTTGAATAAGTTCGTTTTGGAAGGAATTTGTATGGAACCAGAAGTAAGATTGTTAGATGAGAACAAAAGAAGATTAGATGGAAGAGCTGTTGATGAGTTGCGTCCTATCAAGATAGAGGCCGGTGTGTTGAACCGTGCCGATGGTAGTGCGTATCTTGAGTGGGGCGGTAACAAGGTTCTTGCTGCCGTTTACGGACCCAGGGAAGCACATCCTAGGCATAGGCAGGACCCTGCCAGAGCTTTGGTGCAATGCAGGTATAACATGGCGGCTTTTTCGGTGAGCGATAGAAAGAGACCGGGACCGGACAGGAGGTCGGTGGAGATCTCCAAGGTCGTATCTGAAGCACTCGGACACGTTGTCTTCAAGGAGCAGTTCCCAAGGACATCCGTGGACGTTTTCATAGAGGTACTTCAGGCCGAGGCAGGCACGAGATGCGCCGGACTGACGGCCGCAGCAGTGGCAATGGCAGACGCGGGAATTCCCATGAGGGATCTTGTGGTCTCGTGCGCCGCCGGAAAGGCCGATGGCACTCTACTTCTCGATCTGGGAAAGGAAGAGGACAATCTGGGCGAGGCGGATCTGCCGGTGGCGATAGTCCCCAGGACCGGAGAGATAGTTCTACTGCAGATGGACGGTCATTTGACCCCAGAAGAGCTCGAAACGTCTTTGAAGAGCGCGATTGACGCCTGTCACAAGATCTACGAGATCCAGAAGGACGCTCTGAGAAGGAGATATGCCGTAACCACCGAACACGGGGGCGCACCCCCACCACCCAAGGAACCCGAGACTGAAGCGGACACACCCCCAACAACCGAGGAGCCCAAGCCCGAAGAGGTTGAGGCCCCTGAACCAGTGGTCCCTGAGACCCAGGAGGGTGAATAATGGCAGTGAAGGTCGTTTCAGAACTGACCCGGAACCACATTCACAGGCTGGCCGCTGATGGTAAGAGAGTCGACGGAAGGGGTCCGGACGAGTACAGGCCTTTGAAGATCGAGAAAGGCTTCGTCGGCAGCGCAGAGGGTTCGGCCAGGGTTCATCTCGGCAAGACCGAGGTCCTCGTCGGTATCAAGATGGACTTCGGTGAGCCATACGCGGATTCGCCCAACAAGGGCGTTCTGATAACTGCCGCTGAACTCATACCCATGGCAAGCCCCGACTTCGAAGCGGGACCTCCCAGGGAGAAAGCCATCGAGCTGGCCCGTGTGGTCGACCGAGGTATCCGACAGACCAAGACGGTCGATCTGGAAAAACTCTGCATCGAACCGGGAGAGAAGGTGTGGTTACTGTTCATGGACATGCACATACTTGATTATGACGGGAACCTCTTTGATGCGTGTTCGTACGGTGTCCTCGGCGGTCTGTCCAACACAATCGTTCCGGCATCCAGACTGGAGGCGGAGGATTATCCACTTGAGATACAGCATCAGCCACTCTCCGTCACCGCTGCCAAGATCGGAAATGCGATATTCCTCGACCCATCCTTGCAGGAGGAGCAGGTCGCTGACGCACGCCTGACCGTGGCCACGGATGAGAACGGGGACGTAAGGGCCATGCAGAAAGGCTTAAACGGAAGTTTCACGTTTGACGAGATCAAAGAAATCGTCGACCGTGCCAGAAAGGCCGGTGGCGAGCTCAGGAAGCAGATAGTGGGATAGAAATGGCGAAGCGGACCAAAAAGGTCGGAGCTGCTGGTAAATACGGCGCCAGATACGGCGTTCGAGTCCGGAAGAGGTTGAAGAAGATCGAATCGGACAAGTCCAAGCGTTACCCATGCCCCAGGTGCAATCATGAGTCGGTCAAGAGACGCGGCACTGGGATATGGAAATGCGGAAGGTGCAAACTGGTGTTCGCCGGCGGTGCATTCAGGCCATTCGTCTCCCCAAGCTTCCGAAGAGAGGCAGTTACCAGTCCTCAGTTGGTGGAAGAGGAACCCGAGGAGGAAAGCGAGAATGTATAAGTGTGCCAGGTGCCAAGAACCCATCCTCACCAGCCTGAACACGGTTGGGATCCAGTGCAAGAAATGCGGCTCCAAGGTCTTCTACAAGGAAAGGCCGAACGTAAAGAAGATCGTGAGAGCACGATAGGATGAGGAGAGCCGAGATCGTCCTGAGCGGCGATGAAGCGAACCTTGTCGAGCGTGTACTGGCTCCTGAGTCTGGCAGGGAACTCCCGAGGACAAAGGCGTCGGTGGTGAGGGAGGGCGACAAGACTCTCCTGAAGATAGAGGCCGAGGACACGATCGCACTCAGGGCAGCATTGAACTCCTTCGTTCGATGGGGAGCCCTTGCATCTGACATCGGTGAAGAGGTGAAGTCTAATGAGCGGTGAGATATCCCCTCAAATGCAGAATCAGATTGCCCAGCTACAGCAGCTTCAACAGCAGCTCCAGGTCATCGCAACCCAGAGGGCGCAGCTGGAGGCCAAGGAGAGAGAGATCGAAAGCACGCTTGAGGAACTGAAGAAGACCAAGGACGATACTCCAGTATACAAGAGCATTGGAACCCTTCTCATCAAGGCGGACAACAAGAAGGAGCTGCAGAAGGAACTTGATGAGCACAAGGAGACCATCGGCGTCAGGGTCAAGACCTTGAAGAAGCAGGAGACCACGCTCAGCGAGAGGTACCAGGGTCTGGGTGAGAAGCTCAACGAGGCGCTGAAGGGCGGCGGAGGAGTCAACTGATCATCCCTTTGCGCAATCCGTGGACGTAATCCAAACTCTTATATCGCAATCACTCTTTTTCCGAGATGATGGTAGAGGAAACTGAGGAAAAGCCACGTTCAGGCGGCATTTCCAGGTTCGTCATGATGTTCATGATCATGCTGACCTTTCTGATCATCCTCAACCCCGAGATGAGGTCGGCCCTTGGGAACGGGATGTCTCTGGTCATGAATCCTGTCATCGGATTCGGCGGTGCGTATCCTCTTTTGACACTTCTCATCGCTGGTATGATGACCAGCTCCATATCGATCCTCGGAAGGCATTTCTTCGTTGACTGGGTGGAAATGGCCAGGAACCAGAAGGTCATGTCCGCCTTCAACAAGGAGAGACGGGAGGCGATGATGTCTCAGAACATGGCCAAACTGAAGAGGCTCAACGAGATGTCCCCCGAGATCATGCAGAAGGGAATGAGCCAGTCCATGAACCAGCTGAAACCTATGGCATTCACCATGATCATAATAATCATAATCTTCTCCTGGCTGTACAGTTTTGTGGCCGACTTCGCAATAGATCCCAAGTTCTCGGTTCCCTGGGCCTTCAACACCAATATGCTCGGTTCCACACTTCTTCCCAATTGGGTGCTTGTGTATGCCTTGATATCCATCCCGTTCGGTCAGGTGATCCAGAGAATCCTCAAGTACTTCAGTTTCAAGAAGAAGCTTCGGGAAAGAGGTGTCCTGGAGTAGGGTGTGGAGTCCATGATAGTCACCATCAGCGGACCTCCTGGAAGCGGCAAGACCACCGTTGCCGAACTTCTGGTGAAGAGAACTGGCTTTGAGCTCATTTCTGCAGGTAAGAGATTCCGTGAGATGGCTCAGGAAAGGGGCCTTTCCCTACCTGATTTCGGGGCCCTGGCCAAGGAAGATTTCTCTATCGACAGGGAACTGGATGAGGAGATCGTTCGGCGGGTCAGAGCCGCTATCGAGGATGGCAAGAACGCGGTGGTGGACGGCAGACTGACAGGCCAGATGCTCAAGAGGGAAGGGATAGAATCGCTCAGGATATGGATCGATTGCCCCCTGGATGTCCGGGCCGAGAGGGTCGCCGAAAGAGATGGTGAAGAATTGAATCAAGCAAGGGGGGATATCCTCGAAAGAGAGAACCTGGAGGGAGAGAGATACCATTCGATATACAACATGAAGCTCAGGGACCCCCACGTTTACCACCTGGTTCTCGACTCTCACTGTGAAACGCCAGAGGACATCGTGGGCATCATCCTGGAGAAGATGGAAGATACGGACGATTTGTGAGTGTTGTACCATGGGCAAGAGACCTGAGGATAGATCGGTCGAGGAGCTTCTGAATCTTGGTTTCATCAATGTTGACAAGCCCTCAGGCCCGACATCGCACCAGGTCTCCGCCTGGGTGAAACTGATACTGGGCGTGGAAAAGGCAGGTCACGGCGGTACTCTGGATCCCAGGGTGACTGGCGTTCTTCCGGTGGCGCTCAACGATTCGGCGAGAGCGCTTCAGGCATTGCTGGTCGGCGACAAGGAGTACGTCGGGGTTCTGCATTTGCATCAGGACGTTGAGAGGAAGAAGGTCGAGGGTATGTTCTCCGACTTCCTCGGTGAGATCTTCCAGTTTCCACCTGTACGATCTGCAGTGAAGAGGGAGATGCGAAAGCGGACGATACATGAGCTGGAGATCCTCGAATCCGAAGGAAGGGACTGGCTGTTCCGGGTGAGATGCGAGTCCGGCACTTACATACGGACATTGTGCAAGGACATAGGAGAGGCCCTTGGCGTCGGCGGCCAGATGAAGGACCTGAGAAGGACAAGGACCGCTTCACTTACAGAGAAGGAGTCGCACAAGTTGCAGGACCTGAAAGATGCTTGGATAGCCTGGGAGTCCGATGAGGACGACGGCCCTTTGAGAGAGGTCATCCAGCCCATGGAGGTGCTTCTGGACCATCTGCCAAAGATCATCATTAAGGACACCGCTGTCGACGCGATTTGTCATGGTGCCAACCTTGCTGTCACTGGCATCTCCGGGGTTGATGGCACGTTCGCCAAAGGCAAACTGGTCGGTCTCATGTCAAAACTGGGAGAAGGTGTTGCTCTGGGTAAGAGTCTGATGGCTTCGGATAAGGCGCTTTCTGAATCCCGTGGTCTTGCTGTGGACACCGCAAGGGTTCTCATGTCCCCCGGTACCTATCCCAGACTCTGGAAGAGTTCTGCTGGGAATGGATAGCCGACCTTACTTGCCCGGCAGGATATATGTTCGGTGTTCAATCTTCATAGTGGTTTCCTCCATCTCGGACCAGCAGAATTTAGGCCCGTTCAACTTGAAACATCAACAGGGTTTTATGTGAAGGAGACAGTCCCATACCCCGGGATTGCTGATGGGCTCTCAATCAAGATCTGGAAAAGAGAAAGATGAAGGGATGCAAATTGACTACAGTATCGATCTGTGCATTCCTCTTAAGAAGCCAATTAGAGTGAATCCCAAGAAAGTGATGAAAGGTTTCAAGAAGAGGTGGGGCGTAAAAGTTGCATTCGAAGAGTATCCGAAGTTGAGCATTCCGGAACGGGGCAGTTATCTCTTGACTAATGGAAAGAATTGTCTGGTGGTGTCCAATTCCACAGAGCCATTGGCCAAAGAGATGGTGGAGTTGTTCTTATCTGGGCTGGGTATCAGGGATGAAGAGAGGAATGCCCTGACAGCGAACAAGGGGTGCATCCTCCTTCAAGCTCTCGACATGAACGATCGTACACTTGACAGGGCCATTCTTGCTTCCCAATCTCTCTTTCTCTTCTTGAATGACACAAACTCTTTGGGTTACGCCAGCAAGTCTGGGCAGCTGTACCGTCCTGTGCGGGGCCTTAAGAAGTTCTCGCAAGTCTCAGCCATCGGACCATTTGAGCTCTTGTTAGTTCTTACCACAGTCCATTCTCTCTCGGAGTTGAATTGGATGCATACTCACGGCATGGATCAGTTTGGAGTTCCGGATATTGAAATATGGTATGATGAAGAGGAGGAACGAGAGTACTTCCAGGGCCTGTTGGGCTACGCAGCCACCTACTGCATTGAGAACGGACCGATTCTGAAAGTTGGTGACACCATGGGGAATGCAGCTGATGGCATAGATTTCAGGGTCAAGCAAGCGGTTGAGAAGACCGACCATTCCTATGGTAGGTTTGGTGGCATACAGTTAGCCAAGGAATGAATCGTGATGGTGCCCGAACCTCATGTTCCCGATGGGTAATCAGATAGGTTTTTATTGTCAACTCAGATAATTGCTACTCAAACCGTGGCCTTCGTTTGAGACCTTGCAGGTGTTTGCTCCAATTCTCGAACACAGCCGTTTACGATCGCTCAATATGCCGAGGTGGCTCAGCCTGGTACGGCGCGAGCCTGGAAAGCTCGTGAGGGTTTCCCTCTCGGGAGTTCGAATCTCCCCCTCGGCGCTTATCCACTCTCAATTAAGGGAACGACTGGCACTTATGCACTTCTGATTTCCTCATCAGTGAGGTAGCATGCCGGATCCGATGCCCATACATCACCGGTAACCGCCAGGGACCTGACCCTCGATCCACCCTTGCATATCTCGAAGAAGCGGCAGGAATCCGCTGCGCATCGTCCGGTTATGTAATCTCCCTTGTTCTTGAGTCCACGCATTATTGGGTCGGTCGTATCATCCCATATCTCGCCGAAAGGTCTCTCTCTGACATTCCCAAAAGAATGGTCCTGCCAGAACTGGTTAGCGTGAATGTCCCCTCGATGATCGACGTTGGCAATCGTTTCGCCAGTGCCATCTCCGCCGTTGCGCTTGAGAAGCTCGTACGCCCACTCTGCCCTACCCTCGTCCTGCTCCAGCAACGTGAGATAGAGAAAACCTGCATCGCAGTAGTTGCCAACAAGTAAAGTCTCTATCGGGAATCCCTGATCGTGATGCATTCTCGTAAGTTCGAAATAAGTTGAGATCGCCTTTCTCGACTCTTCCGGCGTGAGATCGTGTTGGACAATGTCCTTCCCTCTTCCCGCGTAGTCCAGATGGTAGACGCAGCACCTGTTCACTTCTATCTCCTTCAGTTTCAGTAGCACTCCAGGCAGATCATCTTGATTGTGTTTTGTGATCGTGAACCGGAGCCCTGTCTTGACACCAGCTTTCAGTGAGTTCCTCATTCCCTTGACTGCCTTTTCGAAGGCGCCCTGCACACCGCGGAACCTGTCGTTCACTTCCTCCAGACCGTCCAGGGAAACTCCGATGTACTTGACACCAGCCTTATTGGCCGCCCTCGCCTTCTCCTCTGTTATCAGGGTGCCATTTGTGGAGATTACCGGCCTCAGCCCCAGAGAATCTGCATATTCCGCCAGCTCCAGCATATCCTTTCGCATGAACGGTTCCCCGCCAGAAAAGAGCAGGACGGGACACCCGTAGGCCGCGATGTCTTCGATTAGTCCCTTCGCCTCATCCGTTGAGAGTTCACCTTCATCTGTATGGCTGGTGGCGGTTGCATAACAGTGAACGCATTTCAGATTACACTGCTTCGTCATGTTCCATACGAGTATCGGCTTATTGGACTTGACATCACCAGCGTGGTGCTTTATCTGCTCGACCTCAGCCTTCTCCGCATCTCTGTACCTCAATCCGTCCGACTCGCTCTGCGCTCCGATCAGGAGCTTGGACACTCCTATCACTTTGTTCCTCCCCAGAGATGGTCCAGATATGCGTCGATCATGCCTTGAACATTATGAGTTGTGGCTGATACATGCGGAACGGTCAGATGTTTGGATGTCTCAGGGCCTATGGACACCAAGGTTCTCTCTTTGTATATTGAAGGGTCAAGCTCTGCCAGACTCTTGGCACATGAGGCCGAGGTGGCAAAGACCGCATCCGCTCCAGCGATCCTCTCGGGATCGGCCTCAAGCCGTTTGATGTCGTACACCGGAACCTCATTTACCTCGAACATCTTCGAGAGATTGTCGCTGAGAACGTCCGTGGCCGCCGAGGAACGCAAGGCCAGTATCTTGCTGCCCGTGCTCAGGTTCCCTGTAATCCACTCTGCCAGGCCTTCGGAATTGTATCTCTCTCCCGTGCTTGCCTCTATGTTGCTTTCCTTGAGGCTCTTCTTAGTCCTTGGACCGATGGCAAACACATCTCCTTTGAAACTCGTCAGATCCACTGCCTCTCTCACCTTCTTCGCGCCTTCCGCCGAAGTGAAGACCAGGGCGTCGTATTCCTCCAAATCAGGGACCGTGAACTCCCTGGGAACGATCTCAATGAGAGGCATCGATATCACTTCGAAACCGTATGATTCCAGGAGCTCTTGGCTCTCAGGCTGATGGCTTTCTGCGCTTGTCAGGACCACTTTCTTGCCCCTTGCTTGGTCTAGTTTCCTCTCGAACCATGCCAGTTCCTTGTGCAGACTGGCGATTTGACCAACCACGAAAATGACCGGCGGAGAGAATTCAACGCCTTGATCAGCCACCGCGCCTAATGTGGACATCTGTGTCTTCTGTTGCGGAGTTGTGCCTTTGAATATGGCCGCCACAGGTGTCGACCGGTCCCTGCCAGTTTCGATGAGCTTGCCTGCAATGTCCTTGATGTTGGCAACTCCCATGAGGATTATCAGCGTCTCCGGCAAACGGGCCCAATCGATCGAGGACTCTTCCTTTACAGCTTCATGGCCTGTCAGCACGGCAAAAGATGAATTGAAATCACGATGTGATGCAGGGATTCCGGCATAGGACGGTGCGGCAAAGGCTGATGATATTCCGGGTACTATCTCGAACGGGATTCCCTCACGAACGCAGATTTGGGCTTCCTCTCCACCCCTGCCGAATATGAACGGATCGCCACCCTTCAAGCGGACCACCCTTTTGTTAGGACCATACTTCCTCAACAGGTCATTTATCTCTTGCTGGGTTTCTTGGGAGGATTCAGACCCCTTCTCCCTCTTGCCCATGTAGATCAGTTCGCAGTTAGGCGGAGCCCAGTTCAGAACCTCTTCGTTCACCAACTTGTCGTATATCAGGACCTCCGCTTCCTGGATCAGGCGCTTCGCCTTCAGCGTGACAAGCTCTATGTCACCGGGTCCGGCCCCGATAATGTAGACCACCATTTTCAGGAAACCTCCTGTCGAATGTCTGCCAGAATCTCCTCTCCCCCTGAGTCCATGAGCTTTCGTGCCAATCTCATTGAGATGTTTCCCGAGTCCTCCAGAGATCCCGTCTCTTCGGCCCGGAGAAACAACCTACCGTCCAGGGAGGATATGAATCCCGATATGCTAAAAGTATTTGCGTTCTCATCCAACGTGGTGTGAACTCCTGCCGGAACCTGGCACCCACCACCTAATTCAGAAAGAAAGAGTCTTTCACCCTCACATGCTAACCTGGTTGGGTGATGCTCCAGTGGTGCAAGGACCTCCAGCATCTCAGCATCATCCTTCCTTGCTGTCACAGCCAAAGCCCCTTGACATGCTGCGGGAATGAAACTGTCTGGATCCATCGGAAAGAAATCATCATAGCCCAGCCTTCTCAGACCGGCTTCAGCAACGATCACCGCATCGTACTGACCTTCTCCGAGCTTCTTCATCCTCGTGTCCAGGTTCCCTCTCAGGTCCTTGACTAATGCATCTGGTCTTGCGTGAAGAACCTCGGCCCTGCGTCTAAGGCTGGAAGTGCCGACCTTTGCATTCAGCGGAAGTTCCTCAAGGCTCCCGTACTGTCCAACCAAGGCGTCCCGTGGGGATTCTCGCTCTGGCACGACTGCGATCACCAGACCATCTGGAAGGTCGGTGGGTACGTCCTTGAATGAATGGACCGCAAAGTCAATTTCCTCGCCGAGCAAGGCATCATCAATCTCCTTCGTGAAGAAGCCCTTCCCCTCCACCTTTGCCAGCGCCACATCATGGATCTTGTCTCCCCTTGTGGAGATCTTCCTGGTTTCCACGTCGAAGTCCAATTTGCTGATGATGCTCTCAGTCTGGGTCAGTGCCAACTTCGAACCTCTTGAGCCTGCCACAAATCGTCTCATGTTCTCTTCCTTTTCCTATCTGCGCTTGATTTCGCCCAATGCCTCTCCAAAGCGCTCCAAGGAGATGTTCAGTGTCTCGTCGTCGTGAGCGTGGGAGGCGAAGCAACATTCGAACTGGGATGGAGGAATATGAACACCAGATCCTCTCAATCCTGCGCAGTAATTCAGAAAGCCCTCCGCATCCGATTCCTTTGCACTTGTCAGATCCCAGACAGGCGAATCGTTGAAAAAGACCTGGAACATGGGACCAACACCCTGAACCTGGTAGCCAAGCTCCAGATCCTCGACAACATCCGATAGACCGTTCCGCAGTTTCTTACCTTTCTGTCCCACCTTTTCCAGCACGTTCTCCTCCTCGATCGTTCTCAATGTGGCAAGGCCTGCAACCATTGAAACAGGATGACCGTTATATGTTCCGGCGTTGTAGACCTGCCCCATCGGCGTCAGATGGTCCATTATCTCCTCACGTGCCCCCAGAACTCCTATCGGGAAACCACCTCCGACCACCTTTCCCATGGTGACGATATCGGCGTCCACTCCATAGTATTCCTGTGCACCACCCGGAGCCAGCCTGAAACCTGTGATGACCTCATCGAGAATTAGAAGGGAGCCGTGATCCGAGAGTATCTTCTTCGCATCATTGAGATAGTTCTCTTTCGGGAGTATGCAGCCTGCGTTGCCCATGACCGGTTCGGTGATGAGCGCAGCGACCTCCTCCTTGTTGTCCGTCAGCGCCTGCTCAAGCGAATCCAGGTCGTTGAACGGGATAAGGATGGTGTTCTTGGTGACGTCCTTAGGGATCCCTTTGGAATTGGGAACGGAATGGGTCAGCGCACCTGATCCCGCCTTTACCAGCACAGAGTCATGCGCCCCATGGAACGCGCCTTCGATCTTGATTATCTTATCCCTTTCGGTGAACCCTCTGGCCAGCCTCACTGCCGTCATCGTTGCTTCTGTCCCAGTGTTAACACATCTGATCTTGTCAACGTTCGGAACACGTTGGGTGATGAACTTAGCATATTCAAGCTCACCTTCCGTGGGTGCGCCGAAACACCAACCCTTGTCCAGAGACTCGAGCACTGCTTTGCGAACTGACGGATGGTTGTGGCCCAGCATCAATGCGCCGAATGCTTGGCAGTAATCGATGTACGAGTTCCCCTCTTCATCATAGAGCCTTGCACCCTCTCCCCTGGACACAAAGAACGGGTATGGAGATATCGCCCTGACGGGGCTGTTGACGCCACCCACCAAGACCTTCTTCGACTCCTGGAACAGATCTTCGTTATTCACTTGACCGCCTCTGCCGCCTCCTTAGCGAAATATGTTAGGATCATAGTCGCGCCTGCTCTTCGAATGGCCAGCAAGGTCTCCAGCATGCTCTCCTTCCCATCGATCCATCCGTTCTGGGATGCGGCCTTCAACATGGCGTACTCTCCCGAGACCTGGTATGCTGCGAGAGGGACGGAGAATCTTGTGGAAAGCGCCTTGATCACATCCAGGTAGGGTAGGGCAGGTTTGACCATTACAATGTCGGCCCCTTCTTCCAGATCCAGTTCAACCTCCCTGAAGGCCTGGGTGAGGTTCGAAGGGTCCATCTGGTGGCTCTTGCGGTCTTTCGGCCCCGCTCCAAAGGAGGACTCGGCCGCTTCCCTGAAAGGACCGTAGAAGGAAGAGGCGAACTTGACAGCGTATGAGATGATGATCGTATCCTGAAATCCCTCCTGTTCCAGCTTGTTGCGTATGGCGCCGACCCTTCCATCCATCATGTCCGAGGGAGCGACGATGTCTGCGCCAGCTCTCGCGTACTCCAGAGAAGCCTTGGCATACAGTTCCAAAGCCTGATCGTTGAGGATATTCTCCCCGTCGATGGGAGCGCAATGTCCGTGGTCCGTATATCCGCAAAGGCACACGTCGCAGGCCACCATCAATCGATCGCCCAGTTCCTCCTTGATCGCCCTCACTGCCGTCGGTACTATGCCCTCGGGGTTGTATGCCTCCGAACCCATGGCATCCTTCTTCTTGGGGACGCCGAAGAGCATCACCGCGGGAATACCAAGCTCTGAGACCTGATGGCACTCGTCCACCAGGGACCGCAAAGAATGTTGGGAAATGCCCGGCATGGACTCGATAGGGGTCGAATCTTCTTCCAGACCTTCCTTCACAAAGATCGGTAGAATGAAGTTTGATGGTGAGAGGCTGTACTCGGTGATCATCTTGCGCACGAGGGGTTTATTCCTCAGTCTCCTCATCCGAATCTCTGGGTACATTTCCATTCCCCATGAACGTGTTGACGAACTTCTCCATGTCCACCCGCGTACTAGGGGTGGATCTAGCCTCCATTAGGAAGTTGTGCATTATCTTTTTTGTCAAAGACTTGGACATTACTTCCACGACGCTTTTTGTATCGGACTCGGAGTTCTCTAGCATTGAAAGTGCCCTCTCACATTCCCTCTGTCTTATGTCCTCGACGTAGCTACTCAAAGAGGAAAGAAAAGTCTCAACGTGAAGGTTCTGGAGCTTGCCTTTGAACCGTCCCAGTTCGTCCTTTATTATGGCTTCGGCCTTACTTGCCTCGTCTTGCCTCGCGGCCAGGTTCTGGGAGGATATGTCATGAAGGTCATCTATCGAGAAGTGTTGAACACCTTGGATGTCCTTGACGGCCGGATCTATGTCAGCCGGCATGGCGATGTCCACCAGGGTCAGTGGCTTCTCACGGCCTGCAACCGCGTTTCCCACCATTTCCTTGGTGACCAGCACCCTTGGACATGAAGTTGCTGAGAATAGGATATCCGCATCTTTGAGCTCTGTCTGAAGCGCAGCGAAGTTCTCGGAACGGCCTGAATACACCTGGCAGAAGTCCTCCAGCTTCTCCGGGGTCCTGCCGATCACAACCAGTTCGTTCTTTCCGAACCTGTTGAGGTATTCGGCCACCAGGGAGCCCATGTTCCCTGTGCCCACCAGGAGCACCTTCTTGTTCTCCAGCGGGTTGTGCTGATGCGCTAGGTCCATGGCTGCTGATGCTATCGACACCTTACCCTGGGATATCTTGGTCTCGGTCCTGACCCTCTTGCCCACGGACAACGCCTTCTGGAACAGAGGCTCAAGGACCTTCCCAGAGTACTGTCTCGTAGAAGAGAACTCTAACGCTCCCCGGACCTGACCCAGGATCTGGGTCTCCCCGACGATCATGCTGTCCAGAGAGGAAGAGACCTTGAAAAGATGCTTCAGCGTCTCTATGTAAGCGGTAACGACCAAGTGCTCCGAAATGTGTGCACCGTACCAGTCCAGCATGACCTTGCGGGCCTGGGACTTGCCTCGTTCTTCATCCTTTCCCGAGATGTAGAGCTCAAACCGGTTGCATGTCTGGAGGACGATGACCTCGCCTATATCGCTCTTGGACAAGAGCAGTTCACAGAACTCCCGCCTTTTGGGTTCCGTCAGGACCATGCGGTCAATGACTTCGATGGGGGCGGTCCTATGGGTCACTCTCAGATTTGCAACATACATTGTAGACCTCCCAAGCCTTCGCCTGGGCACCCTCCAGATCGTTCTCCCTCACCCTACCAGCCACATCCGGATCTCCATATATCGCAGAAAGAACACGGTTCTTCTCTTCGGATCCGATGAGCTTCTCCCTTATCGGGCCAAGCACTTCGAGCCATCTTGCCTTTTCGGGTATCCAGATGTCAACTTCCTCCCTGATCCTGCGCGCAAGGAAGGGACATTCACCCGAGGTCGATACCGACACGCTGAGTTTGCCATCATGTGATAGAGCTGGAAAGAGAATGGTGGATGATTCAGGATCATCAACCACATTGACCAGTATCCCGCGGTCCCTGCAGAAATCCCCTATGGCTCTGTTCATCTCATTGTCCGAAAGAGCTCCTATCACGAGTGAGGCGTTCGCAGGAATGGATCCTGGTATGTCCTGGGGTTTCAAGTCAGTGATACTAAGCTTCACATGATCCGGCATCGGGAGGGAATCTTTGGCAACAACTGTTATGTCCTTGGTAAAATTGGAAATATACTCCACCTTTCGATGACCTACTCGACCTCCTCCGAAGACGATGACAGGCCCTTCCAGTTTCAGTACAGTGGGCAGACTCATTCCCCTTCCTCGAATAATAACGCTGTTAAGTCGTTATCTGATATTATTCTCTTTCGGTATCTCGAACGGAATCTTCTTGAACTCCTTTATGGAGAACATGATGCGGTAGCCCTGAATGCCGGTGGTGCTTACGATTTCATGGGCCCGGTCCAGACCCTCTTCTCTTGTCCTTGCGTGTATCATGAAGAACAGATTGTAGTCCCAACCCGACCGAGCGTAGCAGTGGGTGACGTCTGGTTCCGACGCAATCTCGCGACCAACATCATCTAGTTCCTCTTCCGGGACATTGAGAACTGTCATGGGATTCCCTGCGAATCCTACCTTCCTGTGTGAAATCGAAGGGCCAAAGCGGCGTATGACTCCTCTGTCCAGCAGATCATTGCACATAATCATAACTCCCTCTTCCTTCATGCCCAGACGGTCAGCTATCTCTGCGAAGGGTCTTTTGGTCAACGGTAGTCGTTGCACTTCTCTCAGGAGGTCCTTCTCTTCTTCAGATATCAAGTTTCACACCTATCTTGAACATCTTTGTCACTGGCATTTTGATAGCCGACAAGCCGATGTTCTCCTCGATCTCCGCCAGATGCTTCTCCAGTGTTGCCTGATCCGGCTCGGTCATGGTGAACCAAAGGTTGGGTCTCCCTTCCCTCTGGTAGTTGTGGGTAACGCTGCTGTATTCGTTTATCACTGATGCTGTTCCGTCCAGACTTTCTTCAGGAACGTCCAGGGCGGCAAGAACCGAGACATACCCCATCTTCCTTGGATTGAGTACTGCGCCGAGCTTGCGTATTACTCCAGAATCTGTCAGAATCCTAATTCTTGAGATTACTTCCTCTTCGGTCCACCCCATCCTCTCCGCAATCTCCTCAAACGGCCTTTCGGTAACTGGGAAATCCTCTTGGAGCGCTCTCAGCAATTCCGGGTCCTTCGGATCCAGTTCACTACTCATGTCCAGACGACCCTCTCTTGTACGAGCACCAGGGCTCATGAGCCATGTAATCGTCGAAGTAGAAGTAGGCTCTCGCTCGACACCCACCACAGGTCTCGGTGTAGTCGCAGTTCCCGCACTGGCCCGTGTATTCCATGGAACGCATCTTCTGGAAGACCGGGCTGTTGGTCCATATCTCTGAGAAAGGCGTCTCCCTCACATTACCCACCTTGATGGGCAGGTACGGACACGGCCAGACATCCCCGCTGGGAATTATTGAAACATAGCTGATCCCGGCCAGGCAACCACGAGTGTACCTCCCGGTGTCTATATCGAGTTGATCGGCAATCCGCATGAACTGGGGCGCGCAGGTGGGCTTTATGTCAAACTCCATCTCCTCACGTTTCTTCAGGAGCTTTCGGATAAGTCTCTCATACTGGACCTCTCTGAGGGTCTCCTCCTCGATGTTCTCCCCCCTCCCAGTAGGCACCAGGAATAGCACGTGGTGGCTCTTGGCCCCCATGTCCTTGGCCAGCTCGCATATCTGTTCCACATCCTCAATGTTCCTGTCGAAGACGGTCGTATTGACCTGGAAGGCTAGGCCGGCTTCTTCGCAGTTCTTCATTGCCTGGATCGACCTATCGAAAGTGTCGGGCGCCCTGCAAAACTCATCCATCTTCTCCTTATCCATCATATGGAGGGAGATGGCCACGGTGGAACCTCCCGCTTCCTTGATTCTCTTCACCATGTCCAATGTCAGAAGTGTACCGTTGGATCCGTATACGGGCCTGAGTCCAATGGAAGCGGCATGCTTCGTAAGATCCAGGATGTCTTTTCTCATGAAAGGCTCGCCACCAGAGAACACCATCAACTTGAACCCTGCCTTGGCGATCTCGTCCAGAAGCGCGAAGCCCTCTTCGGTGGTCAGCTCGTGCTCAGATTCCTTGCCGGCTTCTCTGTAGCAGTGCTCACAGAAGAGGTTGCATTTGTTGGTGACATTCCACGAAGCTATCAAGTTGTGACCCCAGGTGTCCAGACACGTTCTTCTGTTGGATATCCATGAAGACCTATTTGCTTTTTCGTTCTTTCGGTCGCAACCGCCCAAATCCTCCCGAGGAAGGCGCAGATCGAGATCAGGGAAGATCGCGAGTACTTCTTCAGCGAGTTGGAAACGGTTCCTGGATATCCCAAGTGATGATCTTTCGACGGAATTGTATGTCCCATCAACTTTCTCCGAATGAGCCATAGAAGAATTTCTCAGCTATCGGCTTCCTCACCCTTTCCCTTTGGGCCTTGGCTCTCATCCTATCATCCAGGTCGTTCCATACTACACTTGGATCCTCTTCATAGCCGAGTGCAAAAAGGACCACAACCCTGTACTCATCAGGAAACCCCAGGGCGCTCTTTACGGTGGACTCGTCCCAACCTGCCATTTGATGGACTCTGAGACCTTGATGTTCTGCCTCGATGACCAGTGACATCACGCTCAGTGCGACATCGTAAGCGTAGTAGGGAATACCGTTCACCTGACACGCCTCTTCAGGGATCGCCCCCACTGCTATGAGGTAAGGAGCCTCCTTTGCCCATGCGTTGCCTCGGGACAGTCCCTCTTCAAGAGCGCTTCGAGTGGAAGCTTCCTTGTTCACGATTACATAGTTCCAGGACTGATTGTTCATGCAAGATGGCGCCCACCTTGCCGCTTCGATCAACATGTCCATCTTCTCTCTTTCCACGACATCCTTCTTGAATATCACCGGGCTCAATCTCTTCTTTATCTCTGGAAGAATCTCCATTCTCCGCCCCCCGTCTACTTGATCCAGCTAAGCTGAGTAAACCTTCTTCTTGACCTCTTGAATCGCGTGGACCGGCATCGGGTCAACACCCTTCAGAACGGCCAGATAGAAGCTGACGTAATCTCCAAGATACATGTTGTGGAGCATTCTTGACAGGATGGTCGTCCCTTGAGCCCATACCTCGTGGGTCTTCGCCTTTTTGCCCAGCATCTCAACGGCCACCTTCACCTGGTTCCTGGTTACATTGTTCTCGTGCCTGTCCCTGAGGAATATCGCTGCGAACTTCTTCCCCCTGGAATCCCTTGCCCATCCTTCGATCTCGTTGTGGGTCATCTCAGGGATCTCGCTGTTCCACGCGAGCGTTTTGGCGTTCTCGTTTATCTGGGTCTTCCACCTTCTGGCGACCGCGTTGTAGAATGTGTGACCGTAGATTATGGGTGTCCTCTTCTCCAGGAGCTTGGCGATCTTCTTGGCCTCGTTGTTCTTGGCCTCCACGTTAGCGGTCCAGCCGTGTTGGATCTCCTCCAAGAAGCCTCTGGCTTCGCGCATATCCTCCTCCACCCTGACGAGGGCAGTCTCCTGCAAAAGATAAGCTATGGAGGAAAACAGGTATCCTATCGCACCTCTTGGCGGCATCCCTGGAGGCAGCAGGATACAGGGGAAGTCCCTCGATCTGCACAGCTTCTCGAGCCTTCCTCCGGACGTCACACCAACTATCCTGCAACCCCTCCTGAGAGCGTGTTCTGTACAAGCCAACGTCTCATGAGTGTTCCCTGAGTAACTCACCATTATTGCCAGAGTGTCCGGGCCAGCGAACCTGGGCAGTCCAGAGGTCCTGTTTGCCATTATTGGGATATGCATCTTATCGCTCAACCAGTCCCTGATGAGTTCTCCCCCCACCGAGGACCCTCCCATTCCGGAGACTATTACCGATGATGGATTCTGCTTCGGAAGGTCCAGTCTGCTAACAAGTGATTTTGTTCTATCGATCTGTGACGGCAAGGACGAGATGACCGCCAGCATGTTTGATTTGTCCACTGCGTGTATCTTCTTGATGTCGTCGAGCATTCGCCGACTAATGACCCCATCGGGATTATAACTTTTCTCTATCCCAACCTACTATTTTTCTGGTAGCTACAATAAAGTTAATATGTTCGACGAGCATGGAGAGTCGTATGGAATCCCACATACAGAAGGCGATCGAGGAGCTGAGGGGGGGTAATGTCGTCCTGATCTATGACGCTGACGGAAGGGAAGAGGAGACCGACCTGGTCGTGGCTTCCCAATTCATTACGCCCGACAAGGTCAGAACAATGAGAAAGGACGGCGGAGGGCTCATTTTCATGATGGTCCACTCGGACGTGTGGAAGAAGTTCAAGCTACCGTTCCTGACCGACGTCTATACCGATAACTGGGAGAAGTACCCGGTATTCAAGGCCCTGGTACCCAACGACATACCGTACGACACCAAATCATCCTTTTCCTTGACCATAAACCACAGAAAGACCTTCACCGGCATCACGGACGTGGACAGAGCGATGACCATGAAGGAGTTCGCCAGGGTGGCCGCAGAAGCGTTCGAGCTTCATGACGGACACGCACTGGACATGTTCGGTCAGGAGTTCAGGTCGCCAGGTCACGTTCCGATATGCTCGGCGTCCACCAACGTATTGGAGAACCGGTTCGGACACACAGAACTGAGCGTGGCACTCATGACGATGGCCGATCTGATACCGGTTGCGACTGGATGCGAGATGATGGCCGATGGAGGCTATGCGCTCTCCAAAGAAGAGGCGATGGCCTATGCAGAGGAACACGGATATGTTTATCTCGAGGGGCGGGAGATAGTAGAGGCTTGGAGGAAATGGTCCGAGTAATGGCTAGTGGGGTATTCGACCTGATCCACTTGGGTCACGTTCACTATCTTGAGGAAGCGAAGAAGCTTGGCGACGAGCTTGTTGTTGTGGTTGCCAGGGATTCCACGGTCAGGAAAGAGAAGCACGAGCCCATAACCCCAGAGGAGTTCCGCAGAGATCTGGTCGAGTCACTGAAGCCGGTTGACAGAGCGGTCCTGGGCGGAGAAGGTGACATGTTCAAGGTGGTGGAGGAGCTGAGGCCGGACATCATCGCACTGGGTTACGATCAATATCATGACGCCGAGAGGATTGAAGCGGAGCTGAAGGAGAGGGGGCTTGACATCGAAGTGGTCAGGCTGGACGAGCTGAACGGAGATTTGGACGGAACTCGAAAGATCATCAAGAAGGTCGTGGACTGGTTCTCTGCCAGTGAGAAGCTTCGCAAGGCCGAGGAGGGGGACGAATGAAGAAGATAGGCGTTGCCGACACAACATTCGCTCGGTATGATATGGGAGGATCGGCAATTGAAGAACTGAAGAACACTGGGACCGGCTTCAAGATCGTCAGGTACACCGTTCCCGGTATCAAGGACCTTCCCGTCGCGTGCAAGATGCTCATCGAGGACCAAGATTGCGACATCGTGATGGCACTGGGTATGCCGGGTGCCCTTCCGATAGACAAGCAGAGTGCGCATGAGGCGTCCTCCGGGATCCTGGATGTTCAACTTCTAACAAACAAACACGTGATCGGGGTGTTCGTCTACGAGGATGAAGCGAAGGATGAGAAGGAACTGGCATGGCTGGCCGACAAGAGGTCCAGGGAGCATGCGGTCAACACCTACAACTTACTGTTTAAACCCCAAGAGCTCAGACGGAAAGCTGGAAAGGGAATGAGAGAAGGGTTCGAGGACGTTGGTCCTCTGGAGGTGAGTGAATGAAGATAGGAATAGTGGTGAGCGAGTTCAACTACGACATAACCGGCGTGATGCTGGAACGGGCGAAACAACATGCGGAATTCCTGGGAGTGGAGGTTGTCGAAGTGGTCAACGTCCCGGGCGTGTACGACATACCGTTGGCGACCAAGAATCTGCTCAAGAGAGACGAGATTGACGCTACCGTTGCTTTGGGCGCCGTTCTCGAAGGTGAGACCGAGCACGACGAGATCGTTATGGGCCAGACCAGCAGGAAGATCGTAGATCTGTCAGTTGAGTATGAGAAACCGGTTGGACTCGGGATCACAGGACCTGGGATGACTAGGCTTCAGGCCGAGGAGAGAATCGACAGGGCGAAGCAGGCCGTGGAAGCAGTTGCCAAGCTACACAAGAGGTTGAAGTAGCCAGTTACAATATCATTCAGGTACTTGTTGAGTGGTCGCGGGATCTTCCCTGTTCAGGGCTCTTGAGGATTAGCACACTCAAACTTGCTCTAACTCACTTTCCTTCCTTTTAACATGAAACCAGGTGAGAAGAGAATCCCCATCCTTCTGCGTTTCTTCATCATCCTCCAGAAGTCCTTCCTGAAGCCCCTTAACTCCGAAGGAAAGATGTATGGCGCGACTTCTATGTCCTCAACATTGAGGTTTCGCAATTCTGCACTAATGAAGAATGGGTTCACTGGATACTCAGATACGTTCTGGAAGTGCTTGAGTTTCCAACTCCTGTATATCATCCTTGGATTCATGCCGTTGTTGAAATCCAAAACATAAATGGTCCCTTTCTTTCTCAAGACCCTTACAGATTCTCCTAGAGCTCTCGGAGGATCTTCCATGTGGCTTAGCGATTCTATTTGGAATAGGCAGTCAAAGCTATTGTCTGGAAAAGGCAGTCTATCACCATCGGCATGAATTGACTCTATGTTGTCAAGACCGATCTTCTTCACAATCTTTCTCATGTATTGGACCTTGCTGGGAACAACATCCACTCCAACTATATCTTCGATTTCACTGTTCATTTCCTTCATGAGGATCTCATTTACTCCAAATCCACATCCAACGCTCAGTATCCGGCCATAAGGTTCCACGAAATCCGATGCATCACTCACATACTTCAATTGGGTCTTCCACTCTATCTCTTTGTAGTATTTCGGGAAATAGGAATCTGTTCCAATCTCCTTCTCCACCAGATCGAACAGATTCGTGTCTATTAACTTGCCCTGCACAAGATTGCCAACGTCAATGGACTATTTATTCGCTATGCCCACGAGAGATATCATTTTCAATTTCGAAACTGATAACCAAAGGTTTATAGTCGATAGCATTCGTCTTCCGCTTGATATACTGGAATGTTGATATTCCAGAGAATCAGCAAGGGATTGAAATGGCAGACATAACGTCCATCGAAGAGGTCTTGAGCGACCTGGAGAACTACCCAGGTGTAAACGAAGCTGTCCTGATTTCCAGGAGTGGTATGCACATTGCGGGGACCGTTCCCGATGGCGCCCATCCGGAGACATACGTGGCAATGTTCGCTATCCTTCTTGGCGCGGCTGAGACTGCCATATCCGAGCTCAAGGAGAAGTTGGACGCAGTTCTCATCAATCTTGAGGAATCCAAGGTGATGGTCGTCAACGATGGTCCCAAGGCGCTCTACGTCCTCAGACTTGATGGCGATGTCGATCTTCACGGACTGGAGACCAAGTTGCTTGAGACTTCAAAATCCATCGAGCAGCACCTCTAGATTCTCTTCATTCCTCTTCCGAACCACTCGGAAACGGTTTTTGCCACATATTTAGGAGAACCAGCTGGCCTGCTCTTCCCGTAGACCTTCGACCTGCCCTTCACGATCTCTTCGAGAGCCTGTTCTTCCGTCTCAATGTTCGATTTGAAGACGGTCACCCCTGTCCCGATATCCTCTATCTTGTGGGCGTCGCTTCCGCCTGTGACCCCCAGGTCCAATTTCTCTGCGAGAGCTATCGCTTTCTCGTTGGTGCTCTTGGGGGAACGCGCGTTAAGGCCTTCGATCGCGGAGAACCTCGTATTGAGGACCACCCTCTCCCCCACGCCGGACCAGAATCTGTATGGATGAGCCACCACAGGCGTTCCACCCACCCTTCTGATAGCCTCCACAGTGTCCTGGGGTGTCATGTCCCGGGGGATCTTCTTATCCACTCCATACGCGATTATATGCCCCTCTGATGACGAGACCTCTGTCGCCCTTATCACCACAAAACCCTCCATCTCCTTTGCCAGTTCGAAAGCTTCTAGGGAGCCTGCTATCTCGTTGTGGTCCGAGATTGCCAGGCCATCCAGGTTCCTTGCCTTGGCTGTCTTGAGAATGTCCTTGATTTCAACATCTGTATCCACTGAGTGGGCGGAATGAACGTGAAGGTCCATCATCATTTAATCACGTGATCTTTGAACCTGGGCTTACTTCCTTGTCCAATGAGACATAGGCGTCTCCCACCTTGAACGGGAACACCTTGTCATCCCCTGCAAAGAACATAGCCACCAGCTTCCCTTCGGGGGTCTCCATGTCTATGAAATGATTGGGAGCCACCTGCACACCTTTCTCAGTTCCCAAACCTATCCGCAGCCTGAGCTTCTTGAACTCTTCGAACTGAAGTATGGGCGCATCCTCGGTCCCCATGACCCTCGTCCCGGGTTCCGCGCCGGATCCGTCCACAAGCAGTGAAACAACTTCACCGTCTTCCGCAGCCAGGAGCATGCCTCTTGATTCGATACCCCTCAACTTCGCAGGCTGAAGGTTGCACAGGACGATGATGTTCATGCCGTCCAGTTCCTCGTTCTCATAATGCCCCTTCAACCCCGAGACTATGGTCCTCTTCTCCGTTCCAATGTCGATCCTCATCACCTGGAGCTTGTCCGCATTCGGATGATCTTCCACGCTCAGGACCTTTGCCACACGGATATCCATCATGTTGGTTTCCTCCTCTTCTTCCTCCTCCAATTCCATTTCCAGTTTCTCGAAGAGCGGCACTGGTCTGGTCAACTTCGTTCCGACGGACACATCCTCTAGGGCGTCTTCCCAGCCGTGTTCTTCGATCGTATCCTCATTGCCTAACATCTTCCACAGACATTCAGAGGAGTGCGGCAGGAAAGGATATGCCGTTATGCCCAGGGCCTGGACTATTCTCAGACAGACATATAAGGTCGTCCCACACGCTTCCCTGTCCTCCTTTATCTGCGACCACGGCGCCTTGGTGTCCATGTACTGGTTTCCCGCCCTTGCCAGCTCCAACAATGATTTGATACCCGCCTTGAACTCGCATACCTCGAGGTGATCACCGACCTTCTTCCATTGCTCCTCGATCTTCGCCAGGGCTTTCTTGTCCACATCTTTCAGATAACCTGGTTTTGGTATCTCCCCGTAGTTCTTGGCTGTGAAGCTCAAGGCCCTGTGCACGAAGTTACCGTAAGTCGCCACCAGCTCTCCGTTGTTCTTGGCGATGAAGTCGGCCCACCCGAAGTCCGCATCCCTTATCTCGGGCATGTTGACAGTCAGATAATACCTCAGCGAGTCCACCGGGAACTTATCCAGCAGCTCATCGATTGTGAGCGAAATGCCTCTGGACTTGGAGAACTTCTCCCCTTCGATCCTCATGAACTGGTTCGCGGGCACATTATAAGGGAGGTTCAGGTCCCCGTGCGCCAGCAGAACGGCCGGCCAGAATATCGTGTGGAAAAGAACGTTGTCCTTGCCCAGGAAGTAGTAGTGCCTCACATCTGGATCTTGCCAGTATTCCTTCCATTTGTCGGGTTCTCCCTGCCTCCTCGCCCATTCGACGCTCATGGTGAAATAACCCATGAACGCCTCGAACCAGACGTATATCTTCTTATCCTCGTGACCCTCGATGGGAATGTCTATGCCCCAGTCTATGTCCCGGCTCACGGGCCTGTCCCTGAGCCCGCCTTCCAGCCAGGCTTCGGTGGCCTTGATGACAGGCGTCCTCCAGAACTCCTTGTCCTTGAGGTACTCCCACAGAGGCCTCTCGAAGGCCGAGAGCCTGAAGAACAGGTGCGTCCTCTTTTTCATCACGGGGGTCTCACCGCAATTCAAGCACCTGGGATTGGCCAGATCTTCCGGGTCGAGTAGCTTCCCGCATTCATCGCAGTTGTCTCCCCTGGCGGCATCATAGCCGCAGTGCGGGCACGTGCCTTCCACGTATCTGTCCGGCAGGTACTTCCCGCATTCCTCGCAGAATGGGAGAACCATCTCCTTCTCGTAGATGTGGCCTTTCTCGTACAGCTTCTTGAACATGTCTCTTGCCACTTCCTTGTGAGTTGGATCTTCGGTGCTGAGGAAGAGACTGTAAGAAGAACCCAGTTTCTGCAAAGACTTCCAGTTCAGTTCGTGATACTTATTGGCTAATTCAACGGGTGTGACGCCCTCCTCGTCCGCCTTTATCGTTGTTGGGGTGCCGTGCATGTCCGATCCCGACACCATCAGGACCTCGTTCCCTTTCATCCTCTGGAATCTCGCAAATATGTCAGGAGGGAGGTAACAGCCAGCAACTCCCCCGATGTGTATGATGCCGTTCGAATATGGCCATGCGACTCCGATGAATATCTTAGCCATTATCGGTAGAAAAGTCTCAAAGGATTTAAAGGTTCAGTGTTGGAATTGCTCAGTCGACCCTCTTCAGCCCCTTCCTGTAGACGGTTCTCGCCAGTTCGGGATACCAGCTCTTGTACTCGGTCCATGTTTTGATGTACTCTTCTTTGACGTCGGAAATCACCTTCGCCGGAACGCCCACGGCCACCTTCCTGCCGGGAATGCTCCTGCCGTGAGGTACGACCGCTCCCTCTCCTACGACCCCCCACTCCCCCACCTCTGCCCCTTGACCAACAATGGCTCCCATGCCTATGAGGGCCCAATCGTGAATCGTGCATCCGTGAAGTATGGCACCATGTCCGACCGTGACCCTGTTCCCAATTCTGCACGACCCGTCCGGTTTGGCGTGGATCACACAGTTGTCCTCAATGCACGTCTCGTCCCCTATGAAGATCGCACCGTAATCCCCCCTGATGCTGGCACCTGGTCCTATCCAGCTAGCCTCCCCGATCGTCACCTCCCCGATGACACTGGCCGTCTCGTGAACGTATGCATCCTTTCCGATCACCGGGACCTTCCCTTCCAGCTCGTATACCGCCATTGATGACCCTTCCTCTCGCCCCTAACGACTTCCTGCCTTAAAATCTGAATGGAATCCGGGTGGCCAGGCACACCACCCGAGAACCTATTCGCATGGGTAAGGTTAAAGCCACCTTACGCATTTGCCCAACCGGGGCCTTCTATGATTGACCTGGAGCAGATAAGAAGGGACGTCGAAGCCTGTGAGCGTGGAATGAACGAGGAGTACTACCTGAACTGGTCAGGTCAGAAGGATGATCTTGACACCGCATCTGTGTTGAACAAGTGCCCGAATTTGGGCAGCCGTGAGACGGTGGATCACATTGCGGCCAGGAGGCAGATAGCCGAGCCAGAAGAAGAGAGGAAGCTCAAGTACCTGCACGGGGTCACAGCCGGATTCTACCTGGCCAGCTTGGTCAAGGACCTGAATGACGCGAAGGAGACCGAAGAGGCCAAGCTCACGATCGATGTGGACGGAGAGGAGATGGCTTACAGGATGTCCGGCGTGCACATAGTGAACGAGGACGACAGGGCAAAGAGACACGCCATCCACAACGCCCGAATAAAGGCATCCGATGGACTGAACAAGATCCTGGTGGAGAGATGGGGAAAGCTGCACAACACCGCGGTCGACCTCGGATACAACAACTACACCATGCTCTACAGGAACCTCAAAGGTATCAACTTCACATCACTTCTCAACGAGATCAAGGAGTTCAAGCAGAGGACCGACAAGCTGTACAGGGAGAAGATGGGCGAGATGACCGATTCGCTGGGTGTGAGTCTGGAGGAAGCGGAGAAGCACGATATAGCTTACCTTCTGAGGGCGAAACAGTTCGATCCCCACTTCAAGAAAGGGAACTCTCTTCCGGCGCTCAAAGCGACCCTCAAGGGACTTGGGATTGACATGGACAGCCAGAAGAACATCATTGTGGACATAGAGGAGAGGGAGAAGAAGACGCCAAGGGCTTTCTGCGCCCCGTTGGACATCCCCAGCAAGATCATGCTCGTCACCATGCCTAAGGGAGGCTATTCGGACTACTCTTCACTCTTCCACGAGGCAGGTCATGCCGAGCACCTTGGAAACGTGAATCCCGACGAGCCCATGGAGTTCAAGTATCTGGGAGACAACTCTGTCACCGAGTCCTTCGCGTTCACCCTCGATTACCTTCTGACCGACAGGAACTGGGTCAACGAATACATCAAGATGCCCAATGTTGACGAGTACATGCATCACGCGTTTGTGGAGAAGTTGTACTTCGTCAGGAGGTACGGCTCGAAGCTGGAGTATGAGATGAAACTGCACACCGACGGTCTTCCGGGAATGGATCAGGTGTACAAGTCGGTCATGGAGGACGGCATGGTATTCAAACATCCTATGGAAAACTACCTTCTGGACCTGGATGATGGATTCTACTGTGCCCAGTATCTCAGGGCTTGGATATTCCACGCCCAGTTGATCGACCTCCTGAAGGAGAAGTTCGGAGAGAAGTGGTTCCTGAACACCAAGTCCGGCAATTACCTGACCGATCTTTGGTCTGTGGGCCAGAAGTACGATGTCGTTGAGCTGGCTCAGAACGAGGGATTCCAGGGACTCGATATCGAACCCCTGACCGAGGAGATCCTCGCCAACCTCGAATGATTTCACCGCCTGAGAGCCGAATAGAAACGGTTATTACAGAGAAGCCTAATTTCGCCCCGATGGTCGGACGATCGAAGAAGCGCAACAAGAACGCAGCAGCCGAGTCCGTCGAGATGGGTGAGTGCCCGACATGCGGTTCGAGCATACCGCTGGACGCGAGCGAATGTCCCGATTGTGGCGAGGTTTTTGATCTCGAGGAGTTCGGGATTGCACCTGGTGAGGCGATAGTTGAGAAGGGTGGAAGAAGGGAGAAGTTGCTTTTCTACCTCGGTGTCATTCTCATTCTTGTCGGTGGTCCCGGTGTCGCAATGGGCTCCTGGGTCCACGACTGGTTTAGGATACCTTTCCCCGGCCCGGAATATCACGCTTACGACGTTTTTGGTCCTGTGAACCGCCTCGTTGCCATGCTCGGACTGATCATACTGATAATCGGGATTGTTTTCCTCATTCTCTCGCTGAGGTCCAGCAAGGTCGTCACCGACGAGGACTATGAGGTTGGGATCGATAGGAGCGAACCTCTGAGATAGTCCCGTGGCGTAAAGGTAATATTCTATGATTCAATAGCTCCAGCCATGAAGCCTGAGATCGCTGCCAAGAACGTGCTCACTTATGTTCTGGAGGCCCTCGCGGGGGAGAGCATCATAGTCATTCATGACGATGTTCTATCGAAGGTCGGGGAGGCCTTTGGTGAGGCGGCTCTTGATATGGGAATGTGGGTGAGGTCCATCCGCTTGGAGACCGCCAAGACTAGGAAATCGATCCCGCCAGCTCTGAAAGAGGTTCTTGTACGGGAGCGCCCCGACATCTACGTCAACATCTTCCGAGGCCCAAGCGAGGAGACCCCTTTCAGGATATCTGTCACCAAGCTTCAGACGCGCAAGAAGCTCAGGCTCGGCCACTGCCCTGGCATCTCATTGAGCATGCTGACCGATGGGGCCATGGCCTTGACCGGGAAGCAGTATGAGAGGATGCAGAACTTCTCCAGGAAGTTGATGCGCACGGTGTCCGGGGTCGAGAGGGTCAGAATAACAAGTCCCAAAGGTACCGATCTGACCATGAGCATCAAGGACAGGGATTGGTTCTCTGACACGTTCTTCGATTGGAGGACGATGAAATGGATTAACCTCCCGGTAGGCGAGGTCGTCGTGGGGCCGATCGAGAACTCCATGGAGGGGAAACTGGTCTCCGATGGGGCCATCGGTGGTGTCGGACTCATCAAGGAACCTGTGAGAATCAAGGTGTCCGGCGGCAGGGCTGGTAATCCAAAAACGACCGAGGCTGGTGTGAAGAAGAAGGTGACGGCGGCGCTGGATACCGACGATTGGTCCAGATACATCGGGGAATTGGGCATCGGGGTCAACCCTGGAGCCCGTCTTTCAAAGGAGTTCCTCGAGATCGAGAAGATCAAGGGTACCTGCCACGTGGCCTTTGGTAACAACCTGGACTATCCTGGAGGTCAGAACCCCTCGGCCAACCATATGGACCTTCTCATCACCGAACCCACGATCGAGGTTGAGGGACCTGAAGGAAAGAAGGTCGTGTTGAAGGATGGGAAGTTTCAACTGGGCTAGTCGGGAATAGTTAAATAACCTTCAGTCCATCATTGCAAGTGCGTAAGGAGAATGTAACTTGGCGGACGAACCCGATACAACTGAAGGTGTTCCTTTGGAAACGGGGAAGGTCTATCTGGCCAGAATTGAGGATTCGGGCGAAACTGGGGAAGGTCTTGCCAATCTGGCTGGTCATCTCGTTTTCGTTCAAGGTGCTCGACCCGGGCAAGATGTCAAGATAGAAGTCACCAAGGTATTCGGGCGGTTTGCCTTCGGGAAGATTGTCAAGTAGGGCCCCTTTTTAGAGTGGCGCTGAATCGGTCAAAGTGTCATTTCAACGAGGGGACTTTTTCCGCCTTGGGTTTTTGTCATAAGTCCTCGAACTTGGTAATCTTACACACTCATAACACCCTAACATGCCAACAAACTGCATTATCGAAAAGTTTATATCCGCATGCCCTAATTATCATTTGCTTATCTAAGCATCCCTCCACAACGAGGCCGTTCAGCTTCTTTTCTTTCTGAACGGCCAACTTTTTTTCTTACTGTTTGATTAATTCACGGCTCTCTCTAATTCGTGTGTGGTCTCAGCGATCACCAAATTGGCAAACCATGAAACGGCTTCGAGGTCCTCTCTACCTCTCTTCTGACTGGTGTACTTCTTGTTCGTCATTGTTTTCATCTTAAGTGGGGTTGCGTCAACAATTGACATGGGTACTGATTGACATAACAGCTGAGAGTATATATCCGTTGTTTTTCCCGTTTTGGGAATATCTACACTTTTTATACGAAAGAGGGATTGAACCAAACGATGGTCGGTACCGTTCTCGATCTTCTTCGCGGACCTCCAAAGACCCTGGACATCTTGGTTCACCTGTCTGACAAGGACGAGGAAGAAGAAGTTGGCAAGGTGATGTCCTCTCTCGATCTCTCATCCAGTAGCTTCTATCCGGCCATAGACAGATTGGAGTTGCTGGGATTCTTGTACAAAAGGAGAGAGAAGGGCTTTCCTCCCCATACACATGTCATCCTCACCAACAAAGGGAGGGAAGTTGCCAAGTTGCTGTTCCCGCTCGCCGAGGTGGTGGGGAGCACCATCCAGGGACTGAGGCTGGACCTTGAGGAATTGGAAGGAAAGGAGAGGACGGAAGAGGACAACAGGAGAATGGTCGAAGTTCTCAGAGACCTCCAGGACATCAGCTTCACTCTGGGTGAATGGGACGAGGCGGAAGCTCACGCGAGGAGGATCGTGGACATCGCCTTTGCTTCCGGTGACGACGAGAACCTCTCCAAGTCCTACAGGATCCTTGGCGAGATACACTTTCAGAGGGGCGAGTATGAGAGGTCGAAGTCTGAGCTGTCGAACAGCCTGAAAGTGTCGAAGAAGACGGGCGATGTGAAAGGTGAGGCGGAGGCCCGATATCTTCTTGGAGCGAATCTCGAGGACGGAGGAGAATTCAAAGAAGCTCTGAAAGAATACGATAAGGCTGTCAAGAAAGCAAAATCCACGGAGAGTGAGATCCTTGAGGCCAGAAGCAAGCTGGGTCTGGGTAGGATGCTTGACAGGGAGGGCAGGTACGAGAACTCGCTGAAGATGATGGAGGAATCGGTGACCGCCTTCGAAAAGCTCGGGCAGGACGACGAGCTCCCAAGGGCGTATGCTAACGCTGGAGCCACCTCCTTCTACATTGATCTGGACGAGTCCATTGGATGGCACACCAAGTCCATGAACGCCGCGGTTGGGAACAGCGACCTGAGGATGCTCGGATACAGCCTCATGAACCTTGCGGGCTGCATGAACAAGAAGGGCGAACTGAAGAAGGCCCTGGACTATCTGGAAAGGGCGTCCGAGATCTCCGAGAGGATCGACGAGAAGAAGCTGATCTGCAGCATCAACATTCAAAAGGGATGGATGCACAGGCTTGAAGGAAAACTGGAGGAATCGGATAGCTGCTTCCGTCGGGCGGTTCGGGTCGCGGAAGAGTACGACCTGCCGTACTACCTCGGGGACTCGCTTCTCAACTGGGCTCAAGTGGATGCCGAGAGGGGCGAGAAGCGCGAAGCCAAGAAGAAGCTCAAGAAGGCGCTGGCAATCTTCGATGGACTCGGCTCCAAGGCACGAATGAGCAAAGTTAGGAAGATACTGCGTAAGCTCAGTAGGTGAACCTCGCCACGATTCCGTTGGGCCAACCCTGATGATCGCCCCCATCGTTTATCACAATGCTATCATCACCGCTGACCTTCATGGGAAGAGTGGTGGGATTCTCGCTCGGATACGTGTCTGTGGGTATTATCACAAGTCCGTTAGGATACTCGCTCTTCAAGACGGTCACTGGACTCGACACTCTATGCTCAAGGGGGAGACTGAACGTGGACGTATTCGGATAGGGGGGTTTCGGGGTGACATCCGCGGTACCGTCTTCGTCCCATGGCTGGTCTGCCTTAACTTCTGCTTCATATTCCGTCATATGGATACCTCTGAGAAAGCGATATACCCTGGGTATCTAGTGGTTTACCCTCGACCTGCGTTTTTCCGAAATTCGGAAGAACAAAGAATATATACGAGTTGTTGGCGAAGAGGGGTGTTGGAGAAGCTCGAGGCCATCCCGTTCTTGTCGCAGAGACACCGTTCCCTCAGAGGATTTGATGTGAGAGCCATACGTCTCTCAACATCAGTCTTCGATTCGGATCCTTGTCGCCAAGTGCCGGGTCTAGCAGCTCAAGATCCATCAGGATTTGACAACTCTCACCCACTTCTACTTAAATACTGGAGGCCCACGTTTTTCCGAAAAGCGGAATAATTTGTGTTCAAATAGATCGTTCGATGTAGAGGGAACCAGTGGCAAATGAACCTGCTGACGGTCTCGTGGAGGCACTAGATGGGCCATTTGTGACGCCACCTGGGGCGTTGTGTAGTACCAATGGAACCTTCAAAGGAAGGAGGGGGTGAAAGAAGAATGAAATCGAGAATAGCTATTCTTTCCTGCCTTGCTGTAGCTGCCATGATGATCCTGCCGACTGTATCCGCTGGCGATATGGATATACACGCGTCGACTGACAAGTCGTCCTACCAGGTGGGTGAAGAGGTCCAGATGGCTGTCGACTGGATTGTCACTGACCCAAACGACTTCGACCACGACGAATGCCATGTCCTAATGGACATCTCATACGGCCATACGCATTGGTATTTCCAGGGTCATTATGATGTTCCCGAAGAGGAGGCAACCGGCGCAGTTCCTGTCTGGTGTGGGGGCGCGGATGGCTTTGCGAATTACTGGTGGGACACCACAACAAAAAATCCAGGATCTTACCAAGTCAAGATTACAGTAACGGCGACGGACGACAGCCAGAGCCCACCGAATAATCAGATCATCAAAGATGACACCGCCTATTTCACGCTCACCACCTGATGCATCGAAACCGACTCGAAGTCATGAGCCACCAACCTTTTCTCTCTTTTCTTGATACATGAGGAGTCATCGACCGAAAGTACTTAGCGACGGAGGAAGATGTGAATATGGGATGTGAGGGAATGGAAGTTAAGATAAGGAGTCTAATCGTTGTCGTCATTGTACTTACTAGCACTTTCTATCTGGCTTTAGTAATCCTACCAGTAAATGTGATGGCCACCACTCGCTACGTGGGCGGAACCGGTCCCGGGAACTACTCGAAGATACAACTCGCAATTGATGCTTCAAGTTCTGGCGATACGGTCTATGTCTACAGCGGGACGTATAACGAGGATGTCTCTATCGCAAGACAACTGACCCTGATCGGGGAGAATGCAAACACAACAATAATCCACGGATCTGGATCGGGGGATACTGTTCTTGTCATTGCTGATGGTGTGAGGATTACAGGGTTCACAGCAGAGAACGGCGGGACAGGGATTAGGCTCTTCTTTGTCCAGAACTGCTACATCGCCAACAGTATCGTTACGAACAATCTCTATGGAATCTCTGTTTGGCAATCCAGCTTCAACACGGTCCAGAACAACACCGTTTCGAACGATGAAAGGAGCGGCATCTATGTTTGGCTATCCAGCTTCAACACCATCCAGAACAACACCGCTTCCAGCAGTTGGAGAGGCATCCATGTGCGGCAGTCATCCGATAATTGGATCGCCAACAACACAGTCTCAAACAACACTGCCGGTATCTACCTGGAACGAGCCCATAACAACACCATCGCCAACAACACAATCACCAACAATAGTGACGGAATAATCCTCTTCAATTCCAGTTACGCCGTCCTGGCCAATAATTTGATGACGGGGGGTGGAGTGTTTTTGTACGGCGGATCCATTGGATTCTGGAACAATCACTCTATCGACACATCCAACACGCTCAACGGCAAACCTGTCCACTACTGGAAGAATGTCACTGGAGGGTCGATCCCATTGGGTGCAGGACAGGTGATACTTGTCAATTCCAGCAACATAGTCATCAACAACCAGGATGTCAGCAATGGTTCTGTAGGAATCGCAGTCACATTTTCTTCACATGTAACGATCACAAACAGCGTATCATCATGGAACTATCATGATGGCATCTACATCTACAGCTCCGATAACATCACGATAGCCGACAACAACATGTCAAACAATGGAAACGACGGCATCTTCATGGGCCACTCCATTACAAATGCTTTGACGAACAACATAGCTTCTTCAAATGGCATAAATGGCATACACTTGTTTGCAAGTGACTTAAGCACCATAACCAAGAACGGCATTTTTCTGAATGGCCCACCCAGTCCTCCCGGCCGCGTCGAGCATTGTGCCATCCACCTGAGCTATTCCAATCACAGTGTGATCACTGAGAACTCTGTCCTCTCCAACTTGGATTGTGCTTTTTCACTAGTTGACTCCGACTTCAACAACGTCCACAATAACAACTTCTCGAACAACAAATTTGAGGATAATGGGATTGGTGTGGTCTTTGGTGGCGCCGATGGCAACAGATTCACCAACAACACCATTCACGGCAATGTAGGTGCGGCCATCTCTGTGGGAGCATCCTCACACAATGTATTTGCTCTCAACACGATAGGACTTCATAGGTTCGGCATGATCTTTAGCGGATCCCAAGACAATACAATCGTCGGCAACCACGTTTCATCCAAGTACGATAATTCCCGCCTTGGCGGCATCACCATCTCGGCTTCAACCAGCCACGTATTGTCAGACAACGTGATGGTTGGTGATGGGCTCATCGTTGAAGGTGGGTTCTTTGGTAGTGGTGGCAGTCTACCGCAATGGAACACCCATGTCATCGACACATCCAACACCGTCAATGGAAGACCAGTCTACTATTGGAAGAACGTTACTGGAGGCACGGTGCCTCTTGGAGCGAGTGAGGTTATACTCGCCAACTGCACTGGCGTCATCGTGCAGAATCAGAACTTGGACACTGGCACTGCAGGAATCGAACTTGGTTTCTCGTCGAACAACACTGTGTCCAGCAACACGGTGAAGGGCAGTAAGAGGGGAATCTATCTATACAGCTCTGACGACAATGTAGTCGCTGGCAACACTGTCACTCTTGCCAACGCGCGTGGCATTTATATCCAACGATCGAACCGCAACACCATCTCCGGCAACGATTTGTGGGGCAATAAATTCGGTATCGCTTTCGCCAACTCAGACAATAGCTCCGTCACTGACAATAACGTCTGGGACAACACTAAGGTGGGCATCTCAATATCCCACTCGGGCGACTTCGTGTTTGGTTCCTACTACGGTTCCTTCAACAACACTATAATCAACAACACTGTCTTCAACAACGGAAAAGGCATCAGCATTTATGGATCATCCAACAACACTGTCGCCTATAACAGTGTTGTCAACAGCGCGAATGGCCTGAGCATAGAATTTTTCGGCCCGGGTGGCGTGCCCGTTGAGTATTCCAGGAACAACAAGATACATCACAACAACGTTATTGACAACGCAGAACAAGCATACGACAACCAAGGCTTCAATCAATGGGACGATGGCTATCCTTCTGGTGGAAACTATTGGGGTGACTACGCTGGTGTTGATGTGTTCAGTGGTCCGAACCAAGACATCCCGGGAAGCGACTGGATAGGAGACACTCCCTACATTATAGATTTCGACAGCCAGGACAGATACCCGCTCGTGAATCCTGTGGGAACATATCCTCCATCAGCACCCTTGAACTTATCAGCAACCGCAGGAGACCAACAGATAACCCTAACCTGGAACACTCCCTCTTTCGACGGTGGTCTTCCGATCACGAACTACCGAATATATCGAGGAACCACATCAGGCGGGGAGATCTTCTACGCTCAGATCGGCATTGCGCTTACATTTCCCGACTTCGGCCTTACGAACGGACAGATGTACTGTTACAGAGTCTCTGCACTGAACGGAGTGGGAGAAGGGCCCATGTCGAATGAAGTGTGTGCGACACCGACGACCACACCAGGAGCCCCAGTGATACTGCAAGCAGATTTGAGTGGCAATGGCCTGGAGAACGTCACAATCACATGGGATCTCTCTTCTGATGATGGAGCTGGCCAGGATTCCGTTGTAAGGTATTCGATCAACAGGGGCACAACTTTCGATGTCAATGCAGTGGGATATCAGCCAGTTGCTACTGTTCCCAGTGGAACTATCCAATACAATGACAATATGACCGGGGAGGGCGACCCGAACAACTACTTCTACAGGATATGTGCGGTGGATCTCAACAATCTGACCAACTGCTCTGCGAACCAGGCCGGGAAGTTCACGCTTTCCCTAATGAATGGGCCCAATCTCGTGTCAATCCCGCTGATGCAATCTGATGAGAACATCGAGACCGTCCTCCAAACGGTGAAATGGGACAAGGCCTGGACATACAACTCATCGGACCAGAAATGGAAGTCACATATGATATTCAAACCATACAAAGGAGAACTCGAAGAAGTGAACACGAGCATGGGCGTCTGGATCAATGTCATGCAACCTTCCAACCTGACCTTCGCGGGGATTGTGCCATCCAGCACACCTATCTATCTCCATGCAGGATGGAATCTCGTGGGCTTTCCCTCATTCAATGGGACCTACGCAGTCTCTGACTTGAACGCGGCTGTAGGGGTGGAGATAACGGAGGGGTTTGAAGCTTTGACGCCACCGTACTTCCTCAGAGCGCTAGCAGATGGAGAGATCCTGCAGACTGGATTCGGTTATTGGATTAGAACGTTGACCAACGGTCTGTGGACAGTAATCAACTCCTAGACCTGAGAAATCATTATCTACTCAGCGACGTATTCAAAGTCGCTTATCTAAGCATCCCTCCACAACGAGGCCGTTCAGCTTCTTTTCTTTCTGAACGGCCAACTTTTTTTCTTACTGTTTGATGAATACATGGCTCTCGCTCGTTCATTTGCTTCAACACAATTCAGAGAGCGCTTTCAGGCTTAGTCCGAAAGGAGATTCCCTGATTGGGCCCAATTGTCTGGTGAGAGATCCTCGAAGATTATTGTGATTTTGTCAGGAGGAGCCTTCGCAATTCTGACAATATCATCCGTGATCGCTTTCGCAAGCTCTCTTTTGACATCCTCTGTCCTTGGGAACATGGTCACTCTGACAACAGGCATTTAGGTCACTCCTTGTATGAGGGCGGTATTCGGCGCGGTTTATTTCAAAGTGTCGAAGACACATCGCCCGGCAGTCGCGGCACTTCGGTTGAACCACATTCACCTCCGATCATAGTGTAATTCCACTACCATTTCCAGTCTGAGCCAGTCCTCTTGGCGTGGTGTCGAAGAAAGGTTTAAATAGATTCTTCTCTAATATGTTAACCGGGTGTTTGAATGGGCAATCTCCCCCCTCCTAGAAGATTTCCCCGTTCAACACCACTTTTTTCTCACTCTACTGGCGATTCTCTGCCGATTGCAAACCAAGAAGAGACCAAAATCTATAATTCTCCCAACGGATATTAGGCATAGTGATACCATGAAGGTTTTGAGCGTGGGAGGAGGAGCAAGAGAGCATTCGGTCGTCGAGGCTCTCAAGAGAAGCAATGCTGAGATATTCTCGGTCATGAAGAACAAGAATCCCGGTATCGCAAGCGCTTCCGTCGAGTTCGTACTCATGGACGAATGCCTAGTTGAGCAGGTTGCCGACTGGGCGGTCTCCAAGGGAGTGGATATCGCGGTCATCGGGCCCGAGGGCCCACTGGGAGAAGGTCTCGTGGATGTTCTGGAATCCAGGGGGATTCCGTGCGTCGGTCCCTCAAGGGCTGCATCCCAGATCGAGATATCCAAAGAGTATGCCAGGGACCTCATGAAGAGGAACAACATACCTGGCTACATTGAGCACCGGGTGTTCGACAACATCGATGACGTCATGCCGTTCCTGGAGGAGTTCGGGAAGGACGTGGTGGTGAAGCCCATCGGACTCACTGGAGGCAAAGGTGTCAAGATCATGGGAGAGCATCTGCACAGCCTCGATGACGTTGTGGAATACTGCAGGGAAGTACTGGAGAACAAGATTGGCGGTGAGGCCAGGGTGCTCATAGAAGAGAAATGCGTAGGTGAGGAGTTCACACTTCAGGCGTTCTGCGATGGCAAGACGCTATCCCCGATGCCAGCTGTCCAGGACCATAAGAGGGCCTATGAGGGCGATGAGGGACCCAACACAGGTGGAATGGGCTCCTATTCAGAGTCAGGCGGTCTGCTTCCGTTTCTTTCCAGGGCCGAGTATGACGAGGCTGTCGGGATAATGCAGAGGACCATCGATTCGATGAGGGAGGAGGGCACTCCATACAAAGGGATCCTCTACGGCCAGTTCATGTTGACGGCTGACGGGATGAAGTTGATCGAATACAATGCCAGGTTCGGTGACCCCGAGTCGATGAACGTGCTTCCGATACTCCAGGACGATTTCCTGGCCATCTGCCAGGACATTGTCAACGGCAGCCTGAGCGCGGCGGTCCGTTTCGATAACAAGGCGACCGTCGTCAAGTACGTGGTCCCGATCGGTTACGGCATCGAGTCACGGTCGGGCGAGAAGGTGCATCTGGACGAATCATCGATCAAGAACACGGGTGCGGAGCTCTATTATGCATCGGTCAACGAAGAGGGCGGACAGATATACACGACCACATCCAGATCGCTCGGGATCGTTGGCATTGCCAGCACCATAACGGACGCTGAGTTCATTTCGGAGGAAGGTCTCAAGTTCGTCGGCGGGAACGTTTTCATGAGGCACGATATCGGAAAACCGGACAGCATCAGGAAGAAGGTCGAGAGGATGGAGAACATCAGGGGGAGTCGATCAGCATAGATGTATTGGCGCTCACCAAGGGACTCATTCGTATTCCCAGCGTTTTAGGCGATGAAAGCGAGATCGGTGAGTTCATCTCATCCCAACTTGGCGAGGAAGCGTTCTTCCAGGAAGTACCTGGGTTTCCCCCCAATGTGGTTGCCGAGAGGATTCATGGGAAGGACTTGCCCACCATCATCCTCAATGGGCATATGGACACAATAAGACCCTTGGTCGGCTGGGTCGGAGACCCCTTCAAGCCCAGGGTGAAGGGCAACATACTTCGCGGGCTGGGCGCCTCTGACATGAAAGGCGGGCTTGCGGTCATGATGAACGTCTTCAAGAAGGTCAGGAACAATCGGATAAATCTCATATTCGTGGGGACCGTTGACGAAGAAGGCGTTTGCACGGGAGCGTACGAGTTCGTCAAGAAGTGCAAGGGGGATCTCTGCATAGTTGGAGAGCCCTCAGGTGAGAAGTTGGTCCTCGGTGCTCGAGGGAGATACGTTCTCGACATCACTGTCAAGGGAAAGGCAGCTCACGCGGCGAAGCCAGATCTCGGTATCAACCCCATCGAGGATATGGCAGAAGTCATCCAGGCATTGAGTGAGGTCAGGACCCGGAAACACAGGTCCATCGGGGCTGGGTCCATCGCTCCACTGGAGATCCAGAGCGGGGAAGGCTCTCTCACCGTTCCCGAGGTCTGCAGAATGCAGGTGGACAGGCACACCGTTCCCGGGGAGACCCAGAGCATGATCAAGAACGATTTCAGTTCTGTTCTTGACAGGCTCCACATCGAGTCCAAGGTCAGTGTCTCGTTTGCAGAGAGAAGCACCCCATTCCTCGAACCCTATCTGACGGACAGAAGGAACAAGTATGTTCGCCAGTTCATCCATCTACTCGGTGCCCATTACAGGAGAGAACCGGACATTGCCTTCGCCAAGTCCGTTGGGGATTACAACGTGTTCGGATCTCGAATACCCACCATGACTTTCGGACCTTTGGGGAAAGGATCCCACTCCACGGATGAGAGGCTGGATGTACGTTCTTTGTACAGGTGTGAGAGCTTCCTCACAGGCTTCCTGGAATCGCTATAACCCAAAGAACCTTATAAGCATTGAAGAATCAGCCATCATGGAGAATCTCGACGAAATCGCAAAGGAAATCGAAGCCGAATTGGACGAGAAGGACGAGGTCCGAGAAGTTGCCCTTAAGTCCTCAAGGGCCATCGCAAGATTGTCCGGTTCTGCACTCAGACAGATTCTAAAGGGGGAGGACGAATCCGAGAATCTTGAAGCGGCCAGAAATGAGGCTCACAGGCTCACAGGTGTTCTCTCTGGACATCCAGACATATACTATTCCGGTTTCGTGGAGAACGCTTTCCAGGAACTCACCGAGGTCAACATCCTCATAAGCATTCTGAGGAACGAGCCTCTCAGGGGGCCCAAGGATATCGGAGTTCACTCGGTCTCATACCTGCTGGGACTGGGGGACGTGGTCGGAGAGCTCAGGAGACTGGCATTGGACTCCCTCATCGAGGGGGATGTGGAGAACGCGCAGGACTTCTTGAGAAAGATGGAGATGATATACGACACAATCATTCAGTTCGATTACCCCAGCGCGCTCGTGTCCATCAGGAGGAAACAGGACATCGCCAGGAGCTTGATCGAGAAGACAAGGGGCGAGATCGCGGTAACTTCCAGGGGCAGCGCATTGGAGAAGAAGATAGATGATATGGAGAAGAGGCTCTGAGCTATCTGTGGAATGTGACTGTCAGGCTTTCCACGTGTGAGATGGGTTTCTTATCCTTGCCCCTGCGTGGAAGGGACACCAGTCCCCAATCCTCCAGGGCTTTCAGGTCATCATAGACATTCTTGTAGTTCCTCTCCAGTTCATGGGCGAGGTCCTTTATCGATCTTACATCCTGCGTCCTGATGTGCTCCAGAAGCTCCAGCCTCTTGGGCGTAAGGTCACCAAATATGTTGGATGAGTCGACCGTTATCTTCTCCACGAATTCACAATTCTGCGTGGCTATTGCTTTCCATATCATGTGGTCGTCCACTGACGACGGATTCCCGCACTTATCTCTCATGACCTTCTGGTGTAGCTTCTCAGCCGTACCATGCTTGCTCTTGAGGTTATCCAGCTCGTTCTGGATGTCCTTTGGCCTATGTTTCTTCTCTATCTCCACCAACATGACCTCACCTCATAGTTCCGATATATCCATGGTCACCAAGTTCCGTCTGAACTCCTTAGCCAGCCTGGCCACCTCCCCAAATGTTCTCTTTGGACACTGCTGCTGGGTGACCAGGGAACCATTCTCGTCGTACTTGTCATAGTGAGAGCCGATCTCCCAGTTGTCAAACCTAACGACTGGGACCCAGGAGCCCTCGATCATGACCTTATAGGTGTAGCTGAAGAACTCCAGTTTGTTCTCATTGAATGTCTCTATCGCGTCCACGACCTCATTCCTGTGGATCCAAACACGCTCTTTTGTTATCCTCAACTTATCGTCCGCAAAACGAGGAAGGGGCAATAAAACCTTTTTGATGTGAAAACCTGCTTTCGATTCTGATAATACCGCGTTTTTCGGTCTTTTTTATAGCCAGTGTTTCATTTACTAATTGAACCATACATAATTGCCCTAGGCACTGGCCAATTCATTTACTAATTGCACCATATTATCGTTTTCGTGTTCCACTTTTGATATTCAGGTCGAAACGTACTTTAATCAAAAATCGGAATCAAACCGGCTCTTAGAGCAGGAAGACTCCTATATGGGAAATCCTAACTATGCAGGAAACAGGGACGGAGAGGGCTCCCAGCCCGGTCCAGACGACCCTGAAGGGAGCTGCTTCGGTGGCTTTGCCCAGGCTATCTCTGCGCTGGAGAAACTTAACCGCCTGGAATCGGATATAGCCACGATCCTTTCTACATGCAAGGTTCCTGTGAAGGAGACCAGGAAGTTCCTGAGATGCACCACGCCAGAACAGGTCGCCAACATCTCGCTTTTCCAGTACATGAGGGCGCTCTTCATGCAGCTGGGCGTGGATATCGAGGTCTCCAGGATCGAACCGTACAATTACCGCTTCGTGGTGAACAACTCCGCCATTTCTGACCTTTACTCAGGCACGTCTGGCCGGACTTGTCACCTGATCAGCGAGGCCATTTCCAGGTTCTTCAACCGCGATCTTGACCTGGGTTGCACCGTTGAAGAGATCGAGTGCGTCAACGCCGGAGATCAATCGTGCGCGTTCAAGATATCGGTGGACAGAGAAGATTACTGCAGGGTCACCCTGAGCGATGACGAGAAGAACATCCTGAGAGAACTCGGAAGCTCGGAAAGTGCGCAACGCCTGGAAGTCTACACTGGTATGACTCCCGTAGAGAAGGAGTTCCACTTGTCCTTGTTCAAGAAGCTGGAATTGGTGGGCGAAGACGGAAGATCGACCGAACTGGGTGTCAAGTGCTCGACGCAGCTCCAGACAGAGGATAATGCCGAAACTCCCTGGAAGGATATGGGAGAATTGTCGTCCGCGATATCAAGCGCGGTATCATTTGCGGAAGCCAGCCATTTGTCGCTTCCGCCAGATTCAGAAGATACATCTCAAGATGGGAAAGCCCCGGATCGAAGATCGGTCAGGGCCTACAGGAGCTTTGCCGAATTGCTGGCAAAGCAGGTAGACAAAGAATCCGAATCGGAGGGATTCTGAAATGGGAAGAATAGAAACCGGAATATTTGGGCTCGATCAACTGATCGAGGGTGGTCTGAACGAAAAGAGTACCACTGTGATAGTGGGCTCTAGTGGGACTGGAAAAACTACGTTCGGAGTACAGTTCTTGATGCACGGCATCGAGAATGGGGAGCAAGGGCTGTTCGTTTCTCTCGAAGAGACCCCTGAACAGATAATGAAAGAAGCGGAGGCCATTGGAATCGATCTGCGCAAGCACTACGAGAAGGACCTGTTCTTCATTCATCTGAAGGGTAAGAACTTCAAGAAGATGGTCGAGGAGCAGCTGCCGCAACTGGTCAAGGCTAGGAGCGACTACGACATCAGAACTAGGGTGGTAATCGACCCCATAACGCCAGTTCTATGGGCGACCGAGGACAAGCTTGAACAGAGGGAGCTCATTGGGAGGCTCTTCTACACACTCAGGGAACTGGGCGTCGTGATCTCAACGGTCGAGGAACACACCAAACCTGGAGAGGCAGTCGGAGAGGACGTTCTTCTGCCCATATATCTGGCGGACGGAGCGCTGCATCTGGAGTACTACCCCATCGGCGGAGCATTCAACCGGACCCTCAAAGTGATCAAGATGCGTGGGACGCACCACGGAGAGGGCGTGTATCCGTACATGTTCGTGCGGGGCATGGGTGTCATCGTTAGGGCATCTGGCACCGACATCGCCGTGGAGCCGGGGCAGGAGTACAACGAGATCTTCGACAAGGCGATCCAGACAGCTGAGACCGGACAGGCGCCAAAGCCACTGCTGAGCAGATTGAAGAAGATGAAGGAGTCCTGGGACTACGATTACTCACCTGAAGAGGCCCTGCACATAGTCTTCGACTCCTACAAGGTCAAGTAGGACGTGCTTCGATGGTTGGGAAAACGAAGGATATCGACAAGCGTATGGAGGCCGGAACGGCGACCATGCTCAAGCACATGCTGGACATCGAACTCAGGAACGTCAAGGAGAAGGACGGTGTTGACGCGGTGTTGTTCATGGGAGTCGACGGCAGAATCTTCAGTTCGAACATCCCCTTTGACCTGTCGCCCCCGCAGTACAGGCTCCTGAACCTGGTCAAGGCGCACATCCCCCACATATGTGGGCAGCTCAGCTCCGAGAACCTGAAGATCTCTGTCCAATATTACGGTGATGGGACCATAGTCATCGCCGGCGTCGGTGACAGCGCCTTCATGGTGCTCCTTTTTGCCAAAGGCATCAAGTTCAACGACATGGAGAAGATACTCGACCACGCAGAGGACGCCGGAACGATCTTGAACCATCTGTTCGAATCCAGACCCATCACGCCCGGGACGTTGAAAGGCTACAACAAGAAGGTGCAGGCCGAACTGACAGCGCTGTCCAGACAGCTGTTCGTTGAACGCTTCGAGGAGACCAGGGAGTTCCAGAAGAACATGGAGATACTCAAGTTCGTTAAGCAGAAGATCCAGGACACCCTGGGCATCGGAGTGGTGGATGAGATAGTTACAATCTCGTTCAACGAGTTGGGTACATCTGCAGCCTATATGAACGACGATCTGTGGAAGAAGTTCGTTGAGAGTGTGGTTGAACGTATTGGAGAGATGGGCGGAGAGGTGACTGCCGAGAAGTTCGCATCTACCTCCGTCCCGGAGATCGAGAAGAAATTGAAGTCATTCGTGTGAGGCCTTTGGTCATGATTGAGGACAAGCGGGTTGTGGACGCTCGGAAGGATGTAGCCGATGCTCAATGCCAGTATTGTGATAGGACCTTCAAATCTCCAAGGGGTCGAAGTATCCATGAGCGTGCCTGCAAAGAGAAGGAGCGCGCCGATGGAGCGACACGATCTGGTACAGAGAGCTTGGCCGAACCTCCCCCATCCGCACGAGCACCAGCATCTATGGAAGCAGCCGAGATTTCTGAGGAATTTGCCGTTCCTCCCGCTGAGGATGAAGGTGGCGGTCTCAAGGTGGATCCTAGGATGCCCGATGCAAGGTATGCCTCCGATCCCTCCCTCGAAATCAAGCAGCTGATTGCTCAGATGGAGGAGGAGAGGAAACGATGGGAAGACGAGAGAAAAAGGTTCATTCAACAGACCGAAGGCCTCCTGGTGGATGAGGAACCTCACACTGCCCAAGGCGTCCCTGAACCCAAGATCAAGAAGGGTGCAGGAGCGGAAGAGATGTTGATGTCAGAGATGAGAATCGCCGCAGAGCTGGACGACCTCAAGAGCGAACTTCAGGGGAAGGCGAACGTCGAGACCATGAAGGACCTCGTGGAATCCGGGCAGGACGCCACAAGACAGTTGGACTATCTGGACGAGAACGTGGAAACCCTTACCACTGTTCTTGGTGAGTTCAGCGCTCGCACCATGGACGACCTTTCATCTTTGAGCAAGAAGCTAGGAGTGAAGGCCGACGAGGGCGCACTGGAAGCTTTGAGAGAGCTGATCAAGCGCCTCGACGGGAAGCTGGAGGATGTCATTGAAGTGGTGGGATACGAGGAATCATTGAACCTGAGCAAGATACCTCCGAGGATTCTCGAACTCGTTTACCAGACCACCCTTGACGATGTCACCGCAGCCCTGGTTCAGACCTTGGGAGAGGTGGAGACCGAAAGACTGGTCAGGCAGGTCATGGAAGAGGTCAGGATCAGGACCAGCGGCAGTGAGATGTTCCGTTACCAGTACTCGCGCTTCAAGATCAAGGGTGTTGCGTCGTCGATCGAGAAGGGACTGATATCCGCCAAGCAACTGCAGATGACCTACGATGAAATCCTCAAGAGGCTGAAGGAACAGGTCCCACATCACCAAACCAAGAACTTCCGCGCCATGATAAAGGTCAAGAGCCAGGAGTTCGCGATCGAGAAGACCACCCAAGTTGCGAGGGAACTTGTGTCCATGCAGGCCGAGGTCCAGGCCCTTAGGAAGTCCATTTCAGAGGTGGCGAACAGCATGTCGCACGAGATCGCAGAGATCGCATCGAAGTTATCCGAGATCAATGGAAAGGTGAAGGAGTTCGAACCAGCCGTTGATGGGAAGAAACTTGACGGTGCTGGAAGCACATCCGAACAACCAAGCCCAGAAATTCCCCACGAAACGGTGGAGGAAGCGGACGACGGTACCTCCACAGAGGAAACCGAGAAGCAGGTCCTTGCTCTGATCCCAGCCAAGGGCACCACCCTCACCAAACTGAAGAAATCTGATCTACCGGACGGGGACCTGCAATCAACTCTCGATTCTCTGGTCCAGAAGGGGACGATCGAGAAGAAGAAGAGAGGCAAGGGGTTCGTGTATCTTCCCAGGGAGGATGAGGAAGAAGGAGGTGGTTCTGATAATGAATGACAGCGAGAAGAAGGACGTCATGGACCTTCGTGACAAGGAGTTGCTTGTCTACGGGGTTCTGACACAGGAAGGGCTTACGATGAGCGCCATAAGGAATGAGGTCGGGGAGAAGGCCGAATACACCGAGATACTGGACGCGCTCAAATCACTACTTGACGGTGAACTCGTGTCGGTCACCACACATGGTGCACACACGGTTTACAGAAGGACAAAAAAAGACTGAGAGGTGAAAAGAAATGCTTGACGTAGCATTGGTGTCGCTCATCACAGATATGAGCGAGAAAGCAGGTGTGGAAGGTACAATCGAGTACTGGATGCGCGTCGGCGAGAACATGGCCAAGAGGATCGGAAAGGAAGCCTACGTAGGTTGGCCTTCCTTCAACGTCGCCCTGAGAGAGGGTAGGACCGGGTTCTCCATCGAGGGAGATATCCAGGCGTTGACCGATCTTGCCATAACCGATGTGGATGGAGACGTGGTCGGATATCTTTACGCGCTCAAAGAGTGCTGCTTCGTTCCGACGATCGAAAGAACGAGGCTCAGTGTTGGAGCACTTCCCAGAGCTGACAAGGCTGTGGCGGAGGAGTACAACAACAGCGTTCACGATATCGCGGTCTGCAATTTCTGCGTCATCCACGAGAAGTTCAGGCAGGAGGCCTCCAAGAACATTACCATCGCGGGCCAAGTCTTGGATTGTTTGATGCTGGCAACCAGAGGGTTCAGCGGGGAGACCAAGATCTCTGAGGATAACCTCAAGAAAATCGCCATGAACCCGGAGTACGTGAGGAGCCTTCTTAGGAACTACGATTGTGTGTACGCCGTCCTGATGAAGGGCGCAAGACTGGACAAGGAGGCATAGAGATGAGCGTGACTAAAGACCACCTGAAAGAGAGCAATCCCTTCGTTGATGTGGCAACACATCTCTTCCTGGAGGACATTGCCGACAAACAGGGCGCAGCCGGTCTCAACAACTATCTCATGAGCCTGGCCACGTCGCTTGCCAAGAGCATGCCCGAGGAGGAGTACAAGACATGGGACGAGTTCCTCGTGTCGCTCAAGAACGGACAATCGATTCTGTCAGCGTTCGAGACGATCGAGACTCCCACCAAGAACTGCGTGGTGAACCCGGTCTGTCCCTTCGCTCGAGGCTGGACCGAGTACAGCAAGCGGATCGGCAGCTTCTCGCAGATCCACAACGAGGTGGCCGAGTACTATAATTCCACAATAAAACCGGCAGCCATCAATTCGATGTGCATCATTCACCAGACCTTCCGAATCGCAGCCGCAGATCGTATCACGATTGCAGGGAAGCGGCTGAGGGTCGCACAGATTGCTGCGATCTGGACCGACGGTGACAAGAGAATGGTGCCGGACGAATGGAAGGACATAGTACTTCAGAAGGCGGGCATCAGCAACACGAATCTCAATATGATTTTGAGGAACAACGCCTGCGTTTGGGTCATCTACATCGATTAGGACCGGACGATCGCCCATTTGCCTAGTCGGGGCAGTGATGTAAGTGAAGGAACTTTGGAAAGACCAGAACTATTCATATCTCAAGCTGGAGCATCCCGAAGAGGTTGACAACTACATCATCAGGGGGGTCGAAAACGAAGAAGGAGGGTTCGATTTCTTCAAAGGTCTCGGCATCATCGGATATCCTTCCACCTTCAAGGCTTGGCTCCGGAAGTTCCCCCGTCCCATATTCCTGGTCGCGTCCAAGAAGAACGAGATCGTCTCGTGGATCTTCGTGGAGGAGTGGGAAGAGCCCGGAAACGACGGCTTCCCCGTCTACGTTCTCAGAGCGATAGAGACCCTCCCGGGGATGAGGAGGAAGAGGATAGGGTTCAGGTTGTTCCTCCTGTTGCTAAAGGAGACCGCTGGATATCTTATCACCAAACCTCTCACGCCTGATGCCATGCGGTTCTTCAAAAGACTTGGTTTCCTGGAGGAGAACGAGATCACCCGGCCCCCCATAGATCTGTCCCACAGGTCCAACTACCTTGTATTCCCGGTGCATTCCAGAAAAGAGATGCTGGAGACCTTCTCCGATTATCTCGTCTGAGCCCTATCTTCTCCTTTTCCGGCTCAATGTTGATGGCAGAAGCAGTAGGATAGCGATCACGAATATGACCAAGAGGACAGTGACAAGCAGTCCAGGTCCTTCGGAGGGCCCGTAGAAGTCCTTTGTGTAGAACGTCTCTCCCCTCGTCTCGTCTATTATCCCATCGCCGTTGAGGTCTATCTCGATACCCAGTTCGTGTTTTCCTGGCGATATGCTCTTCGTAATCCAGCTGAAAGTGGCAACGCCCTCGCTGAGGGGGCCTATCTCTTCAATAGGCTCACCGCTACCGATCAGCTCACCATCCACCTTGAAATTGACCAGTACGTTCTTCAGCGTGGAGTTGGTCGGGTTCTTCACTGTCGCCCTCAGGCTGATCGGGTCCACCACGGCTATCTCGTATGTGTCGCTGACAAGGGAGATGTTCGCTCCGAGCAGGGAGGCAGCTTCTACGTTCAGTTTCATGCCCTGGGGGACGGAGGGCGCTGTGACATCGATATGGAAGATGTTGCTCTCATTGGTCTCGTTGAACGCATTACCCAGAGTGGGGCTAGCGTCGGTGATGTTCTTACCGGTAAGATGGGCCCCGACTCTCCATTTCCCTCCTTCCTCAGCGGGACCGCCCACGACCGTTACCGTGTAAACAGCATTGTCGCTGATCCCCAGGGCGTCGGGTCCGACGATGAACACCCTCACCTCGGTCTCTTCCTGGGCCGTCACGGGCTGCCAAACCAGTTGCAAGGGGAGAAGCATCGACAAAGCCAGTATCAGTATCAATAACCTCTTCATCATCTCCTCCTCCTTCCTCTTATGAATCTGTATGCGATCATCAGCCCCAGTATCGCCCCAAGGGCGAACACGGCGTAGGTCCACGTATCGGTCTCCTGCGTGAGGGAGACTCCCCTTCCAGACATGATGATGTCCTCGACCTCAAGGCTGAAGCTTGGCAGGAGTGCCGGGACCGTCAGAACCTTGTCCGTCGTCCTGTCGTCCTCCTCATAGCTGAGTATGGTCGCATATGTGGACGCCACCGGTCCTTTCACGGTGAACCTAAGTACGATCTTCTGGGTGGTGTTCCCGTCAACCTCCACACCCTCCAGCCTGCTTGAATAAGTCAAATTGATGGGATTCTGCAGTTCGGCCGTCCATCCAATCAGTTCCAGGTTCTCGCTGTTGAGTATTTCCAGGACGAACTTCTCCTTGCTGTTCCCTTCGTTGGCAAGCTCCAGTTCATAATTCACGTGAGTTCCATCATACGCTGCTGGCAGTGTGGTCAGTATGAGGTCCATTCCCCTGATCTTCTCTATATCCACGAACACCTGGACGTTGTCCAGCGTTGAGGAACTGTTCTCAGAGCGCGCCGTGAGCGTCAGCGTGCCGTGGTCCACGGATGCGTTCGCCGGCGTGCTGATGGTAACGTCAATTGTCGTGCTGCTACCCGCGTCGCCGTAGTCCAGGACCACCTTTTCGGGTGTGAATTTGAACTCCCAGTCCTCGGATGGGCCGAAACCCTGCATGGTGAACGTATCCTCCACATTCCCCTCATTGGTGATGGTGACCGTGTAAGTCACAGATCCTCCCTGGGGTATCTCTTCCCTGTTGTCCAGGTCCCATTCGATCTTGACTTTCCTCTCCATGTTCTTGGTCAGTTCCAGATTTACCGCCGCGACATCGTCTATCAAAATGCTCTCGGTGGCGCTGTAGGTCACATCTGCCCCCTTCTCAACGACGATCGTGCTGGCCTGGACCAGATAATCTCCTGGAGGGAGATAGAGCTCATAATGGCCTTGGTCATCCGTCAACAATTCCATGGTTCCGTCGCCAAGGAAGTTCACCTCCGTGACCTGCCTTTCGCCGTCCTTGAACGTGATGACACCGGACACCCTGAATCCCTGAACAAGCACTATTTCGTATTGCATCGGAGTGTCATAGGCCACCGAGATCTCGCCCAGATGGGTGTAGTGTCCTGCCTGTTTGTGAATGTAGACCGTGTACTGACCCGGCATCATGTCGACCGTGTAGTTGCCGTCCGGCTGTGAGAAGGCCGAGATGTTCATTGCGGATGGGTTCACGGCGATGAACTGTACCTGCGCGACCGCGCCCACTCCGTCTATCGTCACCGTCCCCGAGACCGTCGAGTTCTCGAATGTCTTTGTGATCTGGAGGTCATATATCTCCTGGGCCTCGCCTTGATCGATGTGCAGTGCGGACATGTGTGTGTACTTCAGATACCTCACAACATCGTCCTCTTCCTCGGTCGTGCTGTGGTCAACGCTAACGGTATAGTCGCCCCAGAGCAGATATCCCTCATACCTGCCACTGTCCTCGGTGGAGATGGTCACTGTGCCCCCGACCGTTCTTTCGAACCTGATGTCCAGAGCTTCTCTCACGATCGTTCCCTTGTACCTCAATAGGCCGGTGATCTTGGTGGATTCCTCGAAGTTCAGGTCAAGAGTCGTGCCGCCTGCCACGTGGAAACCCTCAATGAGGGCGTACTGGTCCTCGTCATGTTCCTTCAGAGAAGAAGCGGTGTAATCTCCCACCGCCAAGAAGAGCTCGAAGTCGTCGTCGACAACCTCTATCGTTGTGACATCCGGGCCGTCGAAATCTATGCTGGCGTTCGTTGGAGCGCCCTGAAGGTTGACCGTCCCGGTAACGAGCCCTCTCATGACGACATCCAGGTCGTAGTCCAGATCATCCTGGCCGATGGTCAGGAGAATCTCTTCCGTTTCCTGCAGCTGATACCTCAGGTCACCCGATACCGAGATGTTCTGGTCGATCACGATGCTGTACTCCCCTGGTCTGAGGCTTACCGAATACGCCCCATTGGAGCTTCTGGTCCCGGTCGAGATGGAACCCGAGCCGAGAGCCTGGAACTCAACGTCTAGGTTGTCTCCGATCAGTGGAACACCATCCAGCGACAGGAGTCCCGAAACGCTGATGTTCCTCGGGGTCAAGGCATGGACCGCATCACTTTCCAGGTCCTCGAACGAGGACAACGGCCTCGTGACCGTATCGAATCCGATTGATTCCACAGCCAAAGAATAGTCAGTATCAGGCAGGAGCCATGCTTCGTACTCCCCCTGCTCGAATGTGAAGAACGCCAGCTCATCGCCGGCATCGTTGGAGAATCGCAGAATCGCGTCCACCAATCCCTCCTCGGATTGTCTGTCATCAGATCCATCCATATCGTAGTAGACAAAGCCAGACAGTTTGACGTCACCCTCCAGGACAATGTCATGGACCACATCCTCGGACAGGATGATCTGCGAGGAGTAGACCCCCTCTCGGAGTCCGAACGATATGACCTGGTAATTGTCAGGGGGCAGTATGGCGGTGTACACTGCAAGGTTGTTCGACTGTGACTTGAACCTTCCCCTGTCGCTCTCCAGGAAGACCGTCGTCTCGTTGTTTTTCTCACCCTGGTAGGATACCGTCCCGCTGATCTTCACGGCCGGCTCCATCGGAATGTCCAGGGTCATGTTCTTGGCACCCTTTACCAGGATCGACCCCAGATAGACATATCTACTTCCCCCGGTGCTGTACACGCTGTAAACGTCGTGCAATCCTCCTTGGAGCATCACTGAATACCTGCCCGTCTCGTCCGATGTTATGAACCTATCCCTCGGAACCGTGGATCTGGACCTGAACTCCAGATACGTGTAAGGAGCGGTCTTCCCACCGGCGAGCGTTCTTCCGGAAACCGTTCCGGCTGGTACCAGGCTGATGTCCGCGGTGATGTTCTCCGACATCTTCAGCAATACCCTGACAGGAAGACTGGATTCCTCTCCGGTGGATATCTCGATGGTCAGCTCTCCAGGCAGAAGGTCCTGGTAAGTGAAGTTCCCTTCAGAGTCCGTTCGGGTCAAAACGGTGGTCTTGTTGGACTCGTCATACAGACTTGCGGTGGCATTGCCAGCAGGTTCGCCATCATGTTTGCGGACAGTGCCAGTGATGGAGGTCGCTGTTACGTTCATGTTCTTCGTGAGCACCTTCTCTCTCTCCACGGTGACCATCTCAAGTCCCAGCAACCTCCCTTCAGTTTCAAGGGTGACCTCGTAATCCCCGGGGAATGCTCCCTCGAGCTTGTAAGTGCCATTCTCGTCAGTCATCATCTCCAAGGTCTCGTTGACGGCGGTGTGGTCGAATGTCAGGAGCGCGTTGGGGAAGACCAGCTCATCCTCGTCGTATTCGTTGTTGTAGTTCCTGTCCAGATAGGCAGTTCCCGCCAATGAACCCCCTTCGACATCGATGTTCTTGGTGATCAGGTAATCCAGCTTGCCGTCGCCGTCGGAATCGAGCGGTCTTCTCATCGCCTGGTCCTCGGTGACGTTGAATGTGACCACGTTAAGTTCCGTCGATCCCAGGTTGGTGAGATCCTGGAGGGGACCGACCGAGACCTGCAGTGATATCCCTCCGAACGGTGCCAATACGCTGTATTTGCCCTCGGAATCTGTCTTGGTCAGATAGTGCACGACCTGGAGTTCATCCCTGACCGTGATCCAGGCACCTGATAATGGCGATACACCGTCGACCGTCACTGTTCCATTGACGTATGCCCCGTCGTAGTACTGCATGATGACAACGCCGTTGAACATGGTGGACCTCGGGCTTGCGTCCACGACCCCCTCCATCTCACCGCTGTTGATTTTCTGCGAGTAATCTATGGCGGTCTCGAAATTGATGGCGGTCCAGGCATCAGTGTGGTTCGCCAACTCTTCCTGAGGATAGGGATTGAAGTATGCGGTCTTGTAAGTGACCCTGTAATGGGAGAGGTTCCATCCCTGGATGGGTGTCTGTTCTTCCAGTTCACCGCTGACCCCTGGGATGCCCATGTTCTGATCCTCGCCGGCATCCACTGGGCTGTAACCAACGAACGTCCTGTAGAGCATGGAATCGTAGAACATGTCCTTGTACTCTATTCGAACGTCCGTGACCTGCGCCCCTATCGGGACCTCGTGCGGCCAGAAGACCCCTTGATCTGTCTCCGCCTTGATCTCAAAGAAGTCAATGGGCATGTTCTCCTCCATCCGATGGTCGGAGAGCTTGGCAGGTGCGTAGAAGATACCTGTCTGGGACCCAGAGAACGGGAACAGTCTCGAATCCACCGCGAAGTACTTTATCTCCTTCCCGGTGACCTCGCGTATATCATGATAGAAGTCGGCCATCTGGTCGACGTTCAGTTTGCTGGTGAACAGTTGCCTCATGATGATGTACATGGCGTTCTGAATGTCCATGTTGGCGTCATATGGGTCATAGATATCCGGGTTGTCGATGATCGTTCTGATGTAGCTGCCAGGACCCTTCAGATAGTCCTCCACCTCGCTGTAGTTGAAACCGTGCCTTGTTATGACGTCCCTGACCGGATCGCTCAGTCTTCCCAGGGCCACGTTCTCGACGTAATCTCCCTCTATGAGTCTGGCGACCAGAAGTGAGACAGCGTCGTTCTCACCCCGGGCCATTAGCCAGCTCCCGGCCAGTTGATAACCGTTCAGGAAGTTGTCTGCCACCGTCGGGTGTTCTCCAGCGTTGACCGCTTCGAACCCGTAGTCCCACCAACTGAGGAATGCGGGTCTGTCGCTGACCGGCATTATATCGGCATCCTGTTGAGCAAGCCAGTTCCATGCCGCGGGCCAGTATCTGGTCTCCAGGGGCAGTGAATAACCGAACGCACCAAGATAGAAGTTCCTTCCTTCTTCGATCCCTTCCGGCCTCAGGGCCTCGGGAAGCATGTCAACGATCGCCTGGTCGTACTTGCGCTTCTCTTCGTACGGCATTCCAGCGTCCAGGCCATACCAGACGTTTGGCAGGAGTATCATGCCGGTGATGAACAAGGCGCCAACGATGTGCCTTATCTTGATGCTCTTCCTGATGGCGTACAGCTTATTGGACCGCCTCTCATCGTACGATTTCCTGATGCCTTTGAAATCCAACTTATCGACAACTATTATCAATGCCCAACCGGCGGTCATGGCGATTGCCGGCGCCGCGTTGAATATGAACCTGGCTGCCGACATGGACATGAAGATGGAAGCGCCGCTCCAAATGACCAAGAACAGGTAGAAGGGCTCCAGCCTCTTCGGGATCTGGATGAAGGAATACGCCAGCCCTGCCAAAGACAGGTAGAACGAGACAGCACCAAAAGCCAGAGCTAATTGGCTGAAGTTGGGGGCCTGGGCCTCTGCGATGGTCTCGTACGTCTTGGTTCTCAGGAAATAACCCGCACCGCTCACGAAGCTCTGGGCGATCGCGGGGTAGACTATGGCAAGTATCACGAAGGCCACTCCGAAGGTGATGAAGACCGTCGGGATGACTAAGGCCCAAGGATAATCTCGGGTTAAGGTGAATATGAAGCCAATGGCAATGGCCACCAAGAACAGGATCACGGGAGCGTCGAACCAGGTGGCAATGAAGTTGTAGGTGTAGTACCACGGGAAGGACACGAGCAAGGCCACCCCCACCGTGATGGCAAAACAGATCATGATCCCCATCGGGTCCCTGCTCCTCAATCTGGTGACCAGCAACTGGAATCCGAAGTAGACCAATATGATGACTATGATGTATGCGAAACCCTTCCACGCCAGGGCTATCGCCGCTATCGAGAATGCGGCCATCACCGAGTACAGAATGGGTCTTGTGTTGTTGGTGAAGAAGTCGGCCAGACCGCTCTTGACGTCCCCCAACTTACGCCATCTTTTGACCCATTTCTTATCTTCCAGCAGGTGCAGCGCCCTCAAGAAGAAGAAGAACGCGGCAACGGCGAAGAACAGCGCGTACGCGTCGTGGTCTGCGTTTGAGAACGGACTACGTTGTATGTGTGCTGGCATAATCGCCAGGAAGAAAGCGGCAACCAGTCCAGCTCTCCTTCCGAAAGCCTCCTTGGTCAGGAAGTACAGTGGGAAGATGGTCAGGCTTCCCCAGACCGCCGTGGAGAACAGGAACGAATACCATACCGATACCTCCACGTTCGGGAAGAGCGGGGAGAAGACTATTCCGACGACCGCCACCGACCAGTCGTACAAAGGCGGCCTGCCGGATCGCAGTCCTATCGGATATCCAAGTAACGGATCGTATATCAGATGCTCTCCGGTGTTCACGACATAATCGATGATCCTCTTGTGGTAGTACGAGTCAGAACCGCCGGAGACCAGGAATGCCGGGTCCGTTGCTGGTCCGAAACCGAACCATGTCCTGAGAAACATCGCAAGGACAAAGATCCCAAAAAGAAGGCTAAGAGTAATCCAGTTCTCACTGAACCATGCTTTTGTCTCATCTAATGTACGTGATGCCATAGTCTGCACCGTGGAGAGCGAAAGGGAACATATACAGACCGTCTATTTATCAGTTATTGCCAGGTTACGCCTGTGAGGTAGGCGTGGAGAAGGCATCTGAATACGCTCCAGACCTTTTTTCTGCCCACTTTTTAGACAATAATGTGAGGTTTTGGATATATTCTCTTTGGATTCATCTTGTCCTCTTTGATCCGAGGATGGTCATGTATGCTGCGTACTTCCGCAACTTCGGCATCGTTCTGAGGGCCTTCTCGTCCAGACTGTGGACCATCCTCCCTTCAAGTCTTCCGAGGCCTTTCAGGGCTTTTGGTAATCGAAAAACGATGTGGGGATAGAGATATGAAAGCAAGAAATGATGTTCTTGCCATTGGAGATCGAACCTCCCCCCAACACTCCTCTCCAGGAAGTCCGGATCCAGAGGTCTCTCTCCAGTCTCATGTCTTTCTGTGGAGAAGTATCGCCTAGCCATGTTCGCAAAGCAGTTGTTCGCCAACGGTTCCTGTGCAAGGAACAGCCCCCCGTTCTTCAGCACCCTGTCCACCTCCGCAAGACATCCGTCCAAGCTCTCCGGGAAATGATGAAGTATCGCTCTGGCCGTGACCGCGTCGATCGATGAGTCCTTGAAAGGGAGGTTGGTTGCATCCCCCAGAACGGCCTGAATTCCTTCGATCCTGTTCTTCAGAACATCCAGATCTGAATCCAATGTGATCACGGTTGTGCTATCTGTTTTCAGCGGGCTGGCGAAGTCACCCGTGCCCCCGCCGAGGTCCAACACTATCTTTGGTTCCGTTTTGCCGATGAGCTCTCTGGGAAGGAGAGAAAGCCTCTCCCAGAGCACCTTGTTCACCACCGGATCAACGTTCCATTCAACCTTCAAGCGACGACCTCTTCTTTCCGATTATCTGAAAGGCGTTGGAGAAGTTCCAGAAGTAAGATGTCAGTTTCACCATCCCGGAACCCATCTTGTAGATGAACTTGTCAGGGTTCCTGGGCGCCTTGAACTCGTACTCTATCGGATACTTGGACAGCAGCTGCTTCAAGTTCCCGTAGGACAGCGGATAGATGTTGTAGACCTTTCCCTTACCTTTTCGAATGACCCTTCTCAATGCCTTCTCTCTGGACTGGTATGAGAGGAACAGCAGACCGTAATGTCCTTCCATCGGCCAGCATTTGTTGTTCGTGGTCAGGTAGAAAACTCCACCGACTTTCAACGTCCTGACTATGTTCCTGAGAACTCCTTCTTGGTCTTCTACGTGTTCAAGGACATCACTGCACAGGACCACGTCATAGGCGTCCTTCTCGTCAAGATCGAACAAGGACTTGACTTCAAATGTGGCGTTCGTCAATCCCTTCTCCTTTGCACTCTGTTTACATATTGATATATACGATTCGTCGACATCGATCCCTCTGATCTCTTTGACCCTGAACGATGCAGGTATTGAAAGACCACCCACCCCGCAGCCCATGTCCAGGACGGTACATTCGTTGAGAGGCTTGGTCAATTGAGGATAGAGAAGCGACAGGATGTCATCGATGTGCCCCTCCCTGTACTGCATCCGTTCATAGCAATCCCTTTCCAATCTGGACAAGAATAAGACCTCGACTTGACCGCTATTGAGTATTGTTATCTAAATATTGTTGTCTCTGCAGCGAATTATTAATAGAACCTTTTACGTTCTTGGCTCGGTGTTCCATTGAAGAGGACGTTGATGGAGATCATACGCTGTCCGGTCTGCAAGACGGAACTGGAGTTGAGCGGTGTCAAAGAAGAGGGCGATGAGATCATCGAAGGGACCCTAACATGCACCAAGTGCGGACACCCCTACAAGATAGAAGATGGGATACCGAATCTCTTGCCACCAGACTCTAAATGAACTGCTTCTGGGCCTCCACGATCTCCCTGCTGTTATTGGCATTGGCATAATCTTCCAGCGGTTCTGCATTCAGTTTCAGGAATTGCTCCCCCCATGCGAACTTGCTCAGGACCAGTTCTGCCTGATTCTTCTCCCCCAGGATTATCAACGCCGCAGCGATCGCTTCCACGCTGGAGAGCTTGAAGGGCTTTCCGTAGTTCACTGGGTTTGCCGCGACCAGGAATGGCAATGCCCTCTCTGTGATCCTCGGTATCTTGGGGAATGTAGCCGCCCTCCATGAGACGTCGAGGACAACTATCCCTCTCTTCTCTGCCCTCTTACGGTCCTTCTTAGAAAGCGCCCTTTCGGCTTCCGGAGTGAGGAGTACCGAACCTGATGGGATCTTCTGCGTAGTCGGTATTAGTCTCAGCAACCTGAATCGTGCCAGCTTCCTGGACGTGCACTTCTTGGGGTCGCATTCCTTCGCGTCATAGGCGAAGAGCTTGATTGTCACAGATGCCGAAATGCGGAGGAAGGATAAATCCTTAGGGATTCGAAGAACAAACCAGAAGAAGTATAATATCAGAATCCATGATATCACAGTCACGGACAGGAATTAACTTCAAATAATGGAGTTGAGATTGTCAAATGGACGTGATCAATCAATGGAGGAAAGCCCATGGATCTGATTGGTGGAGATGCTAATAGGCTGGTGAGCTTGTCAGTTGTCCTGATTATGGTTCTTCCGTTGGGAGGATTGCCATCGTTGCTTCCTGACGACGCTTCTTCAAATGACGCAAGGTCTTTTGATGTACAATTACAGACCGTTGGCTCATACGCCGAGAAGTCCAATGACTCCAATCACCCAACACAAGCCAGCATTGAAATTACGAGTGGTCCTTCTCCGAGAGCTAAGTCTCCACATCTCAGTGGGTTTGAAACCCGAAGCGAGGAGAATGATCCAGTAAACCTTGAGACCTCCCCAATTCCTGACCCTCTTGATACCCCATTTCTCGTCAACGATGTCGTAGTCTATGATGATTCATACATCCAGTCGCGTCCTTCTCTTGGTAGTGACGATGCTGGAAAGCTCTACACGGCCTTCGAGCACACGGTACCAGGAAACTCAGACATTTATCTCGCTACTTCGATCAATGGGGGTGCTTCATGGACCTCAATACCTCTTGCCAATACGTCAAAGAATGAAAGTTGCCCATCTATCGCCATTGACTACTCTCCCACCGCTGGAAGTGAAATGAGGTACGTATTCTTCGAGGCAGATGAATTGGAATTTGCATGGTCGGACGATGGGAGTACGTGGAATAATGAGAACTTCGGGGGTGGGCAGACCTGGTGGGGGAGGATGATATGCCCTTATGTTGCTACCAAGGGTGATTTGGTGGTCATCGTGGGCCAGTACGACGGGCAGAATATGTCTGAGGATAAGCTCTATATCTTCTACACAATGGACGGATTTCAAAATACGACCGGTTATTCGTTAGGTTTGTCAATAGTCGACTTCATATCCCAGCCGAGGGTCACGATCATCGACGACGATGAGATTTTCATCGGAATGGACATACAAAATCGAACTGACCCAGATCCGGGCAAGTGGTGGCATGATTCCATGTTCACCCATGCAATTCTGACGGGAGATTCAGGAACCGACGACTGGGACTATTGGGCGTGGGGCTCAGGTTTGTTCAGCACAATGCCCACATCTCCAACGATCGAAGCCTCTCTTTATGAAGTGGTTCTTGCTCAGGAGGTCCTAGACCCCAATACCGGTCCACCCACAGCACCTCCATCCAATACCAGCTGGCTCTTTTGTGCCTGGACCGATGACGTTCGTCACATCATAAACGGAAGTGCTTGGAATGAATGCACTGACTCCGGACCATTCCTCGCCTTCGACGATTCAAACACATCCCACCAGAGGTTCCCCAAGTTCTACAGAATGGGAAAAACCGTTCACGCCGTATGGCTCAATGCCACAAACGTGAATTATAGGTATTCAGGGGACAGTGGGGCAAATTGGGTAGGAGATCCTGCGACAGGCGACCCCATGAAGGTTAATGAGGCTGGAACCGGTACAGCCATGGAAGCTTGGCATTCCCCCGATTTCACATTCGCAAACGGAAAACCCAGTGTCGTCTGGCATGACAATAGAGGCAATGGAAGCATCTTCTTCCAAACCTTCGGGAATGTTGTCATCTTCACCATTGATACACTGCCAAGGATTTGGGAACTCTGGGTTGGAGAAGTCGGGGATGCATGGCACCCGCCACCGTTCTCGTATCTATGGGAGGTTGGAACCCACCATGACGTTGAGTGTATTGGCACCTTCGAGTCTCCAAATGGTACTAGATATGTATTCACCAATTGGGACGATGGAAGCACTCAGAATCCGCACACCATCACCGTTGATGGCGTTGACAATGATATCGTATGCGTATTCAATGGAGACTTATGGCTTGAGATGATTAATCCAGGCGGCGTCACAATCCCGACTTCAGGGTACCAGCCATTTAGCTCTAATGTTACAATCGAGGCCTTTTCACCGCCTGCGCCACCGGGTGGACAGTACATCTGGTTGGGATGGACAGGAACAGGCAATGGCAGCTATGCTGGCCCAATGAATCCCTGTGTAGATTGTGTGACCATGAACGAATCGATCACTCAGACAGCCAACTGGCAGCTTCAATGGGCTGTAACGGTCGACACTGTCCCTTCCGGATTGGTGGTCGAGATCAACGGTCAGCCGTACGTTGCTCCGCATAGCCACTGGTTCAATGATTCCCAGTCATACACGATACTCGCACCCAGTCCCCAGGCCGGTGGCCCCGGTTCACGGCACGAGTTCTCACACTGGAGCGACGGTGGTGCCCAGGAACACAACGTGAGCGTGACATCCCCCAACAATACGTTTATTGCCTATTTCATAGAGGTCAATCCTCTTCCAGGACCGCCCGGTGTCTCGGATTGCCAACTGACAGGGCTCGGATTGGAAGATGTCACAATTAACTGGTCATTATCCCTAGATGACGGTGCCGGAGAAGACGATGTTGTGTCCTATGAGGTCCACTACGGGACAACCTACAACTCGAACGGTTCCGGCTATCTCTTGCTGAATATTCTCTCGCCAGGTGTCACGTCCTATGTGCATGTCGGCGCAGGGCACGGAGACAGCAACTCATATTTCTACAGAATCTGTGCGGTTGACGCCATCGGTCAGAAGGCCTGTGACCCTCAACAGGCCTCCAAGTTCAGCAAGCATCTGAAAGCCGGCATGCAGTTGTTGTCAATACCAGTATCATTATCTAACACCAGCATACCGAAGGTCCTGCAAACGGTGGACTTTGAGAGGGTCATCTACTACGATGCGATGGCAGGAAAGCGACATAACTGGAGAACCTTCGATACAAGGAAACCATACAGTGATTTGAAGCATATCAACAACACAATGGCAGTCTGGATCAAGGTGAACAGCGACAGTCACCTCTCTGTGGCAGGATTGGTTCCGTTGCAGACAACGATCCACCTCGTTGTTGGTTGGAATCTTGTGGGATATCCATCATTCATCGATAGGACAGTCGCTGATGCACTGGCGGGAGCAATATATCAGAACGTCGAGACTTTCGATCCGACGGATCCTCCATGGTTCCTGAAGAGACTCAGTGATACGGACCTGATGTGGGCCGGTGAAGGCTATTGGATTCACGTTTCAAGTGACTTCGTTTGGGTTCTAACGAACTGATTCTCACGCAACGGGGATTCGAAGAACAAACCAAAAAGGGTATATCCGCCAACAGACTTGGGATAGTCAGTGCATTCGGAAAGAGAATGTATAAATATTGGTTAACTGATGAGCAGAAACAGCTTCAAGGTGTTATGTATGGATATTGAGAATCGCAAAGGGAAAGAGCTAGTGGGCAAGGAAAACAGGAGGGCGGGACTTTCGAGGATTTTCGCAATCGCGGTCTTCGTGTCACTCGTAGCGGGAATTCCTTCGGTTTCCATCACCGGCATAGCTTACTCGGATGCCAATGCAGATACCGAGCTGGCTATGACAGAAGAGAACATGGAAAGCCAAGGCACAAGTGTAACTCAAGCGCCTCAAATGCCAGGTCTGGATCCAGTCACGAACAAGTTTGATGCGTCAGGAATTCGTTCACATGATGCTACGCCTATGGGTGGTATGTTGCTGGAGTCTCTGAACTTCGGGAAGCCGACCCAGGAGATGACCGACAACGGGGTAAACCCCTCTCCGCAAGGTTCCCCCGATCCTGAGCCTATGGACCCACCGTTCATGGGGGCTGATATCCTCGTCTTCAATGATGCTGCCAACAGCCAGAACAATCCCAGCATCACTAACGTTTCGAACGGGGAATTGTATACAGCATACGATCACGATCCTGGAACTGGTCTCCGAGACGTCCATGTCTCTAAGTCCATTGATGGTGGCATGAACTGGATGCAGAGGGACATCGCTACAACTGTTGGTGAGGACGAATCCTGTCCTTCCATTGATTCAACCATTACCTCCGGTGGGGAAGAGATGCAAGTGTGGTACAATGCGGATGACCTGGAGTATGCGTATTCAAGCGACGGCAATACGTGGACTGTTGACACCTTTGGAGGGGGCAATACTTGGTGGGCAGATGTGAACTGTCCCAACGTGGCCATGAAAGGTGATACCACAGTCGTCGTTGCGGAGTTTTATGATTCCTCTACCCCCATAGACACATGGAGGATTTTCTATACAACGGGCGGAGGCTCTTGGACATCGTACTATTTTGGGATGTGGCCAGGTGCATGGATATACAGACCCAGAGTATCAATACAGGACGATGATGAGATCGTTGTCATATTGGATGTCCAGGACCGGACCAGTCCCAATCCTGCAGATTGGACGTTCCAAGCTCACGTTTCCCGTGCTTTTATTGCAAATACTGGGGATTGGTTTGATGATTCCTGGACCTCGTTCTACTATTTCCTTGGTGATGATTCACTGGAAGCCACCAATCCAACCATAGCAGCGAATGGTGTTGAAATAGTCTGGGCACAAGAGCTGAACATTCCTCCTCCAGCAGGTCCATTGAACACTCACTTCGTCTATTGCCTTTGGACGGATGATTTGCTTGGGAGTCCTGGCAATGCTACTTGGTACGGGTGCGCAGGCACAGCTTTTCTTGCCTATGACCCCTTGGATACGGATGACCAGACTTACCCGATGTTACACATGGTTGGGTCCACTGTTCTCGCTGTTTGGTTGAACGGAACAAACATAAACTACTACTTCTCACCAGATATTGGAAACAGCCTCATAGGCAATCTCACCACAGAAACTCCCCATAAGGTCAATCAACCCGGCGTTGGCACCGTCTTGGACATCTACCATCCTCTAGATGTCACCAGTGCTGGCGGCAAACCCTGCGTGGCTTGGCAAGACACTAGGGGTTCCGAGTCCATCTACTTCAACACGTTTGGAAACGTAGTGCAGTATACTATCGACACCCTACCGAGGGTAGATGACCTGTGGGTTACGGAGGTTGGTGACCTCGCCGGACCGTGGCGCCCACCACATGTCTATACATGGCCTGGCGGATCCAGCCACGATATCGAAACTATAGGTAATTTTGAGATCGCGCAGGATACGAGGTATACCTTCAGCCAGTGGGATGATGGTAGCCTCACGAATCCCACCATCATCACCGTAGGCGGCGATCCTGGCATCGTTGCGATTTACGACGTCGAATACTATCTGACGATGGTCAACCTTGGCACGACCACGCCGACATCCGGCTATCAGGTCGCGGGAGCCTTGGTGACCATTGAGGCTTTCGCGCCTGTAGCACCTCCAGGCGCACGGTACATCTGGGCAGGGTGGACGGGAACCGGGTCCGGAAGCTACACAGGACCACTCAATCCTTGCACAGATTGCGTTCAGATGAATGGCACGATCACTCAGACCGCCGCTTGGCAACTCCAATGGGGAGTCACGATCAATACGACCCCAGTAGACCTGGATATCATGGTGGATGGAGTCACACTACCAACACCATACGTCACCTGGTTCAACGACTCCCAGATCTATATCCTGAATGCCCCCAGCCCGCAGGTGATCTCGCCAGTGAGGTATGTGTGGAGCAATTGGTCGAATGGAGAAGCACAAATGCACAATGTATTCGTCACGGGTGCTCGGACGTTCACAGCGAACTACACATCCGAATTCTGGTTGACGGTAGATACGAATCCATCAGGTCTGACAATCGCAGTGGAAGGTTTGAACTATACTGCACCTTATTCGTTCTGGTGTGTAGATGGTGAAAGCTACTGGCTCAATCCAAACTCAAACCAACCAGGTGCTCCGGGTGAGAGATGGGCCTGGAGAGACTGGAGCGATGGCGGACCTCAGATCCACCTGTATACTTGTACGGGTCCGGCCACTGTCACTGCCAGCTACACATTGCAGAACTCAGTGAGCATAAGGACCAATCCTGGCGGCTACGACGTGATAGTGGATGGAATGTCGGTTCCTACGCCTGTACAGTACTGGTGGGATGACGCTTCGGCACACACTTTAGAAGCTCTCCCGGCGATTGACTTTGGTAGTTTCCGATATAGTTTCACAGGTTGGTCAGACGGCGGGGCCCGTATTCATACCTACTACGCCAACGTAAGTAATGATGAAGTGATCGCCAACTACCAGCTCCAGTACAACGTGACGTTGCTGGCGAACCATCCGGGCCTGAGCATCGACTTAGACAGCTCACCCGTTGCCCTGCCATATTACTACTGGTGCAACCAGGACACCCAACATGTCTTGAGCGCTCCTCAGTACCAGCAATTCGGAGACACGAGATACGAATACACAAGCTGGAGCGATGGTGGTATTCAGGCACACGTGATAACGTGTACTGGTGCCATGGTCATACGGGTTGACTATACTAAAGAATACAAAGTGCGCGTCAACTCCACCCTCATGGGTGTTGGCGCCGGGACCTTCAACGTGCTTATTGGAGGCAATAGCTACTCTACACCAGCCGAGGTTTGGTGGCTTGCGGACACGATGATGACACTGGACACCGATGAGTTCCAGCCCGAGGTGAATCCATTGACCGACACAAGGTACAGGTTCGTGGATTGGGATGATCCGGCGCCAAAGACCAGGTCAGAACTCATCGGCGCAGCTGGTCTAGAATTCGTGGCCAACTTCATCGCGCAACACAAGCTCACGTTCGTTGACGACCAAGGGACCTCGACAACCACTCCTGCCGGATATCCGGTTGCCGACGGAATCTACTTTGACGAGGCAACAAGCGTCGACATTCAGACGGATGACATAGTTGCTGATACTGCCACTCACAGGTGGCGATTTGGTGGGTGGACGAGCGGAGACTTGGGTGGCTATTCTGGTCCCAACAACCCAGGAGCAGTCACAGTGGTCGGACCGATTACTCAGACCGTTACGTGGGTGGAACAGTATCTGTTCACGGTGGTCTCACCGCATGGTACCCCAACCGTGGCCGGCGAGGCATTGAAGGTGACCGACTTCGAGTACTGGTTCGACGCGGGCACACAGGCAACGTTCTCAATTGAAGCCGAGATCTTCACCAACTCACCGACCGACACCGAGAAGGCCGTCTTCGACAGCTGGACCGGTGGCACAAGCCCTGAAACGATAAACGCTCCGCTGGAAGTAATTGCGAACTGGCATGACGAGTATCTCGTTACCATGGTGAGCACTCAAGGAACGGTCAAGACGCCCGAGTGGATCGTGAAAGGCCAAACATATGCCTTGACCATCGAGGACATCGTCACATCCGGTGACACCCGGTACGTGTTCGCCTCCTGGTCGACCACGGACACAGCAAATGGCGGCTACCACGGAACCATCAGGGTGTCCACAACACTGCCCGTTACCGGTGCGATCACCGAGACGGCGTTATGGACGACCGAGTACCGCCTGACCATCGTCTCATCGAGCGGATCTGAGGTCGAAATAGGCGACCCACGAACGATTCCGCCCGCCCAGGAATGGGTGGTGGAAGGCACCACGGTCGACATAGAGGTCGACAAGACGATTGAGATAGGCGATACGAGGTACAAGTTCAAGAACTGGGTTGGCGCAGTTGCCGATCCGAACTCGCCTGCGACCACAGTGACAGTCAACGGCCCAACAGCTCTCACAGTTGAGTGGGACAGTGAACCAACGTTCAGCATCATGGACCTGTGGTGGTTGTTCGTCGTGATAATCATCGTGGTCGTGGCGCTCGTTGCAGTGCTTCTGATGAGGAAGAAGAAGCCAGTGGATGAGGAGGAGATTCCGCCCCCGGAGGAAGATGAATTCCCCGAGGAGGAGGAAGCTCCTTCTCCCCCCGAGTAGCCGAACCTTCTTCGTCTGAGATTCGGACTGAAACACAGACATCAGCGTGAGCGATGTCCTCAGAACCGCAACTAATATCATCAATCACAACAATCCATGTACTGCCACAGTGATGACAGTTACATCTCTGAACCGTGATGAATGATGGGCGATCTGAGTGGCTCACCCGGTTCCAGTCCGATTAACATTTTTATACTAGGAATCCGATACAGGGAAGGAAGGGATGGGTGATAGTTTGGTCACTGGACTCGACCTTATAGGACACAATAGACCTCTTCAACGACATTGGATGAAACGAACAGCGGCTTTCATAGTGGACGCGGTACTGGTACTGTTCCCTCTCTGGATCGTCCTGGAACTTCTGCAGGTCCAGGCCATCCAGGTCTATGGCTTTGCATCGGGGATGTTCTTCTTCCTCTACTCGGCCATCTCAGAGGGGCTGTGGCAAAGGACGCCTGGCAAGGAACTGCTCGGTCTCAAGGTCTACTCGCTTGTTGGCAACATGGACCTCCACAAGGGAATGGTCAGGAGCGTGGCGAAGTTCTTCTGGTACATTCTGCCACCACTGGACACGCTCATTGGCCTGGCCACGAGCGGGGATCCAAGACAGAGGCTTTCGGACAGGATAAGCGGGACGACAGTGGTCGGCGCTACCGTCCCCACGTCGGTGCAGATGGTCGCGGACAAGAACCTGGTGAAGGCTGTTAGAAGGGAATGATCCGAACCGGCGTTTCACGCCTGGGAACTGGACATTCTTTATATATCCCAATCCAAATGCTGCAGTGTGGGAAAGATCCTTGTGGGGTATGATGGCTCGGAGGGGGCCAAGAAAGCACTTGACAGGGCAGTGACCATGGTCAAGGAGGATGACGAGATTGTTGTTGTGTTTGTTGTTCCTCCTGCCAAGATAAAGGAGTTCGTTGGATTCGACACCGACCTGACCGTGGAAAAGGCCGAAGAGGTTCTGGACGAGGCTGTGGGTTCGTTGAAGGAATCCGGTATCACGGTCACGAGCTTGGTCAAGGAAGGCGACGTTGCTGGGGAAATAATCGAACTGGGTGCGGAACTCGGGTGCGATCTCATTGTGGTAGGTTCCTACGGGCTTTCCAAGGTGGGCGCCTTTGCACTCGGTGATGTTGCTGAAGAGGTGGCGAAAAGGGCAACAAGACCCGTCCTTCTGATAAGGTGATGACTACCTTAAAATACTACAACCACCTTATAATCAGCCTGGTGAAAGTGTGCTTTTTGTAACCGTTATGAAGGCTCTTCCAGGCAAGTATGAAGAGGCAACCAGACTGTGCCGGCACCCCAAGATTCCGGACGCTGTCGAGGTCAAGATGTTCCTGGGGCTGTTTGGCAAGCCAGATGCAATCGTCATCTTCGAGGCCCCTGACGCCACCACCGCCGCCGACTTCGCCATGCAGTTCGGGCGCGTCGCGGAATCCTCGACCTCGTTGGCTCTGCCTATTGAAGAGTTCAAATGGACTTGGTAGTCCGATCCAAAGGACTAAGGCTTCTCCTCGCTTTCTTCTTCTGGTGGTTTTTCCGGTGGGGGCGCTGTCTTCTTCTCATCCTTGCGCCTTTGATACATAAGGTACACCAGAAGGGCCATCGAAAACCCTTGTATTATGACGGCAAACACGATTGCCCAAATCACTATGTCAGGTATCTCAGCCATTCCAAGATCTCCTAATATCCCATCTCATCCCGGCAGGTCTATGCTCTTGGTGACTATCATTCCTCCGGTCGTGGCATCCAGTACGTACACCTTGATCACGGATCCCGATGGAACGTTGCTCACTCTCAAGAAGTCACCGGTGCTCACGTAACTGTCGTCCGCATTATCCGTGTAAACGATGTCGCAAATGTCGGTGCCGCCGGCGAATACCAGTTCGCCGTCACCGTTCGTCTGGAAGCTGTAGGTGCCTTCACTTGTGTTGAACTCGATTATGATCTCGAGGTCCATCGGCCTGGCCGTAGGTTCGATCTTGTTGAATATGGCGTCGAACGTGGTATCATCGACTATTTGAAGCTTGACGGATCCCCATCTTGTGCTTCCCCCGATATCCCCTCCGGTCATGCCAAGGACCATGACATAAAGAAGTGCGGTCAGGACCACGGTCATCGCGACCATGAGAATCGTAGCTACAACGGGTGAAACTGCCTCTGTCCTCTTCCTCAACCTTCTCAGTCAATCTCCTCCGATTGATGCGAACAAAAAAAAAGAAAAAGGGTGTGGAACTAGTCCACTTAGGCGGATGTTGAGAACGTCGTTGAAGTTATCTGGTCACCAGATGATGTCCAGATCATCTTCAGTGTGTAGTCCGAATTGGGGTACAGATTGGTCATTTTCAGCTGATCGCCGATGTTGACCTTCTGGTTGTCTGCTAGGTCCGAGTATGTTAGAGTTCCGACATCCACACCGTCGGCATGGGTCAGAAGTCCGTCGTTGTTGCCGTTGAAGGAGTATTTGCCCTCATCCGTGCCATTCCTGATCAGAAGGAGCTCCAGATCTACTGGCTTCGGCTCAGGATTTACCTTTCCGAAGTCGATGTTATACGCGGAGTTGCTGATCGGGGTCTTAGCTCCCCATGTCCCTGTCGGGATAACGGAGCCAGTCGGGGCAAGCCCGATGACCATGATGTACAACACGGCCGCCAATACCACGGTGATTGCGACCATCAAAATGGTAGCAATAACCGGAGACACACCTTCCTCATCCTTTCGGATGAAAGACTTTCGTTTCATGTGTTATGTCACTCCTGTAGGTTTTCCTACGAGGATAGTTTATCTCCCAGGCAATATAAAGGTTTTGGTCAGAGCATCCATTCCTGATTACTATCTGGCGAAATCCAGATGCTTCAATTCGAGAACCAGGCATGATTCTGGGCTATAATGGCGTTATTCCTTCCTTGGTGATGGTGTAGGGGTGGATCCAGGTCTTCTCAGGGTGATTCCTGACCTTCCTGATCAGCAGGTTCCTCTTGAACTCGTCGTCCACCCTCTGGCGCTCCAGTTCGATGATTACGTCCACTATCTCCTCCACGCCGCTCTCGGTCCTGGTGTCGTGCACGTCCGTCAGCATGGTCAGCAACGCAATGCTCCTGTTGTGCTGGATGTGCGCCTTGATCGTCCTGAGGGCCGAGAGAACGTTCCTGTCTGCGTAATACTCCAAGAAGAAGTCCAGGGAATCTATTACGATTCTGAATGGTGGCTTCAGCCTTGACACCTCATAAGTGAGCGAGGTCAGTAGGTTCACGCTCCTCCTCATCTCCCCCTCTTCGGTCTCATACCTCTTGATGTCCTTGGTCTTGAGTCCTTCCTGCCTGTATTTACTGATCTCGAGTTCCCTTGCCAGTACCTGTTCGTAATACTGCTCTCCGATGTTCACTATTTGCATTTCCGATTTCCAGCCGAAATGCTCCAGCGTGGATGTGACATCCTCGTCCCTCTCGGTGGTGGTGAAATAAACGACGCTCTCCTTGCCAGAGGCGGTACTGGCGAACTGCTTTGCGAACAGTTCTGTGCCGGCTCCCGGTGAGCCCGTGACCAATATCACCAGCCCATCTGGTAGCCCCTCCATCAGCGATTTGTCAAGAGCTGGTATCCCTATTGACGTCATATCACACCTCCGCTGCCGAGATAGTCTCATCACACACCAGGTTCAAGATGTTCCTTATCTCATCCGATTCGTACTCTTCCATGGAGAACACCAGGGTATAGGACTTCTTGGCCCTCAGGTTGTTGACCAGTGTGTGGAAGAACTCTGACAGCATCTTGGTGCTGTTGTGAATGGCCATGGAGTTGATGGAATCCAGTATCACCAGGTTGTTGCGGCCCTTGGTCTTTCTGATCAAATACTCGACCTTTAGCATCACGTTCTCCAGCATCGTCGGACTTTCCACATATATGGCGTGGCCGTGTTTGGTGGACTCTCCCATCATGAACTGGGAGACAGAGTCGACGAAGTAGATGTGTTCCAGGTCTATCTCCAGCACCTCGAGCGCGTTTATTATCGACGACGCCGGTATGGTGGATGTGACGTATATCGAGTCCAGGTTCTTGTTTGGTGCGAAGGAATCGAGTATACCTCTGATGGTATCGAAGTAATTGTCCGCTCTGATCCTCAGGGCTATGGCCGATGATTCCGGAAGGCTCTCCAGTCTCTGTGCAACTCTCACTGAAAGACTCAATTAACCACCAGCCACACTTCCACCTTTCAGCAGCGGTACCAAGAGCACGCCGCAATGGGTCAGGTCCAGCACGTACTTAGCTCTGGAATGCATCGTTCCCCTCATCTTGACCACCTGTAGCGTTCTCAGAAGGTCGCCTCTCCTCTCCAGGTTCCCCATGAATATGATGCCGTCAGCGATCGCCTCTTCGACCCCGAAAAGGGAATATCGCTCCTCAGCCGGAGATATCTCCGAAACCAGCAGGCTCGTGCAGCCCTTGGATGACAACACGGCCCCAAGCCTCAATATGAACTCCCTGATCTTCTCCTGGGTACGAAGTCGGTAGCAGACCGATGTAATGGAATCTATCACCAATCTGGAGGTCTGGAGCTCGGTGACTATGTCGCTTATCGCGTCCACCAGAACGTCCACCTCCTCCATATCGAACTCGAGCTGTTCCAGGCCCAGCTGGGAATAGATGACTGGCATGTCCAGAAAGACGAGCTTCCCTTCCCTGATCAACTTCTCATCGAAGAAATCGTACGGGATGATGTTGTTCATGAGCTTCTCGCAGCTCTCGGTGACCGAGATGAAAAGGCAGTTCTCACCCTCCAAAGCTCCGTGGACAAGGAACTCCATCGAAAGCGTGGTCTTGCCCGTTCCGACGCTTCCTGTGACGAGTACGGTGTTCCCACGGGGTATGCCGCCATCGACTATGCTGTCCAAGGCGTCTATGCCCGTTACGCATCGGTCCCGCTTTCTCTCTCCGGTGATGTCATCCGGCATCTCAACCCCCTATGACAACCGTTCTTATATGAGTTTTCTTTCCCATTGTGAATGTCTTGAAGTGGTTTTGACCTGAAGGAGGGCTGGCGAGAGGGTGGGATCCGATGGAAATCTATCAGATTCACGCTTCTTATTGATTGCTTTTCTGGGAACGCGACCGACTAATATGTTCATAGGTTCTCAAGCTCAGCATATGATAGGACTTCCTTCTTGTCCACTGGTCCATTGTGGTGCTTCATTGCGACAAACAGTCGAACGTTCAGATATTTCCTACAATAGTGTATCTGAGGAATTCCTTCGGAACATTATTATATCAAAACACTCATTGCGTTTTGCCCAAATAGATTTTCGGAACTTGGGGCGGAGGGAAAAAACGGAGGAGATGAAATGAAAGAATATAGGAAGAGAGCAATTGCTTTGGCAATTGTTGTGAGCTTTGTACTGCCAGCAACACTTATGTTGTTGCCAAGAAACGCGGAAGCCCAACCGATTGTACTGCAACCGAGCATAATGGATACAATGATAGACCAGGCCGACCCAGACACTACTCGCGGTCAAAACACTTGGATAGGTCCTATTTCGTGGCCAAATGAGAACTCAAGAATGCTAATAAAGTTTGACCTTACAGGGGTCACCATTCCAGCCGGGGATGAGGTCACCACTGCTACGTTGGATCTGTCCCTGGCGGCTGTGTCAGACAATGGATTTGACCATCCAAAGGACGTAGATGTATACCGTGTGAGGACGTATTGGGGCGAGCATTCAGCCACATGGCATAAAGAACCGGACTATGCGTCAGAACGAACATCCAGCAGCACCACTCATTCTTGGGACGTGACGAACGTTGTCAAGGAGTGGCTGTCCGGAGAGTATGACAACTATGGCATGATGCTTCGTTTCAGATACGAAGATGGAGACCCGGACGGCGATCACCTGGGCTACGCGTATGTATCCAGGGAATGGCCTATGCCACCACCACCCACATGGGAACGACCAAAACTGACCATCAATCACGCAGAAATCGCTGACTTCGTAGACATCGAGCTTGTTGAACCACAGGATGGCTATACCATCTCTGAGGATTGTGGATGTCCGGTGCTGAGGTCGACGCTGGAATACGACGGGACGCTCAACTTCGTCCAGTACGAGATTGTGGGCACAGGACTAACAGAGACTATTCCTGCATACTACGACTTCCACACGGATTTGTGGGTTGCTTCTCTCGATTGCTCCAAACTAAGGAACATTGGACCAGTGGGGTATACAGTGACAGCAAGAGCTGAGGTCGCCGGGATTCCCCAGGACACAGATCAGATAACTCTCTACGTTGAGAACACATTCCATCTACCAAGAATGGCGTACATCTATTACTATTCCGTGGTACCAGATCCAAATTACAACAATTTCCATGACCCACCAGGCAATGTCTATGCTGAGTTCGAAGAATTCGATGGCCAGTATGAAATATTCAGGGTCGACATAGAGACTTCAGAACTCAACTTCCCAGGCGGTATGACCATGCCCAATACACCCGTGGCAATTGTCGTGGCCGTGCCCGAAAACTGGATAATCGCAACGGATCTCTATAACCGAAAGATAACGAATCTCCCTGAGGCAGTTGTCACAGGTCCCGGTATTGTACCGACCTTCATACCCTACGAACCTCCGCCGGGATATACGGCGTATGAGATCACAGACTTCTTAATGCCGTATTTTACACCGCTGTACACAGACGTGACCTACCAACTCTGGTTCAAGGTCCAGAATCCATGGTATGGGTGAGATTCCCACCCTCTTTTTCCTTTTTCTTAGCGTAGGAAATCGAAGTTCTCTTAATCATCATTGCTCCCAAATCGATACGTTTTTATGTGGAGTCTATGCTTTTCTTTCCCCATGCCAGATAAACCCGTGCTCCAGGTAGCACTGGACCTGATGCACCTGAAACGTGTAATCAAGATAGCCGAAGAGGCCGTCGAGGGCGGAGTGGATTGGCTCGAGGCCGGCACACCCCTCATCAAGAGCGAGGGCATGGACTCGGTCCGGGAGTTGAAGAAGAGGTTTCCGGAGAACAAGATAGTCGCAGACATGAAGACCATGGACACGGGAACTTACGAGGTCGAGATCGCTTCGAAGGCCGGGGCCGATATCGTCATAGTAATGGCCCAGGCGGACGACAGTACGATCAAGGAGTCCGTCAAAGCTGGCAGGAGATACGGCTCTGAGATCATGGCTGACCTGATCGGCGTGGAGAGGAAGGCGGAACGAGCGGAGCAGGTCCAGGAGCACGGAGTGGATTATCTGTGCGTTCACGTGAGCATCGACGAGCAGATGGTTGGAAAGGACCATCTCACCGAACTTAGGGAAGTCGCCAAAGTCGCGAATATACCCATTGCCGTGGCTGGAGGATTGAACTCGGAGACCGCGGTGCCAGCTCTCGAAGCGGGCGCCTCCATCATAATTGTGGGTGGAGCCATAACCAAGGCGGCGAAGGTGGCCGAGGCAACCCAATCGATACGAAAGGCCATGGATCAGGGCAAGGCCGTTAAGACCGAGCTGTACAAGAAGTACAAGGAGGACGAGCTTCACGAGGTGTTCTCGAAGGTGTCAACTCCTAACATCGCCGACGCAATGCAGAAGAGGGGGACCATGTTCGGTATCCTGCCCCGGATCAACCACGGGACCAAGATGGTCGGGCGTGCCCTTACGGTCAAGACCGCCAACGGTGACTGGGCGAAACCTGTAGAAGCAATCGAACACGCCAAGGAAGGTGATGTGATCGTCGTGGACGTCGGGGGAGGGAACATAGCCATCTGGGGGGAACTGGCATCCTGGAGTTGCAAGCAGAAAGGCGTCGCGGGCGTGGTCATTGATGGGGCCGCGAGAGACATTGATGAGATACTGAACATCGATTTCCCGGTATTCTCCAGGCACATCGTTCCTAGGGCTGGGGAACCAAAGGGACATGGCGAGATCGGATGCGAGATCGAGGTCGGAGGCCAGCTGGTCCGGAATGGTGACTGGATAGTCGGGGACGAGAGCGGCGTGATAGTCGTTGCCCAAGAAGAAGCGGTGGAGATGGCCAACCGTGCCCTGGATGTTTTTGAGAGGGAGAACCGGATTAGAGAAGAGATCAAGAGGGGAAAGACGCTCTCGGACGTTCTCGAGCTCGAGAAGTGGGAGACCGTGGACTGAGCGTTCTCAGTACAAGTACAACATCACGAAAAGAGCGACAGCGGCGGCCACTAGCGATATGTAGACGCCCATGTTCCATCTGTAGATCTTGGAGCCATCCAGCGGTGGGAAAGGTATCAGGTTGAACCCACCAAGGACCACGTTTATCCAGGCCAGTATGAAGAATATCCCTCCGAGTTCGAAGACACCAGGGAAGACCTGGATATCAAGGGGAGTCGTTACGAAGTACAGTGCTGAGAAGGTAGCTCCAAGCGTGAGATTGGTCGCTGGCCCAGCAGCGCTTATCTTGCCGTTCTGCTCCGGGGTTATGCGTCCTCCGATTATCACGGCGCCTGGTGCTGCGAATATGATTCCCACTGCAGATGTCGCCAAAGCGAAGACCAGTCCCAAGAGACTGTAATTGAACTCGGCCCAACACCCGTACTTCTGAGCCAGGAACTTGTGGGCCATCTCGTGGAAGAAGAACGCGGTCAATACCGCCAGGAACGATATGATGAAGTAATAGGCGAAGGTCATGTCGCCGATGGCGGCAGGAAGTCCGTCCAGTCCTCCGGAAAACAGTATGGTGAACGCCAGTGTCAGTACGAGAACCGATATCGCAATCTCTTTCAGTTCTCTGCCGCTAAAACGAAAACCCCTGGCCTCTGGGTAATTGAAGGGAGGGTACGACACAATTCTTCTATTCTGCCTCGGTATTTATTTCTATGCTTCTTCGAACCGGGCTCCGCAGTTGTAGCAGAAATGCGCATTCTTCATCACCTCAGCATTGCACAGGGGGCAGACCATTACAATCTCCTGGGGCTCTGGCACCTCTTCAAGTGCCGTTTCCTCGATGGGTCCATTCTCGAGCTCCGCAAGGTCGGAGTCCAACTCTTCCCAGAAAACGTCAACGTAATCTTCGATCTCCTCGAGTTCAGAATCTTCGGCCTCAATAAGCACCCTGGACAGCTCCTCCTGGAAGTCCTTGGGCATCTCCCTGAATGCCGCGTCCCAGCATATCTTCTCGCTTATCTTCCCCATGAGCGGATCCAACTCGCTCTCGGGTTCACCCTCGGGAACATCCAGTCTGATCCTCGTGAAGTGGCCGCATATCTCGCATTCGTCTGAGAGGGCGTCGATCATGCTCTTGCAGATGGGACATTCCATCTCTTCGATGACCCGCACTTCATGGTCTGTATCCAGCACATCCATGAGCATGATCCGCCTGGCGATCACATGATGCAAGCCATTCGTCCTCTGGGGTTCAGTCAGTGCCATTCCGACCAGGGATGCAAAATCCTCCACACCCTCGTCATACAGGTCCTCAGCAGTTTCCTCTGACAGGCCCGGGACCATCATGAAATGGTGAATGGCCTCCCTCTTCTCGTGACTCCTTTCGGGTTTGGACGTGTCCTCCCTGGATGACCCGCAAGAATAACAAACGATGGAATAAGCATGCAATGGGTCCCCGCACTCTCTACACTGGACCTTCCCCTCGACCAGGATGGTGCCGCAGATATCACAGCACCCGCTGGCGCCTGCGTGCGATCCGCAGACGCCACACATGGACAAAGCTGCCTGGCTCATATCCCATCCCTGAGAACAGATGGACTTTGCTATCTCTCCTCTATGTGACCTCCAGGGGTTTCAAAGAGAATAAAGATATGTTTTAGATTATCACTTCAAGAAAGGCGTTTCCGGAGCACTGGCTGTACATTCACCCACCTCCCGCACAAAGTGTAGTATATTCTCCCGCGGTTTCCCTCATCATGGCATCCACTCTCCAGTCCAAGACATCTATGGAGGAACCTCTAGAGAGGGGGCTGTTCCCGTTCGAGAAGGTGAGGGAGGGCCAGAAGGGCGTGCTGGAGGATGCCAGGATTGCCCTCGGGGAAGGAAGACATCTGCTGGCCAATGCTCCCACCGGCCTGGGAAAGACGGTCGTTGCGCTCACTGCCTCCCTGGAGGTCGCGCTGGACCAGGACAAGCTCGTTCTCTTTCTTACTTCAAGACAGTCCCAGCACAAGGCTGCCATTGATACCATACTTCTCATGAACAAGGCTGGGACCAGGGTCACGGGCGTGGACGTCATCGCCAAGCAGGCTATGTGCCAGTTGCCCGAGGCCAGGAAGTTCAGGAGGGCGTTCTACGATTACTGCTACTTCAAGGTGAAGACGAAGTCATGCCCGTGGCACAACCGGGACCACGAAGCGGTTGCAGAGATGATCTCAAGGGAGACCATGCATGTCCACGAGCTCATAAACGTGTGCAGGAGGTTCGGAGTGTGCCCCCACAAGACCGCGATGACCGCTGCGGGAAGAGCCCATGTCCTGGTGTGTGACTACAACTATATCTTCTCGGACGTCAGCAAGCAGGTTCTCAAGTCGATGGACAGGGACCTGAGTGAGATCATTCTCGTCGTTGACGAGGCTCACAACCTTCCCGACCGCGTTCGGAGCCATTTGTGTGGAGATCTCAGTCCGCGCGACCTGAAGAGGGGAATCAAGGAGTCGAAGCCATATGACAAAGCATTGTCGAAGTTGCTGAGGTCGATCCTCATCAGCTTCCTGAAGACATTCAGAGATGGAGAGGGGGAGGAGAAGGCGGAGAGGGCGCTGTTCCTGGACCTGGTCCAGAAGGCCATGCGGAAAGTGTCGGGAGAGGACCTGCGGATAATGGACCTTATCGTACATCTGGAGGAGGTAGGCCAGGCAGTCGTCAGAGATGGGGGATCTTCCACTCTGATGGAGATAGCCAACTTCATGAAGAAATGGAACGAGATGGACGACGGGATGGTGAGGATACAGACCCACGGGAAGGACAAGAAGATCTCCTACAAACTGCTGGACCCATCCATTCTGAGCGCGCCCATATTCAAAGAACTGCATTCTTCAATCATCATGAGCGGCACCCTCCACCCGGTCAACATGTACAGGGACCTACTGGGTCTGGAACCCGAAAGGACGATGTCTGGTAACTACCCTTCGCCTTTTCCCAAGGAGAACAGGTCGGTTGTGGTGACTCCAAGCCTAACAAGTTTGTACGCCAAGAGGACCGAGAGCATGTATGCTTCCTACGCCCAGAACATCATGTGGATCGCAGATGGCCTGCCAGGGAACATCGCAGTGTTCTTTCCGTCCTACGCCTTTCTGCAGAAGATCAAGGAGGGAATGGGACAATGGAAGGGCAAGGACCTGCTGCAAGAGAGGTCGAGAATGAAGAAGGAAGAGAAGACCGCCCTGCTGGAGGAACTGAAGGTGAAGAAGGAGAAGGGTGGAGCAATCCTCATGGGCGTCCTGGGAGGTTCGCTCTCCGAAGGTATCGATTTCAAGAACAACCTGCTGCACTCGGTCGTGGTCGTCGGTCTTCCCCTGAGCCCACCCAGTATAGAGAACCAGGCCCTCAAGGACTATTATTCCGATAAGTTCGGTCCCAGGAAGGGATTCGAGTATTCGGTCATCCATCCGGCTCTGAACAAGGTCCTCCAGGCCGCCGGGAGGTGCATCAGGAGCGAGAAGGACAAGGCGATCATATTCCTCATGGACTCCAGATACACGCAGGACCGGTACTCGAAATGCATGCCCCTAGGCTTCGATTTTGACGTGTCCAGGGACGTGCGTGGGAACGTCTCCAGGTTCTCCAAAAGGGCCTTCCCGGAACTGGTCACGGTCAGAGTATCTTAACTTATTTCTATTCGGTCGGCGATTAGTGCGCCGATGCACATTCGGACCGGGGCGGAGGCCGAGATACACCTGGATGAATGGGAAGGCCGCAAGGTCGTGAACAAGATCAGGGTGAAGAAGGGCTACCGGGACCCGGAACTGGACGAAAGGCTCAGGTCGAAGAGGATCAAGACAGAAGTCAAGCTCATGAGGGAGTGCAGGAAACTGGGCATATCGGTCCCGATAATCTATGATGTAGACCTCACTGGCAACAAGATCATGATGGAATTCGTGGAGGGCGAAAGGGTCAAGGACATCCTGGATTCCGACCGGAAGGACAAGAAGGGTCTGTGCTGGGAGATAGGGGAGAAGGTCGGCAGGATGCACAGAGAAGGCATTGCACATGGGGATTTGACCACCTCAAACATGATACTGAATGGAGAGAGACTGTATTTCATCGATCTCAGCCTGGGGGAGAAGTCGGAGGAACTGGAGGTTCTGGGTGTGGACCTTCACCTTCTGAGGGAAGCGTTCTTGAGCGCCCATTCCAAGGTCTTCGATCTGTTCGAGGAGGTTCTCAAGGGGTACCTCGCCTCATATCCAGAAGGGTCTGATGTGATACAGAAGATGAAAGACATCGAATCCAGGGGGAGATACACCTGATACGGTTCGTGACCACCAATGAAGGCAAGTTCAGAGAGGTCTCCAGGATGCTGGCTGAGGCCGGGATCGAATCCGAGATGGTCGATCTGGATTACCCTGAGATTCAATGCGATACACTGGAAGAAGTGGTCAAGAATGCCTTGAACTGGTTATCTGGCAAGGTGGAAGGGGATTTCTTGATAGATGATTCGGGATTGTTCATATCTTCTCTGGGGGGCTTTCCTGGCGTGTATTCCTCGTACGTCTTTCACACCGTTGGTTGCGAGGGCATACTGAAGATCCTTGAGGGCGTGGAGGACAGAGATGCTGAATTCAGGTGTTGCTTTGGTCTGCACTGGCGTGACGAGGACAAGTTGTTCCCAGGCGTTTCGCCCGGGACAATGGCCAAGGATGAGAGAGGCGAGAGAGGATTCGGCTACGATCCCATCTTCGTGCCGTCTGGACATCAGAAGACGTTTGCCGAGATCTCCACTGAAGAGAAGAACGAGCTCTCCCACAGGGGCAAGGCACTGGAAAAGGTGCTGGAGTTTCTCAAAGGACAGTGAGACAACCATATAGGAACGTTAATATCCCCGACATACTTTCGAAGAATGTCTGATGGTGATGAGCAGATGGATGAGAACCGAGTGCTTCTAACTGGCGGTGCCGGATTCATTGGCAGTCATCTAGCGGACAAGCTCATCGAAATGGGCAAGGATGTAGTCTGCATAGACAATTTCAGCTCAGGCAAGATGGAGTACATCGACCATCTGATGACAAACCCGAAGTTCTCTCTTATCAGAGCTGACCTTTTCAAAGAGGATTTCACCGAGGCTTTGAGGGACTGCGATGTCGTCTTTCATGTTGCTGCGAACCCGGATGTTAGGTTGGGAGCGGACGATACGGGGGTACATCTCGATCAGAACGTAACCGTCACCCACAATGTGCTTGAGGCCATGAGGAAGAAAGACGTCGAGAACATACTCTTCACTTCCACTTCAACCGTCTATGGAGAAGCCTCTGTCATTCCAACGCCTGAGGACTATGGCCCCTTGGAACCCATTTCGCTTTACGGTTCATCCAAGCTTGCCTGCGATGCCCTGATCTCTGCCTATTGCCACACCTTCGGGATGAAGGCGGCAACCTACAGGTTCGCGAATGTCGTGGGACCGAGAAGCACTCATGGGGTCACGTATGATTTCGTTCACAAACTGAGGAAAGACCCTCAGAAACTGGAGATCCTCGGCAAGGAGCCAGGTACTAAGAAATCGTATTGCCACATCGACGATTGTGTTTCCGGGATGATTACAGGCTGGGAGAGACTTGAAGATAGGTTCGAGGCGTTCAACATCGGCAGTGACGATTCCATCTTCGTGAAGCAGATAGCGGACATTGTGTGCGAGGAGATGGGTCTGGAGAACGTGGAGTACTCATGGACCGGCGGAGTGGATGATGGAAGGGGCTGGAAGGGTGACGTAAGGACCATGCTCTTGGCCACTGATATGCTCAAAGGCCGGGGATGGATGCCTAAGTACAACAGCGAAGGCTCGATAAGGGAAGCTGCTACGTACATTATCCAGGAACTCGGCTGAAAACAGAATGGCAACCTTTATTAGACGACCTTTTCTTTGCTGGTAAGCAGGGGCCCGTAGGGTAGTTTGGCCTATCCTAGTGGCTTTGGGAGCCATTGACTCCGGTTCAAATCCGGGCGGGCCCATACCCTTCTAGGTTCAGAACCATTAAGTAATCGGGGAAATATGTCCCAAATATGGCGAAAAAGGGAAGAGGGTCCCGTTTCACGAAGTTACTAGACGATCCCGAAGTCCGCAGGTGGTATGAGAACAATGCAAGAGGATCTGTTGTTACTGCCGATGTCTATCTTCGTCGATTGGGCAATTTCTGTGAGGCTCACAGCACGACTCCAAAGAAGTTTGCTGCCAAGAGTGAGAAGGATATCTATGGCATCTTGCTGGACTATGTCAGCAAACTCGAGAAAGAGGGGAAGTCTGGCTCCTACATCAGTTCAATAATGAAAGCACTGAAGTCCTGGCTGGCATTCAATGACAAGGAAGTGAAAAGAAAGATCAAGATCCGAGGGGCAGATGCTACTCCAACTCTGAAAGATGAAAGAATCCCCACTCCCCTGGAACTAAAGGGTATTCTTATGTCAGGAGACAAGAAGACCCGCGTTGCGTGCGTATTGGTCGCTCATTCGGGCTTTAGACTCCAAACGTTGGGCACATATCTCGGTGACAATGGTCTTCGGGTAGGAGATTTTCCAGAACTTCGAATTGACGGTGATCACGTGGATTTCTCAGAGGTCCCAGCGATGATTGTGGTAAGGCCGGAACTGAGCAAGGCCGGACACAAGTACATCACCTTTCTTTCAGAGGAGGGCTGCGAATACCTTAAGGAGTATCTGGAAGAGCGCATGAGAACCGGGGAGAAGCTGAGCAATCGATCATCGATTGTCAGGCCAAAGACGGCAGCCAAGCAGTTCATATCTACAACGAACATTGGAGACACGATTAGACATGCGATAAGGAAGGCTGGATTCTCTTGGAGACCCTACGTGTTGAGGTCCTATTTTGATACGCAGCTGATGTTGGCGGAATCCAAAGGCCACCTCCTCAGAGACTATCGCACACTCTGGATGGGCCACAAAGGCGATATTGAGCACACTTACACGACGAACAAGAGCAGGTTGCCTCCTCAAGTCATAGACGACATGCGGGAAGCGTACAGAAAGAGCCAGGAGTTCCTTCAGACGAAGAGACCTGAGGGCCCCAAGGAGGAGGACCTGAAGTTCATGTTCCGCGCCGAATTACTTCGGATGGCCGGCTACGACGACGAAGAGATGGAAAAGGCAGGACTTCTTGAACTCCCTGAGGATGAGTTCAGGGAAGCTGTTCAAGAACGGTTGCTCGGTGCAAAAGGGAACAACAATTACAGTCAGAAGGCAATATCCATGGATGAGGTTGATAAGTATCTTGAAGAAGGATGGGAGTTCGTCACAACGCTTCCAAATGACAAAGTGGTAGTGAGGTGTCCATTGTGAGGATTGGTGGCCGCACTCTGTTTGCCAACGCCTATCTCAACGTCAGTACAAGGACGGAAGTATGCTAAGTCAGAGGGAGCATATGGGCAAGAATGTCGTTGTTCTCATTGAACAACGACAAAACTTCCTGTGTCTTCTCCAATTGGACATCTGAGGGGAGCAAATGATAGAGGTGGAAAGGATTAGAAGAGACTTTCGAGAGAACAGAAGGGGGCTTACGGCGGTGACCTGGCACCCTTCACCCCTTCTTCTTGTGTGGCCAGTATGTTTCTCTGTTGGTTTTCGGATGAGAATATGTATCAAGAGCGATGCTGAGAATCTTTTTTCGTTTTTTCTAACTATAATGCTGACGATATGAATTGTGTTCAACTCAAAGGAGTGGAGAACGTTACCTGCGATATCAGTTCACCGTTTGGCCCCCAAATCAACTGGATGGTGTACTGTGATTTTGAGCCAAGCCCCGTGAACAAGAGATAGTCCCCCCCATCAACCTTCTCGTCTCCTTCGCTATCGTGGTAAGTGTCATTACACATGTCATCACCATGATGGAGAATCAAGCTTCCATCTCCGTCGCTCTGAAAGAAGTAGGTTCCCTTGCCTGTGGTATTTTCGACGATGATGTTCAGCATCGTTGGATGTGGATTATTACTCAACTTCCCAAAGGTCAAATTAGCCGTAGTGGCATTGATTACTTCAACACCTGAGAACGAGCCAGTCGGAGTGGGGATAGGCGGGTCTACGCGTGGGCCATCAGGCGGGATGATATAGAGGATCAAGGCAAGGGCTCAGAGGGCCGCAGACAAGAAGGATTAGCATCAGACAGACGCAGACGACGCTAGCGGGGATGGGCGAGATCTCACCCCAGTATTCATCATCAGAGTCAAACCCATCCCCAATATATCCAAACTGGATTTCCCCATTCCGAGTTTTGCAGTCGCTTACTTCCTCTGACTTGCGTTTCTATCACTTCTCGAAAGCATGCGCTGGAACTGATTGCTTACGGATTTCTCCTCTGATGGCCAGTCAATCTGTGCGCACAGACTGCTAGTGGAATCTTAACGGTACCACGGATTCTCGACCAAGAACCAGAGCATGTACATGCTGTAGTAGAGGACGGGGACGGGATCGATGCTGATGATTCGGTATGCGTTGGTGTTCGGCGGGGAACCTGGTGGTGGTGCAGTCGGATTGACAACCGAGTTGGGAAGGTTAGTTATGATTAGGCCGTTCACTGTCACCGGATTCCAGTAGTCCGGAACGACCACATCGATGCAGAACGTCGGTTGGCTGGCTACTGTACGGAAAGTGCTTTCAATGTCAACGCTGAACAGCTCATGCTTCCCGTCGTACTCGTTGAAGTCGGCGTAGACGAAGGACGGACTCAGTGGGAACAGGACGCAGCCAGGGTCGAAGTAGTAGTAGACCCAGGCGAGTCTATCCGTATGCCATTCATTATCGACCTTGACCAATATCGAATCCGTTGCCGTGGCGACGGCGATGACCGTCGCCTTTGCCTCAATCTTATAATGATAGAGGTCACCGAGATTATCCATCCTCGAGCAGTCGAGTTCTGCTACCCATAGGCCTGTGTGTTCATCGTAGGTCGCTGGGAGCGTTAGAAACCACGTGTCTCCAGGGACTATGGTGATTTCGTATCGAACGTCTACGAGGGTGCCGTAGTAGTCCACTCTCGATTTCAGCGTCGGGCACGTGCAATTGTTGGAAAGGATTGCATCCCATTCTTCTGGTGGGTCGACGGCCATTTTTGGCTCGACTATCTCAACATCGACATAGGGTTGCGGATCCTCGTAGTCGATGGTGAGCTTCGGTTCCGTGCTCGGCCACGGGGGTGGCGCGGGGTCCCTGGTAAAGAAGCCATTGCTACAAGCGTCGCCTTCACTGTCACCGCCTTCGTGGGCCATTCTCAACATCACGCCGTAGTTGTCAAATGTCCCGTCGTACCAATCCTGAACAAGATCGGTTATCTCGAAGTCAAGAATGCCCATCTGAACATCAGAATCCTCTCCCGAGGGTTCTGCCGCATAGTCGGGTTCCTTGTTCCAAGTGACTGAAGATTCTCCCCAATACGTACGGGCTCTGTACGCGTGCACGTTCGTTGGGAGGTCGAAATCTATGCAAGTAACGCCGGTCGGTCCTTGGACGGTCAAAACAGCATTCGTTACTACGTATCCTTGTCCAAGCGAGGACAGATCGAACTTCAGAAGGAATCTGTTGTTAGTCATAGGACCCGATCCGATTCCGGCTGTTCCATCTTTTCCGTAATTCGTGGTCGGATTTGCCTGACTGATGTGCGAATCGATATCGCTCGGCTGTATCACCATCTGATATGCTCTTACTCCATCCGGCAGGACGAGAATTACACCCTGCATCAACAAGCTCACAGTGAGAACTATCAGGATAGCTCTCATCACTATCTTCTTTCTTTCTCTCATATGTTCCCTCTCCATGTGGTGTCCTAAAGGTCCTCTTTGAGCCTCATATCCATTCCCAGATTCCTTTCTCAGTCACATGGACACCGTTTCGCCATGGATAGGAGATATAAATAAGTGTTGCGTCTTTCTCATTCCTAGAGTTACTACAAAAGAGAATATCCTATCACACGCACTACATCGCGGTGCCCTATTGAATTGCCACATTTCATGAGCCGTGCGACCTCTGCCCTCAGCAGTTCGATCGCGTCTGCTTACAGTAAAAGCAAACAACAACGCTCAGAAGGTCATCCCTCACTGATTCCATATTCCTTGAATCAATGAGTATTCCCCTACAAATATGCTACCATCCGCTGGCAGACATGATTTGGATGACATGCTTCTTCAGTCTGTGTGGCAGTAAAAAAGAAAAGAACAGGACCCGTTCCCGAGCCCCTTGTCTCAAGGAATTCCAGACATTTCCTATCCGATCAGGCAAGATCCGACCGACCTAAGGGGGCTTACGGCGGTCGTGAGAATGTGACCTATGGAAGGAGGTGCCAAAATGTCGTCCATCCCTATGCAAGAAGACATTTTGTTCACTCAGAACATTGGCAAGGTATTTATCATTTGATCTGTTATCTTATTCCATCATAAGGGGGCGCCGAGGCGGGGCGCAATAGAAATACCGATATGGAAGGGAGGTGAGAATTGTCATGCCTTTAGTGAATAAAAGAACAGAGACCCAGGAGGAGTTCGACAGGGCAAAACTGGAAGAGTCTGTTAGACGGGCTGGAGCTACTGAAGAGACGGCAAAAGAGATTGCATCGAGAATCGATCCCGCTACATTGAAGACAACCGAGGAAATTAGGAGACATGTAGTCGAAGAGTTGAGAAAGACGGATGCGGCTATTGCCGAACGATATGAGAGAACAAGGAATCTTGCAGCAAAGAAAGCAATGGAAGCAGTAATGGGCACAGTTAGGTTGCACATGGAAACTATGAAAGCATTGGGCGCGAACACAGGCGATACGATTGTCATAGAGCACCTGGAGAATACACATACCTTGAGAGCAGAAACTGCTTCTGTCGAAAGAAAGGAGATGCATCTGCACAAGAGGGACTTGGAAACACTGGGTGCAACCGAGGGAGCAAGACTGGCTGTGAGACGAAGCACATAGTGGAGGAAAAACCCTCCTTTTTTCATTTTTTTGGGAAAAGAACCCCGCCTCTTGAATCTATGAAGAGGACATTCCTTCTATGAGTGGATTCGATATTACCAAGAAGTTTCGATTTCAGGATGTCCTTCCTGTTTGAACAAAGGAACTCCTTGTTTTCTGTGCATCGGTCGCAACTGTCCGATGCGTTTCCTGTCGCAACCACGCTACAAGAATCCACACCTGCTGAGGACCTCTGCAATCGATTCGACCGCGCGATCCGGCGAGAGATTTGATAGGCTCAACCGCATACTGAGAACTTGGCAAGACATACGGTATGGTCCTTCAAGAAGCAAGAACACTCATCTAGGGGCTAGGGAGTATTCTGATACAATTATCGCCCTTCTATGCGAAGAGCCCCCAATTCGCATGCTATGTTGTCAGTGAGCTGATATACGAACAGGCCACCGCGCTTCCGCCCCTTGGGAGATTCGGGACTATATCGGTTCAAAAGGTCTGCCTCCAAGAGCTTTCGAACCTTTGCCATGCACATGGACAGCTTCAGACCAGTAGAATAGCATATCTCTTCGATCGTAAGCGGCTGTTCCAGAGCACATGCCAGTATGAAGATGTCTTCTTCATCAACTTCAACATCGGACTTGTTCTGGAGATAGCTTTTCAAATCCTCGAACTTGCCAAGAGTCTTTTCTCGGTTCATATGATTGGTTACCTCAGCAATGCAAGAACGCTACGTCGGTTGCCAAAAGGATAATGTTATCATTATCAGACGGGATAATAGTGAGGCGAACCTGCTAGCTGTTGAGACCTTCCCTATGAACTAAGACCTATCCTTGGGGTTGGGGACGATGTTACTTTCAGTGGGTACAGCCAAATGGGTCTCTTAATCGAAAGGTACGCAACAACCAAAAGGACTGGGAAGGGCGAAAGAATCTCCATCCCGAACGCCGTCGTCATGAGGAACGTGACCGTGAAGATGTCTCCAGAACTCGGTTAGGACATGGCAACAACAAACGGAATGAGCTAAGGTTCTTATCAGATTGGAAAACCAGTGTCGAAAGCCTTTTAAGTTGTCGAGAATTCAAAACTGCTTAGAGGATAGAATGCGTTGTGAAGATTGTGACAATGAGGTTTCCCTCGAGGCTCAGTTTTGTCCGTTCTGCGGAGTCGAAATACGAACGACAACGAAGACTGTGGGTACGATCGAAGAAGCTGGGAGAAGGACAGTGGACCTGGGAAAGAAAGCGGTCGAGAAAGGAAAGCCGGTTCTAAAGGACGCCGCCCGCTTGACAGGAAAAGCTCTTGGCAAGCTGGGCTCTGCCACTAAGAAAGCTGGGAACAAGCTCAAGGGTACTGAAGAGTAATCGAGTAAACTGAGATACCCAGATCGCCCGTAAGACTCATTGACATTGAGGGAACGAACAGAGAAGTCTCTGCCCTTCGGGTCGACAGTGTTCTTGCTCATTTATCACGTATTGGTAAGAATGGACAACAATAGTGTAAAGAGTGCTCAGATCAGTGAGGTAGGTGGCTCTCCTCCGCGAGAATTGCTCCGAAATCATTAAGTCGGCTTCTCAAATCAGGAACCGGATATCATGGGAAATGGAGAAATTGTCGTCGGAAAGAAGGTCATAAGACCGTCTTGGTGGAATCGAAGGAGTGTACTAAGTTCACGGTGCACAAATATGAGGAACAGAACCCAAGACTATAGGACATTCTGGCTTGCTTGGAGTCAGATTTGAAGAAGCAATAAATATGCTTCAGAAACATGTATTTCCTGAGAAGATGGACGAAGAGGGCCCTCAAATGGATTCCGAGATTGATCTACACCTGAAGAAGAAGGAAGTCGTCCGCAAACTGGCCGAGCTGTCACAATATGAGGAGGACCTGAAGTCGAAAGAAGCTGATCTCCGAGAATTGCACCGCAGACTGTCTCAACGAGAGGATGAGATAGAGAAGAAAGAGGAGCACCTATCCCTATGGGAAAAGGAACTCAGGGGGATAGCCGCGCAGGTCGCCGAAGAGAAGAGAATAATGAAAGAGACAGTCGAGCCGGATGAGATGCCTACTATGGCGCCCGGAGATGCCGAAATTCCTGTCGAGGAGAAGGAGAAGACAGCCATATGGGCCGAGAGTCTTCCAGAAGTAGAACCGATACAAGAAGAACCCATGGAGGAGGAACAACTCATATCGGACGACCCAATAGAAAAAGATAGCGAGCAAGATGTCCCTAGAGAAGTCCCCTTGAAAAAGGTCAAAAAGAAGAAAAAGAGGTTTGGGCTGTTCAAATAGAAAGAATGTCGTCGTTCTTTTCGAAGTGCGACATAAATCACTGGGATACCAATCTTCTTTGAAAGCGAAGCCCGAAGCCTCCTATCGGGTCCGCGATGGGTGGAGAAACCTCATGCTCTTCTCTGAAGTGTGATGATAGACATCCCCTGGAATCAGACAACAAACGACCCTCCCTATGATCCCCAACGTCTATTACCCTTATGACGTCATGAAGCTCGAAGGCCTCACCATCCTTCCACTGACCAGTGACCTTCATATCCACCTCTTCTGAAACGGATACTATGGCCTGCACCGCAGAGCGACTGAACTTGACCGTAAGGGTTGTGTCATTTTGTATGCCCCACCATTCGGGTTCGATGACCTCGTTCAGCAGAAGAGATGTTGGGTCAATGTCCTCGGCCATGGCATTCTCGGTTGTGATGTAGGCTGTGATCCATCTTCCTCCGGACTTGAGGTTGAGGGTATTGGGATCGATATCCAATCTGGCTTCGGCGTGAGCGGTCCCCTCGATATAGTAAACCCGGTTTCCGGATGTGGTGCACATATTGATTCCACACATCGCGAAATACCGGAAGTGAACGGTACCGATTACAAACGTTGACCAAGTGGTACCATCGTACCAAACTATGTTGTGTCCAGAGATCTCTGATGCGCCTGCGTAGATTCTGTTCTCGAAGACGAAACCTCTTGTGAAGATCTCATAGGACAGATTCTCGCCAGTCCAAGTCATTCCGTCCTGTGTCTTCCAATGCCATCCCCATCGGTAGCTCAGGGCATGAAGATGACCACTGTAGTTCACTAGTCCGAATATGCCGTGTCCGCCCAGCTTCCATTCCGTGTCACCGTCCACCGCTCCGCCCAAGGAATACCACCAGGTGTTGTTCGAAGGGTAGTATCTAAGAACCGAAGCAGAGTCATAGGTGGAAAGATACAGATTTCCGTTGAATTCTTCGAGCTTGGCTCCGTCGTCGAATCTGCCGATATCTGCACGAGAATTGTTCGTCCAATGCCAATCTTCGGCAGACATACAGGGTGCGTTGTCACAATACTTCACAAAGAAGTAGTTCGAATTCCCCGGTATGGATGTACATATGGTTCCAGCAGCGTACAGGCGGTCGTTGAAGACCTTGAAATCTTCAATCCAACCAGAGACGCTCGTGGACGAAAACCAAACATCCTCGGGTATTGAACCGAAGGTTGTACCGTCGAAATAGAGAAGCGGTCCAGTGGTTGAACGCTTCGTGCCCCTATTCCCCCAGAATGCAACGCCTCCGTATGTGCCGGACGAATACACAAAGTACACACCTGCGTCTTTCCACTTCGTGCAGACATCGGTCACTGGGTCATACCTGTAGATGTAGGGATGGTTCGATGCACTCGCGGAACCAATGTAGAGATAACCTTGATACTCGAGCATTGTCGTGAAAATGTCACCGTCAGGAACAGAACATGGGAGAACTGAAAGCTCATCTTCATTGACGGTCATGGGATTGCTGTGTTCAGCGAGATCAGAGACTCCCCTCGTGAGGCTGTCATTGGCCAAAACAGAAGCAGTCAAAGTGGTACTGATGATCAAAGAGCTGCTCAATAGCACAAGGATGATTCCTGATATGCTACCCCCCTTTCTGCGAACCTCACACATCTCAACTCCACCAGTATCGGAATTGTCTGGCTTGTATAAGACGACGCTTGTTCTGAATTCCATATGCTTTTAAGGAAACTCGCCCGTCTCTGCATAGCGCGAATCTGAAAGGACGATTATTGACGTGTATCCATTGGCTTGAGTTCTGCAACGCACCCGGTCGTTCGTCTACTCTGATTGGGCCGTCCCACCTTTCGGTTCCTTGACTCCTTCTCCTCTCCTCGCGACGGCACCCATCCCGATCAGGGCCACGATTAGGAGGACAACGTTGACTATCAGTCCCACAGAGAACCAATTCTCGATATCCGGTACACTGATCGGACCTGGATGATTCAACCAGGAGTAGATTGCGATGATCGCCTCGACGACAACGAATGGAAGTGCCACAAGAATGGAGGTGTGTCTTCTGTCGGCAGCCAATGCCTTCGCTTTCGCCAAGGGGAGGTATCTCTTGCATCTCGGACACATCTCCAGTTTCTGCTCACATTGCTCGTGCAGAGCGAGACCGCACCAGTCACATTCGGTTGCCTTGTTCCCCGAAGCTATTTCGGAACCGCAGACCGCACAAGGCTCAAGCTGCTGGACTTCCTCCCTGACTTCCACCTCTGGATCCACGTAGGACTCCTTTTCCACTCAGACCACCTCTTTCACCCTCTCACTCTCTTCGGTCTCAGGAGGGCTCTCAGCAATCCCATCCCCGACGACTTCTTCCATCTCCATCTCCTTTTCTTTTTCGAGGAGGGTTTCTTCCACTTCTCTTATCTTCTTTCTGGCCATCAGGAGAGGTCTCTTGTAGCCTACCACTGCTCCGATCATCATGACGATTATCATGAAGATGACGGCAATCCAGGGTTTGTAGTTGGATCCGTAAACCACTATCCCGAGTGACTGCGGTTCGCCGGTGTTGTTCAGATTGTCAGTGCTGCGGTAATAGATGGTGTGCCCTCCAACACTGTCGAACCTGAAAGGTCCTGTGTACGTTCTCCAGTCCGTCTCATCGTCCAACCTGTATTCGATGACTTCAACCCCGCAACCTCCCCGATCATCGGCCGAGAGTTCGAACTCGGTCTCGAGCTCCACATATGGAATTCCATCCCTGTCCAGTCTTGGCTCTCCGATGTGAACCTGAGCTTGGGGGGCGGTGTCATCCACATACACTGTACGGTTATTCGTGATTTCCGCATTTCCAAGGAAGTCGACAGAATACCATTCGATGAATCTCAATCCGTCCGTCGTGCCAAGACCAACTAGGTCGCCCTGAGAGTAGTCAGTCCAAGGCCCCCAATCAAACACCAACTGAAAGACCCGGTAACTTGTCCGTTCTCTTCCGACTGCCAGCTCTGGCTCGTCATCTCTGATCCATTCAATATAGATGGGGGTCGCTGGGTCCAGGCTTTTTATCCAGGCAATCCCACCCGACACATACTTCGGCTCGGTGACGCTCAATGTGGCAATTGGTGGAGAATCGTCCACTATGACTTGTCGAACGTTCATATCTTCCAGATTTCCAAGGCTGTCAAAGCTGGAGAAGTTGATATAGTGAACTCCTTCACCAGCAATCGTGAATTGTCCCGTTTCCGAATAATTCCACGGACCCAGACTGTCGACATAGTACAGGACATGCGCCCAATCGGCGACGTGGCTAATCACTAATCCCAAGGGAGTTGTCGATTTGATGTAGAGGTCTGGGCCTTTGTAATGGTAAGGATCTCTTGGAAGGAGTGATGTAATGGGACCGGGAAGAACGTCGAGTTCAATGGTCACCCTATTATTGATCTCATTCGTTTCGGTAACGTTGTCATAATAGTCCACTGTTATGTTGAAGAAGAAATGTCCGGCTGATGGAGCTGTCCACGAGAAGTTGAAAGGTCCAACAGAACTCCCTGCATCGATTGTTGACGCCGTGTCCTGGCCGATCACTCCCGATGCATTGCCTAACACAATCGTATTCGGTTCAGAGATAAGGGGTCTGCCAACGTTTGCGATGTTGGACGAAATGGTTGCTGTGCTGAATGAAGCGACCGCCATCGGCGGGAAATAGGGTACGCCATTGATCCTGATATCAGTGGGTATCAGATCCACACTTGAGCACACGACATCCCACTGTTGCGAGTTGTTGAAACCTCCTCCGCTCACCCAATTCATCTCGTTGTTGTACGAGCCTCTTGGAGATACTGGATCGCCTGCAGACCCCGTTCCGTTGCTCGTCGCATTCTGGGCCAGGTCGCCTGAAGGTGTGCAATCAACCTGAATCCTGTATAGGTCTCCATCAGTCCAGTTTGTCTCCCTTTGATCCCAAGGAAGGGTGTAGGAATAGAAACCGCCCATCGTGCCGACAGGGTCCCAAGTTGTGTTTGAAGGGAAACCCTTCCAGGTGGCATTATGCTGTACCCAGACACGGAAGTTCGTGTCATAAGAGAGAAGAAGGCCATCACTGTCGAAGATCATGCCCCAGATGTATTGGTCGTCATCCGCGGCTCTGACTGTCTCAGTGAAGAACAAGGGCACTGCAAATGAGAACACTGCAAAAACCACCAGCATCGCTCCCACTTTCTTGACCATTTCTTCCGACTGCCAATTCATTGCATCTCCTCCCAGTGAAACGGAATCTTACTGGAGTACATCAAGTTTCCTCAGATGTGATTTGGGGATACACGGTTCACTCCTACCACCCCACGAACGTGAACCTCCCCAATACGATGCCTGACATGGAAATCTGAAAACCTTCTGACACCTGGACAACCGAATCGTACACTCCAGACGGCATTTCTCCCGCATGGAACTTCCACATCTCGAAAACCATGTAGGCCATTCCAACCACATTCGGAATGTTGTCGCAGAACCAATCCAGGGAATTGGTACCCGCTGGTTTCAAGGGCAAAGCAAATGTGCCCGATCCCGCCTGGTAGATTATTGTGAACACACCGACGCTGTACGTGCTGCTCCCCGTTCCACCGGCTGAGTCCAGTGGAATGACCATGTAGTAGTACTCGCTGTTCTGATTGCCGATGATTCCCGCATCCCTCCAATACGTCTTAGTCGTGTTCGCTATTGGAGACAGCGAGAGATCGTGGAGACCGTCCCTCTTGTCGCTTCTGAAGACAAGATATCGATCAGCACCGACTGGAGCAATCCAGCTCAGATTGACGTCGTTTCCTTCGATCGAGGCGGATAGGCTCTTTCTGAATATGACCGAGTCTCCCAGTCCTTCCTGGAATCTAATCATCGATGCGGGGGAACCTACGAACGTGTACGTTGCCTGCAAGCTCAGTGAAATCTCATATCCCTCGCCCATTCTCGCTGGAGAGTCGTTGATGCCGGGACCCATCGAGGGATAATGGCTCACCCAGTGACCGTTCAAGTCCATCCACCTGATGAGATCGACATTTGGGATTCCAACGGCATAATCGCTAATGTTCTGATCTTCGAAGGGGTCCAGCGGTAGAGAGAAAGCGTTCAAACCGGAAATGAATGATCTTGTCCATTTGCCGGCGGTGTTGCTGGTGATGCTCATGTTTCCCAGCCCATTCACGGCTCTCACGACATAGTAGAACTCTCTTGGAGCACTCAGGTTGGCTGCATCAACGTCCGTCCAGTTCGTTCTGAGCGGATCGGTATCGGCGGACGTGTCGTAAGCCGGGGTGGAGAAGTCGAATTCCCTCTGGTCGGTGCTTCGATAGATGAGATAGTGGTCTATCGAGGTCGAGTTCGAGACCGTCCAATTCAGGAAGATGCCGTCGTTGTCTGTCACCTGTGCGGTCAGGTTAGCAGGTGGCGGTGGTGGGAGTGGAGGGCTTTCCACCATGAATTCGATCGTGTGGAAGTTGTTGTTCTCAGATAATTCGGATATGGCGTCTCCGTAGTCAACTTCTATCGTTATTTCATATGAACCCGGGACAGGCGGAGCCGTCCAGACGCCCTGATGCAAAGAAGACTTCTCTACCCTGCCCAACGGTGGAACCACTCCTTGATAGAAGGGAGAACCGGGAGATGTCGAATTGTAGAATGCTACACTGGAAGTCAATGTCGCGGCTTCTCCTCCGTTGTACACCTTCGCGGATATCGTGTTCATGCTCCCTGCAAGTACACGCGTTGCCGTGGAGGGTGTAACTTCCATGGGCATGTAGTCAGGAAGAACTATTCCACTCTCGTACCATCGCAGGTAAACATCAAGATCGGGCCCGCTGCCAAGCAAACCGCTCGGGTCGGTCCACACGACGACCACATTGCCAAGATTGTCCGCGTCCAGCCCGGGACGTTTGGAGGGTTGGTAATTGTCAAGGAGGTCATTGGTGAGGGACATTGTGTCATTCCAGATTCCGGTGAGGGCATCCCATTTCTTGTAGAACACGTCTCCTCTGTTGGGGCCTGCCCCGTCAACGTCGCTTGTGTCGATCCAAGCAATGTGAACATTCCCTCCGGGATCGGTGCAGATTCTGGCATCACTCGAGTATCCTGTGTTCGCCGGATCATTCGATACGAGAACTCTTGGTTCCCACTCTTCTGTTGTTGAATTCAATTTCCTGTAGAATATGTCAGCATCAGCTCCACTTCCGCTTTGCTCGCCTTGATCCTCCCAGATAATGTGAACGTTCCCAAAGATGTCCGACGCAATGCCCCAGAAGTTCGTAGCAGTCGAATCACTCTCGTCGTCGTCGTTGACATGGGAAATCGGACCCCAAGTGTTAGTGTTCACATCAAGTCTCCTGTGAAAGACATCTTGGTCACTTCCATTGGAACTGGCACCGGAGATGTTCGCGGCGTCCTCCCAAGCAACGTGTACATTTCCAGAGGGGCCAACAGCTATGTGGGGATTATCTGAGTTTGTCGAGTTGTCAAAGACCGCCATCCGCTGTCCCCAGAACTCCGTGGTTCCATTCCATTTCTTGTATTGGATATTGAGACCAGGGGAACTGGTGCGCCAAGTAAGATGCACGTTCCCAAGATGGTCTGCTGCCAGACTGGGGTGGACATCGTGTAAGTTGCTAGGTTCATCCGTAGCGAGCACCCTGGCTCCCCATCCATTCGTAGTGGCATTCCACATTCTCCAGAAGATATCAGCGTTGCTTCCACTTCCGTTGAGGTCGCCAAACTGTTGCCATACGATGTGTACATTTCCGAATGAATCGGTCTCGACATCGGGGAGGCGTGACGATTCAGTGTTGTTTGCATTATCGTCTGTTATCAGAACTCTTGTCTCCCAAGACAGAGCCGTGGAATTCCATTTTCGATAAAAGATGTCCCCGTCTGGTCCGCTTCCGTCAAGGACTCCGTCGACCCACACTACGTGCACATTTCCAGAATTGCCTATTGACACGACTGGGCGTAGGGATCCATCGAGGTTGTCGATGCCGTCTGTGACTAGAATCCTAGGATCCCACCAGCCCGCCTGTGCTGATTGACTTGAAAGTGAAGTGAGAACGACAAATACGTTTGGAATGATCAGAGCCAAGGCCAGTAGTCCAATGCCGAGTCTTCTTGAAGAAGTTCCAAGCGATTTGGCTTCTCTCATCTCCTCCATCATCCTCTCCGAGCTTTCAGCGCCGCCATTATCTGGTAATGACATATGTAAGACCCCGTATTAATGGAAATTGGTTCAATATTCAATGGTTTTGAGCGTTTTTCCCTATACTTACAGTCTTCCCAGGTTGCGTTATTTCGTCTCAGCTTTAATCAGTAGAGTCCAATAGCCGTATTCTCCTCCATCTTTTTTCGTTGAATTGATCTCACGCGTTTCAAGTGTTTCGGTCATCAATGCAATGAGTGTTCTGTGGCCTATTCCTTTCAGCAAACGGCACAGTCAATCTAGGGTGGGTCTCCCCAGACAAGCAGCAATCTATGCGATTATGACGAGACTGGACGCACGGGGGGAGCCAAGTACTTTCCGACCTCTCTATTTCGGTGAATCTGGGAATCTTTCAGAGAGAGGTTTCTTGCGTTCCCATCACAAGTTTGGTTGTTGGATGAACGAAGCTGGCTCCGCACGGAATCTCTTCATAGCAATCTATACCATGCACCGGAGTACGGAGGCCAGAAGGCGAAATGTTGAGGCTCAGTTGATCTCTATGTACAGCCCAACCTGCAACGATTGAAGAGTCTGAGAGAATCTGTTCTATTCGACTCAATCTAATGCAGTACAGACAACTGGACCCAGAATTCATTGGAGTATTGTGGAATCTTGTCACCCTGAAAATGTCGTACCTGGGTATCTACCCCTCTCGATTCAAAAACCACCTCTCCTGTGAGTGTCCCAAAAGCAGGATATTCTGTCGCACTTGATAATGAAGGAAGACATTTTTTTCTCAATTTTTCTACTAGCTTTGGGCGATTGAGGTGTCCCTGCATTGGTCAAAAGGTTGTTCCAGAGTTTTCTTATATCCAGTCTTCCATTCTTTTCTCAGGAGAAGACCATGGAGCAGAGGAGGGAGGGGATGAGACCTTCCGGAGGGGTTGCATGCAAGAAATGAAGGATCGGAGAATGATAGGAAACTCGAGTAGGATTGTGCTCTCTGTCGCCATTGCGATGACGTTGTCGGTATTGGGGGTGCCTCAGATTTCGGAGCCCGAACCTGCTCAGGTGGGTGACTGGAACATCTATACGGTAGACTCTGCGGGTGACGTAGGCTTTGCTAGTTCGATTGCTCTGGGCCCAAACGGTGTTCCGCACATAAGCTACTATGACTGGAAAAACATGACGCTCAAATATGCTCATTGGACGGGAGAAGGATGGAATGTTGAAACCGTCGACTCTTCTCACACTCCAGGCTATTCGGCTGGAAGGACTTCTTCAATAGCCGTAGACAGCAATGGCTATCCTCACATAAGTTATGAGTATCATTTCTATGTCTCCGGATACATCTGGAGCAACCTAAGATACGCATACTGGAATGGAAGCGCTTGGAACATCCAGACTGTGGACCCTGGTCAATGGCTGGGTTTCTGGAGTTCAATAGCCCTCGATAGGAACGGCCATCCGCATATAAGCTACAAAGACAGTCAATTCCCTGGAGGACTCAAGTACGCGAAGTGGAATGGGACGGCGTGGAGCATCGAGGATGTAGAACTCTCTCGCGAATATGCTGTCGGTGGGTTCCCTTCTCTGGCCCTCGACAGAAATGACAATCCTCACATAAGCTATGTGGACGGCAATGACGATGGCGGCATCAGATATGCAAGATGGAACAGGAGCGCGTGGATCTTCGATACCGTGGACGCTGGTCCTGGTGGTTGGTTTTGGCATCCCACATCCTTGGCCCTCGACAAGAATGACAATCCTCACATTGGCTATTATAACAACGAGATTGGCGACATCAAGTATGTAAAATGGAATGGAAGCTCGTGGAATATCGCTTCAGTTGATTTGATTGGTGCTTCTAGTGTGCCTGTTTCCTTGTCTCTCGACAAGAATGACAATCCTCACGTAAGCTATGTTGACTCCTTCATCGATGAGGTCCTCATCGTTGAGGTCAAATACGCAGAATGGAGCGGAACCGATTGGAGCATCGAGACAGTTGATTATGGTTCCCGTAGTTCCCTGGCACTTGACAGCAACGACGATCCACACATAAGCTACCTTAATTGGACTAACAAAGACCTCAAGTATGCCACCAAAGCCGAACTAGCCTCGGCAGAACGCTCCATCACGCTCGACATCGATCCCGACACACTGAACCTCAAATCCAAAGGTAAATGGATAACCGCCTATCTCACAACTGAGAATGCCCACGCCGATGATATTGACACTTCGTCTCTTCTACTGAATGATGTCATCAGGCCCGAATGGTGGGACATACAGAACAACACAACTCTGATGGTCAAGTTCGACCGAGTTGCGGTCCGGGCCATAGTACCCGTCTCAGATTCGGTGGATATCAAAGTCACAGGTCAGTGGACGAACGGCGAGAGCTTCGAAGTGCACGATATGATAAAGGTTATCAATCCCGGACAATAGTGGCGTATCTGCCGATCTTTGTCCCGAAGGATCATCTTGTCGCACTTCGAAAAGAAGGACGACATTCCTTCTGTGCTCTGGCGGGACGATATTGGAATTCGGACCTTAAGCTCAAAGACGAGGGAATGTTAGCAGTTCACGTATTATAGAAACTGCAAGCCTGTCCATCATAGAACCCGCTATTCCAATCCCTCTTCGCGGTCAGCGTTTTCTTCAACATCCAAACGCCTAGACTGAGTAGCCTCTGATGTCGTCCCTTCTCTCGCAGAATCCTTCTCTTCAGACGGGTGTTTCTTGCGCGTTCTCCACGCTATGAAAACCACGATTATGGTGACGATTATCAACACAAGGATGATCCACCAATAGTCTATGGCGGTGAGTGGCTCTTCTCCCGGTTTCTCTCCAACTTCTTTGGTTGTGAAGATTGTTTCGCTGACTGTCACTAAGCTGTTGCCTGCTATGTCCTTGGCCCATGTTGTGATGATGATTCGATAAGTTGTGTTCTTCTCCAATTCCTCTTTTGGAATGAAGAAGAGCGTACTACCATCAATTGTCCAACTCAGAGATCCTTCCACTTCCACAGTGTCATTCATCAGGTTGAATGAGCTGCTTGTGGCAGACTGATTCATCCTCTCGGTGAAAGTCACCACGATGTTCGTTGTCGTCTCCAAGTCTCTCTCTCCATCATATGGTGATATGCTGACTATCGCGGGTGGTGTTGTGTCCAATTCAATGTCGTCAGAGTAAGTAATGGACTCAAGACCAGCATTGTCCTTGATCTGGTAGTAGACCTTCTTCTTTCCATCTCCAGACGTGAGCATCCACGCTCTAGTCGATGAGGGAGACTCCCAAGGTTCGGTATCCCACAAACCGTCATTGCTGTATCTGACTTGAGAGACGCCCGAGAACTTATCTGAGTAAGTCAACCTCAGGCTCACTGATGCTGAGGAGGTCAATTCGGCCCCGTCGTTGATGACTATAGAACCTGTGGGAGGCTTGGTATCCAAACCTATGTAGTCCAGATAGGTGATTGACTCCAAACCCGAATTGTCTTTGACCTGGTAATAGATGATCTTTATACCATCGTCACTCTCGATCGTCCATGGCTCCATTGGAGAGGGTGTCGCCCAGAGCTCCGTATCCCACACACCATCGTTGTTGCTGTACCTGACGAGAGAAACGCCTGAGGTTATGTCGGAATACCCCAATGTCAATGCTACCAATGTTGAAGTTGTCCATGCATCCCCATCGTTTATCATGATTGAACCTGTTGGCTCTGTTGTATCCAGACCAATCATATCTGAATAAGTGATGGACAGCAACCCGACATTGTCCTTGATCTGATAGTAGACGGTCTTTGTTCCATCTCCACGTGTTAGCGGCCATTCTTTAATTGGGAAAGGTATCTCCCAGGACTCGGAATCCCAGGTGCCATCATTGCTGTATCTCACTTGAGAGACACCTGATGTTGGGTCTAAGTACGTTAGTGAAAGAGTCACCCAAGCGGATGTTGTCCATGCATCTCCATCATTTACGATTATTGAACCTGAGGGAGGTGTGGTGTCCAAACCTATATCGTCCGAGTAGATGTTGGAAAGGAGTCCAGCATTGTCCCTAACCTGGTAGTAGACATCCTTCGTCCCGTCCCCACTTGCTAGATTCCACGCCTTCGTGGGTGAAGGAGCCTCCCAGGGTTCGGTATCCCAGACGCCATCATTGCTGTATCTCACTTGCGATACGCCGGACAGAGCATCTACGTAAGTGAGCATCAGGGTCACGGATGTTGTCGTTGTCCATGTATCTCCACTGTTTATGATGATCGAACCCGTTGGAGGGGTCGTGTCCACACATACAATTGCGTCCGCAGACGTCGGTGCTGGTTCACCGTTCCCTGAGGTGTCATTGGCGATCGTGTAGAACTCGTAGAAACCATCTCCATGCGGGGATGTAAATAGGAAGCTTCCCACGGCAAGCGTACCAGAGATGGTGTTATCGTACGCCCACTCCTCCCAATCAAGCCAGGTGATGTTATCGGGACTGTACCTATAATAAAGTGAGATATTTGCCAGCCCATAGTCGTCCGTGGCTATCCAGTCAATGTTGAATGTCGAGGTCGTCTGCCAAAATGGCAATATCAAGTTTGCTTTTGACTCGGGCGGCATGATGTCCTCCGTACTCCTCGTGTATAGGATATCGTTGTCCCCGTCTCTGCTGTCCGCCCAAGCAACGTGAACCACACCAGTGCCAATAGAAATAGACGGGTAGGTTGTCCATTCTATCCCCACAAACGTTGCAATCTCTTCCTCAGGCTGCCAGCTCGTGCCATCAAAATACCTATAGTAGATGTCAGTATCCCCTAGCCCCCCTTCCATCCAAACCACATGCACGTTCACACCATCAACCGCTAAGACAGGGGCGAACTGTGTCTCCGTCCCCACATCCGAACTTATCTCTTGGTCGGGTTGCCAACTTACCCCGTCAAAGTACCTGTAAAAGATGTCGGAGTCTCCGTCGTATTTCCTGTCTGCCCAAACGGTGTGCACCTTCCCCCCATTTGCAGCGACTGATGGCAATATTTTGTCCCACATGAAGTCAGTGCTGAGCTCTTCATCAGGCTGCCAGCTTATGCCATCAAAGTGCTTGTAGCGGATTCCAAAGAGGCCAAAGGTACTGTTTTCCCAGACGACATGCACTCTTCCGTTCTCTGCAGCGATTGAGGGGTTCGTATGATCTGCGAACCACGGGTCAGGACTAATTTGCTGCTTGGGTTGCCAGGTTGCTCCATCGAAGCGCATGTAGAAGATATCCCAGTCCCCGTCACCATAGTCGTGCCAAACCACATGCACACGCCCATTGTCCACTGCGACTTCCGGAGCAGCCTCTTGATTAACCCTCAGGACATCGGTGCTTAAGCGCAGTTGTGGTTGCCAAGTAGCTCCGTCAAAATGCCCATAGTAGATGTCTGATGTGGTTAGATTCCACTCTTCCCAAACGATGTATACTTTGCCATTCTCAACCACGATCGAAGGATTCATTTGCCATTCACTTGCATCATCAATGCTGATTTCCTGCTCAGGTTGCCAACTGGTACCGTTGTAGTATCTGTAGTATATGTCGTAGTCTCCATCTCCGAAATCTGCCCATACGGCATGTACTTCATCGTCTTCCGCTGCAAGAGACACATTCCACTGTTTTTCGGTGGCGATGTCGGTGCTTATCACCTGTATCGGTTCCCAAAACCTAGCAGCGGCATTTTGGTTCAAGATGGTCATCGGCACGATCATACACAATAAGAGGACAATTAACAGAGACACCGCTTCCAGATTCCCTCTCTTCTGATACTTTCTCAACCATCTTACACTTGGCAACGCTAATTCCTCCCTCCTGAAATGCATTTCCACACCACCACTCATTAAAGAAATTTGGTCAGCGATATAAAAGGATGTTTGTACTAACTTCTATATGTTCTTAAAATCTTCTGGTGTTGAGATAACCTGCCCAGTACTCCAATTGTCTTCAAGTCGTAAGAAAGCTATCCCGTCCTTAGCACTTGAGATTGTGCAGTCAGGAATGTCATGGTTGCAGGCCCTTGCCTGTTGCTTGGCCACTCACTCGCCTCTGACATGCTGGAAATATGGACATTCGTCACAGCTAGTAGTGTTCTCCGACATTCCTCTATCTTCAATCGAGAATGTCGTCATTCATAGGGAACAATGACATTTACTGCAAATGCACTTCAAGCACAGACGGGAAGGTCGCTGTGGTGACCTGACCTATTGTTCTGTCGGTTGTTGCTTTTTCTTTCTTCTCCAGAGAAGCATTGCCACAACGACAGTCACTATTGTCACTAGAATCAGGAGGTAGAGGGGTACTCCGCCCATGAGGCCATTGGGACTGGATGGATTAGTGTCTATGGTGAACTCCGTTCTCTTCTCGTTGAGGTTACCAGCTCTATCGACTATTCTTACTATGACGGTGTGAGAGCCGTCATCCAACCCCGTGAATGTATGTGTAGTTGTCAATCCAACATCCCAAAAGCTCTGGTCGTCCAATGCTACTTCGTAGCGCTCTATCCCTGATGTTTCGTCGTAACCTGTCCATACAACCGTCACACTGGAAGCGGTCAGGGTTCCATCACTGCCTGGATCGCTAGTTGTCAGAGTATCGATTCTTGGTTCGGTTCTATCAATCTTAAGAGTCAAGGTCTTTGCGCTTTCGATATTTCCGGCTATGTCAACCGAGTAGAATTCTATCCTATGTGACCCGTCGCTTGTTATGTTGAGCATGCCCGAATAATCCTGCCACACACCACTATCTATCCTATAGCTTGTGTGTCGAACATCACTTGTCACATCAGATGCATCGAGCGCAATTGTCACATCGCTTGTATACCATTCATTTGTACCCAGTGTTCCAGAGAGTGATGAGCCCGTCCTCGGAGGTTTGGTATCAATCTTCAGCTGGACCGACTTCGTGTTCTCAGTATTCCCTGCATTGTCCACTGAGTAGTACTCCACCGTGTGTATCATATCGCCAGTAACCATGAAGGGAGTGCTGTAGGTCTGCCACATACCCCCATCTATCCTGTAATTCGTCTGCAGAACACCACTTGTCACATCTGATGCGTTGAGGGTGATTGTCACCTCACCTGTGTACCATTCATTCAATCCCTGTTTCCCAGAAAATGATGAATCGGTGTCTGGAACTCCAGTATCAATCTTCAGCTGGACCGATCTTATATTCTCAGCATTCCCTGCGTTGTCCATTGAGTAATACTCCACTGTGTGTATGCCATTGTCACCGACAACGATGGGGCCGCCACAAACCTGCCATATGCCCCCATCTATCCTGTAATTCGTCTGCAGAACACCGCTTGTGCCATCGGATCCAATCAGGGTGATTGTCACATCACTTACGTACCATCCATTTGTTCCAAGTGTCCCCAAGAGTGATGAACTCGTGCTTGGATTCACAGCATCAATCTTCAGCTGGACCGACTTCGTGTTCTCAGTATTCCCCGCGTTGTCCACTGAATAGAATTCCACTGTGTGTATCATATCGCCAGTAACCATGAAGGGAGTGTTGTAGGTCTGCCACATACCCCCATCTATCCTGTAATTCGTCTGCAGAACACCACTTGCCACATCAGATGCACTGAGGGTGATTGTTACTTCAGTTGTATACCATCCATTTGTTCCAAGTGTCCCCAAGAGTGATGAACTCGTGCTTGGAAGCACAGTGTCAATCTTTACTTGGACCGATTTCGTGCTTTCGATGTTCCCTGCGTTGTCCACTGAGTAATACTCCACCGTGTGTATCATATCACCAGTAACCATGAAGGGAGTGTTGTAGGTCTGCCAAATGCCCCCATCTATCCTGTAATTCGTCTGCAGAACACCACTTGTCACATCTGATGCGTTGAGGGTGATTGTTACTTCAGTTGTATACCATCCGTTTCCTCCTGATGTCCCGGAGAGTGCGGAGCCCGAGCTCGGAGCCACAGTGTCAATCTTCACTTGGACCGATTTCGTGCTTTCGACATTCCCTACATTGTCTACTGAGTAGTACTCCATTGTGTGTATCCCATTCGCACTGACAATGAAAGACCCGCTGTAAGCCTGCCACGAGCCTCCATCTATTCTGTAGTTCGTGTATTGAACACCACTTGTGACATCAAATGCGTTGAGTGTGACTGTAACAGGGGAAATGTACCAGCTGTTTGCTCCTATGGTCCCAGCAAGGCTTGAACTGGTGCTTGGCGCAACGGTATCAATCGTAACCGTGTCTGAGCCATACGAAGTCTCCCAATTGCCAACAGTATTCCTTGCCCTTGTTTCAATAACATGGGCGCCATCAGAGAGGGAGGCTGTGATGAATTCAAATGATTCCACAGCTTCATCAAAAGCGCCATCAGAGGCCGTGGCCGGTAGCCAGGGCCCGCCGTCCACTCTGTACTGAACGTCTATTATCGCGTTAATGCTCACGTCATTGCCCGCGTTAACTCTGCGTCCATCAAAGAACTCATAATACTTCGGATTTCGGTTCTCGAGAGGGACTTCTTCAGCAAGGCCTGTATATGATAGAGAACTACTGGTTGTGGGATTGGGGACATAAGGGTCTAGGTTCGTGTTGGGGATCGTATCTTCTGGATCCAGAAGCCCGTCAGCGTCACTATCGAACCAGCCGATTTGTCCCACTGTCCCAGCGGAAAGGGACCATGAAGCTGTGTCCATCATGCAACCGGAATTGTCGGTCTCACGGACATTGAGATAACCACTGTATTCCCCGGGATCCATATATTCATCCGTCGCGTAGAACATATGTCCTGTCTCGTGAGCTAGGACCTGGTCCATCCTGTCTATCCCCCAACCGTTGTTATCGTAAGTCATCATGACGAAGGGGCCTCCCCAAATAAAGGCATACGCAGAGAATCCATCTTCGAAAGATCCGTCTGGATCGTTGAGACTGTCCACTACGAAGATTGTATATGCCCAGTTCTTGTTGTATGTGCTTCTCACGTAGTTGTTCAAATCCCTGACCTGCCGGTAGAAATCCCCGGAAGTATACCCGAGATTCCCCAGGATTTCATTGATCCACAGACTTTGGTCATAATAGGGCCTCGTAATTGGTTCATAGCTTGTTGGCTGTGCTCCGTAGGTGTAGATGTTGAATTCGAGACGTCCATTGGGGATTTGTGATTCCCACCAGTCCAAACCAATCAATATCTTGTCATAAACAGCATCCATACGTGTGGAGTCCCAAGTTTCGGTATCTGGATCAATTGCACCATCGCTCTCAGCAAATATCGTGGTGACTGCCACGGTGCCTATCATATATTCTGTTTGGTCTTCTGGTCCTGGGGGACTTTGCGGCAAACGAGGCGGAGGCGACTGAAGCACAGGTTCTTGGGCCTCGCCGTCTGGAAGCGACTCGTTCCCACTACTGTATTCAGACCGACCATCTGGTCCCGAGGGACTTCGTGGCAAAGAAGAAATAGGCAACGGCAATGCGGGTTTGTGACGCTCACCACTAACAGCGAATTCTGTCATATCGCTTTCAAATCCTTCCTGAGCTCTTTGCAGTCCTTCCGAAATCAGGGGATTTCTCGTTTCATATGAGATTCTTGGCGTGTGTCCGCTCAATGTTGCCGGATTGTCTAACGAACCTGTTGAGGTTCTTATTGAGAATTCTCCTGCGCTCACTTCCTGTGGCACATAACCCATAATCCCTAGTCCAACAGACGTTACTATCGATACTGCTAACAGAACGCAGCAACCTTTCATAATTCGTCACGCCTCCACGTCTCTGTTCACCGGTTCGCCATTCCTCTGTAGGCATACCGTCTTGTTCTTACTTAAGTCTTATTTCACATTGTCCAATAGAAGGCTCGCAGGATGGAATCGTGAGGATGTCACTTCTGACTGGTGGCTTCTCCAGAGAAATGTCCTTTCACAGGCTGGCGTAGAGTTGTCCAACTTCATATTGAACTAAGTCATTCTCATAGCTACTCTTCAAGCACAACTAGACACAAAGATAACAAGGGACGGAAGGACTCTGATTGATACCTCGGTTCTCTGATTGCAGCAATAACATATCTACGGGGTTCCGTTGCTTATCGTGTTGTAGAGAAGACTCAAAAACATCAGCTTGCCCTGGAAACGTCGCAGAACAATGAGAACTACGACATTCCTTCCATTTTTGAGGGCCCGCAGGAGGCTTGGCTTGTAATCTCACGGTGGCAGGAATCGTTCCTCATAATACATCAATACAACTCAAATCTGGCTGGAACCTTGTCGGGTTCCCTTCCTTCAACTCCTCCTACACAGCTGCAGATTTGAAATCGAGCACCGGGTCTTCAAGAATAGAGGGATACGATCCGTTGTCGACTCCGTATTATCTGCGAGAGTTGGGGGATTTGGAGATTCTTGAACCAGGATATGAATACTGGGTCTGAGTAGAGTCCAATGCAACATGGATTGTTAAGTCCTCGTAGGTGCAAATCAATCTGTCAGATTATGAAGACAACTTAACTCTTGTAGTCGAGCAAAGTCAGCCAATTGTCCAGTTTTATCCGAAACTCCTCAACTGTCAACTCTGCCTTCTCTGAGGAAATCAACAATCGAAGGGGATGGTCGGAAGGAAGATGAGAAGACACAAGCGCTTTGATTCCCTTCGTAGAGATAGCCCGCGGAATATCATCCTGAGCACGATCCTCACGAGTCTGTCTGTTTTGAGATGTTCGCTCTTTCATCGCACCACCGCTCCAAAAAGCACCAAGAGCCCTCCCTGTTCGTGTCCCGTGGTCACATGAGTGATTCTATGCCTTTCAGAACCCGCTGTGAAAACCCGCTCCAAGTGCTTTCTGGAGGCAACTCCCTTTAATGAAATCCAAAGCCTGTCTGTCATAGTCTACTCCTCATCATCAGGACCCCCATCCTCCTGGCGTCCAAAGAAATAGCATCCCTCTTCCCCGCAACCTTTGCACTCTTCATCGCACTCAGTTCCCGATGCCCATCGATCCTCGCACCTGAACCCCCTGCAGTGTTTCTTGTCACATCGATCCGGTGCTTCTATGCATCTGATCATGCAACTGTCGAACTCAGTACAGAACTTGCACTCTCCATCGTTCTCACATCTGGCCTGACAGTGGAAGCGGCACCTATCGCAGTACCCATCACAGAATCTTCCCTGACAATTGTCTCTCTGACATCTCCTGCAGGCTATCTTTTTGGGCCGACCGCCACAAGTCTCTTCCACATCTTCTTCCTCTATCGATTCCTCCTCTTCGGGGGACGTCTCCTTTTCATATCCACCTCCTTCGTCCATCTTCACATCAACCTCCTTTTTTTCATTCTCATCATCGGACCCGGGGGTACAACCTACGCACCCCAATTTCATCAAGTTCCTCCTCCTGCACTCGTTCTCACACTTCAACGAACAGAAACTGAGGTGGCAGAGCTCGGCCATCTCCACGAGCACGTTCGGGACCCTTCGACCGCACTTGTGGCACACTTTCGACCCGTTACACTCATGGTTCTCGTAGCACTCATCTAGGGAGTCGTTGCAGAAGATCTCCTTGCAGAAACCGCAACGGATCAGGGAGGACGGAACCTCCAGGCACTTTGAGCATCTCTCCTCGCGGACTCGTTTGGCAAGGTCCTGATTGTCTCCGCACATCTCACTAGAAGACTTCTGGATTGGTTCTGGCATGATTCTCTGGGTTGCGGGCAGGATGGTTGTTGTCGCGGAGTCGATGTCTGCTTTGACAGGCTTGACGCTCATCTCTGCCTTTGCAGGTAATTCCTCAGCTGGCATCCTGACCTTTCTCTTCAGAATGAGCCTCTTTTTCGGCTTCTTGACTTCAGTTCCTTCTTTCAGGGAGACTGGAGATATGTCGAAATTCTTCTGTGGATGAGATGGACGGGGCGTTTGCGTGACGATTCTGTTGTTGTCAGCTATTTTGAGACTTTCCCAGAGTCGCAAACTCGGTTTTGTCGTCAGGATGGAATAGGATCCCGAACCATGTTGAGCGAGTTCCTCGCGGCTTGGAGGCTGATCATATGTCTTGATGTGTCGGAGCTGTCCTCGGCGATTTCTCTTCCTAACGACCCATCTTTGGTTCAAAAGGGAGGCGAGGTTCTCATGGTTTGGATCGGGTTTCTTGTCCGAAGGATTGGTGTTCTTGGCTTGGAAAGCACCAAGGAGAAGAAGCATCAGGTTTAGCAGGATCCCAAGGCTCAGGGCTCGGCGGAGGATGCCTTGGAGCCAGCCGAGGCTCAGACCGAGGCTTGGAATGCTTACTCCTGACCGAGGCTTTGTATTGCCCCCGTGCATTGCTTCCGAGGATTCGCAAGTTCCCGAACTCGGTCCTCTGTAGGACATTTGCATGCACCTTGTCGCGAGATTCTTCCGAGACATCCAAGAATCAAATGGCGATACGTTTTTAAGCTATTTTGTTGTTTAACTAAAGAGATTGAGGAATTTCCATAGAAATAGCTAAAGGTGGGCGAATGGGAAGGAAGTCCAAGATCAAGTCGCCTGAAGAGTACTTCGTCAGGGAACCTTTCGCCTCGGTGTTGCGTGTTCTTCACTCAGCAACCGATCCCAACGGAGAATGGATAAGGTTGAAGCCCAAAGAGATTCGCCAACGAATGAAATCTGTTGAAATTTCTGCCAGCAGATTGTCGCAGGTCTTGGGCGAGTTGGTCTCATGGGGGCTTGTGGAGAAGAATTCTGAAGGGTATGCATTTTCAGAGGATTGGGTCTTTGATCTGAGGAAGGACTACATCCGGTTCTGGGTATCCAACTGCGAATGCGGCGAAATAGCTTGGCGAAATGAAGGCTGGGCGATCCTGGGAGTGGGTCTAGATGATTCTGTGGAGTCTGCAGAGATCAGGCGCGAAGTCATGGATTTGGCCACAAAGACTGGTTATCTTAGAGAGAAGATTCACAACTTGATGGTCAAGGAGCGATTGAAGGGCATTGCTGAGCATTTGAGGAAGGTGTTGAATTCCAGTGAGCTTTCCGAAAAGAAGAAGGGTTACGTTCTTCACTATGTGAGAAAGGAGGTGAGGTACCCATTCATTGTGAGGGCCGCACACAAGTTGCCCGATGAGGAGAAGGGGGAGAAGGAAGATGTCAAGAGCAAGGCTGAAGCACGACTGGAAATCGATGTCAGGAAGTATGAGCCTGAGTGGGGATCGATAATGGTCCCGAAGTTGAAGAGCGAGAAGTTGTCACGAGTAATTTTGGACATTGCGAAGGAGTATGACAAGGGAAGAGAGTCTGAATTCGACCGTGAGTGGCTTGATTGGTTGTTCTTTGAAGAGTTTTCACAAAGTGATTTTCAATTCGAATGCGGTCCATTGCTTGCATTTGGGGATTTCACTAAGATACCTTGACCTGAGCATTCGTGAAACCGCATGATTTGTCAGGAATGCCACAGTACAACGGCTTGCCTGCAGGTTGTGTGAGGAATCTAGTTCTCTTCAGCGCGGCAACATCTTTGTCAAGAGAAACACTTTCTTATATCGAGGAAAGAGTATCTCGCAAGGAGGAGATTGCTGATGCATTGGGAGATTACTAGGACCCGAGGAAGGCGTGAAATAGGATCCAAATTTGAGATTGAGTTGAGAGGAAGGAGGGGGACCGGAGACAGACTCTCTTACAGAGTCTTGGGTGTTACCGGGGATTTCTACCTTCAGGGGGGTGTTTCACGTCGAGATTTATACCAATCTCAAAGACTCTTGACAGTGGAATAATCAAAGTCAATGTCACACTAAGTTTGAAGCCCACGGATATAGAACTGATTGAAACAAAGAGGGCTGGTAATGACCTTGAACTCTCAGCAACAATGAACACACTTTTTGTGCGTTCAAACACGGTTCATAGCGAAATCAGATTCGAGGACATCGGTTGGGACCAAATAGGAGCTCAACAGAGTAGGCTCTCGCAACGCGAATGGCTGAAGTGCCTGAAGGAAATGGGTTATGGAGACTACTTTGTGATTGAAATCCCGGTTCCCGAGATTCCAGAGAAGCCCGAGGCTCAAGAAGTGGCAAAAAGGCTGGAAAGAGCGCGGGAAATGCTCTGGAAGCATGAGAACAAGGAAGTGGTCGCCGAACTCCGACTGGCGCTGGAAGATTTGAGAAAACTCATTCACGTACCAAAGAAGAAATTGAAAGCCAGCATTGTCTCAAAGATAGACGCGAATTCTCCTGGACAGGAGGAATATCCGAAGAAAAGCGAGAGAATTGACAAAATGGAGAAACAGCTATGGGTCTTCCTTCATATCGCACATCACACAGGATACGAAGTCACTCGAGAGGATGCAGAGCTCGCCATTATGGCTACTGTGCCTTTAGTCCGATATTTCTTGAGATGCTTGTGAAAAGGGCAATCGCCTCATACTGCCTCTCAAAGACAATTCGACATTACGTTGGAGTAGAGTTCGAAAACCATTGCCTGGACCTCGTCAATTCAACGCAAAGATCTAAGAAGGGACACGTCACATTTCTGTGTAGTGCTGAAGATAACCTTGTGCTATCTCAGGACGCACCGAAGACAGAATGCTAACTCAGACAGCATCTTCTGCGTCTGCCCCGTCGCCAATGATTGAAGAACCAAACAGTCGAGAAAGATTTCTCGGGTAGTTCTCGAGGGCATTCAACAAAGCCTCAGGAAAAGGAAAGTCCCCGTGTTTATTCTTCCAGACAATGATGCGCTCTCCCTCCCTATCTGGTAAGCTGTGCTCGATATAGACCCTATGTTCTTTGGACATTGCTCTCTCTGTAACACTCTCGAAGATGTATGGCGGGGCAATCAGGATAAGTGCAGATAGTACGGGATACGTGGCAAGAACCGCTCCCACGTCATCAGCGGGATCTTCAAAGAACTGTATAGATTCCTCGGCTGGCAAGAACCTGTCATAGATGACCAACAAGCCAGGCTCCTTCTTTTGGAGCTGATTGCTTTTTCCTTTGGTCTGAATCTTCCGGATGATTTGTTCCTTCTTGTGCAACGATGATCGGCTCCACGTTCTGAACTTGCCGCGCGAATGCTCGGGTATCTCGTGGGCCAAATCTCTCGGAGCAACGTAAAGTGTCACCAATCCCGGGTAGTTCCGCTTGACCATCTTGTTCTTCCTCAGCGCTTCGTCAACGGCTCCTTCCACAACATGTTCCAGCTCTCTAACGTGGTTAGGGGTTCGGAGATCGCAAATCACGCCTCCTCCTGTAACCTTGTTGTAGAACAACTTCGAATGTACGTATCCGAATGCATCAGAAGCCCGTTTGGCCTCATCTGGAAGGTTCATGGATGTAATCTCAAGTCCCGCGAGGTGCCCATCAAACTCCGCCATTAGATCAGGAGTTTGAGTCTCTGGGGAAGCCTCTATGAATTCAACTCGAATTCCACCCAGATGCAGTTTCAATGCGAAGTCCAGTTCAGCAAGAGCACCATTGTACTCAGCGGCAATGGCCAGCTTCTTGATAACTCCCTCCGATCCCTTTGTGGTGCTGAGTTTCTGCAGTTTCTGGGCGAAGTGCATCAACCACAGGTAGTTGGGCTCAGAAGCTTGCACGAGCTTTGACCGGAGTGGATGGTCCAAGGTCTGTGTTTCATCCCAGTCGTCCCTCAGGAGACTCTCCAGATATAGGACAGCTTTGAGCGCATCCTCGCCTGAATCGTATCCACTGCTTGCGCTCTCATGAAAAGTGAGGGTCATGTCCCAGAAGTTGATGGAAGCCACAGACTTCTTATCATGATGGAGGGCTTGAAGTTTTCCCGTGGTCTCAGGAATGCAATTTTTGGTACTCTTCCCTGGGAGAAATCGCATTATTCTCATCGGAGGATGACATTCGTTGCCTTGTGTATTAACAACACAAATCTTCACTCTTGAAGAATACTCTAGTCGAGGATGGGATTTTGCGAATCGTTGAGGATGATATTTCTCAGCAGGTTCAGGACTTGCCAAAGCGAAGGCATAACTCAGGCTGAATGTGATTGGTAGATATTCGATCAAAAAGGGTGAGCAGAGTTGTTGTAGTTGTGGAGGTGAGTTGGTTGAGATAGGCAATTAGGCGGGGCATTTTGAAATGTCAAGATGAGCTATAATTTGAGTGTGGAACAAGGCCAGCGAAAGCTCTCTGAATCGATCCTGTACACTTGTGAGCGTGCATAATAGTGCTTTCTACAACTTGTTAGATCCTATATTCCTCGGCCATTCCAAGACATTTCTCTGCTTCCTTGTTCCTATTCAATCTCTGGAGACATACCCCTTTGCTATAACATGCATTTGCATCTTTGGGATCTAACTCCAAGGCTTTATCGAAGTATCCAAGAGCTTCATCATATCGTTCTAGGTTGTAAAGAGCAAGACCTTTGTTATAACATGCATTTGCATCTTTGGGATCTAACTCCAAGGCTTTATCGAAGTATCCAAGAGCTTCATCGTAATCAGCATCAAAGTGGCTCATATTCCCCAGGGTAACATAAAGCTCAGCATCCGGGGTCTCGCCATACTTTTCAGAATACACCTTCGCTGCATCTTCCATCGATTTCTTGAATCTTCTGTCTTGTGCTGTAACCACTATCTTCTTCTCTGGGTCGATACCTTCTCCAAATTTGCTCTTTGCAAGTTCAATACCTTCTTTTTCCTTTTGTACGTACTCTATGGCAGCTTCTCTATCGTTTACTTCCATTCTGTCTTTCAAATCCTCAAACTTCGCCAAAAGCTTTGATTCCAACTCATCAAATCTCTCCTGCCACTTCGCATCTAAACTGGCAACTTTCTTTCCCACTGCCCTTACCTCATCCCCTATATCCGCAAACCTCTTCGAGAGAAAATCACTTAGATCTTCATAGTTCTCGTCAATACCCCCCATCATCAACTCAAGCGTTTCGGTAATCTCATCATGATAACTTCCCATATCCTCGCTCATAACCTCCAATCTGCTGACCAAGAATTCAAAACGGTCTTCTTCAGAATCTCTCAACTCTACTAAGAAATCTTCAATAGCTTCAACTTCAATTTCAGTATCATCTGAATACTTTTCTTCAATGAACTTGGAAATTGGCCCACCTATAATTGGGATCTTTCTAACTTCATTTGCAACTGCTTCCACTATTACTTTCTTACCTTTTGTCTTAATTGCTCCTAGTGTTTTGTTCTTGATATTAGTTAGGGCTGTCCAAATGTGAGATCTTATTCCCTCCCTACAACGTATATCCATCGAGGGTTGAAGCATACTCAAAGTTAATAATCCTTTTCGTCAAATTGACATCTCATGGGGAGTGTGGTTTGAGAAAGCTGGGGAAGGCCCATTTATCTCTTTCTTCAAAATGCCTGTCACAATGCCAGAACTCATGCATTTGACAGTTCTCTCTTTTCCCATCGAGCCCAATGCAATCCCTCTTAGTCTCATCGCTATTGGCGCTGTAAGGGCATTCTATCATTAACTTTGGCTCTCTAGTGAACAAGAGTCTGCCATGTCTTCCCAGAGTTCTTTTTTTGTAATAGAGACATACCTAGTCGTAGTAGCTTACATTCTCTTTCAAGGCTTGGAGAATTATGTCACGATTGGAATGACCCATGATTCTCTCTTCTTCGAGGCTCTTGAGGGCCTCCTCAATTTCAGTCTTTCCCATGTATCCCTGATTTAGAACATCTTTCAGGAAGAGATTTACGAAGAATTTCTGGTTAATGTCCTTTTGCACACTCTGCGCCAACTCGATCAGTCCTTCAGGAGATAGCCAACTAACCACGATATCTTTGGGCATTCTGCGGTTTTCCAGGAGTCCCACCCTTGTCTTCGTACAGAATTCTGTGGCCTTCTTCTGACTCGAAGCACGCGCCAAGATTAGGAGACCTGACATCGACAAATCCAGGTCTCCAGCTTTGAGATTCTTCTGCGTCAGGGCATAGTCCTTCACTTTTCGTCGCTCCTTGATATTCAGCACTCCGCTCTTCGCATCAACAATGAAGTATCTGAGAGATGCAGGTAGAAATACCAGAAAGTCCGGAAGATTTCCTCGTTCCCGAATTGTGTACTGGAAGAACAGATCTCCGCATAGTTGCTTGATGAGTTTCTCGTACACGTTCCCCAGTTCCAAATCGCTCTTACCCCTTCTCTCGATTTCTTCGATTATCTCTAGCGTTGCCTGGATAATCTCTTCCAAGGGTGCTTCCTCTGCAGGCCTAACTTTCTCCAGAGAAATCGTGCCCGCCATCTCTTGTTGACGCATGATACACCTGTTGGTTCTTGCCAAGCCCTCAAGATACAGGAGCGTCTTATGTCTGAATTGAGGGTCTGAGAAATCCTCGAACCGACAGAAGTACACTTCTGAGTAGTAGTTCTCGACGGTCTTGACATCATCAGACTTCTCTCCACCCAGCACAAGGCAAGCATCCCAATGGGCAATACGGGAAGCAGTCCCGAATACAGAGTTGAGGTCCTTTCTATAGAACTCTCCCACAAAGGGTTCGATTCCAATTCGAAGACCCTGCTTTGTGAACGTCACTCCATCCGCATCAAGTAGATAACCCTGCCCTTTCAGCTCTCTTCTGATCTCTTCCCGAAGGATGTCTTTCCAGTTGGGAGCCAGGGACCCACATTCAGTTTTGCTCCAGTCGAAATGGCGCTTCTTGTCACAGTCTGCGCCGTAAATCCGATTGCAGATGTCGCAAAACGCCTCGGATGTTTGAACAAGAATCTCAGATCCAATTTCACACCCTCGAATGAGTTGTTCCATTGATGGACGGCTACCTTCGTGCTCAAGTCTACCTAGTATCTTGAGATAGGCATCTAGTCTCTCAATCGATGACGTAATCACTCTCTCCCTGAACGTACCTGATATCGAACAACTTCAACATTTTCTGCAGCGCGACTTTTCCAATAACCTCCTGCAGTTTTTCCAGAACACTCTCTCCAGAGATGACAATCTTCTGTATCTTTCTGTCGTCTTTCCCTGCCAACTCGATCTGTCTCACTGGTTTGGCACCAGAGAGACCTTGCTCGATTGCTTTGAGAACCTCCGAACTTTCCGGGGAGTGCTTTACCACATCCAGAGAAGACAGTTTGAGAACGTCCTTCAGAATTCCTTCAAGGTCGTGAAATATGCGGTGGTTCAGTGACGATTCGGAGACGGTGAGGCACCCATCTTTGAGATCTATCCATACTGTCAAGTAGTCTGGGACCCGAAGAATGTCCTTTTCGTGTTTCCAGAGAGACATGCGTTGTTCTCGAGGGAAATCAAATGTGATGATGAAATAGTCATTTCCTTGGAAGTTCGACTCACTGCAATACACCTCTGGCTCACCTTCAGGCACTTTCTTGATCTTGAATTCGGTTAGGATCTTGCTGTCGAATACTTCCAAGAACTTAGATTTCAACAACTTCTGAATATCGACACTCCTCTTCCTGATTTCTGAGAGTTCTGCAGGGTCCATTCTCTCCTCGAGGATTCTAATACGACTTGTTTTGGGCCTTTTGGAGAACGAGTTCAGTAGTTTGAGTTTCAGAAAGATGTCCGCGAAACGCTCACATGTTACAAGCTCCGCAAGTGCTCTATAGACATCCCTTCTTTCTGGAAAGCCAAAAACAGATCTTGATTTGGTTACATCGATGCCTTCCCTCGCGAGGAAGTCTATCAGGATCTGATGTCTGCGTGGTGAGCCACCAAAATCAGTTATCTTGTTCAGGAAAGACTTGGGAAATTTCTTCAAGCCTCCGGTCTTCTTAATCTTCTTGCAGATTTCGATTAGTTTTGCCTTAGCTTTCTCCTCAGTAACCTTGTCGTTCATGTCGAACCCCTCCGGATTTGCTTTGAAATGTTCCCTGACTCTTTAATCTTTGCCCTCCTTGACAATTCAATTGGAGGGCACTCATCCAATCCTTCTCAGATCCAGGGAATAGTCCTTGCCTCCATACTAGCCTACGCCTCGAACATGGAACCGCAAGCGGAACATTCAGTGGCATCAACCTCAACCTCTCTTCATCTCCGTTCCTTCCAACTTGATACGTCGACCTAGGAATTTCCACGCGAACTCCTTATGTGAGACATTAGGCGCCAGGCGCTCATACAAGCGATAACTGATTCTCAAAGTTGTGTCACCACTTTTCTTGTCTGTAACGGGCTCAGTCTCCTCGAAGACAACATCAAAACAGGGTGGCTCCTCACCAATTCCTAATCGCGAATCACCGTCTTTGTGCAGGACCGTCGACAGACGTACAGCAATCGCATCCCACCATGGGATAGGATCGCTAGACATTCCCTTAGTTCGTGGCGTTCCTGTCAGAAAGAGAACAGCATTCAAAAGGGCGAAACGCAAGGGTGATAGCAGTTCCTGTGCCACACTCATCATTGCCTGCACATTTGCAGATCCGTGTACGAAATCATTCCTCAGATTCTTGGCTGCACTGAAGAGTTCCTCACCATTCTCGATGTGACTTTCCAAGAAAGTCTTGATAGGCGTGAGTGTTCGTCTCTGAGTGTTCAGTTTTGTTGCCAGTGGTCTGTTCAGAGCTTCCAGACCAATCCAGAAATCGAGGAACCCATCAAGTGAATCTGTGGCCCGCAGTCCTTTGCGATAGTGTATCAAAGCTCTAGCAATGGACTCTCTGTCTTCACGTGACCCTAGATTCTCGAAATGATTGACAAAATCAATCATTTTCGGTGGAAGAATAGAGCCTCTCGAGAGAGGTGGGAGTGGTGGATAGATGAACTGGAGGTATTCGTGGTCTGTATGTTCCGGATCAATGTCGACAGCAACGAGTGGCTGTGCGGTTGGGAGACTTACTGAAGTTAGCAACGACATGTGTGTGGCGAGTGTATCTATCATTGTCCGAGAAGCGGATATGGCATCTTCAATGCTGTCGGCATTCAATTCAGTATCAAACTGAATTCCACTAACATAGCGATTGCCCACTTTGTCTCGGTCCCAAATGTTTCTCATTCTCAATCTAGTGATATTATCGTGTTCGCCTATATCGAGATCTGTAGGTCCATGCAGTATCACACCAGGTTTGAGCTCGTATCTAACGGAATATCGTAACATTTTTCTCATCTCTTCACTGGAATGATGGAATTGCAGAATAAAGTTTTGACAACGAACTGATACCCCGTGCTGATACCGACTTGGCAGATGTCTATTTTGGAGATTGGGAAACGGAAAGCACCCGATTCTAGAATGTCTCTGCCTTCTTTCTTTCTGAATAAGATGTTGAACCTGTATGTTGTTATGGCTAGTAGTATTCGGAAGCCGGCTTGCTTTGGATGTGGCACCAAAACTGAAAAATACTTGACCTTGTGTGGGCTACACCTGAATATAGAAAGCTGCGTAAGACATGGAGGGCTGATATGAAGTATCTCGCGTATGGCTCGAATATGTGCACGGGGCGACTTCGAGATCGCGTTCCGTCATGCACGGAGCCTTTCCCAGCTCGACTGAAAGGACACGAGCTGAGGTTCCACAAGAGAAGCGTTGATGGATCAGGCAAGGCCGACGCCTACTCCACAGATGATCCGAATGACCAAGTCTGGGGCGTTGTGTTCGACATTGACAACTCTGAGAAACCAGATCTGGATAAGGCTGAGGGTCTGAACGAGGGATATGACGAAACAGAGGTCGAGGTGGTTGATTACCAGAATATAGGTCACAAGGCAACAATGTACTTCGCCGAAATTGACTACATAGACCCTTTGCTGAAGCCGTACTCTTGGTACAAGCGCTTCGTCGTCGAAGGTGCTCGACAGCATGGACTTCCAGAAGCATATGTGAGTGAACTGGAATGTGTCGAGTCCCAAGAGGATCTAGATGAGGATCGTAATGACGAAAACAGGACCATCCCATGTTGATACGAAACAGCGCAACAGTGGTGAGAGAAGGAGAGATCAGACCCTTCCATCGCTCACCTAATTCCACGTTTGGAGGACTTGAATGGATGTTGAAAAACTCTTCAAATCAAGCTGGCACTACGAGGGTGTCCACAAACTGCCTCCCAAGGGAGGGACTATCAAGACAGCTCGATTCGAGAAACCGAAACTCCAGGAGTTCGGAGGAATAGTACCTGGAGTAGGAGAACCGTACAGGCTGACCGCGATAACCAAGCACTCTGAAAGAGACGACATGATTCATTGCGGTCTATCTTCGAACCTCTACTTCAAGCTCATGAGAGGCATTCTGAATGGTGGGGTCCCTGACCGCAAACATCTCAAAGGCTTTCGATATCAACTTCTGCTGGAACAGCAGTGCATCGTTGCACTGGCCTCGGTCTTCGAGACATTTGCAAAAAGCATCATCAAAGACGTCAAGAGATTCAGGCATGTGCCGCACAACTTCGACGAGATAGAGAAATTCTTGCTGAAGAAAGGCATCAAGATACGAGACCTTGGAGATCTGAAGAAAAAGAACAATTATGAGAGAACAAGAAAGATCGTTGATTATCTCTTCCTGGTTCGCAATCTAATAGTACACAACGGAGGCATTGTTGACGATCCCTTCTGGAGGAAGTATCGTGGACGGATCAAGAAGAAGACCGTTGGCAAGCTGATAAGAATAGAATACTCTGACCTATCAGCAATGAGGAGCTGGGTATCCTACTTGGTGCAGGAGATATGCAAGGAGGTTCCAGACTACCACGATGTTTGGCTTGATTTTGTTCAGAGCGTGGGTATCATCATCCCTGGAGAGATTAGGGCTAGGCCCGTGTTCATCGATGGATCAGTGGGACCGGGATTTGGGTTGGAAGAGGGGAAATGAAGCCTCAATTGAGTATTGGGAATAGATGAGTCTGACTTCGTACATTGGGTATATTGAATGCAAATCCGATGCTATTGTACTGACATCTCGCTTCCTCTGACTTGCCGGGCTTTCAACGGCCAAGGATCTCACGGGACAGTTGCTGGCGACTCATCAGATCACCGAGGTACTGCAAAACTTCACCGATTCCGCATCCGTCTTCAGCCAGCTCAAGAAGTTCCAACGAACTCTCCTTGTCAATCAAGAGGATTCCATCGCTCTTCAGACGCACAAGGTCAGCCGGGTTTATCAGATCCCGTGATAGAGTCGTTGCCAGTACTCCAACAACTCTCGTCCCTGGTGCAACGGATCCAATATGTCGAAGTCGAGCGACGAATTTGGTGGCTTTATGCCGAAGATCCGGTTCGGCGATTGTACATTCGATTACAAACGCGACGGTGGGATCTAATGCCCAAGCTAGAATGTCAGGGTTTGCCTTGTCTTCTGCTCCGACATGAATGCAGGTGAATCCAAGGAATGACATGAGCTCGACAATGGCTTGCTCAAACCCTTTGCTAGGTTTCTTGGCTCTTCCACTCAATGCCCTTCTAAAGTCCTCAAGATTTGGATCCACAGATGAGCCCACACTCATCCTAGGGTTCCGTCCGCTCACTCGATTTCGATATAGATCCAACCGGTCCACAGAGTCTCCTCTGTAGGAGAGTAGGAGCTGGACATGATTCGATAGCTTCGTAACAGGGATCTCACTTTTGAGAAACACTTGCCTTTCCTTGCCTCTTGACGCAATTTGGAGAGATTGTCGGTCTCGCCGTAGGACCATACCCCCCTCCTTTTCAATTATCCCCACAGACGCCTTGCTCAATTTGCAGCCTTCGCGCATCATAGCCTTGACTAAAACATTTTCAGACTCAAGAACTGAGCCCTGCTCGAATCGAAGCCAAATAGGTGCAATAATCTCAAGTTGACTGTGACACCAAGCATTCTTGTAGTCTTCGCTACCTGTATACGTCCTCACTAGATCATACATCCCTCCGAATGGTTTGTCAAGGGATGCGAGTCTTGACTCTAGTGATTCAAAACCTTCGGTTCCAATGCTCGCCATGACTGTCGACTCCCCTCCAGACAGAATGAAGCAGCGTGCATCAATGTTCATCAACCGGAGGCTATCCTGCCTCTTATAGGCCCGGAAGGTAGGTGAATAAGGATTCCCAAATCCAGAATGGTCTATTCTCTGGTAACTAATATCTGCTTTCTCCCATTCAAATTTCCCCGTCTTGAAGACATCAAGGATCCTTTCTATGTCGTCAATGGGCAGAAGGGCTCCCTCTATCAGCAAATCAGGAAGATTGGGAGGCTTTGCAGAGAATCTGAACCGTTTTGGTGTCTGTGTGCTCATTATAGCTCGTGTGGACAGGTTCACCCAGTGGGTTTCCCATTTGAAGGCGACCAAGTAAAACTCGATTGCTTTGTAGTCTTTCCTCAGCTGTTGTGTTGTGTCCAAGAATCGTCGAATGGGGTCTTTCATATCGGTTCAGATGTCGAACTCTTCCTCGATATAAAAGGCTTGTCGATTCTGCGTTTTCATCATGAAGGACCGCTTCTCACAAAGTTCCTTTCTAATCAAGTATGCTGTGATTCTGGTGAACGACAAGCGCAAGTCATTACCAGAAGTCTCCACTAGTGCATAGAGGAGTCGTATAGAATGTCCTGTGTGATCAATGTCCGATTCTTTCTCTACAAACCTATATCCTCAATTCAAAATTGGGGAGATATTTCCTTTCCCTCACTTCGGATATTCTGCTTTCAAGCGACTCTTTGGAAACCACGCCTCGACTAACAGATTCTGAAACGTGATTCCCTTAGGTCAGAATCCTAGGATAGTCTGTGGAATGTGCCAAAGGTCCTTGAGTATTCCACGGATAATTGTCTCGAAAGAGAGTGTCATCCAAAGGTAAGGAATCCTGGTCGATGGGAATGCTTTCATAGAATGAAACCATGAAGCCTTCACAGGCGAGATTGAGATTGGAGGGAATCTTCTGACACAGCTCAAAATCGACTCCAAAAGCTGGCCGTCAATGGCGATAATCAGATTTCCAGATCCTTACTTCAAGCTTCAAACCCGGAGTCTATATCTGGATGTCCCGAACAGCATAGTAGAGAACTTCTTGCATGAAGTTTCAAACATCACACAGAACAAACGACTCAGCACGTCCAAGATGTATGACAGGGTTGTTGCTCTTAGAGATCAATTCAACGATGAACTTGGAGAGGAATATGGAAAATGGTTTCGTTTCGTAGTGAAGAAAGGTGGTTTTCAGAAGAAACCGTTTGCAATCCAAGTCAGGATTAACTGGAAAGCTTTTGTGACTTTTCTGGACCAATATGCCACTAGAAGCGATCTCTCTCTTGAAGAGAAATATGAGTATATCTCCGAGTGCCGACATTTTATTGGGTATATGACATCTGCTCCAAGAGATGAACATATTGCTAGGAATACAAAGGCCATTGCTGCTGATGAAATCTCTGCAGTGAAAAAGCACATTCGAGAATTTCTAGCGTCTCTCAAGAGTATTAGGAGCAAGTTACGTTCAAGATTCCTTAGGAAGGGATGGCTCCCAAAGATAACGGTGTTCACCTCCGAGCTCGAATCCATTATCCAGGGAATAGGATTGAGTTTCGACAGAGGGCTCATTCCAACGTGTTATAGGGAAATGAGGACTATTCTTGAGAACCTATCATGGGTAGTATTCGATGACCTGCTATGTTACACAAGCAGCGCAATCCGCTCAAATGAGACATTCATTCCTCCGTATCGAGTCCTTTCAAGAAGATGGTTTGACTGGGCAAAGAATCCGGGGTTCATGGTTAGGGGTATGGGCGAGTTGGGCAAATCTCTCAATAGGACCATTGGTCATTTCGATATTCTTTTTGAGAGCACTGAGTACGATTGGGGTAAGAAGAAGATCAAAGACGCTTTTTACAGGAATCTGACATATCCTTTGCTCATGAGCCTCGTGGGCATCAAAGCAGATGTGCCCACGGAACTGATTGAATGGGTGCCAACATACGAAAGGAGATGGCTAGAAAGTGTACATCAGATGGACCTCGCGGAACTACTTAGCGACCTTAAGGGGAATAGGCTATCAGAGTCTGAAAGAATGCTAGCGAGACGAATGTCCAGGGCTATGACGAAGTCCCTCGAACCTCGCTTCACCATGCCATATCTCTCAAATGAAGTCGTTCTTCAAGTGACTAGCAAAATGCTTGGATTGAATCTTTATGATTTCTATGACAAATATAGTTACTTCGTGCATTCCTATAGCATGTCATGGCAGATTGCCCCCTTCTCATCGATACTCGAACTCAAAGTCTTTGAGCAAGAACTCTCACGTTTCCTTCAGATTATTCAAAGCACACTACAAGAAGCATCACAAAGACTATGACCTTGTTTCATTGTTACCAACGTGAATCCACTTGGTCGATCTGTATCATGGGAATTCCCAGATCGATTGAGAGGATAGCAACCATACCCGAGGAGAGACTCGTCGTATGATTCACTAGAGAAGTCTCCCCATCACACCAGACGATTCTATCCCACACCCTCTCAAATCCAGTCTTCGGCATACCTGAGTCCACCCTCAAACGTCTCTTCTTCCTTAGCCGTAGAACCCAAAGACACAAGCAATTCTCCTTAGAACAGTTGTTCATTTCTCTTTTTTCTATCTTCTTGATTATCCATTCAAGTTCTCTGCAGATGGAAACAATCTAGACGCCAGACCATCGATTGATTCTTCACCAAGCAAATCCCCTCTTGTGATTCTGCAATACGTCTTAGGATCGATGTTGGGCTTCGGTTTCTTCTCAAGGACGCCCAGTCTTTTGTCTTCGTCAAGAATTCGGTATTTCAAACTCATTCCTTGGCTCACATAATCGATCGTGACGAGTACAACTGTTCCATTCTTTCTTCGCAAGAGGGACTTATGAACGATCCAATTGGGAACACTGCCCCCTCTTCTGACACTTTTCAACTGCACATATCTGCTGATATCGTCCACCTTCAGAACAAGATCGTAGCCAAAGGAATCCGTGTGACCTCTCAGGATTTCCAGTTTCTTCCTTTTGGAGGCGAGATGTTGAATCAAATCTGACAAGAATTTGAATTCGACCATTTGTTCTCGATATTTCGAGTCCTTCTCTGTGAATGTCTCTAATGACCTCGTGTTTTCACAACCTTACGTCTTCTTTGCGTATCTCATCCAGTAGATTGTGCAGGTATGAAGTTCTTTTGGGAAACGCTTTTGATGAGCTTCTCTATGTGGTATAGGAGGAAAGGGGTGGATAGAAGTGACCAGACTTAAGACGACTGTCGAGAGGTGTATACACGAACTTATCAGAGACTACAAGGACAATGAACTCTCTTACCTGACTGAGAGCGACGTAGTGGCAAGTCTTTTGAGCCTGCTGAGAATGAGATTGGATTCTGACTCTGTTCATTGCGAGTTGCGTCCCTATGACAGCAAGAAGAGGTACATTTCTGGAAAACCCCACAAATGGAAGAAGGAAGCTAGGGGTTGTTTGGTTGACATCGTGATATTGAAGAAGCAAGGTCTCAAGAGGGTCATTAGAGAGAGACAGAGGAGGTATTGGCGATATCTATCATTCCCTGTCGCATCATTCAGGGCATCGGTGGAAGTGAAAATCCGTACTTGGAGGAACAAAAGGAATATTCGTGCTGACATTGACAAACTCAATCTGATTCTTAGGGCCAACCCCCGGTGCCTTGTCTATCTTGTTGTTCTGGACAGGTATGCTCCGGAGGCAGATCTGATGAAGGTTCGTGATTACGCACAGAAATATAAGGTGGGATTCTTTTCATACCCACCAAGCAGATAGAGGGTTTATATGACGAGTTACACTGTGTGGAAGTTCGTGAAATTCCGCTCGGGTAGTAACACAATACATGCACATGTGGACGCTGTTCATGCAGCCCCTCCAAGACACGACAAATACGCTGGTCAGATTGCAGACGCCATAGCTAAGATGGCAGGATGCAGTGTAATCGTGGCCACTGTGTCGAGAGATATTGCAGATCTAAATAGACCTCCTAACGAAAGCAACCAAGAAGCCATCAAGGAGTACAGACGGGCGATTAGGCTCATCTTGGAGCACCTTGGCAATCTTGATGTCAATGGGAAGGCTGCAAGACCCTATCTGCATCTAGCAATTCATGGTATGGCAGACACAGGGGATGGCGATATTGAGATTGGAACTCGGTTCGGAGAGACTTGCTCAGAGAATATCAAGGATTGGCTTGTCAACAGAATAGATTCTTGGGGGGAGGAGGTACAGGTGGACAGGAGGTTCCCCGGAAATCCCTCCAAGTCGTTTCATAGATGCGGTGACAGCAGGAGCGACCTGGAGTATTTGGGCTACGGAGATAACTTCAACACATTTCAAGTGGAAATTGGCAGAACGCTGAGAGAGAAATACCGAAGAAAGCTAATCAACAGATTCGCAGAGATTGTCGTGGATTTCAATGATACTTTTGATTCCGCTACTACTCGCCAGGACGCGGATTAGAGCCTGTCTTGAGCTCTTTGACCAAATGCCTAATGTTCGGGAATCCGAAATAGCCATCTACACTTCGAATGTTCAGGATACTGCGAGAACCCCCCAGATAGAAGTCAACGTCTTCCTCTTCTGTCTATGAGTTGGAGACTGACACCAAGCTGTATGTTAGCAGAAGTTCGCCTATTGATGTGGAGAAAAGTGTAGTTTTGTTTTTCTTGGGATTCACTGGGTACGAAGCATTTAACCAAATGCAGTGAACTAAAGGTCTGTGTTGAACGCTATACAAGTTAGTCTCAGTTCCCAGCGTTTTCGCTATTCCAGCGTTCTTCTTTGAACATGAAATCGAGCGCTCGCCCTAATTTTGGATATCACATCGGAAGGACCCGCTATCTTGTGTTTCTCCAAGATAAGGAGGTCCTCACGGGTGCCTATGGCCTGCACGCACGTTGCTGCGATCTCAAGACCTTCAATTGTAGGGTGGGAGGCGAGCCAGCGATCCACAAGGTCGAGAGCTCGGTCCCTCGAATCGTGTCGTTTATCGAACTCTTCCAACCAGTACCCAACTCGCCATTTACCATGCCTGTCGGCCAAAAACTCATTCAAGTCTTGAAGCAATTCATCGTCAGACGGATGGTAATCCCTCCTGAGCTTTTCGCTAAGTAGATTCGAAAGATGTTGTTGGCTCCATTCAGGGACCCCAAGTCGCTGGCATACTTCCGCCAATTCCCTGAGGTCATGCTCGCCTAAACGATCGAGATATGGTACTAGGTTTTCCAGGTGACCTACTGTCAAATACTTCTGTCTTTCGCTGTCCAAGAAACCGAAGTGAAAGTCGATGTGTTTGAATACGGGGACGTCGTTTGGACATTGAATTATGCTTGAAGAAGCGAGTTCGAGACACTTCGGAGTGCCAACATATAAGGCCGTCTGTATGAATAAGGGGCTGTAGCCAAGATGGTTCCAGTACTTGGTCAGTAGTATTTCGGCGTCCCTCGCGGGAATCATCATAAGCAATCTCGAAATCATATAGTGGATATCCAACCTGTCGCTCATGAAATCTTTCGAAATGTTATCCTTGAACGATTCCAAATGACGTTCTGCTACATTCATGATTTCATTGCACCATACGTAGTGAGCAACACTGAACCAATGAGTTTCGGTCGATAACAACGGAAGTATATCTCGTACCACGCTTTGGTCACCGAGTTGGGCCCGCTTCCATAACGCTCTGTGGAAAAGAGGCGGAGTCTGTGGAATAACTCTCAGAATGTCGATTTCGGTCCATTCTACATTTGTGAGCCACAGGCGAAAGGCCTCTGTTTTCACGAATTCATCATTCTGTGGATTTTCCCACAAAGCCCTTAGCCTTGCCCAAGATGCTTGTGACAGTCTGCGACCTCCCCTGCGGGAGTTATTCCAGTTGTCGACGATCATCGCCGTCCAAGGTGAAAATCTCTCTGTACCAGCTATCTCTCGCTCAATTCTGGCGGCACTTCGCACAATAAACTCGATTGCATTAGGTGTGTCAATTTTGTCGCACATAAACGTAATAGGCCAGCGCAACGATTCGTGCACATCGCACTGTTTGACAAGATAATCGATAACATCATCACGGATTCCACGTGCCAGTGCAAAACGAAGGTACTTCGCCATCTGTACTTTTGGCGATATACCGCGGGTGTTCTCTTCATCAGGCAAGCTAGCCCAACACGCCATCAGTGGGTCCAAGATGTCGCTAGGATTGGCTCCGCTACATTGGGTAGCAGCCCAAATCGCTTCTGGAAGAGTCCCTATTCTGTCCGTTGAGAGTCTCCAACATGCTGCTATCTCGTCCTGTAGATCAGTCAGGCCCAAGAAACCTGCCAATGCCAGAGACCCCTTTCGATTTCTGTCTGTTACTGTAGAGGATATCAATAGCATTTTCAGTTCCCTTAGGAGTTGTTCTCTGTGTTTCATCTTCGCATGGTCTAATATCCGATCGCGCAGACCATCATTAATCCCAGGTGCGAAGTCCCCCCGAGTGCCGAAATATGAAGCACCGCTTTCTGCGCACCCATTGCGCAACCGGGCCAGAAGAACCAGTGGATATGCACGTAACCTCTCAGTTACTTCAAGAACTGCTGGGGAGTCTGTTTCTAGAAGACTCCAACAAACAGCATTGATTACCGAATCTGGAGTGGCGCCCTTTGCCATTCCGCTTTCCATCCACTGCTTGACTTCGCCGATAATAGCCTTATGGTTGCTAGATGTGGGTATCCCAAAACACCGGATGGCTTCTACTAGTGACAGGGGATTTCTATTCCGCATTTCTGCGAGAAACTCTCGATGTTGGGGAGAAATCAGAAGGGCACGGCCAATTATTCCCGCGTAGTATGGTTCTTCCAATACTTCAGAGTCTGACATGGAGTCTGTTAGTATCGTCACCATACTTCCAACAAGCAAAGTCTCCAGGATACGGTCATGACGGAAAACCAATTCTTCTTGGTCTCTCAATCGACAAAGCATGGAACGTCGAATGAGTTCTCTCATCGCTTTCAGATTTGAGTTCTCTCCCAACCATCTTTTGATTTCCTCCCAAGAAGGTTGGTGTTCTCGCTTTCGTAGCATATGAAGGCATGTAGTAGAGAGCGCCTTGCGATAATCGGACGACAAATAGGAGGCCCCAGGAGCGGAAGCAGCATCCTTAAGGCTAGATGTCACGAAGTTCTCGACAACGTCCTCCGCTAAAACATTGAGGTCGCTTTGCTTGGCGTTTGTAAGGAGTGAACTGAGCAAACCTATCATAACAGGGTCCCTTCCCATTTTGGTGGCCAAGTCACTGGCTTCTGCACTTGAGATTTCCACATCAGCATGGGAAGTCGCTACACGAACAGCCAGTGTTGCCTCTGCCAAAGTCATGGGGCCAATGATGATGGTATGTATCCAGGGTAATCTGGTGAGATTGTCCTCCATTTGCCCCCAAATGTGAGGCCATACGGGACACACAACAATGTGTTGTGAGACTGAGGAAGGCGAATCAGGAATGGTCGACGGTTGGGGCCTAGACCAAGAGAGGATCCTATGTAGTAGTCTTGTGGGCGCTTCCGCCCTGTTCACGTCATCCAAAACAATAAGAAGTTGTGAACCTTCTCGAACGAGCTGCAGGGCAACTCTCCCCGCTTCAGGTGATAAATGCGGATGGAGAGCCTGCAAAACCTTGCTAATCACCTCCTCCAACGACAAACACTCATTGACCAAACTGGCAGGTGCCCACAAACCGTATCCACCGGACTGCAAGTGATTCTGCAATGCTCGGTAGGCTGTAACACTCTTGCCAAAACCAGATTCACCAACGAGGAACTGAATCGTATACCTATTGCTGCATATCCCCCCTTGAACTTCGTCCTCAATCTGGCGCTGGACCCAGCTATCAGGAACTGACAGGAGAAACTCCCTTTCGTAGTGAGTCAAGCTCTGCATGCAAAGGCTTTGTAACAGGGACTCTGATAGCATCTCGGCATCAATACCAAGGTATTGCTTCCTGAGCCAATGGCCCTCAGAAGTATTGTCCAAAAAATCTGATAAGCGGGACTGATCCCAAATATCGCACATGACGTCAAATTCTTCCTCCTTTTCGTGAACTGACTGCAAGAGAGTCATGTCGGGACGTTGGTTGGTAGCCAGAATAACAGTGAATTTTGCCTTGGGAAATTCCTTTCTGATTTCTTGGGCCAAACGGCCAGCCTTGATCAAGTCTCCATCCGTACTCTTCGATGCCGCCTTCGTTTCTGGAGCCGATGTCCCGTCGTATAGCCATTTTCTCTTTAGCTCCCTTCTATCTGTCGATGTGGTCTGAAGAATCAGGAAGTGAGGAGGTCTACTTCCCGGGGCGCGGCAGAATCCATCTACCGGTGACTTCACTGGTTCCCCAGCGGCATTTACTCCAGTCTGCAAAATGTGTGGGTAGTCTCGGTCCACCTTGTGCAACACTGAAACCACCAGGAGCTCAAACTGGCCCCTATCTGTCATTGCTTCGAGAGCTTCAGCCGTATTCAAATTGACCATCTCATCTTCGAATCCCCTTTTGGGTTTGTGCCAATATCCGGATTACAGACTGTTGGCCAAGTGCCTTGTTTTGACATGCCTTACTCAATATCCCCCTTCTTTCAATCCCCGACAGCCTTGCCGAATATGAATTGGAGTTCTCATGTACTTATTGTCCTTTTTATGCAGTGAGACATTTGCGTCTCACATTCTATTGTTCGATTCTTGACGGTGCTCTCTCCGATCTCCTGCACTATGCGTACTGCATGAACCCCGGAATTCATATTGTTTTTGTCGCCCTTCAAGACCTAGTACTCTTCCCCCGCAAAGCCTTACTTCCCAGCGGGTTCCGAACCCAAACCCATTCAAATCCGGGCGGGCCCACTTAGTTCTTCTCAATTCCTTTTTGGCTTATACCAACTAAAGATCTTTCCTGCAGAACCATAAGCCGCCTGCCACAAACAGAACAATGGTCAGCACCAACACCACGTAGAATGCTTCAGCCAGGGGCAACCCTGCCATGACCCTGTATCCAAAGGCAAGAGGATTGAATATTGAGGGCTCTGAGGCGGGATTGGCCATGAGCTCGAAGCTGTAGGTGAAAGACAAGACGAGGGAAACTGCAAATCCGACCAGCACAGTGTACGTGGTTGTGCGCAGTGGAACGCTAAAGAAGAACGTGAGGGCAAAGACGAACAACAGCATTGGCATGACCATTAGGTGATGGATCAGGAAGAGCGGCAGGTCCAGTCCCCCCACGATTGCCCATGCAACGCCCCCTGCAATGAGGGTCCCAATCATGAATATGATCAGAAAAGAGATCACGGAAGACAGTGTTCTTCGGACAAGGAAGCTCAACCGGGATTCTGGACGAGATAGGATGAGATCCAGTGTTTCATCATCATCCAGATCACATATGATGAATGCACCAAAGCTGACCACGATTAGAAACAGGAACCTCAAAACATCCTCGAACCAGATGAACTCAAACATGCCTGCGGAACCCTCCGGCACAGAGGCCTCTATTGCATCTCTCAAATCCTCTGGAGAGAACTCCACCACAAGGGCAAACGTCAGGGCGAATATCGCCATTATGATGACTGTGTAACTCGCTCGCTTGGACACCAACATGTCCTTTATGTCAAGTAGTGTCGGCTGGAGGTTCATAGATCCTCATTCCGGATTCTGAGTATCGCCAGTGCCAGGAAAGGAAGTGAAAACAGGATGATCACGACGGCGTATGCGATGAACAGTCCACCTTCGAGGTTGTGCGTCGTGAAGTAGGTTGCGTAGTAATGCGGTGTGAACTTGGCAACATCCACCATGACATCAGAGGTGTATTTCAGGGCATTGGGCATCATCAAGAACGAGAAGAGTCCGAACGAAGCGATGAACGAAACAAGATTACTCTTGACCAACGTGGATATCAGTAGAGCGACGCACAACGCAAAGAACCCAAGGAGGTACATCAGGACTGTTGTGGCCAAGTAGGCCGATGCCGTCAGTTCTGGCACCTGTGGATGGATGAGGAAGTACCCTGGTATCAAGACACCAAGGAATATCACACCAAATGCCAGTATGGCAGAGACTAGGTGGATCAGCATGTACGTGGGCCTCGTTATCGGGCGGGAAAGAACAAGTCCTATCCTCTCACCGGTTCTGTCCCCGGACACAGCGTCAAAGATGAAAAGGGGCGCCAGGAATATCGTAACGAGCTTGCTCATTGCACCATCGAAGAAGAACCACTGGAACTGCAGATCTGGACGATCGATAAAGAGGGCGTATAGCTCACCAGTCACCGTCCCTGCCTCCATAAGAGAATCTAGGAAATAGGCCCCCGCGACGAGCATGTACACGGACATGAGAAGGGCCAACAAACCTCTCACTGAGAAGAGCATTCTGTAGGTTCTATGCCAGATCACTGCTAGGAAGTCCACCTTATCATCCATGGCTGGCCACCTTCAGGAATACCTCATCAAGGTCTTCTGCCTCATGCTTCTGCCTCAATTCTTCTGGGCTTCCCTCCTCGATAAGTAACCCTTCGTGTATTATGCCAACAGTATCACATATCTTCTCTACATCGCTGAGGATGTGTGTTGAAAAAAGAACTGTTTTACCTTTGTCTGCAAATGCCCTCATGGTATCCAGAACCTCATTTCTGCCTATTGGGTCCAGACCTGTGGTGGGCTCATCGAAGAGAAGAGTGTCCGGGTCGTGGATCAGGGCCTGGGCGATACCTATTCGCTGCTTGTTTCCCTTGCTGATGGCTTTTATTCTCCTGTCAAGATTATCTGTCAGGTTTATCTCTCCAGCTATCTCTTCTATTCTCTTGGAGATGTCTGCTTTGGACATACCGCTCAGTATGCCCATATATGTGAGGAATTTCCTGGGAGTATCCCACCTTGGCATCCCATACGACTCTGGGAGATAACCTACGTGTCTTCTGGCCTCCACACCGTCGTTGAAGACATCTATCCCTTTTATGCTGGCCTCACCGCCTGTGGCATAGACAAGCCCTACGAGTATCTTCAACGTGGTCGTCTTGCCAGCTCCGTTCGGTCCACAGAAACCATAGACCTGCCCCTCTTCAATGACCAGATCGAGGCCTTTTAGAGCTTGCACGTCTTTGTAGTCCTTCTTCAAACCCTTTATCTCAATTGCTCCCATCGGATCTCCTCAAACTGTAGATTAGCGGTGGGATAATAATACTTCTGCGAGAACTCCCAGTCCGAGATTCAGCAGGGCCCATACTTCTCGATCAATACGGCTTCGGTCACCGCAATGTGTCCTCTTGTCCCATCCCATTTCTTCTCCGATTCCTTGATCTGCAGTCTCTTCTCGAAGTTCGGACCATCCAGTACCAAGGTCTCATACTCTCCACCCTCACCCGATGGATTGATGCCCTTCTCTTGTTCCAGTCGCTGAAGATTCTTGAGACATTCGTCATCAATCATTCGACCCAGCCAAGATTCGTCCAGACCTTCTGCCGCTACCCCGATGATCATGACCTCGAACCCAGCTTGAACAATGTCCTCCATCACCCTCATCTGGTTCTTTCTCCACACCGGGCTGAAGACCTTGACGCCGATCTCTTCTCCGATCCTGTTGAACCTGCTCCACTGGTAGTCCGATGCAATGGCTCCTGTGATCAGACCTTCCACGTCCAGCTCACTCAGCACGCCTTTTAGTATTTCCAGCTCTTCTTCAGGCTCACCGCTCACTGCAGCCTGCTTCAAAGGTATCCCCATAGCCTCCGAGTGCAATCTCGTCAGGTGCACATTGGGGATATGGAACAGGTAAGAATCCTCTCCAGGCATCATGGATACCAGATACTTCACGTTCCAGCCTTTCTGCTGAACAAGGTACACGGCGTATGTCGAGTCCTTGCCTCCGGAGAAGAGGGCGGCCACGTCCATGGGACCGAATCCCATTCCGCATTAATACCCTTTTATGCTTCGAAGAGGAGGTAGAGCGAGATCGCTGCCCTTGAGTCCTTCTTGAGTCTGTCCCTTTCGTGCTCCATTGAAGGTTCGCCCTCAACGCTGGTGGCAGACCTCCCGGTCAAGGATCCTATATCCAGTATCCCAGAATTGTCGACGCAGCTGAGAACTTCGGCGAGCGAGTACTCTTTTCCAAGAAGGCCGTTGAGGTCTCCGATCCAGACCTTCTTGACGTGACCGTTCTGAGGAAACCCTATCCTCTTCCTGAGGTAGTGATCTCTCAGTTCCATCGCCCGCAGATAGCCTTTGAAGGTGAGGAAATAGACCTTCCTTCTCCTTCTCTCGTTCTCGACCCTGCCCAATCTGTTCTCTACGTAGCCTTTCTTCTTCAGCGAGGAGAGCGTGATCGATACATGGCTCCTCCTGGTTCTCAATACCTCTGCTATGCCTACTTGGGTGATATCCTGAGGGTACTCGGCCCTGCGACCTTCCCGGATGTGGCTCAGCAGATGGACTAGAGCCCGCACGGTGGCGGTGGCTCCAATTTTCATTCTTTCCAGAACTAACCCTCCATTAGAGGGGCCTAGCAGATTGTTCCACACCCTGTGCCTGCCAGTGGCACTATTATATCTGTTGGAGGTCGTATTTATCTGATTTGGTGCAAATGGCGCACTCGCACATCGACCTGCCAACCATTTCGTGTATTTGATTTCCTTCCTGATGGACTATATACCTTGCCCTCACATGTAAACGAATTCACTCGTCCTCAACGACAAAAAGGTTTTCTGAATGGAATCCTTACTCGTCGCAGTGGCAGCATGTTGCTTGATGATCTTTCCACCAAGGAGTTCGAGGAGCGGGTCGATGGTGACACCGTCGTGATCCTTCCTCTGGGCGTCATCGAGGAGCACGGAGAACATCTGCCATTGAGCACAGATTCCCTTCAATGCGAGTACGTAGTTGAGGAGATTGCCAGGAGGACCAATGCTCTTATTGCACCGCCCATCAGGTACGGCGTCTGCAACACCACACGCAACTTCCCTGGAACCGTCAGCATCGGTTTCGAGACGCTTCGAAGCCTGGTCTATGATGTCCTGTCCGAGTTCGCCCGGAACGGGATCAAGAACGTGGTGATAGTCTCAGGACACGCCGGTTCATCACATCTGGCGGCGGTCAAACTTGCAGCAAAGGACATTGTGGATGAAGAGGACATGAAGATTCTGGCGCTCTCGGACTACGAGATAATCTATGACAAAGGAGTGGCGGGCAAGGATGAAGGCCATTCGGGCTGGATAGAGACCTCCCGGGTCATGGCGATCCGCCCCGACCTCATCAAGGGTGAGGGGAAGAAAGGCGTCAACAAGATACCACGGTACATGGTCCTCAGACATCCTGAGAAGCACTGGGAGGGGGTCACCGGCGACCCTTCGAAAGCGACCAAGGAGAAGGGCGAGGAGCTCAACGAGATGGTCATAGAGGAACTGGTGAAGATGATCGAGGACATGCGAAGGATGGAGGTTTGATCTTGAATCTCAAGCAGGTTGCTGGCGAGAAGGCCACTGAATATGTACAGGACGGAATGGCTCTGGGTCTTGGGACCGGTTCCACCGTGCGGTATTTCGTGGAGAAGCTCGGGGGGTTGGTGGCCGAGGGTTTGGACGTAATAGGAGTTCCGACCTCGGAGAGAACCGAAGAACTGGCAAGGAAGGTCGGTGTGCCTCTGTCCACACTTGAGAAGACCCCGGCGTTGGACCTGACGGTGGACGGCGCGGACGAGGTCGATCCCAACCTGAACTTGATCAAGGGCATGGGCGGCGCTCTGCTCAGGGAGAAGATGGTCGCTTCTTCCTCCAGGGAGTTCATGGTGATCGTCGATGACTCAAAGGTGGTGGAGAAGCTCGGGACCAAGAGCCCCCTGCCGGTCGAGGTGACCCAATTCGGCTGGACCTCCGTCAAGGAATGGATCGCGAAGCTGGGCAGCATTCCCAATCGAAGGATCATCGAAGGAAACCCGTACCTCACCGACAACCAGAACTACCTCCTCGAATGCGAGTTCAAAGGAATAGACGATCCATACAAACTTGACGCTGACCTTCACAGACTTCCAGGTGTGGTGGAGACCGGCCTCTTCCTGGACCTGACATGCAGGGTGATAATCGGTAAAGAATCCGGTGTGGTGGAACTCGAGAAATAGGCTACTTCGGATGGCGCCTGATATCCCTTATCATCCGCTCTATCTCGGCCATCTTGGCCTTCGCATCCTTCTCCAATACGTCAACAATATCATCCAAGGAGAGCGACAGTTTGTAGGCATGCACCGGTCTGCCCTTTCCTTCCTTTTTGATGTCCCTCTTCTCCACCCAGTTCCTGTTCCTGAGGTCCTGCATGGCGATGGAAACTTCCGGCTGTCTCAGACCGGTTGCCTTCTCTATCTCAACGGATGTGGTCTCCGTTTTCTTGGTCAAACACACGAGTGTTTTGGACACGTTCTTGGACAAGCTAGCCTTTATCAGGAGATTGATGAAAGTGTGGTCCTTTCCCACCAGTTTTGTCTCCTTGGACATATTAATCTAAGTAGCAATTATTAATATGAGTATATATATTTTTCCACCAGTTTAACTCGCTTGAAAATGAGAGAGCCAGTGTCCCTTCTGAGCAGCCATGATTCGTCGGTGACTTCACGCAAAATGAAGGCCAGAATCTCCGAGAAAACTCGATTTCCGCACCTCAAATGCATCCGTGAAACCTAAATCCTAAATACCAGTTGGGACATTGGACAGGTCTGCGAGGCCAATTATGAAGATGCCACGTACGATAAAAGGATACTGTCCCTTCTGCGGGAAACACTCAGACCTGGACATCGAGAAGGTGAAGACCAAACCCAGGTCGGAGTTCAGGCGGGGGCAGAGGCGCTTCAGACGTGTCTCCGCGGGTTACGGAGGGTCAACCAGGGCCATCTATAAAGATAGGGAGAAGCCCACCAAGAGGGTGTACATCCGGTACCGCTGCAGGGAATGCAAGAAGGCCCATCACAGGAAGAACATAAGGGCAAAGGTGTTCGAGCTCACGGAGGTCTGAGATGGAGACAGTTCCCAAACCCAGAGGCAAGTTCCTCAAGATCAAATGCCCGGACTGCGGGAACGAGCAGGGTATTTTCGACAGGGCCTCGACCCAAGTCAATTGCCTGGTCTGCGGAGCGACGCTTGCCAAGCCCCAGGGGGGCAAAGCGGCTCTCAGGGGTGAGAGCAGGCCGGTGGAATGATGCTTAGGACCTCTGAATACCCCGGGATCGGGGACCTCGTTATCTGTTCTGTCCAAAACGTCAAGAACTTCGGTGCTTTCGTCTCACTGGACGAGTTCGGCGACAAGGAAGGTTTTATCCACATCGCTGAGGTCGCGGCGGGTTGGATCAAGTACATCAGGGATTACGTCAGAGAGGGCCAGAAGGTGGTCTGCAAGGTCATGAAGGTGGACATTTCAAAGGGCCACGTGGACCTCTCGCTCAAGCAGGTCAACGCTCACCAGAGAAGGGAGAAGATCCAGGGATGGAAGAACGAGCAGAAGGCCGAGAAGCTCCTGGAGATGGTGGCCGAGAGTTCCGGCAGCAACCTGGAGGACTTCTACAAGGAAGTCGGTTCAGTGATGGTGGAGAAGTTCGGTTCGCTCTACCGGACGTTTGAGGACGTCTCGGTCGACGAGAACGCACTGAAGGACGAAGGCTTCAAGGGCAAGTGGACCAAGGAATTCATCCACGTGGCCAAGGAGAACATCGCTCCCCCAGAGGTCACCATCGACGCCCACATGGAGGTCACCTGTCCTCTGCCGGACGGGGTTGACCATATTCGGGAAGCACTGCTGACGGCCCAGAAGACCGACAATGTGGACATCAAGATACAATACATCGGCGCTCCCAGGTATCGAATGGTGGTCAAAGCACCTGATTACAAACTTGCAGAAGAAGAGCTCCTGATGGCATCCGAACGGGTCATCGAATACATCGAGGCCCATGAGGGAAAGGCGAAATACCAAAGAAAAGAATGATGTAGAAAAGGATAGATATGCGAACGGCGATAAGGAGATGCAAGGGCTGTGACGTCTTCACTCTGAAGGAACATTGTTCGAAATGTGGCTCTCAGACCGTCATGGCATTACCCCCCCGATACTCACCCGAGGACAAGTACGGCGATTATAGAAGGAAGCTCAAGAAACTGAAGGCAAGGTCATCGTGATGGACAAGATAGAGATACATTATGACGAGAAACCGGATCTCGACAATCCAATATTCATAGAGGGACTGCCCGGCATTGGCAATGTGGGAAAGCTGGCGGCGGAGCATCTCATCGACCAGCTCAAGGGGAAGAAGTTCGCAGATATCATCTCAAAGCACTTCCCTCCTCAAGTGGTCATCGAGGACAACGGAGTGGTCAGGCTGGTGGACAACCAGCTGTATTATGCAAAGAGGGACGGTGCGAACCAGGACCTGGTCATACTCACCGGGGATTATCAGGGTCTGACTCCCGAAGGCCAGTACGAGCTTTCGGATTTCATTCTTGGAGTACTGAAGGAGCTAAATGTCAAGAGGATTTTCACTCTGGGCGGATACGGGATCGGAAGGATGATCAAGAAGCCGCGCGTGCTTGGTGCTGCCACTGAGGAATCCCTGGTCAAGGAGATGAAGAAGCTCGGTGTTGTTTTCTCACGCAACGAGCCAGGTGCCGGCATTGTGGGTGCCAGCGGCCTGCTCCTCGGGATGGCCAAATACTACGGCATGAAGAGCGTCTGCCTGATGGGCGAGACCTCCGGCTATTTTGTCGATCCCAAGAGCGCGCAAGCGGTGCTAGAAGTTCTCGCAAAGATACTGGACGTCACCGTGAACTACGATGAACTGGAGGCCAAGGCCAAGCAGATAGACTCCATCACCGCGAGGCTGAAGGAGATCGAGGCCAAGGTGGACCAGGACGAGGACTTGGGTTACATCGGATAGTCCGAAAAGCTAATTATCTTACACACGTTAGGCGTTAATCGTAATCATGGAAGACGAGGACAAGAAGAAGATCTACGGCAAGGGCTACGAGGATGGCCTGAAGGATGCTTGGACTTCTGTCATAAGGCTCACGACCAGAGGGCATTCCGTCCACGAGATCAGGATGATATCCAAGGGCATCGTTGTTGCCATTCCCAACAGCGTCACCGAGAAGGTGGCGGATATCGACCCGTCCACTCTTCTACCCGAGGAAGAACCCTTGCTTCGCTACGATATGACCCGCCCCGTACAGGTAGGACGAGGCCATATCGTCAAGGAGAGGACGCCGGATCGGAGCTTCATGATATTCCAAGAATTGGTGGAGCATGGCGCCGCTGGCCTCTGTATCACCAGGATCCTTCCAGATGACCTGAAAGAGACCTACGGAATGGAGAACGTCAGGTTCGTCTGGCTGACCAGATCTGAGAAGAAGGCGACAGTCCTGGGCGCACTGGGGGCCGAGGAGGAGTTCGTGTCTCCGACGAACCTTGCGGGTCTGGCGACAATATTGATCGGGTTCATGGAAGCTGGCGGGAACGTGATACTCCTGGAAGGGATCGAGTACCTCATCACACAGAACAGCTTCAGCCCGGTTCTCAAGTTCCTGATGAACATCAACGAGAAGGCGCTTTTGAGGAACGTCACATTCTTGCTGTCTGTCTCACCTTCAACAATGGACATAAAGGAATACCAGCAGATATCCAGGGAGATTGGACGTGAGGTCTAGGCGTGCTTGCCTTTCGAGATGATCTTCGATGAGGGACATGCGCGAGATCGTCAAGAAGGGATATGAAGAGGGAGATTATCTCGAGTTCTATCGCCTTGATGAAGAGATAGATGAGTATCTATTGGCGAAGGCCAACATCGATAGGATGACCGCTTTCCTGCAAAAAGGGGCGAAGATACTGGACCTTGGATGTGGTCCTGGGATTCCATATGACAAGTACCTTGCTGAACAAGATTTCAGAATCACCGGCGTCGATTTCGTACAGAAACATATAGACTGGGCCAAGGAACATGTGCCCGAAGCCACCTTCATCCAAAAGGATATTGCTGAACTTGACTTTGACGGACGATCATTTGATGCAATTCTGTCCCTCTACACGATTTTCCACATTCCCAGGCAAGAGCACAGAGATCTCTTTCTCAACATGCACCGGACCTTGAAGGATGACGGCTTGCTCCTTGTGACGATGGGCACTGGATGTGAAGATGAGATGGAAGTTTGCGACTTCATCGGATCAGAGATGGTCTGGAGCTCCTATCCTCTGGAGGAGAACTTGACACTCGTTGAGGATTGTGGTTTGGAGATCTTGCACTGGGAGGAAGAGGGCGAGAAAGGTCTTCCTGAACATCATCTATGGATATTGGCTGAAAAGGAATAAGGGGCATCAACTCCGCTGCCCAAACCAAAACCCTAAAGCCAATGATTTGTATGACATGAAAGTAATCCGATTGAATCGTGCTCCCGTAGTGTAGCCCGGCCAATCATTCGGGCCTTTCGAGCCTGGGACTCGGGTTCGAATCCCGACGGGAGCACCACCTTCCCCATTTCAAAATCGGTTTCTGGCGTTACATACGCGTCCGAGACTCAAAAATGACTCTACTCTATCTGGGAGGAATCTTCCTTGTACGGGTCCAGTTCCAGTTTCTTGGCACAGTTCTCGCAGGCGTACTCGTACTCCTCGGTCTCCGGATTCAGCTTGACGGTGTTCCTGAGCTCGACCATCTTCCCGCAGTACTTGCATTCCACCTGCTTCAACTCGACCATCTGATACCCCATCTTGAATCCTTCACAAAGGATTTTAAACTTCGTGTTTCTAACTACGTTAGATGAACGAGGTCCAGACCGCTTTGGTTCTGTTGGTCGCCATCCTCATAAGTGTGATTCATTACCTCAGCCACAAGGTCTCCGGGTTCATGGAGAAGCACCATTACAAGTTGTTGAGCTTCAACGGAGGCCTTTTCCTTGCTCTGCTCTTTCTGATCCTGCTCCCGGAGGTCATTACGTTCTCGGATACGGCCAGTGTGTACTTCCTAATGCTCCTGGGCTTCGTGATATTCCATCTGGCCGGGAAGTTCCTGTACCAGCATGTCAGAAACAAGAAGGAGATGTTGGGAGAACTCAAGGTGATGCACGAGGTCGGTTTCTTCCTGGACCACTTCATGTTGGGGTTCGTCTTGGTGACCGCGGTCGATGTAGATCCGACCCTTGGTTTTCTGATAGCCATTCCCATCTTCCTTCACACCGTTTCATCATCCATTTCGATGCAACATATACATGAAAGCGCCAAGACTGGCACCAATAAGATCATTCTGTCTTTGTCAACATTACTGGGCGTCATCGTGGCTGTTGTGCTACAAGTCGAAAGGGACGTTCAGGGCGCTATACTTGCTCTGCTACTGGGGATGTTGTTGTACATTGGCATAAGGGATTTCATTCCGAGAGAAGAAAAGGGCTATCCGATTCTGTTCCTGGTCGGTGTTGGCTTGGTGATGTTGTTCTGGCTTGTCATAGGCTAGGACTAAGCAACGACTCTAGATCAGGTACGAGTAGGCGTGAATGACCGCTCTCTCAGCATTCCCAAACCCGATCGGTATCTGATTCCAATCATCGGTCACGTCTCCGACAGCGTATAATCCTTCGATTGGATTACCAGAGTTGTCTAGCACCCTGCTGTCCGAATCAATGATCACATATCCCTCCTCATCCAGCTTCCCTCCTAACAACGCCGCTAGTTCGTTGTTTATCCTGTACACACCGAGTGCCGACATGCCAGTTTCAAACGTCCTCTCCGACCCGTCGGTGAATTTGAGTCCAAGTACATTATCGTCCAGTCCGAAGAGGCTGGCTATCTCGGTCGTGACTGCCTCAACTTCATGATCTTCGAGCTTGTCCAGGATGTCCTTCTTTTCGATCTCATTGAGGTCCTCACCCTCGAACATCTCCTTACCATTGGTCAATATGGTCACGGACTTGGCCTCGAACCAGTCCAGGTCCATGGCCGTGTTCACAGCGAACTTGGTATGTCCGAAGACGGCGACATCTTGCCCTGCCATCCGGTGCCCGTCGCAGAACATGCAGTAGTGAACCAGCCCCTTGCCAGCGTATGGCAGAATGTGTTGTATCGATCCATCTATCAGCGGCTGGTTGTCACTGATCCCAGTCGCCAGGATGATGGCCTTGGACTCGAACACCTCCGTTCTGTTTGTCCTGCTGTTCAGGGCCTTGACCTTGTACGTCTTACCCTTCTCAATGCTGTTGACCTCGAGGAAGTCCTTCAGCTGGACCTTCTTCTCATGCTTCTTCAGCGCTTCTCTTCCCGAATTCACAAGATCGGCGCCCGAGATGCCATCGGGAAAACCTGGTATGTTGTCTATCCTGGGCACGAACCAGACGCGGCACCACTTGCGGCCTTTGTCCAGCACCAAGGCGGTATGGTTCAGGAGTGCCGCCTTCAGTCCGGCATGCAGACCAACCGGACCTCCACCCACGACTATGAAGTCGTAGACCTCATCCTCTAGCATCACCCAAGGAATAGTCTCTGATATGAAAATCCTTTCTAATCCCCTGGTAGCCAACATTCTTTTTAAATATCACCTGGACTCTATTACCAATAGAGGCGGGGTATGAGGGTCGAACCGACAGAGAAGGACATACAGAACGTTCACAAGATCTACCTTGACCAGTCCAATATCGATTACGCAAAAGGGCAGTTGAAACTGGGTGACTTGCCTATAATCTGGGCCCGCGCAGACCTTCTCTACGACATGTACATAGAGCTCAAGAAGATAGTCGGGGACTCGGCCAACCCTTTGATGCAGAAGATGGGCAAGCCCTACGGGAGGAACTTCTTCAGGACGCTTGGTAGGGCATTCATAGCGGCCCACGGCAAGACCGACGAGGAGGCTCTCTTGAACTTCCTGGCCGCGGAGAACGCCGTCATTGGCTGGGGAAGGATATCAGTCGAGCGTTCAGGGGACAGATGGATAGTGATATCTCCTACTGGCTTCCCGGTAGCCCAGTCCTTCAGAGCAAAGAAGATGTACTCCACCGTCCCGGTCGATTCATACTTTCTAGGATACTTCGAGGGTTTCGTCTCGGAGCTCTCCGAAGTCGTGTATGTGGGCAAGGAGACCAAGTGCATTGCACTCGGGGACGACTACTGTCAGATGATCTTTGAGCCCAGGAAGAAGGACAATGGACCACCGAAGCGGCTGGATAAACCTGCAGAGCCAGAACCGGACTACTCAGAATGAATCGCGATGCTGTCAGCCGCGATGGGTGTGATCATCATTTCTTCACTCCTGTGACCCAGGAATGAGAGTCCACTATCTCGTACCCTATCTTCTGTGAGAACTTGACCGAGGCCTCGTTGTCCTTGACGACGTAGAAAATGGGCTTCTTCCCCTTCTCAAGGATTCGATTGGTCAGAACGACGCACATGGACACGGCATACCCCCCTCTCCTGTACTCATCGAACACGAACAGGAATCCGAGCATCACCACCTTGTCGGTCTCGAAATGGGTCGCGTCCCAGCCGATCAGCTTTCCGTCTTCGCGAATTGCGGCGCTCATGCCGTTGATGACCCGGTCTCTAACGTGGTCGTAGGCGCCGTCGAAGTACTCCCAGTTATGTGCAACCGTCTCAATGTCGTCTTCCATCAGTGAAGTGACCTCATGGCGCACATCGCCCTTCACCCCTTCCTCACCCAGAACAAAGAACCAGCACGGGTTGATGTCCGTCCGCTCGAATTCCTTCTTAAGGTACGGGATGAATATGTCCCTCATCCCTGAGAACTGGTATTCCTTGCCGCTCTCCAAGACCCTGACGAGGTCAAGGAAGGACTCCTCATTGTCCGCGTATATGGAGCAGTGGTCCGGCTTGCCCTTCTGCAGGGTCATCACTCCATGAGGTTCGTCCGGGTCATCCACATAGATTTTCTTGTCCGGGTCCTTCGAGAAGACTCTGGCTATCACCATCGCGTTAAGTCCGTGTTCCTTGTCCAGAAGCTCCCTGACCTTCTCGAGGTCGGAGAGGAGTGAGGCCATGAGAACGAATTGGGAGATTGGTTAAAATGGTTTTTCCTTCAGAATGCTTGTTCGGAGCGAATGCCGTGAGATTCCAGTTCCTCGATTATTGCTAGTGCCGCTTCCCGGTAGTGTTCCTTGTCGCTGATGTTGCCAGAGTATATGGAATGCAGTTCAGGGCTCTTCCCGTCAAGACGTTTCAGAATGTTCTTTCGCGTGCTCCTCTTCAGGTTCAGCTTGTCTACGAGTACGTGGTCGACCCCGGTGTCTGAGATACGTCCAGCCAGTTCCAGAAGTTCATCTATCGAAACATGAGGCAGGATCGGTCCAATGAACGCCCAGGTCTTCACACCCTCATCGCTAAGAGTCCGTAATGCGGAGAGACGTCTTTCGATCGGAGAAGCGTTGGGTTCGAACAGCTTTCGAGTGCCTTCATCAAGGAATGCCACTGTGAATCCCACCTCCGAGTCAGAGAACCTCGTTATCAGGCCCAGATCCCTCAGAACAAGGTCAGATTTGGTCTGGATGCAGATGGGGAAATCCTCTTTCAACAGTTGTTCCAGAGAGAACCTCGTTACTTGGCATTTCTTCTCTATTGGCTGATAGGCATCCGTGACCGTGCCAATCCCAACGACGCCCTTCTTCTTCCTTTTCACCTCTCTAGCAAGGATGGTTGGCACGTTCCTCTTGACATCAACGAAGGTCCCCCATTCTCTCTTCTCCCTGAGAACATCTGGCGCATAACAATAAGTGCAGCCGTGACCGCAACCTCGGTAAGGGTTCAAAGCATAATCATAGCCCGGCAAACGAGAGGGAGAGATTCCGTACTTGCAGGTGATCTCGGTCGTCTTCATGCTACCAGAAAGTCCTCCAACCTCTTTTGATACAAAGCGTCCTTAAGGAGACTGCTGTTCTTGATCCATCTGCTAACGGGTATGGCCATTCTTGTGCTTGAGTAATCCAGCGCTTCCTTCAAGGTGTCGAACTTCCTCGGGTCTTTTGAAAGTGCATTCCTAATGTTCTCCCTGACGTTCCAGACCCCGACAGGCATGATGTAGCCTGGATGGGCCTCTCTCATTATGCAGATGGCCGCTTGGCGCCTGATCCCGGTCAGATGCTCACCCACCGCAAGTCTGGCAGCGTAGTAGCACCCACCGATCTCGGCATACTTGGACCTGCCCTTGTACCCCTCATGACTGGCATAGATGACTATCCTCTTCCCTCTGGGGTTCCACACGGTATCCGGATACCAAGCCTCCATCAACTCATACTTCCAGCTCATCGGCATCATCAGAATCATAAAGCGATTGTCCAGCCTCCAGGACTCGTAGATCCTGAACTCGTTGATCAAGGGATAGTCCTTCACTTCCTCCCTGAGTTCCTTTCCTACAATATCATCCACTGCGGTAATGCTCCATCTGGTCGGGACGAACCTTCGGTTCTTTTCTATGCCGAAAACTCCAGCCGAGAAGGCTCTGTTGATTCTGGTGACCGGAATCCTCTGATCATGAAGTGAGATGACCGCTTCTGATGCCTTGAGGTCCCCGTCGCTGTACGCCCTATCTAACCGATGGTCTATCTTCAAGGTGCCCAGGTCCATGTTCTTCAGGGGCGCTGAGGGACCCATGGGTTGAACGGAATCATCCAGTACCAGCCTGCTGGTGGGTTTCCTTGTGAATAACGCTTCTGTATCAGGTGATTCTCGGCACAATGAGATCTCCCTGGTCATGTCAACTATCCTTCCACCGCAGTTGGCGTCATAGACATTGGTCTTGTACATCCCTCTGACCAGTTGCATTCGATAGTTGACTATGTCTTCAATGGTGGCTCCTCCCCAGAGCTCGGGTGAATCTAGAATCGAGGTGTCACCATGTGTGGGAGGGACCATGGGGCCGATGAAGACCTTAGGATAGCCCATTCTTCCCACAAAGATGGATGGAGGTGATGAACCCTCTAGGTGCAGAGTATCTATCAGAGGTTGGGTTCTTGCTTTTGCATAAAACCGAGTGACAACAGGACAGCTTCGCTTTCCACAGAACATTTTGGATCCTTTGCAGGCCACACAGAGAGCGTCACGTCTGGAGCTGGTGGCATCTTCGAATATGATGTCTCGATCGGGGAGGCTCATTCCAATGGGGTATATTCGATTGGGGGTTATATCTGCTTAAGTGGGGTGGATGAAAGTACTCTCGCCCTTTCTTCGCCTAGATACGATAGTCTGGATCTTGACACTGATCTTTGTATTCCCGACATCCATAGCAATAGTATCCAGGTTGATTCATATGCCAAGTGAGGGTTATTCCACATTCTGAGCAGGGTGGAGCTATTCTGTGAGGTGCTTGAAACCAAGGTGGACTTTGTTTCGCGATGTAGATCATCAATAGGCCCATGCAGATCCAGATCATTCCAAAGGTCGGGCCCATGAGGTTCAGTGGCTCCATGAGGATTAACATAATCATCAGTGAGATTCCAGCAATGATCAAGAATGGACCGAGTAAGTATCCCCCTAACGCCACCCTTGATAGCACCGGAGTCAATGTCATTTTGTCTGTTTTCATTTGCCCCCACAGTTTTCATTTCGAAATAGTCACAGCCTATATGAAGTCCTTTTGGCTCAAAACGAAACTACTTCGCCACAAAAATATGATACTTCTGCTCCGGGTCAGATATCTCCAAGTGTATCCTCTTGGCCACAAGCTTCGCCGGATGATGGATTGAACCGACCCTCTTCGCCAGATTATCAAAACTGACGAAATCCCCCCTTCTCCTCTCCTCAACGATGGACCACATGCTCTTCTTGCCCAGACCAGGCAGCAGCTCCAACATGTGGAACCTGGTGGTGATCGACTGAGCGTGATTGAAGAATGTAACGAACTTCTCCTCCTTCTCCTTGACGACCTTGTCGATGACGAACATCAGCTCGCTCTGGGCAGCGTTCGTAAGCTCGTCATAGCTTATCCTCCGTTTCACATGAAGGATATCTTCCCTCTGCTCGACCTCCTTGCCCACATACACCCTGTCCCCAATCACCATAGTAGCATTTTCCTTGGGAATCAGCTCGAACAACTTGAACTCGTCCTCGCCCAGGGCGTATGCTATCGGCTCCTTGCCGAACCGGCCGCCCTCATGTCTTCCTTGGGGCAGATAATCCAGGATGTGCGCATAGTCTTCCAAAACCACCGCCTCAAAGATACTTCCTCACGAGCTTGAGAACTTGGTCGGTCTCTTCCTTGGTGAGCGTGAACCTCTCCTTGGAGAATATCGCCCTGACCTCTTCCGGCTCCTCCGGCATCAGGTCCGCGATCTTGTACGCGTTCGGCTCGGACATCTGGTCCATCTTGACGAGTTCGGCGACCAGTTTCTTCACCTTCGTCCTGGACAGTTTGGTGAACGACTCGGCGTGCGAGAGGGCCAGCTTCTGCTCGGGCATCAGCTCTTCCCTGTTGTCCTTTTCCTTCTCAAGCAATTCTCTCACATCTGCAAGGGACAGATACTCTTCTTTCTTCAAGAAAAACCTCCTACCTCGACTTCCTTAGATGTTCTGGGCTTACTACCACCGTCTTCATGGCGTTGCCCATTCTGACCTTCAGGAGGTACGCGCCTCCCTGGGTCCCGATCACTGTCCCGGTCTGACCGTGAAAACGTGAATGAGGTTGACCCTTCTGTATGCTCGGGTCGATGACGATGTTGGCCTTCTCCCCTTCTGAGTACTCGACGAAGCTCCTTGTGATCGGCGACAGTCCTCTTTCCCGTGCCTTCTTGCTGAACTTATGCCTCGTCCTTCTCCTTGTTCCTTTTGACGCTCTAACCATCTTCACCATCCTCGTCGTGTATATCCATCACATCAAGAAACCTGACTCTGCAACCTACTCCCAACATCTCTGCCAGGCTCGGCTTAGTCCTCCCCTCGTCTCCGTTGACCAACTCCTTGATGTACGTTCCAGCTTCCGCCTTGATGCAGATCTCAGCAGTTCCGTCATCGAGCAAGGTCGCTTCTATGTCCTGTATCGTCCTTTTCCGTACCTTGTCCGCTCTTCGCTTGGCGACCCGCGCTGGCGTCTGCTGGGCGATCTCTTCTCCCTTGAATGATGATACTACTTCTTTAAGTTTTTGTTCTGGCACTGGCTGGTCCAGTTCGACAATTGCCTTGTAGCTCTTGAAGTACCTGGCGGTCTTCAGTTCCGCAACTTCCTTCCGGCTTGAGGGCTTGAGATCGGTTACCTCGATGGCCTCTGATCGGTTGACCTCCTTCTGCATCTTCTCCAGGTCTATCGTTCTCTTCTTGGGTCTTGAGAGCTCCAGCACGAACGGCCTTCCCCTTCCAAGCATCTTGACGTCCACATCCTCCCTGCCGGCTCCGTGGAATGAATAATCCTCGCTGTCGGTCTCCACTAGGAACGGTTCGCCGATCAGGTCCTTCACGCTGTGCTGGTATTCTTTTCCTGTGTTGTCGCACTTCTCGCATCCGACGCCCCAGCACGAACGACACGACCAGGTGGTCTGGGGAACGTCCCTGACGAACTTCTTGTACCTTCCGTAGACGAATATGGGGTTTATGGTGAGCTCCACGTCATCGAAAGCGGTGTTCATCAGCGCCACCACGTCCGGCCTCTTGAACTCCACCACCTTCCCTGTCCTCGGTTCGAGTATCTTGCCGATCTCCCGGTTCATCTCCGCCTTTGTTATCTCGAAGTTGTGCAGGTCCAGTTCCACCCACAGGTTCTCTTCCCTGGACTCTATCTCAGGGTCTATCTTGCTGCCCACCAGGAAGCTATCGTACTCTATGTTCTCCAGCTCCTCCTCGATCATGTCGCTGAACTTCTCTATCTCATCGAACAGTCCTTCGCACAGCCAGCACTTCTCGCCCAGCTCCAAACCAAGGGATTCTCTGATCGCCCTGCCTCTGCTTGGGTTGTCCAGCCCTGTCGAAACCTTGCCAAAGAGCCTGCCGAGACAATGGTCGCACAACGGTTTATCCGAGAGCCTCTCCGCTATCTCCGCCTTCTTTGCGGCTTCGACCACTTCTCCTAGACCGTTCGACATCTCTACAAACTCTCCGTTACTCGGATGCTGGATGCAACACTCGAAAAATGTGCACTCGTCCCGCTTATTTCTTCAAGAATATCTCGATGCTTGAGACGTTTGCTACCCTGCCTTCCTCACCCTCCAGCTCTTCCGTGGAGATCTTTATGTCTGTTACGTCCGCGTCCTGCACGAACCTGTTCCTGGTTATCTCCGCAACGTCCACGGCCTTGCTGATCGATCTACCTCTAGCCTTGATGACAACCTCATCCGAACCACTGTTGAATTGTGTCACCACGGCCAGAACGTAGTTCATGGTCGGCTTTTTTCCAATGTATACTGTATTCTCCTCCGTCATCGTACTCCTCCGCATGTTGTACCAATGGTTTTAGGGGCAGTATCATTAAGATTGGGTGTATTTATATGTTGTCATAACTGGTAGCCAGATGTTAGTTATCTTTAGGAGAACATCTCTCGCGGAGCGCTCATCTTTTGGTTATAGGTAAAGCCGAAGTAATTTACTGGTAAAATCCTGAGGGTGAGGGTAGCTGTGCTACTCTGGAATTCTACGGATCAGAATCGGATTGCTCTTGGAATCTGTTTTGAGAAATCCTACTGTGGAGCCTGTCGGGCAATTGAGGAGAAGGTTATGAATCCGTTCGCCCTCAGACGAACTCCTTTCGAAGGAGAGTCGCACCAACTCAGTCTTGGTTGCTATCTGGACTTCCAGGGATTCCCCCTTTGCCGACACCTGCCTGAGATTGCCCACGATCTCCTGCCATCGCCTAAGGATTGCCGTTTCAATGCGACCCTCTTGTCCGGACACATGCTCGTGCCCGCTCTCGTGCTTAGTCTCTCCGCTCGTGAGACCTCCTCCTTGGCTTCCTTCTTATCTTCGCCGGAGACTGCCTTCTCTTGAGGTATACGAAGGCTTTCCTCTCTGCAGACACTCCACTCCTCTCTTCACCGACATCGGACTCTTCATGGGGTATACCCACGGTTGCGTGCCTTTCGACATAGAGTTCCAGTGCCCTCCTCACAAGAAGCGATCTGTTTGAGATTCCAAGCTCTTCTCCAATCTCGTCCAATCCGTCTCTGAGCCCCTCGGGGAGTTTCGCGCTGACCGTTACTGTGTCATCTGACATCTGGATTACCTCTGCTTAGCTGGTCTCCGATTCTTTTTCAGAATTCACGAATAATGATGACATTATTGACCCTCCATCAGCTTTTCTGCTTTCATCAAAGGATGGTGTCTTCTGACCACTTCTCCGTCTTCTTCGAAGTTTCCTTTCTTGTAATATTTCTCTTTTGTTCTAACTGTGTGCCCCGCGATTCTAGCAGTGGCATCCCTGTCCCCGCCATTCGTATCGGTATGGCGTTCTCCTGCTTCTCTGAGTGCTTTGCATGTTAACAGTCTGATTTCTCTTCCGTTCTTGGTGTGGCCAATAGTTTTCTGTATGCCTGCTTTTCTTGCATAGAAGTCCACAGTCCTCTCAGCTTGTCTTGTGGACAATTTCCTTCCACGAGAGTTTGTTATGAGATAGCCTCGCCTTCTTCTGCCGAGGTTACGAATTAGAAGATTCTTGCTCTCCTCTCCGAAATAGACCCATCTCTTGGGATAGATTGTTCTTGCATGTTTTCTCCTGCCGTCTATTATTTTGAAGACGGCTTTTCCCTTGGGATGGGCTATTCGAATGGCACAATGCTCAAAATCGACATCTCTGACCTCAACCTCCAGTAACTCTCCAATTCTTGCAAAAGTCTCGTATATCAATCGAATGAGGATTTCATCTCGGAGATGCTTCCACATTTGAAACTCAGTAGCATCTACAGGGAGCATCCTAGGTGTGTTGCACAACATTAGACATTCCTCAAGCGTCAAACCTCTACCCATCTCTATTTCAACCATGTGCTGGGTCTCCTTCGTGATGGCTCATCCCAACGACGCTTGGACGAGAACGGAGCGTTTGTTTCCTCATTCGGCAGAGTTGGTCAACTGATCCAGATTTCGAGGATGTGATCACTTCCGGCAGCTTACGTTCTGGAGTTACCGTCAGCATCACTCCTCTTCTTGGTTTCAATCTTTATCACGAACCGCTTGGCTATCCGAACCACCCCGTCTCTCCTCCTTAGTACTATGAACTCCTTGTCTTCACTGACGATTATTCCCTTGAGGGCCCTCGGTGTCTCTCCATCCAAGAAGAGCACTTTCGATTCCGATTCGCCTTCAATGTTTGACTCCGTCAATCTTCATCCTCCGGGCCTTCTCCATCGTCCCATTCGTTCTCCTCGGGATCTCCTTTCACATCCTCTTCCGGTTCTTCGCCATTCTGATCTTCATCAGCCGTCTCCCAGTAGGCCTGTATAGAGTCGCTGATTATTTGGTCTCCCATTTCTGACAAAGTGAGTCCCTCTCTGTCTGCGATTTCGCTGAGATCCACAAACGTCTTCTTCCGAATTGATATCTTTTTGTATTTCATTCAATCCCAATTCTGCTCAGGAACTCCAGATGTATATTAGCATGACGATTGCGAAAGTGAAGGCTTTTGACAAAAACTAGCAATGAGCATCTCCAAACGCCACTATCCGAGGTTTGATTTTGTGCCCTGCGAATTGGCCATATATGAATTCGCAATACTCAGGAACTTGTGGATCGTCTAGTCATTGACTTAAGGCTTTAGGGTCAAAGCTTTGCCGGAGCCCAAAAGCTAGGCGTGAAAAAAGTCGGAAAATCGTGAAATGCAAAGCTTTGGGGTCGAACCCTTAAGTGTAAACTAGAGACTTCACTTCCGAATTTTCGCAAACTCCGTTGCAGAACTCAGAGGAGGCTGTGACCGATATTTGCGGGGAACATCCTTCCGTAGGCGGGAAGCAAGAACTCTCAACAACGGTGCATGTGTGGGAGAAACATGTCCAAAGCATATCACCATCATTGCAGGGATGCCAGTATGACATTCCTTGATTCCTGCTCCATCGGTCGTGTTGGTTCACTTGTTTTCCTTCCACCGATCTTGACCAATCCCAGGTCGTCTTTCAGTCGACGGCTGTGTTTATTCTGAAACACAATGGGGGACCGCCATGAATGAATGGCCGTGTTTTGATGTCTCCTACTCCTTGGGCATTTTCTGCCAAGATGTGCGCACAATTCTGACCTCAATATCGTGGTCGTGTGCGACCTTCCGCGCAAGGGCCTCATTTCGAGCGTCAATATACTTGAGTTCATTGAGAGCCCATTCCAACTGCCTCTTCAGCCTGGCATTCTCCATCGACTGCTCAGAGTTGTCTTCAAGCAGCTTTCGAACTCGTTGTTTCGTCTGCTGGTGCTCTTGCGTTAGAGTAGCGTGTTGCGCGGTGATTGACGAGACCGACTTCTTCAATCCATCTATTTCTTTCTGCTTGCCCTCGGATCCCTGCCCCATAATCTCGTGTTCCACCATAAGAGCCTCGTATCTGCTGGAAAGCGAATGGTGAGATTCTCTCAACGACGCAATGTCCTCTTGTTGTCGGGAGTTTGCTTTTGAAGCTTCGGCTAGCTCTCCTTCTCGCGAGAGCAGTTCATCCTCCAATCTCATGACAATCTGCTTCAAGCTCTCTATTTCTTCCTCTTTCTTGGGATCGCATATCGTCTTGAAGACGGTTTCGACAACAGGCTTCTCCACGACTATTTCAACAATCCGCTCCCTAATCTCAAACCCTTGAAGGAGGTCTCTTATGTATTGGGAGATCATCAAATCCTTCTTCTCTGCTTCCTTCGCGAGCTGCTTCTTGAAGCTCTTGGGCAGCCTTATGGGAACGACAGGACATTCCTTGTCGTATCGGGCCTTAGCGTTCCTTCTCTTTTTCCTGGGCTTCTTCTTTGCCTTCTTTCTAGCCAACCACATGTGTTCTCCGCGTATACGAAGCAATCTTCCCGAATACGATTCGCCTTCTGTGCACGAAACGGATACGAGTTCGAGCCTTTTGCGGACCTTCTTCCTCTGTCGGAATCTCTGGTCTCCGAATCACCGGCTACTAAGCACGAGATTGCTCCTTTCGGTTCAATCATCTCTTACCTACCACTCTCACAAAACACTAGCACTTTCCCTCTTCTCCGCCTATGTTTTCCTTTACAGACAGAGGGGGCAAGGATCTATCATGTCCCGTGTACTTGAATCTATCGATGGCAGTCATACAAGTCCGCCTTTCTATCTGGCCAGGACAAAATGTCGAAGTCCTCATTGAAGGACGACAAATCCACTCTTGCGTAGATATTGGGAAACTGGCTTGTTGATCTGAAAACGGTTATCTTGATGTTCCTGGCTGAATCTTTGGCACAGCAGACGGAGTGTGTTGGCAGAGGTTGCCAAATTGACAGATGAGAAGAAATCAACGAACGAGATGCTCTCACTCATGTGAGAGAGAATCTCAATTGAGGCAGATGTCCCAGACACTCTCTTGCTCATCGATTGTCTAAACGTGACAAGATTCAGGGTCTTGTCTCGCAGGAGTTCCGGGGTTCGAATCCTCGCCTCCGCATCTGATTCTTCAAATCGGGTTGCTTCTAGATGAAAGATGTTGAAAGGAACGGATGAAAAGCACAAGCCGAGGCTTTGAGCTTTTACTCTCTGGCTACATGTCAACAAAAGCATTATATCGCCTTCAGAACCTTCGAGTGATTGTGACATTTGAGCGCAGTCGCAGAACACTAGCCGCAGGAATCATCCTGTCTGTACTGGGATTTGCGATTGTCTTCATCGGGCTTTCAATGGCTGCCGATTATCAGAGGGATATGCATTGCTGCCGGTATGGAGATTTGTGTACCCTACCTGAAGAAAGATGTTCCGTTGCTGAGACCTACTATTCGATTGGATCGGCGTTGATAGTCACGGGTTTCGCTCTTCTTCTCTCTGGAACAATCCTATTGCTTCTGGTATACGATTACGTGAAATACACTTGTCCTGGATGCCAAACCACAAAGAGAACATTCACGTGGTTGCTGGCTGGGAAGTGCCCCAACTGCGGTTTGCCAATCGATCGGTCCAAGTGACAATCACCTCTGAAATGAGAGGCCTAAGCCGAGGTTCCGGAAGATGCTCACAATCTCAGCCGCACCATCCCTTCTATTTGACAATTCAATTCTTGGTTTCGTCTACTTGCTCTTTCATTTCACCCTGAGGCCCAATCAGGCCAACATAGTCCACAAACTCGAAGCCATGAATCATCGATTTGGATTTCATATGACTAGCCAGTCTTCTCCTGTCTTCTATTGAGAAGAGATTTTCTGCGGCGATTCTTTGGCCCAATGACTGAATGACGACGTAGATCTCCTTCCTGAACCCGTAGGTAGTTGGATAGCCCGAACATTCCACTCGGTCAACATCCTCATACTGGAAGTCAAGCACGGTCTTCTTCCATTGACCGAAAAGACGTATCGAAATGAACCTGACCCTGTGTTCGCCAATATCTATGTGGGCGATCGGATAGATTAGTGGGACGAGGAACATGGCGACTGCCGGAATCAAGTAGAGAAACCTGAATGCTGGGGCATTGAACCCGAACAACGCCATCCAAAAAAAGACAATGCCTGCTGCCATCGTGAATGCAGAAAATCCCACAGGCAAAGAGAGCCTTTGCCTAAGCTCAAACCGTGTAGAACCAAATGACAGACTGTTGTCCTCCTCCACCATTCCTTTGCCGCTCCCATGACATTCAGGAATCGTTCACCGTTCTCGTGTGTTGATGATAAGACGGTCAAGAAGAGAATTGACGTGGCGATATTAAAGGATTGGTCAGGTGCATTTCTAACAATCACAGATTCAATCCATCAATCATCAGACATCAAGACATTAGGTTTCAGACGATTCAACCGTACTCGGTTCACCAATCTACCCTCTATAAAACGCTCGGACTTGAGCAGAATGCCAGTCTTCTCCTCAAACCAGTAATCGTCCACCGTATCATTTCTTCCCTTTCCAAGACATCTAGGGCAAGTTCCTGACCCGCCACACTCCGGACATTTACGCAAAGAAGACAACATCCCCCAGCACGTAGGGCACTTTCCAGATCGTCCAAAAAGAATTGCATGTTTCTTCATTTCTGTGCAAATGCAATCGATTTTGCCCAGGACCCTCAGCTTGAGACAGGAATACGATTGGGACTTATGACTTGCCTTCTCTCTCCCAAGGTATTCGGTGGGATGGGTCAAGACCTTGTGCGTTTTGGGATCTATGGAAATGTCAATATAGAACGTACCATAGTATGTTGTTTGCCAATCACCCAGTGAGTATTCTTCCCATTCCGGCTCTTCCCCATCGGGAACGAGCTCCCTCCATTCTTTGCCCAATATGGACTTGTAGTTCAGAAATGGATCAGAATCATGATGTGTGATACGAATCCAAAAACCGTCTCCAGCGAAGCCCATGTATAAAGCTTCGAGATTCTTTTTCAACCAGTCTGGCATCTCAGATTTCACAGGATTCACCATATTATTAGTCCCCTTGGAAATAAAAGAACCATAGTAGGATGCCGAATACTAGAAATTCTACGAGGAATAGCAGAGTGAAACGCTTCCAGTCTTTCAGCGATTGATTCTCACCTGCATTTGAGGGGTAGAGGAGGAGAAGTCGGTTGGTGTAGAAGATGGCGGCCGATGCATAAATGAGCAGATGAAGGGCAGGAAAGTCTCCCGCACCAAGAACCGCAGAGCCAATTGCGACAAAATAAAGGAGATCCCCGGCGCGATGTCCGAGATCTGATAGGCGGTTTGGGATTTGGCCGTCACTTCGCGCCCAGAGTTTAAGATGGTACGCTTCCGATAATACCAAGAGTACCGTGCCAATCAGCAAGATTATTGACAAGGAGGTTTCATTTTGTGTCCAAAAATGTGGGGAATGGAAGTAGACGAAGGTGCCCAAAGGAAAAAGGCTCACCACGAATACTACAGTTACGCCTATTAGGCCCGCCTTGCCCTTTGACCGAATCAAGGAATGTGGAATGTCTTTCACGATTCTCACTCACACTCGATGCAACAGTAATCTCCGATTTCTCCACAGTTGAATGAGGGGCGCATGCAATAAGCATTTTGCCGGAGGCAATTCGTAACCTACTAACATAACCCACATTTCGCCTCCGCAAGCGTCAACATCATAGCTGAATAAATGGTGAATCTTCACTGAGGAGTTCAGTATGCGGAGATGAAGATCCAACTTAGAAGAAGAACAAATGTCGTAGACCAATATGAAAGAAGACAAGAAGAGGAGAAATGGGGCTCGAAAATCGAGCCAATATTCATAAGGAGTTTCAGACATTTCCTGCCTAATCGGATAGAATCTTGCCGACGAAAGATGGCTTGCGGCGGTGACCTGGTACCCTTACGTCCATATCGTGTAGACACAGAAAAGAAGGCTATGCTGCGATTCCATTTCTATATGGAATTTCAGAGGATCTCTCCCAAAACCGATTGTCTAAGACTCCCAGATTCCCTTGTAATCGAGACAATTCTAGGGATCCATTCTTAATCGGGATGGGTGTATGAATCACCCGTATGGTATCGCTTCCTTCGAAGGGTATTCCACCACGCAATGTCCCAGTTACGTTCAAAGAGACAATGTCCCCTGGACTCAGCAGCTCAATCACTCTTTGGCGGTCAAACTTGACCATCCTTTCAAAGATTCCGTTTCCGTCGTGGTCAACAATGTACGATTCCTCCGACTTGACGAAACCATATTTCGGATTCAACTCTGGCGATAGTGTATCCATCAGAAGGATTGTGGACGCGTTGATGTCTCTCGGGTCATATTGGCCTAGGAGTTCGATGTAACAGGTGACCCACTTCCCCTTGCTCTTCAGATTGAGGGTATCGGGGTCGATGTCGATCTTCGCTTTGATTCCTTTCTTCTTTGTGGCATACATCAGCAGGTTGTCGGTCAAGTCGATATAACTTATGTGGGGGATGTCATCCAGATCCATCGCTAGTGATGGCAGGAAGCCCACCCAACCCTCACTGTCCACGGTGACATTCTTCCATGTTCCGTTTTCCTTGTAAGCATATCTGAGGTCTACCCCATTTCGTTCTTCATAGACAAAATGGGGTTTGCCGCTTGAATCGAGTGAGAATGAACCATGTACAGCATATGCTCCAAGGTCGGCATATTCAGTCCGCCAGGAACCACCGTCTTTATACATGTGAATTGGAACATTCCAAATCGGGCGTGCCGTCCCCAAATGGGGAGAATCTGTCTCATTGAGCTCCATCGAATATATCCCTCTTGAATGTGAAGGATCTATAACCTCCTTGTCCCACTCCGTTCCGTTCAGTGTGTAGAGCCACAGCCCCCCTTCTATAACACCGTGGCCCAAAAGAGCGATATAAGGACTGTTGTTTCGGTCAAGGTCCAGAGAGAGGGAACTGGTCTCGGTCACTGTGCGGTCTCGCAGAACAGTAATGTTCCAGGATGTTCCGTTCCACCAGGCGTACTTCGTATCCCCCCCAACCACACAATAAGCCACATGAGGCCTGTTCTGGTCATCTATTGTTAGAGAGATTTGGGCACCAGTCCAAGGAGCAGGATCAACTGTTGCGTATCTCCAACCAGAACCTTCCGAAAAGGCGCAGCTTAGGTTTGGTATTGGCCCAGTGTAGTTCTTGTAGCATATAACGGGGCGGTCCCTCAAATCGAGAGCCAACGCGACACCTGTTCCTCCCCTATCTGCACTGACGACGGTCTCGGTATGCCACTTGCCAGTTGTGTCTTTGTATGAATAGTTGATTTCTCCGGTCTCAATATTCCTAAAGGCAATGTGTGGCAGGTCAATTGAATCGATTGCGATTGATGTCCGGTCGACGTAATTTGGGGCCCACCAAGGGACCGGCTCTCCTATTCCTGCAACCTCTTCCAGAATCCACTCGCTGGCATCATGAAAGCTCCCAGTTTCCGATAAGATGGGAGACTGGGAGGATGCCAATACAATGCACACTGTCACAGCTATGTGCCTACACACTTCAAAGCCTATCAAAGATACCCCCTCGCTCTATTGTCTCTTACTAGGCGACAATTGGAACGAATAATATAAATAAATTCTGGAACGACATTTTGACCGCTTTCGAACGACATGAGTGCTTCATCAGACCCCCCTATTCGTCCTTGTCATTCTTTCCTGCAGAAGATACTTCGGGAGCACCGAAAAGACAGAAGAAGCGGACTCATGTACCGAGCCCATTGTCCCGAGGGATTCCAGATATTTCTTGCCCAACTGGAGCATATCTTGCTGAGAGAAAGGGCTTACGGCGGTGACCTAGCATCTCAGTGATAATGAGAAGAGGAATCAATCGGTAGCAGTTCGGAATTGTCGTATTCCCCTATGAAGAGCGACATAAATCTACAATCCCGACTACCATCCTAAGAATTCCCAATGGTCCAACTTGTTTCACTTACTACCCTCACCCAGTAACCAAATCCCGTGCGCAAGATGTCTCCATCTGCCAACGCCCTGAGGAAGTACGGCGGAGCTGATGGATCGAATCCTTCTACCCTTGTCGCACCGGTTTCGGCCTTCAAGTCGCCAGCCAAGTATGTCAGATTGAAAGAAGGATAGGCAAGGAGATTCCATCCTGCATGAAGATATATCGATGTGCTGGATGGCACTATCCCCGCAACCGTGAGATTCGATCGTTCCATGACATTGACCCAGATGCCCATGGTGACGTTCAATTCATCTAGTTCTCCCTTGTAGGGTTTGAACGTCACATGCGACTTCCATGTCTGAGATGAAGAATCGTAGCTCCAGGCCTTGTCCCATTTCACCGTTTGGAGGACGGTCTCGATGTTCTCGTCCGATTGGATTAGGGGAATCGATAGGAGATTGGGTCCATTCATTAAGGAACGCGTGAACTTGCCTGCCTGGTTCACAGAGCAGTTGGTCAGACTGTTGAGGTCGACCGCGCATATCCGGTAGAAGTAGTTGTTAGGGTCGCCCTCTCCGACCATATTGTCATTGTATTCGATAGTTCCACTGGGAACAGTGGCAACAGGCTGATATCCCACAGCATTGACGTCATAGGATGTACCCCTGTAGATTGAGTATCCGACGACGGAATTCTGGCCAGCTCCATCATCCGAAGAGAGATCCCATTTGACCGTGACGTTCTCCATGCGACTGCCGCTCAAATCCGCTTGAAGTATCACAGGTGCTCCAGGTGTAGCTGTCGGAGTGGCACACGCTTCGTTCGACAGAGGACCTTCGCCCACTCCGTTCACTGCCGAGACCCTGTAACAGTACATCTGCCCGTTTGTCAAGCCTGTGTCCAGATGAGTCAGGACGTTCCCGATCTCAACAAGGAACACCTCACCGCCCGGTGCGGTCCCACGGTATATTCGATAGTTGGTGATCGGAAGACTGCCGTTGAAGGAAGGAGGATCCCATGTGAGAGCTATCTGCTGATCTCCGGGGAACGCCGAGAGGTTCAAGGGTGCTGATGGAGGATGCGGAACGGGAGCTACGAGCGGATATCTGTCTTCGCTGTCCGCATCTATGACGTATGGAGTGTCGCCCATGCCATCGCTTCCGGGAATGTCCTGATTGGGGCCGTTGAAGACGTCTACGCCTGTGTAGTCGCTCCAGTAGTTCCCCCCAGAGGGATAACCGTCGTCCCACTGATTTGTGTCCATATCATCGCCTGCCTGCAACGAGTTGTTGATGATGTTGTTGTGATGGATCGTGTTGTTGTTGGAGTCGTTAAGGCGAATGCCGAACAGACTGTTCAGGATGACAAGGTTGTCGGCGACGGAGTTGCCGTGAGAGTAATAGAGATTAATACCATCCTTGTTGTTCCAGACATAATTATCTGCAACCGTGTTGTTGTTGGAGTCGGTAGCGCGTATGCCGACTTGATTGTTCAAGGTGAAAAGGTTGTCGGTGACGGCGTTGCTGTCAGAGACTGAAAGCCAAATGCCATTATCATTGTCCCAGGCATTGTTATTCGAGACGGTGTTATTGTCTGAGAGGAATATCCAAATGCCACAGTGGTTAGAGCTAAGGTCATTGTCGATAACGACATTGGAAGTGGAGTCCCGGAGGTAGATACCATCCTGCACATTGTCGATGGCCGTGTTGTTTACCAAGATGTTGCCAGTGGAGCGGGACAGTTTTATGCCGCCGTTGTTTCTTGAGACGAAGTTGTTGGCAATTGTATTGTTGTCTGAGCCTGAAAGCTGGATTCCATTCAAGCGGCTTGAGAGAATCGTGTTGCCAACGATGTCGTTGCCGTCTGAAAAAAACGCGAGTTCTATGCCAAACGAGTTGTTCCAGAGAACATTGTTGGCGACTGTGTTGTTGTTGGAGTAGGCCAGAAGGATGCCAGACCTGAAAGTTGTAGAGAGGTTAGAGACGTTGTTATTGGCAATGAAACAGTCCTGGACACCAAAGAGGTGTATCCCGGCAAAGGTTTGTGAACTGTTTCCCATCACCTTGAAGCCCGTGAAGTTCACCCAGTCAGCACTTACATTGACCACATACCCCCATGCCATTCCCGTTCCGTCAATCATGGTCTCATTCCTATCCTCTCCGACCAGGGAGAGGGTCTTGTTGACTTCGATACGTTCGGGGTACACACCGTTGAACACGTAGATCGCATCACCTGGCGCTGCGTTGTCGATTGCGCTTTGTATGGTTGTATAGTTCCCGGGACCGGTTCCGCCCACGTAAAGGGTGGATGCTTTCACATTCACTGGCAGGATTGTCAGTGCGAGATAGAATGTACTTGTCAACACAAGAATCGCAATTGCCAAGCTCGTCTTCTTCATCCTCTCCTCCGAAGCATCCTCACTACTAAAGCTGAGTCTATGCTTATAGTTCTTTTCGTATGGGCGCTACAGAAAATGGTCTTGCTTCTAGTCTCTCCTCTCTTCTGGCGACCTGGATGGATAACATTCGACGGAAGGCAACCAGTTGCGTCGTAGTTCTTTTCGAAGTGTGACATTATTGAGAGGGCTATCTTCTGGATCACACAGAATTTGACTGGTCACAAATCGCGTATCAACAGAAAAAGTAAAGACTGACTTGGGTTCTACGGTATACCGAAGTGGAACGGAATGAAGAGGGAGCCGATCGGCAAGGAAGACGTTATTTCGACAATCATAGAAATGGCTATCGAAGCAGGTCTGAAAGAGGATGCCCTAGATGAATTCCTAGAAACGTACGCGTTCAAAATGGGTAGCCTCAAGTTGCTCAAGAACCTAGTTGGAGCAGATTTCCACCTCAAGGCATCCATAAACACTTACGAATACGCATTCTCGAAACATCTCGCACTTGAATTTCTCAACGGAATACTAGAAACCGGAAAAAGTGTGTTGAGTATTGGTTGTAGCGACGGTCTACTCGAGGTGAACTTGGCTCAGAAGGGATGCAAGGTTTGTGGTGTAGATACAAATGAAAAAATGATTGACATTGCCAGCAGGCTCGCAAAGGACAAGGATCTTTCCAAACAATGCAGGTTCGTTACAGTGTCGGGTTATGAGTATAGTTTCTCTGACGAATCATTCGACACAATTCTGTATTCTCATTCTCTTCATGAAATTGATGACAAGATAGCGAGCCTTCGTGAGAGTCACAGGCTGGTGAGACCGCAAGGTCGTGTAATCATACTAGAGGACGAGACGAGCAGAGAAGAGATCATCGAAGCCGTAAGTGAAAGCGGGTTTACAATCAGGGAGGAGAAAGTTGTCTTGCCAGGTAGATTCTTCAATCATGGCTTGGTAACCTCTGTCCACGCGATAGCACTTGAGAAGAAACAGCCATAGGTTGTTTGGGTCGGACTTCATTATCAAGAACGACAGAATTCGATGATTTTGCGTTTTCCTAGAAACGAGGATATTTGAATGAAGAATAGCGAAACATCAACGGCGACATTCGACCTTCGTTGGCCCAGCATTCGTAGCTCTCCAAGGTTCATTAATTTCGCCAGAGATACTCCTCTTCGATTGGGCCAATCCGATGATGGAGGAAGTACTCCTCGTAGTCTCCACGCTCACAACTGGCAATGCGGTCACGCATACTTTATTGGATTTCATCCCTTCTATGTTGATGGATGAGCCTTACAATTAGCGTACATGTAGTTTTCGAAGGCTTTATCATCATCCACGCGGCTCGAAGCATCAGACCCTTTATTGTGGTTTCTCATTGTCTGAGAAGGAGGTCTTCAGAGTCAGTCCCTTCCCAGTTCTTGAGGTGAGAAAGCCCTTGGAGGCGTACGAGAATGACAAGATGAAGATGTTCCACTAGTCGTTGAGTAGGAAAGTTGCGCGTACTTGGGAAATCCTTTTATAGAGTAAGTCAATCACATGCCCATATCTGAATGGGGAGGGACTAGGATTGGAGAAAGGGAAGTACGCCCATAGTTGTGGAGAGCAGTTCCGCATTTTTGCGATTATCGCTTTTTCTCTGATGCTTCTGCCGTGTACAGGAGATGCCTTTGGGTTCTCGAATGGTGGCCTCAGCGATGATCCTTCCTCTCCGAAGTACGGCACACATGACTGGTTCGCAGAACACGCGCTGGATTTCCTACCACCGGAGGAGGAGGCTTACCTCCTAGAGTTCAAGGAAGCTTACCTCTTCGGGACTGAGCTTCCGGACAACAGTGGCCCTGCAACAGGGCTGAACGACAAGAGTTTCCATCACGTGTATTTTTACTCAGACGGTTCTTTGCAGGATGATGTGGGCGCCAGCCGCGCAAGATCGGAGTTCGATCGCACCATCAACCTCCTCAACTATGGGGAGCTGGAACTGGCCGCGCGTCACGCTGGAGTCATGAGCCACTACGTGGCCGATGTGACCATCTTTGCCCATGTCATGGGACAGCCCACGGACTGGGGTCCTGAGGTGGACGCCTACCACAGCGGCTACGAGACCTACGTCAACGGCAGAACGTCTACCTATGAATCCAGCTTCAACCAGGCCCTGGCTTTCGACGGAGCGTTGACGGAGATGGATGCCTACGACGCAACGTTGGCGATAGGGTACAACTCCACCTTCGGTGACGGTGCGTTAACCGAGTCTTGCACCTGGATGAATTCCAATTACGATTGGGAGGACCCGGTCTTCTACGAGTCGGTCAACGCCTCCATCAACCGTGGGGTGAACCTGCTCGCCGACATTCTCCACACGATATACTTGAGAGCCGATGTTGGGAGTGGAGAACCGGCGGACCATATCCTGATAAGCGAGGTTTACTACGACACACCAGGCACCGACTCCGTGGAGGAATATGTCGAGCTTTACAATCCCACAGCCGAGAGTGTAGACATAGGCGGGTGGAAGATTCAGGACCCTGGCGCGACCTATACCATTCCTCAGGGCTTTTCCTTGGCTCCAAACTCCTACTTCACCCTGGCCAGGGACCTCTCAGGGTTCCGAAGCCTCTTCGGCAAAGATCCTGATGTGACTGACTTGAGCATCAGCATGTCCAACTCCGGCGACTACCTCTACCTTCTTGATGGGAACGATATAGAGGCGGACTTCGTTGCATGGGAGGATAAGTTTCCAAGTTGGGACATAAGGGCAAAGACCGGCCGAGTGCTGGAGCGCGTCCCCATCCTGGCCGACACCGACAGCAACGCCGACTGGATGAGCAACAGTCTTCCGACCCCCATGACCCAATCTGAAGGAGCCCCGCTACCTGACAATGACGGTGACGGAAATCCAGATACTTCCGACCCGGACGACGACAACGATGGCCTCACGGACGAGCAGGAGTCCGAGCTTGGTACCGATCCATTGATTGCCGACACTGACGGCGATGCCTGCACAGACTCGGAGGACTACTACCCCATGGATTCTTCTCGTTGCAAGAAGGAGCGAGGTCTGACGAGCAGCCAGTCCTTGGCGGTGGGCGGTGTAGTCGCCATCGTGGGTGGCGTTTACTATTACGTCGGAGTGACCAGAAGGAAGGGGAGGAAGAAGTTGGGGAAGACTTGGTGGTGAAAATGCCAGAATCAGTCGGGGCGGTGAGGACGGGTAATGTGATTATGGGGACGGACGAACGGAAGATAGAGAATGAAAAGCTGAAAGGTGACATCATCGAGCTGATGGACAGGAGGATGAGCCTAACCCGAAAGCTCCACAACTATATCGAGGGAACATTTTCGGGCATTCAGACAATGACCGCCATAGCCTACGGACTAGGGATATTTCTCATCGTGTCCTCCGTCCTCTACTACTTCCTCACTGAACAACGTCTGGAAGTTCTTGGTTTCAGCGCCCTTGGAAGCGCGGAAATGGTGGCCATCTTCCTTTACCAACCCATGCAACGCGTCCAGAATGCTTTGGGCGATTTCTCACAGCACACCGTCGTTCTGCACGCTTGGAACACTCAGGTCGCACTCAAGATGCTCCACATGAGAATCGATGATGAGGCCAGCGCGAAAGAGGCGTGCGAATACATTAGGGACATAACGAAGGATTACGCGGAGACGATAGAAAGATTGACCGAGAGGCACGAATGATGCGGGCGATTAGAGGAGGTCCATGGACATGCAGGCATTAGGCAAAAGCATGGAGTCGGCGTTGAAAACCCTATTCAAGTTGAAGAAATCAGGCGAAGATTCCGTATCCACTTCCAGAATAAATGGTGAAGCAGAACGAAATGTGAATGCCGCAACAATGAGAGCACTCGAGAGAAAGGAATTGGTTGAGCTATTCCACATACACCGTTTCAACAAACCCTTTCTGGTTGGTGAGGATGACAAACTAGAGGCAGTTGAATACGATCAACTCCCGCATTTAGAGGATCAGGGTAAAAACATCGCATGGGTACCACTTGAATCCTACAGCTGGAGGTTGACGGCAGAAGACCTGTGCGAAGCAATCTGGGACACTTGCCCAATACATGGACCTTTCCCCCATGGGACCGGTTGCCCTGGGTGCGGGTAAATGAGAGTGGGAAATAGTGGCAGAGGTTTGCGGATGTGCCCTGCTTTTGTCAAGGCAATCAAACTTGTTTCGCTTTTACTCATTGTTGTTGTCGTTCCCCTGATATTCCTCGTCCAGAGCGATATCGACAAGGTCTCTTTCTCAACCTTGATTCTTGTCATTCAGGCAGGGGTGTACTTGGTCACGGGCATTTGGTATCGTGATGTTCTCAAGAGAGGAAAGGGAGCATTCGACCCAAAGGAAATTTCAAACGAGAGAGGTCTCAATCTATCACTTGCTGGATTTTCTTTTGCTGCATTAACATTTGTGTTTGGTCTTTCTGGTGAAGATGGCATTCCAGTTGAAAACTTGATTCCTTATCTGGGTCTTGCCTTCGGCTTGTTTGCCATTGGTGCCCTATTGATTGAGTTTGGTGCATTGGGAAGGGCTTTCAGTTATGTCTGTCCTTGGATCCGCTATGTCGGATTCACATCAATATTCCTTGGACTTGTGAACCTCTCGCTGAAAGCTTTCCCTTACTCAACCTCAGTCATTTTCGTGGCCGTAACGGTTGTTATACTGGCACTATGGTTGTTTGACCTCACATTGTGGTTGGGACATCTCAAGCTGGTGAGACAGGCCAGTCAGGCCTGAGCCTTCTGTCCTTCCAGATCTGAGTGCACTCAGAATCGATAGATAGACTCTATTGAGACTCGTCTAGATGGATGGCAATATGCCGGAATCTCTTTGCCAAGACCTCGTGGTGAAACTAGATGTTTCAGCGCAGGGCTGCCTGTTGATTGACCTTTCAGTATCTTAAGGATTCTAATCCAAAGTGCATCTTTGTTGCTCATGGTTTCACCCGTCCAATTCCCTTGAATGTGTATCAGGTTGAAAGCCTTAGGAGAGCTTTTTTGAAATTTCCGAGTTGGTATGGCAAAGTCGGAAATTCTACAACGTCTTGGATACTCACAACATAACAAGCTAGTAGTTCCGTGACCAGTATCATCCACTCGTCTGATCGCTCCAGTCTTCCTTCACGACCGAGGAATAGCGATGCAGGCCAATCTCTCCAGGTTCAGCCTCGATTCTTTCCAGGAGCTTCAATCTCCAAAGCTTTCTCGTCCTGGCTAGACATTCAACGAAGGGGGTGTCCATCTTCTCAGCCACGTTCAATATCGTCATCGGACGGCTTCTGATTAATGAGAGGATCTCACGGTCCGTCTGATCGAGTAGGGGGGAAGAGAAGCCATTGAGAACTCGGATGGGTAGGACGCCCTGCTGTCCTCTTGGCACGCTCTCTTCTCTTCCCTTGGTTCCATGCATGCTTGCCCATGCCTCCATGCGATGCATTTTTGAAAAGGTACCATAAAACTTCTTAACACATTATCAATTCTGGTATCACACTGCTATGCTGGACATCACGCACTGGATGTCCGAGAACATTTAACTAGGTCGACGGCTTTCATCGTACGACTACCCACCGTCACCCTCGCTTTGCCATCAAGCATTGCGAGAATGGTGGGCGGTCTCAGGAGGGTAGTAGGAAATGGCTGAGGTCGATTTGTATCAAGTTGCAGGCCTAGTACTGAGTGTGTTAGGACCACTAGCAATAGTCGTTCTTGCAAACGGACATTATGCAAGGGAATTCGAGAAGCAAAAGAAAAAATATGAGGTGAAGCTGGAGAGGTATTCAGTTGTTGCACTTTGCTTACAATTGCTACTCCAGGCAACCCAGACTATGCACTCATTTCAGAAGCTCGTTGAAGATCTACATGATATGGGTTTTTCTGATGCACGTGAGAACTCTGAAACCTCATGGACCGAATTGCAGGCTCTGAGCCGTATAAAAGTCTTGAAAGAGTCGCTTGATTTGGAGATTACCGAAGAATACCGTGACGTTGTAGGGGAAAGGTTTTTCTTAGGAGTAAGAACAGAGGAAGCTGAGAAGATAGGTGATGAACAAGCTACGGATAAAGCAACTGCTTGGATGGATGGTCACTTCTGTGACGTGTTAAGATGTGTAGACATCATTAAAGTGAGACTGAATAAAGGAGTATCTGATTTGAGAGTTATCGGTCAGAAGAGCGTCGCTGACAGAGTAGAGGATCTGACGAGTGAGTATCTCAATGATAATTTTGAGGCGGACCCATGGATGGAACCGCCTCCGACAGAAATTAAGTGGAGACCCAGAATTGATGGTATGATAGAGACCTTTGCGAAAAACCTGGAAGAAACCTTGTGACTGGCTGCTAGTTCTGTCCATTCAGAACCTCGTCTTGTGCCTCTCATATGCTCTCTTCAGCATTTCCTTGTCAGAATGCAGATAGACCATAATGGTCTCGATCTGCCTGTGCCTCAATTGTTGCTGAATGAAAGGCAATGAGCAACCGTTCTTGAGAAGATTAGTTGCGAGTGTATGCCTTAGAACATGCGGAGTGACATGCTTGTTGATTCCTGCCCTCTCCGCAACTGCTCTCACAATCAACGCTATTCCCTTTCTAGTGTACCTAGAACCCCTCCTATTCGTGAAAATGAATGGTTTGGTATCTCTTCTCTCAATGAGGAGGGTTCTCACCGTTTCTAGAGCCTCAGAATCGACTGCTACATATTCGTCTGTGTTGCCCTTGCCCTTTCTATGCTCTCTCTCGGATTGGATATTTCCTTCCGCTTGTAATTGTCGCTTGATGTCTTTCAACAAGCAGTCTGAAAGCATTCTTCTCCTCATTTGAAACAAATCTCTCGGGTCTGTGGGGTTGATAATGAGGTAGGAGATTCTTGATTGACATCGATGTAGTTGCTTTCAAGATTTCGAAAGCTTTATAATCATCCACACAGCTTTGATGGATAAGCCGTGCAAGTGGAGTACAAGTAGTTTTCGAAAGTCTCATCGTCATCCACACTGCTCAAACTGAGTGTGGAGAAAGCAATTGACTTAGCAAAAGAAGGAATCCGAACTGAGGAAATAGGCACATATAATTTCGCGCTCGATATCTACTCGCAGAATCAAGAATCTCGTTCTCTCCCACCTTCCTCCAGAACATCCTCTCAGAGATGTCATACTCGCAGAGCGGGATGTGCTCACGTACGGAGACTTCCTTGCGAAGATGGAGGTGTGGCTCCTCCTTTTAGATCGGAAAGTATGATTGTCATGCACGGGAGTATTTTCGGTCACCCAAACGTAGCCAGCACTCCTATTGTTTAGGCTCTTGTGACCTCCCCTCATCCTTGGATAGATCCGAGAATCCTTTGACGACTGTGTCCCACTATCCCTCAGGTATGCTCTCTTTTAGATCCTCGAGGGCCATTGCCGCGTACTTTTTCACTCTTGGATCTGAGTCTCTGGTTAGTTCCAGAAGTCTTTTGACAACTGTGTCCAACTGTCCCTCAGGTATGCTCTCTTTTAGATCCTCGAGGGCCCATGCCGCGTACTTTTTCACATCTGAATCTGAGTCTCTGGTTAGTTCCAGAAGTCTTTTGACGACTGTGTCCAACTGTCCCTCAGGTATGCTCTCTTTCAGCCCCCCGAGGGTCAGTGTCACGTACTCTTTCACATTTGAATCTGAGTCTCTGGTTAGTTCCAGAAGTCTTTTGACGACTGTGTCCAACTGTCCCTCAGGTATGCTCTCTTTCAGCCCCCCGAGGGCCCCTGCCGCGTACTTTTTCACATTTGAATCTGAGTCTCTGGTTAGTTCCAGAAGTCTTTTGACGACTGTGTCCAACTGTCCCTCAGGTATGCTCTCTTTCAGCCCCCCGAGGGCCACTGCCGCGTACTTTTTCACTCTTGGATCTGAGTCTCTGGTTAGTTCCAGAAGTCTTTTGACGACTGTGTCCAACTGTCCCTCAGGTATGCTCTCTTTCAGCCTAGCGAGGGCATAGGCCGCGCCCTCTCTTACGTTTATGTCAGCATCGAAAGTCATCTTGAGGATTTCCTCAACAAAACCTCGCCGGGTCTTCTCATCTTCTTTTCTGATTCTTTCTACTGCTGAGAGAATCTCCAGGATGTCTCCACTCTGAAGACTTCTAAGAATGTCCTCACGCATGGGCTCTGTCCCTTCGCCAACAAGGTAGAGATAAGACCCTATGTCCACATCCCAGAGCGGAGGCTCCTCACCTATAAAATTCATGAGCTCGCTATCCTCAGTGAACTCATTCAATGCTTCAACTTCGCGCTGACCGACCGACCATCCTATCGTATCTCCTCCTTCTTCGAAACCAACTTCATGAGGTTCTTGAAGCTCATATCTCAATGTTTGAAGAATACGGGACCGCTTATTCTTGTCCACGTATGTGGGATCCATGATGTGCTTGTGGAGTCTCTTCCACCTTGGATGGTACCGAAGCACCAAGAGTTTGGCTAGCACTTCATCCTTCAGAGCTATATTGAGTTCCTCATTCTCACCTTTCAAAACCCTGAACATTTCGAAGCTATTCAAGAGACGTTTGATGCGCCTGAGATTTCCACCAACCCGGCAAATGACTTCTGAATAACTCGCTATCCCCTCAGAAATCATGCGCTTTTCTTTGAGCTTGTCAATAAACTCCCCGGCATCACTCTGCCTGAGTTCCCGCAAGGTGTACTCCAATTGGAAAATCTTGTCTAGGTACTCCGCGCTACTAAGAGTTGTTTTTTCCTCTGTGGCTGAATACTTCATCACTATAGATTTCTCGATAATCTCCCTTTGTACTCCTAACACGAATACGCACTTATCAATCCAGAGGAAAAGCTTGATGGCCTCGAGAACCTCAAGGGGTTTAGGGGGAGTGCAACGATCCAGATCGTCGATAAATATTATCAATCGTTCTTTTCCAATTATTTCCAGGTAGTTATTGACAATTTTCTCAAATTCATCCATAAAAGCAGGTACAGACTTTGCCTTTTCTTTCACCTTGAGCGGCTGTCCAGGCAGGGGTAAGAGTGATAGAAGCCAATTTGCGGGATGAGTCCAGTCCATTTTCCCGCTCAGCTTCATGGCCCCAGCTTTGAGCCTATTCCAAAGACCAGGGACTCTCGCAGTTTTCACAAGGATTTGATTAATCAAAGCAAGACCAATATTCTCTGTCTTGTCATATGCCCAAGCATCGAACCAGACGGTTTGCCTTTTATCCTTCAGGAGGTCTCTCGTCATTTGCATGAGGCTTGTCTTTCCTACGCCCCAAGAGCCGACTATGCCTATTGTAAACGGAGTGTCAACCTTCGTGACGATTTTCCTTATCGCCCGTGCCGTAGGCTGGAAACCTATCAAATCCTCATTGTACCTCTTTATCTCTTTATCTGAAAGGATGCGCAGTCTGTCTTCCATTCAAAGCACCCCAGATCACGCGTACCACTTCGTAGTATAAGGCATTTTAGTCAGACAATCCCTTGTCGGTTCCTCCTCTCCTCATGTTGCCAGATACAAGGCCATGCTCTCTCTCGGATTGAATATATCCTTCCCCTGTAAATGTCTCTTGATGTCTTTCAACAAACAGTCTGAAAGCATTCTTGTCCTCACAAGAAGTAGATTGCTCGGGTCTGTCGGGGTAGATGATGAGGTCAGAGATTCCTGATTGACATCGATGCAATGGCTTTTAGAATTTCGAAACCATTATAACCATCCACACAGCTTTGATGGATGAGCCATACAGGTAGCGTACTAGTAGTCTTCGAAGGATTTATCGTCATCCACACAGCTTTGGTTTCCCAATTGGTTTTGAAACTGAAGTCCAGAGCCCACCATCGGCTTCCCAGCATATAGAAAGAACGTCGTCGTTGATGCTTTTCTTCTTTTCTTTGAGAATCTCTCTACTGCAGAACCGACCTAGATTATACACATATGTCGCAGTTGATAATGAATGACGCCAATTCTTGTCAGAGAAACCACTCAGTTTTGGACCAAACAATCTTGGAATGGACAGCGACCTTTGGCAATAACAGAGTTCCAAGAGTAAGAGTTAAATCTGAGGTCCCTGATATCTCAATGCAGAGGGATTCAGTCCAACCACAGATTTGAATGGAGGAATGGACTTGCGTGTGGGCAGAAGTAGTTTGAGGTCGAGCTGGCAAAGATTGAGAATGTTGGCTGCCTTCGGTGTCTCCGCTTGTCTTGTAATATTGGGGATATCTTGGTCTGACTCGTTGCCAAACGTCTCAGCCGAGAGCTTCAGCCAGAACGTTATGGTATCCGGAAATAACTCCATCAGAGAAGGAATGCCCTCGGTAGATGTGGACTCAAATGGGAAAATATTTGTGGCTTTCACCAGGTTCAACACGTCGAATCAGAGCAAAGGAATATACATTGCAATATCAGACAACGGGGGTATTTCATTCGATCGCATTAGGAAGGTCAACGATAACATCTCGTGGGGTGAACAACCTTCTGTTGCGATAGGTGATGATGACAAGATCCACGTGGTATGGAAGGACTGGCGCAACGATGCCGATTTGAAATGGGTCTCTGGTGGAGGGATTGATGGAATCAACAACGCGGACATATACTATGCCAATTCAACGGATGGAGGAAAATCGTTCAACCCCAGTGTTAGGGTCGATGACGATGGGGGGACAAGCTCTGTTGCTACATCCATAAGTAGAAGGATTCTCGCGCTTGACTCCTTGAGAGGCGTACATGTTGTGTGGATGGATGCAAGGGAAGGATTTCCCACGATCTATTATGCCAATTCAACTGATGGAGGGATTTCCTTCAGTGAGAACATCAAGGTCCCGCATGTAGACGCAAATGCAATGAACCCTTCATTGGCCATCAGCCCCAATGATGAGGTATTCGTCGCCTGGTATGACTACCGAAACGCTTCCACGAACGCGGACATCTATCTGGCATTTTCTACTAACGGGGGGCTTTCTTTCGGTGGCGACACCAGAGTGAACGACGATTTCACCAACTGGGACCAAATTCATCCTGTAGTTGCGGCTCATCAAAATTTCGTATCGGTGGTCTGGCAAGATATGAGGTCAGGAGGATCCAGTGTCTACTTCTCAAAGTCCATTGACAAAGGAAGCACTTTCTCTCCGAACAGAAGGGTTGATGACGGCTCAGCAGGAGCTATGAACCCCACAATTGCTATTGACGAAACAGGGTATATCGTGGTTGCATGGGAAGATACGAGAGGGGCTAACAGAAGCATCTATTTCTCAAATTCGACAAGTCAAGGTCTGTCGTTCAGTCCGAATCAAGAAGTCAGGGACGATGAAGCGGGAAACGTGGGCAGCCCGTCAATGACAATGGACAGAAATGGCTATGTGTATCTCGCTTGGTCAGACACGAGGAACATTGGCGACCAGGATATCTTTTTCGCTAGAGCGCCAGCTGAAATAGCTGATCTCCTACCCATTTCAATTGCATTCAATCCATCGAGCCCAGTAGATGAATTCACGGTCACAGATCTGAATGCGACAATCGTGAACATCGGCAACCGGGACGCTGCCCCTGTCAATGTGCAGTTCTTCGATGGTGATCCTTCCTTGGGTCAGCAGATTGGCGTGAACATCACCATCCCATCAATCCAATCTGGAGGAATTGGTTATGCTGAAGCGTCATGGGTGGCAACACCCATTGGTTTGCACGACATCTTTGTCGTCGTCGATCCAGAAAACAGTGTGACTGAAAGCAACGAAACGAACAATGTGGCGTTCGCCACAATCGAAGTGATGCCTCCACCTGAGGACATCCTGCCTCCTGAGGATTTGAGGACACGAGTGGTGGACAATGACATCAGGCTCGACTGGAACCCTCCCAGCGGGTTTTCCAACATGAGTCACTACCTCATTTACCGGGATGAAGACCAGAGGGAATTCGATTTCTCAGTCCCACTATACAACACTTCGACCGATCTATCTCCGCTGAGAACTAACTGGACGGACCTTCTTGCAGCCAGTTCCGGATCACCTGGAGAGTACTACTATGTCGTTAGGACTGTGAGCCTGGATAGTCGATTGAGCACTACCAGCAACACCGCAGGCAAGTGGACAAGATCATTCAATTCCGGTGTGAACGCTTTCTCTCTTCCACTGGAGCCCTTCGAGGATCAGAACATCAGCGATTATGCCGTTGGAATTCCAAATGTCAATCTCATCAGATGGATGGACTCGAACGGTCACTGGGTGACCCATTATCTCGCGATGGGTCCCGGCATCAATGACGCTCCTGCAAGAATGGGCGAGGGATATGAGATTTCACTGAGTTCACTTGCTACGTACACTTTCGTGGGATCGCCTGCATCAATGATAAGATTCCAGGAAGGATTGGGAGACCCAGTCGTATTCAGAAAGAGCCTTGCGGCTAGAATCGAAGGAAACGACGTCAATCTGAGCTGGAATGCTCCAGTCGGTGCTGATCGATATCTCGTCTTCAGAAGTGACGAGAGGGACGGTCTCCACGATCTCTCTCTGTCTCCAATAGCGAACACGACTGAGACGTATTGGAGAGACACTGGGATCATCGGTAATCAGAAAAGCGAGCAGTACTACATGATCATTCCACTGGATTCAACCAGTGGAACGGGGAGCAGCACATACAGCGTTGGAGTGACCACGGTGGTCTACGAAGGAGGATCTGACACCTTCGCACTGCCGTTGAGGCCGATGGAGGATCACACTCTGGACTGGTACTGTGATGCCATTCCCGATGTCGCGGGAATGGCCCACATGATATTCGAGCTGTGGAAGTATCACGCAAAAGAGATGCCTCAGGGAGTCTATGACATGGATGTCCTTCAAGGTGAAGGATACCAGATTTCGATAAATGGTCCTTCATCAAAGTTCACCTTCGTCGGGTACTAGGATATTCCACCAGTCCCAGGCAGAGTATCGAGGTCTTGTTTTCAGAGGTTACAAATGACGTGGTTCGAAAAGAACTACGACTTTCTTTCCATTCAGTATGAAGGTGATGGCGGGCTTGAAGGCTGACTTCCAAAGCCGGTCATAGCAACGGGTTGCGATTGGTTGATTATGTTTTCTTCTTGGCGAAGTAAAGCACCACAATGTGAGGTCTTGTTATGGTCCCCCCAAATCTCTCGATCAGATCCGCAACGGCCTCAAAGAGATTATGCCTGGCAGTGTCATCCAACATTCGATGGTCTGAGAAGGTTTCAAGCAGCTTGATGTACCGATCCCCAGTGTATGGCATTGAACATGGGTAGCGTTTCACTATCACTTTCTCAAACAGACCCGTTGCGTTGATCTCGTCTTCCCTATTCTTGATACGAACTTCATACGGATCTCTTCGGGCAAATCTTTCAGCTAGCTGGGGAGCGTGTTCCTGGTATACGTCTTGTAATAATCTGAAGAACTCGGTGTCCGGATCTGGATAGACGTTCCAGAACAGTGCGATGGAACCAGTATCTCTCAACACCTCAGCTGCCTTGGGGTAGCCTACTTCAGGAGGTATCCAATGGAACGCCTGAGCGGAAATCAGAAGGTCGAACAGCTCCGACTCGGGATTCCAGTCCTCAAATGAGACTGTCTTGATTACTACATTGGGGTACTGTCGGCAATTCCTGGAAGCAAGTTTGGCAAGGTTCTTGCCAGGTTCCAAACACAGCATCGAGTGGCCGTGCTCTGCAAATGAAAGGGTGATCTGGCCCGTTCCACACCCAACTTCCAGCATTCTTCCCTCGTCCGGTATTCTGGATAAGAACAGAACATCTTCAATGAGCTTCTTCGGATACCTTGGACGGACTTCATCGTAAATCCCCGCGACTTCGTTGAAGGTAGATTTTCCAGTGCGAGCCATTCCTCAACCTTCAATGGGATAGCACTTGCGACTATTGAAAGTTATATCTTGGAAACCCGACAAGAACAGTAAGGAGCCCTCTACTAATCCATGGAGTTCAGAACTGATAAAACCTGGTGGAGGGCTTTGGAATCCAACTTTTTGGCTAGGTGAAAACTGCATTGGTTTCTGTCGCACTCCATAGGGATGGACGACATTTTGTCACCTTCTTCCATAGGGCATATCCTCACGATCGTCGTAAGCCCCCTTATATTTGCATCATCTCGACGGAGCGAAAAGAATCGAAGGTAATGGATGAAAGCCCTATTCTTCTTTCTTCTTTTTGAGATTTGAGAGGCTGATGAAAACCATTGCCAACGTCTGAGGGAGAATATTCTTAAGCATGGAGGTGGCTTCAACATTGAGGATGCTTGATATATGGGAACAAAAAAAGGTAGCCTAGTTGTAGTATTTCTTGTCTTGGCAAGTGTTTCCTTTGCCACTCTGACGACGGTTCCACTTGCAGCACAGGCCACCACTCTCTACGTAGGGGGAGGGGGCCCAAGCAACTACACGACAATTCAAGCTGCCATAAACGCTTCTTCCGCAGGCGATACCATCTACGTCTACAGCGGCATCTACCTCGAACACGTATTGATCAACAGGACCCTGTCTATGGTTGGAGAGGATAGGAACACGACAATTATCGACGGCGGCGGAAGCGGCAACGTTGTGAAGGTTACTGCTGATTGGGTGAACGTGACCGGGTTCAGTGTGAGAGGAAGCGGGACGGACGTGTCGTATGCAGGGATAAAACTTGCTTCTGTTCACAACTGTAGTATATCCAATAACGAAGTCTTTGACAACTTCAATGGTATCATTCTCTCGGGCTCATCAAGCAACGCAATCACCAACAACACCTTATCAAACAACACGCTCGCTTTCTACATACAGATCTCCACGAACAGCACCCTCATCGGCAATCAGATGGTGGGGAATGGGATTTTCATATGGGGCGGATGGGGAGGTCGAATTGAGCAGTGGAACACTCACACGATAGACCCTTCGAACACTGTCAACGGCAAACCTGTGTACCACTGGAAGGACATATCCGGAGGAACGATACCACCCGGTGCGGGACAGGTCTTACTCGTGAATTGCACTGATGTGGTCGTGAAGAATCAAGACCTAAGCAATGCTTCCGTGGGAATGGAAATCAGCTTGTCAAGGAACAACACAATAATGGGCAACAACGTGTCAGGCAACGATCTGGTTGGCATCTGGGTTCTGTCTTCTGACAACAACACAATCTCCCGCAACAATATATCAAGCAATGAGGATGGAATATCCCTCTATATATCTAACAACAACACCTTCGAGGAAAACAACGTCTCTCTGAACTTGAATGGCTTCTCTGTATTTGCCTCCTCGAAGTTCAACAATATCACATCTAACGTTGTCAATTCGAATGACGGGGCCGGCATCCTAATTCTTTCTGACAATAACACAGTCGCTGGAAACACAGCGTCCTTCAACGTTCAAGCGGGTATCTATCTCTCATCCTACGGGAACAATACGATTGTCCATAACAATGCCTCCCATAATGGGAACGGCATTTACATCATCCTAGATTCAAGCAACAACACCGTGGCTGAGAATGTCGTGTCCTGGAACGATGGCGGAATTGTGCTTTCAATGGCCAGCTTCAACCGAGTCTACCACAACACCATCGTAGGCAACACGGATCAGGCTTATGACGACATGGACACCAATCAGTGGGATGATGGCTACCCTTCTGGTGGCAACTATTGGAGTGATTATTCCGGGAACGACCAACTATCTGGACCTCTGCAGAATGTGATTGGAAGTGATGGCATTGGTGACACACCCTACATGATAGATATCAACAGCTGGGACAGATACCCCTTCATGTCTCCTTCTGGACCGATTTTCCCTCGACCTCCGTTGTTTCTGACCGCGAGACTTTCGGGCCGAAACATGGAGAATGTCACGCTGGTCTGGTTGGGGTCCTCGGACGACGGTGGTGGGCTCAAATCGGTAGTGAGATATGAGGTTTTCCGAAACTCCACCTATGACTCCAGCGGTCTGAGCTACGGGCTGGTGGCCTCTGTCCCCAATGGAACGTATCGCTTTGTTGACAGTTCTGTAGGAGAAGGCAATCCCAACGACTATTTCTATCTCGTCTGTGCCGTAGACCTGAACAACAACACAACTTGTGTGAAGAATCAGGCAGGCAAGTTCACACGCCCCCTCTCAAAAGGCCCAAACCTCGTCTCAACACCACTTGCCCAATCAGACGAAAGCATTGAAACAGTCTTCCAGACACTCTCTTACGACAATGCTTGGTCCTACAATCCCATCGACCAAGAATGGAAATTCTCAATGAAATCAAAGCCATATGGCGGAACTCTTCAAAATATCAATCACACGATGGGCCTGTGGGTGAACGTTACTCAGGATTCGAACCTAACTGTTGCAGGAGTTGTTCCTACTACTACCACGATCAACCTTCAAGCAGGATGGAACCTCGTGGGCTTTCCCTCTTTTGACAGCAACTACATGGTCGCGGACCTCAAAGTGGCCATTGCTGTGGAGAGAATGGAGGGATTTGATGGCTTTGCTCCCCCGTATTTCTTGAGAGTCATGACGGATGGGGACTTCTTGCAGGCTGGGTTTGGGTATTGGATTAGAGTTGGATCTGAGGCGAGTTGGACGATTGTGAACACATAGCTAGATGTAGAAAATGAGGGTGCCAGGTCACCGCCGTAAGCCCCCTTCTGTTCTCCCTAAAGTCTCTTCTAGTCCTTTCCACCTCTATCATTTGCTCCCTTCAGATGTCCAATTGGAGAAGACACAGGAAGTTTTGTCGTTGTTCAATGAGAAGGCCGACATTTTCTAGATCCACCTCTTTCAATAGCTCTATCCAACAGTTCAGCAAAAGCTATCAGACTTTGATGCAAAACAACCAAAGAATGAGCTGGCAAGCTGAAATGGCGACGAATCCAACTAATCCCCGGATTCTTTCCTCAGCTTGTCCACAGCAACTTCTATGGCATGGGAACGATTGTAGAACACTTTCTCTTCAATCTTCTTCTCGATCCAGTCGCACAGCTCTTTCGACAAGGAAACGTTGAAATTGCGTTTTGTCCTTGGCATCAAATGAGTTACGACGAGGTAACATTTATGAGTGTGTAACTCATTTGTTGCTCTGAGTTATGACAAATAGAGGTGTCGCTCCAAGATTTAGAAATCGATCGAGGAAAGCCAAGTCTATAGAGACAGGGAGATGATTCTATGGGTGGAAAGTGCAGGTCTGCACTGTGTGAGAATGATGAACACGACTGGGCAGATGTAGGTGTACTTGACAAGGATCATCAAGACGACATCGATGACGACTTCAAAGTCTACGATAAGACTATTATTCTTCAAAGGTGCATGAATTGTAGAAAGAAGAGAGTGATAGAGGAGGATACAGAGAAGGACATAACTTCGGAGTTAGATGGTCTAATGCTTGAATGGGTTGAAAGCCATCCAGAGTTGCAGAGGTCATAATAACAAGCCATCCAAGTGTATATGGCGTTAGACCCAGGCTTCGCGAAATCCCCCAACATCGCATTCGTGGAAGAGGGCTATATAGCGGACTAACATCTAGATGAGAATTCAATGGCCACTGCATTCTGTATCGGACGGATTTTGTATTCCTCCATCGGGTCCCGAAGGGAAGCGTCAATTCTAAAACTGATGAGAGCCATCATCCGCGAGAACTGTGATTGAGGACATAGCTTCTTGACTTCCTGTTCGTAGAAGCACATGTCCGTTATGCTGACATTAATGGACATTGCGTTCGCATTTGCGTTCTCCCTTGTTTTGCCACAGTGTCTCCGTACAGATACGGGACAATCGGGTATGCGGGGCCGATAGAAAGTGATTTAGGAATGGTCGATATGTGGAAAGACACGGATGGTCATGTTGAGTGAGAGCGATTTGACGGTCGAGGTCTTCCATGCACTCAGGACCCACTTCTTCAACGATGCTGGAGATCCAATAGAATACAACCTTCGAGATAAGAGAACCACTCAAGACGACCCATTCGATGAACTCATTTATGAAGTCATCAGTGGAAATCTGAAGAATGCGATATGTGAAAAATCATCAGCTCTTGTTAGTCCCGACATTGTGATCCTGAGGCCGGATTTGTGTGAGGAACGCGATAGAGACCAACTTCGAGACAGTCTTTCAAACATTCTAGCGATTGAGGTGAAGAAACTTGAAAGAACAAAAGGTGGTTCAGTGGCTAGGGCATCTGGGCTTGACTACAACACGACGCCACCATGCGGAACCGTTACTGTATATGATAGGAATGACAAGCCGTTGCATATACGAAGTTTCTATCTTTTTGTCTGCCAGGAATCAAGTGAACTTGGAAAGTACAAGCTCACAGCTTTGACACTATGCGACGGCAATGCTGTGAATGAAGATTTCGAGTTGTATAAGTCCGTGGTTGGCCAGAGAAAGAAGAAGATCGGAATCGGAACCTACGGAAATGGCGCGGATAGGAATCGACCTATGCTTATCTTTCCGAATCCCCTTGGTGCTTCAGAGCTGGATAGGGCTGTTACTTTGGTTCATCCTGACAGGAATGTCATGAAGACAGACCGTGAACTGTGTTTGGTCTACCGTCTAGTCAGGTCCTATGAAGGGAAGAGAGCAGTATTCTACTGCTATAGAATGCGAGAAGATGTGGAAAAGAATCACCAGGTAGTGGATCTTGAGAATCCCTTTCCCAGCCCGACAAGAGATGTTAGAACTCAGGCTCGAGGTAGGTTCAGGCTGCAATCTCTGAATCTCGAGGCTTAGGGGCCCATGCACGCAATCTAAGTGGGAGGATATGTTACCTCTTCTTCTGACTGTGTCTGTGATCGACTTGCCCTGAGTACACTTTCTCAATCACATCCTCTATTTCTCCATTTACGTGTGCAACTGCCTCCAATCCATGTTCCAGATCACAGCAAATCGAGATGGATTTGATAATCTGAGCCATCAAGACAACGCGGATGTCATTCCGACTGAGCTTTCTGTCTGTCCTGTTGAAGCGTCTAATCTGCTCTCCAGCTTTCTCAATGCAGCGTTTCAACTCCTCCCTATTCCAGGCACTCCTTTTCTTGCTGTCCGTTCTCTTGCACACAATAATAATGTCGAGGTCGATTGGTTCTTTTGCCTGACGTTTAGGTCTTGCAACTGACATTTCAGATTTGGTTGGAAGGACATTGACAATTCGAAATCCAGATCCCAAGAGAGCTCTCAGAACTGCCTCCCATCCTTCTTGCCTGGAATGGTGATAGGTAAAAATCATCTTCCCCCCATCCTTTAATACACGGCCACATTCTATGAAAACCTTCGTCAGGCTGTTGGAGAACCTAGTGGGGTCAGCATCCTGGACTTCTTCGTCTGAACGTGTACTGGGTTCTCTGAAAGGATGTTTTTCCTCTCCCACTATGTGTCTAATCCAAATGTGGAAGAAGTCTGCAAGCTCGGAGTAATGCACATTGTCGAAGAATGGGGGATCTGTCACAATGAGGTCAACAACGCCGCTGTCTATGTCGGTTTTCGAAGAGTCTCCGCATGAGAGATAGAGCCTTTCCCCCCTTTCCTTGAATTCATCAAACGATGATGCGATAGGACCTCGAATTGGCTCACTGACATCGTAGACTTTTTGCCCCCTCGTTTTTCCCTTGAAATCGATAGCTCTCAACTCGAATGGATTCTCCTTATACTCGAGTGCTTTCAGGATGCGACTTCTGAAGAGCGTGGAGAATGAACCAGAACTTTTCGGGGTTCCCCACAGATTTGCTTCCAATGGTGTTCGTTCTGGCTTAAGGATATGATGAGCGAACATGTGTCTAACAGCCCCAGTCCCCTCTCCCTTGAATGAGGTGAACATGTTGTTGAACTCCAGAACTCCCGAGAAAAGAGTGGTGAACAACTCCATCTGTGTGGTGTCTTCTATCCGGGAAACTCTCTCAGCCAAGATGCTCAGGCAAAGCAGTTGGCGTTTGTTGAACATCTGGAACCAGTGGGTGTACCCGTAGTTCAAGACTTGATCTGTGTTGTGACCCGGGGATATTGGAACATCGGGATATGGATTCTCTCTCTTCCCAAGTTCCTCGCAGGCTGACTCAAAAAGGTCCTTGTCGAAGCCGTTGATGGAGACATACTCCTTCTTGCCCCCCTCGGTCAGAACCATCTTCGCATACATCCTGAAGGATGGCACTCTTTTCTCTGTTCTGAAACTTCCAGCTATCGAAAACGGTGTTCTGCAGTCAGGACACGTGGCCTTTGATCTGTTCACATTCCCCATCAGGGGATTGTATCGTTCACCACACGAGCCACATACACTCTGGTCGTCTTGATATTTCACATCATCAATTGAATCACATTTAGGACAGAGTGACTTGGCCCCAGGGTGGCGAGATGGATAGGCGTGCTTGGAGAATATGCGGCTTGAGAAAAGGTCAACTAGATTTCCACATTTCGGGCACTCAGCAACCATAACCCAGAAATTGTAGAGTACATCCGAGCCATCTTCAGTTTTATAGTGAGATCCTATTCTTTCAGCAACATCCTTTTCAACAGCTTTGAAAGTCGTGATTGCCTCGTCTATCGAAACGGTGCTCATAGCGTTCTTCACCACGAAGTAGGATACAGGATTGATGTCCCTTCCTATTGCTCTAGCCCCCAGTTTGAGAGCTTCTCCCACGGTTGTTCCACTGCCCATGAAGGGGTCATAGACGATTATCTCAGGGACTCGGGCTTTCCGATAGAAGTAATCCAATACATCGGTGTTCTTTGGTGAATTTGCAGCGACCAGGATCGCACGAAAGACACTTCCCAAGCGTTGTGCCCACCACTTGTGCATGTGGTAGATTGGCCGGTTGATTTCTTTTCTCCAACTCTCCAATTCTGCAATTGGTGCCAAACCCTCAAAGGGGAAGCCGTTCTCGATTTCGATTGCACTCTTCTCGTCGGATTCCAATTCTAGGGTGACTTTTTGATGCCTTTCCTCCTCTTGTCTTTTGGCGATGATCTCTTCTAACTTCAAAGTGATGTCAGCAGGACTGGTGCCAATCACCTTTGTCCAAGTCCGTGGGACTCTTCCAGATACCAATAGTAGTTCCTCAGGTCTAACCTGAAGGGCAGGTGCAAGCTTCTCAAGCAAGTCGTCAGAAGGGGGTAGTTTCCCTGACTCAATCCTTGAGAGATGACTAGTCGAAACACGAATTGAATCGGATAACTCATCCTGAGTTAATGAACGACTTAGCCTCAGTTCTTTAAGATACTCCCCAATCTCCACACTTCTCCATCAAGCATCTCGAGTATATCTATGTACTGATTTTGACTAATCAGTCAAACTTCAACCCACAAAGCTCTTTTTAGCATCAATGCCATTCCATCTTGGAGAAACCTCGTTGCTTCCCAGAACACGACACCCTCGTGTTCGCCATCGGGAGGCATCTGAATTCCCATCCCTGCATTCGTTTCAACCTCCATATCGTCCAGGGACAATTCTTAAAATCAGACGTTTCTAAACTTGTTTAGTCGGTATTTCAACGCCTCGACCGCTGGTAGCAAATCCAATTTTGGTGGCAGATTCGGCAAACGTCTTCCTTCACATTCCAGTATGCAGTTAGCGGTGGCGCTGGCTCGGAACTCATCGTCCGCAGTCACAAGGACTCGTAAATCCTCGTCTGGAACCCACGCATATTCGTCAAAGAGAATGTGGTGATTTCTGCAAAGCAGGATGCCATTGCGAACATCGAGTGATGTACCACGATTCTCGACAGGGATGATGTGGGCAGCCTCAAGGCCGACGATGCGACCATGAACCCGGTAGCCAACCTCACATAGACTACACTTCTCCTTGTACGCGCGGCGTACTGCCACTCCGAACCTCATGTCCCGCTGAGTTCTCAATGTCTCCAACCTCATTGGTGATTCTCGCTCAAACGGCTGGAAGCCGGGAACTGTTCTACCAGCCACTGGGTCTTCGTCCCACTTGATTGGCTCGCCTTTTAGGATGAAGTGCGTACCATCAAAGCCTGTTACATATGCCAAACCAAGCACTTCGTAGGAGCTTTCTCCAGGCTCTGCCATCCGTTGTCGTAGAACGCCCACGGGAACCTGGTCTTCCATGCACATCAGTAGAGACCGATTAGTGTCCAAATCCATGTCTGTTTTCCCTTTTCGACCCTCAGGTGTATAGTGGTATATCCATGATCCATCAGGAAAGACTTCGGGTTCTCGGTCCGGGTATGGTCCGCGCAACGTTTCCCTCACCCACAGTGCGTGAGAGGACCTGCTAGGTTTATAGATGCCCTTCTGGCCGCGGAAGCCCATCAGCAAGTCACGGAGTTCCCTGCTATCGATGACCGAGCCAGTATTCGACCTTATTGACAGTAGTTGTCTACGCAAGTTCTGGTTTTCGACAAACTCTAGCGGGTCTACCACTCTCATATGCCCCCAGAGACCGCCCACCGCCCTCACATTGTTGATGGCAAGGCGAGGGTGGTTGGTGGGCAGTCAATAGCCTAATGTCCTGTGCCCTATTGAGGATTCTCAGGAATGCCGTAGGTTGCGCAAGGAGTTGAAAGTCTTGTCACTTTGCACACGGTTCTGGCAGACTCGCCATCGGGAGGCATCAGGGCTCCAAAACGTTGCCCACCATTCCTTTCAGGAATCAGAGAAAAGAGTCACAGTGGAAAGGACTGTCGAATCCTCAACACCTTTACTGCCAACCCATGTCTTCTGGAGACTAGATATCCGATTGGAAGTCAAGATATACTACTCCATGACGCATTGAGCGTTTCAGCCTCCCCATATCCTCCCAACGAAGGATAACAAACGTCATCTCGGCGTGTGAGAATTGTAGTCTCGTGTCCTTTAGGGCAACCATGGACAATACCGCAGCCGCAGACTCAAAAGAGAATGCCCCCTTTTCCCCAACCTTCTTTCGAAAGGCCTCAAACACGGTAGGATCAAGGGCGAGCCCTTCAAGGATATGGAATTTGTCCCCCATATCTCTGTGCCGGAGAGTATCTCTTGATTTCTCAGATCGAGCCAAAGCTCGTTCTTTGATCGTTTGCAGAACGACGAGGACAATCGCCACCACTGCACTTGCCAGCCCAATCAACGTTGTCGGATTCATCCGAAGCATTTGCTGAACGATCGAAAGGGTGAAAAGTAGGATCGGAATCAATATGCCCCCTCTAATGAGAAAACGCGTATTCTCTCTCGCTCTGAATGTTTCCTTTTCGAGGTAGCTTTGTCGCATAATTTCAGTGGTTAGCAGCAGTCGGATGTGGGCCTCATCTGCAAAGCGCTCCAAGTCAGTCTTGCTCAATACAACCAAATCTGTTGAGGTTTCATGCGCAGCAATTGCCCTTTCCTTGGCTTCTTTGACCTTGCGAAACTGGTCAGGATCACCTTCAACATCAGGATGAAACTTCTTTGCCAGTTTCCGATACGCCTCTTTGATTTCTTCTAGTGATGCTCCGGGAGATATCCCGAGGATAGAATAAGGATCTTCAGTTGAGTTGTGTTCCGATTCGCTGTCCATTATGCCAATATCACCCTCGTCACGCTAAAGCCTTTTGGTCAACGAGGCTCCAAAACCCATCTGTTGTTAACAGTCAGAACACGTCCTATCCTCCCGCTCTCTGCTTCTCCAGACCTTCCTGAACATCTGTGGCGATGTCTTCTACGAATATGAGAGCATCTTCTACGAGTTTCTGAGAGATATCAACAATGCTCCCGACTCTTCCCTTGTGGCTGGTTTCTTTCTTGAATACATTGTCGATTTTGCCGGCTCGGTGAGCTACCAGATTCCGATAGGCGACGATGGAATGAAATCGTTTCAGGTCTGCTTGTGTCTCTAGATATGGCTTTCGATTCAATAAGGTCCTCAGATGTCGCCTGACGCTTTTCGAATCGTAGAGATTATAGCTATCAGCTACTGCTTTCCCCACGGCCTTCCGTACATCATGTTCGGCTTGGCGAAGATGACTGTAGTCAAACCTCTCTGACAGCTGGGCGGTAAACCGTTGTTCGATATACCGGTATCCAGATACGGCCTCCACAGTTACATCATGGAGATAGACCTCCAAAGCAGAGACAGCAATCACCAAGGACTGTTGCAGAAGACCTCTCTCCACGGCTGCTTTGACTTCCTCAATCGTTTCAACAGCCCTCTCTAACGAGGGACTCAAAGCCGTTCGTACGGAATCCACAAACTGCTTCATCCCCTCTTCACCACGAGAAACCAACCCAGTCTCGACCTCTGATTGGAGTTGCCCTGCGATCATCTCACCCATTGAGGTGAACCCTACCCCCAAGGATTCCAGTAGTTGGTCAGTGAATTCCACCAGATTTCCGACGCTCTCATCGCCTCCCGTTGTCAGGAGGTCATTGATATAGTAATGCAGTTTCACAAATCCTCTGGCTACTTTGATGTTCTCCTTGAAGGTGGTAATGGGTCCCTTTGAGATTCTCGCCATTGGTACTGACACTCCCTCTTTCCCGACATCAAATCATGAAGTTAAATCCTTTCTGGGAATCAGAAAGGAGACCCCCTCACTCATCATACGGCTCGACTTTGAGTTTACTCAGAACATCAGGTCGTTTTGCATCTATTCTCCCAAGAACGACATTCATATCTTCTTGCGCCTCAATAAACATGTTATATAACTGCAATGTCTCATTCTTCTTGGGTATCTCACGAACTATCTCGTTCCTCTCAAATTTCACGTGAAAGTACTTGTCCCTCAATTTGTGTATTTTGGAAATTGCCAGATGTGGCCACACCTCAAAATCTACATGCTCATCCGCGCGCGCAATTCTAGGAAGCAAGACCCACCTATTCTTGAAGTTCAACCATTTGAGAGCATCTCTCTCACTTCTTGTTACCTTTTCTCGTTCTTCGAGCTCATGCAAATAATGGTTTGTTCTCGCTTCAATGGCAAGAGCGATATGTAGTATTGTCATTAGTGAATAATGATCCTCTGGTGATAAAGTGTCGCCTTCGAGAGGAATGTCAGAAATACCTGAAACATTGCCGGATTCTTCAAGTTTCTTTGCATAGTTCCTAGCCTCGGCAAGGTAGGAATTCCACATCATCACTCTATCTATATAGTCTGCCATAACAAATCACCTCAATCCATGTGGCTTTCGCACTGTCCCCCGGTGTCCGCCCTCCATCGGCCGTCATCAGAATGACCATTGGGAGATTCTCTAACGAGTATTTTTCAGTTTCGGTACTCACTTTGGCCTGTAGCCTTAAATACTCGCCTGCCGTTCTTTCAGCCAAGTGGATGTGGGGTAGGAGGCGAGTAAGTATGTATGTGAGAGCAGCAGGTATATCCAAGGAAGTTGGGGAGGAGCTGGTTAAGAGATTGAAGGAGTTTGGCTGGGACGCCCGTGATACTGGAACCACGATCTCAATAAATGGACACGGACAAGTGGAAGAAACAGCTCAGGGAAAGACGACGCACTACGGCATCTCGATGGAAGTGCCCATAGATACCATACTGGAAGTGGTATACTATACGGAAGGTTCGCCCACAAAGCACGAGTCCATGGGAAGGAACGAGGAGCTGATAGACACAAAAGCCCCGATAGAAAGCATCACCCTCAACTTGGGCACTCGGTCTGAACTGAGATTCTTCAAGGATGGTGTTTCTGCAGTCAAGATCTAAGACTGGAGAGGTGGTCTGATGCCGCTGTCTGATTGGGCCCTCGTAGGTGCGAGTATCGGGCTCGTCATGGCTACTGTCCTCTTGGCCTTCTGCACTTGGGCACTCTACAAGGCGACGAGGCGATTATCCGTAATCGAAGAACGAAGAGACCAAGAAGAGGCTCGAAGGTTACGACGAGCTAGGGTGGGAAGGAAGCTAGAACTCGCGGAACAAGTCGTTCATATGCCTTCAGAAACGCTTTTGAAACCGCTTGTTCTCGGCGGAATTCCCCAGGGAATGGTCGCTGTATTTCGCAAGCTCCACCATCACCTGGACTTTGGAAGTGACAAGGTTCTGAAAGAGGATGTGGACAAACTCCTCCTGGCATTCGACGGTGCCAACCGTGGAGCAACATATCCAGATGCAATCAAAGATCTGGAACCTGTGCTCAAGAGGGTTCAAGAAAGACTTTCATGGGATCTCTTCAACTGGCGAAACGAATTGGTAAACCTCTCGCCTGAACTGGAATAAATACCTGGGTCTGGGGAGGACGAAGAATCGCCCTCTCCGATGCCTTAGTCTACACTTCTCTGAATCCTACTTCGTTCAAGACAATCGAGTTCTGTAGCTCGGCCTGTGAAGACAATGCCTGGAGGGAGAATGCGCTCAAATGAAGCACACCTGCGAACAGCAACGCCCTCGTCATCAGGAGATAGAAGAATCTGAAGTGTCATAAAGGAAGTGAATACAGTTAGTGTAAGTGCAACAAAACTAGGGGTTCTGATCTACCTCTTCCGTCATCTCACATCCTCGTGTTTGCCATCGGGGAGCGGCGGGGCTCTAAAGACTGTCCCTTGAAAAGCGAGAGCCGTCCTACTGTTAGATTGGTAGGAAAGGCTTTATTTGCCCACAACGAATTGCAGTTTGGGGCTGATTCGTGGGATTCTGGGAGGAGAAGGAGACTGAGTAGTAAAAGGAGGAAAGAACAATGTTCAAAAGAGCAGCAGGTATATCTGAAGAAGTTGGAGAAGAGTTGGTCAAGAAACTCGAAGAGTTTGGTTGGAATGCAGGAGATTCTAGAAACAGCATCTCAATCTACAGTACGCTGGAAGAAGGAGAGGAATCCAATCGCCTCTCGGTGGAGATACCCATAGAAACCATATTGGAAGTAGAGTACGATACAGTTGGTGGCTTTGGAGAGGATGTGGGTGGGGTAACAAGCATCTGCCTGACGTTGGGCACTCGGTCTGAACTGACTTTCCGCAAGGATGGGAGTGTAGCAGTCAAGATCTAAGACTAGAGAGGTGGCCAGATGGTGATGTCTGATTGGGCGCTCGTGTTCGCAAGTGTCGCGCTCGTCATTGCCACTGTATTCTTGGCCCTCTTCACCTTTGCCCTCGCCAAGATAACGAGGTGGTTGGCTGATATCGAGGACCGAATGGACAAAGAGGAAGCTCGACTGACACGACGAGCTAGGGTGGGAAAGAAGCTAGAACCTCGGCTTGTGCCTCTCATTTCTTCGGCATTCGCGCCTCTGACCAATTGATAGGCAGGCCACAGTCTGAGCAATTCGTTGGTGAATGTTGGTAGACTAATGTTGCTTGACATCGAGGGCAGGTGTATTGATAGCGGTCCCCGCCCTTTATGGCCATCACTATTCCTCCGACCACTGCAAATATGATTCCGATAATCACGCCAATGACTCCGTAATTGTAGAGGGTTTTGGCAATCACGCATTGCTCATCGATATGCATTGAATTGTCAAGACATTCATTAGGTTGTCCTTCATAGAGCAAAATCAGGAAAACGCCTATGCAGATACCTAGAATTCCTATGATCACCAACACTGTTCCGCCGGTTTTTGGGTCCAAAGAGACCGCCTTCCAATCCGATTTGGAAATGGGATTCGATAGTTAAAGATTTTGGTGGCCACTACTAGAACCTCGGCTTGTGCCTCCCATATGCCTGCATCTACCTACTTGCAGGACATTGATTTAATACGCTCCCTTTCGATTCCGTCCTTGGAGGTAAAGAACCAAAGAGGAGGGAAGTCATATGAATTCACAGAACATGGAGTACGTAAGCATTGACATAAACCGCCGACCGATCTACATGGTAGGCGTGGTAATTGCAGTTACCGGGTCCATCGCCATGTTTGTACTCACTACCGCCTTTGGAGCAGAACTCTGGAGGGTTGCGCTGTTCTCACTCTTGCCATACCTCCTTATCCTTGGAGGCGTTCTAGGTAGCCTAATTGTCCCAATAGAAATAGGTGCTGGTCCGGAAGGCGTCCAGATTGTCTTCAAATCCGGAAGAAAGCTCGATTTGGGTTGGGAAGATGTTATCTCGATTCAACCTTCTCCTAACTCGGATTTCCACCACCTCAAATACCGCAGAAAAGATGGGGGTGTTGAAGTCTATGCATTGACAGAAGAAGCAGCGAATCATGTGCTGAGATGTGGTCCAGCATAACTGGTCACGACATGTCCTAGTAGGTTGGGCTTCTAGGACGAAAGGACGCTGATGGTTAGAACCTTGGCTTCTGCCTTTCTAGGATTCCTTTCCAAACGTTCCATATGAGTATGGTGCAAGTTATTGCCAATACTATCATGAGGAATGTATAAAGCCCCGCTTCTAGTCCCACAATTCGACCATTTGCCCAAGCGATAGCAAAAAGCCACACATATATCCACACGCCTACCGTCCCGATGGATCCGAGGACTGAGGCTAGAATATACAGATTCTTGCCGACGTTGCTTAATTTGCGGAAATATCGCCCATCGATGGCCTTCATCTCGCCAATCACCCTCCAATGCCATGATTATCGGTAGTGTAGATACGGATTTTGCTGGCCTCAAGTCAGAGGTTGGGTTCGTGCCACTCATACGCCTATATCTACGCTATCTGCAAGGAGATCCTTCAATAGCGCTGGGTTGAATTCACCTTTTGCCGCTTACCAACGCAACGCCTTTGACTTGTCATCAGCATTTGCGGGATCGGTGGGCGGTCTTCGCTGTAGCAGAGACTACTCAGGAAAAGCGAGTTTTGTGTCTTCGTTTATTCTTTTTGAGAGACCGCCAATCAGCGATTCGTGCGAATCCAAGATACTCTTCCTTGCCGTCGCGTACTTCCCTATGCTGTCATACATATCCAACTTCATATACAGCTGATTCACAAAATCCGACCTATCGATACTAAGAGGAGAGAAACGAGCAAACTCTCCTCGCCACGACCTCTCCCCTTCTAACTTCTTGAGGGTCTTCTCCGGTGACCAATTCACCACTATCGCGGGGTATAGTAAGGTGACCAAAGGACCAAGGGCATTGATCTTCTCAACTACAACGTCTTTGTTCTCCACATATTCGGAATCGACCATGACTCTATCTTCTGGGACAAAGTCATTCAGCGTGTCTTCAACGCATTTCTGGATATCTCTTCTCGCTTGAGTTCGAAATCGATGCGTCTCGTCAAGACTCCGGAAGAATCCTGTGATCTGTGAATGTAGTTCTTCATATTGGATTCTGATTTGACCGAAGATTGGGAGTTTGGAATAGTGTTCCAGTCTTCTATTCAATCCGAAAAATGATTCATTGTCATCATACGGATTCTCTTCGAATGCTCTTATCCGTCTCTCAGTATCGCTGGCATCATCCTCCATATCAATCAGAATATTGGTCAATCTCTCTTTGGCGTTCTCCATTCTGCTTGTATCCAACCAAGCCTTCTTGCCGTATTTGTAACCCATCCAGGCGCTGAACGTAATTAAGACTATGTTAGCAATCAAGATTATGAGCGGCCAGAACGAGTTTATGAATTCTTCCCATTCCACACACGTGCCTCCGATGAATTCACATAAGATGATGTCGCATTTAAGCCTTAGCGAGACGACCCATCTTGAGATAAGTGCCGAAAGAGAAGGAGCATGCTGGAAGTACGAGCTCCGCCATCCCATTTGCGTTAGTCTACACTTCTCTGAATCCTACTTCGTTTCAAGACAATCTGGTTTTGTGGTTCGGCCTGAGAAGAAAACGCCTGGAGGGAGAACGCGCTCAAAAGAAGCACACCTGTGAACAGCAACGCCCTCGTCATCAGGAGATAGAGAAGAATGAGGGCATATAATGGAAATCCATACAGTTAGCGTCAGGGTAATAACCTGTCACGGTCCCAGGTACTCAGAATTGGGACAGTGATCGTGTCTATCTGAACCAAATACGTGTTCGCCTTCGGGAGGTGGCGGGACTCCAAAGCAAATTTCTGAGAAGGAAATCCTTTGAAGCGTGTGGATCCGATTCCAAAGAGATGACAGCGAAAGAGAGCGAGGAGTCCGCATTGTTTCGAATGGAAGGGATACCTGGCGGGCACGAAAGGTTTGCGTGGATTAAGAAACCAGAGAATGTATATGATGCTGACAAGTGGAGAACCTCCGCCACTCTCTTTCAACTGTATTCTCAAGCCAAATACTGTCACGTCAATGAGTGCTACCGTGCATCCGCTGGCACATAGAGGTGACTCTAGGAGAGAAAACCATGTATCCAAACGAGGAAGGTGACAGTTTCCGTTCAAATCTTCGAGACGACACTGAAAGGAGATGGATAGACGCAATTTCCCCACTCAGGTTTTCATCCTTTACAGACTCCAGTCATGTCTCTGAATTCCCTATGATTCGTTGGGAAGAGACATGGCGTCTATCAGAAGGACGTGGGATATCAATAGGTCTTCTTGAGCGTCATTTGGACCGACAGATTCCCGACTTGGCTCAGGCAGACATCGGGAGAGCCGCCATTCACATGCCCAATGCTTTCCGCACTTCCCTAATAGTAGAGCTCGAGGGCGTACCAGAATCCCCAGAGATCGCTTTGAGCTATTGCATACGCAGCCCCGTTGGCCCAGGCTACGTTGAGATTATAGTACCAAGCTCCATAATAGTATGTCTTGTGAGAGTCCAAGTAGACCATGGATGAGACAAAAAGCAAATCCTGCCACCAGTCTATCCTGCACTCATCCGGCCAAAAAATCGATGAAGATGAATCACTGTAGCAATGGTCCAACTCCCTAACTTCATAGAAAACGTTGGGAACACTTGCGGGATCCTGAATGTATCCGCCAAAATTCACAGAGTTGTAGGCCGCCGATACGCCCAATCGTATACCCTGGAAGCTTAATGCCATAGCCTTCGTCCAAATGTATCCCGAATTCACCCTGAAACTGAACACGACCCAGTATGTTCTGGATTCCGGAGGGGAAAAACCATATGGATCTTCATCATTCCAACCGACATAACCTTCCGCACCTGCTTCACCATGCAAAGGTGTGTGCGCCCAAGTGGCATAGGTTTCATAACGCCCCCACGCGTTACAGAGAATTTCACTACTAGCGTCTCCGCTACCCTCTTCATAATCATCTTTAATCGGTTCGCAATCACTCCAGGGAGGCAGTATTGTATACACAGATCTCATGCCGCCAGGTGGCCCGGTATCGGATGGAGAAGGCCTCTTCTTTGATTCGGACGAGCCTCCGTTCGAACCTGAGCGTCCCTGACCATAGGTCGTGTATTCAGTTGTTCCATTGAATTCAAGAGTTGCGTTGATTCTGTGGTCGACTGCATGATCAAAGACAAGGTCGCTCTTGCGGAAGTAATACTCAGTAGAATTTCCAAACACATCACTCCACAATAGGAGCTCAAGACTCGGAGTTCCATTTCCCACGGAAGTGATGTGGTCCTCCACAAGGACTGTTCCATTCGTTAAATCACTACTATTGATCCAAAGCCATGCGTAGTAACCGGGAACTTTTTCGCTCTCTCTTGTTGTCTTATTGTATGTGTCCGTGAGATTGTGGGATGGGTACATGTCTATCGGATTATAGGAATGATATCGCAATGTAACGTTATTGGCAGTAACATCAAGAATAGTAATGTTGATTTCGAAGAACACTTCACTCTCTTCAGGGAAAGTTATGTTCTCAGTTGTGTTGTATACAAAGAAGTTTCCTTCTTCCATCCATGTTGAAGCTCTGACATTCTGCGGGGAAGTGGCAAGCATCCCGCTAATGAGGAACAAAGATACGACTAAGATTGCTTTGGCCGACCTGCGGGCGCCGCCATTGCTACGTTGAACAGTCTGACCATGCTGTTGCACTTCATTTAACGAATCCCCTTCGACAAACTCACCTAGCGATATTACTGATTCCTCCACAATATCGTCCTCCTCGCCTGCTGATAGAGATTTCTCATATTTATATTTTTGTACGAATTCTTAAGTATTCTCTCATATTACTCGAATGTAAGGGCATATTCCTGTAGGTGTGGTGAATGAGTGTCCAGTTGCGGAGGATAGGCTGATGAAGTCGAAGGATGTTCTGAATCCCCGGGCAGAGAACTCTAGTAGACCTTCGGGAATAGCAACTATCGCTGTGATTCTCGCTTTGGTCCTTGGGTCTTCCATTGCCTATCTCATCCTTACTTCCAATCCAAAATCTTCTATCGAATCCAATTGGGCAACAGAGATTGTAGACTCATCTCAGAGGTCAGAACAGAGTACTGATGTTACCATGGGACGTTGGTTGTCAATGGATCTTGATGGACAAGGATTCGCTCATATAAGTTACGCATACCTTGAGGATGGCTCTAAGTCTAGCCTGAGATATGCGACTAATGTCGGTGGACTGTGGCGTATCGAAATCGCGGATGACGAGATTCAAGCAGGTAGTTGGAACTGGATTGAGTTGGATTCAGAAGAAAGGCCGAATATTCTATATCAGTCGGGGATAGACTTGAGACTTGCTGCGAAATCAGACAATTGGTCCTTCGAGGTTATAGATGTTGGTCGTCCGACGTATCCCACTCTGACCTTTGACGGGATTGGGAAGACAGTTCGACCCATTGTTGCTTACTATGGTGGTCAAGATTATTCAACGGTTAGAGTAGCTGAAAGAAACGGCACTGCGTGGAGGATTGACAACCTCGGCCTCGTAGGGGTTTCACCTTCTATGGCCCTGGGGCAGGGCGGCGATGTCCATCTCACATATCTGACCTCGGAGGAACTCGTACACGCTGTACGTACCGACAGTGTCTGGTCTTTTGAGACGATCACCTCAACTCGTACGACCACAGCTTCTGGCTCCATCAGTGTTGGGGTGAGCGGCACAGTTCATTTGGCATTTGATGATGAGCATATGCTTCAATATGCCATCAAAGAGGAGGGTGAGTGGAACATCGAGACGGTAGATGATGGACTTGACTCCGATTATCGTACCATTTCGTTGGATTTACAGTCAAACGGACTTCCAGCCATATGTTATTTGAAGGCAGGGAAGGTGACCTTTGCCTGGAAGACGAATGAGGGGTGGCAGAAAGAGAGTATTGGAGAAGGAAGTGATGATCTCTTTATGGCTTTGGACTCAAGCAATACTCCTCATGTCACATTCAGCTTAAGCAAAGGAAAGGGAGAGACCTCGTTGATGTACGCGTATCGAAAGGCCCCACTCTTTGAAGGTACTAGAGGTTCTAGCCTTGACATGCTTGAATCATATACACTCTTGCCCGGTGTGAATGAGGCTCAAGTCTCTGATGGACTTGTGAATGGGAGGCATGAGGGAGACCGGTTCCGTTCTGACTTCGGATCCCTCGGTTTCGGTCTTCGGGCGTTGTATCAGAGATCGTAGACGGAATCTCTACATCCAAGGTCTTCTTGTGTAGTCTACACTTTTCTGAATACTACTTCGTTTAGTCTCTAAAAAGGGGAAGAATAAACCGAAGTGCTGCCTCTTCAAGGTCTGAATGATTCTCAGCCAGCCATTCGGAAACGAATCCGGCTGGGCCCATATCACTCAATACAGCCTCCACTCTGCGTTTACTTCATGGTGTGCAAGCTACAGGCCGAGGGCTGGGATGCACCGCAGGTACTCTCGTTGCAGTTCCTCGGGATCGATATGGTCGTAGATGTCTATTGCGTCCTTTCTGGAATCCCCTCGCAATTCCTGGATCAGCTCCCTCCTCATGCCGCCTCTTCTGAGCATGGTCGTGAACCAGTGCCGGAAGCAGTGGGGCGTGAATCTGCCTTCCAGATCCTCGCTCCCGGAATCGTGGATGCCAAGACGACCGGCGTGCTTGGTGACTATCTGGTAGACAGAGTGGGTGCAGAGTCTCGTGCCGGGTTCTCCAACGAACAGGGCTCTCTCCTCCAGGTCTTGAAGATAGGAATCTCGAACGGTTACCCAGGACCTCAGGACGCGGAGGCCTTCCTCATCAAGGAAGACCAGTCTGTTCGTCCTCTTTCTCTTCGGTTTGAGGTCTATGCATCCACTTTCCCAGTCTACGTCGTCGATGTCGATGGAAGCCAGTTCCCCCCGCCTGACACCCGTCTTCGCCAGAACGGTGAGGATGGCCTTATCCCTTGGGCTCAGGACGGAGTTTATCAGCCTTCCCATTTCCTCGGACGATATGACCTTCCTTCTGGACAGTCCCCTGGAGGAGCGGTAGCTTGCCAGGTAGCGCTTTCTAAAGGCTGGTATCGGATTGGATGAAAGGTACCCCTCGAGAAGGAGGAAGTCGCAGAATGAGGAGAGGGCGGTGAGATAGTGATGCGCTGTCTTCGTGGATACCTTCCGTTCCTTCCTCAAGTAGGTCAAGAATCCGCGAAGGACGTCGAGGTCCTGAAGGTCGAGAAGGCTCTTCCCTCGACCGTTGAGGAAGCTCGAAGCGATTCGAAGATATGCCAGATAATGTCTCTTGGCCTCCGCTCCCAGGTCTCTGAGAGTGAGGTCTTCTTCGAAGGATTCAATGAGGTCTTCCTCTGATGGAAACGGGGATTGAGCGAGACTCAACCCTTCCACCTCCATCCTTTCGGAGTTCTCTCTACCAGACCATACGCTCTGAGTCCTTCCAGTTGACCTGCGATCGACTTGACCGCATCGGCGTCCCGCGGTCCTGCTCCGAGCTCTGCGAGTAGGTGGTCGTCGGAGACTATCGTGCCTGACTTCAGAGCCTCTATGAGCCTCCTGTCGTACGTCCTGATGCCTTGGAACTCCTTGTCCGAGAAGATTTGTGCCCTGTATCGACGGATCTCATCCTCCATGCGGGCTATGAGGGCATTGCGGGCCTCCAAGTCCTCGGAAAGGACTCGTACCCTCTCTCTGAGCTTTCCCGTCTCACGGACGAGTTCCCCGCGTCTTACGAAGGTGGAGTCTTCCCTCTGTTCCACGTACTCCCTCACGCACTCCATCACGAATTTGGACAGGCTCGTTCCCATTTCCTCCGCATGGTTCGTCCATTGCTCCTTCATCTCGACGGAAGGCAGGTAAACATAGACCGCCCGTTCCTTGATCGTCTCCGTCTTTCCCATGAATATCCGGGAGGTATATCTGAGCAGGAGTATTTGATATTTGCTAGTAAAAATACTCGGTTATAGGTATAACCAAAAACTGCTGGAGATCGACCATCACCACGCCATTCTTTGGTTTTGTACATAACCAAGAATCAGAATCAACATTCCGCACATGCTTGCACCCTTCCATCGACCATCCACGAAACCTATTTATATCCCATTCGTTAATTGACACCTCGAGGTCGGAGATTGCCTAAGGAAAGCAAGAAGGAAGGATTCCATTCCGCGGCCGGATTGATCAGATACTTCGATTCAGAGGATGAGAAGGCCCTCAAGGTCAATCCCAAGCTGGTCGTACTTTTCGGCATTCTTATGATCGCCATCGTTGCATACGCCGAGTGGCAGTTTAGCGGTTAGTCATTTTTTCCAATGCTTGAGGTCGTGAATACTCCAGTCCATGTTGGGCTACTCGGTCGTCGGCTTCACTGGAGGTCGCACTCGCCCTTTCTCTTCGGGCCCTTCCGGAGACTCCTCCTCTGAATTCCCTCTCATTGCAGATTTTTCAGGTTTCATCTTTTCTTTCAGGTAGAGCAACAACACGATCGCCACGATGATTCCCATGATCAACACCGCCCAGAACCAAGTTTCCTCAAACACGGAGATGTCTGGGGGGAGCTCCCCAGGATTCCTGATGGTGACAGTTTGTGCATCCAGACCAGAATACTCAGTACCATCGAATGACCGTGCATAGATTGTGTGTCCTCCGTCCGAGAAAACGGTCGTGTCCAGATCGTAGCTCCATGATGTCGTTCCGAGCGCCCTTGTCCAACCCCCGTTATCGATCCTAATCTCGACATACTCAATTGTCCCGTCCGGGTCCGATGCGGTGCCCAACACCGCGAACCTGTCCTTGATGGTCTCTCCAGATGACGGGGCGGTGAATGTGCACGATGGAGCCTGATTTGGCGGCGTGACCGAAGGAACGGCACCAACCTCGGTCGATCTCTCACCCTCACCCACCGCGTTCGACGCCGTCACCTGATAGTAATAAGTCTCGCCGTTGGTCAATCCAGTGTTAACATAGTTGAGGATGTCTCCGGGCGTCGTAAGATAAGTCTCACCGCCAGAGGAGGACCCGCGGTAGACGCTGTAGTGAGTGACTGGAGAGCCGCCATCATCGATTGGAGGCATCCACCTCAGGGTGATGCGTCCGTCTCCCTCCTCAACCGCGAGGGCAATCGGTGGACCGGGCACAACCATTGGTACGGCGCTGATTGAGTCCGACCTGGAACCCTCTCCGATGGCATTCTTCGCTGTGACTCGATAGGAGTAGGTCCTTCCATTCATCAGGCCGCTGTCAGTATACGTGAGTTCATCTCCGATCTCGACTAAAAATGCTTCACCACCAGAGAAAGGTCCCCTGTAGACTGAGTAGTTCGCAATGGGAGAGCCGCCGTTGTCGGCAGGAGGTGCCCAGGTCAGCGTCACTTCCCGGTCGCCAGTCGAAGCGACAAGTCGTGTTGGCTGTCCTGGAACGGTCAAGATCGCAGCTGGTGTCGCGGCCACTTCCTCGGACATTACACCTTCGCCCACTTCGTTCTTCGCAGTGATCCTGTAGTAGTAAGTCACCCCGTTGGCCAGTCCTATGTCGACATATTGCTGGACATATCCAACCTCGGCGAGGAGCGACTCACCACCGGAGCTCACACCTCTGTAGATCTTGAAGTTAGTGACCGGAGAACCACCTGTGTCAGAAGGTGGCATCCAGGTGAGGGTTACCAGTCTGCTTTCCGCAACTGCGGCGAGACCAAGAGGAGGGCTGGGCACTGTCGCTGGAGTCGTCTCAGTTACTTCAGATTTCAACCCCTCTCCAACAAGGTTTCTCGCAGAGACCCAGTAGCGGCAGTTGTCACCATTGGTCAGACCCGTGTCGGTGAATGCGACCACGTTTCCTATCTGGATGAGGAACTCCTCCGACTCTTGATTGATCCGTCGGTATATTCGGTAGTTGAGGATTGGGGATCCGCCATCGTATGCAGGAGGTGTCCAGGTGAGGTCCACTCGGGCATCTCCTGGTGTCGCTTGGAGATTCTGCGGCTGGGATGGCGGGGACTGAGGAACTGCATTAGGAATCACTTTTGGATAGTGGTCAACGCTGGTCCCGGGTGAGATGTAGTATAGTTTATCGCCTATTCCATCGCTGCCGGGCTGGTCTTGGTTTGGTCCAGAGAACTGGTCAGCATCCATATTGTCGCTCCAGTAGTTCCCGCCAGAAGGATATCCGTCGTCCCACTCGTTTGCCCCGTTGTCCGTTGCCTGATAGCCGTTGCCCACAATGTTGTTGTGATAAATCGAATTGCTGTCTGAGAGTGAAAGCTCAAGTCCCCTGTATCTGTTTGAAGAAATACTGTTGCCTATGATCGTGTTGTTTCCTGATGAATACAGGTCGATGCCATTACTGTTGGAAGATATGCTATTCTGGACGATGGTGTTGCTGCTGGAGGAATCGAGGTAGATGCCATCTCCTCCGTTCAGTATTACTCGATTGTCTTCTATGACATTCGAACTCGCCGACTCAAGATTGATGCCACGTGAATTGGCCGACACCATGTTGCCAACGATGATGTTGCTTGCAGAGGATTCGAGACGGATGCCGTACCGGTAATTTGATGAGGCGTTGTTATCCTCAATTCGGTTGCCACTTGAAGATACAAGCAGAATGCCTGCGCCGTAGGGGTAGGACCCATCGTCGTTGCTCCAAGCTGTGTTTCCAATGATCACATTGTTGCTGGACGATCTTAGATAGATGCCCCGCTCGTTGCTGGACGCGAAATTGTCCTTGATTGTGTTCCCAACTGAAGATGACAAGTAGATGCCTTCAACGATGTTCGAAGACACTGAGTTGTTCTCAATGAGAGCACCTCCTGATGTATATATGCGGATCCCATCACCGCTGTTTGAGGTGATTACATTGTCCTTGACAATCGTGCCAACTGTGTCAGATAGATAGATTCCAACCCCGCCGTTTGTGATGACATTCGCCGAGATGACGCAGTTGTCATAAGACATGATCTCGACACCAGTTCCACCATTAGTAATCGTGAACCCAGTCACCTCCACTGAGTCGGAACCTATCCTTATCGCGTCTTGCGTGTTCTGTCCGTCGATTATTGTCGTTGCACTGTTCTCTCCGATGAGATGGAGTGATTTGCCAACTATCAAGTTCTCTCGGTAGATTCCACCATAGACGTATACAGTGTCGTCAAAGCCCGCCATGTTCACCGCTCCCTGTATCGTTGTCTGGTTCCCAGGCCCTACTCCCCCCACGAAGTACGTGGTTGCCCTTGCTGTCTTCGGAAGTGTCGTAATCGTCGCAAACAAGGATACGAATACCACTAGTGTCACAACTACTGCCCTCACAACCCTCCTCTGGAACATAGGCCGTTCAGCTGAATCCAAACTTATAAATGTTGCGTCCAGAAGCAAATCCAAGCGCCTGGATGAACGCCGAGGGGGAGATGAATAGTCAAGGTTCAAATCATCCCGTATTCTCAGGCTGAGTTTTTCTCACCTGCTTGGGAAGGCCCGAGGATATTTGTAATGTTTTAGGCATCTTTGCCAGAACCTCATCGTTTGTCGAAACATCAATAGACTCGACATCATCAACAAGATCCGTCTGAGCAACTTCTTTCCAGTCCATCTTTTCGACGCATGCGTCAGAAACACCCCTCACCAATCTCATTTGTCAGATTCGAACAATACAGCCCGAAAACGACTGAACACCTTGTCGGGGGAATCGCCCAAATAATCCCAAAAAGCAATCCAGAGAGCTCCACTCCCGTTTGAATCATTGAGCAGATCCTTGGATACTGAGAAGTGGTCACCAACAGAGAGCTTCCCATCACTGTCCGAATCAACAAACAGAATGCCCGGAATCTCACCTTCAGATGCCTGTAGGATGGTTCCCCTTCTCAATAGTCCAGAAGTCCAGTTGCCTGAAACATATTCGAACACTTCGGAATCACTATACAAGTTTGTGTTGTCGAGGAGTAACAGCCAGACCCCAGAGATGTCGAGTTGCCCCAATTCACGAGATGAAAGTGGATTCTTCAGCTGCACATCTGTAATATCAATAGTGTATTCTGACCCCTCATCGATGCTGTCTAAGAGCACAGTTGGGACATTCAATGGACCGCCACCGCTACCTCCGTTGCCATTATCAGTCTCGAACTGAGTAGCTATGATCAAAACAGCAACAACGCCAGCTATTGCCACCGCCAGATACAAACGTCGACGGCTCTGAAGACGTCTTCCTTTCATCTAATCCCTCAAGTACCTATCCTTGAAGGTCTACATAAAGCTGACTTGAATCCACCGTTCGAACCGGTTCTTTCCTATTCTCCAACACACCTGTACTTCGGTGATCTTATCCCAGGCATCATTGCTGAGAAGACTTTCGAAATATGGAATTCCGGGAATGGCACGCTGGAATACAGCTTCAGTGGTTGGGCAACGTGGGTTGCCAGTGTAGACCCAACAAACGGAACTGGAACTGGTGAGTATGATACGATCACGGTCACAATCGACACGACTGGTCTGTCGACGCATCAGAATTATACGTGCACCATTGACATTGTGGCAAACGGTGGGAAGGGCGTTATCCATCCCTATGTGACCGTTGTTCCACCTCTCTACTCCCTCAGTCTGGACATAGATCCAGATACACTTAATCTAAAGTCCAAGGGCGGGTGGATAACAGCCTATCTAACAACTGAGGGCGCCAATGCAGAGGACATCGATGCCTCTTCCCTCCTCTTGAACGACATAGTCGAACCTGCCTGGTGGGACATACAACATGAAACCATCCTAATGGTCAAGTTCGACCGTTCTGCCCTGCAGGATATCGTCCCCGTCTCAGATTCGGTCGTTGTCAAGATCACTGGCAAATGGAAAGGCGGCGCAAGTTTTGAGCTTCTTGATGATCTCAAAGTCATCAGTCCTGGACAGTGACAGAAGACAAAACAACCCTCATGGGTGTAGAAAGACGCCGAGGGGGAGATTCGAACTCCCGCGGTGCAGAAGCACCAATGGCTGTCGCGGTCATCTTTTCTACGGTCTGGACAACACTCGAGGCCATCGCCTTGAACCGGGCTTAGCTACCTCGGCATTCAGGTCAAATTATAATATCTGGTTGAGTTATAACGATATCGGTATCGATGAAGATCACAGTTCAGTTCATACCGTCGAAGGAGACGAAGGAGGTCGAGCTCGAAGAAGGTGCCACGGGCATGTCGTTGGTCGAATCCCTTGATCTAACCCCGGACAGCATCATCTTGGCCCGATCTCAAAGCCCCATACCCATCGATGAACCTCTTAAGGACGGCGAAATCCTTACACTGATATCCGTTGTTTCTGGCGGCTAGGACACGAATGGGCAAAGGTTAATAGACCGCATTTGTTTTCTGTGAGTTGCATGGCATCCGAAGAATCTGAGATGCTTGAGGAGTTGGGGTTGAGGAGCGTCGAGGAGCTTTTTTCTGACATTCCGGGTGAAGTCCGGACCGGACCCCTGAACATCGAGAAAGGGCTGCCCGAGAAGGAGGTCCGAAGGAACGTCATGGAGATCCTCGGCAAGAACCGAACCGCCTGTGATATGCCCAACTTTCTCGGTGCGGGAGTCTACCACCACTACATCCCAGCAGCCGTTTTCGAGATGATATCCCGATCAGAGTTCTACTCATCTTACACCCCATATCAACCCGAGATCAGCCAGGGCATGCTCCAGGCCCTCTTCGAGTACCAGAGCTTCGTTTGCGAGCTCACCGGGATGGACGCGGCCAATTCCTCCATGTATGATGCCTCCACCGCACTGGCCGAAGCCGCGTTGATGAGCGTCCGCATCTCCGGAAAGAAGAAGATCCTCATCCCAAGGGCAATGCACTGGGAGAAGAGATCCGTGCTGAACAACTACGCAAAGGGCCCCGGGCTTCATGTGGACGAGGTTCAGTATGACGGTGATACTGGGATGATCGACATCTCGGACCTCAAAGCCAAGCTGGATGACCAGACATCTGCAGTCTACCTTGAATCCCCCAACCTCTTCGGTGTATTCGAGAACATCGCGGAGGTCAAAGAGGCTATTGGAGGAGTCCTCCTGATCGTAGGTGCGAATCCTCTATCCCTCGCTGTTGCCGAAGCTCCGGGGAACCTGGGCGCCGACATCGTCGTGGGTGAGGGCCAGATATTCGGAAACCCCATGAACTTCGGCGGTCCGCTGGTCGGTATCTTTGCATGCAGGAAGGAACACATCAGGAGAATGCCGGGAAGGATGATCGGAGCCACCAAGGACGTCCACGGTCGAAGAGCGTTCACCATGGCCCTGCAGACCAGGGAACAGCACATAAGAAGGGAGAAGGCCACCAGCAATATATGCACCAACGAATCGCTTGGATCGGTCGCGTTCGCGATTCATGTGGCGATACTGGGAAGGGTCGGTCTCAGAAAGGTAGCAAAGGAGAACATCCTCAGATCAAGATATCTGGCAAAGGAGATAGGATCGTTAGAGGGTTTCGCCGCACCTGTCTTCAGAGGCACACATTTCAACGAGTTCGTTGTCAGGTCCGAAGCGGATTATTCCAAGGTCCACGAGCACCTCCACTGGAAGGGGATTCAGGGCGGACTGTCCTTGGCCAGCAACTTCCAGAAGCTCCAGAACTGTGCCGTCTTCTGCACCACCGAGACACACACCAAGGAGGATCGTGATTCTCTCATCAAGGCGCTGGAGGGATTCAGTTGAGCTTCCAGCAGGCCCGGTATGACGAACCGCTAATCCAAGAGATGATCGACACCATGGACGAGGAGATCTCCCTGGAAGGCGTTCTGCCCGATTGGCTGGCCAGAAAGGGGTTGAACATTCCCAACATCAAGGAGTTCGAGGTTGCGAGACATTACACTCGGCTCTCCCAGATGAACTTTGGAGTGGATACTGGGATATACCCTCTCGGATCATGCACCATGAAATACACGCCCAAGTTAGGAGGGTACATCGGATCAACCGATGCAGCAACGACGACCCATCCACTTCAGGAATCAAGCACAGTCCAGGGCAGCCTTCAGGTGATGTACGAGCTCCAGGAGCTGTTGAAGGAGATTGGTGGAGTGGACGCCGTCAGCCTCCAGCCAGCGGCAGGGGCGCAGGGAGAGTTCACCGGACTCCTGATAGCCCGCGCGTTCCATGAGGACTCAGGCGAACGAAGGGACGAGGTCGTGCTGCCCGATACGGCACATGGAACCAATCCTGCCAGCGCTTCGATGATGGGTTTCAGGGTGGTTGAGATACCTTCCAAGGACGGCTGCGTAGACCTGGATGCCCTCAGAAGTGCCGTCAACAAGAGGACCGCTGCTTTCATGCTCACCAATCCGAACACCCTCGGCATCTTTGAGAGCGATGTTCTGGAGATCGCTGAGATCGTCCACGAACAGGGTGCAATTCTGTACTACGACGGCGCCAACCTGAACGCCATCATGGGAAAGACCACGCCCGGGAAGATGAACTTCGACATAGTGCATTTCAACCTCCACAAGACCTTCTCCACACCACACGGAGGCGGGGGACCAGGCTCCGGACCCATCGGGGTCGTTCCCAAGTTGAGAGATTTCCTTCCCGTACCTGTCGTGGCGTTCGACGGCAAGAAATACGACCTGAACTACGACATTCCAAGATCCGTTGGCAAGGTCAGATCATTCTACGGCAACTTCGCTGTTCTGCTTCGTGCCTATATCTACATCAAGATGCTCGGTTCGGACGGTCTGGAGGAGGTCGCCAACAGGTCCGTTCTGAACTCCAACTACCTCAAGGAGAAGCTGAAGAAACACCTGGACATGCCCTTCAAGGACCTCCGAAAGCACGAGTTCGTCCTGAGCGGTGCAAAGCTGAAGAACAGAGGTCTGGCAACACGGGACCTGGCGAAGAGGCTGATGGACTTCGGTTTCCATCCTCCCACGGTTTACTTCCCCCAGATCGTTGAAGAAGCCCTGATGATCGAACCAACGGAGACAGAGAACAAGCAGACGCTGGACGCATTTGCCGACACCATCATAAGGATACTTCAAGAGGACAACGAGACGATAGCCAGTGCACCTCACAATACAGCCGTTGGCAGAGTGGACGAGGTTGGCGCCGCAAGAAAACCAATTCTCAGCTTCAAGATGATGGCTCGGGAAGAATGACCTTCTCCGATGGGAGCTTGTTTATCAGAACATATGCCCAGTTGAGTTTCTTCTTCTTGATCTCCACGTTCTTGCCCTTGTCCCTGGGATTGTCGAAATCGAAACCGATGAGATTGATCTCCGTCGCCCCAAAATGATCGGCCAGGAATATGCCTCTGTCCCCATCCGTGAAGCCCCCGAAGTTGTGGATCTTGCCAGAAGGTAGGGATTGGGTCGTTCCCATGACTTTTCCCTTGAAACATTCCGCGTATTTCCTTATTTCATCCATGTTGTCCCCGTGGGCGTGGATGATGACGATCGCCCCTCTCTCATTGGCTTTCACCAGGTCCTCCACCTTGCCATCCAGGTCCGTCATTACCACGTCTGGAACCAGGCCCTTTTCAAGAAGGAACGATGTCGCCTCATCCGCAGAGATCAGAACACCTTTGGCCTTGTCTGTCTCTTCTTCCAGGTTGGGTCCGTCTCCCGCGACCGTCACCACCCTGCCGTTTATGAGATCTGCCAGCTCCTCGTGAGTGGTTTCCTCACCGACCAATCTGCCTGAGAGCAACCTGGCGCTAAGCTCATCCTTCTGTTGATCAAAACCGAAATCCTCCAGTATCTGGTGGTAGTATTCCTCCCACTCTTCGTAGAGCATCGGACCTCTCCTGGAAGACTATCTTCGCCACTCGGCCTCGGGAGGCGCTCTTCTTTCCAGCATTCTCCAGCCAGCGGTGCCCAGACCAAGGACCGTAAGGGCCACTATGAGCGTGATTACAATCATCGGAAGGCTTGCCATAGGTTCGGTGTACCCGAAGACGACGGACATGGTCAGCAGCAATCCGCTCATGATTATTGCCACGACGAAGAAGAAGATGGTGACCGACCAGAACAATTTGGGGAACTCCCGCTTCTTGAGGACGACCACAATGATCTTCCCCAGTTCGTGCAGGTAGATCCCCAAGATAAACAACCAGATGAAACCACCCACGAAGAAGAAGAACTTCTTTACGTAGTCTGGCGTCCCCGAAGATGCGTCAATTCCATAGAATACCCCCAACATTATGAGAATCCAGGCCACTATGTTGAAGAATATGGTAACATCACCCGACATGACCGATGTTTTGGCATCGTCGTAGGAATCTCTGATGTTCCTCAAACCTCGCTTCAGCGAGAAGCTTCCAGGATAAGTTATGTACAGCACTGAGGCCCCAAACACCACAAGGATCAAGGCAGGTGGGAATGAATTGGCCACTTCGATCGTCCAACCGAACTTCATAATGCTCGGAATTATGCCAATGAAGACCGACAAGCCCCAGAGAAGCAGGACCAAACCCAGAGGAGTGAACAATCGTCTCCTCCATTTCTCGTCCCTCAGGGTCTTCGCAACTATGGATACAGCACTCTCAATGCTCGTGTGCTGTTTCACGAAAACTCGCCTGACATGGTCGACCTTCAATCTTGATGTGATCAGAGGAAAGACGGACTCGTCCTCGGCTCCATCGCTGATCAGATAAGCAGTGTCGGGTCTCACCTCGTCGATCACCTCTTCCAGCTGCCTTACGATCTCCCTGTCAGAGATTTCTCCGACCTTCATGTCCCCAGAGAGGGTCGCGATTTCGGCATCAATACCGTTCCTGGTGAGGTCATCATATCTGCTTATCGCCGTGAACATCGTGTTGACGTCAGCATCCTCTGGATCGGCAAGTCCCAGTTTCATGGCCGCATCCAGATTGTCCCTCCGACCGATGATGGGTCCGGGTATACCAGCTTTCACTCCGATGTCATTATCTCTGTCTATACAAAGGACCAAAGTCCGCATGCCGTCCCGTTAATGAAATCCGGGAGTATATGAACTTTCCGACGCCCTTCTCTGCGAAATGGTTATATGGTGGCGACCTGATTTGTCATTTGAACCAAAATGGGGGAAGATGATAAGGAATACGACATAGAGCGGGAACTAGAGGATATGAAGGACCTGCTCATGACAGAAGAGGTCACGTGTCCCAACTGCAGTTCGAAGATAAGTCCGGATCTGAAGAGGTGCAATCTCTGCGGCTACGAGATCAAGAAGGACAAGGTGGACGAGGATTTCCAGAACAGGCTCAAGGCCACCATGTGGGCGCCTGGCATGGAACGCGGCGTCCCGCTCGGGTCCGACCTCCCGGAGCCGAAGGCGATAGAGACCATGCTAGAAGAGGAAGAGGAAGAGATCGATGAAGCAGAAGAAGAGCTCCTGGAGTTCCTGCAAGAGGAGGAACACCTTTCTGATGAAGAAGAGCTGATTGCGGTTGCCTTCTCTGCCAAGGAGAGGTCCAAGCTGACCTTGTCGGTCTCCACACTGATCTTCGGTATCGTCTTCTACATCCTGACCGCTCTCTATTATGACGTTGGGTACAATGTCCTGTTCCTCATGGTCATCGGGACGATCCTGGTCCTCGTTGGAGGCAATATCTTCTTCGATGTCATCCTGGACCGCAAGAAGAGGGTGACGCTGTCATCCAAGAGCGAGCTGGGGGATGCGCTTCCAAGTCTCAAGGGCCGGCTGCTGATCCCGGGTGACCGGTTTCCCAAGACGTTCTGGTCTCTGATCACCATCTTGGGCGTGCTGAGCTACGTTCTTCTCCCGATACTGTCCTCTGATGATTTCCTCAGGTTCGTGGGAATGGGAATGGGGTCCGTTCTCATCGTTCTGGGCATCAGCTCCGCTTATATCGCGTTCTTCCACGAGCATCCTGTGAAGGAGAAGAAGGAGGATCACGTCTACGAGGCCTTCATCGAATCGGAGAAGGAGACGTACGATGAGTTCGAGTGGGCCTGTCCGGTATGCAACGCGCCGCTATCGGAGGACCTGGACTCATGCCCTGAATGCGGAGCAGAATTCGAGGATTAGCACGGATCAAGTATCGTTCGGACCGTTAGGGTGCAGGGGGAGTGGAAAGATGAGAATAGTCTGGCATGGACACGCTTGTTTTGAGGTCAACGACGGAATCACTGTGGTCACCGATCCTCACGACGGGAAGTCGATCGGGATAGCACGTCCGTCCCTGGAAGCGGACCTGGTCTTGGTCAGTCACAACCATTTCGATCACAACTGCACGAAGGTGGTGGAAGGGAATCCTCTGATCGTGGAGTCGACCGTCAACGAGACCATCATGGGAGTGAGGACAAGGGCGCTTCAGACATATCACGACACCGTGGACGGGAGGAAGAGGGGGAACAACAGGATATATCGCTTCGAAATGGACGGCGTCTCGTTCTGCCACTTGGGGGATTTAGGTCACAAGCTCTCTGACAGGACGCTGGAGGCCCTTGGACCCATTGACGTCCTCTTCATTCCGGTGGGTAGCGTCTTCACCATCGACGGGGAGACCGCGTGGGGGTTGGTCACTAGAATCGATCCGAGAATAGCCGTTCCCATGCATTACCGCGTCCGGGGACTGTCCCTCTCCATACGGCCAGTGGGTGATTTTCTGGATCAGGTCAACGTCCCGGTGACCAGGGTCGGCAACGAGATAATCTTCGAAAAAGAGGACCTTCCGGAAAACACGGAGGTCTGGGTCTTCAGCCTCTAATACAGATGCAGCCCTTCTTCGATCCTGCCCAGTTCTATGGGCGTTGTTCGGGTACCAACCACCGCGCCTTTGTTGTTGGCCACCAAACACGCTCCTATCTGGGGTGTGCCGTAGTTGGCCGTTGATGTCGATACCGGAACCTTGAGAACTTCCTCAATGAGCTTCGATTCAGACTCCTCGATGTACGGATGACAAAGGACGCCCTTTCCGTTGGATATGCAAGCCGAGCCGACCGTCTTCAGTCCGGCCACGGTTCCCTTTGCGACCTCCACATCTAGAGTGTCCTCGATTATCTGGATGGATTTCGATTTGTACCTGGGATGGACGATCGCACCGTTGTCGTTGCAGAGTATGTTGTTCCCGACCGCGTTCAGCTTCCTCTGGGATATTATCTCCACCCTCAGACCTTCCAACAGCGCAATCTCCTCTTCGGTCACGAAGTTGGTCACTATGACGCCGTTCTTGTTCAGGCACATCAGCGCCCCCAGCACCGTCGACCCTCCCAGTGAAAAGACTCTCGTCTCAGCCTGCAACGCTTCCTCGATCCTCTTCCTGGCCTTCTTGGTCACGAAAATGGGGACAAAAGCAACGTCATCGTTGGATGCGCTATAAACTCCCACATATGGATTTCCGGTGAAATCCATCTTGGCGAACAAGGTCTTCCTCCTCACTCCTCAGGAAGCTCGACCGAGACCTCGCCCTCCTCCACAGGAATCACTTTGACTCGAATCTTCTTCGGTGGATGCTGAATTCCTCTCTTCCAGATCGCCTCGTTGACCCTCGAGTCTATCCAGACTTTCTCAGCCTTTGTGTGCTTCTCAACATACTCTTTGATGGCCCTGATGGCCCTGGGGCTCCTCTTCGTCCTCGGCACCGTTTTGGTGACCCTCAGGGGGATTATGAAAATGCGCTCTTCCTCTTCTGCCATGGGATCACTTCTTGAGCTTGCTCCTTCTCCACATCCTTCTCTTAGGGTGCCTTAGGAAACGCCTGTTCGTTCTCTGCATGACCCATGCTGGGACCCTCCTGTTCTGCTTGGTGGCCTTCATGAGCCGAATCTTCTTGCCCAGGGGCTTGTTCTTGGCCATTCTCATCGCCTCTCTATCTTTATCTCCCTCTTGGATGGTAGTATCTTCCTGAGTATCTGCCTGAGCGTTGTATCATCTATGACCTTTTGAACCCTTCCGCTCTGCGCCAGTATGATCAGCTGATGGGTGACGTTATCCGCCACGTCCGGGTATGCGAGCTGAATCCTCCCCAGCCTCTCCCGGGCCTCGGGCGTGAGGATCTGCCTGATGACGGCCTGTTTCTGGGCCTCCACCTGGGCGTATTGAGCCTCTTCCAGTTCACGCTGCTGCTGGTGAATCTGCAGTTCCTGCAGTTTCCTTCTTCTCAGCGCTTCCAGCTCTTCCTCATCGTCCATGAAAACCCTCACTCGAACTTTGCGAGGCCCTTGTTGGTCTTGACTATCTCCTTGAGGACGTCCCTCGAGATGGTGTCCAGCATCGACCTCCCGCTGGGGGATATGACCCGCCCCTTTCTATCCTGCTTCGTCAAATATCCCGCCTCCTCGAGCTGCTTGAGGGAATGTCTGGCTATGGACCTGCTGCCCTTTCTTGCATGGTAGGGCTTCGCCCCTCGGTCTATCCTTCCACCGTACTCCGCGGCGAGCCTGGACGACCCTATGGGACCCTTGATGTAGACCTTTCTTAGGACTGCGGCAGCTCTCTCGTACCACCAGTCCGGGTTGACCGGTGATTTCTCTCTGTGCACGCCTGTCTTGACGTATTTGCTCCAATCGGGCGGGACGATCTTGCCCTCTTTCTTGAGGCGCTCCGCCACCTTGTCTATGAGTAGGTTCGCAGGTACTTCGTATGGAGTAGGCATAGTTACCACTCTGGATAGGGTATGCGACATAAGGATGCACTGATATAAGAATCTTTGGAAATGTATTTGGATGACTGGCTATGCTCAAAAACCCCAGTCTTCCGTTTTTGTTCTGTGGTGCTTGAGCCCCATCTCGTCGGGTGAGAATCCCATGGCAAGACCGTACAATTCAAGCAGGTACAGCACGGGTATCGAGTTCTCCTTCTGCCTGATGTCGAACTGGACGAAGCAGTACGGACAGGGTGTTACGATGTGGGTCGTTCCTTCTTCTCGCATTAGGTCCAGGATCGAGTTCAACATTACCTGACCGGTCTTGTCGTCGACTCCCATGAGCCCTCCACCGCAGCACATGAGGTCCTCGGCGTGATTGACGGTCTCAGCACCAACCCAGGACACCAGGTCGTCCAACACCGTGGGCCTTCTCTTGTCGTCTATCTGGGCGAACTCCCTGGGTCGTATCAGATGGCAGCCGTGATGGGCGCCGACCTTGATCCCGCTTGGACCTTTCTTGACCTTCTCGGATATCTTCTCCTGCCCCATGTCTTGTATGAGCTGGACAACGTGGCGGACATCCATCGTACCCTTGAACTCCCTGTCCACTTCCTTGAGGGCTTCGTTGACGCCGTCCCTCTTCTTCTCATCGTTCTTGAGGATCTGATTGGCCTCGTTGAGGGAACAGAAGCAGCCGTTGCAGAGCGTCAGCAGGTCCATGCCGGTCTCTTCCGCTATCGTCAACGTCCTCGCCGCCATGACAAGCCAGACCTCGTGCTCCATTGGTTTGAGGACGATGGGGTCGAAGCAGCAATTAGTGCCTTTCAGGTCGGTCAATCCGACCCCAAGTTCACCCAGGACCAATTTGGAGCTCTTCTCCAGAAAAGGAAGTCTAGTGGATATCAGACAACCGGGATAGAAGGCGTAATCGGTCATTTGCCCTCCACCAGCTTCTTGAAGCCGGTCTTCTCAGCGAGTTTCCCGACCTCTTCCATCGCTTCAGGGTCCACCTTGATCTCGTCCAGGCCGAGCTCCTTCCTCATCTTCTTGGTCAAGCCGGAGATGGGGAACGCATGACCGGTCTTCAGGAACATCTGCGCCACCTTTATGGTGCTGTCCGGAACATTTCCATCCTCTATGGCAAGCGTTCTGAGGACAGATATGATGTCAGGTATCTCCAGGCCGGTTCTGCACCTCTCCAGACAGGCGTAGCACATCATGCAAAGCCAGAGGTCAGATGACTTGATCGCCTCAATGTCTCCCAGGCCAGCCCTCAAGATGATCTTTCTGACCCTAAAATCCGTCAACTTGGACAGAGGACATATCCCGCTGCACACTCCACACTGCTCGCACATCGTGAGCATAGAAGTGAATTCCTTGGCCCCCAACTTCTCCCTGAGAACTTTGTCGACTTTGGTGGTCTTCATCGAGATCAACGAAGATTCTCGGCACACCCAGAGACCGAACATCTTCAGTTTGTGTGAATTCTAAACGCGTATTAAACGTTTTCTTGAGGAGGTGCAATAATGTTCGAAAAGCCATCACTGTTTGTTCTTCTTGTCCTGCCTGCACTTTTCCTTCTTCTTCATCTCCAAGGCGGCCTCTCTGATGATCTCAATGAACGTCGGATGGGGGTAGATTATCTTGGCAATATCGCTTATCGGAACCCGTTTCTCCTTGGCCAGTAGAAGGATCTGGACCATGTCCGTGGCCCTGGGAGCAACGATCTGAGCCCCGAGGATCTCCTCGGTGTCCGACCTCATTATGATCTTGGCGAAGCCTTCCGTCTCCCCGGACGTTCTCGCTCTTCCGCTCCTGACCAGTGGGAACTCGCCGACGATGACGTCCCCGTATCTCTCCTCCGCATCTTCCTGCCCCATTCCAAAACTGGCAACCTCGGGACTTGTATAGATGCAACTTGGAACCATGGTGTAATCCATCTTTGATTCTATCCCGCAGATGTTGTTCGCCGCCACCTCTGCCTGTTGGGATGCCACATGGGCCAGCATCACCTTTCCAGTCACATCTCCTATGGCGTAGATGTTGGGCACCGAGGTCTGCATCTCCTCGTTGACCTTGATACCCCTGTTGTCGTGTAGCACATCTTTCCCAATGACATCTTCATCAATTGCAGGAACTCGTCCAACAGAGAGCAGGACCTTCTCTGCCTCAATCTTGAAATCAGATTCACCAGAGATATTTGCCAGTACACCCGAGCTTGTCGTTTCCAGACTTTCGACCTTGGAGCCTGTGAATATGTCGACATGCAGCCTTTTCAAGACCCTGGCGAGGACCTTTCCTATCGATGGGTCTTCCATGGGGAGTATTCTATCCATCAGCTCGATGATGGTTACCTTCGTACCGAAGGACGTGAACACTTGTGCGAACTCCACTCCGATCGCACCCCCACCGATTATCAGAAGCGAGGACGGCAGCTCATTGATGGTCAGCATCTGTTCCGAACCCAGTATCCTGTCCCCGTCCATCTGGATGTTGGGCAATTGCCTCTCCTTCGATCCAGTGGCTATGATGATGTACTTCGCCTCAAGTTCCCTTGAACCGTCCTCGGTCTCCACCCTCACGTGATTTGGGTCCACGATGAACGCCTTGCCTCGGATTGTCTCGACCTTGTTCTCGTCCAGGAGGTATTGAATGCCCTTCGAGTTCCTGGAAACGACTGACTCTTTGCGCTTCATGATCTTGGTGAAATCGATTTTCAGATTGCTGACGGTTATGCCGTGTCTAGCCCCCCTCTTGATCTCCCTCACGAGTCTTGCGCTTTCGAGCATGGTCTTGGTGGGAATGCAGCCAGTGTTCGTGCAGACCCCCCCAATGTCTCCCATCTCCACGACTGCGACAGAGTGTCCGAACTCGGCGCAACGTATGGCGGCAACGTAACCGCCAGGTCCTGAACCTATGACCACAGTGTCAGGCAAGGAACTCTCCTCGAATCCTCTTGAACACTCCCATATACTAAAAACCTTATCGGTATTGCGAATCTCGACCCAGATGTGAAATCCATTTGTTGTAGCACTTATCGCTACAAAATGTTTAAAACACCTAGCCATATTCTAAGGAGCGGAGGATGGGCATGGAAGAAGTCAAAGCCCGAGATGATAAAACCATCCCTAAGAAGGTCTACAACGGAATGGACATAGTCGCAACTGTATCCGAGCTGAGGTCAAAGGGCATCCCCAGGGAGACCCAGTCACTCTGCCCGGAGTGCCGACAGATCATAACAGCGACTCTCTTCGAGTCCGATGGCGCCCTGATGATGAAGAAGGAATGCGCGGAGCACGGCGAGTTCGAGGACGTCATCTGGTCCGACATTGACATGTACAGGAAGGCCGAGAGCTTCTCCTTTGATGGAATGGGGATCGAGAACCCGGCGATTGAGGGGGCCACGAACTGCCCCTTCGAATGCGGGATGTGCAATCTGCATTACACCCACACCTGCCTGGCCAACGTGGACCTGACCAACAGATGCAACCTGAAGTGTCCCATTTGCTTCGCAAACGCAAACGACGCTGGTTATGTCTTTGAACCCACGTTCGAACAGGTCGGCACAATGTTGAGGACCTTGAGGGACGAGAGGCCGGTGCCAGCTCATGCGGTTCAGTTCTCCGGCGGGGAACCCACGATCCATCCGGATTTCTTCAAGATACTGGCAATGGCCAGGGACATGGGATTCTCTCAGATCCAAGTGGCAACCAACGGACTCAAGATTGCTCAGGAACCAGGGTTCGCCGCAAAGGCGTGGGAATCTGGTCTTCACACCATATATCTCCAGTTCGATGGGCTCAGGGAAGAGAATTACATCCAAGCCAGGGGACGACCCCTTCTGGCGATCAAGAAGAAGGTCGTGGAGATTATCAGGGAGCTGCCGAGGCCCCGGCCGTCGATAGTACTGGTGCCGACAGTGGCCCAGGGAATAAACGACGACCAGGTAGGCGACATCTTGAGATACGCCCTGGAGAACAGGGACGTCATCCGGGGGGTCAATTTCCAGCCGATTTCCCTTTCGGGGAGGGTCAGTGTTGAAGAAAGGCGAAACCTCAGGTTCACCTTGTCAGATCTCGCCCAAAGAATGGAGGAACAGGTGGGTTGGCTGGCGAAGGATGATTGGTTTCCGGTGCCGTTCGTCGTCCCCCTCTCGAAATTCGTGTCAGTGATCCATGATGAACCGAAAGTATCGTTCACAACTCATCCAGGCTGTGGCCTCGCGTCATTCATGTATGTTCCAGATGAAGGGGATCCCGTTCCTATCACGCGATTCGTTGATGTGAAAGGACTGATGAATGATCTGTGGGATCTGGCTGTAAAGGTCGAACAGTCAAAAAGGGCATACTTCCCCAAGGCGCGAGCGTACAATATTCTCAGAAAACGTTTCAAGAAGAAATCGGCTCCGGAAAACCTGTCGGCTACTTCATTCGCAAGAGGAATCTCTAAGATCTTTGACACCGGGGACAAGTCAGGTGTGGCGGACTTCGCCTGGAAATGGTTCTATGTCGGTGCAATGCACTTCATGGACCTGTACAACTACGACATCGAAAGGGTGAAACGATGCGCCATCCATTATGCTACTCCGGACGGAAAGATAATCCCGTTCTGCGCTTACAACACTGGCCCCGTCTACAGGGAAGAGGTGGAGAAGAAGTTCTCCATACCGCTCGATGAGTGGAGGAAGAGGCATGGGAGTGACGGTATCTGATTCTGGTCTGATGGAGGTGGACACCTCATTGTGCATGCACTGCGGTGCGTGCGTGGGCACCTGCCCAAGGAACTCGATCTTCCTGAACGAGGTCATAATCACCTTTGACGACAGCTGCAACCAGTGCGGGCTGTGCGTTCGCGTGTGCCCGATCGGGGCAATAGACAAGCCGGAGGGTGCGGAGTGACGCTGGAATATGACGTGGTCATCGTCGGAGCAGGTCCGGCCGGAAGCATCACAGCGAAGTTCGCGGCCGAGAACGGCGCAAGCGTTCTGATGATCGAGAAGAGGCAGGAGATCGGCTCTCCCGTGAGATGCGGCGAAGGCATCGCCAGGTACTGGATCGAGAGCGTTGGTATTCCTCTGGACAAGAAATGGATCGCATATGAGGTCGAGGGTGCGAAGATCGTTTCACCGAACGGTACCGAGTTCTGCATAGACGAGAGACATGCCGGTGAAGAGGTTGGCACTGTCATAGAGAGGGACCTTTTCGACAAGGCTCTGGCAAGGCATGCCGCCAAGGCCGGTGCCGAGATAATGCTCAAGTCAACCGTCGTTGGGCTCCTCAAGGACAACGGGAAGGTCACAGGCGTGCGGGTGGACCAGATGGGCAAGAGGTTCGACGTCAAGGCGGGATGCGTCGTTGGCGCCGATGGTTTCGAATCACAGGTCGGCCGATGGGGTGGGATAGATACGACACTGAAGGCAAAGGACATCACCACATGCTTCCAGTACAGGATGACCGACATTAATCCGGATCCCAATTATTGCGAGTTCATACTCGGCACGGAAGCCCCGGGTGGTTACGTCTGGGTCTTCCCAAAGGGCAAGGACACTGCCAACGTCGGTCTGGGTATGCAGCTCTCCAAGGTAAGGGAAAAGGGCGACCCGAAGAAGTATCTGGACATGTACATCGAGAGCGACGAGAGGTTCAAGAACGGTAAGATCCTGGACATGGTCTGCGGCGCCGTTTCCATATCCGCTCCCCTTGACCAGACCGTGACGGACGGTTTGATCCTGGTGGGCGACGCGGCGAGGATGATAGACGCGATCACGGGCGGCGGAATCGCCAACGCGTGCAGGGCCGGCAAGGTCGCAGGCGAGGTCCTGGCCAAATGCGTCAAAGAGAAGGACTTCTCCGCTGAACGCCTTCAGGAGTACGAGAAGGGATGGAGGGCACAGATCGAGGAGAGATTGTACCGGGACTGGATGGCCAAGGAGAAACTGGTCACCCTTTCCAATGAGACCTTCGACAAGATCATCGCAACGCTAGCCGAGGTCGGCGTGGAGAAGCTCAACGTGTACAACATCCTCAAGGTCATCGAGGCGAAGCATCCAGAACTGGTAGAGGAGTTCGCTGACCTGCTCTAGTTAGAGTTTTTATATCTGCTTTCCTATGGCGCAATGGATGACCCTGGAGTACGGATGGAGAGCGCTGACGCATCTTTCTGAGATAGACGAATCCAAGTATGGCGGAACTGTCAAGCTGGGCGGCTGGATCGAGGACATAAGGAATCTTGGCGGTATCGCGTTCATTCAACTCAGGGGGAGGGACGGGGTCCTGCAGGTGACCGCCCTCAAGAAGGAGAACGAGGAGCTCTTCAAGTCGTTGACGGCACTGCCGAGGGAATCCGTCATAGTTGTCGAAGGCAAGGTCCAGGAGAACAAGGAGGCGAAGCTTGGTTTTGAGATTCTACCTTCACAGTTCGAGGTTCTAAGCGAGGCCGCCACCCCACTACCGCTAGGGGTTGCCGATAAGGTGGGAGCGGATCTGGACACCAGGCTAGACAACCGTTTCATGGATCTAAGAAAGCCGGAACATAGTGCGATATTCAAGGTCAGGTCCGCCCTGCTCGAGGGCATTCGAGGATACTTCAGCAAAGAGTTGTTCATTGAGGTTCATACCCCCAAGATCGTCGCAGCCGGTGCAGAGGGCGGTTCTACACTTTTCCCGATCCAGTACTTCGGTACTGACGCCTACCTGGCCCAGAGCCCACAACTATACAAACAGATGCTGATGGCGACTGGCTTCGAGAGGATCTACGAGATCGCACCCGCTTACAGGGCGGAGAAATCTGACACCGTGAGACACATCGCGGAATTCACCTCCTTGGACGTGGAGATCGCTTTCATCAAGTCATCCGAGGACGTTATGGACTGCATCCAGGAGCTCGTGAGGGACACCGTGGCGTTCGTGAAGGAGAACGCATCATTTGAGCTGGGCCTGCTGGGAATCGACCTTGTGACTCCCGAGATTCCGTTCAGAAGGATCACACATGCGGAGTGCGTCGACATCCTAAAGGAAAAGGGAGAAGGACTGTCACCGGAAGAGGATTTAGACACCGTCGGCGAGAAGCTCATCGGGGAGGTCATGAAAGAGAAGCATGGCATTGATTTCTACTTCATCACGGATTTCCCAACTGCGGTCAAGGGCGGCACCTTCTACGCGATGAGGAAAGCTGAGGATCCCACATTGACGGGATATTTCGATCTTGGCTATGCCGGTCTTGAACTGGTCTCGGGCGGTCAGAGGGAGCATCGGTACGATGTCCTGGTTGAGCAGATGAAAGAGAACAACTTGGCTCTGGAAGACTTCGAATTCTATCTGAGTGCTTTTAGATACGGGATGCCTCCACACGGAGGGTTCGGTCTGGGCATCGAACGTTTCATTCAGAACATGCTTGGGATTTCAAACATCAGAGAGACGGTTCTGTTCCCGAGGGATCGGTCAAGGCTCGTTCCGTAGGTTATTATTGTCCGATATCTTCGTAATCAGCACCAATCAGGAGTCACCGGAACAAGTTGGTGCCACTTCTCCCTTCTCTCTTCCTATGTACAACGTGGTCTATCAGTAGCCTAAAATCATCCCTAATCTCTTTGATGTGATCATCCAGTAAATCCATTTTGCCTGCGAACTCTCCATAAGATTCGTCGAGTCTGTCAAAGCGCTCATTCATGTCATCATGCAACGAGTTGACTCCCTTGCCAACAGATTTCACTCCGTCTTTTGCACAACCGACTCCCTGCCAACACAATCAACCTTGTCCCCAACACGATCGACCTTCTCTCCAAGGCTCCTGAAGTACTTCCCGGCCGTTGCGTATCCCTGGAACATCTCAGAGGCCAGATCACCTGTCATAACCACGAAACCCCTGAACTCCCCCTTATGTTCACTGAACCTCTTCCGGATGCTTGTCACATGGATGAACTCATCTTTGACTCTAATCTTCTTGCACAGTTCGATTATCGATTGTCTCTCACCCTCACAGACAATTCGAACTCGGCCATCCTGCAAGTTCTCCACAAATCCAACCAGTTTCAGCTTTCGAGCGGTCTTTCGGACCAAAGCCCTATAGCCGGTTTCCTGAACATCCCCTTTGACTATGATCTTGGCCCTTGACCTCATTCCTTCAAGGAATCGCCCAAACCGTATTTAAGCTTACGCGAGATGGAGCCAGTCGGCTTCTCATCCAAGGAAGAACGTCATTATCGGCAATATCAAACAACCCATCAGGTGCACCCTTTTTACCCCGATCAGAGGAGGTATCATCCCTATGCACGTGGCCACACCACCAACCACCAGTCCTAGCGGTCCCGAGAACAGAAATATCATGATGACCAGGTAGGACAGGACCCCGATCACCAGCTTCTTGTAGGGAACCCTTGAGAACCTCCTCGCGAACATCTTGCCCATGACATGAGTCAGACCATAGGCGACTAGAGCAGCCAGCAGCACCGAGAACAGCATCAGGGACATCTGGAAAGGCACATTCTGGAGGGGTTCCCATGGGACTATGTTCTTCCCTATCATCAGTTTAACAGCGTTCATTGCACCGCTTCTGGCCTTTAGAATGACGAACAGGGCCAGGATGGTGAATATGCCCGTTGCGGTGTTGACTCCGGATATGGCTATCATGAACTCCTTGTTGCTTTCCAGGGAGTCGACCTTCTTCGGTTCGCCTCCTCCAAGGAGCTTAGCGATTACTGTTGCTGAGGCGGCACTGATTCCCGGAAACCATCCAACAAAAGTTCCCGCAACGGTGCCCGACATCACCGCCCTGGTCTTCCTCCAGCCCTCTATCTTGGGAGGGTCGTCGTCTATCTCCTGAGGGGGAATGGAAGGCTGATCGTTCAACGATATCAAGAGCGTAGAGACCCCGAAAAGCCCAGTGAACAAGGGAAAGAACGCGACCATGCTGCTGTCTATGACCAGTTGGGGAATGGGATACCAGTTGTTCTGTGCGAATCCTGGAGTACCTAGTATTATGAATCCAAGAATTCCTGCGAGAAGGAAGACGCCCAGCGCCAGACCTTTGGGCTGCAGATGGCTCAATAATGACAGTTTCCCCTTCACGATCCCGAAGACCTTGACCTTTGCGCCTATTTCTAGAGATGCCTGGCCGTCAAGATAGACCTTCACTTTGGATTCTCCTTGTGCTAGAACGAAGCTCTCTTGATCCGTTTGCTCTGCGACGACGCCGTCAACTATCACTGCCTGGCTCAAGTGTTCTCTCAGCCGATCGATTTCAGTTGGCTCGAATGCTTCCAGTCCCTCCAGTTCCTCGTCTTCCGAGAGGATCAGACCGTCTGGAACGTGACATGATAGATAGGGTCTGCTCAACCTGGAGGTCTTCTTCTCCCCTCTCTCTGTCAGAACCAGCATCATCACGACTATCAGAAGAATGAAGAATATCACGCCCTGGAGTTTCTCATACGCGAATATGGGGGACCCCATCACCAATCTAAGTGGGATGATCATGCACAATGCCAGGAAGACGGACATCAAGCTCCCGAACGCGGAGAGCTTCACCGCTTCGTATCCGAGTCCCTTCAGGAGCATCCTGTGTCCGGGAAGTACTGAGAGTGCTGTGTCACCTTCCGGTGCACCAAGGAAGACGGATGGTATGAAGTCTAAGAATGTGTGAGTGACGACGTTGCCGATTATGAGCGTGGAGACTATGAGCAGCAATTCTTCCAGCGTAGGATCGGCCCAACCGAAGAGGAACATCGCCAGAGAGATGAGAGAACCCTGAAGAGCTACTGATGCAAGAGCCACATTGTTCACGTGCAATCCCGGAATGAGCCCGGTCGCGATCCCGGCAATCACGCCTATCAGAGTGAAAACAGAAGCGGCAAGAAGAAGTGTCAGCGGGTCCATTCCCGATGGGAATCGTTGGGTGTTCTCATAACGCTTTGTCGTGGGGCCGAATCAACAAGGAACTAAGTTTCTCGTAGTAAGCTCTTTTGTACACTCTTTTGTGATACTTACGTTATTCCGAAAATCGGAATAATTTGTGCTTAAATAGGTCGTTTGATGTAGGGGTAATTAGTGACAAATGAACCCACTGACGGCCCTTGTGGAGGGGCTAAGATGGGCCATTTGTGACGCCGAGGTGGGGCGTTGAGAATGCCAATGGAACCTTCGAAGGAAGGGGGAGGTGAAAAAGAATGAAATCGAAGATAGCTATATTTTCCTGTCTTGCAGTAGCAGCGATGATGGTCCTTCCGACTGTATCTGCTGGGACGTCGGCCGCGGATGTGTGGACAGACAAGTCGTCCTACGAGGTGGGTGAAGACGTCCAGATCTCAGCCAACTGGATTATCACGGACCCAAATGACTTTTCGCACGACGAATGCCATGTCGTCATAGACATCGAACAACGTTACTCCTACAAGACTTGGCAATATGAGGGTCATTATGACGTTCCCGAACAGAACCCAACCGGCGCATTCCCTGTCTGGTGTGGGGGCGCGGATGGCTTTGCGAATTACTATTGGGACTCTACATTGCAGGATGTCGCGACATACGACGTCTATCTCACAGTAACGTCGTGGGACTACAGCCAGACCCCACCAGATGATGAGATCGTAGGATATGACAATACCTTCTTCCAGCTCACCATCTGATACATCGAAACCGACTCGGAGTCATGAGCCACCAACCTTCTATCTTTCTTCTGACAAATAAGGAACCATCGACCGAAAGTATTTAGCGACAGAGGAAGATTTGAATATGGGATGTCCGGGAATGAAAGTCAAGTCCAAGAGCCTGATCGTTGTGGGAATCCTGCTCATGAGCACTTTCTATCTGGCTTCGATGATCCTGCCAGTGAATGTGAGAGCATCCACCCTTTACGTGGGCGGAACAGGTCCCGGGAACTACACGACGATACAGAGCGCGATCGACAACGCAGTCACAGGCGATACGATCTATGTGTTCAACGGAGTATATGGGGAACGCATAGAAGTTAACAAGACCCTATCCCTGGTCGGAGAGGATAGGAATGAGACCATAATTGACGGAATGGGATTGGGGCATGTGGTCAATGTAACTGCTGACTCGGTGAACATCACGGGATTCAAGGTGATACACAACGACGAACAATCCAAGGCGGGGATTCACCTCCAAGGTGTCCATGGTTGTTTCATTGTGAATAACAATGTCTCTTCTAATGACGGGTATAGCATTTATCTGGTTTCATCCGACAACAACACCGTTGCCAACAACGTTCTATGGGAGAACATGTTTGGCATTCACCTCGTAGATTCACACGGCAATGACATCATTCGTAACATGGTTTCCTCTGGTACCAGGGATGGAATCACGCTTTTAGACTCAGACAACAACACCGTTGCCAACAACCGCGTTTCAAGAAACCACGACGGCATCGCTCTGTATTTCTCCACTGACAACACCTTGGTAAACAACACGGCAATGAGCAATAGGAATGATGGCATCTACCTTCGCTACTCCAATTCCAATGAAGTCATAAACAACACCCTCGGCTCAAACAATCATGGCATCCACATCCGCACCTCAGATAACAACACAGCCACCGATAATTATGCCTGGGACAATGAATATGTCGGCATTGCCCTTTTGGTCTCCGACGGCAACACCGTCTCCGACAACGTAGTTACCTCGAACAATCAGTACGGCATTCGCCTTACCGACTCCAACAACAACACGGTTGCAGATAATTTAGCCTGGAACAACGAGGATGGCATTCATCTTATCTTCTCCCACGGCAACACCGTCGCCGACAACCTTGTCACCTTGAACAATCAGGTCGGCATACGCCTTGAAGTCTCCAACAACAACACGGTCCATCACAACAACATCATCAACAACTCGCAGCAGGCAGCCGATGATCTGGACACAAACCAGTGGGATGACGGCTATCCTTCCGGTGGAAATTACTGGAGTGACTACACAGGCGTGGACGTCTTCAGCGGACCTAACCAAGACATACCAGGAAGCGACGGCAAGGGAGACACTCCGTACGTCATAGACGCGGACAGCGAAGACAGATACCCTCTCGTGGCTCCTGTTCCTCGTCCTCCGTCTGCACCCTTGAACCTTTCGGCGTTCCCTGGAGACCAGCAGATAGCTCTCACTTGGGATACTCCCTCCTTCGACGGCAGTCTTCCGATCACGAATTATCGAATCTACCGGAGAACAGCACCGGGGGGTGAGGTTTTCTTTGTTGAGATAGGGAATGTCTTGACCTATCCAGACACAGGCTTGACGAACGGGCAGATGTACTGTTACAGGGTCTCTGCGGTGAACGGAGTGGGAGAAGGGCCTCTGTCGAATGAAGCGTGTGCCACTCCGACAGCTACACCTGGAGCACCTGTGATACTTCAAGCGGATTTGAGCGGCAGTCGCATGGAGAACGTCACGGTCAAATGGGATCTCTCTTCGGACGATGGAGCTGGCCAGGATTCGGTAGTTGGATATTCCATCTACAGGGGCACAACCTATGACGGCAATGCTGCGGGATATCAGCCTGTTGCAACTGTTCCCAAAGGGACAATTCTGTATGTCGACAACTTCACCGGAGAGGGTGATCCGAACAACTACTTCTACCAGATATGCGCGATCGATCTCAACAATCTGACCCACTGCTCCGTGAACCAGGCCGGCAAGTTCACTCGTTCCCTGTTGAATGGGCCCAACCTTGTGTCGATCCCCCTGATCCAGTCTGATGAGAACATCGAGACCGTTCTCCAAACGGTCAAATGGGACAAGGCCTGGACATACGACTCATCGACCCAGAAATGGGAATCGCACACGTTGTTCAAACCCTACAAGGGAGAACTCAATGAAGCGAACACGAGTATTGGCATTTGGGTCAACGTCATACAACCTTCCAATCTGACGGTTGCCGGGATAGTACCATCCAGCACATCCATCTATCTTCACGCAGGATGGAATCTCGTTGGATTCCCATCATTCAACGGTACCTACACAGTCTCTGATTTGAAGGCAACCGTGGGGGTTGAGAGTATGGAGGGGTTTGATGCCCTGACACTACCATACTTCCTCCGGGAACTGGCTGATGGAGACATGTTGCAGACAGGATTTGGCTACTGGATCAGAACCTCTGGCGATGGTTCTTGGACACTATTCAATTCCTAGCCCTGAGAAACTCTTATCTAGTCTGATACCTATGGAATGTCCGCTTATCTAAGCATCCCTCCACAACGAAGAGGCCGTACAAAACGTTCTTTTCAAATGGAACGGCCTCAAATCTTTTTTTCCAAGGGTAACGTGTCAATTCTCGATTTGACGGTCACACCATTCGGGCGATTCTGGACATAGACAACTACGTTCACGAGTGGAACGAGAGCAATCAGATATTGGCTGGAAGAAGGGAAACCTCGAAAGGGGAGCGTCAGTCTGATGGATATGAAGCCCGAACCTTTCGACAGGAAGAACTCCCGGTTGAGCGAAGAGATAGACAAGACGTTGTACCTAGATCGATGACAGGATGTTCCATTCGAAGACAATGTAATCTGGGTCAGTTCCTAACCGTCCAAACCCCACCCGTCGAGAAGTATATCCAATATCCATGGCCAGCAGTCATCATGTCCAGCCCGGACAATTTCTTCAAATGGAACGGAATCGATGAATTGTCGAAACCCTCTACAGAATCCCACAGCTTTCCTTCCAGGGCCGATTCGATCGTCAAGTTCGTGAAGGACGGATAACCAACAAGATTCCAGCCACGTGCGTGATTTATCCTCGTAAGGGTCGGGACCATTCCCGCAACAGTCAGATTGGAATCGCTCATCACGTGGACCCAGTAACCCTTGAGCATGTCCATCTCCGGCAGGTCATTGTACATCTTCATCCGAGAATACTCCTTCCAGTGGTCATCGAAGTCCATCGCGTCGTAAGTTATCACCCGATCGAAAGTGGTCGTCTGTAGCACCTTGGACGGCCTCCAATCATTAGGGATTAACGGCACTGACACCAGATTCCATCCCGCATCCAGTGAGCGCGTGAACTTCCCGACCTGATCCAGACTGCATTGAGAAACGTTCGTCTTGTTGACCGCGCATACGTAGTAGAAGTAGTTGGAGGAATTCCCTTCACCGGCCTTCAAGTCCACGTACTCGAAGCTGTCATTCGAAATAGATGCCAGAAGTTGGTATCCCGACCTGCTGTCCTTGTATACATCCGACCTGAAGACATCGAACTTGCTGAGGTTCAGAGATACATTCCCATTGGGCCAGGTGAGGTTCCATGAGAGTGTGACGTTCTCGAAGTTCTGTCCGGTCAGTTCTATGTCCAGCTTCGTTAATGGAATATTGTCGAACGGCATCCAAAGCAACGGGTAGTTGTCCCTGCCACTGCCTCTGGTATCATACTGTGTGTCCCCGATCGCGTCTGCACCGGGAATATCCTGGTTGGGCCCGTTGAAGGCATCTGGACCGGCATAATCCGACCAGAAGTTGCCCCCAGAAGGATATCCGTTATCCCACTGATTGCTCAATCCAGGGTCGCATCCGTTATAGCCGCTGTCAAGCAGGTTGTTGTGATGTATCAGGTTGCCGGATGTGCCTTGGACCAGCGCTATCCCGCAGCCATCGAATGAGACTATGTTGTTGAAAGCTATCTCGTTGCCTTGGGTCGTGTCCCGAACCACTATGCCATCAAGGCCTCTGGACAATACGTTCCTTGTGATCAGGTTATCATCGGCCCCATAGAGCCCGATGCTCTCCCTGAAACCAGTGATGTCGTTATGCTGAACCGCGTTGTTCATTGTGCCGGTGAGGAAGACCCCGTACCCCCCACTCTCCATCGAGTTATTCTCCACAATGTTCTTCTCCGAAGCACCCAGAAGGTTAGAGATCGCCACAGGGGCGTCCACGTTCAGGAAGGTGTTGTTTCGGATTCGGTTATCCGAAAGCTCGGTCCATTGGGAATCCGATCGGAGATAGACGCCGCCCTCCATATCCGAGAATTCGTTCCTCTCGACCACGTTGTCTATGCAGAACTTGACCACGTCATTGCAGGAGATATCGGCTGCTATCCTCCCTCCGGTGAACTTATTGCCACTCACCACGTTGCTGCTGTTGGTCAGCTTAAGTCCGTGATAGACATCCGAGAAGGAGCTGTTGGTGACCGAAACATCGGACGACCACAGTGCCGCCAGGCCTATGAATGAGTTGGAGAACGAGAGGTTCGTGAAAGAGTCCCCATCCCTGCCCATCAACTCCACCGCCGTGAAAGCGTTCTCGAAATCGGTATGGGAAACCTCGAACCGGCTGGTAGCGTTCACCCTGATCTTGAACCAGTCCTGGTGACCCGGTGAAGTGCTGTTGGATCTGAACACTATCTTGCTGGCAGATGTCCCGAGAGATGTGAAGTTGCCGTTGACCCAGATCGTGTGGTTCCCGTTGAATCTGATCTCCACCCCAGGTTCTATGGTCAGATTCACTCCTTGCGGCAACAGCATGCTCCCCTCCACCCATATGGGGCTGTCGGCAAGTGTCCAGTTGGTATCGGAGAATATTATCCCTTGGACCGCCTTCCCTGCCTGAACCTCATTGCTCGGGCCTATGACGAAAGCGCTCAGCAGAAGTATGAACGTGCAAACTAGGATGGACATCCCTCTTGCGAGGGTGCGTGTTCTGCCTTTTTCGCCGCGCAATCTCATCTCTTCACGCTCTCGATGTGCCCATCGTAGGCTGGGATGTACCTCCACACCTCTGACACGATGGCCGTTTCGTTCTCACCGCCTACCACGAATATCCCGCCGATGTGCGATCTGGCACTTGCTGGCATGGATGCCGACGAGTTATCCAGTCCCTGAGGGAGCTCTGGGCAGACCAATATCACGCCCGCCGTCCAGTCTCCCCTTGGATTGAACCTCACGATCTCTGAGATGCTCCCGGTGTTCGATCTCCCGCCGATGATGTACGTGTATGTCCCGTCGTATGCAGCTGATGTGGCCGACCTGGGCGTTGGCAGCTTCGCATTGGAAAGAACAGCAACATCTGGTACACCAACATCCCTGAACTCTACGATCTCGTCCAGATATCCCGTTGAACTCAAACCTCCGAACACGAATGCCTTGTTCCGAGTGTAATCCCATACTGCAGACGTGAAGGCCCTCTCAGATGGCAGAACACCATAACTCACAGGCGCACCCAGTCTGGGCCATTTCACTATCTCCTCGAGGTACATCCCAGCCCCATCGGTCCCGCCGAACACATAAGCGGTGTCGGTCGATTCATGGTAAACAGCAGAAGTGCCGTATCTTCCAGAAGTAAGTGTGATACCAGTGTCCGTGCACTTGTCTCCGGGAACGGTCGTGGAAAGATCCACCCTCAATATGCCTGCCTCAGCTCCAGTGCTCGAAAGCCCTCCGAAGACGAACACCGAGTCCTTGCCATCCCAGACCACAGATGAGTATGCCAGACCCATGGGCAGGTTGCAGTAGTCCTGTTCGGCACCGGTCGTTGGATCGACCTTGGTGACCCTGTCCGAGAAGCCGGATTGGTTCTCGCCCCCCACCACGATTATCTCGTTCCTGAGGGTCAATGGATCTATAGCAAAAACGCTGGCCGCGCCCTTTCTGCCCCCGGTCATCTCCCCGACCTTTGATAGATCATCAGATATGCCGAAATACTCGATCTTCTGTACCGTGATACCTCCCCAGAATATCCAGACCATGTGCATGTCGTTGCCCACCGTCCTCATGGACGCCCGGTGCGCCTGGAACCGCGTAAGCCGCGGAAAGATCGGCGGATTGGGGGACACTTTGCTGTCCGAACCCCAGCCTGAAGGATCTCCGTTCGCCCTGTTGATGTCATATAACAGTTCGACGTTGAACAGTCCCATCCCCACGGTCTCGCTGCGTTCCCACGCCACTTCGATGGTCGCACCGCTCACCTGGATCCTGGGATTGATACTGAATATCTGTCCCTGTGTCGTATCGTCGTTGATGGCGGTATCTGGATAAGGCCAGGCCGTTCCGTCGTCATTGCTCTTCTTGTAGAAGATATTGGATACTCTCGAGTACAGATTGAACTCGTCCCAGACCACGTGGACCGTCTTCTTCTCGACGTCTATCTTAGGCGATCCGAGGGACCTTTTCACCCTCTCGTTAAGCTGGACCTCTTCCGTCCATGCCTCGTTCCCATCTACTGAACCCTCTGTGTAAAAGAGCCCACTGCCCCCCGATTCGTCATAATACGATATCCTCGGATAGCCCCGGGAATCCAGCTTGATGGAGGTGTACAGGCCCACGTCCCCCGTTGCATCCACCGTCTCTACGCTGAAGCCCCCAGGTACCCATTTGGCGTATCTCAGAGCGCCCGCTTCGCTGTCGTAATAGCTCATGTGGGCTATCCCATAGTCATCCAGCGCCAGTGAGTTGTACATCCCCACTCTGTGGACATGGTCCACCTTGGCCGTGTTGGAGGCCGGATACTCGGGTCTGGCGAACCTCAGGTCACCTCTGGTCTCGTCGTAATACGACATTACCGGCTTGTCGTCCTTGGTCAGCGCAAGATTTGCGTGCGTCCCCACGTAAGGAGAGGAATCGTCGACTATCTGCTTCACCCAGGTGGAACCGTCCCAGTAAGTGTACTTGGCAGCCAGCTCGCTCCTGTCGATGTATGCCATGTGTGGCCTATCGTTCGAATCAAGCACCAGGGAGTTCTGCTGCCACCCCTTGCTGTCCACGTGACTGAACCGCCACCTCTCCCCGTCGTAATAGGTGTACTTGACCGCGAAGTTGGCCCAGCTGAAGTAGACCACGTGAGGGTAGTCATTGCTGTCAATGGCCAGGGAGTTGTACCAGCCCGCGGCCGGAGCTATGTCCCCGACGATGCCGATGTCCCAGACCCCTCCAATCTTCTTCGCGTATTTCAGGGGCCCGTTCCACACGTCCATGTAGGTCATATGGGGCTGCTCCTTGGAATCCAGTGCGATCGAGCATTCCCTTCCCACGTCCATGCCCTGGTCCACTATCTCGATCAACCATTCGGCCCCGTTCCAGTGTGTGTACTTCAGTTGGGTATTGGACTCATCGAAATAGCAGATGTGCGGTAGGTCGTTGGAATCGATGACCAAGGATGTGTGCATTCCCACCATTCCATCATCATCTACGGTCTCCGTCCTCCACTGGGTCCCGTTCCATCGTGCGAACTTCAGGTCCCCCCTGGGCGATTTGGTCTCAAGATAGACCACGTGCACTCTTCCGTCCTCACCATCTATGTCCGGGCTGTGGGCAGTCCGATACTTGTTCCTGGCCACGCCGTAGAGCGGATATGAGAGCATCTCATCCCTTTGAACGGTCTGTCTGCGCCATCCCAGGCTGGTGCTGTAGAACTTGAGTCGCTGGTTGGTCTCGTCGTAATAGCTGATGTGAACTTCGTTGTATATGTCGGTGGCTATCGAGGTGTACTTGCCGACATCCCCCGCATTGTCCAGAACCTCCGGTGTCCAGCCCAGCGGGAACTTCCGTGTCAGTTTGAGCCGGGTCTCCCCCTTGTCGTAATAGCTTATGACCGGAACATCGCTGGGGTCCAGGGCAATGGAAGTGTGTTCTCCAACTTGGTCCGAATTGTCTGGAAGGGCGATGTCCCATGCAACTCCGTTGTGGAACGCGTACATCACATGCTGGTTGGTCTCGTCATAATAGCTGATGTGCGGATGATGTTCCGAGTCCACGGCCAGGGAGGAGTACTTGCCGACATCTGCTGAACCGTCCACCACCTCGATGTTCCAGGCAGTGCCGTTCCAACTGGCGAATTTCAGTTCCTTTCCCGTGTCGTTGTAGTAGCTGATGGATGGGCGGTCATCGTGATCAAGGTCCAATGAGGCGTACTGCCCAACGTCCCCGAAGTCGTCCACGGTCTCCAGAAGCCAGGATGCCCCGTCCCATCTTGCATACCTGAGCTCTCCCTTCGTCTGATCGTAATAGGCGATGTGTGCAAGGTCATTGGAGTCCATTCTCAGAGAGGCATACAGTCCCACGTCCCCGGTCGAGTCGACCGTACTTATCATCCAATGAGTCCCGTTCCACTCTGCGAACTTCAGATTCCCATTTGTTACATCATAATAGGCAACGCCCGGGTATGGATATGTGCCAGTTCCCAGGACAATTGACGTGTGCTGGCCCACTGTCCCGATCCTATCGATTATCTCGGTATCGAAATCACCGCCACCGCCTGACGCCGATATCAGCAGGTCTCCGCTGCTATCGTCGAACGAGGTTATGAAGACCCTTCCATTCACATCGGCGGCCACAGAGCCGTACTCCCCGAAGTCCTTATCCCATCCTTCTGGAGTATCTGCCTCGCTGACCAGAGAACGCGTGCTGTAGATCTTCAGATTGGACTGCCAGACCACGTTCACGTAGTCCTCGTCGGCGTACATCGAGACAGCTTCTGGGAATCCGGAGGAAGGACCCGAAGATGGAGCATCATCGGCGCGAACCTCGCTGGCCAACCACGTGTCGCCGTTGTCATCGCTGCGTTGATAGAACATCCCGCCCCTGGTGCTAGACCCTGCTGAGAACTCATGGGCCCAGATCACGTGAACTGTCTTCCCAACGACCGAGATCACAGGCGGACCGGACCTGAGCAGATTGGGATAACCGGCGAAGTGTCTCCAGGCGCCCGAGATGGGACGTATGTCCATGTCCCAGGTCTCCCCTTTGTCATCGCTTCTCTGGTAGTATACCCGCTGGTAGATGTTCCTGGCTGACTCATAGGTCTCGACCCAAACCATATGAACGTATGAACAGCTGTCACCCCTGTCGCAGTCCATACCCACAGCCGGGTCGGTTGACCCACTGAAGGAAGGTCCCGCAAAGCTGAAGCGGGGGCGATCGTCGGAGTTGACCTCTATCGAAGTGTAATAGCCAGTATCACCATCACTGTGAGCATCCATGGACTGCCAATCGAAACCCATACCGAACGCGTATCTCAGGTTCCCAAGCGTCTTGTCGTAGTAACTAATGTGAGCCAGTCCACCGGAATCCAGCACCAACGATGTGTACATCCCTCTGACCCCAGAAGTGTCAATTGTAATGATGTTCTTGAACCATTGCCGGACCATAGCGAACTTCAGGTCGCCGTTGGTCTTGTCGAAGTAGCTTATGTGCGATACTCCGTCACTACCCAGAGCCAGGGAGGTGTACAGTCCAACATTCCCACCAGCATCTATGACCCTGGGCGCTTCCCAGGCGGTGCCGTTGTACCATATGAGCTTCAGATCTCCATGGGTCTTGTCATAATAGCTAATGGTAGGATCCTCATCCGGGTCCAGCCCGATGGAGGTGTACAGTCCCACATCCCCGACGTTGTCCAGATACTGGTTCTCCCATTCGGTTCCGTTCAGCACCGCGAACTTGAGCCCCCCGCTGTCCTTCTCATAATAGCTTATGTGCGGTGTATCGTTCGAATCAAGAACCAGAGAAGTGTAAAGGCCAGTGTTCCTCAGATTGTCCACAGTGCTCAGCTGGAAGGTATTTCCGTCATAGTAGGCGTACCTCAGGTCGCCGTTCGTCTCATCGTAGTAGCTGATGTGAGGACGGTTGAACTTGTCCAGTGCCAGGGAGGTGTACAGCCCAACATCGCCGGCGCTGTCCACTATTGTTATCAACCATCCCGTGCCGGTCCATCTGACGTACCTCAGGTCGCCGTTCGTCTCATCGTAGTAGCTGATGTGGGCGAACTCGTTGGAATCGAGCTCCAGGGACGTATACGGCCCCATGCTCCCCCTGGAATCGACCGTCTGAGTGCTGAAGACCATCCCCAGCGAGGCATACATCAGGTCGAACGTGCTCTCGAAGGTCGCGTCTGGTGTCCACAGGATGCTCTTGCTGAGATCCACGACCGCAATGACCGGGAGTATGAGGACTATGGCTATAGCTAGAATCCCAATAGCCCCTCTATTTCTGCCCAACATCAACCACCAGCACTATTTCCCTAGTGTCAATCCGTCTATTGATGTCGTATTATTGGTAATTATCTATAAACAGGCTTCGAAGACCGTGATTCTGGGAATGTGACCCTGGCTTGCGCTATGGATGTGAAAAAAGGGAAAAGGGTTGGTTGTTGGAGAGCCGATTACTCTTTCTTTGAGATGTACCAGACGTATGTACCGGCTGCTAGTGCAAGTGTGCTCAAGATCACTAGCACAAGAGCGGCTAGTGGCATGGAGGCGTCGGCGATCTTCTTGTCTGCCGTGATTACCATTGGGGTCGCGGTGTCCTTCCATGACGTTGGGCGGTTCACCGTCGAATCCAGGGTCTCGATTACATGAACCTTCATAACTGAGACACCCTGCGCACCGTCCTCGTCGGTCACAGTCAGTGTCACCGTGTAGATGCCGCTATCTGAGTAGATGTGAACCGGTTCGAGAGTTCCCTCGATAATCGTTCCGTCGCCCATGTCCCAGGAGGCTGAGAACGTGTCCTGGGCTCCGGCGTCCGAAACGCTGGCCGATAGGAACACAGGTTCATGCACGTGTCCCAGTTTGTTGATGTCAACAGATGGCATTGGACCGAGGTTCTGTATGGTCGCAGTGATGATCTTGACAACAACTCCCCCGTCCCCATCATCCACTATCAGTCTTACTACGTACATCCCGTCGTCCATGTAGGTGTAGTAGAAGTCATTGCCAACTACGACATTTCCGTCTCCCATGTCCCAAGTCAGAATGAGTTCGTCGGTTCCCTGATCGTCCACAGTTGCAGTGATGTACATCGGGTTGCCCTCGGTCCCCTGCATCCGTTTCGCAACCTTGACCTTTGGCTTGAGGTTGAGCACTGTTATCTCCGTGGATTCAGAAGACAAATGGCCGAACGCATCATACACGGTCAGCGTGATGGTGTACGTGCCCTGATTGCCGTAGTAATGCGTTGTTGTGCACCCTTCGGAACTAGCTCCATCTCCGAAGTCCCAGCTGCAGTAGAACACATCCTGGTAGCCTTCATATACCGCCCTACCTGAGAATTCGAGGGTCGTCCCCTCAGCGATGATCTCCTTGGTCGGCAGCTCGATGACAGCGCTCAGGCTCTTGTCCCTTACTATCAAGAGCACGTAAGCGGTGGAGACATCTCCCTGGTCATCGGTAACTGTCAGTATGACGGCGTATATTCCAGCCATGGCGAAGATGTGACTCGGGTTGACATCCGTGCTCACGGTCCCATCTCCGAAGTCCCAAAGGTAGGACACTATCCTCGAATCGTCAGAGCTGGCGGAGCCAACGAACTGGACAATATTCTCGACATATTGGTGGGAACCATCCACAGGAGCGCTGATGATCGCCTCGGGTGGCACGTTGTCAGAGGTTCCCGTTCCTCCTTCCCCGCCGTAATAGCCCTTGGGTGAACTCCAAAGCTCAGGCTTGATGAGGACCGAAGACGCAGAAGCGTAGAGTTGCTCGACGAAGTTGCCGTTTGCATCTGAGTAGTCCAGTGTGACCTCGTTGATCAATTCCTCGCCGTCGATATCGAAGACGTAGCTGATATTGACCGTGATGGTGCCGCTTCCTCCTGAAGGGACATCACCAATGTTCCAGGTGCACACATTATCCACGCAAGAGTCGTAGAGCGGCTCGTAATCAAGGATCACGCTACCAACTGGGAGCGTGTCAGTGACAACCACGCCGGTGGCGTCGCCCGTCCCTATGTTCTCGTAGTTGATCGTGTATGGAATGGTGGCTTCGTAGATTATCGGTGCGTGCCTCAGAATCTTACCCCAGTCGTCGATGACCCATATCCAAGTCTCGTTATGCCTCACATTGAAGTTGTGGAACAGTCTGATATCTTTCCCATCCGGGAAGGTGAGGATGAGCCAACAGGGATTGTCACCCCAGGTCTGGCCGTTGATCGGGTCATCCGGTGGTGTGTATTCGATGACGGCTGTGAAGTTGTCAAGGAGATTTATCTTGACGTCGTACAGGGTGACGGACTGGTCGTCGGGAGAACCCGGATAGCGTGTGATCGACGCGAATCTCACGGACTCGTTGCCGCTGTAGAGATTGAGTCTTACGTCATGCCACTTCTCTCCAGCTATCCTTAGCCTGAAGTCTGCAATCACGTAAGCGGCTATGTCGACATCTCCCGCGGACTTCTCAAGGGTCATCACAGGAGCTGTGACGATAACGTCCGCGTAGTCGCTCAACTGCGGATAGTAATTCCCGTTTCGGTCAGCATAATCTAGAGTGACCACGTTGTGCAACAAGGTCTTGTCCGGCGTGCCAGGATTCACAATGACCTTGATTTCAATGGTGCCACCGTCACCGGGTGCCAAATCGCCAATGGACCAGACATAATCATTCCCGCTTACGCTGGTATATCGTGGAATAGCGGAGACCACAGCGGTATCTGCAGGTATGGTATCCACGATTTCCACGAGCGTTGCCCAGCCTGTTCCGACATTCTCGTAGGTTATTGTGTAAACGATCATATCGCCTGGGTCGGCCTCTGAGACGTCAGATGTCTTGGTGATGCGCACTATGGGCGCAGTCACTATGACATCCGCATAATCGCTCAATCGCTCGATGAAGTTCCCGTTGGCATCGGAGTAGTCCAGAGTCGCCTCGTTGTGCAAGAGTGTCTCATCCGGTGTGCCGACTGCGACAGTCACTACGATTGTTATCGTTCCGCTGCCGCCAGGCGCGACATCTCCAATGTTCCAAGTGTACTGATTCCCGCTAACGCTGTTGTACCACGGGGAGGAACTGACAAAGATGGTGTCGCCTGGTATGGTATCTACAATCTCAACCAGACTTGCCCAGCCAGTGCCCTTGTTCTCATACTTGAGCGTGTAGACGATGACATCTCCCGGATCAGCCGTGGTGGCATCTGCCGACTTGGAGAAGGTCATGACAGGTGCCGTGACCGTCACATCCGCGCTGTCCTCCATGGGTGGGTAGTCATTTCCGTTGGCGTCCGCATAGTACAGGGTCGCCGAGTTGTGCAGCAAAGTCCTGTCCGCAGTTCCCACCGTCACCTTGACGACTATGATTATGGTACCTCCTTCGCCAGGTCCAAGGTCGCCGATGTCCCACGTGTAGGTCCTGTTGGATATTGAGTTGTACCATGGTGTGGCGGAGACCAGCTCCACCCCTACAGGCAGAGTGTCTGTGATCTTCACTTCGGTTGCCTTGCCAGTGCCGACGTTGTCGTAAGTGATAGTGTAGGTTATCAGGTCACCGGGGTCGGCGGTGGATACGCTTGCGAACTTGGAGAACTCCATGACAGGCGCGGTCACCTTGACATCAACGCTGTCCCTAAGAGTTGGGTATGGGTTGCTGTTCGCATCATCATAGTCCAGAATGACCACATTTCGCAGCAATGTCTTGTCGGGTGTGAAGAGTTTCACACTGACTGTTATTATGATGTCTCCAGAATCACCTGGATTCAAAGAACCGATGTACCAAGTGTATACATTGCCAACAACGCTGTCCGGAGATGGCGTCGAAGATACGAAGGTCGTGTCTGTGGGTATGGTGTCCACAATTGTCACGTGTGTCGCCACTCCCGTTCCAACATTGGCATAGTGGATCGTGTAGACTATCTCGTCACCTGGGTCTGCAGTTCTCACGTCGGTGCTCTTCACCAATCTCATTACAGGGGCGGTCACTATGACATCCGCGTGGTCTTCGATTGGGGTGTAACTGTTGTCGTTCGCATCTGCATAGTAAAGGGTGGCCACGTTATGGAGAAGGGTCTTGTCTGGTGTGTAGGCGTTCACCTTGACGACCAAGGTTATTGTTCCTCCCGTTCCTGCAGCCACGTCTCCTATGTTCCAGATGTACGTCAAATTGACCTTCATGGTGTATGTGGGAGTTGAAGAGACATATTCCACATCCGCCGGTATCTCATCACTGATCAGGACGCCTGTGGCATCCCCGGTTCCAATGTTCTTGTAGGTTATGGTGTAGGTGATCACATCGCTCGGATCTGCGGTCGATGTGTCAGCAGTCTTGGAGAATTCCATTACTGGTGCTGTGACCTTCACGTATGCGTTGTCTGTCATGGGCGTGTAACTGTTGCCGTTTGCATCGGCGTAGTAGAGTGTCGCCACGTTCTCCAGCAGGGTTTCGTCAGGAGTTCCGACCTTTACCTTCACGTTTATAGTGATTGTTCCACCGCTGCCGGAGGCAAGGGCCCCAATGTCCCAGGTATACGTGTTCCCGCTGACACTGGTGTATGTCGGAGTCGAGCTCACGAAGGTAACATCAGCTGGTATTGTGTCGGTAATCTTCACGTTGGCTGCGTCTCCAGTTCCAACGTTCTCGTATGTTATCGTGTATACTATCGGGTCGCCTGGGTCAGCGGTTGTAACGTCCGCTGACTTTGAGAACTCCATTACTGGCGCAGTTACGGTCACATCCACGTGATCCTCCATCCGGTCGTACGGATTCTCGTTGGCGTCCGAGTAGTCCAGTGTGGCCCCATTCCTCAACAAGGTCTTGTCAGGCGTCCCCACCTTGACCTTGACCACTATCGTTATGGTTCCACTGTCGCCCGGGTTCAAAGTTCCAATATCCCACGTGTATGTGTTACCGCTGACACTAGTGTAATTCGGAGTCGAGCTCACGAACACAACATCGCCCGGTATGGTGTCGGTTATCTTGACGTTCTTTGCCACTCCGGTTCCAACGTTCTCGTATGTTATGGTATAGGTGATCTCATCATCTGGATCCGCAGTTGTAACGTCCGCCGTCTTTGAGAATTCCATGACAGGTGCTGTGACGGTCACGTCAGCTGTGTCCTCAATCGGTGTATACGGATTCTCATTTGCATCCGAGTAGTATAGGATCGCCACGTTGCGTAGCAAAGTCTCGTCCGGCGTGCCCACTTTCACCTTGACGGTTATTGTGATTGTGCCACCAGAGCCAGATGTCACCGTGCCAATGTCCCATGTATACGTATTGCCAGATACCGACGTGTATGTCGGAGTCGAGCTCACGAAGGTAACATCAGCTGGTATTGTGTCGGTAATCTTCACGTTGGCTGCGTCTCCGGTTCCAACGTTCTCGTATGTTATGGTATAGGTGATCTCATCGTCTGGATCAGCAGTTGTAACGTCAGCTGTCTTGGAGAACCTCATAACAGGCGCTGTAACGTCGACATCTGCTTGGTCCTCAATCGGTGTATACGGATTCTCATTGGCATCTGAGTAGTACAGGATCGCCACGTTTCGCAGCAAGGTCTCGTCCGCCGTACCAACCTTGACCTTCACCACTATCGTTATAGTTCCGCTGTCGCCTGGGTTCAAGGTGCCAATGTCCCATGTATATGTATTACCAGATACCGACGTGTAGTTCGGAGTCGAACTCACGAACACAACATCGCCCGGTATGGTGTCTGTTATCTTGACGTTCTTCGCGACTCCAGTTCCGATGTTCTTGTATGTTATCGTGTAAGTGATCTCATCATCTGGATCGGCCGTTGTCACGTCAGCCGTCTTGGAGAACTCAATGACAGGCGCGGTCACATCAACATCTGCGTAGTCCTTCATCTGTTCGTACGGATTCTCATTGGCGTCCGAGTAGTCGAGCGTGGCGAAGTTTCTGAGCAAGGTCTCGTCAGGTGTGCCCACCTTGACCTTCACCACTATCGTTATGGTCCCGCCTTCGCCTGGATTCAATGTTCCAATGTCCCAGGTATACGTGTTCCCACTGACGCTGGTATAGTTCGGAGTCGAGCTCACGAACACAACATCGCCCGGTATGGTGTCTGTTATCTTGACGTTCTTTGCCACTCCAGTTCCGACGTTCTTGTATGTTAATGTGTAGGTGATCTCATCATCTGGATCCGCCGTTGTGACGTCCGCTGTCTTTGAGAATTCCATGACTGGTGCGGTCACATCAACATCTGCGTAGTCTCTCAGCGTCGGATATGGGTTGCCATTCGCATCAGAGTAGTCGAGTGTCGCTAGGTTCCTGAGTAGAGTCTCATCTGGTGTGCCGACTTTGACCTCAACGGTAATGGTTATGGTCCCATCAGCTCCGGCTCCCAAGCTGGAGAAGAACCATGTGTAGGTCTTTCCGCTGACACTGGTGTAATTCGGACTTGAACTCACGAAGTCCACGTCATCAGGTATTGTGTCGTTGATGTAGAGGTCCGTTGCTTCTCCGGTTCCAGAGTTCTTGTAGTATATGGTGTAGGTGATCTGGTCTCCTGGGTCGGCCGTTGTCACGTCCGCTGTCTTTGTGATCTCCAGAATGGGTGCGGTGACGGTCACATCTGCCCAAGCCATCTCAGTCGAGTATGGGTTTCCGTTCGCGTCCGCGTAGTCCAGCGTAGCTATGTTGTGCAACACCGTCTCGTCCGGCGTGTAGGCCTTAACCTTCACAACAATGGTTATTGTGACAGTTGTGTTTGCCGCCACCACAGCCCAGTACCAAGTGTAGGTATTGCCGGACTTTGAAAGATGGACTGGATTGGAGCTGACGAAGTCCACGTCCGCTGGAATGGTGTCATTGACGTACACGTTCGTGGCGTTTCCGGTTCCGGAGTTCTCGAACTCCACAGTGTATGTTATCGCGTCGCTCGGGTCTGCGGTCGAGACGTCTGCCGACTTGGTCAGGTTCAATACCGGAGCTGTCACCAGAACGTCCACATAATCGGAGAGTTGGGCGTACGGGTTCTCGTTGGCATCCGCGTAGTCCATGGTCACCGTGTTCCTGAGGATCGTGCCGTCATCTGTTCCGGCATCCACCTGCACCTTGATGTGGATCTCCCCGCTGGACTTCGCAGCCATTGAGGAGAAGAACCAGGTGTACGTGTCCCCGGAGACCGAGTCATAATTGGGCGTGGATTCCTTGAAGGTGGTATCTGCAGGTATGGTGTCGTTTATCCACACGTTCGTTGCTTCGCCGGTACCGCTGTTCTCGTACGAAATCGTGTAGTTGATGAAGTCGCCTGGGTCCGCAGTAGCCACGTTCGCAACCTTGCTGATCGCCATGACCGGTGCGGTCACGACAACATCTTCCGTGTCCTCTTTCTGCGGATATGGGTTTCCGTTGGCATCCGAATAGTCGAGGGTGACCCTGTTCCTCAAGAGAGTTTCGTCAGGCGTGCCCACCTTGACCTTCACCACAAGGGTAATTGTTCCGTCGGCGCCGGCTGCGAGGCTTGCGATCTTCCAGGTATATGTTAGACCGTTTACTTCATCATAGACGGGGCTCGAACTCACGTATTCGGTATCAGTTGGTATCGTGTCGTTTATGTAGAGGTCCGTTGCCTCTCCTGTTCCTGTGTTCTTGTAGTATATTGTGTAGGAGATCTCATCCCCTGGATCAGCCGTTGACACGTCCGCCGTCTTCGCGATCGTCACTATCGGAGCGGTCACCTTGACATCCACACTGTCGCTCTCCTGCGGCAGTGGATTGCCGTTCGCGTCCGAGTAATCCAGTGTGACGTCGTTGGTCAGGATCGTGCCGTCAGGCGTGCCCACCTTGACCTTCACCACTATCGTTATGGTCCCGCTCGCACCTGCTGCCAGGCTGGCGAAGTACCACGTGTAGGTCGATCCGCTCACGCTGGTGTATCCAGGATTGGAGCTGACCCAATCCACATCTGCGGGAATGGTATCGTTGATGTATACGTCGGTGGCCTCTCCAGTTCCCTTGTTCTCGTAAGCGAGGGTGTAGGTAATCTCATCGTCTGGATCGGCCGTACTGACATCGGCCGTCTTGGTGATGGTCAGAATGGGTGCAGTGACCTTGACATCTGCATGGTCATCCATCTGCGGATATGGGTTTCCGTTGGCATCCGAATAGTCTAGCGTGGCTTCATTCCTCAGAAGTGTTTCATCTGGGATTCCAGCCTTGACCTTCACAGTGATGGTAATCGTGCCGCCAGTTCCGCCGGCGACGCTCGCGATATACCATGTGTATGTATTGCCGGTGACGCTGGTGTATGTCGGATTTGAACTCACGAAGTCGACATCACTCGGTATCGTGTCATTGATGTAAATGTTGGTCGCCTCACCAGTTCCAGTGTTCTCGTATTCGATGGTGTAAACGATTTCATCACCTGGGTCGGCCGTGCTGACATCAGCCTTCTTGCTGAAGGTGAACACGGGCGCCGTGACGATGACGTCCGCCTTGTCGGACTGCCCAGGCAAGGGATTCTCATTGGCATCTGAGTAGTCAAGAGTCACCTGATTCCTCAGGAGTGTCTTGTCGGGTACACCGACATCGACCTTGACGACCAGCTCTATGGTCCCGCTTTGGCCTGCGCCGAGGGATGATATGAACCACGTGTATGTGTTCCCGCTGACGCTGGTATAGGTGGGATTGGAACTGACGTATGTCGTATCCGCCGGAATGGTGTCGTTTATGTAGATGTTCGTTGCCTCTCCGGTTCCGGTGTTCTTGTATGTGATCGTGTAGGTTATCTCATCGTCTGGATCCGCCGTTGTCACATCAGCAACCTTGCTGATGGTCATCACCGGAGCGGTCACCACGACGGCCACGCTGTCGGATTCCTCCGGCAGTGGATTTCCGTTCGCGTCGTCATAATTGAGTGTGACCGAGTTGGTGAGAACGGTCTTGTCAGGTGTTCCTGCCTTGACCTTGACAACAACTTCTATTGTCCCGGAACCTCCTGCTGAGACATCCCCGACGTTCCATGTGTATGTTTTCCCGCTCTGGCTATCGTAAGTTGGAGTTGAGCTGACGAACGTTGTGTCCGCCGGTATGGTGTCAATGACGACAACATCGGTTGCTATTCCTCCTCCAGTGTTCGTGTATGTAATTGTGTATGTGATCTCATCTCCTGGATCGGCTGTCGTGACATCCGCGACCTTTCTGATAGTCATCTCAGGACCCGTCACTGTGACATCGGCGTAGTCATCCATCTGTGGATAGGGATTGCCGTTGGCATCTGAGTAGTCAAGAGTGGCAGTGTTCCTCAGCAATGTGCCATCTGGTGTGAAAGCATCGACGGTGACCGTGATGATGATGTTCCCGTCGTCACCGGCCTTCACCGTTCCCAGGTTCCATATGTACGTATCTCCAGAGGAGGATGTGTACGCTGGGCTGGTGCTCTGAAGTGTGGTGTCCGCCGGTATCGTGTCGTTGACGTACACGTTCGTGGCGTCACCGGTTCCCGTATTCTTGTAGTAAAGGGTATAGTTGATCCAATCGCCCGGATCGGCCTCCGCGACATCTGCTGTCTTGCTGAAGGTGAACCCAGGTGCTGTGACCAGGACGTCAACGTAGTCGCTCTCTTGGGCCTGTGGATTGCCGTTGGCATCACCATAGTCCAGGGTGACCGTGTTCCTGAGAACGGTCTGGTCTGGCGTTCCTACCTTGACCTTGACCTTCACAGTTATCGTCCCGCTTGACTTGGCTGCCACGCTAGCGATGAACCATGTGTATGTACTTCCGCTCACGCTCGTGTACCCGGGTGTTGAGCTGACGAAGTCAACGTCTGCGGGTATGGTGTCATTGATCCAGATATTGGTTGCTTCACCATTGCCAGTGTTCTCGTAGGTCAGTGTGTATGTTATGATGTCCGATGGATCGGCGGTTGAAACGTCCGCTATCTTACTGATCGTCATGATGGGTGCTGTGACAGTGACATCGGCGTAATCCTTCTCATCTGGGAGTCCATTTCCGTTCGCGTCCGCGTACGAGAGAGTGGCCCAGTTCTTCAGCAGTGTTCCGTCTGGGGTACCAACGTCAACCTCTACCACCAGGGTGATCGTTCCAGACCCTCTGGCTGCCACGCTTCCGATGTTCCAGGTATAATCATCTCCGGAAGATGAATCCCACGTGGGTGTCGCGCTGACGGCGGTGGTGTCGGCTGGTATCGTGTCAACCACCTTCACATTGGTCGCGTCCCCGCTTCCGGTGTTCTTGTATTCGATCGTGTAGGTGATCAAATCGCTTGGATCAGCTGTTGCTACGTCCGCGACCTTGCTGACGGTCATCACAGGTGCGGTGACTGTTACGTTCACGCTGTCGCTCTCTTGGGCTTGTGGATTCCCGTTGGCATCGTCGTAATCCAGGGTGGCTGTGTTCGTGAGAATTGTCTCGTCAGGCGTTCCTGCCTTGACCTTGACAACAACTTCTATTGTCCCGGAACCTCCTGCTGAGACATCCCCGACGTTCCACGTGTATGTTTTCCCGCTCTGGCTATCGTAAGTTGGAGTTGAGCTGACGAACGTTGTGTCCGCCGGTATGGTGTCAATGACGACAACATCGGTCGCCAGACCGGTTCCGGAGTTGGTGTAGGTTATCGTGTATGTTATCTCGTCACCAGGATCTGCCTCTGTAACATCCGCAGTCTTTGAGACCGTCATCACCGGTGCGGTGATTGTAACATCAACGCTGTCGCTCTCTTGAGGTATTGGATTTCCATTGGCATCGTCGTAGTCCAAGGTCACGTAATTGGTGATCACCGTTTCGTCTGGGGTGTAGGCCTTGACCTTGACCGTGACGGTTATGGTACCATCCGCGCCGGCACCAACGTCTCCAACGTTCCACGTGTAGACATTGCCGCTCTGGCTGTCATAGGTCGGCGTTGAGCTGACGAAATCCACCTCGCTTGGGATGGTGTCCTTCACAACAACATTGGTGGCGTCCCCAGAACCTGTGTTCTCGTAGTAGAGCGTGTAGACCACTTGATCGTCAGGATCAGCAGTCTGCATATCGGCCGTCTTCGTGATGGTCATCAACGGCGCGGTGACGGTCACGTCCACGGAGTCAGTCTCATCAGGCAGGGAATTGCCGTTGTCATCTGTGTATTCCAACTTGACGTAGTTGGTGAGTACTGACCCATCAGCCACTCCTGCGTTGACTTCGACGATTACGTAAATCTCTCCTCCGCAGCCTGCGCAAACGTCTCCAACATTCCATGTGTAGACATTCCCGCTGACGCTGGTGTATGTCGGATAGGATGTCACGAACGTCACATCACTTGGGATTGTATCGATTATCTTGACGTTCTTGGCGTTGCCCGTTCCGATGTTATCGTAGCTGAGGGTGTAGTTAATCTCGTCTCCTGGGTCTGCGGTCGCGACGTCAGCCGTCTTCGTAACCGTCATGATTGGTGAGGTTACGGTTACTTCGGCAGTGTCTTCCTCGGTCGGATATGGGTTGCCGTTCACGTCCTCGTAGTACAGGACCGCCTTGTTCAGAAGGACCGTCTCATCAGCTATTCCAGCCTTGACCTTGACTACTATCGTGATCGTCCCGCTGCTCCCCGCTGCCACAGTTCCGACGTTCCATGTGTATGTGTTCCCAGTCTTGCTGGAGTACGCTGGGTTCGAACTCACGAAGATGGTGTCGGTGGGTATGGTGTCCTTTACGATCACTCCTCCTGCATCGCCTGTACCCGTGTTCTCGTAGGTGAGAGTGTAGGTGATCTCATCCCCTGGGTCCGCTGTTCCAACGTCCGCAACCTTCGTTATGGTCATTATTGGTGCGGTAACAGTCACATCCACGTAGTCGGACAGCTGCGCGTACGGATTCCCATTGGCATCCGAGTAGTCCAGGGTGACCGTGTTCCTCATCACCGTTTCGTCCGGAACGGCCGCGTTGACCTCAACCTGTATGGTTATGATGCCGCTGCATCCAGCGCACAGGTCACCGATTGCCCATGTGTATGTGTTCCCGCTCTTGCTGGTGTATGCGGGTGATGATGCCACGAACGTCACTTCATTTGGAATCGTGTCATTGACGTATACGTTGGTTGCCTTGCCGCTTCCAGTGTTCTCGTAATTGATGCTATAGGTAATCGAGTCTCCCGGGTTGGCCTCGGCCACACTCGACGTCTTCGAAAGGGTGAGAATCGGCGCTGTCACTGTTACATCCACGGAATCGGATTCCTGTGGATATGGATTCCCGTTGGCGTCATCGTAGTCCAGAGTGACGTCATTGGTCAGAATCGTACCATTAGCTGTTCCTGCGTCAACCCTGACCGTTAGAGTAACGGTCCCTGAATCTCCCCCATCGACAGAACCGATATTCCAGGTGTAGGTTCTTCCATCCACTGCATCGTAGACGGGATTGGAACTGACGAATGTGGTGTGCTCCGGTATCGTGTCCTCAACCACCACATCTGTAGCCTGGCCAGTGCCAGTGTTGTCATAGCTGAGCGTGTACGTGATCTCATCGCCCGGGTCAGCCGTCGTGACATCCGCGATCTTGGTGATGTCCATTATCGGAGCGGTCACCGTCACATTGGCCCAATCGTGCAACCTGTCGTAGACGTTCCCGTTGGCGTCCTTATAGTCCAGTGTAGCATAGTTCACCAGAAGAGTCTCATCAGCAGTGCCAGCGTCCACGGTCACGTTGATGTGGATGTAGGCGGTCGTCTTTCCAGCGATCTTGTCGATCACGAAAGTGTAAGTGTCTCCGCTGACCGATTCGTAATTTGGATTGGAGTCTTTGAAGGTGGTGTCACTTGGTATCGTATCGTTTACGGTGACATTGTATGCCCCGCCACCGCCAGTGTTCTCCATCTTGATCACGTAGTGTATGTCGTCTCCTGGGTCTGCGGTCGCAACATCCGCTTCCTTGCTCATCTTCATGAACGGTCCTGCGACCGGATTCTCGGTCTCATCCTCTGAGCCAGGTAACTCATTATCATCGGTGTCAGTGTAGTTCAGAACCGCCACGTTCCTCAGAATCTCCCCATCTGGCACATCCGTGTCCACTGTCACATTCAGATAGATGGTGTGATTCCCAGGTTCAACGTCCGTGAAATGCCATCTGTATGTCTGTCCAGAACTCGAATTGTAGTTGGGATTCGATTCTTTGAACGTCGTGTAGTCAGGTATCGTATCGTTGATCCACACATTGCCCGCATTGAACTCCCCAGTGTTGTTGTAGTATATCTTGTAGTGAAGAGTATCTCCCGGCTTTACTATGTCCTCCTCCACTGTCTTGACAACCGTGATATTGGCCGGCTCACCAAATACGAACTCTCCCATCCAATCCTTCTGCAGAGGGTTTGTTGCTGAGGCAGAGGTGCTGAAAAACAGAAGGAATTCGGTGTCCGCACAGAGCATCTGGTTATTGTCCTGATCCGTGAAGGCAGTTATCGGAACCTTGTACTCGATCCACCATTGGTCGTTCTCATCATCGGCGTCATCGTATTCAATGAGCCGGGCGTTGGTGAACAAGTTCTTCTTTCCGGTCGCTGGCTGGAGCCATACCCAATCGTCATCTGGATCATACTTGTAGTCGTCAGTGTCGCTGTAGTACACACCTACGGTTCCGAACTTGTAGTATCCGTTTCCACCGTTGAGGTCGACCACAAACTCGCTCCACTGGTCACCGTCAACTTCCAGCAATATGTCCCAATGGTACGCCTTATAAGCGTATTGTCCTCCATGTGTGGGATCCCCGGCAACTCTCTGTCTGAGGAAGAGCCAGTCATCATCGATATCTGAACAGCCGTCGCTATCACCGTCAACATCATCATATATGTATTGAACAGAAGTGTAGTTGCCTGGATTAGATTCGGCATTTCCCCCACTCTTGTCAACTCCAGATGCGATGTCAACCGCCTTCGGCTGGACATTGGCTATCCCATGTGTCGGGTCGTTCTCATAGGGCTTGTCTTCCCAATCCCTAATCCTCTCTCCTCTATACGTATAGTTAATCCAGTCGTCGTCCGCCGGCCAGCCTGGTATGTCTGGTGGTTCCTCACCAGGTACACTTACCGCTAGAACGAACGTTCCAAGGACTAGCAACGTCACCATGACCGTCGACTTGATCTTGTCGAGGGCTGTGACCACCTTACTACCCCGCCTCATTTTTTCACCTCTTAGGTATCACTCGCAATGCGCGTTAAACCCTAAAAGACTGAGAAGCATGGCTAAGACTGTGTAGAGTTACACGTCTATCCATTGAGGTTGAAATCTGTCTTGCAGTCGCAAGTAAGTCTCTCCCCTCTCCTCGGTCTCCTAGATTTATAGCGTTTCAATGGACTTATGCATATATAAGAGTTCTGAATATGGGGGCTGTCTAGGAGGTCTTCCCGACGATATGCGCATTCTTTTATTCCCAAATCGTATTACAGGTGGAGATGCACTCTAAGGCGAAAACTGTCGCGGAGACGGTCCGCACTTGTTCCGAAGTGAAGATTTGTTCGCACATCGATGCAGATGGAATAGCGGCGGCTGGAATCGCATCACATGCGCTTGATGGGATTGGTGTAGATTATTCAGTCGTTTTCGTCAAGAACCTGGATGAGAAGGTCGTTGAGGACCTGAAGGATGAGAACAAGGAGCTCGTGTGGTTCACCGATCTGGGCAGCGGCAGTCTTGAGATGCTGTCCGGGATGGACGCCGTCATCACAGACCATCATGTACCTTCATTCGTCAACCAGGACAGGATTCCCGAGGTCAACCCGCATCGTGTTGGACGGGACGGCTCCCTCGACATCTCTGGAGCTGGAGCAGCTTACCTGGTTGCCGTGGCACTTGAGAAAGCGAACAAGGACCTCGCTGCGCTGGCGATACTTGGAGCTGTCGGGGACATGCAGGACCAGGCCAATCTGAGGCTGGTGGGTACGAACAGGACGATCATGGAAGATGGTCTGAGGGCCGGAGTGCTGGATTGGAGAACTGACGCAAGGTTCTTCGGTCGGGAGACAAGACCTCTCGTCAAGTTGCTGCAATATGCCAATGACCCGCTTATCTCTGGGCTCTCAGGTGATTGGAATGCCTGCAAGGAATTCCTCTTCAGCCTGGGGCTTCAGTTAAGAAAGGACAAGGGCTTCCGCAGTTGGGTCGATCTCAACCCATGGGAAAAGGACAGGATTCTGTCGGAACTGAGAAAGATAGTCCTTGCATCAGGTCAGGGCCCCGACGCCGCAGACAGGTTGATGGGCGAGGTCTACCTCTTTCCAAAGGAAGAACAGGGAACCGAGCTTCATGAGGCAAAGGAGTTCGCGACACTGCTCAATTCTTGCGGAAGATATGAGAAGGCGGAAGTGGGATTTGCCCTTTGCAGGGGCGATAGAGAAGAGGCTCTTGACTCCGCCATGATGCTCCTGAAAGGACACAGAGGGGCCCTGGTGAGCTCCCTGAGGGTCGCCAACGAGGTGGGAATCGAGAGGTTAGAACACATACAATACTTCCATGGAGGGAGCAGGATCCTGGACAGCGTCATCGGAATAACAGCCGGGATGCTTCTCGGGTCGGGTGACCTGGACAACAGCGTTCCACTCTTCGCTTTTGCCAACTCAGACGAGGGTGTGAAAGTCTCGGCTAGAGGGACCAGAGAGCTCGTGGCCAAGGGCCTGGATCTATCATCTGTAATGAAGACAGCATGCGAGAGGTTCGAAGGCGTTGGAGGCGGTCACAACATCGCTGCCGGAGCGACCATACCCAACGGTTCCGAGGAGGAGTTTCTGGAACTTGCCAACGAGATCGTGGGTAACCAGATGGAAAAGGCTCCCATTTGAGGGGTCCCTTGTTTCCACTGTGGCTGCAAACAAAAAGAGAATAGGGTGAAGCCCAGGTCAAAGACCTAAGCGTTCACTGACCACATCTGTTGCGAGGATACGTGTATCCAGTAGCCCTGTCCAGCCGTCATCCAATCGTTGCCGGTCAGTTCCCTCAGGTGGTACGGCCCGGTCGGATCGAAACCTTCTATCCTGTCGTATGTGATTGTAGACAGAGCGTCTGTGACGGTCCTGTCCGTCATCGATGGATATCCCACCAGGTTCCACCCGATCTCAAGCTGTATGTCCACCGTGACACCCGGGATCGTTCCGGTGAAATCGATGTACCCGCCTGATGGGTTGGTCGCCCACATCCCCATCTTGTGGTCTACCGTAGAAAGGCTGTTGGCAGGCTTAGTTGGATCGTATCCTAGCCAGGTGCCTGAAACTGCGTCGAACGTTCTCACCTGCGAGATGGTCGACTGAACTGGTGCGACAATGTTTCCGATGCTTGAATCGGTTAGCAGTAGCGGGGAAGAGATGAGAGTTGCAGCCGGTGTAAGAGTGCTCCTCCACTTTGTCGGGTCAATGTCGAAGGTGACTGTCATCAGATCATTGGACGGGTTCTGATCGCCTCCAAGCGGGGTCCAGACATACAGCTTGTGTGCGCCCCCAGTGATTATCTTGCGGTTCCAGATGAGGGAATCAACGCCACCTGATGCCAGAATGGTCGACATCCTGGTTGTGGTGTTCCAGATCAGCGTCTCTGTTGGGACCATCGAGGTGATCTCGAAGTCATCTATGTACCAACCAAGTTGTCTCACGTCTCGATCCGAGGCGAGCTCAAAGGCGAACCTCACAGATTGTCCTACATATGATGTCAGGTCATAGGTCTCTTGATTCCAGGCTCCGTTGTTGGCCCTGAAATGCTCCACCAAAGTCCATGTGACTCCCATGTCCGTGGATATCCACATGTTTCCGCAGTCTAGGTGGATATCATACGGTGGTGAAGGATTCGAATAGTACTCGAATGAGTAGAAGTGCCAGAAGCTGAGGCTCGCGGAACTGGCGCTCGATGGTATTGCGACTATCGGGGAATACAGCCAATCGACCGTATTTAGTGGATAGTTGCCAGTGAGGGTCGTCGCCCAGATATTGGTACCCGAGTGGGCTCCAGGCGTCGGGGATGGAGCACCGTACTCCCAACTGCCCCCGCTCTCGGTCCAACCTCCTGGACCGCCTTCCATATCATCCATGAATGTCGAGTCAGGAACATCCGGCGTGCCTAGTTCGTATAGCTGGATATCGACATCGAAATCTCCCATGGCGTTCTGCCCGAAGTTCTTGATGGTCCCGTCTAGAGAGTAGTTGCTCATGGGATACATCATCCCTTCGGTGAATGGGTCGATCTGGGAAATGCCGACGTCAAACTGTGCGGCGACGGTCACCTCTTTGGAAACAATGTTGTTCAACTCATCGGACTCGTAGAAGTTCCCGTCGATGTCCACCCCAACGAATACCTTCCTAAGTCCTGGCTGCCCGGTCGTGTCCCAAGTACCAATTCCGACGACCTTCATCTGACCTTTGAGCAAAGGGCCGGTTGATATCGCAGGGCCAATCCGATCTCCTCCAATCTGATCGATGTATGCTGTGATATAGGCGTTGTCGATGTCCTCTCCGTTGTTGATGATCCTGGCCGAAATGCCCACTGTGTCACCCAAGTTCGGGTTCATCGGTGTGGTCAGTATGCCAACGGGGTCGATTGACAGGTCAGTGAACGACAGTACACCTGCCTGATGTACCTCTCTTGTTGCATTGTCCTGAACCATGGAAACGATTCCAAGTTGGGATCGCTGAACAGGAATTGGTGGACTTCCCCCAGCTGCAGGTATCACGGTCGGGATGGTGAATGTCTTGATGAAATTCACGGTCTGTCCCAGCGAGATCGTCAGATCCATTCCGTTGATGTCCGGAATGAAGTCCATGAAGACGAAGTCGAATTCCGACTCACCGTTGCTGCCCGGTGGGGAGGGATATCCAACATTGTTGAAATAAAGAACCAATCTCACCTTCAGGTTGCCTCCTGGCACGGTGTCAACGGCAGTTATGTTGACCGAGACAGTACCCGTCGTAGCGCCAAGAACACCATCCACATCCACGGTGAATGGGCTCAGGACGGCCCTTCTCTGGTCGTAGAACCTCTGGTAGACGCTGTAGGTGATTGGATAGTTCCCGTTCTGCTGGACGTTGTCTGTAATTAGCACTCCGTCCATGAGAGAGAATGGCACATACGGGACAGAATAGAAGAATAACCTGTCAAGTTGGGGAACACCATTCATGAGGTACATCGCGTCGGTCCCAGGACCTGGCGTGTGATACTTGATCACTGCAAGATCTTCAACTCCATGGTCAGCAATGAACTGATCCTCTCTGATGCTCGCCGGTGCGCAAGGACCGCATCCAACATTGGTGAAGCGTTCCATCAGCACGACCCTCGGAGCACCCGGTCCTCTGGTCCCTTCGTTCGAAAACGTAGTGGTAACAGAGTCGTTCAAAGAAACAGCGTTGTTCTGGTTCTCGGTTGCCACGCCCACAAATGCAATGCTGAACATTGCAAAGACCATTATGATAGCCCACATCCTTTTGAAACTCCATCTCATTGATGGACCTCCTTGCCTCCAGATAGGGAGAACATAGTTCATAACGTATATAGTATTTTGTGGGTAGTTCTCTCTAGTTATCAACATTCTGGTATCAGAAAAGAATCAGGAGGACTATGTCGTATCTTCTTCCTCGAGTTCCATCTTTTCTGCGCTGGACCTTCTCCGCATCAGCAAGACAGCCAACACGATCACAACGACCACGATTACTACTATCAGCAAATACATCCAGGTCAGATCCTCTTCCTTCGGTTCCTCCTGGACGTTCGGGTCGATGGGGTCCCAGTCCTCAGAGTCGATGGCACCGTCCCCGTCCGTGTCCTCGTTCGTCGGATCTGTGAGGAAAGTGTCCTCTCCTTCCTTGACCTCTTCCAAATCACTCAGGCCGTCGCCGTCCGTGTCGCTCTTGGTCGCATTGGTTATGTAGCCATCGTCGCCCGCGTTGACTTCCTCATAGTCGTTCAGTCCATCGTCGTCTGTGTCGGGATCCTGAGGGTCTGTACCAAGTATAGCCTCTTCGTCGTCAGTGAGACCGTCCCCGTCCGCATCTCCTGGCAGCGTGGTGTTGAGAGGAGCCAGACTGTAATTGGACAAGGATCGGTTGGTTACAGAGACATTCACCTCGAAGTCGCCTGCACTGTCCGGTGCCACAAATGAGATATTGAATCTCCCTTGGGAGTCTGTGGTGTTGGATACGTCGACTGAGGTCCCTTCTATTGTCAGGCGGACGTCCGAGGTCTCGACCGGCGTGGTTTCGTTGTCATCGTACAACGCGGTACCGTTCGCCCAGACGCTCTTGCCCTGTACTATCGTGCTGGTACTGAGCGCAAAATCGAATGTTATGTCCGCGGCCACCTTGACCCAGGTCCAGTCCGTCTGGTTATTGTTGTTCTCGATGTCCATGGTCGAGATGGAGTAGTCATAAACGGCGCCGGTCATGAACGGACCGATCGTGGCTTCGTAGACACCATCCATATCAGGATCGAACATCTCAGGGAACTTGCATACGTCGCCCAGAGGGCAATAGTACAACTCCACGATCTGTATGAGGCTCTCGGTGTCAATGATCCGTGCGGTAAACACGTGTGAATCTGCTTCCTGGGGGTACTTCGGGGTCAGCGTAATATCATGAATCTCTGGTGGCGTCTCGTCCACTGCAAGGACGATCATTGCAGTCATTGGTACAAAGGCGGTTGTGATTAGAATGCAGATCGCGATCGACTTGAGTTGCTTGGACATCCTCATAGTAGGGTGATAAGATTGACTTCGAATAAATATGTTTGGCAGTTGAACCCAAAAACATGACCAGACCTAGACGTCTGATACTTTCTTTCCTCTCTTCCGGACGACGAGTGCGGCAACCACCAGGACGACTGCGATGATCACGACGACCAGTATGTACAGTAGGAGGTCGCCAGTGGTCTCAAACTCCGCTTCCGCAATATCAGAATAGATCAATGAATTGGAGTACGCTCTGACCTTCAATGTGTGCGTTCCAGCCGAGAGTTGACTGGGATCCAGATCGAAGCTCCAGGAGGTCGTTCCATCGGCAATCTCGTATTGCTGATCATCAATCCTGACCTCGACCCAGGTGACGTCACCGGAGGCGGTTCCCTCGATCGTTATCGGCCCGGAGATCTCCTTGCCGTCTATGTCGGTCGTGATCGTGACCGAAGGCTCTGGTCCAAGCACTCCGCTCGCAGACTGGAGAACCTCACCGATCGTCTCCGCTTGGACGTACACGGCGACCCCCATGTTTGAGGGATCCCATCCCGTCTCGATGCCGAACGTGACCGGTTCGGTGTACGGTAGTGCATCATAATGGAAGTCCTTCAGCTCGACGCCCCTGACCACGTAGTTGTAGAGTAATGCGTCGTGCTGAACTGAATTCTCGAACAGGACGTATCTCGCATAGATGGTGTCCGGCACCAGTATGGTCCTCAACTTCGCGAACGAAGCCGAGGCCGTTATCTCTCCCGATGATTCAGACAGCGTCAGGGATATGGAGATGGGGCTGGGACTGTTCAACCTCTCATCGATCTTCTCCTTGTACAGGTCGTAGAAGAACTTGACCTCCTGACTTCCCACCGAATGAACGCCTTCCGTCCCGTCGAACCATGCGGCCGGGATCCCAGTCTGACCTGCATTGTAGTCGTCCCGTCTCTCGTTGGTCTTCTGGTTGTCCAGACCGTCAGAAATATGATACTGAAGCACGGTGAACCTCTCCGGTCCATAGTCCTTTGATAGATCGTCCGCTGCTTCGTCAGCATACGGGCATGATGCGCACCAGGTGGCGGTTATTAGCTCCAGCATCACCTTCCTGGGTCCACCCTCTGCGGCGGTCACTCCGACAGGAAGGAATGCACTGAAGGCGACACCTACAAGAAGCGACGCAAGAAGAACGGCTGACAGTCTTGCCCACATGACGTGGCCTTTGAATCTCATGTAACATCACCATAAGGTCATTTCAATGATATATTCATTTTGGGTTCTGTGCTTGATCTCAATTCTCCACCTTCAAAGTGGCGGCTGATGGGACATTGATCCAGTATGCCTGGCCGGCCAGAAGGATGTCTGAACCGTTCAGCGCCTTGAGATGGTAGGGCGAACTCGTTTGGTCAAAGCTCTCCACTCTTTCGGTTCCAGTGTCTGCCACCAGGTCATTGACCGAATAGATGCCAGTGAATCCCGGGAATCCAATCAGGTTCCAACCCGCGGAGAGAGCGATGTCCGTTCTGGTTGGCACCGCTCCGGCGATTGTGAAGTAGTCTGGTGCAATGGTGTTCACCCACAGACCCTGAGTGGGGCTGGTCGACAGAAGGTCGTTGAACGGCTTTGCAGCATCGAACGCCTTCCAGTGGTCAGCCATATCAGAAGCGTCGTACGTCCATGCCTTGTCCCACGTCAGCGTCCTGAGAACTGAGCTCAATGATGAATCCGAAGGAAGAACAGGCATCGAGACCAGATTGGCTCCCGTTTCGAGATATCTAGTGTACTTGGCTGCCTGCGTTGTGCTCATGGCGCCGAAGCCAGTTGTGCTGTTGGCCTGAACATAATAGAAGTATGTGGTGGGATCTCCATGTCCGACCCCCGCGTCAATGAAGTCGGTTGTCCCGGCTGGAGCCGTACCGACGAACTGGTATCCCAGCCCTCTCTTGTCGTATGAGGTACCTCTGTAGATGGCATATGCATCGAAGAATGGCGACCCCTCGTCGACCGATGGCGTCCAGATCACCCGGACATCTTGGTCGGTGGTCCCCGATAGCCCTGCAGATGTGGCGGTCGGTGCTACAAGGCAGCTGATCTCGGTCACATCCAATGTCTGGTTCAACGTAACTCCGAGGATATCCTGTACAAGCCCATTGGGCCATCTTATCTGAACGTCGACCGTTCCGGAGTAATCGTCGAACCCGAACTCGATCGGCAGAGAATTCTGCGAGGAACCTGTTCCAGTGCCTCCTTCCACCTCCCTCATCTGCGTGACCGTCCCGTTGGTTACCGTGACCCTTGCACCAATACCGGCCCAATTGCTCCAGCAGCCTCTGAGATTGATCTTCAACCACTTGTTGGGCGTCCCGTCGTTCCTGTAAAGTCTGACCTCATAGAACGAGTTCGGATAGCTGGAACCTTCCACTACGAAGTCCATATCTCCGTCGTTATCGTAATCCGCCCAGGCCGTTCCCCAAGAGTTCCACACCTTGACCCCTGCTTGGTCGGTGACGTTTGTGAATGTTGAGTTACCATTGTTCCTGAACAGATGTGAATCCCCATGGAAAAGATAGTAAACTTGGGTTACGAACAGGTCTAGGTCCCCATCGTTGTCATAATCTGCAAATGCAGGACTTGAATACAATTCATCTCTGTAGTAGGTGCTGCCAGATGCCGGGTCGTACATTCTCTCCCCAGGCGGTATGATGGGTATCCCTGCCTGCTCCCTGATATCATAGAAGTTGTAGTTCTCTGCCGACCCGTTGTTCTGGTAGAACTTGGAGTCGTCGCAGAAGAGTCCCCTGACCCACAAGGGCCAATCGTTGTCCTTGTGCACAAGATTCGCTGTGAAAAGGTCGAGGTCGCCATCATTGTCTATGTCCCCCCAAGCGGAACCGATCGTGTGACCCCAATACCAGTTTCCACCGTACCGGGTCGCGTCCCCTTCCACACCCCGATTTGAAGCTCTATCCGTGAAGGTCCCGTCACCGTTGTTCTCCCATAGGTAGTTGGGCACCAACCGGTAGTTCGAGATGTAGATGTCAAGGTCTCCGTCGTTATCGTAATCGCCCCATGCAACTCCTCTCCCATGACGGGGATTCGTGTAGTCATCGATCCCTGCAGCCACGGTCACGTTCTCGAACGTCCCATCCCCGTTGTTGTGCCAAAGGATGTCCATCATCCCCACATAATTCAACTCGTAATTCGCCACATAGAGGTCTACAAAGCCGTCAGCATCGTAATCTCCCCAGCCCGCAGATTCAGAGGGAAGATTGTCCAGTACGTTGCCAGCAGCATATGTCACATTCTGAAAGGTCCCGTCACCGTTGTTGTGCCACAGTATGTCCTCGTTTCCTATTCCGGCAGTCGCGTAGAAATCCAACCAACCATCGTTGTCGTAATCCGCCCACGCGCCGCTTGAGACATACCCGTAAAGCCCTGCATCGCTGGTGACATCTGTGAAATTCCAGCTTGGAGCGCCATTGTTCCTGTGAAGCTCCCTGCCGTTGATTAGAAGATCTTGATCCCCGTCGTTGTCATAATCTGCCCAAGAGAACCTGCTACCTCTCACTCCGGAGAATCCCACCTGATCGGAGACGTTGGTGAAGGTCACGGGTTCATCCGCCATAGGACCCTCCGGTGGCGTCAGATATGCAGTCGGTCCACTCCCACCATCAAAGGTCGCCGTCGAGAAAACGGAGACGAAAAAGAGTGCGGCCAAGAAGCAGGAAGCCCACTTGGAAAGCGAATTATCATCCATATCCACCAATCCTCAGAAAAGAACCAGGGCGTCCATATTTAAACCTATGGCAGTGGCCAAATCGGATAGATTTATATGCATTTGTCTTAATGATGAACGTGTGTTTGAAGAGGAATACCGCTTGCGTTTTTTCCAGGATAATGGATACACTCGGAAGGTATGCGACAGCTGCGGTTCCGCATTCTGGAGCCTGACGGAGGAGAACAACTGCGGGGACACTCCATGCAAGCCTTTCACCTTCATCGGCACGCCCTTGTTGAAGAGCGGACTTGGAATGAAGGAGATGAGATCCATCTTCCTGGATTTCTTTGAACAGAGGGGACACGAGAAGGTGGACAGGTACCCGATCATTCCCCGGTGGAGGGACGACGTTCTGCTGGTCAGCGCATCCATCTTTGACTTCCAACCTCATGTTACATCCGGTCTCGTGGACCCTCCCGCGAACCCTCTAGCCATATCACAGCCATGCATCCGGATCGTTGATGTGGACTCGGTCGGCAAGACCGGGAAGCACACTACCAGTTTCGAGATGATGGCCCACCACGTCTTCAACACCAAGGAGAACCCGGTTTACTGGAAGGAGGAGACCGTCAGCTACTGCCATGAGCTCTTCACCAAGGACCTGGAGGCGAATGCGGAAGACCTCATCTACAAGGAGACGCCATGGATCGGTGGAGGGAACGCCGGACCTTCGCTGGAGGTGATCGCAGGGGGTCTGGAGGTTGCCACTCTGGTCTTCATGAACTTGAAGCGGGACAACAAGGGGAACATCGATCTCGAAGGGGAGAAGTACTCTCCCTTGGCCCTTGACGTGGTTGACACCGGATACGGTCTGGAGAGAATGGTCTGGGCCTCCTTGGGCTCTTCCACGATATATGATGCGATCTATTCAGATGTCCTGGCCCCCGTCTACGATGCCACCCGCATTTCCGAGAAGATGAAGGACAAGGCCTACAAGTCCGCCCTTGAGACGCACGCCGTCCTCAGCGCTCTGGTTGATGTGGGCAGTAGGAGCAAGGTCCTTGAACTAAGGGGCCGGGTTGCCGATGAGTTGCACGCCAACGGGTTCGATCTCAGTTCTGAAGAGCTATTTGATTTCCTCGAGACCATGGAGAAGATATACGTCGTCGCAGACCACTCAAGAACGATTGCACTGATGCTCAGCGATGGAATCGTCCCCTCAAACATCAAGGAGGGTTACCTGGCTCGACTGCTTCTGAGGAAGACCCTGAGGGCCCTGCAAGACCTGAATGTGGACATCGCTCTGCAAGATCTGGTCGAAATCCATCTGAAGGTATTCGATGACATTCTGAACTACGACAAGAAGGACGTAATATCCGAGATAATACAGATTGAGACCAGGAAATATGAGGAGACTCTTAAGAAGGGTAAGAGGTTATTAGAAACAAGGCTGGAGAAGGGACCTATCACCACTGATGATCTGGTGGATCTCTATGATGCCCATGGTCTGCATCCGTCTGTCGTTCAGAAGATGGGACAGGAACTTGGATCCCCGATCGAGATTCCAGATGAATTCCACGCGCTCCTGGCAAAGAAGCACGAGGAGCAGGAGACCGAGGTGGAGGCCGAGGAAGAACTGGACCTGCCCGCCACGGAGATGCTGTACTATCAAGACCCGAACATGATGGAGTTCGATGCGGAGGTGATCTTCTCCCAGAACGGGAAGGTCGCTCTGGACGCGACCGCTTTCTATCCGGAAGGTGGTGGACAAGAATCCGACATGGGAGTTCTCGTTGTCGATGGCAACCAAATCAAGGTCCAGAAGGCTGAGAAGATAGGCAAGGTGATCCTCCACCAGATTGAATCTGACATTCCGAAAGGGACAAAGGTCCACGGGAAGCTCAACGTGCCGAGACGGAAGGCATTGATGAGGCACCACACAGCAACACACGTTCTTCTTGGCTCGGCGAGAAAGGTCCTGGGGGATCACGTCTGGCAGGCCGGGGCATTGAAGACTTCGGAATACGGTAGGATAGACATCTCACATTTCAGAACGATCAACGAAGAGGAGATCGCAAAGATCGAGATGATCGCCAACGAGAAGGTCCTGCAGGGCGTACCAGTCACTGCAACCGAAATGGACCGGAAGGAAGCGGAGAAGAGGTACGGTTTTGCGCTCTACCAGGGCGGCGTTCCGGTTCAGAAGACCGTCCGGGTCATCCAGATCGGGGACTTCGATGTCCAGGGTTGCGGAGGCACTCATTGCACGAACACAAATCAGATAGGTCTCATCAAGATCATTCGAAGAACTGGCATCCAGGACGGTGTGGAGAGGCTCGAGTTCGTTGCAGGTATTCCCGCCATAAGACACGTCCAGAAACAGGAAGCGCTCTTGAAGGAAGCAAGTGGCATCGTCAATGTATCTCCATCGCAACTGCCCAAGACAGTAGAGAGGTTCTTCACGGAATGGAAGGCTATGAAGAAGGAACTTGATCGAAAGAAAGGTGATGAAGCCAGTATGTTATTTGACTCTCTCTTCGACCGGTCAATACAGGTTGGAGAAGTCACGATAATTGCTGAAGAGACCGCACTGGATATGTCAGCCCTGAGATCGCTTGCTCAAGAGATCGCGTCAAAAGGCAAGATGGTCGGCATACTGGCCAGCGGGATCGGGGGTGGAAGCGTGGTGGTCTCGAGGAGTTCCGACGTTGATCTGGACGCCCTAGAGGTCGCCAGGAAGGCGGCTGCAGTGCTGGGCGGGAGCGCTGGCGGTTCGCCGGACTTCGCTCAAGGAGGCGGTCCCCGCTCCGAAGAGATTAAGAAGGCCGTTGAAGTTGCGGTCAGTGAAGTGAAGGCCTTGTTGGGTTGAAGGTCTTCGTGAGGAATAGCATGGGTTACCGAGAATGGAGAACGAGAATCCGGCATTATGGTGAGATCACCGAGTACGGACCCATCTGTCGTCGTTATTTTGTGATAGGGGCTTTCGATGGAGCATTGACAATTCTGGGTCTGATCCTTGGAGCGTACTTCGCGGGTGCGAATGAGGATCAAGTGGCGTTGATAGTTGCCGCCGGATTGAGCGCAGCCGTCGCCCTGTCAATGTCCAGCATAGCAGGAGCCTACGAAGCGGAAAGGGTCGAGAAGAAGATCGATCAACAGAGGATGGAGAGGGCCCTGCTCACCAAGATGACAGACGAGCATCTGGAGGCGTATCGTTTCGCAGCCCGGATCAGCGCGACCGTCCATGGTGTTGCCCCGCTGATAGCCGCCGCGATCCCCCTGATACCGTTCTACTTCATTCCCGATTTCCTATTGGGGACCCTCATTGCATCCGTGTTCGGTTTCTCGATACTGTTCGTGATCGGGATATTCCTGGGAAGGCTTGTGAAAGAAACCGGCCTGTACACCGGTCTGAGGTTCGTGTTGGTGGGTCTGGCCACGGCCGCTATCGTTATCCTCCTTGGCCAAGTGTAGCGCAACTTTTAATAGAAGTCGGTTTGTATACAGAGCAAGATGGATGAACTGACCGCTGAGTTAGACTCTGTCAGCAGGATTGTTGGGAAGCATTTTCCGATTTACGAAACCAGGGTCTCACCCAATCTGTACACATTCTTCGTCCGCACCGATGAGGCCACCATAGAGGACAAGTTCGACCAGATGCGGCAGGAGATGAAATCACTGATGTTCATCCCCATCCTCACCTCTGAGAATGGAGAACAGGTGATACACGTGCAGAAGAGACCCCCGGCCAATTACCGGGGAACTCATGTCAATCTAGTGTTGTTGCTGGCCACGATAGGAACCACCATCTTTGCCGGTACAATGCACTGGGCAGGATATGCTGGCACAGAACCGTTCGGCTGGGAATCCATTGCATACGGGACCTTGTTCTTCGCCCTCCCTCTACTCGCTATCCTTGGGACCCACGAGTTCGGGCACTACTATATGGCCAGGAGGCACAATGTCGCCGCTTCGTTACCGTTCTTCATTCCTTCATTCCCACCTCTGGGCACCTTCGGTGCTGTCATCAGTATGCGGGATCCCATACCGAGCAGGAAGGCATTGCTGGACATCGGCATCGCTGGACCGATCTTCGGCCTGATGGTCGCAATTCCGGTTACCGCGATCGGTCTTTATCTGACCGCTATCGGAGCTCAATCCATACCCTCGGACATAGGCGAAGCCGGAGGTCTGGCCTTCTTTCCGCCTCTGCTGTTCGAGTTCCTGGAGATGTTGATACCCATTCCGCAGAACGTGCTCTCGCATCCCACCGCCTTTGCGGGCTGGGTGGGGCTCTTCGTCACCGCACTGAACCTGATTCCCGCAGGTCAGCTCGACGGCGGCCACGTCGCCCGTGCCCTTCTGGGCAAGAACGCGACGTACGTCAGCTATGCATCCTTGATGATACTCTTCTTCCTGGGAATGCTCTACTTCGGCTGGATGATCATTGCCATTCTCATTCTGCTCCTCGGCGCTGCACACCCTCCGCCGCTTAACGACGTCACCCGTCTTGATGTGAAGAGGAAGGTGCTGGGCTCCTCGGCGGCGATCATGCTGGTGCTGTGCTTCGTAGTTGTTCCGGTCGCCGAGATCCCCGCAGACTACTCATTCGAGTTCAGGGAATTCCTCGATCCGGAGATCGAGCTGTCAGTGTACAACATCACTGTTGTGCCGGGTTCCAACAACTCTTTCGAGTTCCTCGTGAACAACACAGGCAACGTGGGGGCCGAGATAGGTCTGGAGCTGGATATCAGCTGGTCCATGTTGAACGCCAATTGGACCAGTTACCTCTTCTTCGAAAGCGAAGGCGAGGTGAAGGTCGCGGGAGAAGAGAAACAGTTCCTGTTCTTGAACTCCACATCCGAGCAGAACGTGACCATGGCAATATATGTGCCCAACGTTCCTCCAGGCACCTATGCGATGAGAGTGTTCGGGACCATTGAGACCAGCGTGATCGAGATCGAGAGGGAACTGGTTGTGAACATCACCGTTCAGTGATTCTTGAAGACGCAGTAGAACCTGTCAAGCGATTTGTGGACCCTCTGTTTATGCACTTCTTTTAGCTCCAAGAACCCTTCCCCCATCTCCACGTACTTCTCTTCAGGCAACACAACCCCCAGACAACCATCCTTCTTCAGCACTTCCTGGAACGCCCTGAACGACCTCTCGTAAAGCGAACCTGGGTCCTCCCTCATAGTGGACGACGACCTTCCATAGGGTGGGTCCGTGGCTATCGATGAGACCTCTCCAACGTGCTTGCCGATGTCACCCACATCTGATCTGAAGAACGAGGAATGGACGTTGAACTTGCTTAGGTTCTCTTTGCACCCCTCTATCATCTTCTCCTTGATGTCCGATCCCACCAGCCTTGCGCCGATGAATCCAGCTTCCAGCAATATGCCTCCAGTCCCGCAGAATGGGTCCAGGAAGGTCTCTCCTTCCGAAGCTCTGGCCAGGTTCACCAGCGCCCTTGCGTACTTGGGGTGAAGTGATATGGGTGAGAAGAATGGTCGGTTGTCCACCTTCCTCTGCTGGAACGATGGCCTATCGATCGATGCTCTCTGAATCCCCAGGTAGTTGCTCTCCCCCTGAACCAGCCTTATCTCGAAGTCCGGATTCTCCAGGTCCACCTTTCTACCCTTTGTCAGAATTCCTCCGACCCTCTCCAGGACATCGCTGTCCGTCGTCCTTTCCGGTTTAGGCCTCAGGTCCCTCATTCTGATCGCGATGGATCCGTCGATATCCAGATCTCCAGCCCCGTCCTCCAGCTCCGATATTGTCCCAGAGGATATGCGTTCGCTGATCGCATGGGCAAGCGCGATTCTTTGTCCAAGACGTTCCGGGCTGGCCTCTGTCTCTACGACCAGTATCATGCCCTCTTCTTCCAGGACCTCGTAACTATGTCCCTCGGCCTCGATGCTGGCGAGAACCTCAGACCTGGGCAATGTCTCATGTTCCCCGGACAGTTCGAACAGCAGGCGCATGTCCCTTCAATATGACCCTTGGATAATATATTATCTTACAAGGCAACGTTTTTATCGTAGTATTGGAAATCCGTTGGCATGCTCAGGCTGCGGCCTTTCAGTCCTTCTGACATACCGTATGTCCAATACATCGTGGAATCCTCCATGAAGGAGGAGTACCCGGCATCCATGTTCTTCGAGATCCACAACCGCTGGAGGGACGGTTTCATCGTTTCGGATTACTCTGGGTCGACCGTTGGTTTCATCGCTCCCTTACTGACAGGTCCGAAGAGGGCCAGGATCCTGGTTCTAGCTGTTCTCGAAACCTTCAGATGTCAGGGAATAGGCACTGCACTTATGAACGCGTTCACCAACGAATGCGGGTTGAAGGGCATGTCCAAGATCGAACTCGAGGTGCGTGAGAGCAACAAGGCCGCAATCAGGTTCTACACCAAACTCGGCTACCAGGCTGTCGATGTCATTCCCAAGTTCTACAAGGATGGGGAGAACGGTATCAAAATGATGAAGAATCTCTGAGTTCGTCCACTCAGATGTATCCAGTCTTGTCGTCCTGGACATGGTAGTTCCAGTAGTGATAGGGTGATAGACTCTTCTGAGAATCTGAGATGTCGGAGGCCAGACCTCCCTGGTACGAGCCGTACTTCTCCCTGATCTGCTCCTCGACGGTCCTGCTCCTTCTGATCGCCCTCTTGATGTATTCCGAATTGATGAGCTTCGCTCCTTCGACGACGGCCAGGTCACCAGCCGATCTTATGAGCCCGCCAATGTCCCTTAACCGCAGCGAGAGGGATTTCTCCTTTCCGTCCAGCGTCTTGGCCCTTCTCTTGGACTCATCCAATATGGCCAGAACACCATCTCTGGATGCCTGCGGGATTCTACTGTCCACCGCTATCTCCTGGGCGACGAACTGGGCCATCCTGGACCTGTTCAGCCTGCTGTCCTCCATGACCGTGTCCATGAGAACCTCATAGCCTGAACCAGTGATCCTCGATCTCAACGGTGACAATATGTTCGGCAGATCCTGTATGTTGCAAGCCCCCACGAAGATGAAATCGCATGGAACGTTGTCCACCCTGACACTCGCCCCGGCGCTCTGCGGGTTCCTTCCGCTGATGGGAAACCTCTTCTCCTGCATGGCCGTCAGTATGTACCTCTGCAAGAATCCCAGGTGCGGAAGCTCGTCCACGAACAGAACACCTTCGTGCGAGTCGTGGATGGTCCCGGCGACCACTCTCTCGTAGGGGGACGTACCCAACTGCGGATGCCCTCCGTACGGGTCGTGTTTGACATCACCCAGAAGCTCGGTCTCGCTCGCACCGGTCGCCAGTATGAACGCGTTCCTGTCCAGCTTGACCAAGACCTTCCTCGGACTGACCATGTCCATCTCTCTTCTCTTCTCCAGTGCGGCCTGGTCCAGGACCTTTATCATCTCTCCGGCGCGCTCGAAGACCACCACTTCCTCCTTTCCGAACCGTTTCCTGGTCGTGGTCACCTTCTCTCTTCCACCGAGCTGACCCATGGTCACCTCGAATATACCTCCCAGTAGATCGCCAAATGGACTGCTGGCACCCTGTTCCATCCTGATCTTGGGGCGGGCACACTTGGGACACATTCCTTCTTTTGGGGAAGAGTAATCTCCGCAGTTGACGCACTTGTAGCCCAATCTCTCGGCAACGTTGATGGGGGCCTCCTTGGGGTCTATCAGTTCGCCCTCGGCTCCCTCCATCTGTCTAGCCTCGGTCAGCACCTCTTCCGATTGTCTGACCTCGACCAGCGGTCTCTCCGGGTTCTCAGGGTTGTGAACGATCCTGATCTCTTCGGTAGGTCTGGGGAGGTGCAGCGACAAAGCCTGTGCGATCATGGACTTTCCCGTTCCCGGGGGTCCCACCAGCATCAGATGCCGTCTCTGGCTTGCGGCTATCCTTGCCAGCGATATGGCCTCTTCCTGTCCGATGACCCTTGCCATCGGGTCAGGTGGAATCAGCACATCCGCTGTTGTTTCCATATCTTCAAGGTCGAATTCCTTCGATGCATCCAAGAAAGCCGCTTTGGCTATTCCGTCCACCTCGTTTCTACATTCCAAGGTTTGTCTTGGTCAGAACCTCTACGGACGTCGGTTGCTTGGTGACGTTCCCGATCTTTGTACCGACTATGGTTCCCGTTCCTTGGCTTGCTGCTAGATCAAGAATCCTCTGTGTTATGATCCCGTCGAACACGACCGTGGCCGTTGTGCTGTGGCTCTTCAGTGTGTCAACAAGGTCCCTCACCGGAACCTCGGCAGTTATCTCGCCGTCCTTGTCCAGAAGCCTCGCCTTCAGAGTTCCCGAAAGAGCTGCCAGGATGTCCTTGAACTTCTCCATCTCCGGTGTGAGTTTGGTTTCCTCCTTGGTAGGAGGTCTGGGTGGCGCAGGGGCTCTCACGGTCGTCCTTGCCGCGGTCTGGCGCTCTGGCGCGCTCTCTGCCTTGGGTTTGGGAACGTCGATCCCGTACATCTCAACGAACTGTTCGGCCGGAATCTTGTTCCTGAGGGATTTCATGATCATCTTCTGGGTAAGCTCCTCGACCTCCTTCCCTTTTGGCGCTCTCGCCACAAAGTCGATCTCGCCCACCTGCAGAAGTTCCCTAAGGATGAGTTCTCCACCTCGGTCACCGTCCACGAAGGCTGTTACCACCCTCTCTCTAGAGAGGTCCTGTATGGACTTGGGTATGTTGGTGCCCTCGACCGCTATGGCGTTCTTGACGCCGGATTTGAGCAGAGCAAGTACGTCTGACCTGCCCTCGACGACGACGATGGCATCCGAGCCCTCGGTGTTGGGGCCTGCAGGTAACCTGTCCGGGCCCCAGGTCACAATCTCGTGCACCTGGACGGCCGCCTTCACGCTCTCCGTGAGGTCCATGCCGGTGGCCTTGGAGGCATCTATCATCCCCTGCAGGATCTCCTTTGCCCTGTCCACTATCTTCATTCTCTTGGTGACCCTTACATCCTCAACCTTCTCGACCTTGATCTTCGCTTTGCAGGGTCCCACCCTGTCGATAGTCTCAAGAGAAGAAGCCAGAATGGAAGTCTCAACCTGGTCGAGGCTTGATGGAATCGAGATCGTACCTCCCGATTTTCCCTTTCTTGAGCTCACCTCAACCTCTATTCTGCCTATTCGTCCGCTTTTCTGTAGATCTCTCAGATCAAGCTCCTCTCCCAGCAGACCTTCGGTCTGACCGAAAACCGCTCCAACCACGTCGGGTTTTTCAACGATCCCGTCCGCTTCGAGTTTAGCCTGAATCAGGTACTTAGTAGTCGTTGGATCTATGTGCATATTCTTTCACCTCTTTGTTTGGGAAAACAGCTGTCAACGACTTCCATCCCTCTGTGAGATTATCGCCTCTTGTTGAGGCGCTGGAATCAGCCAGTCACATTGATTAGCGTTAATTACTAAGTGATGTGATGAAAGGGAATTCAGTTTATGACGCTATTCTCCTCTTTCTAAGGCGTACAAAGAGAAGTGTTCGTATTTAACCTTTATGTTGAGAGGGCCAGTGTCCTTCTTTCTAGTCTCCGCCAGCTTCTACTATTTAAATCCCCCTACGCCACCGGCCGCCTCTCTCCGCAGTCTTGCCAACTGCTTCGCCAGGTTCTCTACGTCCTTGATGTCCTTCTTCGTTAGGACGGCTAACCTTGCACGGATATTCTCGTCGTATTGAACGCCGTTGGCCTCCAAACCGTCTTTGAGGAGCTTTCCCAGATGCCCACCCTTCCTGTCCCAATCTGTCATCAGGATGACCTTCTTGTGGTCCCTGGAGAGCCTCTCGCACGTGCCGAAGATGGACTCGCCCTTGTTCAATCTGACGATTTCGCCTTTGACTCCAAGCTCCCTGAGCGCCCTTTCGTCCTTCCTGCCCTCCACTATTACGGCCATCGTATCGCTCAGGTGTACCAATTGCTCGATAAGACCTTCGACCTCCTCAAGCCTCTTTTCGATCCTCACTCAAGCATCCTCCTGCAACTTCTTCAACACTTCCAGGACCTTTCCTTCACTAAGACCTTGGATGGAAACGCTCTTCGACCTGTCCTTCTTGCCTGACACGATATCAAACTTCGATTCGTCGATACCGAACCATTCGGCGAGAATTGAGATGAGCTCGGCGTTGGCCTCTCCTATTCTTGGCTGGCTCCTGATGGACACTTTGATGCATTTCCTCCAGGGGTCGTAGCCTGCGAACCCGGTCTTCGATGAGCCAGGGGTGATGTGGAATCTGACTGTCGTATGGCCGGATCCCGATTGGACGGCGTCCTCAATATGCACATGTTCTGAATCGACCTCCATACCTTAACGATTGTCATTCTTCTAAACTCTTAACTAGGGGTATTCCCATTACGAGTCGATGGCCGAGGAGGGCGTGAATTTTGAGAGGATCACGAGGATATATCGTGAAGAGACCAACAAGAGCACGCTCACCAAGCTGGAGGCCGATTTTTACGACAAGATGAACGCGTATTTCGAGGACCTGAAGTCCAGGGCGAACAAGGAGATCTCGAAGGATGCCCATTCCTCCAAGGCTGTCATGCTCCAGGACGAAGTACGGAAGGTCAATCAGAAGAGGGACCAGATATATAGGGCCAGGGAGAGGAAGATCGTATTGATGGCGTCCTCGAGGGTGGGCGGGACCGATGTGGACATCAAGGTGCTGACCAGGAACGAGAAGGCTTTGTTCGAGCTGCTGGTCGGGAACCTCCGAGGTGCGAGATCTGAGATCTTCGCAGGGGAGAAACCGGCCCCGAAGAAGGCGGAAGCAGAACCCGTGAAGAAGGTCGAGAAGAAGGAGCCAGTACCGCCCAAGAAGGAAGTCAAGTCAGAGGATCCCGAGGAAAGCACCGCCGTCATAAAAGTGCTCGAGGACATCCCCGCCTTCGCCGGGATCGACGTCACCTACGAGCTCAAGAAGGAAGAGGTCGTCACACTTCCCATGAAAGTGGCCAGGATACTGTCCGAGAGCGGAAAGGCCAAGGTCCTGGAGATAAGCAATCCTTAAATACAGCGAGAAACATACATTCGATTGGTCTTCATCTATAAGGGCAATGCATCATTGGTAAGATCACCGTAGCATCCCTGTTTCTTGATGGAGAGTCTGGTGCACCCAGAGAGAGTTTACGCTTTCTGGGGAAGGGTATAGAAGGGAGGAGGATGGAATACTTCTTCTTGTCCATGATTACCGTCATACGCAACCTGGACGTCTGCTATGCCGAAAGGTAAGCGGTTAGCTACGCTGTTTGGTGGATGGCTGGGCTCGGGCGCCGATGAAGGTCGTGTCAAGCCGCGATAGGCGACGGGTAGGCGCAAGAAACCTTTGAACCGTCGATTACCGAATTGGACTTCCAGCCTTCGGGCGATCCGTAAGGATTGGGAACCCCCCGAATTGAAGCATCTTAGTAGGGGGCGGAAGAGAAATCAATCGAGATGTCGTTAGTAAAGGCGATCGAAAGCGATATAGGGCAAACCGAATCCTTCATGGGAACATGGAGGAGATGTGGTGTTCGGACTCCGGTACTTCATCCCAGACCAACTGCAAGTCTCCTGGAACGGAGCACCGCAGAGGGTGATAGTCCCGTGTGGAAAAGTTTGGTTGAAGATTCGGAGTATCCAGAGTAGCATGCGTTGGATATCGCGTGTGAATGTGGGAGGCATAAACTTCTAACCCTAAATACGTCCCGAGACCGATAGCGCAATAGTAGCGTGAGTGAAAGCTGAAAAGTGCCCTTGACGGGAGGTGAAAAGAGCCTGAAACCAGACAGTTACAGACTGATATGGCATGAAAGGGAAGAAGCTCGTAAGAGTGGACCAGTGTTGTATCTTCCGTTTCGAAAAACGGGCCAGGGAGTTCTGACTAATGGCGAGGTTAACCATTTAAATGGGGAGCCGGAGCGAAAGCAACAAGCTCGCAACCTTCGGGTGAGGAGCGTCGTGCGCTCGCGAGGAGTCATTGGTGTGAGACCCGAAGCCGGTCGATCTATGCTTGGGCAAGTTGAAGCCTTCCGAAAGGGAGGTGGAGGACTGAACCGGTACTGACGTGCAAATCGTTCGGATGACCTGTGCATAGGGGTGAAAGGCCAATCTAGACCGGTTATAGCTGGTTCCTCTCGAAACTACTCGCAGGTAGACCTCGGACGAGGTAGACGATGGGGTAGAGCACTGATTGGGTATTCAGGGGGAGAAATCCCTCGGTATCTTGTCAAACTCCGAACCTGTCGCCGCCTTAGACTCCGGGAGTGAGGGCATCTGGGGTAAGCTTGGTGTCCGTAAGGGAATGAACCCAGCCTGAGGTTAAGGTCCCTAAGTGTCGGCTAAGTGTGATTAAAAGAGAGTTCGTATTCTCAGACAACTGGGAGGTGGGCTTAGAGGCAGCCACCCTTTAAAGAGTTCGTAACAGATCACTAGTCTAGTGAAATTGCGCCGATAATACAAGGGACTATGCATAACACCGAAGCTATGGGTTCATACTTTTAGTATGAGCGGTAGGG
>JAGLME010000016.1 GCA_023140195.1 Thermoplasmata archaeon
TCGATGATCTCAAGGTGTTTCTTGAGGATGTAGGCCTTCAGTGCTTTGGTTGCCTCAGCGTTGGCCCCTTCCACATCGTTGAACTTGTTGCCATCACCATCTTCATGGTAAGGCAGTACAACGAAAGGATTGCCATCTTTCTGGCTCTTGATCACAGCGCACCGGCACTTGACCTTTCCGCCCATGATGAAGAAACCACTGGACAGGAGCTTTGCTGACTTGTTGCGCGGGGGCCATAATCTGACCTCGCTGATAATGTTTTCCATGTGTAAGATCCTCCTCTTACTATTATACCCCAGAACCTATTTCCGGAGTGGTTATTTATACCTAAAATACGGTAAAGCCATTGCCAGTATTAGCTGTATAGTACCCACCACCTAAAGCTACCGGGCTTGAGCCACCACTTACAGTATTACTTATCCCAAGATTACCATGCTCATATCTTCTGATGACTCCGGATCCTCTCATCCAATCGGGTATCTCAATACCGTGGAGATGCATCTCGAGCACTATCTTTCTAAGCACTCGCGCGTATCTGGATATGTTGTTATAGCGAATGTAGTCACACTTGCCATTCCAACTTAGATCCTCAAATGGATTACCCTCTCGCTCTCTTACGTAGGCAAGACCTTCATCAATGACTTGATTCACATATCTTTTATCAACGTGGGGCTGACCACGGATTGTATCCTTACCATTAAGACTAAAGCCAATCCATTTCTGTTTTTGGTGATATGGCTTTAGCTTGGTCTTACGCCTATTTGGAGTAAAGCCAGCACGTTGGATTAAGTCCATCAATTCTGTTTTGAGGATGATTGCTTGGACCTTAGTCTCGCACTGAATACTTACTATGATGTCATCCATGTACCGTGAGTATAGAGCACCAGCCATACCATCTATGAGGGGACCATCTACGAGAGGGGCACCAATAACACCTGCTGCCCGACGACCATTCTCAAAGTTCATGGCCATATAGCCAATATCAGTATCGTTCATCCTGCCGATCCATTCCTGAATCATGTCTTCGGCATTACGATCAAATTCAGTTAGAGCAATATTGGACAATATGGGACTCGTAGGGGCTCCTTGAGGCAGGACCTGCTGATTACCTATTGTTCTAAGACAGCATCTGATGTCCTCTGCATCCATATATTGTCTGAGTGAGGTTACATTGTTAAGCATATCGAATGTGACTGTAGGATAGAAATCCTTAATGTCAGTGGTAAGTGCCCAATTCCAGCCGGCATGTTGCATAACACGCTCCCTGACGTCCAGTCTTGGGATACATCCACAGGCACGCCAGTGGCACAATAGCCTGGCATTTGAGTTCAGCACCCTAAGTGCGAACTTCTGCATTTGTTTTAGTTCCGGAGCAGGCTCATCTATCCGCCTAACTCCTTTACCATTTCCTTTTCTGATAAAGTGAGTGTTGTAAAGCGAGTCCTCATCGGCCTCTAACAAATTGTAAATCTCTCTTGTAAAGAGTCTCACAGTTGGCTCACCTCTCTTATAATTTTGTCAATTGCCAGAGTCATAGTGCCGTTCATAACACCTAAGTTTTTGGTCCTTTCCTCTCTTAGAATTTTCAACACATCTTCTACGACACCACGCTGCACATGCTGAAGATTCTTAGTTAGAGTGTTAATGCATCTCAGACGATAGTCCTCTCTGTCCACTGCTACAGGCGGAATCTCCGTAAGTATAAAATCCACGAAACTCCTAGCTCTTTTTCTAAGGTTCATTCCACTAAACCCTTCTCTCTTAGTTTTTCAAAGAGATTCTCTCCTAATGTTAATACACGTTCTTCTTGTTCTTCTGCGACCTCTGTCATCGCAGCTTCCTGCTCTCGTTGAAGAGCTAGTGCTACAGCACGCTCTCTAGCAAGATCTTCTGCTTCTATCTCACCGTCACGTATTTCTCTCTCTATCCCAGTGTCTGCGTCTCTGGTATGAGATTGTAGGAGACGATAAGTGTCGAAGATTGCATTGTAGTCTTCCAAAAATTGGTCTGCTTCTACCATCCAACCTTGGGTATGTAAGAACGCCTCATGAGCATTATAGGTTCCTGGCCGAACGATATGGGTATGACCATAACTGCCATAGGCACTACTACCATAGTTTATATGCAAGGTATTACCCTGCATCTGACATCTATCATATCTGTCAGATCGTGCAAGGAATTGATTCCATGCAGCGAACATGGCATCAACATCTGATGGATCTGCAAGTCCTCTAGTTCTCCAATAGAGCTGAGAGTCGTTGCGATATCGTTCCATCCCATGGCCATATACATACCAAGGCCAGTCTAGCTCAACCATCTTGCGTACACCAAGTATTTGTTTATACTGGGCGTACTCTTCACCGTAGTTCATATTGATGGTATAGATGAAGCTATTTCGTTGCTTCTCTACTTGCTGATGACCTGAGAAGATATGTCTTAGGCACCTGCCGAAGAGCCTGGTAATATACATCTCCCAGTGCTTCGGCTTAAACTGTGAAAAGCCGGTTGCATGAATGATGTGCTTGACTCTCCGAACTATGTCCTTTTCTTTAGCTACAGCATAAAGAGCAAGAAAGTCAAGAACAGCAGACCGCCTATTTAGCTCATTACAGAAGTCCTCAAAGCTTTCGTTATCTCCGATTATCTCGGTGATATCTTTCTTAGCTGTCATCCTCGTTGTCCTCTTCCTCCTCAGGAACATTACGCAGGAAGATCTCTTTCAGGTTGTTGATCGTATTGAATTTCAAAGACGACCTACCACCATGACCAAAATTGATCAGGTATGCTCTTGGCCTACGCTCTGTATTGTCTGCTTCCTCTCCCTCAAGACGAAAGTCAGTGAGAGCAGCCATAGTTTGGCAAAAGGCTGAGAATATTTGAGATGCACTCATAATATTAGTAGCCATTGCTTGGTCAACCTGCTCAACAGCTTCAGCACAACTGGGATCATCTGGATCAAAATCAGGCTCGCCTTCGAGAATATCAGGATACACTTCGGCAATACATGGCATGGGGAAATGAACCCCACGTCTTAATAAGTCTATGCCTTGGCTGGAGCGTTCAACCTTTGCTACTAAAGTATCGTTCCACCACTCTCGTGTCCTCATAGGCCCAGGTAACTGGTTGGTACCATAGCCAGTTGGATTGCCATGACTCTTATGTCGATAGCCGATAACTACCTGGCCATCGAACATCTCATTGGCAACATCAAGCCAGAACATATGGTCTGCCCTTTGAGCCTTTTCTGTTTCATGCCAGATGTCTTCATAAATGATTTTCCTGGTTGCATTATTATCCACGCAACCCAGTATAATCACACTGCCAGTCTTAGTGGCAATTAGGTCTGCCGCCAGGTCCATGTTAAGGTACCGTTCAACGATACCAACCTCAAGACCAAAGGCCCGGCCGTACCGCTCAGCCATAACTCTTGCTTTGTTTTTGCCGACATCGGGCTTAATAAAGTTCTGCCGGATAAGATTTTTCTCTTCGATAGTATCACCATCGATGAGAGTAATATCCATGTTAAATTTCTGCGGAGTCTGCCGACCTGCTGGCGTAGGTATGTCCTGTTTATTAGTAAAACTGCGGACATACCTCATAACCTGAGGAACTAAGTATCCACCGTTACCGCCACAGCCTATAACAAAGATATGAATATTGGACGGTAAGTAGTTCTTATTACCGTAAGTAGATACTTTGCCGGCTCGGCTAATATCTAGTTCCAATCTCATGTCATAGAATGAGCCACATGTTAGTGCCATTGACTTCCCTCCAAGTATAGAATTAGTGGCTTTCACTAATCACCCTTTTGAGCGTGTCCTTTGCAGGTCCGTCTAATTTGCGGACAAGACTTTGCCACATAGCCTGATTCTCTTCATTAGTGAATATATCAGACGACTCTATCAGTGACTCGATTGCCATGTCAAGACCTTCCATCTTTTCATTTTCTAACTCATAACCTATATCAGCCTCCCATTGCTCTATGGGATAGACAAGCTCGTCTTGTTCTGTAGTGCCTACACCACCAAATCTACGCGTAGGTGGCACATATCTATCGTAAACCTCTCTAGAGGTACCCCATGGACGTACATCTGGCTGCTTGCCATCACGTTGCCGATAATAATGGCTCTCCTGTTTATACTTAGAGGGCTTGTGAACCTTGTCCATCCATTCGGCTGGTACCTCAACAGTACCAACATCGGGTGTCTCAAAGATTTGAAACATGAACATTTCTATCCAGCCGCCTGTACCATCACCAGCCCTGAACTTAATCTCAGGCCATGGTTGGTTGAGGCGTCCCATAACACCGTAGATACGAGCTTCTTTCTCGTCTCTATTATCGGTGCCACTGAAGAAAGCACCCATGTCGTTATGAGAGTGGATGTCAGCTACGAGGAGATGTTCTATCTCTAGCTTCGCATTTCTGTCCATCTCAGCAGAACCTCCACTAACGCCTTGCTGATCGACGTTAAAGAAGTACTCCTTCGTTTCCTGATTATAGAATATCTGCAGGACAGCTTCGGCGCCTCCCTTTTCTTTATAGACTCTTTTGAAGAAGGCAACAGTCTTGAGTAGAAACTCATATGGAATCTTACCTTCAAGTGACATATGGAATCCCTCCGCGGGTTGCTTATCAGAGGTAAGTGGGACTGGACGCTCTGCTTTAGCAAGCAGAGTAACAAACTTACCAATTTGGTTTTTTCTAACCATGTACAGACCATCTCGAGCTATGATGTAGTTATTACCATCAATTAGCTCACTCTCGGCTGGCATGCCAAAGAAGTATCTCACATACCTATCTAACAGAAGGTTCTTAACTGCTATCTTAGCAATAGCACGTTCCTTAGCGGAGACCTTCTTCTTTTTAGGTAATTGTAGTTTCTTCTTAGGTTGCTTCTTTTTACTCGTCATCTGCGTTTCCCTCCACAATACTTGCGAATGATCTCATTCCACCAAGGCTGTCTGCATCTATCGGTAAACCAGTGCGATGCATTGCCTTGAAGGCTTCCTCAGTGCCGGTGACTTCCTCACCACCAACGGTGAGCACAAAGTCTCTCTCAAGATGACCATTGAAGCCTGAGCTCCAGAACAAGTCAGGAATCTCAAGCAGTTCTGCGAATTGTCTTTCCTCACGTACTGGATTACCAGAGCCCCAGCAAATATTGCCAGTGGCACTGTATACATTACAGAATGGAAAGTCATACACTGTTGCAGACATACGCTTGAGTGGCTCTGCCAGGGCGAATAGCTTTATCTCTTGTGGCTTGCCCAATTGTGTAGTACAGTTGACCATCTGGATTACCCAGAGTGAGCGCACAGTTGTGATATTATATTCTGTGTCGCCGTAGCGAACTGGTAGTGCTCGTGGGGGATCCTCAAGAAAGATGTAGGTACCGTCGCTCTGCTTGACGTACCTAACCCCACGTCCACTAGGTCCGAGAGGCAGTGGTCCAACAACCATGCCTACTCTCTCAAGAAGCGTCCTAGCGAAGTCAGCGATAGATACAGTCTTACTCTTAACCATACCGTCCTCTTCCCAGGTCAATCTGACTCCTTCAAGGCCTATGTTTGCTTGTACTGACATTTTTTTATTCCTCCTCTTCCATTCCAAGTGCTCTTCTTATTCTGTCTGTTATATCATTAGCTTGTTCTGCTATTGTTTCATCCATACCATGATGCACATCTGGTACTGGAAGCACTACTGTTCCACCTTCTTGCTCTATATAACCGAACTCAGGAGTATCTGGTAATGGGATCGGATTTCGTTCTCTAATGAATTCGGCCTCAATTGGCTCCGGAGGTGGAATCTGACCATATGGTACTGTAAGTTCCCCGCCATGAACACCAGGTACATGCTCTATCTGTGGACCGTCGTTATCTTCGTCCTGGGGATCTGGCTCACCATAAGTATTGACTAGTCTCTCCCTAAGCTGTGCTTGGGCGACCTCTCGCTCTGCTCGAGCCGCTTCTGCTTCGCGCTCTCTGCGTTGGGTTTCCTGAACTGAGCTTCTAATCTCCCTTATCTTAATTGTGACAGCCTGCATACCAGGATAATTCTGTTTTACATACTTAAATGCTTCCTTAGCTTCAGGAGTAGATAGTCTCTGAACCCAAGGCCATACAGTATCTCTAAAGTGAAGTAGGCGCTCGATGTGACAGGGTACATCAACGAATCCTACCATGGCTCCAGTGTGTGGGCCCGCCGGGAGATGGCGAGTTGTGCGATTTGTCTCGTATGGTCTAGTCTCAATGAGTTGAAGATTAAGAGATAAGTTCTTTATTCTCATCCTATTACGAGGATCCCGCTGTGAGTGAGGTGCAATCTCACCCTGGTCAACAATGAATCGCAATGCGTCACGCATATGCTTTAGAAATGTTTCACCACCTATCTCTATAGTGGCTCTAGTATTATAACTGAGTTGTTCCTCAATTGTATCCATACTAGCAGGACTGCTGAGGAGCTCAACATCAATACGATTGAGTTGGCCAGGCCACCATCCTGTAAGTGTAGTATCTGCATCAGTGTCTAGGGCATACATCTCTCTATCGAGGAGACCATACAGTCTTAACTGAGCATAATTCCCTACGTTAACATAGTTAACTTGCTCGATGCGGTTGCCATGATCATAGTGGGTTCTACCCACGATCTGTTGGATACAGGCAACCAACAGTCTAAAGTTCAGCCGGCGTTGCATGACAAAATCCATGTCCTTAGTGATCATGGGTCGAGACCGACCAATGAGCCTCTGCTGCTTGGCATACTGATGTAATCCCAAGTAGCTTAGGAAGCTGATATCACGTTGGACCTTCTCAAGAAGTGGATTAAAGTCTATCTCTGGGCCTTTTCTAGACATAACCGTCTTCCTCTGGATCGAGTGTTGCTTCGATTGGCTCTAGAGCTAGCATGTTCTGTACAAGGGGTATGAGGCTTTGTGCCTCTTCGAGTAGCCTCATATTCTTTTCTTTGAGCTCGACGATCTCTTCAGTAGACATCTCCGCATCGGAGAACTGTACTGGATAGTCGATAGAGTACATCATCACCATCGCAGACTCTTCCTTGGCTGAGAAGATCTTTCGTTCCTCAATTTCATCAAAGATTTCTATCAACTCTTCTCGACTACGCATTATGATGTACCTTCCTCTATGATAGCTTTTCTAATACAGTCACCACAGACATAGTCATGGCCAGTGGAGCCCAGTTCACCAAATGTAGGTTGCTTGCATGGGATTTCTACAGCTATCCTATTCCTATCCCTTCTTATATCAACACTTATTATTGTGTACGGAAAGATCTTCTCACAGCTGAAGCATTTGTAAACTTTAGGCATTATATGAACCTCTTAATAGAGTTTAATTGCCGACTGGACAGTTTCAACATGGTGTTAGCCCCCACTGCGTATCAGTCCAGCTGGAATTCGCTTTTGGATGCACCAAAAGTGAATAAGCTGTACTCCTGGTTTACCCAGTACGTACCTTACTTTTTATAATATGGGTGCTTACCCGCATTCTTAGCCTTTAGGGCTATAATTACGATTGCTATTAGTATAATTATTGCCAGTTCCACGTGCCCCTCCTACTTACAGATATAAGGCTCGAGGAAGATCCAGCCCAGGACGAACATCACTGCTATTGTAGTGAATACAGTCCATCCCAGTGCCCAATAGGTTACGAACTTCTCTACCTTTTTCATTGGGTACTCCTGTTTACGATTCTTCTATCTAGTCTGGCGCCTAGTTTTAGCCAGATCCTTTCGTGACCATAGTAGGCTAGTAGCTTGACTCCTATATCGACAAGACCAACACCGGTAGCAAGAGCTTTCTGGGTTGCAGGATCTATATTAAGATGACCTGCTCCGAAATAAACCAGACCAGCGGTAATCGCTGATGCTATAATCCTCCAGGTCGCTGCCTTGCTGGCAGAAGTCCACTTGCTCTTATTACCATGATGCATTAGATGGCCATTGCCAACATATACATCCATCTGTTCTATAGCCTCAACAGCATGCTTGAGTGCGTCCATTTTTTCTCTGAATACAGGCATACTTGCTCCCTCTATGGATTATTTTGGATTTACATACGTATAGGGAGACCCTTACGAGCCTCCCTATCGGCGGGCTAACTAGCCCTTGTTCGCGGGACGAGGGACAAACTCAAGAACCGTCTTGTCGTCGTTCCATCGGTGGTCATAATTGGCCACTTCCGGACGAAGATCACCGAGGCTCTCGCGGATGTCGTCCACGCTCAGCGACTTGGGAATACCGGGAATCTCATCGCTCCCGATTTTCACCGTAATCGTAGTCACATCAGCCATGGTCTGATCTCCTCTCGTTAGGGTTTCTTGTTACCTCCAGAGGTAGCACGACCCTTTGCCGTGCTTGTACGCTTCTTTTTTTTCTTCTTCTTGTGCCGACCTTTCCAGGCCTTTCTCTTTTGACGAACACCATGCGCTACCAGGATCTTGTCCCAGGCGTCAATTGCTCTGCGCTTATAGCCTTCTGGTACTTCTTCCAGAAATTCAAGGAAGTATGATCTACTTTTACCACTCATTTTCGCATAAACGTCCGTGCCAGTAGGCAAGGTCACGCGAACATGATTATCCTCTAGCAATTCGAATTGCACATGGGATTTCTTCGCCTTGAAACCAGGCTTGAGTGGAAAGAACGCCTCTCTAATTTGTCTGACTGCTTCCTTCCCGTCTTTGTTGGCGATCAGCTCAGCTATAGTCGCCATCTACATTCTCCCTCTCAGTTCCGGTCATCCACTCAGATATCCAAGGAGCCAGCTCCGACTGGTCCACTTTGATTCTATTTATCATGGACTCAATCTCGAGCTCAAGGTCTTCGGCTTTTGCCAAATCAGGCAATTCCATAGACTCGTAGAGCACATAAAGCTCTTCTTTCTTTTCCTCAAGGATGTCATGCAATGTCTTAGCCCTGTCACCCTCAGGCCACTCTATTGGAAGGTCCACATCGTGGATCTTTGCCAATTGTTCGAACTCGCGTTTAATGTAAACACGCTGTTCTATCGTGAGCGGCTTAGATTGACGACCGTACCCATTCTCTTGATTTGACCTCTGAACCTTAAAATAAGCTTTCCAGAAGCGTCTGTACAGGTCTTTAATGTAGGCCTCTTTGTCCGGAGTAGATTCAGGACCCTTGATGGTTTCTGCATGACCGGAAAGCCAAAACAGAGTTGACTCAAATCGTTCCTTGCGTTCGATTTTCGCTTGAACCATGAGGGCGCTGACCCAAGGGCCAATATACTCGTAGTTCCTGGCATCTTCTTCAGAGTTGTCGTGATGCATTTCATACTCGGCCTCTTT
>JAGLME010000017.1 GCA_023140195.1 Thermoplasmata archaeon
ATTACATGCCTCCCGTCCGCTAGCGTACATGCCTTAGTACCTGCGAACTTAAATCCTTTTGGGTCTTTCTTCAGCCAGTACTTGCAAAACTTCCCGAACGCTTTGTCTCTATCGCCCATGTTTTGCTGATAAAACTCACCGAAGAAGCTCTTCCAATTGGTGACCATGACAACACGAGGGTGATCCTTAAGTTCATGATACACACTCATGTCAAGGTCGCTACTGCCGATTCTTAGTGGTTCAATGTCTTGGATAATTGGATCAAACATTAGTCCTCCTGATTTTGCCCTGTAAGAGCATCATGAAGGTCATTAACCATATCGTGTAACTCATATTGATCTACCATATTTACAATATCCTCAAGGCGGTCTTTAACACTAATAGCTTTGTGCATAGAGACCGCTAGGGTTTTCAGCGAATGTAGCGTATGATCAAGCTCTCGTCCAAGAACCAAATGTCCCAGGCCTCGATCCTCTTCCAGTATGTGGACAACAGCACCAGCGGAATCACGTAGTGCTTTCATCTCATAGGATCCAAGATCTTCTATATCACCATGGGTCTCTAATAGATCCAAGAGGTCTGCCGTATGTCCTGCTACTATTTCTATACTCATCAGGTTCCTTACGAGTGTAATTTAAATAGTTCTATTATATCATTTTCCACAACTTCATCGAAGAGCTTGTTTGGAATAAGCTGTAGCTCAGCTGGCTCATGATTATGATCTATGTAAAACGCTTCCCGTATGTTTATGATTCTACTGTTCAGTTCGAACCATAGGAAGTTCCTCTTGTCTAGGTGTAAGTAGTCTGGCTTTAGTGCGAACAGATCATGTTTGGCCATAATGCCAAAGTTCGATACAAATATGCCAACAACAAAACCTTCTTCAATAGCTGATGGTATCCCAACGTAACCGGTGGGGTGCACACCTAGTGCAGATGCAGGTATTACTCCTTTAAGACGATCGAACGGTATACGCATAAGGTTCTGCGTAATGGCGATAGACTGATTAGGTATCTCACCAGTTGTCCGAAAGATAGTGATGATCTTTGTCTTAAGTTCATCGTAGATTGTCTGAATGATATCTTTCATAGAATTGCAAGAGCTATTATAGCTACTACGAGATTAAGTACAAGGAGAATCGCATTGACTGGGGCATCCTCCTCCATTTGGGTCATCTTCCTTTCTGTCTCCATCATCGTCTATCATCTCCTTCCAGCTCTGAGCTTTGATGGTATCAGGATCGTCATCACCCGCATTGGCATATATCTTAAGTGCCAGTATCATAACCGAGTTACTATTTAGGGAAAATTCCTGTCCATGTAAGTGTTCTGATTTGACTCGCCATTCGTGTACCTTAGGTGGTACACTCGAGAAGGTGAGGAACTGGAAGGTGAACCACCCTTCCATATAATATGGCTCTATCTTAGTACATAGAGCGTATGCTGTGATACCTCCTATCCAGATGAGACATATCTCACTAACACCTGGCGGGCCTTCCTTTAAAAGCTTACCAAGCTTTTCTTTAACCTTGGCTGATTCCACGTCGTACCTCCAGGATCTTCTGAGCCTTCTCCATGAGCTCCATAGTCTCTGAGTTGAGCATGTCTTGAATAGCTATACCATTCTCTACATAGAAGTCTTCCATGGTATAGCCGATATCCCCAACAAGGTTCAGGTACTCGATTTTATTAGCAAGCGTCTCAGGTAGTTGGATTGTTCTACACATTTCTGTTGACCTCTATTTTATCTGGCAGGATCCTAAGATCATTGACCTTTGCATCTCGCCACCCAATGAAGCTATAAATATCATTGTAGTAAGAGGTCAGATAGAAGTACTGTACCTGTAGTACAAGCTTACCCATAATTGTAGTTCTGAATTTTACTTCTCCCGTGAGTTTCATTCTTGTTACCTCTCTGGACTCCCTACTGGGTTGTCTACGGGTTTCATTTTTAACCTCTCTGGTATTTCGTCAAGCTCTTCTATGTCCACTACCGTACCGGAATAGCCAATCTCATGGCCATTCCTACTGGCATGTGGACTATTGATATTATGTGTAGTAAACCAGTCTTCTTTAACCTGGTCCATTGTCCATCCATTGATCTTGGTTCTCTTCTCATCTAGCATAGGAACAAGATAGAGTTTCTCGACTGTAACCTTAAGGATTTTATAGTTTTTGTCCATACTTTTGTCCTTCTATTTGTCACAAGTATGTTGAGACAAATGAATCACATAGCCACACCGTGGCTCTTTTTTTGTCACAGTAAATGTCCTGCTAGCCATACCTTGGGATTAGTAGTACTGCGATCGTGATAGCACATGCGCAGTACCAGTACATAGCACTGCCCCATTTGTCAGCGAATATATAAATTCCGCCGGCAATGAAGGCTTGCACAGCCATCGCTATGGGCATTATAGTTGAGAACTTATCCAGGCTCATAGCGGTGCTCCCCATACCATCTCGGTATTGGGAACAAATATAACTCTATTCATTTGTTCCCAGTATGTGGCCATTCCGTAGTCTTCATTGACAAGACTGGCTAAGAACTCTTCTTTTTCTACAACATCCATTGTTCTCAAGGCGCGAAAGTCTCCGCCATCTGTGGTAAATAATGTGAGATCTCCGTTCTTGAATTGAACCACAAACTCGTAGCTAGGATAAGCATGAGCTATTCTATCACCCTCAGACATATCAATACCGCCCAGGTACTGGATGCTAAGCATGAACTGTTCTGAGTTATAGTAATCAAGTCCCGGGGACTTTTGTCGAAACTTCTTTGATACTAGATGCATATTAAAGAGCATCTTAGCTAGTCTTTTGTCTCTTCGCATCTCAATTTTCTCCAATCTTTCGAATACACCGTCGCCCTTGAGTGCCATAATTACCTGGCCTTGAAGCCATACGTGGCTTCTGTGTTCAGGAACATAGGACGAGCTGTGTCTTTGCCGGAGATTTCACAAGTTAAAGTAGCACCTGCTACACCGGTAAATCCATAGTTTCCTAGATCTTTACTGAACTCTTTCAGGATTTCGTCGATCTCCCCTTGAGCCTTAAGGAACTTTTCATTGAAAGTATCCTGGCTTGCATTAATCGGCATCTTCTTCCTCCCTCTTCAGAGGTGGTACAGGCAGTACCGCCTGTTGAAAGACTCCGTCGTGGCCTTCTGATGGAAACATAAAATGTCCATCGAGGGTGTGCATCAGTCCGTTGGCTGCCTGAAATACTCTTACCATACCATATTCAGGATCCCTGTCTTCGCCATATTTGTGGCCATAGAACCAGTACCAGCCTGGTTCCGTGGGCCATTCTAGAGTCCACATGATTAATCCTTTAGAGCCCAAGCTATTGCCCAGGCTACACCTATAAAGCCCATCGCTATAGCGAGGCTGCTTCCAATGTGTACAGCTGCTTCTGGCCAGCCCATTAGTATTTCCTCCCGTACCTCTGTTTCATATGGGCTCTCATCGTCTGTTTCCACATGATTTCAATACCAAAGATACCAAGAAATATGAGCATGAGCCTCTGAATATCAGAGCCCCATACTCTATTGGTTATATTCCAATAGGTCTTCCACGTGCATGCGGATCCCTCAGGTCTCCAGAAGGTCTCTACTTTGGTAGGATACCACACTATACACCGCCCCCACGGGAAGATGTCTCTTCCAATATTTCGTAGGAGAGAACATTCTCTAGCCGATAGCATACGATGCGCTCTGGCATCTCTATGCGTAGAATGTCGGCTTTGCTGCCAGCTAGGGTTGTACCTATCACATTTACATAGTTGTGTGTCACTACAAAGGGATAATGTAGCTCAACATTAACCTTTTTTCTAGATGTCGAAGATGACATAACCTTTCCATACTCCCTTCTCTGTTTCTCTCAGCTCTAGATCTTGCCACGTAATGGCCTTAATTTCCGTTTTAGACGTACTTATGTCTTGTACCCACTTCCCAGTGCGACAACCAAGAACAAACCACTCACCGCTCATTTCGGCCGTTAGAATGGCGACTGGGAGCCTATCATTTACCTCCAGGTCATACAGCAGGTCATTAAGCACATCAAGTAGAGTAACATCAGCCCCATCATCTGTATCATACCATGTCTCGCTATCGATCTTAGTATCCTCATCGATAACAAGTGTACCTGGATCAGTGACCAGATTGACGAAGCCTATGACGGCAGCCATGATACATTCTTCGGGGGTCTTACCCCATAAATGCAGACCGGTATCGGCTGTGTGATCTTCTACCTCTTTCCATCTCATTATATGTCCTTACCATAGTACGGGTTATTTGGATCCATCTCTTGCTGCTTTCTATCGTGCAGATCGTATCGATACGGCAGATAGAGGCAGAAAAAGAAGAATACACCGCAGATTAGCGCTACAACGGATATAACACCGCATATAGTACCAGTAACCTCCCAAGTAGGATGCGGTATTCCCTCGAGGATGACTGTCCAGACTTCTACAAAGCTTTCGATAAACCTGTCCATATCAATTACCTCGATAGTATCGCGTGAGCTACAACTAAAATGCCGCCGGCACTAAGCACATCCTTCATTGTTGCATCGGATAGTGATTTGGCAAGCCACTTAGTCGTATCTGGGTTCCCTGATACTCCGTACGCGGAATAGGCAAGAAGGCCGATCCCAGCTACTATGCAAATAACCGTTAGCCAATCCATGACAGTACTTTTCATTTGGGTCTCTCGTTCCAATGTTTAATGTAAAGACTCAGGTGGGCCTTCTCAATTGGACCAGTTGAGGGAAAGAAGGGGCAGTTTAAACCACTGCTGCCACACCTGACAATGTACTTTCCAGGATGGTATGTATGTTTTCCTGAGTAGCCATCGGCTCCACAGAAGGGGCACGGTTTCATTGTTATAGACCTGTGACTATGGTAAATACCACAAGACCAGTAAGAACCAGCAAGACGGCTCGCATTTGGATTTTAGCAAACCACCAGCTAGTATGGCCTAGCCATTCGAATAAATCAGTCATTTGTTTTTCCTTTTCTTTCTAAGCTCTTCGAACCATATATATATAAAGGTACCTATTCCTAGGATGAAAGTACCTATCACCCCAAGGATAAGGACAATACCGACTGCAATTATATTGCGCATTGCCCATATAATTATAAGGGCAACTACTAATAAAAATAGAGTGATTGGTTCCATTCCAAATATCATTGTAGCTCCTTGATAAGGCTCTCCTCGAACCATTTCGTGTAGGCAGTGAGGGTCTTCCAGTGGAACTGCGGCTTCCATTCGGCTTGCTCTTCTGTTCCATCACTGTGCCTAATAAGCAATTCAGGTTTGGATATGATCACGACATCTTTGTCGTTCTCTACCTTAAAGTACCACCATTGGTCACCGATATACATCTGTGGCTGAACATGATAGTTCTTTATTCCTGACTTTCTTAAGAAATAACCGTACTTAATACGTACTGGATAGTCTTCGCCGACCATGGTAGCCCAGTATATCGCATGATGCCGACACACTGGATCCCAAACGATCGCTTGTTCCGGAATGTCAACAACCATTAAGCTTATTCGTGCACTAGCTATCGCTGGAAACAGGAGCACAAGTGCAGTAAAGCAGGCTATTAGTCTTCTTTTCATAGTGTTCTTCCTATTCAAAGAGGTGACTGAGTTCCGTCCAACTACACATGACACATCTGTCAACGTCGGACGGTCCTAGGGAATGGACCCTTCCCCCACAGGCTGGGCACCTTCTCTTAATCCAGTATACCCAGATTCTTTTAAAAAGCTTCTTAAGCATACTATGTCACCACAGAGGCACCAGAGGGTTTTACTGTTTTCCATAAATGGATACCATGCTTATCTTTAAGCAGGTTCTCCTCTCGTAGAGTGAGGGCTGCGGGCACTACAGACTTGATAATACCAAGATTGTGCATCCCAAGGATATGCTTTGGATGCTCATGATCGAACACGGTCATGACTGTATTATCCTGCCCTGCCTGGTGCTTATTGTAGGCACGAAGTGCCCTACCTGCAGCACGTATTCGCCCTTCTCGGACATCCCACTTATCATACAAGCTGCGTATGGCAACGCCGCGCGCTATGAAGTCAAGATGCTCTTTACTCACTAGCAGAGCGACAACGCCAACTGGCGTGCCATAGTGATTGTTTGTTCCTGGTAGATGGAGGTTGTAGAAAACAAACTTTCCATCTTCAGGAGGGTCAGGGAAACGCATTTTCTCGCCACGAGTGGTCTCGTAGATGTCTGGGACATACTCTTCGTAGCCCATAGTTAACTCCTCTTGTTGATATGGTTTATAATATACCACCGCCAGGTTGATAATACATACTCAATCCTCAACAGTAGCTCGACTATCCATGTTAAAAGCCTATTCACTAGCGTCTCCCCTCGCTATGTCCAGTCCCTTTATCACTTCCAGGCGATCATCACTGGACTGTTCGATATGGGTCCTGACGTGGAAGATGTACCAACAGGCATTACAGAGAACCTTTGGTATTCGTTTGGCCCTATATAGGGGATGGTCCTTGCATCTAATCCTAATCATTGTCTTTCTTTATAGTACGGTCGTGTGCTCTCTGCGTGCTCTCCTTGTCATGCTTCGCATTGACCGGATGAGGCTTTCCAAAGACATTACCTGTCTTGTCTTTATGCTGATGCATTTTCATCTTGTCTCTCTCCGATTCCAAAGAAGTCTATCTCTTTACATCCGGGGCATTGAGGAAGCCCTGCGGCTACAGGAATACCAGCAACCTGAAAGTTAGCTGGCAGAGTAACAGTACTCTGCTCTGGAT
>JAGLME010000018.1 GCA_023140195.1 Thermoplasmata archaeon
GCCGACCCTCTCGAGCCACCGACTTGCGTCGATCCACACTTGAAGTGGAGGGGGGACTTTCCTCAGCGCATTGCACCGTCAGCCGCCCACGGTCTCCTGGCATGGAAAAGAAAGATGTAGCTAGGGTAAATAGTTTTGCCTCTACCCCGAAATAACGTATCGTCATTTAGTAACTCTCTTTCATTACAATTCTATACTGGCAAGTGTACCTTCCATCGGTGACAAAGGAACCTTCATTATAGTCGGCTAACAAGGTATATTGTTTCCCAAAGACGGAACATAGGACGCCGAGGTGGGGCGTCAAAGAAATACCAATATGAAAGGAGGAATAAGAAATGAAGATTGCGAGAATTGGCGCTGTATTCGCCGTAATGGTGGCCTTCACATTGGCCTTTGCTTTCACAGCTCCAGCTATGACCGTGGACAAACTCCCCAAGGGCTACATGCAGGAGCCGGTCATCGAGTACGAGGGAGTAGAATACTACCTTGCTGGACCCCCCTTCCTCAACGACATACCTGGCCACTACTGGAACGTCAACGGAGATCACATCACCGGACTGCACTTCAACGAGGGACCCATGCCCAACTTCTGGGCCTCTGAAATCGAAGATGGTGCACTGTTGTACAAGGTCGATGGGATCATCGGGTACAACGACGGTAGCATGGTTCCCGTGCAGCCTGGTTACGTCCATTGGCACGAGTTTGTTCCGGTGGATGGCGACAGCGACTACGACCCCGATATCGGTGTATTCTTGAAGCACACGGCGGTTGACACCTTCTACTTCGAAGGCGGGCCCCATCCGGAGTTCGCGAAGTGGACCTATCCGGGCGTTGACCTTGAGTTCATGCCCAACGTCGTGTACTAGTGAATCACAAATGTCCCCGAAAAGACACCAAGAAAGGCTCACTGGGTCGTTAACCCTCTGAGTTCTTCATTCTTCCCTTTCTGTTGCGGTGGGATTCTATCTGTTGAATTAGTTGCTTATTGTCCATTCACACGCGGACTTGACCTGAATCCAATATCCTTCCCCGGCGGTCAAGGTATCGTTGGGGTTCATGGATTTGAGGTAATAAGGTGGTAGCGCAGGATCAAAGGCCTCAACGTTCTCATATGGGATTCCTATAAGAGAAGCTGCAACATCTCGGTCCACAAAGGATGGGTATCCCACGAGATTCCAGCCTGGAGCCAAACTCATCGAGGATGAAGCGGGGACTATTCCTGCAATTGTCAGATTACTGTCACCATTAACCTCGACCCACAAACCAAGAGATGGATTCAGAGACCAAGTGATCTGATAGGGCTTCTTGACGTTGTAATCAGTCCAGTCCGTGGTCGAAGTATTGTAGATCATGACCCGTTCAACGTTCACTGTCTGGAATACGGACTCCAATCGCAAGTCAGTCAGAATCAGCGGGATTGAGACAAGGTTCATTCCAGCTTTCAACCCCTTTGTGAATTTGGCCACTTGACCGTAACTCTTTCCCGGATAACCAGAGCTATCGTTTGCTTGGACGTAATAGAAGTAGTTCTCGATATCTCCATGACCTGCTCCACTGTGGATGAAGGAACCGGTGCCCGAAGGAACCTCGGCCAGGAAGTCATATCCAGATCTGTCTGATACGTAGCTCTGACTGTAGAAGATTGCATAGTTCTGGAATCCTGGTTTGCCATCGTCCCATGAGAGATTCCATGATATGTTGACGTCTGATAGCAATACGCCTTCCAGTTGTGCCGAGAGAGCATATGGCGGAAAAGGACCCTTAGGCATCTGTGGAGGCGGAGAAGGGCAGCCACTCTTCGGAACTGGGTTCATGAAAGGATAATTGTCATAGTTACCGTTCCCGAAGTCATAGATTCCCTTGTATGGCTCATCACCTATCCCATCCGATCCCGGGAAATCCTGGTTTGGCCCTCTATAACTGTCATTGCCGATATAGTCAGCCCAATAGTTGCCACCATTTGGATATCCGTCGTCCCAGATATTCGGCCACTCCTCATAGGCAAAACCTTGTCCAAGGAAGTTGTTGTGATGGAACCGATTGTCCAAGGCTCTCTGAGCAACTACGTAATTTTCATTGTCCAAGAAATCGTTGCATACTATCGTGTTCCCTCTGACCTCGGACATATCCCCCATTCGGATGCCTCTCTTCAAATTCCTGAATGAGGACTCTCTGATGACATTATCAGGTCCTCCATCTAGGAATACTCCTCCGAAGCTGTTTCGTATTGTTACGTCCTCAATTGTGTTGTTGTGGGAACCTATGCCAATGGCATACCCATCGTGAAGTCCCATCTCAATGGCAACATCCTCAATCACACCATATTCGAGTACGTTGTTCGGTGTCCCCAGTACTATTCCCCAACCGAACGTATGGTATATCTCGAAGCCCCATCCATCGATATGGCCGGGTGAGTAGACCATAATGCCTCCCCATCGCCGATCTTCTGGATCCGATGCAGGCCAGCTCGTGTTCCACGTCATATAGGCGCTGAGGTGGAGTGTCCCATAGACTGTAATGTACACCCATGGGTCCATGATGCCCAATCCCCACATTCTCAATGTGACGCCTGCTTGAACTGTAACTGGGCAAGTGACGTAGAATTCAATGAATGTCTCCGCGTCCTGTGTTATCGTCCCACAGAGAACGGTTAGTGTGATGCCTTGTTCTTCATCATCTCTGTCACTAGGCTGGACAGTGCCAGATATGCTTTGAGCCAAGAGCAAAACAACGATTGTAGTAAGCGCAAACCTCGTCGCAACCCTCATATTGATACTGCCTTAGAACCTGAGTCTATAAGGGGATTGTCTTCGGAATCCTTCATCGTCTCTTCACATTCTTGCAGTTGCTAGTACAATTCTCTGTATTCCCAGAAGCGCCTACATATGAGTCCAACGCTCTGTCTGGCTAGACTCCAATAATCTCGGCAATCTTCTTCTGATTCTCGGGATGCGCCTCAAAATACGTCCTGGATGGAGCTAGAATCTCTATCAGATCTCTCGCAGCAGCAGATTTCAGGTCAGCCGGGTGCAGTTCACGCTGAGAGTAGGCATCCGTCAATTCCCGGAAGCTCCCATAGACCACATCCCCCCCGAACTTCTCCGGCCTCTCCACCTTGAACTCATCCTTTTTCCTGAAAACGACTATCCTGACAGTTTCCAGCACCGGATTCCCATGAACCTCTTTCTCTGGACAGAACGCCTTGTTGATCTTCTTCTCAATGTCCTCTGGCTTGTCGTGCAGGAACACGCAGGTCTCTGGCATGGATTTGCTCATCTTAATGTCAGCCGCGTCCATCCTTCCTCCGCCTTGCAGGCTCGGTAGCAACGGAGTGTGAATCGCGACTATCTTCTTCCATCCAATTTTGGGAGATATATCTCTGTACAGCATGTGCGCGTGGCGCTGGTCCATTCCTCCGTAGGCAACGTCCAGGTCCATATGCGCGATATCGGTGACCTGCATCGCCGGGTAGATCATCTTGGAAGCGTCCAGGTCGGCTTCTTCCTCGGTCCTTCCCATTATGGACATCGCTCTCTTTATTCGTGCTACAGTAGATGCCTTGGAAGCCTTCAGAACCTTCTCCCAGTAGGACTTGTCATCCACGAGATCGCTGGCAAAGATGAACTCCACCTTCGATTCGTCCACTCCCAGGGATACCAACGCATCCTTGACGTACTTCCCGCAGATGTAGATGTTCTCCAGATTACCCTCTAGCTTGTCATTGATGAACGCATGCCAGTCTGCCAGAAGAACTCTAACATCGAAACCAACCTTGGTGAAATCCTTCAGCTTCTCCGAGATCGGGACACCCTGACCGATATGCATCAAGCCAGATGGTTCCAGGCCTATGTACGCACGGGGGCTGTCGTTGGTCTCCAAAAGTGCCTTCAGCTCATCGTTAGTCACTATCTCTTCAGTGCCCTCTTCCAGTATTGAGATCTTGTCCTCCAGATCCATCTGAACCCTCAGTAACCTTACCGCTCATCCCACGCCTTCTTCTTGATTTCTGGCGTCTTCTCGTCCCCTTCCCTTATGTCGGCGTAGGCAAAGCGAAGTATCTCCATTCCGCTGAGCTCACCCACGATCTTCTTCTCTTCGTCCACAACTGGAATGTCGTTCAGCTTGCACTCTTCCATCATCTTCAGAGCGTCGAGGAGGGGCGTCTTTGGCTTGACCTTGATGGGATCGCGCATGAGACCGTCAACGTCCTCTCGGAACAGGTCGCCAAGATACTTGACGAAACCCACGACCCCGGCACGTCTGGCCCCCAGTCTCGCGTTAGTAACCCGCAGTATGTCCCGGAATGAGATCATCCCGATCAACTTCTCTTCCTCATCAACCACATACACGTTCCGACCGCGTGGACGCGTGATCAGGGCGGCGACCATCTTCCACACCGGGTCACCTTTTTTGACAACGGAAGGCTCAATGTCATACTTGCTGTAGATATCCTCCACACGGAGATCCTCAACGTTGTGATGCAGCACCATCTCAGGACTTTCTTCACCCATTTTCGCACCCACCCTCGTTAAGAACTGATACGATATTATGATTTCCCTATTGAGTCGTCCTCTGGGGCTCAATCACAGTACCATCGTTCGCTACGCCATATCCTTCTTCTTTCAGTTTGTCTTTTATCCCCCTTGCTATGTCCACACTCACCATTTTGAATCCAAGCCCGGCCTTCTTACCACCATGTTGCACCATGGATTCTCCAACATTGCTCCAACTTACCCGACCTATGCAACCGATGTCCTTCCATTTCACGAAGGTCTTCTCCTCTTTTCGATTCTCGAACAACACACCGTCTTCACCGATGCCCACCCGCTTTGGCATGCTCCGATTGTATGATCTGACGGTCAAAACGGAGCATACGGTCACACTGGCTGTAACACAGAGGAGGATGACCAAGAGCATTGGTCCAAAACCAAGACCCCAAGAGCTCGCCATCGTCCATAATACTACAACAAAGATCACTGGGATCATAGCACCGACTATTCCTCCAGCAACCGCGGCATACCTGAGGAACTTCCTCCTATTGCTCATGTAGTTGTCTATCCAGTCACACCTTCCGAATAGAATCGACAGTTCCTCTTGGGAGATTGTGTGATTAGATCCCATGTGAGCGTCTCACCGCACTTCTCAGATTTCAATCCATCCAGTTCTCTTTATTCTTTCGGTGTTGGCTCTTCATCGGTTGTCTGGTGGAAACCAAAGACTTAACTATCGCAAGAGCTTGTTTTGGGCGGATGAAGAGGAGGCGTCGCAGGCGGGGACCGAGGATAGCCACCAAGGCTCTGGAAGAGGCCCTGGTCAAGAGGGCGAAGAAGCTGAGGGACGACCCTGACACACTGTTTCCAGAGTGCAAAGGGCACGAGGACCACTTCTTCAAGAACAAGATCAAGTTCGAAAGGGTCTCCAGATTCAAGGATAACGAGAAGAAGCTGGCGGCTCTGACCAAATGGGGGGACCAACTGTCAAGAACCTTTGCCACTTCACTTCAGATGGCTCTTCGAGAGGAGGTTCCGCGTCTGATGTCCATCGACCTGGGTGGAAAGGACGTTTCAATCGTTTACAACAAGAAGGCCAGGAAGGAGATACTGGTCGGTGTGCAGTACTTCGACGACCCGGACCTCAGGCTTCTGGCATTCGGACGCATCGCCAAGCTGAAAAGGCTGCATCTCTACTCCATGAAGGACGGGTTCGTGTGCACGGGCAAGGAGGACAAACCTCCGTCCAAGTACGTTGCTGAAGTGCTGGCTGCCGCCAAGTGTTCCTTGACCAAGAAAGGACAATGTCACATCTGCGTCCACTGCGAGAAGGAAGGCGTTCCATACATTAAGATCACCTGGCTCGCTCCGGAAGTTGAGGTCATGCTATGCCATTCTTGCGCCAAGAAGGAGAACACTTACATCAACCTCACCAAGAGGTTCCTTTCTTCCGACCCGAAGACCAGCTTCCGAGTCGAGGTATACCCCAACTTCAAATGTGAATGCGGGGACGGGTCTGCGTTGAATAAGATGACCGCCCCGGACAGAGAGGCCCTGACCAGATACTTGGAGGGAGGGATGGACGACATCGAGTTCATCGACGAACACATGGAATACGTCAGCGGGAACGTCCCTGCCAGTGCTGGTATGATACTCGCATTGGGCAACAGGTGCTACGGTGACGACACTGAAGCATTCTTAAACGCCCTGAACCCATCTAAGATCGAGAGACAGGCCCTGGAGTACCTGCTGGAGGATCTGGACGAGAGCATCGTGGTGGAGAACGCCACTCCAAACAAGATACTGATGATGTACTGGGACATATACGGCGTGGACATCCTTGAATCGATAGTCGGCGACCGGGACATCGCAGAGAAGGTGTTCGAGAAAGGGCAGTGGAAGAACGACACTCCGGCCAAAGTGCTGAAGACTGCCATGTCTAAAGCGAAGAAGGACCAGATTGAGTCAGCGCTCCCCAAGTACAGGGACCTGCCGCCGGTGGCAGCGTTCGCGGACAGGATAGTGAGGGCGTACAAGGCCAAGGGGAAGAAGTCCGCGTTGATGGAGATCAACAAGGCCCAAAGCAGTCCCGACACAAAGATAAAGTCGGTCAGGTACGCGTTCTTGTTGGCGTTCAGCGCCGCAACCGGGAAGGAATGGCAGTTCACCAAGGAGGAGACCGATTTCGGTGTGTTCCTCAAGGATTACGCTGAGAAGCTGATGGAAGTGGAAGGGGATGACTATCATGATTCGTTGCAGGAGCTTCTGAAGGCCAGCGGTTCCACCCAGAAGATCTAACTGACATGGACATCCAGTACGACATGAGAAACCCCTGGAGCGTATGATTTTATCCTTCTTTGATCCAGAACTTCGATCTCTCTGTCCTCTTTCCTGGCCGCATCTTTGACATTCTCAACCGGCCTGTCCGGCAGAAGCTCGTTCGGACAGTTCTCGTGGTAATGGATGATCCCACTTTCTCCTATGACCCTCATTGCTTTCGGTAAGTAGCCCTCCCCGCTCAGATACCCCATCACTACTCTTGTTGCCACTCCCTCGGGGGCCATTTGCAGGCAATCTCCGAGGATCGGCTTCACGACGTTCTCCACTCTGTTCAGCCTCATGTTCTCTTCTAGGAAACCGAATGCGACAGGGTTAATCTCCACCGCATAGATATTCTCCGGCTTGGAATGCACTGCCATGGGCAACGAGAAATACCCTATTCCAGCGAACATGTCAACCACGACGTCCCCGTCATCGCACACCTTCGCCATCCTTATCCTCTCGTCGATGTTCCCGGATGAGAACATGATCTCCTTGGCGTCCAGCTTGTACAGGACCCCGTTCTCCCTGTGCGTGGCGACCGTCCTTTCTCCCATCAACAACCTGACATCAGGCTTCCTTATGTCTTCGGAGACTCCCCCAACATCCTCCAGGACCGTCACGGCACCCAGAACCTCCGCATACACCTTCGCAACTTCAGTATCGTATTCCCTCAGGTCCTCGTTCAACTTCAGTATCAGAACATCCCCCAGCATCTCCCACTTCTTGGGGAGCAAATCGATCAGCTCATCTGGAATCTGCAGGTTATCGACGATCTCATTATGGGGGTCGTAGACCTCTGCTCTCTCAACTGGCTCTTCCTGCTCCACGGATATCGCACCCCACTTGCCAAGATCGACACCCTCCAAACCAAGCACGGGTATCTCGACAAACTCATCGGCCTCCAGGAACTTCCTCCGGGAATCCAGGAGGTTCAATCTGGACAGTTCGAGCCTGAGGTTCTCGGCCTTCTCCCTCTCAACGCGGAGAGCAAGCATCAGGCTGTTATCGTGGTGCCCAATAAAAACCTTCAGCACCAAACATATATGAACGAAGAGGTTTTTCATCTACTCAATGAGGAGAATTCTTATTCTTCTGGTCATGCTCACTTTCCTGGTGCCCAATGTCAAGGGGGCGTCATCGTTGGCCGACCCGAGCGATGTCAACCTGATGATCTCTGTCATCAAGACACCGCAGCTTGCGCCCGGAGAGAAGGGAACCGTCGACCTGACGCTGTTCAATCCGTATGTGAACGACATGACCAATGTCAGTCTCACCGCCAGCATCTACCTGTACGTGTCCTGGGACGAGGAGGTCCCGATGGATTCTGGCTGGGATTGGGACGAACCTTACTTCGAGGAGGATGGAAAAGGGATCAGGGACCACACTTGGCCTTTTCCGGTCCTTGAGCCAGGTGTGCTCGGCCAGCAGAACATATCGGCAACCCTCGTCACAAGCTTGGATGCTCCTCACGGGGGGATACTCAACCAAGGTTCGTACTTCGTGCGCTTCGAGCTCGAGTTCGACTACGTGCACCCGTCCAACGGCACCTCCGAGCACGCTCTCATGAGGTCCAGGGGCTTCTTCACCTCGGAGGAATGGGAGTTCGCGACGCAGGACCCGACGATACCCAGCGACCCCAATTATCTGGGAGGGCTCAATCTTACTCACCTTGGCGTTTCAGGGATACTGCCGGACACCTCTTTTGGAGTATTGGAGCCGTTCCCGGCCCTGGTCTTCTACGCCCTGGTGATCGCCGCTGTGGTAGCCATCGTCTTTGCATTGCTCTTCTACCTGGAGGAGAACCCGGACAAGTGGCCCGGACTGGCGAACCCATGGATAAGGTTCCGGAGCTCGATGAAGCAGTCCAAGCGGATATCCCAGAAGAGGAAAGATGACGCTAGCTCCCGCAAAAAGGTTTAATACCCATTCACGCCTTTGACGCTCGAATGGACGAGGAAGAAGAGGCTCGTGCTTTTCCCAGGAAAGTTGCCTTGGCGTTCTACGCATTCCTGATGGTGTTGGGTATCCTCATGTACCTGGGTTGGGGTGTGTTCTTCGGATCCTGGGACCTGCTGGCGCCTCAGAACATTGGTGTGTATTCTATCGTTGTGATACTGATAGGGTTCGGCGTAGTAGGCGTCCTTCTCTACTCAAGACGCTAGTACGTCTTGGCAACGCAGATGGGTGTTTTGGTGTCGTTTCCGCAGATGATGCATTTACCAGAGTACTCCTCGTGGCCGACCGGCTCCCCAAGGACCGACATGCCCGTCTGGTCCTCAATCTCGTGTCCGCAGGACTCCTCACCGCACCACCCCATCATTAGTATGCCGGTTTTGGCCTCGTCAAGACTGGTCACCAGATGGGTGTTCTCTCCCATTTCCCTCTCACCCCGCTCCATCATCTCGGTCTGGATCTGATTCACCAGGTCCTTGATCTTGGACATCATGTGGTTCCTCTGGATCATGTCCTTGCTCTCGCCGTCCCTCCGCACCACCGTGACCGCCTTTGCCTGGATGTCCTGGTTCCCGATCTCGATTCTCACTGGAACTCCCTTCGCTTCCCAGTCGTAGAACTTGTTCCCCGGTCGGAGGTCCCTCTCGTCCAGATGCGCCCTCAACCCCGCTTCCTTCAGTTCGTGGTAGACCTCCTGGCATTCGTTCTTCACCGCGGTCTTCGATCCCTTGGCCAATATAGGAACCACTACAACCTGTATCGGTGCGATCTGCGGCGGGAACATCACTCCCTTGTCGTCCCCGTGGACTGCTATTACCGCGCCCAGAAGACGCTCCGCCATGCCGAAGGTGGTCTGGTGAACCGGCTTGTGCTGTCCGCTCTCATCCTCGTAGGTGATGTTGTACGCCTCCGAGAAGTTGGTCTTGTACTGGTGTATGGAACCCAGCTGCAGGGTCCTGCCAGTAGGCATCAGCGAATCTATCCCTATGGTGTATGCCGCACCCGCGAACTTGTCCCACTCCGGCCTCTTGCACAATATGTACGGAAGGCAGTACTCCTTGCTAAGTCGTTCGATGATCTCCACGTTCTCCTGTATCTGTCTCTCCGCGTCCTCGAACGAATCGTGGCAGGTGTGAGACTCGAAGAAATGTATCTCCCTGACGCGCATGAACGCTCTTGTCTGCTTGGTCTCGTACCTGAAGACATTGACTATCTGGTAAACTTTGAGCGGCAGATCGGCGTGAGAACGCACCCACAGGGCGAAAACGGGATACATAGCGGTCTCACTGGTCGGTCTCAACAGGAGTCTCACGTCCAGCTCTGTGGTCCCTGCGTGCGTGACCCAGTACACCCATTCCTCGAACCCCTTGATGTGGTCGGCCTCCTTCTTGAACTCTGTCTCCGGGATGAGAAGCGGGAAGCAGACCTCATCGTGGTCGGTGGCGTCGAACTCCCTTCGGATGAACCCATCTATCAGTTTCATGGCCTTCCATCCGTACGGGGTCCAGATGTTCATGCCCTTGATCGGGTACCTCTTGTCGCTGAGATTGGCCTTCTCTATCACTTCCGGGTACCATTCTATGAAATCCTCTCTCTTCCTCATATTATCTCACCAAGGTGTATGCCCCCATTCCTATGAGGGTTTTGGTCGGTTAAAAATGAAAAAAGGTTAGAGGGTGGCACCGCAGAGGAAGCACTCCGAAGCGTCACTGGGGACCACTGTTCCGCATGAGGGACATTCCTTGGTCTCGCCGGCTGGTGCTTCTTCGGCTGGCGCAGCCTCTTCCGCCGCTGGGGCGGCCGCTGCTGCTGCGGGTGCCGCTTCTGGCGCTGGCTCTGGAGCAGGTTCAGGTTCGGCTGGAGCCACTTCCTCTTCGACTTCGGGCTCCTCCTCGACGACCTCTTCCTCCTCGTACTCCTCCTCTTCGACCAGCTCTTCTTCGGGCTCCTCTTCCTCGTACTCTTCTTCCTCTTCCTCAGCTGGAGCTTCCTCTTCCGGCTTCTTCCTCTTTGCGAGGGCGATTATGGCTATTATCGCCACCACGACGATGATGAGGATGATCCACCAGTAGTCCATTATGTCGAACACTGGTTCATCTTCCTCCTCGATCGTCAGCGTGGCCGGTGTCGCATCAGCACTGTTTCCATCGGAATCAGTTAGAGTACACGTGACCTGATATGTTCCTGCCTCGTCGTAGGCATGTGTCGGTGCCGCTCCTGTTCCGATCGCACCATCCCCGAAGCTCCAAGCATACGTAACGATGCCTGCGCTGGGATTCGTGATGCTGAAGGTCAGGGTCTTGTCCACTTTCAAGTCGCCAGTATGAGCCACTGCTCCGGATGGTGTGCAGTCTATTGTGAACGCGTCAGAGGTTGAATCGTTGGTAAGCCCACCTTCGTCCGTGACCACAACATAGATTTGGACAGTCGCATCTGTGCTGGCACCTGCTGGGCAAGCGACAGGGTCCCATGTGTAGGTCAGTAGTCCTGCGAGAGATGTCGTCGTTATCGGAGTTGTCACTGAATTGTATATGTAGGACACGTTAACAGTGAGGTCGGCTTCCGCGGTCTCAAGGTCGGACATCGTCCAATCTATCACTCCTGATCCGCCTCCAGTCCATACGGTTGCTGTAGTCGGATTCGTGAGGGCTATTGTAGGCGCAGTGTTCGTTGTTTCTATTGTGAAACAGGACGTATAGTCCGCTGCCATGTTGTTCCCTGGATCAGACACGTCCTTTGCTGCCGTTGTGATGGTGAAACAGTACTCAGTGGCTCCTGCCAAATTGCTGTCTGGTGTGAAGGTCATGATTTCCTCAGTCACATCCCAACTGAACGTTCCTGAAACCGAAGTCGAAGTTGGTGTGTCCTGCATTGAGAACGCTCCTTCAGTCGCGGGCATGTCCATTTTCTCGCTGAAGGTCACAACCACGGTCGTGTCCACAAGAACATCGGTTTGTCCATCCACTGGGACGTTCGAGGCCGTTGGGTCGGTCGAGTCGATCTCGAAAAGCAGGCTTGTGGACGTGTTCTTTTCGTTGTCGTCAGTGTCTTGTACGTCTATTGTGACTGTGCAGTCAATATCGTCAATGGTCGGCACGTCCCAACTGTATGGCGTCGTCAGATCAGTGCCACTCACTATCAGAACACTTGGCGTGAGGAGGCATGTGTAGTTGATCCAGAACCACACTACTCCAGTTCCAGCATGGTTCGAGGTGAACTCGATGTCATGGAGGTTACCACCACTCCAAATCTCCCCTCCCGCTGGAACAGTCACGGTGATTTCAGGAATCGTCACGATGTATGTCGTGAAGCAGAAGCTGTAAACCGCTGTCATATTATTGCCAGTGACTGAGTCATCCGACCCGAACACGTATACGCAATAGTACACATTTTCCGCGAGAACGTTGTGACTGATTTCTATAGAATCTGCGGTGAGAGGAATGGTACCCACGCCACCTGGATTCGGATCGATTGATGCGTTGGTCGCACCCATCGCCTCGCTGAAGGTGACAGTTATCACCTGGTCGGTCGGTATATTGAATGCAGGGGGCGTAGGATCTGTGGAAAAGACGGTCGGGGCTTGGCAATCTATCGTGAACGGCAGTGTAAACTTCTCTGCGACCTTTCCGTTGGGATTGATTCCAGTGGCATTCAGCAAAGCAAGATTCGTGTATGGCCTGTCGCAGGGCACAGCCCAGTTGAAGACCATGGGCGTTACAGCGTCACCAGAGCCATTGAATGGATGTGAGGGATATCCTGCAAGTGTGGCCACGGCCCAACTGCCACCATTATCCGTAGAGTAGTTGATCCAGAAATCCAACTGGCTGTTCAGAGCGAGGTCATCGTAGGCGGTAATTTGAATGGTATGGTCCATCCCACCGGTCCATTTCTCTCCTCCAGTTGGAATATCCCATGCGATTGTTGGTGCACCAATGATCGGTCTCGGCCAAGGTATATCGGTAATGAAGTCGACCGCGTTGTCGTTGGTATCGTCAGCATAGACCGGGAACGTCCCAGTTCTGCGCATAGCTAAGCCAGTTGCTGGAGCTGTTGCATCAGTGGCAATTGTGTTGTCCGGCTCCGTGTAGTGGCAACCACCTACGGTCGCGTTCCACTCGACCCTGTCGACCACAATGTCCATTCCGCCGAACGCAGGTCCGGTATTGGTCCAGACGAGCTTGAGCTCATCTCCGCACGGGTCCAGGTCTATCGCAGTAAGATTCGCATAGAAGTAAGCACTTGTGTTCGAGATACCAGTCAATGTCTGTACAGGTCCGTTCAGGAAACCGTCATTCTTCTCCAGGTAATAGCCGTCCATGAGGAATGCAGGGTCCTCGGTGTATATCAGAACGTAATCCGGCCAAATGTCATTCGGTTCGGGGATTATCTGGCTGATCTTCGGGAAGTGTGTCGGCTGGTCGGCCAAAGCAGACAGATTGAGGTCCTGCCTAAGCACCTTGGTCGTCATCCAGAGATCCGTCTCCAAGAACACACCATAATCCAATACCGTGTCGGCGTCAGGATCTGTCTTTATGTTCGTCATGTCGCCCCAAGCGTACATGATGGACTCATTCAGGTCTCCACCTTCTTTCCTCCAAACCGTGTTCGGATCTCCTGGGGCGGTGACCCAGTTGCCCGCTGTGTCCACGTCAAACCAGACCTCCAAGGCAGCCATGAAGGTGGTGCTCCTGCCGTATTCCACACCGTCAATCCATGACGTGATCAACTCGCCGACCGGCATCTGAACGCTAGTCTCGTCCAACGGGTGACCCCACATATTATGGGGAACCGGTATCGCTGCTTTCACTATTCCAATCATAGGTACCGCGCCGGTTAGGAGCATGATAGCCACTATAGCGCTAGCCCAAGCAAATATCTTTTTCATTCACGTCCTCCTCCTTAGGTCGAAAGACTTTCGGGGTGAGTAAGAAGTATCCATATATATACCTTTTTCATTTGCTAGGAGCCAATGAGTATAAGATTATAGTAGTTCAATAATCGAATAGCCTTATATACGAACATGTCTCTTTTTCGCCGAGGTTCATGACACGGATCGTCGAGTGCGTCCCCAACTTCAGCGAAGGTCGGAGGAAGAAAGTCGTTGATGCGATAGCCGACACGGCTAGAGCCGTCGAAGGTGTTCGAGTTCTCGACGTGGAGATGGACGCCACCCATAACAGGGCGGTGATCACATTCGTCGGAGAGCCCGAGAAGGTGAAGGTCGCCGCTTTCGCTTGCGCTGCCAAGGCCGTGGAGCTGATCGACCTGAACCAACATGTGGGGGAACATCCGAGGGTGGGTGCGGTGGACGTCATCCCGTTCGTACCGATCAGCGAGGTCACAATGAGCGACTGCGTACAACTTGCCCGGTCATTGGGAGAGGAGATCTCGGCGCAACTGAACGTTCCCGTCTATCTTTACGAAGCGGCTGCCACGAGACCTGAAAGGCAGAACCTAGCAAAGGTCAGAAAGGGGCAGTTCGAAGGACTAAGAGAAGAGATAAGGACAAACCCGGAGAGGGCCCCGGACTTCGGTCCATCAGAGCTGCATCCCACTGCGGGCGCGGTCGTCATCGGTGCACGCGAACCACTGATCGCTTACAACATCAACCTCGGAACCGGGGATCTCAGCATTGCCAAGAACATAGCAAAAGCGGTGAGGGAGAAGGACGGCGGTCTGAAGCACGTCAAGGCCCTCGGGTTCGAGACGGATCGGGAGAATGTCGTCCAGGTTTCCATGAACCTTGTGAATTTCAGGGAGACACCGGTTCACGTTGTATTTGATGCTGTCAGGTCGCATGCAGATGAATACGGGGTCCCGATCGTGGGCTCGGAGGTGGTGGGTCTAATCCCGGAGGATGCGCTTGTGGATTCGGCCGAACATTATCTCAAGATCGAAGGTTTCTCAAGAGGTCAGATACTGGAATACAAACTGAGGGAATGACATGCTGGTTGATGAGAAGGTCAGGGATTTCATCAGGTCGGTCGCTTCAAGCTCGCCAACACCCGGGGGCGGCAGTGTCGCCGCGCTCTGCGGTGCATTGAGCGGTTCGTTGACAGCCATGGTCTGCAATCTCACCATCGGCAGGGACAAGTACGATGATGTCAGGCCGGAGATGGAGAGGGCCCTGGAAGACTCATCGAAGCTGGTGGAAAGGCTCACCGAACTCGTGGACGAAGATGCGCAGGCGTACACCAGCGTCGTGGCCGCATTGCGTCTCCCCAAGGGGACAGATGAAGAGAAAGGGAAGAGGATGGAGGCGATGCAGAACGGACTGAGAAGGGCGATAGCCGTTCCGGTGGAGGTAATGGAACTCTCTCTTGAGGCCATAAGACTTGCCTATCTGGTCGTCCGAAAGGGGAATGAGGGAGCCTTGTCCGATTCAGGGTCCGGGGCCATGCTGGCATTCGCCGCTCTTCACGCAGCATCCATGAACGTCAAGATCAATCTCAAGGAGATACAGGACCAGGAGTTCAAGAACGAGATCGCCGAGAAGCTGGGGGAGATGGAAGAGGAGGCCGAGCTCCTTCGCTCCGAAGTGCTAACCGAAGTGAACTTGAAGATGTGATTCCAAAAGGATTAATTCTGTCGGCCTTATTCTGATTATGATATTGTATGAGGAAGATAACGGCAAACAGAGGATCCAAGATAGAGTGCAAGGGGTGGAGACAGGAGGCCCTTCTGAGAATGCTCCAGAACAATCTGGAGAACGCTGAGATCCCCGAGGAACTGATTATTTACGGTGGGACCGGGAAGGCCGCCAGGAACTGGGCTGCATTTGATGCTATCGTCGAGTCGCTCAAAGAACTTGAAGATGATGAGACTCTTTTGGTTCAGTCCGGGAAGCCTGTGGGCGTGTTCAAGACAAGCGAAGGGTCACCCAGGGTGCTCATAGCCAATGCCAACCTTGTACCTATGTGGTCAACCTGGGAGAAGTTCTACGAGCTGGAGGACCTGGGACTGATGATGTACGGTCAGATGACCGCTGGAAGTTGGTGCTACATCGGAACCCAGGGCATAATCCAGGGTACGTACGAGACCTTCGCCGAGTGCTCCCGACAGAACTTCGGCGGGTCGCTGAAGGGCAGGATGGTCCTCACCGGCGGTCTGGGAGGAATGGGCGGAGCGCAACCCCTGGCCATCAAGATGAACCAAGGCGTTTCGGTGACTGTGGAGGTGGACGAACGCAGGGCCAGGCGAAGGCAGGAAGCCGGTTTCTGCGACGAGATCGTGACCGACATCGATGAGGCTGTGGAGATAGCAAACAACTCAAAGGAGGACGGTCCCAGGTCGGTGGGACTCATCGCCAATTGCGCCGAGACCCATCCAGAGCTCCTGGAAGGGTCCTTCTCTCCGGACGCGGTCACGGACCAGACATCAGCTCACGACGCCCTCAAGGGGTACATCCCGGCTGGGATGACCTTAAGGGAGGCCGAAGACCTCAGGGAGAGCAACCCCCAAGCCTATCTCAAAGAATCCTACGACTCCATGGCAATTCACGTCAAAGCGATGCTGGGCTTTCAGAAAGCTGGCAGTGTAGTGTTTGATTATGGCAATAACATCAGGGGTCAGGCGTATCAGGCGGGCGTGGAGAAGGCCTTCGACTTCGGAGGCTTCGTCCCCCTCTACATCCGGCCCATGTTCTGCGAGGGCAGGGGTCCGTTCAGGTGGATAGCGCTTTCCGGTGATGAGAATGACATACTGGAAACCGACAAGGTGGTCATGAGGGAGTTCTCGGGCAACGGTCAGTTGGTCAGGTGGATACAGCTGGCCGAGGAGAATCTTCCATGGGAAGGACTTCCCGCAAGGGTGTGCTGGCTTGGCTACGGTGAGAGGGCAAAGTTCGGCAAGATTATCAACAAGATGGTGGGAGAAGGTGCGCTGAGCGGTCCCATAGCGATCACACGTGATCACCTTGACACAGGCTCGGTCGCATCCCCAAATAGGGAGACCGAGAAGATGAAGGACGGCAGTGACGCCGTCGCTGACTGGCCGCTTCTCAACGCTCTGCTCAATGCATCCGCGGGTGCCGATCTTGTTGCCATCCATAACGGGGGCGGTGTCGGGATAGGATATTCCACTCACGCGGGGATGATAGTTGTGGCTGATGGCTCAGAAGAGGCGGAAAAGAAGATAGAGCGAGTCCTGACGGCCGATCCGGGTATGGGTGTGGTCAGGCATGCTGACGCGGGGTATGAGGCGGCGATCCGCTTCGCTGCAGAACACGGCGTCAAGATACCCATGATGAGGCGTTGAATGTACGAGTTCAAGTCCAAGAACTGGCTGGAGAAGGACGGCAAGGTCATCATCGGCGAAGGTAGGGCAACTCTACTGAAGTACATACTCGAGTTCGGATCACTTACCAAGGCGGCCGAGGAGATGGGGATGTCGTATCGCCACGCATGGGGGATCGTTCAGGAGATCAATGAGGTGCTGGGTAAGGAGATCATACACTCGGAGAGAGGGGGCGTCGATGGAGGAAAGACCCAACTGACCGATGAGGGAAAGAGGCTTCTGGAGGATTTTAATAAGATGAATGGGACCGTGCAGACCCTTTCTTCACTTGGAATGAGAACGCCCTTGGTAGCAGCCGATGGGCTCATAGTGATTGACGATAAACTGGTTCTGATCAGGAGGAAGTTCTACCCCTTCGAGGGAAAGCTGGCGCTCCCTGGGGGCATGGTGGAGTACGACGAGAGAGTGGAGGACGCTGTTTGCAGGGAGATGAAGGAAGAGACAGGTCTTGACGTTGAGATAATCAAGTTGCTGGGAGTGTACTCAGAACCTGGGCGTGATCCAAGGGGGCATGTGGTTTCAGCGGCCTATATCCTCAAGAGAGTGGGCGGAGAACTGAGATCGGGCGATGATGCGAAGGCGATAGAACTTGTCGATATCGATGAGATCCCTGATCTGGCCTTCGACCACAATGAGATAATCGAGGATTTCTTGAAGTACAGAGAACAGGGCTAGGAAGACCGTCCTCATACTATTCTTCAAGGATCGCAGGCTCAGATTCGATGGGGCTCTCATCTGTTGGTGGTTCCGGTTCTTCTAGAACCTCGTCCTCCGGTGGAGGCGGTAGGGTCTCTCGGGACCGCATTATCATGAACAGAGTCAGCACAAGTAGCGCAACTATGACAACCACAAAGATCCACCAGAGATCTTCTATCCCAAGTCCTTCCATCACAAGGGGATCGTCATCCAAACCGTCCTTCAACCCGTCCCCATCGGTGTCGGAATCGTTCGGATCACTTCCCATGAGGTACTCCTCCCAGTTGTTCAGATAGTCCAGGTCTGGATCATCCTCCGGATTGAATGCCGTGCTTCCGAAGTTCTCATTCTCCCAGGCATCAGGGATGCCGTCCTCATCAACATCGTCCGGTGGAATGACCTTGACCCAAAGGATGTCCTCGTCCGAATTGCCGGCTCTGTCCGTCACCTTCAATGTGATCTCGTACACGCCCACTGAGGAGAAGACGTGGCTCGGGTCGGGTCCCTCCATCTCGATCTCGTTGCCATTCCCTCTGAACGTCCAGGAGTAGGTCTCTATCTGGTCGTTGTCGGAAGAATCCGATCCGTCGAAGGTGAATTCCACTCCATCCAGTATCTCCACATCTTTGCCGGCGTCCGCGTCCGGAGATTCGGTGTCCACGAAGACGTTCCTGCTGTCCGCGGCGCAGTTGCCTGCAAGATCGCACGCGGTCACGACCACCAGGTTGTCCCCATCTGCCAGCGGGATCATCCCATCGAAGTCGCCGTTCGCATCGACCTGGAAGAACTGACCGTTCACCACCAGATTGGCCATTGGCTCGGTTGAACCTTGGACTTGTACAAATGGCTTGTTGCTGATTACCCCGTCCGCAGGGGTCTGTATCGTCAGGGTCGGAGGGCTCTGGTCCAGAGTGACCGTTCGCATCACGCTGTTGGTATTGCCGGCCAAATCGGTGACATTGAAGAAGATGTCATTCGCCCCGCTCTGCAGAGCGATGGTCTCAGCGAAGCTCCCGTCCGGCTGCACCGTTACCGCAAGGCCGTTGATCGTAAGACTGGCTGCAGGCTCTGTCATTCCTGCTGCTTGCACACTGTTGGCGTTCGTAAGGAGTCCGTCATCTGGATTTGACACCAGCAGATAAGGTGGGATCGTGTCCACGTTCACGGTCACCTGGGCGCTTGCGCTGTTCCCAGCCATATCCGTCGCAGTGAGATTGATCAGATTGGAGCCTTCCATCAGGGCTACTGGAACCTCGAACGAACCGTCCGATTGAACTATCGCTAGCTGTCCACCAACAGAAACAGTCGCGCCCTGCTCACTGGTGCCCTTCACGATCACCGTCGGGTAGTTCACCCACGAACCGCTCAGAGGCTCTGTCACCGTTAGGGGCGGAGGAATCGTGTCCCTGTACACGGTAAGATCGATCCTCGCAAAGTTCCCGGCCAGATCCGTTGCGACGACAGATATGGGGTTGGCCCCCTCGACCAGACCCACGAACTCGGAGAACGACCCGTTGCCAAGAACAAGAGTGGATATCCCGTTGACCCTTAGATCGACCCCGGGCTCCGTCAAACCCTCGACCTGGGCGTTGAATGAATTCGTAAGCAAACCGTCCGGAGGACCGAGCACGGCGAGATACGGCGGTATCGTATCGACTGTGAAGCTCCATTCCGTGCTGTTGTAGTTGCCGAAGTTGTCCCTTGCAGAAACATTGACCCAGTGCAGTCCTTCGGTGAGCAGGAAGGGCGTGGTCCATATGATGGATGAGGATGTGATCGTGGCAAGATTGGTGATGTCGAACCCGTCCACAAGCATCTGAACGGTGGATAGGTTCATTCCCGTGCCGTTGTCAACGAAGCTCGCCCCCATTAGAGGCTGGTTGTCGTTGATTATCGATCCCGGCGTGGGAGTGAATGCATAGAACTCCGGTGGCGTGTCCAAGACCTCTCCGTAGAACCGCACCGATAGGACCTCGGATGCGTAAGAGGGTCCGGCGAAGATTATCCCGTGGTATATCCCGTCAAGCGCCGGCAAGGCGTAGGAGGAATTGAAGTTCTCGGGCTGGTATGCCGCCAAAGGTCCAGTGGGCAGGTCGATCAATTGGAGATCAAGTCCCTGGATCGCATCAATATCGATATCGAAGGTTGAAGAAGGACCCCCCACCGACCAACCGTGGACGAACACCCAGTACTTCCCGTTCCCCGGTTTCTTGATGGAGACGAACTCGGTCTGGTCTGGAGATGCCGACGAAGCGACTATCTCCGATCCCCAGTTGGGAATCCCGTTGGAGTTGAGGTCCCTCAATACGTAAAGGTCGATGTCAATGGAATTGAAGCTGTCGGTAGTGACTTCCAGCAGTCCTCCGTCCACGATGTCTATCTCCATGGACCAGCTGGATGTGGAAGCGTCGGCCGGATTATCCTGCATGATGGTCTCGTTGGTCAGTTGGATGGGTTGTGAGACGCCGAATGATGTGACATCAATGTCAGGCAGGTTGATGGTCGAGTTCGCCAGGAAGGTCTGCTGTCCGGTAAGCTTGGAGAAGTCGGTGACCACACCAACATCCCAAGGATTGGGGCTCAGTTCAATCGTCCCAAGGTCGACGGAGATGTTGCCCATGGACTCCAGCCCCGCGTTCAGAACATTGTGAAGCCCTATGCTCCAGAGCCCTGGGGTCAGGTCAGCCGCTACTATCTCCTGGGCGCCTCCAGTTGCAGTGTCGAACCTGAACCTGCCCCCTCCTATCCAGGTGTCGGCGCTCCTGCCTTTGGTCTCCAGGGTGTATGGCCCGTATCTGCTTGGATAAGAGGCCGAGTAAGAGTCATCGGTTGGACCCATCAGGAATACATCGATGTCTGTGGGGACGTAGTCCCATGACACGTTGGCCACCATCTGCTGGCCAGGCTTGTAGGAACCTTCCGGGACCTCCGCGAAGTAGTATCTCCAGTCACCAGATTCATACCTCCATCCCCAGTTGAACCCTCCAAAGATGGCCCCATTGTCGTACAGTTCCCCGCTCGATTCGTTGATCAGGAAGTCGGTCGTGGTGGAGGCGATGTTCGCAGTCACCGGTATCGCCGTCTCATTGGAATCGTAATTCAGCGTGATGAACGCCTGATACATGCCGAGATTGGCATCCGAAGGGAAATCCACGTCCGCCTGGAAGGTCGATGTGCCACCCGGAACTATGTTCAAAGTGGTAGGTGAGACAGAAAGCCAGCCGCAGTCCATGAGCTCATAGGTGTCCACCCTCACATTCACGCTCGTTATCGGAACCAGCCCGGTCGTCCGCGTGTGGAAGATCCCAACCAGAAGACCGTCGTGGATCCTCTCATACGGGTCACGCACCCTGGTCTCATACCTGTTGGCGGCCTGTGAAGCTAGTGCGAACCTCTGTATCTCCGAGTAGTTCGGGTAGCCCTCGATCTCGGTTTGCTGGACCACGCCATCGGTGTTCGCATCTATCCAGTATTCGCCGTCACCGTCCTCGTCCCACCAGTCATAGAGAGCCAGCGAGAATCGATTTTCAATCCCGTAGTCCCAATCAGGATCGAACTCGAAGTAGTCAAGATAGACCGAGACCTTGACCAGGTCGGTACCCTGGGGTATCTCGAATAGGCCTGATTTATTGTCAATCAGCGGAATCAAGTAATCGGGTCTGACCCCTTGATAGCCGTCCTCCAGAGATGTGTCCGACTGTATGTTGTAGAAGATTGACTTGGTTCTCACGTGTGTCTCGTCGGAGACCGTCACCTGGGTGGAGTTCAGTTGATCGGCATTGTATACTTGGAACGTATGGCTGTCATTCCCTCCGGGGAACAGGATGTTCGCAAAGGCGTCGTAGTGGGTTCCTCGATAGTCCCCCGCCGTCCAGAATGATGGGGATGCTCCCACGCCGTATCTCTGGTTGGCAAGTTGGACCGCCCTGGATGCGTTCGCTATCCCAGCGCCCTGAAGCATCGCGTCGTAGTGAATGTTGTCCGCGGAGGACATGATGATCTCTCTGGCGACGGCAGAATCCGGGTACTGGCCGTGAGCCTCGGTGTACGACTCGTAGAGCAGGGACATGATCCCAGCAGCCACCGGCGTTGCCATGCTCGTTCCCCCCCAGATGCCCCAGGCCTGATTGGCGTTGTTGACCTGATTCACAGTCACGTCACCGGAACCATATGCACCCACTGACAGGATATCCGGGTCCACCTGTCCCAGTGCGGTCGGTCCTCGGTCGGACCATGGGATCACGTCACCCCATGTCGTGTAGTTCGCAGGCTCTGCGGTCCAAGTGCTGGTTGAAGCGCCTACCGTCACAACTCCTGGACTGGAACCTGGAGTGATGATGGTTCCATAGCCGTAACCACCGTTCCCGGCCGCGGCCATGAAGGTCGCCTTGGGAGCGTAATAGGTCGTGATCTCGTCGACGAACCTCTCTCCGAACCCGAAGCCTTTGTTGATGGAATATGAACCGCCGAAGCTCAGGCTCAGGATGTTGGCCTCGTCACCAGTTCCTGGAATGCCGTCATAGCCTTCCACAGCGAAAACGTAGTTGTCCCACCAGTTGCCTCCCTGATAGATGTTGCCCACAGCGATGATCTTCGCCTTGGGTGCCATTCCTACGACTGCTCCTCCTGCGATCTTTCCTTGGGCCGCGATCGCGGATGCGCACAAAGTTCCGTGCGACCCGCCGGCCTCGGTCGCATCGTTCAGAGCGAAAGCGACTAGATCTCCGTTGTTGGGTATGATATTGGGAACTCCCATATCTTGCGAGATCGAATCTGAATACGGTACGAAGTTGACCCCGTCGGCGATGAAGTACACCAGTCCACCTGACCGATCCGCAAGGCCGTCAGAATCAAGATCGTGGGATGATACCTCGTCCCCCTTCATGGCAGCCTTCTCATCCGCGAAGCTGTTGTTGTTGTTGAGGTCCACGTATACGGCATCATATACTCCAGACGTGGTCGTGTCCGTCACCAATACACCCACATACACACCGTACCTGATGCGCAGGTAATCATCCGGATGTACGCCCAGGTGGTACACTCCGCTCTGGCTCGGGATTGCACCAATATCGTATCCGGTACTGTCCAGGAAACCATCCATGTTGGAGTCTGTGTCAGTGGTTGAAGTGTCAGAGAACCAGTTGTTGGCACCGGGGAACCCATTGCCGGTAGAGAGGAACGACCTCATGGATCTGGAGTCGAAAGTTATCGGCCAGCCGAAGTAGGGCGACCCCGGGTCCTCCACTCTCGCCTGGGTTCCGTTCAGGTCCGGGTTCCCGAAATCCACTCCCGTGTCCAGGACGGCCACCTTGACACCCTCACCCTCGAATCCAAGGCTCCATGCCTCAACCGCACCCTGGGTAAGTGTTACCTGCCACATCTGTGGAGAAGGTGAGTCTCCAGAGTATGGTCCCTGCCAGAATTCTCTTGGATCGGGTGGTTGCGGGAGTTCGTAATCGAGTATCGCCCGAACGTTCGATAGCGACGCCACCTTGGGAATCACGTTGGCAGGAAGCTCCAGTATCGTTGTTCCCAGGCCTTCATCATTTGAGACCACATCACCACTTGCGAACATCTTATCCGCTCTAAGCGCCTCATGGACTGTCGAGATGGAATCTGCGAAAACAACCACTTTCACCAGCTCAGAACCTAGACTCGCAATCCTTCCCCTCAGATCTGTCTGGATCTTGGACATGAACGCTGAATCCATATTTGCAGTGTCATCGATTTCCCATTCAGTGGTCACCGTTGCTCCATCTGGTGCGACCCCTCCCTGAACAGCACGTCCACTGATATCGGCTTTGATCACATCAGGACTGCCTGGACTCGACCAGACAAAGGAAAGAACCATAAGGGATACCAAAACAAAGGCCACCGGTCTACAGGACAATCTGGTCATCGAATTCCCCTCTGAATGGAGAAGCCATTCACGATTTTGTAAAGATTGCTTACTTATTAGTATGTTTGTGTTAATGGCCGTCTTCTTACATTGCGGTGTTCGCCTTCTCGACTGCCCCGTCCCAAAAGGATAATTATGCCCCATCGCTTTCATCTGCCCGTGACTGGAAGACCTGTAGTGATCTTGGACGCCAATGCGCTCCTTATGCCCTTTCAGTTCAGGATAAACCTCGATGCCGAGCTTCAGAGGCTCGTGGGTGAATGTGAGGTCCTTGTCCCTTCCTCCGTTTTGGGTGAACTGAGAAAGTTGGAGGAGACTACCAGGGATGCAAAGGCGGCCTTGACGCTTGCCCAGAAGTACGACATCGTGGATGTCGAGGATAGCGGTGATGTGTCTCTGTTGGTGCTAGCTCGTCGGAGAAAAGGCATTGTGGTGACCAATGATAAGGAGCTGATCGAGGAACTGAAGCGGTCCAGGATACCGATCATCTATCTTCGGTCCAGAACTCATCTGGTACTGGAAGGCATGGTTTAGGAAAGTTTTTCTTCATCCTAACTTATGCGTTGCTGTGAAACCCCAATATCTTCAGACCCTGAAACAGATTGCCCTTATGGGAGGTATTCACGATTTCGTCGCTTTGTCATCCGCCGGTCTCGGCAGAACAATGTCGATCAGCCAGCAGTCGGCCTCCAAGAGGATTCTCGAACTGCTGGACATGGGATTGGTGTCTCGGGATCTTGGGACCAGGGCGCAGAGGCTCAATCTCACAAAAGAAGGCGTTGAGGCGCTGACTCGCGAGTACGCGGACTACAAGAAGATATTCGAGCTCAAGGACAGGCTCACTATCAGCGGCACGGTGGCAACAGGACTGGGAGAGGGTCAATACTACGTCCAACAGAATGAATACAAGGTCCAGTTTGAGGAGAAGCTGTGGTTCGAACCGTACGAGGGAACGCTCAATATCAAGGTGGGCACCAGCGAGGTCTTCAAACTGAACATCTTGGAAGACTCGGACGGGATACTCATCAAAGGGTTCGAGAGCAAGGGCCGGACCTTCGGGGACGTGAAGTGTTTCCCGGCGAAGATGAGGAACGTGGAATGCGCCGTCATAATGCCCGTGAGGTCGCACCACACCGACGTCCTCGAGGTCATATCAAAGCATCATTTGCGTTCCACTCTCGATGTGGAGGATGGCAACATAGTGGAGCTCACTGTCTTTCTGTAGCATTCACATCAACTCTAAATATCGATGTCCCTTTACTCGGTTCGTGGATTTCGACGTCGTGGTTGTGGGCGCAGGACCGATGGGAGGATACGCTGCAGATATCATCTCCAGCGCGGGATGGAGGGTCGCCCTCATCGAGGAACACAGGAATATCGGTGTTCCAGTTCAATGCGCGGGTCTGGTCACGCCCAGGATTTTCGAGATCGTTGACAAGAGATTGACCGTTGTCAATTCACTCCGTGGTGCGGAGATATATTCACCCAAGGGAAGGGAGCTGATAGTTGATGGCAGAGAGACCAAGGCCGTTGTTCTCGATCGGGCTGCCTTTGACAGTGAGATTGCTAGGGACGCACTGCTTCATGGAGCCACCTCCCTCCTCGGGTCGACATTCGTCAACGCCGAGAAGAAGGGCAGGGGTTTGGAGCTCGATGTCCAGACGCCAGATAGGATGGTCAAGCTCAATTGCAGGATTCTGATAGGGGCGGACGGAATAAGGTCCAATGTCTCCAAGTGCTTCAAGCTCCCTCGGGCGGAGAGCATCGTCAAGGGGTTCGAGGCCGAACTTGTGGAGGTGGACTGTGACCGCCGCTTCGCCAAGATATTCACTGGTAATGATGTTGCCCCAGGTTTCTTTGCCTGGATAATCCCCACCGGCGAGGGGGGTGCCAGAGTGGGCCTGTGCGTCGCCAGGGGCAGCGCTTACCATTACTTCAATGCCCTCTTCGAAAAGGGAGAGTCAGCTCGGTTCCTGAAGAAGTCGAGGACTGTATCGTTCGTTGCTGGGGCCATTCCTTTCGGTCTGCTTAGCAGGACCGTGGAAGACCACGTTATGGTCGTGGGCGATGCCGCCTGCCAGGCCAAGGCCAGCACAGGAGGAGGTATCTACACCGGTCTCGTTGCATCGAAGATATGCGCGGACACCGCCATCCTAGCACTGGAAGCCGATGATTTCTCCAAGAAGTTCCTGAGCAGGTACCACCGGAACTGGAAGAAGGCGATTGGAAGGGAATTGAAGAGAGGCCTTCACCTTCACAGATTGTGTAGGGACCTGACCGACAAGCAGATGGAAGAGGTGTTCAAACTTCTGGACAATGATGAGATACTTGAGATGGTCTCGGAGACGGGTGATATAACGTTCCCGTCCAGCATCGGGTGGCATCTGCTCAGAAAAGAACCTAGGTTCATGAAGTTCCTTACGCCGTCTCTGAAAGCGCTTTTCAAATGATCTCCAGCGAGAAATCCATTGATTTGTATGAGTGGGTCAACCAGCCCAGTGAAATCGTATCGGCATACCTGGCATAGCCTTCGATATTGTCAGGTGTGATGCCTCCGGATGCTTCTATGCTGGCGTCGCTTAGCTCTCTGATCTTCTTCGCGATTCCCTCTCCGACCTCGGGCGTCATGTTGTCCAGCATGATAATGTCCGCACCCGACTTGGCCGCTTCCAAGGCTTCCGGTTCATTGGTGACCTCGATCTCGATCTTCTTGCCTTTCCCTTTGGCCTTCGCCCTTCTGACGGCCTCGCTGATCGAACCCACGATCTCGAGATGGTTGTCCTTGATCAGGAACTCGCTGTCCAATCCGTATCTGTGCGGGTAGCCACCCCCCAGTGTCACCGCCTTCTTCTCGTAATAACGGAATCCCGGCGTGGTCTTTCTCGTCGCAGCAACGACAACATCCGGGTTGATTGCCCTGCATCTCTGAACCAGGTCCCAAGTCTTAGTGGCAATCCCGCTCATCCTCATGATGAAGTTCAGCGCCACCCTCTCTCCAGCCAGTATCGACTTTGCCAGACCCTCGATCCTGAGGACCCTGTCGCCTTCCCTCACACGCTGTCCGTCCACAAAGACAGTGGATGTCTTCAGTCCCAGGAGCCCGAATATCCCCTGAGCCTCTTCCAATCCCGCTAGAACGCAATCCTCCTTGACGATGATTACTGCCTCAGCTTTCTCTTTCCCTAACAACGCCTTGGACGTAATGTCGCCCTTGCCAAGATCCTCCCGGAGGAAGTCTTTGAGAGCCACGTTGAATAATCTCCCTGGTGCTATAAATACTTCACTAAATCTCCAGCCACTCGCCTTCCATCGGCATCAGGACTTCCCTGCCTTCAATATCGTTCGCAAGGTCCTCTCTGTTCTCCCCGTGACAGAGGACCACCTTTTCCGGATCGCAACCGTCGATGAAGTCCAGTAGATCGTCGTGGTCGGCATGGGCCGAGAAGTCAAAGAACGAGACCTCACATTTGACCTTCACCTTGACCCCGTGCAGGTCTATCATTCCAGTATCTCTCAGCAGGCGTCCGTTGGTACCCTGGACCTGATAGCCCGTGATGAATACCCCGCTCCTAGGATCGTTGGCAATCCTCTCCATGTACCGAATCACAGGTCCTCCGTCCATCATCCCGCTGGTGGTCACGATGACCTCTCCTCTAAGCGCCTTTTCCCTTCCCGTCTCGCTCCTGACCTGCCGTGAGTCCTTCATGACCCTTCTCAGGTTGCGTGGATTCCTCACCGATTCCGGGAATGAACGATAGATGCGACTGATCTCCTTGCCCATTCCGTCCACCCAGAGGTCGAACCTCTTCTTGCTGAGCAGGAGCATCATTTCCTGGGTCCTGCCAACGGCGAATGCCGGGACAAGAGCAATTCCTCCCCTTTCAACGGTAGCCCTGACCTTCTTCAGGAAATCGTGCTCAAGCTGCAACCTGTCGGGATGCCTTCTGCCCGCATAGGTGGACTCCAGAACCAGAGTGTCGCACTTCACGGGCTTTGCGCCCCAGACCAGCTCGGTATTGACAGTGTTGATGTCCCCAGTGAACAGGACGACCTCCCGGTTCATCACCTCGTACATGGTCGCCCCGGGTATGTGCCCTGCGGGGTGGCTGGTGATCTCCAGGTCTCCTTCCTTTCTGGTCTCCCCGAAGCGCATGTCCCTCAGGTTGTCCCTGGTCGCCATGAGGTCTTCTTCATCATACGGGAATGCGAAACCCTCCAGATTGGTCACCTTTATCGAATCACGAAAGAGAAGCTCGGAGGCCGCGAGAGTGACAGGTGTGGAATAGGCGGTCGTGTTGTGTCTGGAGCATAACCACGGGACCATTCCAGAATGATCTATGTGTGAATGCGTGAAGTAACAGGTCTTTACCGGAGGGGCATCCATGGGAAACCCCGGAGGTTTGGAGGGTAGGAATCCGTAGTCGAACAACAGGAGATCCTGGCCGTGATCCAGAAGCATCCCAAGAGAACCGACCTTGCTGGCCCCGCCCAGGAATTGTATCTTCATTACCAAAGGATAACCACCTTTTGCTTAATCCTTTTTGGCATGTTTCCAGACATCATCCCCGGAAAACTCTCTGGCATCTGATGGCCCTCTCCATCCCCTTCTTGCCGAGGACCCACATGGCGAACTCGAGCCTTCTGTCCGAGCCATGGAAGAGGTCAGCCAGTTTCATCGTCTTGGCTGCAGTTTCAAGCGGACCCTCGACGATCTCCCTCCACCTTAATTCGTAGTTCAGGAGCGGAACTCCTTTCAACACAGTGTCTGCGGCACACTCTCCGGCGATCCTCCCGCATATCATGGCGACGTTGACGCCCCCGCCGTTGGTCGCCATAACGTGTCCGGCCGCATCCCCGACCAGCAGTGCATTCCCAGAGACGGTATTGTCAATCGGACCTCCCATGGGCACCAATCCACCGGCTATCTGGCTGGGCTCGAAGCCCCTTTCCTCGATGAATTTATTGAAGAGCTTCCTGATATCGTTGTTTGGGAGCTTGTCTGTAGCACCCAGGCCTACATTAGCACAGTTGTTCTTGGGAATGATCCAGGCATAACCGAACGGTGCCACGCTACCGAAGAACATCATCAGTTCCGACCCGAAGTCACCATCAACTTGGCAGGTGAGTGCCGAGTAGAGTCGCATAGGCGACCTAAGTCCGACTGACCTGGCCACTATGGATCTCGAACCATCGGCGCCCACGATTACCTTCGCTTCGTGCCGTCCATCCCTGGTGAACACCTCGTTTCCTGAGACCCCTGTCACCACCGTGTTGGTTGAGACTTCAGCGCCTTCATTTTCAGCAAGCGATGCCAAATGTGAGTCCAGGCCGTCTCTGTTCACTGTGAATCCGTCAAATGACATCTGGTTCTCCTTCCCCTTCGGGGAGAATATCTTGATGCCCGTGATCTTCCGTTGGATGATGGTTCCAGGTATGAGATCAACACCGTCAAGTCCATCGGCATGGGGGAACATTCGAACGACCTCCTTTTTGGATGCAACGAACTCCCCGCATTGGACGGGCTTCCCGATCTCCTTCCTCTTGTCCAGCAGAAGAACGTCCAAGCCCTGAGAAGCCGCGCATCTGGCTGCAGAACTACCCGCCGGTCCAGCCCCGACGACTATGAGGTCTCTCAAACTACTTCACTCCGTCTTACAAATGCCTTTGATGATTTTGGGAATATCAATCACTCTATTCAATTGTGTTCATCTAGATCAAGAACCCGGCAGGCTATTGCATTAACTCTCACGGTTCAATATGTAATCGACGAGTTCTTCCAGTCCATCCCTGTATTCATTATCGAAAACCGAGACTTGCTCCTTGGCACGTTTGGCGTACATGCTGGCCTCTTGGAATGCCCTTTCCGGTCCCCCCATCTCTCTTATGAGCTCAAGCGTCCTCGTCACGTCGTCCTCGGACTTTGAATCGTTCTTGAGGATGCCGAGGAGCTCCTCCCTTGAATTCTTGTTGCCGTTGCTCATGGCATATATGGACAGGAGTGTGATATGGCCTTCGCGGATGTCGGAACCGATCTTCTTGCCCATTTTCTCTTCCGAACCGACGACATCCAGAATGTCGTCGACTATCTGGAATGTGATGCCCAGGTTCTTGCCGTATTCTCCGAGCCTTTGCACCTGGTCAGGTGTGCCGTTACCGATCAAGGCGCCCGATCTAGCTCCTGCCGAAATCAATCTGGCCGTCTTCCTCTCGGTCATTCCGACGTACTGGTCCACTGTAATCGAGGTGTCAAACCTGAATCTTCTCTGAAGGACCTCTCCCGAAGGGAGGCTGGAACACGCATCCGCGGTGATCAGGATCACTTCTTCTCCGAACTGTCCTCCCAGTTCGAACACTTTTGCGAACAAGAAGTCGCCAGTTACCAGGGAATCTTCAAGACCGAACTTCTTCAAGGCTGAGGTGCGCCCCCTCCTGAGTTCCCCGCCATCGTTGATGTCGTCATGTATGAGGCTCCCGGTATGAATGAGCTCAATGGCTGTGGCCATATCGACCGCTTTGCCGGTATCCTCACCGCCAACAACCCTGAAGGAAAGCAGGGTGACGATGGGCCTGATACGCTTGCCCCCCGAGTTCACCACATAGGATGCGATTTCGGAGAGCGTCTCCACTTCCGTGAGCGAACAATCCCTCAATCTCTTCTCTACGAGGTCCAATTCTTCGGCGACGCCAAAGGACAGATTTGGAGCCATCGTTTGCCAATAGGCGAATTCCTTATATAATGATTTTCGAAGGTCTTTGAGGCTGGAACTGGGTGTTTTTCTATTCGAATCCTTTATATCTCATGCACTTCTTGACTGGCTCATGGCAGGCCGTTTGAAGGTTTGGCTGCAGGAGGTCAGAGCACCGTTCTTGACAGCAAGTACTCTGCCTGTCCTTTTGGGTACTGCAATCGCTTTCTCTAATGAGGGCGTCTTCAATGCTTGGTACTTCATCCTCGCTTTCATCGGCGGCATATGCATGCACATAGGGGCGAACGTCATCAACGATTACTTCGATTACAAGGGTGGATCGGACAACATCAATGTCGAGTTCACCAGACCGTTCACCGGCGGTAGCAGGATGATACAGGAGGGATTGATGACCCCCCGTGAAGTGGTCGCTGAAGCGATGGTCTTCTTTGCCATCGGAGGCCTCATCGGGGTCTATCTCGCCTTCGAGGTCGGGTACATGATCCTGGTCCTTGGGATAATCGGAGCATTCTCTGCCTTCTTCTACTCGGCCCCACCCGTAAGCCTTGTCAACAGGGGGATCGGTGAGCTGTTCATCGGCCTCAACTTCGGAATCCTGATGACTCTCGGCGGCTATTATGTCCAGGTCCAACACTTGGCATGGGAACCCGCTCTGGCTGCGGTTCCGCTAGGATTGATGATCGCTAACGTCCTTTACATCAACGAGTTTCCAGATTACAATGCTGACAAAGAAGCTGGGAAGAAGCATCTCGTCGTGCGACTTGGAAAGGCCAAGGCTGCCAGGGGTCACGCGGTCATCATGGCCTCCGCTTACATCTCAATCGCGGTCTTCGTAGCATTCGGATGGGTATCCCCATACGCTCTTGTGATGTTCCTGACCCTCCCGCTGGCGATAACCTCCATAAGATACTCAAGGGACTTCTACTCGGACTCGTTCAGAATCATACCGGCGAACGCCTCCACCATACAGGTCCATATGATAATCGGCATTCTGATGACTCTTGGATATCTTCTTGCGGCCTCCCCCCAGGACACTTGGCTCATATTCCTGATACTGGTCGTTGTAGGAGGACTGTTGATGTTCAAGATCTCAGAAGGCCTTGAGAAAGCAAGGGAAGCTCCTCCGCCGCCGGCGAAGACTCAAGCCTGAGGAACCGTCTGTTTTCCAGTTAGTTGGCCAGATCCCAGACAGTGTCCATTCTTGCGAATATCCAGTAGCCTTGTCCTGCATACAGGTAATCCCAATCGGATAGCCGTTTCAGGTTGTATGGAAGGGCCGCACCCTCGTAGCCCTCGATTCTCGAGAATCCTATCCCCATCAGGGTCTCTGCCACATCCCTCGGGATAAGTGAGGGGTACCCGACCAGATTCCAGCCGGCTTTGAGGTTGACCGTGATCATGTCCGGGACCTTCCCTGCTACTGCGTAGATGCTTGCTGACGTGACCCTGACCCAGAAAGCCTTTTCATTAGTGGTATCGAAACTCCCGCCATATGGCTTGGTCGTGTCCACCTTCGTCCACGGGTTCATGGCTAGTGGATCGTACTGCCAGACCCGGTCGTAGACAACGGTCTGAAGAACGGATTCTATGGCGTAGTCAGCCACTAACAGCGGGTTCGATAACAGATTCACTCCCACTGAAAGAGAACGAGCGAACTTGCCTGCCTGGTTGTCCGCCCTCTTCGCATTGCCGAATGTCTCGTTGGCCAGTACAGCGTAGAAGTAGCTGTCTGGATTCCCGTCTCCGGCCAGCGCGTGGATGAAATAGTCCGTGCCGGATGGAGCCGTTCCAAGGAAGGCATACGGTTCTGCGGTCTTATCGTAAGTTGAACCAGCATAGACCGCATAGTGGTCGATGTCGTCATCTCCCTGTCCGTCGTCCAATGATAGTGTCCATGTGACGTTCACATTCTCCAAGGATGTCCCTTCCAGGCTCGCATCAACGTTCGATGGAGGCAGAGGCGGTGTGATGTACACATCCATCTGGGTCGGCGATCCCCAGTTCCCGGCCTCGTCCCTGCCTCTCATGTAGAACGAGTACATACTGGGAGTCCAACTTGAGACATCCAAAGATATGGTCGAGTCCTCGACCGGAGAGTCAAATGCACCATCCAGCGGCGCCATCGCGATCCCATTCCCAACCCCTGGATCGGTGTCGACATAATACTCCACATTGGTGACGTTGCTGTCCCCCAGTCCCACATCGGTGGTCGTGGCGGAAATGACCAGAAGCGGATCTCCCGCTCCATTCTCCCTGGCAGCCTGAGGATTGATGGTGTCCGGGCCCAAGATGTCCCCGGTCATGGAGTATGTTACAGTCAATCGGGGCGAGAACGGAGACGCGAAGCTCGAACCCGATGAGTATCCGGAGACCCAGGCGAAGATGAGACCCCTGTTGAAGAACGTGGCGCTCGTTGGTCCATTGACTCGGAACGAGATCTTGGAGTTGTTGAAGTGCTGTCTCAGCAAGGCGTATTCGGAAGGCTGGAAGTGGAAGTAGTCCCATTCTCCCGGCACCAGGTCGACGTCATCCAGGACGGGCGTCATTACCAGGTCGACTTCAGCACCGTCGATGTCGCCGTAAGCGTGATTCACCCAGTTGGCGTCAATCGAAGAATTGAGCAGTGTGATGTTCCATTGATAGTCATCCATGTTGTAGATCCATCTGCCACCGTATATCTGCAGTGTAGCGTTGGTGATTGTTGCACCTGCAGGAATGGGATTGACCTGGAATTGTGCCGCACCCAAATACGTCGTGTGCCTGTTGTGGCTGTAGCCAACGAGTATCTCCGGGTCCGTGAAGTGATTGCCAGTGGATTCCTCTTCCCTCACCCAGCCCACGTATCCGTAGGCCGGTATGTCGGATGATCCGGTGAGGGTCATGAAGCTGTACTTCGCACCGCCGTTGTCGTCAAATGCGGTGTTTCCCGCGAGATCGGTCGAGGTGATGTCGAAGAAGTACTGGGTTCCAGGATTCAGTCCAGTCAGGAGCATGGAATGTGAAGTGATCAGCGGCCAATCCGACTCAGAGCTGCCCAGACCGGTCGTCAGTCCGTAGTTCACCAGACTGTCCGTGTCCTCATTCGTGTTCCAAGTTATCGTCGCCGTGGTCACGGAAGGGACGACCGCCACGTTAGAGATCAACGGAGGTACGCCATCAACCTCCGCGTTGACCCATCTGAGTCCTGCGGGGTTGGCTTCCTGGTACGTCGCGTTCAGGACATCCGAGTTGTGCACCGTCAACTGTCCAGGCACGGAGACAGCGCTTGTCAGAGGAATGGTACCCTTGAACACACCTTCGTCAGGTGCGACCTCCGTCAATGTGACCTGCTCACCAGAAGGCTCAGCGACGCTTCTTATGTTGACCTGAACGGTCTCCGCCAGCCCCGGGTTCGTATTGAGGTCTGTATCGTAGAGCGAGATCTCCACAGGATCAGATGGATCGTAACTTGTCTTGTCCAGAACAATGACGCCGTCCCCCGGGGTTATGATGCCCGCGATCTTGGCTATTGTCGCCACTGCGGTCTTGGTAGTCCTGGTCACAAGCTCGAAGTTCATGTTGCTTACCAGATCCTGTGGGGAGTGATAGTAGGCGCTGAAGTCTGTTTCGATCCCGAAGATAGCCGGATATCCCTCGTCCCAGAACGGTGCATGGTCGCTTGACCTCGCCGTGGGATCGATGGCCGTTGCCATGTTCAGTCCAATCGAGTAATCCTGGTTCGCATCGTAGAACTCGTTCAGCAGCCATGACGACTGTGCATTGCTCACGGCCCGAAGACCCATGAAGTTGTTCGGATCGTGTCCAATCATGTCCAGCTGTATCATTCCGCCTATGTCCATGCCCGTTCTCTTTGCTTCCTTGGCATAGTATCTGGCTCCGTGGAGTCCGAACTCTTCGGCCGTCCAGGCCGCAAGGACAACGGTCGCATTGAGCTTGTACCCGCTTAGCACCCGAGCGGCCTCCATGGCGGCGGCCGTTCCACTGCCATCATCATCCGCACCCGGGGCGGTGGCCATGGGGTTGCTATTGCTGTAGGAATCGTAGTGACCTCCGAGTATGTACGTGGTCGCATTGGCGTTGTTGAAGGCTGGGATGGTCGTTATTATGTTCCTAACCCATCTGCCATTGTACAAGAAATACTGAGATTCCACGATCACTCCCGGATTCTTCGCGGATTCGTTGTAGATGTAACTGGCAGACAGGTTCAGCTCAGGTGCGAGAAGATACCTCGTGCTGAAGTTCTGAAGGTCATAGTTATATCTGTACAGGCTCTGCAATGAAACGTTCTGCACTATCTGATCGATGACCGGGTTGTAGGCAGAGACCTCAGGCGGATCCTCTCCGGATATCGCAACCGGACTAGAATGGAGAAGTATGCCCAATGATGTTCCTACCAATGCCAGCGTTACCAAAAGAGAAACGACTCTCGCCCACTTCATATCAACATCTCCAGGATTGAAACCTAGTTATTGAATTGTCATTCAGATATAAAAAGAAGTAACTTCGGCCGCTTTCTGCGATGATGCGTCCCGCCCTTCCATGGATGTAATCTCACTGGATGACAACGTATAGTTTATGTCATAAATGAGTTAATTGAAGAACTGGTGACGTCAACGACCGTATCTCAGCTCTCCGTCAAGAGGCGGATTTCCAAAAGGGTCATCCTTGAGATTCTTCACGAGGTCAATGATCCTGGAGTTCCCATGACACTCGAAGAGATGGGCATCATCAGCAGGGATTGGATCAGCGTTGAGGACGAGGACATCCAAGTGAAGTACCGTCCCACATCCAATCTCTGTCCGGTCGGTATGGCTCTGGGTGTCGTCATCAAGTCTGTTCTTGAAGAGCGCCTCGACACAGATATTGAGGTCAGAATGCTGAGGGGAAGTCATTTCCAGATGGACCTTGTCAACGACCTGCTTGGGGACAGAGGGAGATATGAGAAGGCCCTTGAGAGATTGAGGTCGTCAGGCTTCGTGAACAGGTGTCGTCAGTAGTCCGTTTCAAGTCGACTTCAAGACAAAACTCATGTGGCATAGACCGCCGGATTCTCCCAGACAGTTGTGTTTTATGATCTCAGTCTTCCCTTTGAGTTTCTTCACGAAGACCCCGTTGAGAAGCAATCTGGTGAATTTGCAGAATATGTGCGGTTCTTTGGGTTCCTTTGCTCCGCATTTGAAGAATTGGGATACTTGAATTGTCAGAGGCTTTTTCTTCACTATCTTCAGTTCACCCATGGAGTTCTCTTTCCAATATGTCGATAGTTCGTTGATGAGGGCGATGAGTGTCGTGGACTTGAATTTGGATGAGAGTTCGTCGGCGATCGTTCCAGCAAGTGAATCGAAGATGGGACCAGACTTGAGTCCCAGCAGATCGATGTATGCCTTTGTCGATTGCAGAAGTGGAGTCGTGTAGTCGACCACCTTGATGTCCTGACCTTGTTCGATAACGCTCAAAGCAATGTTCCTCAAAGCCTCAGCGATTCCCTCATCGTCCGTCCAGATGGCGATGTCGTCCCCCTTGAGGAAGCTCTCGTCAGAAGGCATCGGGTGGCACAGCAGGGCCTGTTTTGAATCTATCACCAGATAGTACATGGATAATGAGAGACCTATGTTCCTGACGTCCGCATATTGCGACAGGATTTGCGCGTTGTCCCTGTTAGAGCCGTTAATGGGAAACGCATACTTGATGTCCACTCCAGCGTTGAACCTCTCTTCGATAGTGGGAAGCCTTGACCTGACGATTCTTATCGGGCTCTGCACGGTCCCCACCGAGAGGATTTCCTTCTCAGATTCCTCATACATTCGGTTCAAACGGTCCCTCACGTTCCTTCTGCCATAGATCGCTTCGAATCGTCCTGTCTCCTCAGCCTCCACGATGGCTCTGACCGCGAACTCGTTCATCAGAAGGTCTTTCTTCTCCGCGATCTCATCCGCTGATTGCCTGTGAGATTCTGCTACCCTCTCGAGAAAGTCCTCAATATGGACCGGCTTGTACTTGATCGGGCTTTCGGGTATGATCTCAACAAGCCCTTTCTCGTGAAGCTGGTTCATTGTGGAGTATATCCTGGTCCGTGGGACTCTGGAAAGCGTTGGTATCTGACTGGCCTTGGAGACACCCAGATCCAGAAGAGTAAGGTATACCCTGGCCTGATAGTCTGTCAGTCCCAATTCCTTCATCTTGCCGAGTCTTTCCTCGTTTATGGGCATGGTCCGGACTGGAACGAGTGTCAGTCCTAATAAAACTTGTCATCAGGTTCAGTTACAGACCTGGCACAGGAAATGTCACTGGGAATAATCTAGCTAGCAGACGCTCTTCGCTTGTTGGGGAACTTCAGCTTCAGCTTCTCGTTCAGGAACTGGAATCTGTTACGTATCGTAACCTCCGAGACTCCGGCTACCTCTGCGATAAGCCTCTGTGGTTTCTTCTCTCCGCACCTCACGGATGCGACATAGATCGCGGCCGCCACTGTTCCTGAAGGCGCAAACGAGGAAGTCCCCATGGAGTCATCCAATTCGTTCAGTATCCTGTGCGTCTCGGCCTCCACGTCCGGACCCAGGTCCAACTTGCTGCAGAACCTGGAGACGTAATCCTCTGGCTTTACGAGCGGAACCTTGAGCTTTATCTGCCTTGATATAGCGCTGTATGCTTTCCTGAGCTTCTTCCTGTCCACTCCCGAGACATCCGACATCTCTTCCAGTGTTCTGGGAACGTTGTTCATTCTGCACGCTGCGTACAGTGAAGCTGCCACGACTCCTTCTATGCTCCTGCCTCTCACCATGCCCTTCTTCAGAGCCTTCCTGGTGATCAGAGCCGCTTCGTCCCTGATTCTTGGCGGTATGCCCAGCACGGATGCCATCCTATCCAACACCGTCAGTGCCTGGACAAGGCTCCTCTGGCCCGGGCGCAGTAGGTTGGACTGCCGATGCAGCATCCTCATCCGGTTGTACCTGTCCCTCTGCTTCGCCGGGATCGGATTCCCATGGAAGTCCCTGCTCGCATAGGATATCACCGTCGAAAGCCCAAGGTCGTGCGACCTCTGGCTCAACGGAGCACCGGTTCTCGCCATACGCTTATTGTCTTCCGCTGTGTAAGCCCTCCACTCTGGACCTGTGTCAATCTCAGATTCATTCACAACCAGACCGCAGTCATTGCATACAAGTTCTGCTCTGTGGTCGTCCCTGTACAAGTGTGCACTGCCACATTCGGGGCACGAGTCATCTGACACTAGTTCCACTTTCTTGGAATTGATGCCCACTTCTCTTTTCCTATCAGTCATCATCAGTCTATTCTATCGCTCCAACGGACATATAGGGTTCTGTGTCATCAGCTGGAATGACACTTCGAGATTCGGGCATACTGGCAAATCCCATTTGACGGATCTCATGAGAAAATCGGGTCAATCTGCGATTTCTGTGGGACGGGGGTGATGTCCGCCCTACGTTTCCCGCTTCTTCCGGTAGTTCTCAACTGCCTTGTGAAGGCCATCAGCTGCCAGGTTGCTGCAGTGCTGTTTGATGGGTGGAAGCCCCTCCAGGGCATCCGAGACATCCTTTTTGGTTATCTTCATGGCCTCGTCAAGGGTGATCCCATCGGCGAGTTCGCTTATCATGGACGACGTCGCTATGGCCGCCGCGCAGCCCATGGTCTTCCAGCCAATCTGGGTTATTTTGTCATCTTTGACCTTGATGTAGATCTTCATGACGTCCCCGCAGACGGGGTTTCCAACCTCCCCGACAGCATCCGCATCTTCAATCTCTCCCATGTTCTTGGGGTTCTGGAAGTGCTCAATCACCTTCTTGGAGTACATTTCAGTCCCTCTCGGTAACACATATGAAGTCCGTCATTGGACTAAAACCTTACGAGTGAGGAGACCGGAATCACTGGAATGCGGTATCCCGACAGCTGTTTCTCCATCCCGGATATGAACTGTGTGGCCATCACGGTATCGTGGTGCCCCCAGTCCCTCGCCTCCCTGCACAGGAATATGATGTCAGGTTCGACGTCATCGCAGCATTCGCCGATGTTCAAAGGGGTCAGGTGCTCCAAGATGTCCACCCTCTTTATCACTCCCTCCTTGACCGCCTGACAGTCCTCCCGGTAGTCGGCGACAACCATCTCGATTCTCTCGTTCTTCCTGAGTTGCTTTATCACCCTTATTCCCAGGGACCCTGCACCTATCACCAGCGCCTTCATTCACCCACCTCTCAGATCCATCCTAACCTTCCGATGATATAGATCCACATCACCGTTATGAGAACCGATGGTATTGTAATAGCCAACCCACTCTTGAACATATCCTTTTTCGATACGATTCCGGTACCATATATCAGAGTTGAAGGAGGGTGTGCAACTGGAGTCATGAAGGCGACGCCAGCGACCAACGCTATCAGTAATGCCAAAAGCAATGTGTAATCGCCCAAGCCGCTGATCGTAGTAGTCAATGTTATCATCAGGGGGACGAAGAATGCTACCGTGGCTGTTTTGTTGACGAAGTTGCTCATGATAACAACCACTAACGCGACAAAGAGTAGGAAAAGGAATAAGCCGATGGCTGTTTGTGTCCAAGGCCCAGCAAAACCTGTGATCTTCCAGCCGATCCATCCGTTGAATCCAGCCACCTGGAGTCCATTTCCTAGAGCAAGGCCCGCGCCAATGATGAGGAAAATCCCCCAGGGAATGAATTTTGCGTCCTCCCAGTCCAGGGTTCCAGTGACGAAGAGCAGAACGGCGGCTATCATCGATACGATTGCTGCGTTCGCGAAAGCGCCCGGGAACAACTGAGGCGGGAGGAAAAGGCTTGCCAGATCCTCCCCCACTATCCAGAAGACTATTGTGCCCCCAAGGATGGCCAAGACCTTCTTCTCGGCAGCAGTCAGCTTCCCCATGGCTTCCAATTCATCATGGACCCAGCTTATGTCAATCTCTTCCCGTGAGACCGGGTACATCTTTGTGATGATCCACCATGAGAGGAAGAGCAACAGGATGGACAACGGCAATCCGGCTATCATCCAACTGACAAAACTGAAATTCTCTCCTCCAACTGCATCAGTGATGAACTGTGCGGACACCGCATTGGCAGAGGTTCCCACGATAGTGGCCATTCCACCAATGGCGGCCGCTGCCCCGATGCCCAACAGGAGTGCAAGTGCGTACTGATCGCTCTCATCTTTGTTTGTCCCTGCTTTACCTGCTATTCCAATCGCTACTGGGATTAGTAGAGCCGCTGTAGCGGTGTTCGAGATCCACATCGACATTATCGCACAGGCCAGCATCATTCCAAGAAGCAGTGTTCGGAAGTGTCCTTTGGACTTGGCCACAATGTAGTACGCGAACCTCGAATCCAGATGGGTTTTTCTGAAAGCGACAGAGATGATTATTCCGCCCAACACGAGGTAAATGACTGGTGTGGCGAAGGGCGCGAAGGCAGCCCGTGCTGGATCCGGGTATACATTGAGATCACCGAATATCCCATAAATCACCAAAAGCACCGGGACAAGGAGGGATGTCACAGGCAGGGGAAGGGACTCGAAGGTCCACATGAGCGCTATGAAGAGGAAGATTCCAAGGGCATATTGGGCTTCTATTGGACGCAGTCCCAAGGGAGCAAAGGTGAAGAACAGGAGCACGGCCAGCGGTATCAGGAGCTTGATCGTCCTCCTCGTCCAGTAGCTGAACCTCTCGAATGATTTGATGATTGTGGGTCGAATGCCAACGACATGCTCGGCCACATACCTGCCCGCGAAGGACAAGTCGTTGGCGATCTCCCTGCCAGCTCTTTTCGCAAGACTCTCGTGCTTCTCCTTGTTGTCCCTGCCTTTTTCCGACCTGCTCATTCGGAGGCTGATGATTTCGCTGTTGTATAAATCTACCTAAGACCGCATCGGGAATGAAACTGAATTGGCCTGTCTGATAGCCTTGCGTTCTCTAAGAAAGTTATTAATAAGGATTCAATATTCTACCAAGATACCCATAGGGGGCAGAGGAGATGGCAAAGAAACTGGCTCTGGTAATCCTGGAAGATTGCATCGGATGCGAGGCCTGCGTGGCCGCGTGCCCAACAGGCGCTATGATCATGAACGACGAAGACTTGGCAATAAGCGACTCCCACAAATGCGACGGAGAAGAGGAATGCGGGGAATGCTCACCCGTGTGTCCCGTTGAGTGCATTTTGTACGTAGAGGAAGGGGACGATCGGCTTCATTATGCGTGATTAGCAGCCTCTGGTCAAACCTCGATTGATCTTCCGCGTCAGATTGTGACAGATTTTCCCCTGTTCCGGGGTCGGTCTAGGTCTCATCTTAGCCAGTCATGTCGCAGTTCTTAATAGTTGCGGATATTCTCATCGTCTTCTCAAGCGTTAGCCAGATGTATTATCCATATTGATAACGGAAACACCTCTCTTTATATCATATGCCAAGGCAGATTAGAGGTTGCACAAGGCAAGGAGACTCAAATGAAGGCACCAATCGCGAGCTTCCTGAAGCTGAGCATGGGCGAAGGCACCTACATCTCTTCAGAGGTGGCAGAATCCCTCGGGGAATTGGGTTGGCAGCCTGTTCAAGGCTCGTACGACTTCGTGTACAGGTGGGAAAACGATTGGGAGAAGAACGGAAAGGGGCGTCCTGAGGTCTCGGATGACATCAAGGCGTCGGTCGAATCGGCCCTCAAAGCCCACGACATCCGATACGTCTTCAAGACCTTCGAATCCGCCAACGACGGCGGATCATAATCCATATTACCCCCTCCCCCTTTTTTTTCCGCATACAATAGCAGCAGTGGTGTCGTGTTCAGATGATTGGTTCGTGATCATTCCCGTTTTCAAAAGACCCACGGAAGCTGACTATGGGATGACCAACCAAGACGTATCCTGGGTGACATAGATCCAATATCCCATCCCGGTTGTCATGTAGTCACTGTCGCTCATCACCCTGAGATGATAGGGCGCGAGCGGGTCAAAGCTCTCCACTCTAGTATATGGCAATCCAGAGAGGGATTCTGCAATCGTTCTGTCGGTCAATGTGGGGTATCCAACCAGGTTCCAACCTGCTTTCAGGGAGATCGTGACATTTCCCGGTATCGTACCGGTTACATCGAAGTACGTGTCCACACCAACCTTGATCCACCATCCATCCGTTATTTCAAGAAGCGTCCCCTGTTGCCAGGGCTTGGTGGTTGAGACCGATGACCACGACTGAGGCCCGCCTCCGTTCTTCCAGAGGCCGTCATACGGATCCTGGATTGTCGATAATATGGCGCTCGAAGAATTATCCAACGTTATCAACGGATAGGACACCAGGTTCATACCTCCGGCAAGGAACACGCGATATCTGGTCGGGTCAATGAAAAAGGATACTTCTGCAGAATCGTTCTGCAAGTATTCTTCGAAGGGATTGAGGGTCACAGCAAAGATCTTGAAGTGCCCAGCACGCTTGAACTTGTACATCCAGGAAACTGGCTTGGTCTCGCCCTGGCTCAGCTGTGATGTCGTCCTTCCCAACACCGGTCCGTGAATCAGTGTCTCACTCGGAAGTGTCGCATTCACTTGGACGTCGTCGATGCACCAGCCGAAGTCCACCTTGCCTTCGTCCGAGCTGAACCTGAAGCTCACCCTCACATCGTCACAACCAAGGAAGTCTGAAAGATCAAAATCCACCTTCTCGAACCAAACAGGAGATATCCATCCGCTCCAGCTCTGCAAGATCTTCCATTCACCTCTGCAAGCCACCTCCACGACCGCGAAATCGTACGTTACCTCGGTCATAAGGATGTGATAGAAGCTCAGGTTGGCCCCGCTTGCCCCCTCTAGGCTGAAAGAAGGCGACTGAAGCATCTGAAGTGTCGTGTCCGAGTACAGTCCCGTTCCGTCATCCCCTATCCATACGCTGTTACTGCCACTGTTCGCTAGCCAGTTAACCGTATGCCATGAGTCGCTCGACGTTGCCCCGTCGTAGTCGACGATCGTCCATCCAGTCAGTCCTGATTCGAAATCCTCATAGAATATCTGCCTTTCCTCGAGTGGACCAATCTCCCATATTTCCATCATCACGTCGAAGGGGTCCTGCTGGTTCGGTCCGTAGTTGGTGACCTCCGCTTGGACAGAGTAGTTCCCCATTGGGTAGACCTGTCCTTCTTGGAACGGTGAGATCCCCGAAACACCCACGTCGTTCAGATACGGAACATCGACAGTTACTTCCGCTGATGCGGATGCCGAGAGGGACGTGGCGGAAACATCAATATCATAGGCGCCTGGCCATTCCCCTGGCGTAACATTGACCCATAGGTCAACGGTCTGATTGCTGTCTTTGGTCAGATTGACCTTGTCCGGGATCAGAGTCACGTTCCATCCGATCGGTGTGGTTGCAGTGAGGTCGATGGATTCGAATTGGCTCCCATCGTTAAGGACATCGATCTGGAAGCTCAGGTTCTGTCCTCTGTCGATCGTTCTTCTTTCTGGGGTGGGGGTCAACGAGATGTGGGGCATCACCTGGTTGGGATTGTCGGCAATCTCTAGCAGGAACAGTATACCGCCCAGATTGTCCTCGCAGACCGGGACTATCTTGTCCTCTCTCGGGTGGAAACCGTTGTACGGTGAAGTGACCGCAGGTGCCGTATCCGAGAACGAGGGATAGAGCTCCACCACGAACGGAAGAATGCCCAACTCTCCGTACATCCAATCCACGTCGTCACCTGATGTAAGATAGAGCTGGCTCCCCCTAATCGGTATGTATTGAGCCCTTGGAGACCCCGCCTTGTTGGTCATCCGGTTCGACATGCCCCACCCAAGTGCCGAGAACAACGCATCATCCTTTGATGGATTGTATGTGTTCCCCCACGGATAGAGTATGATCTGACCGTACGAGTGATAGGACACGGAGAACACGAAGTCATGCTGGAGAGCGAGATTCCTGATCGCCTGTGTTTCGTTCTCCGAGAAGGGGCCGGATCCACGATAAACCTCGCTTGAGGGATTGTCGCTCGAGCCCGCTCCTCCCCACATGTGACCGTAGTTCCTGTTGAGATCCACACCTGTCGATCCATCACCGTTCGGTACCCTGTTCTTCCTCCAGTTCGCGTACACCGCCGGGTCGTCATCCCCGTCATAGAACCTCCCGTCCGGGTTTACCATCGGTATGATCCAGACCTCTCTGTTGTCCACTATGTTCTGAACGGATGAGTTCGTGGAGTAATTGCCGGTGAGGAAATTGATGAGATACATGCAGACCTCAACTGTCAACCATTCCCTTGAATGATGCATGCCGTAGATTATGACCTCCGGCTCATCCTCTTCTGCCTGCGCGTTGTCCGAGATCTTCATACTCCAGATGCTGTTGCCTTGGTATGTGGTTCCTATGCTTGTGAGATCCGTTATGTCTGGGTAGTTGGCGGATATCTGGAGCAGCTCGGTCAACATCTCGTCGTATGTGTGGTAGGCCGTCGTCCCAGCGTTGGGCCCAACGTCTTCACCCGATAAGGGTGGGACGTCCACCGGTGCTGTGGAAGATGCACCTGTCAAAGAGGATGCGAAAGAAGAAAGCAGAACGAGGACCAGTATCGTTGATACCGTCTTGCGATTGTACATGAGGGACTTACCAGTTTTAGATATTCGGTTGCATATCTTAAACCCTTGTGCAATTGCCACAGTCATAAGAGAAGGTCAGAACGTACGATATGGGAGGAAGTAACACCACTCCAGATCCGGCAAACGAGTTCGCAAAGAAGCTCTGAAGGACTATACTAGGGATCAGAAGTTCACGGGTATGGCATGGGCTTCGACGCCCATTCTCTCTTTTGGCAACCCAAATGCGAGGACATACAACTGAGACAGGTGCAATACTGGGACCTTCGTCTCCACTTCTTCCTGGCCCTGATCGAACTGGAGATGGCAGAACGGACAGACATCAACGATTACATTCGCTCCCACTTCGTTGATATTCTCCATCTTCTGTATGGTCATTTTCTGAGCCACATCTTTGGTCCTAGCTCTCACGCCTCCTCCGGCCCCGCAACACATTTGCTTGTCCTTGTAGGGAATGCTTTTGGCTCCTGTGACTTCGACAAGTTCGTCCAATATCTTTGGTCTCTCAGGGTCATCAATCTCCTTCAGCATTCTTGGTTTTAGAAAGTGGCATCCGTAGTGAACGGCGACTTTCAAGTGGTCCTGCTTGTTCTTGACCCTCTTCGCGATGTTCTCCAAACCCACATCTCTGTACAAGAACTCCGCGAAATGCCTGACCTTCGCGGTCCCATTGTATTTCTTTCCGATTTGGCTCAGGATATTGTTGACTTTCTCCAATTTCTTTGGGTCCTCTCGTAGCTGATGACTGGATTCCGAGAGAGAACCAAAGCAGCCGTTGCAGATGTTGAGTATCTCCACACCTTGTTCCTCTGCCAGAGCCAGATTCCTTGCTCCAAGGGCTCGCCAGACCTCCTGATCGAATGATCGGAACACGCCTGGAGCGGGACAGCAGGAGGTTCCTTGTAGGATTTTGGCTTCCACGCCCAAGGCCTCCAACACATCAATCGTGGAAGACTCAATACCAGGATATCTGAGCGGGGTAATGCAACCAAGAAACAGACCAACTTTAGCCATCTATTCGCTCTCCTATCAGTTTGTCAAACTCAGTTGCTTTCATTATCTTGACGACATCTTCGTACAGTTTCGGGTCACACAGGACGGTCGGCGGGACCTCATCAAGCTTCAAAGTCTTCCTGAGCTCTCTGAACTTGTCACCCATCGGAATTGCGTGCCCCGTCTTGATAAGCATACCAGCCGTCCTCTTGTGAGCTTCAGCCATGTGACCTTCCTCGACGGCCATGTTCCTCAGGGTCATAATGATGTCCGTTATCTTGACCCCTCTAGGACACCTCTCGTCACAGGTCATGCACGTAGTACACAACCACAGTTCATCTGAGGGAAGCACATCTTCCTTGAATCCGAGCTGGACTCGTCTCATGAGCTTCCTGGTTCTGAAAGCCGTTATCCTCCCCGAAGGACAGCCACCTGTGCATGTGGCGCACTGAAAACAGAGCGTTATGGTGTCTGCCCCCCGCTTGATAACCTCCTTCGTAAATTCTGGATTTACGAGTTTTGGTTCTCCTTCTTCTGACATGTTCAGACCTCGTCACGTTTTCGTTGTTTTTCGACGGGATTCTTGCGTTTTGGGATATCTACTAGGTTTATTGCGTCTTGGATATATTAACCTTTGGCAGGCCTCTGAACGCCTACGCCAACGTACAAGAAAGGCACCCTATGGCGGGGGAACTTCAAGCACGATTTCTGTAACCGTTCTTCTCGTATAGACGGCAATTTCGCCACCTTCGTTGACCACTTGGACTTCGAATCCGTCCGCCTCGTACTTCTTCTTGGCCTCGTCCGCCTCCGTCTCCCCAGGGTATGTCTCCTCGTCCCACATGTATTTCTTACCTTCAACTACGATGTGACTTTCAGGCATATCATCTGCACCTCTCTGGATCCAACTCCCAATGTGCTACCTCCTCATGATGAATTTCTCATATATTATCTTGGAGGCTCTCGGGACCGCCTTCGTAACGGAATCAGACAAACCTGGATTGACCTCTTCAGGTATGTTCTCAACTTGACAAGCCACCACGGCCACCCCCAAACCTCCTATGTCCTTCAGCTCCTTCAACATGTTTGAGGTCGGGACTTGATGCAATGAGAAATCATCCGTTTTTCTCTCAGGAATGTCATCGATCGATATCTCAAATATCTCACCAGGAGCTTTCCCTTTGTCGACCGCATCCACTACGACAAGACTGCTGGGTTTCTTCTCGGAAAGAAGTATTGTGAAAAGCAAATTCCTTACTGATGTGCCCACGTCCAAGACCAAAGCAAAGTCTGGAATCTCGTAGTTCTCAACTAGAAAATTGGCAACCGAGGGACCGAGACCATCGTCACCAAAAAGCACGTTACCACAACCAAACACGACTACATCCTTAGTCAGAAACTCGGGGAGTTCTTCCATGATTCTTCGTCACCAGCCCGTCCATGATCTACTCATATTCTCTGGATCTCTGCTAGTTAGACTGATGGAAGGATTTACTTTTATTGTTTTCCCTATTCCATGACGATTTCCGACTATTAGTAAACAATCATCGTGAAGAGAGATATCCCAATGTCGAAATAAATCTATATGTCAACTCGAATCGTCACTGAGGAATTAGAATCCAATTGTATATTGGTGTTTTTCGTCATCATCATATATTTATATTGGTTGCGCATTCTCAAAATCAACTTGTTATGATGGACAAGGGGGTAAAGGATGGCGAGAATTGCAGAAGAATGGTTTGCTATATGTGGTGGATGTGAGGTCACAATTCTGGACATCGGTGAGCCGCTTTTGGACCTTCTTCCACAGTTGGAATTCGTTCATATGCCTGTCATAATGGACCACAAGTACTATGGACAGACAGGTGAGAAGGACAAGATCGAGATCCCTGAAGCCGACATAGGACTCATTTCTGGGGGAGTCAGAAACGAGGAGCACAAGGAGATTGCCCTGGAGATGAGGGCCAAGTGCAAGACACTGGTCGCTCTGGGAACGTGCGCAGGATACGGTGGTATCCCCGCTCTCGGCAACATGTATCTCACCGACGACATATATGAGAAGGTCTACAGACAGTCAGAGACCACGGATTCGGGGGACACACCGAGTTCAGGGATCCCGCCTTTGACCGACCGGGTGTACGCGATTAGCGAGGTTGTGCCTGTGGACATTGTTCTCCCAGGTTGTCCGACCACGCCAGAACTTGTCGTTGCAGGCCTGACGGCACTCCTGGGCGGCGCACCACTGAAACTCTCTGAGAAGAGCGTTTGCGATGAGTGCCCGACAATCAGGGAGAAGAAGGCAGTCTCAACTCTAAAGAGACCTCTGGAGAACATCGAGTCTGTAGGAAAACCTCTCGATCAGGTACGATGCATTATGGAACAGGGCTATCTGTGTCAAGGACCTGCCACGAGAGCAGGTTGTGGCGGCGCAGAGGGCACTCCCAGATGCATCAGAGCTTACATGCCTTGCAGAGGGTGCTTCGGGCCGATCAGAGATAAGGCGAATCCTATGGTTGACATGATGGGCGCACTATCGAGCATTGGCTTGGATCCCAAGCAGATACCTGACAGACCGGCGACCTTTAACCGGTTTGCGGGTGCACAGGGGCGTCTCAGACCCCTTCCGAGGAGGTGAGGAAATGGGAAAGACGGTAACGATTCAACCTGTAACTAGGATTGAAGGCCATGCCAAAGTGGAGATAGATTTGGACGATGCGGGGAACGTTTCGGATACCCGGGTTCACGTCGTTGAACTTAGAGGCTTTGAGAAGTTCTGCATTGGACGACCAGTTGAGGAGCTTCCAAGGATAATGACAAGGATTTGCGGAGTATGCCCGTGGTCCCACCATTTGGCTTCATCCAAGACAACAGATGCTATCTTCGGAGTGACGATCCCTGAGACTGCAAGGAAGCTCAGGAGACTGTGCAACTGCACCGCATTCATGGAAGAGCACATACTTCACTTCTACTTCCTGGCGGCACCCGATTTCATCATGGGACCGGACGCTGACTACTCGGTGAGGAACGTCATCGGGATTTTGCAGAAGATGCCCGACGTTGGAAGGAAGGTTGTGAGGGTGAGGGCCCTTGCGGCACACATGTTGGAGATATTGTCAGGCAAAGCGATTCATCCTTCCGCTTCTGTTCCTGGAGGGTTCAGCAAGCCTCTAACTGAGGATGAGAAGCAGAAGCTCATTCCGATGGCGGAAGAATGTCTGGACCTTGCGAAGTTCTCCATCGCGTACGCCAGAGAGAACGTCTTCCCACAGTACATTGATACGGTGAAGACTCTCGGGGTCATCAAGACCGGTTTCCTTGGCACAGTCACGCCCGACGGAACATTGGACCTGTATGAGGGCAATCTGCGAATGATGACCGCTGACGGCAGTTCAATAGACTTCCCTGCGGAGCAATACAAAGACTACATCGGAGAACACATTGAGCCCTGGACGTACCTCAAGTTCCCATATGACAAGAGAGCCGGCGGTTTGTCGATGGACCTGGATAATCCCGTGGGAGTTTACAGGACAAATACCCTCGCTAGGATGAATGTCGCCGATAGGATTGCGACGCCACTGGCACAAGAGGAGTTCAAGGTTTTCAGGCAGGAATTCGGCAAGCCAGCACAGGCAACATTGCTCTATCACTGGGCAAGGCTCATCGAGCTTCTGTACAATGCAGAGCACGCGATTGAGCTCTTGAACGACTCAGAGATCACAAGCATGGACACGCGCCTCAAGGTTGAGCCCAGAGCAGCCAGGGCAGTGGGACACGTCGAGGCTCCGAGAGGAACCCTGATACACGACTACGAGACAGACGAGAACGGAATGGTCACAAACTGCAATCTAATCGTAGGGACAACCCACAACAACGCTCCGATAAACATGTCCGTCAAGCAGGCAGCACAGAGCTTGATAAAGGGCGGTCAGTACGATCAGGGAATCCTGAACATGGTCGAGATGGCCATCAGGGCATACGACCCGTGTCTAAGCTGTGCAACACACAACCTGGACGGGACCATCGCCGTAAAACTCACAATCAGGGACTCGGACGGAAACGTAGTGGACGTTCTGAAGAACTAGTCCACTTCTCTTTTCCCTTTTTTCCTTGCACTTAGCTTGAGCACTACATTTTGTACGGGCTCGGACCAAGTCCCTTCAACTGCTCCACCATCTCGGTTACCACCTTCGCAAACTTGTCCCCTTCCGATGCTGAGACCCATTCCAGTCTGTACCTCTCCGGCTCCAGGCCGAAGTCCACCAGCATCAGGTCGATTGCCTCGCTCCTTGCCTCCGCCCTCAGGTTCCCTTCAAGGTAATGGCAGTCTCCCGGATGGCATCCACACATCAAAACGCCGTCAGCCCCCTTTGTGAGGGCGTTGATTACCAGGTTTGGATGAACCATGCCGGAGCACATCACCCTTATTACTCTAATATTCGGCGGATACTGAATCCTAGACGTTCCCGCCAAATCCGCACCGGCGTACGAGCACCAGTTGCAGAGGAATGCCACAATCAGAGGCTCATATTCTTCTTGCTCTTCCATCTATGCCACCCCCAAACAGGCGTCTATCATGGCATTTAGTTGATCCAATTTGAATTTCCAAACGAATATTCCCTCCTTCGGACACGTTGCCATGCAGCAGCCGCAACCCTTGCATGCCGATTCATTGACATCAACCGTCTTCTTGACGGATCCTTTCCTCATGTACTCTATCAGAGTGATTGCATCGTACGGACAGGGCTCAATGCAGTAGGCGCAACCATCACAGTTCTCATCAACGACATGTGAGATGGTTGGCTCTATTTCTATCTCATCTTTCGACAGGATAGTTGCGGCTCTTGCGACAGCTCCGTAGGCTTGGGCTATGCTCTCGTCAACGAACTTCGGACCATGTGCCAAACCGCAGAGGAACACTCCCTCGGTGGCGAAATCAAGAGGTCTCAGCTTCATGTGGGCCTCAAGGAAGAAGTTGTCCTTGGTCAGAGGCACCTTCAGCATCTTACCTACGTCTTCGGCGTCCGGCTGGGGCAGCACTGGAACGCTGAGTACCAATAAGTCGGAATCGATCTTCAGGACTTCATCAAGTACTGGATCCTTGACCGTGATCTCCAGTCCGCCTTTTCTTGCGACAACTTGAGGTTCGTTTTCGGTATCATATCGCACAAATATGACACCCTTTTCGGAAGCATCTTGGAAGTAGTCCTCGTTGAATCCGTAGGTTCGGATATCTCTGTAGAGCACGTAAACCTCGGCGTCTGGGTTCTTCTCCTTTATCTTCAGGGCATTCTTTACCGCTTCCGAACAACAGATTCTGCTGCAATTGGGTCTTTCCTCGTTCCTGGACTCCACACACTGTATCATCGCAATCTTGTCGCTCTTGGAAAGGTCGATTTCACCCTTCGTCATCTTGTCCTCGAACTCTATCTGTGTCATGACGTTGGGGTTCTCGCCGTACAGATACTCGGTGGGTTTGTGCTCGACGCCGCCAGTCGCTATTATCACGACACCGTGATCTATCTCCTCTCCACCTTCAAGTGTGGTGGTGAAGTTCCCAACATGACCATCTATCTTCTCTATCTTGCTACCCACGTGCAGGGTTATCTTCTCGTTGTTGCTGACCTTGCCTATGATCTCTTCCAGTTTCTTCTGCGGATCGTCGTTTGTGAGAAGATGATGAATGTTCCTCAGATTTCCTCCGAGTTCGTTCTCCCTCTCTACGAGATTGACATCGAACCCTTGGTCTGCCAGGCCAAGTGCTGCCGTCATTCCGCTCAGGCCGCCTCCGATCACGAGCGCCCTCTTTGTCACGGGCAATTTACCCTTCTGGAGCGCGTCAAGCAATGCAGACTTCGCAACGACCATCCTGACGAGGTCCTTCGATTTTTCCGTCGCCTTCTCCTTCTCGTGTTGGTGAACCCAAGAACATTGATCTCGGATGTTGGCCATTTCGAACAAGTAGGGATTCAGTCCAGCCTGCCTCATTGTTTCTTGGAATAATGGTTCATGGGTTCTCGGGCTGCAGGAAGCCACTATGACTCGATTCAGATTGTGCTCCTTGATGACCTCCACCATCTTCGTTTGAGTGTCATCCGAACATGTGAAGAGGTTCTCGCACACGTATTCAACGTTGGGCAATGTCTTGGCATACTCAACGACCCCAGGGACATCCACAACGCTCCCGATGTTTATCCCGCAATGGCATACGAATACACCTATCCTGGGTTCCTGGTCAGTGACATCGATCTCTTCTGGATATTCCTTCTTCTCGGTCAGAGTTTCTCTAGCTGAAGCCACCACAGTAGCGGCTCTCGCGGCACTTCCAGATGCCTCTGCTACTGTCCCCGGGATGTCCTTGGGGCCAGCAAAGGCTCCTCCCACGAATATGCCAGGCTTGGAGGTGTCCATCGGTTCAAACAGTTCGACCTTGACGAACTTGTGGCCGTTGAGGTCAAACCCAAGTCTGTGACTAAGGATCTCCGCCTCCTCTGGCGCGTTCATGGCTATCGATAGAACGACCATGTTGAATTCTTCTCGAATGATCTCTCCCCTTTCAACGTAGGAGAGAATGAGATTATTGGTCTTTGGATCCTCTTGCACGCCCGAAACCCTCGACCTGACAAACCTCACTCCAGCCTCGTCCTTGGCCCTGTTGTAGTACTTCTCGAAGTCCTTCCCATAAGCTCTCATGTCCATGAAGAAGATCGTTGGTTCGATGCCTTCGAAATGCTCCTTTGCGATAATTGCCTCCTTCAATGCGTACATGCAGCAGACAGCAGAGCAGTAGGTGTTGCCCTTGGCCTTGTCTCTTGAGCCGACGCACTGTATCCATGCCACCTTCTTGGGTATGTCTCCATCAGATGGCCTGACAACCGTGCCCAGATGAGGTCCAGTGGCGCTCAGCATTCTTTCGAACTCCATGCTGGTCAGAACATTCTTGAACTCCCCATAGCCGTACTCACTTCTCACGCTCGGGTCGAACTTCGAGGACCCCGGAGAGAGGATGATTGAACCTACGTTGACCTCTATGATCTTCTCCTTCTCATCATACTCAATGGCCTCTGCCTTGCACTCCCCCTCGCAGATGCCGCAACCGATACACTTCTCCTTGTCGATCATGTATACGAGAGGCACAGCCTGAGGATATGGAACGTAGACGGCCTTCCTGTGTCGCAGACCCTCGTTGAACTCATCAATGGCCTCGGTTGGGCATTTCTCGGCGCATACGCCACAGCCAGTACATCTCTCCTCGTTGATACGTCTGGGGTACTTCTTCAGCGTAACAATGAAGTTCCCGGCGCTTCCGTCAATCATCTCGACTTCTGCGTTCGTAATGAGCTCTATGTTCTCGTGTCTACCCGTTTCGACGAGCTTTGGCGCCATTATGCACATCGCACAGTCATTTGTTGGGAATGTCTTATCCAACTGGGACATCACACCGCCTATGCTCGGTCCTCTCTCGACCAGGTAGACCTTGAATCCCGCGCCTGCCAGATCCAGCGCGGACTGCATTCCGGAGATCCCTGCTCCAACGACCATCACCGCTCCCACTGGTCCCGCCATTCTAGTCACCTCCTGCCAAAAGGGCAACATAGAACGGTGTCATCCCGTCAATGTGATCGATCCCCAGCAAGTTCTTCTGCCTCAAGGTCGCAATGTGGTTCACAACTTCGTCCGGTGGTATACCAACGACCTGCGACAATTCCTTGGCCGATGAAGGTTTGCTTGAGGCAATCTCAAGAATATGGTTCCTGCGGAACTCCACCTCTACGGCCTGATCAACTATTTTCTGGAGCTCCTCCTCTGCAACTTTCTCCCCGTAGACATTCCCCCCTTCCGCCATTTGGATCTCGTGTCCGAGCAATGCACGAATGCGGAAACTGAGCGTGGTGCCCACGGCTGCCCCAATCTTGGTCTCCAGTTCTGGATCCTCTTTCACCTTGGAAGGTCCAAGGCCTCTGATGGTCTCCGTGAACTCCCCCACCACCTTGGAGAATCTCTCCCCCTCGGAAGCGCTTATCCATTCAAGTCTGAATCTCTCAGGCTCCATCCCCGTCTTCTCAATGAGCTTCTCTATGACGTAGGCCCTCTTCTCGGTATGATAATTGCCAGAGATATAATGGCAATCTCCCAAATGGCATCCCCCAACAAGGATGCCGTCCGCACCTTCCTTGAACAAGGTGAAGATTATCATCGGGTCTATGCGCGCACTGCACATGACCCTGATAATCCTGATGTCTGGAGGATACTGGTATCGGCTAACCCCTGCCAGATCTGCACCTGCATAAGAGCACCAGTTGCAGAGGAAGCCTATGATTTTGGGCTTGAACTCGGTCATCACGGCACCCCCTCAAGAATGCTCCTTCCCTGCGCAAGCAGTTGCTCATCGGTGTAATTCATCATCGTAATGGCCTTCTCTGGACATGTAGCGCCACAGCAACCACACCCTTTACAGGCGGCAGCCAGAACCTCTGCCGTTCCCTCGTCGGTCATCCTGATAGCACCGTATGGGCAGTTCTCCACACAAGTACCGCAACCTGTACAAATCGTGGGGTCTACCTGAGCGAGTATCGCCTCTGCCTGAATGAATCCTCTGGCCATGGGAATTGCAGCGCGCGAAGCGCATCCTAGTCCCTGTGCGACGCTCTCCGTGATGTCCGCTGGCCCCCTCGCGGTTCCGCACACGAAGATACCGTCGGTAGCGAAATCTATCGGCCTGAGCTTCATGTGGGCCTCCAAGAAGAAACCGTCCTGTCCTAAGGGAACTTTCAGCTTCTTGGACAATTCTGAAGCGTCGGGTGGGGCCACAAGAGGCGTTGCAAGGACCACCATGTCTGCAAGCAGTTTCCTGTCGGTCTTCAGAGTCTGATGAAAGTATGACACAGCCAGTTTTTCGCCTTCCAGCTTGACCTTCGGGAGGTTCTCAAGGGAGTATCTGACGAATCTAATCCTCTTCTCCCTTGCCTTGTTGTAATATATCTCGTGCTCAGCTCCATACGTCACCACATCTCGATTGAAGATCGTGATTTCAGGACCTCCTGACGGAGCGCCACCTGGAGCGCCTGGGCCTTCTGCGCTGGTTATCCTCCTCCTTCTCCTCCTTCTCGAAGAGATCTCGGGAACCGAAACGTCGACCTCAACCCTCCCGCCCCCTTCTTCTCCAACGATGTCAGCGTAGTTTTCCATGATGTAAAGCGCGTTCTTGATTGAGACGCCACAGCAAATCCTTGAACAGTAGGACTTATCCTGTCCTTTGGAGCCCACGCACTGGATGAATGCCACGTTCTGGATTTTTGGCAGTTTGTGGTTCTTGGCAAGAATCTCAAACTCTGTGAGGGTCACGACATTGTCGTACATCCCGTAGCCATAGAAACCCTCTGGTATGTATTCCAGTGCTCCGGTCGCTACTATGATTGTACCCACCTTGACCTCCTTGCTTGAGCCGTCAGTCACGATGGTCGTGTCGAAATTCCCGATGAATCCGTTCACTTGCTCAACCTGGGAGTTCAAATGGACGGTGATGTTCTCGTGCGACATTGCGTCATCGATGAGGGGCTTGATTGTTTCGGCCGCGCTCTTCACTGCAAGAGACAGACTGTTCAGATTCCTGACGAATCCGCCCAACTCAGCTTCCTTTTCTACAAGATGGACATCAAAGCCCTGCCTTGCCACAGACAAAGCCGCACTGAGTCCTGCCACACCTCCGCCGATCACAAGGGATCTGGGAACAACATCCACTCTCATCTCTTCTTGTGGGACGAGCAAAGCCGCTTTCGAGATAGCCGACCTCACAAGGTCCTTTGCTTTCTGGGTCGCCTCTTCCTTCTCTTTCATGTGGACCCAGGAACATTGCTCCCTGATGTTTGCGAACTCAAAGAGGTACTTGTTCAGTCCTGCTTCTTCACAAACGCTCTGAAACAATGGGGCATGAGTTCTGGGTGTGCATGACGCTACGATCACCCGATTGAGCTTGTGCTCCTTGATAGCATCTCTTATGGACGCCAAACCGTCCTCGGCACATGAATAGAGGTTATCCGTCGCATATACGACATTTGGCAAGGTCTTGGCGTACTCCACAACTGCTGGGACGTCAACGAACCCGCCTATGTTCGTACCACAGTGACATATGAACGCGCCGATGCGGACTTCGTCTGAATCCAGAGTTGCTGGGGTTTCAGGCGGTTGATCTTCAGTCTCGGTGGGCGTTTCTGGGGGTTGCTCTTCAGTTCCAGGTTGCGCTTCAGGGACCTTCTCTTCAGGTTGTGCTGGGGTCTCTGGAACCTCCTCTGTCGGTTCTTCCGATGCTGCAGGTGGCTGCTCCTCGGGCTCCATTAGACACTCACCCCCTTTTCTAGAACGGTTTCGACAGCTCTCGCCGCCGCCGCAGATCCCTCAGCAACAGACTCTGGTATGTCCATGGGCTCCCTGCAGTATCCCGCCAGGAAGACACCATCCCTCTTTGTGTCCACTGGTCCGAGAATTCTGTCCTTGGATTCGAAGAACCCGAACTGCGTGAGAGGTATGCCGATCATCTCAGCGACCTTCACTGCATCTGATCTGGGAATCAGTGTGGTTGCCAGGACGACCATGTCGAACTCCTCTTTCTCGGGACGGCCAGCAACATCATAGACGACTATTGGATTGTTGTTCTTCGGATTCTCCTGTACAGTGGCGTCAGAGTTGATGTATCTTACTCCATAATCCTTCTTCGCACGCTCGACGTATTCCCAGAAACCCTTGCCGAATGCTCTGAGGTCTTTGTAGAAGATAGCTGAATCTATGTCCTCGTGATGCTCCCTTGCAAGCATGGCTTCCTTGGTTGAGAACATACAACAAACTGAGCAGCAGTATGCGTGTCCAAGCTGCGGATTTCTCGATCCGACGCACTGTATGAATGCCAGCTTATGCGGTCTCTTTCCGTCCGACCGCCTCTGCATCTCTCCCCCCGTCGGGCCAGATGCGTTGATCATCCTCTCATACTCCATCCCGGTGAAGACATTTGGGTACTTGCCGTAGCCATATTCTGAAGCAGGCGTCGGATCCCACAGGTCATAACCGATCGCAACGATTATCGATCCCACGTTGATATTCACTTCCTCGTCTTTCTGATCGTAGTCGATTGCTTCTCTCTTGCACAGAATCTTGCACGCCCCGCACTTCTCCTTGATGAACCAAATGCAGTTCTCCTTGTCTATTGTCACCACTCTGGGCACTGCCTGTGCAAAGGGCATGTAGATGGCCTTCCTCTCGCCGAGACCTTGATCGAACTCATTCGGGAGCTTGACAGGGCACTTGACGACACATTCTTCGCATCCAGTGCACATCGTTTCGTCAACGTATCTGGCCTTCTTCAGGACATTGACATTAAAATTCCCAGCATCACCTTCGACACCGATGACCTCTGAATACGTCATGACATCGATGTTCGGGTGGCTGTAGCAGTCCGCCATCTTGGGAGCCAGAATGCAGATGGAGCAGTCGTTCGTGGGGAACGTCTTGTCGAGCTGGGCCATTCTGCCCCCTATGCTCGGTGTCTTCTCCACGAGAATGACATGTCCTCCTTTGTCCGCTATGTCAAGCGATGCCTGTATGCCGGCTATCCCGCCTCCTATTACCATTACATCTGTGGACACTTCAATGCCTCCGTAGAATTCAGGTTATGATTCTCAACTCGATTATGACTCTCGGGTCGCATGGTCGACCTCCCCATGTCCCCGTTCAGCCGAACGGATGAAGCGAATATGAAGCCTACGTTAACTTGCCTTCCCGGCATCTCCCTCACCTTCCCCCAGAACAGCCTTCTTTGACTTCTTCCAATCCGTTCTTGACATCTCGAAAAGCGGAGTTGTGTACCTGTCCTTCTTCTTGAACTCCCTGACGTATCTCTGGCAATCAGGATACGTGCATGGATCGCAGTGCCTGTCGGCACATGACAATTCCAGCAACATATACCTTCGGTCGATTTCTTTGTCAAGGCTCTTCCCTTCCCTTTTGGGTGGTATCGGGTTGACAGATTTAGGCCCCTTTCCTTTCGATGCTTTCTTCTTCAACTCTCAGTCCTCCAACGCTTCTGCCACTACCACAGTGAAATCCTTCAGAGGTATCTCAACCTCTTCCCGCTCCACCGGGATCTCATCACGAATCGAGCAATCCAGATGAATGTAACATTTGGGGCAGTTGGTGAGAACGGCGTCGGCGCCGGTCCGCTTCGCCTCAATCATTCTCTCTATCTGCAACTTCTTTGCCGTCCCATCGCAATTGAGCCAAGCGCTGACGCCACAGCAGGCCGCCTTGTCCCTTATCCTTTCCATCTCAATAAGGTCAATTCCGTTGATCTTGGCTAGGGCATCTCTGGGAGCGTCATATATCCCGCAATGTCTTGACAGCCTGCAAGGTTCGTGGTAGGTCACCTTCAGGTCTGTCCCCTCCTTGAACTTCAGCTTCCCTGCGTCAATGAGCTCGTTGAGATACTCCGTCATGTGGACCATCCTGAATTCCAGATCCCCGGCCATTGCTTGATAGTCTATGTTGAACGTACGGTAGCATTCCGCGCAAGTGTAGACAACCGTCTTGGCTCCGCTCTTCCTGATCAGGTCCAGATTATGATTCATCAGCAGCTCCACGTTTGCCTCGTCTCCTATCCAGTTCAGGTCATGACCACAGCATTTCTCGTTGTTGCTTACAACTGGAACGACTCCAGCCTTGTTCATTATCTTGACAGCGCTCCTGCCGATGTCGGTCAGGTTCAGCTCTCGGTTCTGGAATATCGCGTCCAATTGGGGCTGGCAACCAGTGAAATAGAAGACATCCCCTGTGTCCGCTATCTGCAACTCCTCATCAACCCATTCCAGTCTGTTCTGTTCGAAGTCCGAGTTTGCCATAATCCTCATCATTGAGTGCAAGAGACCACCTTGCGAGCAGATTGGCACGGTTCCCAGCATTGCCGATTCCACTCTCAGGCCCCTGATGAACTCCGCATAGTCCACCTTGTAAGGGCACATGGCGCTACATTCCCCACATGAGGTACATGACCAGATGTCCTTCTCCCTGGCAAGTTCAGCACCAATCCCTTCCAGTGCTTTGACGACAATGAGCCGGGGTGCGAACTCGGGATCGTTGTTGGCTACAGAGCAGACACTGGTACACTTCCCGCACTCCACACAGTCGAACGCTCCCGTGTCCTGGATGAGTTCCTTGATTATTTCGGAGCTTCCAGCACCTTCGTCAGGTGGTTCAGGCTCCACGAACTTGAGGGGATTGGGGCCCAATTGGGTTATATGTTCACTGAACTCGTTCATGGTCTGTGCGAACTTGGCTGCCTCTGAAGCAGAGATCCACTCCAGCCTGAATCTGTCAGAGCCAACTCCGAGGATGTCAAGAAGCTCGGTGATCATCTTGGTTCTCTTCTCAGCCTTCTCGTTGCCGGAAACGTAATGGCAGTCACCAATGTGACATCCTGTGACAAGAACTCCATCGGCACCGCTTTCAATGGCATCTAAAACGAACGAAGGCTCGATTCTCCCAGAGCACATGACCCGTATGATCTTGATGCCATGGGGATACTGCATCCTCGAGACCCCAGCAAGATCAGCGCCTGCGTAGGAACACCAGTTGCAGCAGAAGGCAACGATGTTCGGTTCGAAAGTCGCGGTGGTGACGGTCTCCTGTCCAGTTTCCACTTCGCCTTCCTGCACTCAATCACCTTCTCGGGTGTGGATGACTCCTCCCGCTCACCGATGACGATCTCAGACTCAATCCAACAGGTTCTCGCTTCGAGGATTTACTGCAACGGATGTGAGCTCCGCATAAAACAATCTGAGGTGGGGGATTCATCTTCCGGATGCCGACTTCTTCTGACATTCCAATCCAACGATAGGATAGACCCTAGGGCTGCCAAATCTCCATCGATTCAGAAGCTCGAACCACCGAATCCTGGGTCAGTTTATTCATAGCAATTCCAGTATATACCGTTTTTTGTTTTCCGAAACATACTATGCGAATAACGTCGTTGAGTGTCAAGATGAAGTACAGTGGTTATCGAAATACATGATTCATTGAACGAAAGTGTGCTACAAACCCTTCGAAAAAGCGCAATTGCCTGCATTCTCGCCCTTCTACGAAGCTTCTTGAGGAACCCTCTCAAGCGCTTTCCTCACCATTGCATGGATTTGGTCACTCGTGAACCCTCTCATCTGGATGGATTTGTTGCAGCATGCCACAGCGCAAGCACCGCAGCCCTTGCACAGAGCCTCGGTGATGTGGGAAACCTCCCTGCCATCCTCGAGTGTGATAAGCTCGGGCGCATTGAACTCGCAAGTTTCGACGCATTCACCACAACCGCGGCACTTGCTCTCATCGACTACTGCAATGGTCGCTTCAGCCTCCAAAGAGTCCTTGGACAGTATCGTCATTGTCCTTGAGGCAGCGCCACTGGCCTGAGCTATGTTCTCCTCGAAGAACTTGGGCAGGTGCGCTAGACCGCACAGGAATATCCCGTCGGCAGCGAAATCTATGGGTCGCAGCTTCATGTGGGCCTCGAAAAAGAAGCCGTCCTTGTTCAATGGGACCCTCAGTAACTGGGATAAGGGGACATTGTCGGGGTTGGATAGAGTTGCAGCGCTCAGAACCAGGATGTCTGGCTTGACCATTATCTCCTCATCAAGCGTTTGATCGAGAACCGTGATCTCAATAGCACCATCTGCACCCACGCTTGCCGTTGGCCTGTCCTCCTCCGAGAACCTTGTGAAAATCACGCCTTCAGCCGCCGCCTTGTTGTACAGCTCCTCTCTGAAACCATAAGTTCTCATGTCCCTGAACATGATGTAGACGCTGGATTCTGGGCTGATTTCCTTTGCTTTCAACGCGTTTTTAACTGCCTCGGTACAGCATATCCTGCTGCAGTATGGTCTCTCAGGCTCTCGCGATCCAACACACTGAATCATGGCAATCGTCTTTCCCTCGATCCCGTCGGACTCCGCAAGCATGTTCTCGAACTCGAGCTGGGTCATCACCCTCTGGTCCTCTCCATACAGGAATTCCGTTGGCTTGTACTCGACTCCTCCCGTTGCCACGATTATTGCTCCTGCCCGGAGCTCCTTCTCCTCCCCATTCGTTCTTACAACGAAATCGAAGTTGCCCACGCATCCCGTGACATCCTCCAGCTTACTCTCTGTGAACACTTCAATCAGCGGATTCTGAGCAATGGAGTCCTTCAGATCCGTTAGGAACCCCTGAATGTCTTCACCATTCGAGCCGAAGTGGATCTTCTTCATCAGTCCGCCAAGGTCCTTCTCCTTCTCCACGATGTATGTCTTGATGCCCTGATTGGCCAGCTCCTTGGCAACTGTCATTCCAGAGAGTCCTCCACCGATCACCAGAGCCGACTTCTCCACTTCGATCTCTGCGTTCTGCAAGGGTTCTAAGAGTCGGGATTTCTCGACCGCCATGGACACCAGGAGCTTGGCCTTCTCCGTCGCCTCCTCTGGATTGTTCGAGTGTACCCATGAACACTGATCTCGGATGTTAGCCATCTCGAACAAGTGCGGATTGAGACCCGCTTCCATTATCGTGCTCTGGAACAATGGGGCATGAGTTCTGGGTGTGCAGGACGCGACGATAACCCGGTTGAGATCGTGTTCCTTGATCTTCTCCGTGATCCCCTTCTGAGTGTCCTGGGAGCATGTGTAGAGGTTGCCTTCAGCATGTACTACGTTCGGAAGACTCTTGGCGTGCTCAACAACCGAAGGGACGTCCACGACGCCTGCAATGTTGATTCCGCAATGGCAGATGAATACACCTATTCTGGGGTCCTGTCCAGCGAGGTCCATTTCAGGCGGGTATTCCTTCTTCTCGATCAGCTTCCCTCGTTCGGTTGCCACGACGCTCATAGCCTTCGCTGCAGCCCCGGACGCTTGAGAGACGCTGTCGGGGATGTCCTTCGGAGAGCTGAACGCACCGCAGACATACACGCCGGGGATATTGGTATCCAATGGAGTGAAGATGTCAGTGTCACAGAAATCATGCTTGTTGAGATTGATCCCGAACCTCTCGGCGACCTCCTTTGCGCTCTCGGGAGAGTCGGTGCCCACGGAGAGGACGACCATGTTGAACACGCCCCTCACCATTTGCCCCTTCTCCGAGTACCAAATCTCCAAGTCGTTCGTATCCGGAATCTCTCTGACAGTTGCCACCCTGACATTCCTGGTGAACTGAATCCCCTGTTCCTTCTCAGCCCTGACATAGTACTCATCGAATTCCTTTCCGAACGCCCTCATGTCCATGAAGAATATGTGCGTCTTCAATCCAGGTGAATGCTCCTCTGCTATTGTCGCCTCTTTGATGGCGAACATGCAGCACACTGAAGAACAGTACGTGTTCCCGACCTGGATGTCCCTGCTTCCCACACACTGTATGAAGGCCACCTTCTGAGGAACCTCGCCGTCAGAAGGTCGTAACACGACCCCTCCATATGGGCCTGTTGGGCTGAGCATTCTTTCCAGCTCGGTGGAGGAGACCACGTTCGGGTATACTCCATAACCATACTCCTTCTTGAGTTTAAGATCGAACTCGGTGAAGCCAGGAGATAGAACGATTGCGCCGACGTCGATCACCAATGCTTCCTCTTCCTGAGTATAGTCAATTGCACCAGCCTCGCACTGGGTCTCGCATATTCCGCATCCAATGCACGCGTCCCGGTCTATTGTGTGCGCGGGAGGCACGGCCTGCGGATACTTCATGTAGATCGCCTTTCTCATCTTCAGGCCCTTGTTGTATTCGTCCGGCACCTCCACTGGACACCTCTGAGTGCAAAGACCGCAGCCAGTACACTTCTCCTCGTCCACACATCTTATCTTCCTGTTAATCGTGACCTTGAAATGCCCTATCTCGCCCTCAACCTTCTCAATCTCTGAGTTGGTGAGAAGCTCAACGTTATGGTGACGACCGGTGGCAACCAGTTTGGGTGCCATTATGCACATCGCACAGTCATGGGTCGGGAATGTCTTGTCCAGCTGGGCCATCGCACCTCCGATGCTCGGCGATGTGTCAACCAGGTAGACCTTGATATCAGTGTCAGCGAGGTCAAGAGCGCATTGCGTGCCTGCAATGCCACCTCCAACAATCAGGACAGCGCCAACCTTGTCCTTCATCTCCCCGAAGGGTTCAGACGCTATTCAACCACCCCCGACAACAAACCTCTCACACATACTGAGAAGTGGCAGACATCGTTCCTTCTCCTCTCACAGTTGTAGCATCTCAACGTGAGCAACAGCTCTCTTACGATCCACTTCTTGGTGGCCTCGTCGACATCACCGAGGTTCTCTATGCTGTGCCGAATGCTTTCCTTCTGAACCTTCGCCCACAGTGGCAGGGTTGATATCTCCTCTCCTTCTGCAATCTGGGAAATGTAAAGCGGGGAAGTCCCTTGGATTTCGGTCATGGCCATTAGGCCTCTATCCCTCAATGAAACAATGTGCTTCAGAACATCCATTTCAGGTATCTTGGTTCTGGTGGCGATTTCTTTCACTGGCAGAGCATCACTTTGGGCGGCTAGGAGAATTCGGCATCTTGCATACTCATCCATTATCGCTCTGTTGATCAGATCTTGGATTTTCTCACTCGAGACAATCTCATTGAACGCATTTGGCTTCGTTTCCAGATAATGTTCCTTGTTGATTAGCAGGCTGAGCCTGAAGTCATCCACTGCGCTGCGAGCGACGTAGAGACCCTCCATTATGTCTATGTCCGGACTGTCTCCCGCAACCGGGTTAGGACCGAGCTCTGACAATGTATCAACGAAGTCACTGACGATCTCTGCAAAACGCTTCCCCTCTGATGCGGAGACCCATTCAAGTCTGAGTCTCTCCGGCTCGAGGCCCGTCAGGGCAATGAGCTTCCTAAGGGTCTCTATCCTCCTGGCGGCATGGTTGTTGCCCTCCTGGTAATGGCATTCTCCGGGATGACAACCACACACCAGGACCCCGTCAGCCCCCCTCAAGAACCCCTCTACGAGAACTGCAGGATCTACGCTCCCGCTGCACATAACACGAATAATCCTCAAGTTGGGCGGATAGCGCAACCTTGAAACGCCCGCCAGGTCAGCTCCTGCGTATGAGCACCAGTTGCAGAGGAACCCGACGATCTTCGGATCGTACCCGTCTTCTTGTGTCTTCACGTCAACTTGTGCTTCCAACCTATCCCTCCTCTATCGCGGCAGTCACCTGAGCCACTATCTGGTCTCTCGAGAAGTGCTTCAAGGTTATTGCCCTTTCTGGACATCCTGCAGCACACGTGCCACAACCTTTGCAGAGAGGTTCCGAAACCTTGGACTTCTTCGTCTCAGGGTCCACTTCAATCGCCCCAAACGGACATATGGCCTCACATGTCCTGCATCCAACACACAGATCCTCATTCACCCAGGATACTACGCCTTCGGACTCGATCTCATCCTTGGTCAACACGGTCAAAGCTCTCGCAGCAGCCGCCATTGCTTGAGTGATGTTCTCGTCCGTGAACTTCGCACCCTGTGCTAACCCACACAAGAAGATCCCATCCGTGGCGAAATCAACAGGTCTGAGCTTTACATGGGCCTCAAGGAAGAACCCGTCCTTGCTCAGCGGAACTTTGAACAGCTCAGAGAGCTCCTCGTTGTCCGGATTGGGCCTGACAGCCGCATTCAGTACCACGCAGTCAGGTTTCATCAGCACCTCTTCATTCAGGAACCTGTCCTTCACCTCAACCTCAAGCGGATCGCCTTGCCTGACAATCGGGAGATTCTCATCGTCATATCGCACGAATATGACTCCTTTCTCGCTGGCCTCCTTGTAGCACAACTCCTTGAATCCGTACGTGCGGATGTCTTTGAAGAGGACATATACTGAGCATTCCGGACATTTCTCTTTGAGCTCAAGGGCGTTCTTCATGGACTCGGTGCAACAGATTCTGCTGCAATTGGTGAAGTCCTCTGTTCTGGAGCCAACGCATTGAATTATGACGACCTCTTCTGGATTGAAACCCTCGGTCGTGAGTTTCTGTTCTAGTTCTAGCTGTGTGATGACGTTTTGATGTTCGCCGTAAAGGTACTCCGTGGGCTTGTACTCCACAGCTCCAGTTGCCAGGATCACCACTCCATGGTCAATTTCGGTGCCGTCGGTAAGTCTGCTGTGGAAGTTGCCAATAAAGCCCTGAAAATCCTCCATCTCAGCATTGAGATGAATGTGGATGCTAGGTTCGTTCTGGCAGGCCTCTATCTTCTCTCTCAGGAAAGCCACCGGGTCTTCGCCCCATATAGTGCTCGTTATCTTGCTCATATTGCCACCCAGTTGGTCCGCCTTCTCAACCAGGTGGACTTCGAAACCTTGCAGTGCGATCTCAAGCGAGGCGGTCATTCCACTGACACCTCCGCCGACCACGAGGGCGGACTTCGTCACCGGGACGGTTATCCTCTCCAGCGGCTGGAACAGACCGACCTTCGCAACCGCCATTCGAACGAGTCCTTTTGCTTTTGCAGTTGCTGCTTCTGGATTATCTGGATGCACCCACGAGCAGTGCTCCCTGATATTGGCCATTTCGAAGAGGTAGCGGTTCAGGCTCCCTTCTCGTATAGTCTCTTGGAACAACTTCTCATATGATCTCGGGCTGCATGAAGCCACAATCACCCTGTTCAGACCGTGCTCAGCAATTGCATCCTTTATCTTCTTCTGAGTGTCAAGAGAACAGGTGTACAGGTTATCCTCGGAATGGATTACGTTCGGTAATCCCTTCGCATATTCAGCAACATCGGGAACATCCACCACGCCCCCAATGTTCAAGCCGCAGTGGCAGACAAACACACCGATTCTAGGTTCTTCTCCTTCTATCTCTTTCTCAGGCGGAAGTTCCTTCTCAACTTCGGTTGACTGGACCCTTGTGGCAGACCTGCTTGACAACGAGGCTGCCCCGCTTGCTTGTGCCACTGTGTCAGGTATGTCCTTCGGAGCCTCGAACATCCCGCATACCGATATTCCGGGGACACTGGTCTCTACGGGGGTGAATAGACTTGTCTTGCAGAAACCAAACTCGTTAAGTGATATGCCCAGGATCTTTGCGAGCTCCTCTATGTTATCCATCGGTTCTAGGCCGACAGACAGCACGACTAGGTCGAACAACTCCTCCATTATCTCTCCCTCCTTTGAGTAATGGATGACCAGATCGTCTCCCTGAAGAGTTTCCTCAACCACTGCGATTCGATTGTTGCGTACAATCCTCACTCCGTACTCTTCCTCTGCACGGATGCGATAGTCCTCGAACTCCTTGCCGTATGCCCGCATGTCCATGCAGAAGATGCAGGATTCTATCTCATCATGATGTTCGTGGGCATCTATTGCCTCCTTCAAGGCGTACATGCAGCAAACCGAAGAACAGTATGTGTGACCGTACACCTCGTTCCTTGACCCCACACACTGTATGAATGCGATTTTCTCCGGCTGCTCCCCGTCGGATGGACGCTGAATCTCACCCATCGTTGGACCAGAAGCGCTCAGCATTCGTTCCAACTCCAGGCTTGTGATGACGTTGGGAAGGACCCCATATCCGTACTGAGGCATGATGCTCGGATCGAACGGTTTTGCACCGAACGCAACTAGGATGGACCCCACGTTGAGAGTTGTTTCTTCTTCCTTCTGTTCAAAATCGATTGCCTTTGCTTCGCAGAATTTCTCACATACCTTGCACTTGCCAGTTCGGAAGTACGTACAGTTTTCCTTGTCAATCACGAAAGTCATGGGGATGGCTTGGGGGAATTTCCTGAAGATGGCTTTCCTTTCGGACTGCCCCATTTCGAATTCATTTGGAACCTCTTGAGGACACTTCTCCGCACAGATTCCACAGCCAACACACAATTCCTCGTTCACGTACCTGGGATGCCTGAGAACCTTGACCTGGAAGTTGCCCTTCTCACCTTCCACGGCAAGCAGTTCGGAATTCGTCATCAGCTGGATGTTCGGATGTCTTCCGGCTTCGACGAGTTTCGGAGAGAGAATGCACATTGCGCAGTCATTTGTAGGAAAAGTCTTGTCAAGCTGGGACATCCTTCCGCCGAGCGCGGAATCTCTCTCGAGAATGGTGACAGGAACGCCTGAATCTGCAAGATCCAGAGCCGCTTGAATGCCGGCTATGCCGCCTCCTATCACCAAGACGCCCTTGTCCATCGGATCCAACCTCCAAGCGTGGAATCTACCGAATCCCAGCCGTATCTGTATCCTCTAGTTGGACAATGTGGAATAAATATTTATCTGTTTGCCGGTTACTTTTTCGTGACACTTATGAACGGAAACGTCTGTTTATCGACGTATAGACGCTTCTCATCGACATTTAGTGTCGTGATATTGACATAATCAGTTGCGATAATGACTTTTTCAGCGAAACCCTTAAATCCAAGGTGTGTGACCAGTTCATACTGAGGAAAGAAATGCCTGACGACGCCACTGAAGAGTCATCCCCGAATACCTGTCAGGGATGTGCCGTTTGTTCCGGGTCTGCCTGCCCAATAAGCGGTTAGGTCTGCCTCCCTTTTCGAGTCATTATTGTGTGAGTTTGACGTCTCAGTGACAAATCATAACAAGGTTCTGAGAGCTTTTCTGGCACCCTTCGAGATCTCTTTCGATACGCTCAACCTCACTGCGGGTATCCGGATCCTTCCTCCGCCGGCATCTTCGACACAACCGTCCTCATGGATCTCCACTTCGTAGTATGGCTCATGGCACTGGGTGTACACAATATCGGCAACCGGGCCGCCCGCTTCCAGCATCTCCCTTGCCCTTACAACCTTCTGAGGGGTTGTGTAGGACATGTTCGGACATCTCATGTTGATGGAGTAGACGTCGAGGTCCGTCTCCCTCTTCAGCCTGTCCACGACGCCTTCCACTGTTCCCACCAACCAGACCTTCTTGTCGGACTCCTTGGGGGTTCTCACGAGACCACCAGTTCCACCGAAATAGGCACCCTTCTCGAATCCGAACTCGCGCATGGGGGTCTCAACCTCTGCATGCATCTCAAGTCCAAGATCCTCTCCATGGAGTTTCTCCAGCTCATCGTACATCTCAAAGAAGAGCTCATCCGGGATATTGACATGACTGGGGCAGAATACGCTGTCCGCTGGGACTGAGATTATTTCGAAATCAGGATATTCGGGCTTAAGTACGTCCCTCATCCAATTGTTGACGTTCACGTCACCTATGAAGGCCACCCTACCCTTGCCACCTTTCTCTTCTGCAATCCTCCTGGCGACATTGAGGCCAACTGTGCCGTTGTAGACCCCATCGCATTCAGCCTTGATGGATGAAGGTGTGTTGATGTAAGCCAAGACCATGTCTGGATTGAGATTCCTTGCTTCCTCGACATGTCCCAGCGTGAGGATTTCCGTGTCCCTCTGCTTCTTGATCATGGGGCAGCGGGGCTTGTCGATGACACCATCCTTGACAGTTATCTCAGGAATGAAGACCTCAGCTTGGCCTTCGGATATGTTGTACAGGTCCTCAGCCATGTAAATGACACCGCAGAAGAGCACCCTCTTGCCTTTGTAATGATGACCGTTCCTGACTATGGCTGTCGTTCCGTAAACGAAATCCGATATCTCCTGTGTTGGACCATCTTGGTAGTTGTGAGAGATTACAGTGATCGGCTCCACCATCATTTCTCACCCAAGAGGTACTTCATCGCTCCGACAACGTCAGAGATCTTGGCTCCCCACGGCACCATCGCCAGCTTGCCGTCCTTCGTGAAACCGGTGGTCTGGAGCTCACAGCACTTCACCAACGTCGGGAGGTTGGATTTCCTAACCAGGTTCCTGGGACAAATGTCGATGAAAGGCAGATTTTTTCCGTAGAGGTGCCTGGCCACACGCTTCGTGAGGTCGCATCCCACAATGGTGGCATCCTTGATACTGGGGTTCCGGTCTATGTACAGGCTCTTCTTATTCGGTATCTTAAGACCACCAGCTTCACAGGCGAAGACTATCTCCTTGGTCTTGACCTTCTTGGCCAACTCCCGTATGTCGATTATTTCCTCGACTATCCTGATGGGCGTCTCGATCTCCTCTGTCCTCAAAGCCATCTTGGCCAGCGTTGTCAACTTGGGAGGAAAGGGAGGAGCAACCTCCACGATTCTGATCTCCTTGAACCTGAGTTTGTGAACGAAGGATATGTGTTCGAACAGACCCTTGACGATGACCGTTTCCTTCTTGGACCTTGATGCTCTCTCTGCCAGCAACGGTTTGCTAAGAACATCCACCTCTGGATCCTCAATGAATGCGGTGTCCTTGGGCAATGAGATGATCTTCACCGATGTTATGTCATTGAACAACGTTCTTCGATTCGTCTTCTTCAGTTCTATGACCGCATACTGTTTCCCTTTGTTCAGCGCGACATACTTGGTCCTGGTGTAGGCCTCCTTGCCCTTCAGTTCCTTCTTGATTGTCTTGGCATCCAGCCTGAACTCCACCCTCCATAAGGACACTTCTCTGCAATGCTCCGGGATTATCATTCACGCACCAGGGGGCATAGTGGATCTGTGGCGCATAGGTCGCCAGTGTTCTCAAATGCCGACGCGCGGCATCCTCCACCGCAGTAGACAAGGTACTTGCAGTTCATACAAGTATCGGATAGGCGGTCGATTGATCTCATCTTGTCCAGGAACTCATGGTCGTTCCAGATCTCCGCGAACTTCTTCTCCCTCAGGTTGCCAAGCTTGATGGAGAAATACCCGCAGGGTTTCACCCATCCGTCCGGAGTTATGGCACAAAGTTGCTTTCCACATACACACCGCGATCCCACAAAGGTCTTCTCCGCGACGTTAGTGGGCGGGTCCTTGTCCAGGAAATGAAAGCTGGGGGTGATCAGCTGGAATGGAAATGGCAGTTCCTTCCTCTTACTCTCGATGTTGTGGAACGCCTCTCTCATTGCTTCAGGTGATAGGATGTACTTCTCGTTCTCGCTCCCTCTTCCGACACTGACGAAAGGTCTCACCCTGAAGGCATCGATGCCCACCTCGGAGAGCAGATCGATTATTCCTGGGACCTCCTTGTGGTTCTGCTCTGTGATTGTCAGTCTCACGGCGGTCTTGATACCCACGCTCTTGGTCGCTTTGATCGCCCTTATTGCCCTTTCGAACGCGCCGTCCATACCTCTAAAAGAATCATGGGTCTTCTCGATCCCGTCTATGCTGACCTGCACTTCCGAGGCGCCTCTTTCCTTCAGTTGCGAGGCAAGTTCCTCGTTCAAGAGAAGGCCGTTTGTGAAAACCCTGTACCTGATCCCGTGCGAGTTCAGGAATTCACCCAGATCCAGAACGAAATCCTTTCTGGTGAGCGGCTCTCCACCCGTCATCGTGAGGAGCTTCATTCCGTTCTCTCTCAGATCCAACATGATGTCCTTCGCTTCATCAATCGTCAGTTCATTGGGAAGTGGCTGCCGAGCCTTTGCAAAACAATGGGGGCAAGTAAGATTGCAGGCCAGTGTTACCTGGTAGCGAACATCACGGATTGACCACATTTCCATTTAATGAAGATTGGTCTGATTATAAAAGAATTCGGATAGGGTACTTCCAGATGAACGATTCCAGAACCCACTGAACGAAACATATCTCAGGGCTACTTGCCCCAGGGACAGTTCTTCTTGTTCGGACAATCCCTGCATTCGAAGTGCCTGTGGTACAATGGAAGTATGATGTATCCAACCACAATGAACGATATCAGAAGCCCAAGATGGTAGTAGTTGAAATCGGTGAAGATCAAAACAAGGGCTCCCACGACCGGGACCACCCATACAAGCGACAGGAACGGTATGAACCTGTTGAACATTCTCCTGAACTGACTGACGTCACCTTTCTTGAACAGCTTCGCCGCCACCCTACCGTACCCTGAAGGACAGTGGATGCTGTCATACGTGGGGCAATAGATGCAGACGAACCTCATGAACAGGACCAGTTGCACAACGACGAAGGCGATGTACAATACACCAAACAGTATCCCCAGATGGAACATGATCAGCGTGCCCAGGATGTAGGTCAGCATGCTGGGAACGTTCGCAATTACGATTTCATCCACCGACCACTTCCGTGGCTTTCCTCTCTTCGAAAGGTCAAGTGATTGTTCCATGACAACTCCAGAAAAGACTTCAGACTTCTCATTTATTCTTTTCGACAGGCTATCCGGTCTCTTCATTCTCGTCCGAGCCAGATTCCTCTTCGTCAAGTTCTTCATCTGTTTCTTCTCTCTTTCGCCTGATCACGAACAACCACAATAGCACAAGGAAAAATGCGATGGCAATAATCGCGAGTATAACATAGAACAGGGGGCCATATACCGCCGTCTGGCTGTCCTCTGACACCAGCGGATTTGGGTCCTCTCCGTCCAACAGCCCGTCCCCATCCGTGTCTGTGTCGGTTGGGTCGGTTTCCAGGCTGTACTCCTGTATGTTTGTCAGACCATCTCCGTCAGTATCATTGCTCGGGGTTTGCCCCAGGTCTCCGAAGTGGTCGATTTCCCAATCGTCGGGGAGCCCGTCGTTGTCCGTGTCCGTCGTCTGTGTGGAGATTGTGAAGCTCCAGGTCACAGTGGCGTCGTTCGATGGTTCTGATATGTCAGCGACATATATCGAGACAGAGTGAACTCCATCCGAGAGTCCGGAGGCAAGAGTGAAAGAAATCCCTGAACTGGAGACGGTCGCGGATCCAGTGACGTCAATCGAATCCAGGGTCAAGACGACGCTTGTCGCGTTGACTCCAGTGGCGTCGTGGAACGTGGCGCTTATGATTGGAGTGGAGGTTGTGATGACTGTCTGATTGGCGGGTGTAAGATTCGCAACCACCGGTGGTGTTGTGTCTATGGTGAAGCACCACCAATCCTGTATCTCCCTGTTCCCCGCGGTATCGCTCACTCCCAGATATGCGCAGTAGTTTCCATCGGGCAGTATGATGTCAGGCACGAATCGAATACCTGTCGGGGTTATGATTAGGGTCCCAACCACTGATCCGCCTGTATCCTGATTCTCGAAGTTGAAGGTGATGCTGAATGTGTCAATCCCGGATTCATCGTAGAAATCCGCAACAACGGCCGTATCGTTTGCTCCAGTGACCGTTCCATCAGTTGGAGTGACATTCGTTATAGTTGGAGGGAGCGTATCAACAGTGAACCACCAGATTACCTTGGTCGTCTTCTGATCCCCGGAAACGTCCCCAACCTCCAAACTCAAGGTGTGTTGCCCATCCGAGAGAGATGATCCAGGTGTGTAACTCATGCTGCTCGAGGTCACGGTGGCCAGGGAGGTCACATCAATGGAATCCAATTTCAGTTCAACGCTCGCGGTGTCGATTCCTGAATCGTCGCTGTAGCTTGCGCTTATGGTGGGTGTGTTGTCGTTAGTCAGTGATTCGTTCACAGGTTGCAGGTTCGTAACGTTGGGTGCCATGGAGTTCACTTCGAACCACCAGCTGGCCTCTGCTTCGTTATGGATGGGAGAATCGTCCTCCAGAGCAATGTACACGTTGTGGATGCCTTCTGTCAACGGAGATGGTGGAACATACGTAACACCAAAAGGCGTCACCGTCGATGAAGAAGTCACGTCGATTGAGTCTACCTCCAGATACACACTTGCAGTGTCAATACCTGACAGATCGTCGTAGCTTGCTCCAATCGTCGGCAGGGGATTCTCGATTACTGACTGGTCAGGAGGCTGAAGATTGGTGATGTTCGGGGGCGTCGTGTCAACAACCACCGTTTGCACGATGAACCACCAGCTTCTCTTGGCTGTGTTAGCCGGAGTTGAGTTGTCGTTCAGCTGCAACGAGACGTTGTGCATGCCTTCCGCCAACGGGGCAGGTGGTGTGTAGAACACATTGGAAGGCGTGACTGTCGATGATGCCGTAACATTGTTGGAATCCACTATCAACGTTACACTGGTCATGTCAACTCCAGAAGCGTCACTGTAAATGGCGCCTATTGCGGGAGTCGGATCTGCTGTCGTAGTTTGATTTGCGGGTTTTTCATCTGAAATCGTTGGAGGCTGAGTGTCCACTCTGAACCACCATGACGAATTTGCCTTGTTCTGGCTGGGCGAACTATCCTTCACTTCCAGATAGACATCATGAACTCCGTCTGCCAGAGGGAGCGTTGGAGTGTAAGCGATGCCTGTGGCGCTGACGGTTGCCAAGGCTGTTACATCTGCAGAATCCACTTCCAACACAACGCTGCTTGTATCAATCCCGGATATGTCACTGTAGTTGGCCGTGATGACAGGTTGAGAGTCGCTGATTATCGATTCGTTCATGGGCTGCTGATTTGAGATGATGGGAGGAGTAATCTCAGCGATTGTGAAGGCAAAGCTGCTCTTGTCGAAGTTCGTGAGGGGAGTTGAGTCTGTGACATTCACTCTGACGAAGCAGTCGATGGAAGGAGTATTGGGAATGTCCCAGACATAGTCACCATCATCCAATTCACCATCACTGATGATTGTGTACTGTCCAAACAGTCCTTCTGTCGAGTACTCTATCCGTATCGTGAGAGGAGGGGTTCCACCTGAAGTTGTCCAGTTAATCTGATGCTGTGAGCCTACGATCCACTGTTCTCCACCATTTGGAGCATCGACTTCGACTCCCAATGGCGGCATCGTCGCATCGTTCTTCCAGACCTGAACTCCGAATCCTTCTCCAGCAGCTCCTATGTCCATGTGATCATCATTGTTGAAGTCGCCTGCAGCCACACCTATGATCTTACCTATTGGAAGAGTACCGGGATACTTGGTCCAGGAGATTCCTCCGTTGCCCTCCCAGATCTCCACCGCCGTTGTTCCTGAATAGCCAGCGACCAGCATGTCAGGGTACTTATCACCGACAAGATCGGCCAGGACGACACCATAATACAGCCCGCTGATGGGCAACCCTGTCGATGCCAGGGTCCAGTTGCTCGTACCATCACCCAGCCACACCCTCAGACCATGTCCGCTCATGTCCATGGAAGCTGCAATGTCCAGATGACCGTCGAGGTTGATGTCCCCAAGGGTCACGCCGCTCCACATGTCAGTGAAGGGCAACCCATTTGACGCCTCAGTCCAAACCCCCGCGCCGTTCCCAAGCCAGACGTGCATACCTGAACCGGCGGCGACAAGGTCCGTGAGGTTGTCGTGGTTGACATCATCCATCCAGACGCTGTAATACGCTCCCGTCAAGGGAAGGTTCGTGGAAGCGTCGGACCACATTCCTGTTCCGGTCCCAACATACACCCTTAGACCGAAGTTCTCGTTCCCGACCGCGAGGTCGAGGTTGTCGTCGTTGTTAATGTCAGCAAGATGGATGCCAGTGTACCATCCCCCTGCGGGAAGACCAATGGAGGCATCAGACCAAGAACCTGCTCCATCACCCGTCCAGACAGCGACGCTCCCTATTCCAAAATCATAGTTTGCTGCAGCGATGTCCAGGTTCCCATCGTTGTTGATGTCACCCATGCATATGCCGCCGTCATATGAGGTAGTTGGGAGGTCATTTGGGGGTGTGCCTGATGCATCTACCCAATTGCCTGCACCATCACCAGTCCATACCCTTACACCAGAATACCCGGCGGTCGCAACATCAAGGAAAGTGTCATTGTCTATGTCCCCGAACCATATCGCGTGCTGGCTGGTTCCCACAGGCAGCCCTCCAGAGGCATTGACGAACCCATTGCCTATTGGATGGTTGTTATCCGCCGCTTGGACCATGGTCAACGGGAGGCCTTGAAGGGCCAGCAGTATCATCACAGCGACAATCGATAGAGAAACCAACGTAGTTGAGAGCGATCCGCGCTTCAAATGAACACCCTGTCTATCTTCTCGATGCGACCGCAACAAGGCTGTCGCATTCGGGACATATTCGGTCATGTGGACCAAGCAGGTGTCCGCAGTTCTCGCATTCTCTTTCTTCTTCCTCGTCTTCTGGCTTCTTCTTTTTCTTCTTGAATAGTGCAAACACTAGCAGCATAGAAACCACAACCACAGCCAGGACCAGAAGGATCCACCAGAATGAATCGGCTCCGGCCTGTGCTTCCACCTCGACCGTCACGGTGTCGGTGCTTTCATGTCCGGCGCTGTCCTTGATCGTAAGCGTCACTAGGTAGGTTCCTTCTTTTTCGAATTCGAAACTTGGACTTGCCCCATCAAGGGTGATGGCCGATCCCTCGTAAACGAACGTCCACGTATAGACGCTGATTCCACTACCGCCGGCCCCATCATTGGAGCCGCTCCCGTCCAAGGTCACCGTACGACCTTCGCCTGCATCTATGTCATCTCCGGCATCGGCCACAGGCGATGTGATATCAAGGACAATGGCGATGCTCCTGACCGCTTCTTTGTTTTCAACGTTGTCCACGGCCTTGAAATGGAGCGTGTGAGCACCTTCAGTCATCGTTCCCACAATGATGGGATTTGTGTATGTGTCTGGACAGTTCGGGTCATCGATTCCGTACATAATCTCCCCGATTCCAGATCCATCCCCGTCGTCCGCGGTGATTGCAATACTGGATAGGGTGTTGTTGAGGTAGTTTGTTCCTATCTCGTCAAAGCCCGGGACGGAGCTAGTCGGGGCTGTCGTGTCCAGGTACACTTGCATGGTCTTGTCAGATTCTACGTTTCCGAGATTGTCGGTGCTTCGGAACACAACCTCCCTCAGGCCATCAGTGCCGGACAATGAGAATGGGGTTCCTGTTGTGTACTCTGTCCATTGAATCTCAGGCATTACCCTGTACCACGTGGAAGCCGTTCCGCTGCCACCACCGTCATCTGGGATGAAGCTGATCTCGGTTCCCACATTCACATACATGATGCCAGAATCCGAGTGCTTGGGGTCGCCGAACACTGTGCTCGTGTCAGGGGGCGTCTCATCCAAGTAGATGTTGACCGAAGTGACGGTCTCCTCATTTTCTACGTAATCCTCAGCCTTGACGTAGATGGTGTGGGCGCCTTCGGCTACTGCACCGACGGCAAATGGAACGGTGTATGTGTTAGGACAACTCGGGTCGTCGATCCCGTACATCGTCTCTGAGACTCCGGAGCCAGAGCCGTCATCTGAGGAGAGCGTGATTTGAGTCAATGAAGTGACGTATGTCATGCCTGCATCGGTGTGACTTGGCGATTCTATCGCGATGTCGGTGATGGGAGCCGTGTTGTCCAGGTATAGCTCCTCCATCTGCTCTGTTTCCTCGTTGCCCAGTTCGTCCATGCTCTTGAACTTGACATAGATGAGGCCATCCGCCTTTGAGACGGATATGTTGAAGTCAGATGTGTATTGGGAATATCCAGGTTCAATTTCCCCAAATGCATAGTACAGGAATGACACCGTCTCAACGCCTGTTCCAGTTCCATCGTCCCAAGTGAGATTCAGAGGTGTCTTTGAGGTAACGAACGTCTTCCCACCGACATCTGTGTATTGCGGACTCAGAACATTGAGTGTCGTGACAGGAGGCGTGGTGTCAACCGTGAACTGCCAAAACGCCTCGGATGGATTGCCATTGACGTCTGAAACCATGAGATGAACATCATGAACACCGTCGGTCAGCGGGAATGAGGGCAAATATGTGACATCCGTTCCCGTCACGGAGGACATCATAGTGACGCCGAAAGTATCCACTTCCAGAACCACGCTGCTGGTGTCTATTCCAGACGGATCACTGTAACTGGCACTTATCGTGGGTTGATTGTTTCCGGTCTGTGAACTGTCCACTGGCTGAAGGTTCGTGATTATCGGTGGGACCGTGTCAACCGTGAACGACCAAGCCTTCTTGGCAAGGTTCTGAGGATTGGAATTGTCGCCGACCTGAACGTATACATCGTGCGCTCCTTCTGCCAATTGAGTCAATGGCACATATGAGACACTGCCTGGAATGATTGTGGCGCCCGCCGTCACGTCAACCGAATCCACTATCAATTGAACGCTGGTGAGGTCTGACCCCGAAGTCGCATCACTGAAGCTGGCGCTGATCGTCGGCGTCGTACTCCCAGTGGAGGATTGATTGGCGGGCTGTTCGTTGGTTATCTGCGGTGGCATCGTATCCACCGTGAACCACCATGTCTTCACGCCTGTGTTCTGGTTCGAAGAAGTGTCAGTTGCCTCCAGGTATACGTTATGGACTCCCTCTGAGAGAGGAGCAGATGGTGTGTATGCTGTTCCTGCATCGGTCACCGTCGCAAAGGATGTCACGTCAGCGGTGTCAACCTCCAAGACAACGCTAGGAACGCTCACTCCGGATGCGTCGGTGTAGTTCGCTGCGATCAAGGGCTGGTTGTTTGCGATTGTTGTCTGATTGGTCGGTTGCAGGTTGGTGATATCTGGTGGATCATTGTCGACTGTAACACCGCCTATTACGACGTAGTCAACCCAATAGGACTTGAAACCAATTATGTGGTTGAAGGTTCCCAGCGCAACATAGATCTGACCCGAAGGTAGCGTTGTGAAGCTGTTCGCATACGTGTACTCATACCACCCGTCTGCGACTTGGTCAGTTGATCCAACCAGAGTGAAGTCCGTATAATCGGCGGGGTTGTTGTTCCCGATGTAGGCCAAAACCTCTAATGGTGTTCCAGTGCCCTCGCTGTACAACTGGAACGAGAGGTCCACGCTCAGGGTGGTGCTTGGTGGCACTGGCACGACTCGCTCAATCCATCCCGTGATCGGTGGTGACGGGAGGCCGTGGCTGCCAATACCGACTGAGATAGTGCCGTCATAAGCGTAGAGGCTTGAGAGATCTATGTTGAAAAAGGCCGGATCAGAATTCATATCAGGATACCAGTCGCCCCATCCGCCCTCGAAGCTCTCTGTGAGCTGAGCTGAAACTGTTGGTACAAACTGAGTAAGAACCGCCAATGCTAGCATCCCACTGAGCACTGTCGATAATCCCTTGCCCACATGTCTGTTCTCTTTTCTCTTCATGGTTCCCCTTCCTCTCCGGTGGGTGAAAACTGCGTGATGGACGCATGAATTGGATTAGTTGATACGTATAAGAAACTTTCTTGAATTTGGGCTCTCAAAGGAGATAAGGGACAAGAATAAATACACAGCAAGTATCGGAAACTGGGAGGAGGTCGGGATTTGTCAAAGTTGGTTTGTGCGAACTGTATGAAGGTCTTCGATGAGTCGAAGGATGGGAGTTGCCCAAAATGTGGGCTTGGAGAGCACCAAGTCTATGAGTTCAGCAATAGCGATGACTATCTGAGGGAGAGGATTCCAATCATAATCGAAGAAAGGAAGAGGTCTGGACTGGATGGACTTGTTGGGGATTTGGAGGGTATCATTGTCAATGTGGAACCCGGAAGTCTGGAGTCTGCCTCGAATGAGTTTCTCAGATACACTGGACACTCCTGTATCGACGCGTTTGAGGATAGAGGCCACAGATCGTGCGTCCTCAGAAAGGATGGGTCTGCGGACATAATTGTCAGGTCAAGGAAAGGCGGAGGTAACCCATTCCTTCCTCACAACAGACATCCAGAATCTGAACATTTGCCCAACACGCGACTGGAGACATTCGTATTCGAGACGAAGGACATCGAGAAGTACTTCTCCATCCAGAAGTCCAAAGGAGTGGAGTTCCTCAGAGACGATGTCCTCCACAAGGACAATTACTCCTTCGTGCAGACCGTGCCCTCGAGGTTGACAGCGAATTCGATCGGGCTGATTGAGTGGAAGGGAGAGAAAGGCAATTACTCCTCGTCCGATGGTCAAGCTATTGACCTGGATGTTCAGAAGCCAGATAGAGACTACCTCAAGAACATTGGAACGTTGGATCACACTGCCACCAGGATAAAGGCTAAGGACAGGGATGCGGCCGTCCTTGAGTTCATGCGGTTGACAAACTACGATTTCAACTTCGCCATCTACGTGAAACTCTTCAATTCAATAACGAGTGTTGTTCGATTGTCCGGAGCAGAATATGCAGCGGTCTTCACATCCGGAATTTCACCCCTTCAGACTCTGGAGACATCGGGCCCAACGGAGAAATTTACCTACAACTACGGACCCAGGGTGCATCACATGGCCTTCATCACCGAGAATATCGATGATACTGTGACCTCCTTGAAGGAGGACGGAATGGGATTTCTGATCGAGCTGCTAGGCTCTCCAGAGGAGGGTCTCAAGCAGACATTCTCAGAACCATCCGAGAAGACGTTGCTGGTCAACGAGTACATCCATCGCTTTGGCGATTTCGACGGTTTCTTCACCAAGTCCAATGTGACCAACCTCACTGGTGCAACAGATCTTCAGTAGATGGATAATGTAGAATGAACCACCATAAACGGAAACCTATTTATCGTCTGCCATACTTCAGAGGATGACCATTCGGATGATCGATGGCAATAAGGGAGGAGGACATTGGCCAGATGAACGCTGCGTTGAAAAACCGCTTGCTTTGCCTCGGAATTCGAGCTCCGGAGGATGTCAAGACGGGTAGGAAAGCCGGAGCGGGACCTGCCGGCGGCAAGTATCTGGAAGTGGGAGAATCGATAGTCAATGCACCTATCTATGGCTTTTCAGAGAACTCCCCGATATCTCTCGATTTCTTTGACGGCAACTATTGCCTTAGCGAAAACGAAGACAAGTGTGCTGCGGAACTGATTCAAGAACCCTCCTTCTACTCCGAGAAGACCTCCGACGGGATACTCATGAAGAGGATTGCCCTTCAGCACGGAAAACACTGTCTGGCTACCACGGTCTGCCAGAAGTGCCTATATTGGAGAAAGGGCAACGAGTGCCACTTCTGTGGGATCGAGCTCTCTTTGAAGTATGACACCACGATTCCTTTGAAGACCCCCGATCAATTGACTGAAGTGGCCTTGCGGGCCTGGGAGGAGAGGCTCACTCATTGCACTCTTACGACAGGTACATCAAGCCTCGATGACAGAGGGGCTCGTGTTCTTGCTGAGTCCTCGCGGGCACTGAAGGACAATACCAGAATGGAGATTCACGTTCAACTAGAGCCCGTTGACCGGGAGAGAATCGAGTTTCTCAAGCAAAGCGGGGCCGACACAATCGGGATTCATGTAGAATCACTGGACCAGAGTGTTTTCGAAGAGAAATGTCCGGGAAAGGCCCACCAGTGGACGAGGTATTGGGATGCGTGGAAGGACGCTGTCGAGGTCTTCGGGGACAACCAGGTCAGTTCATACGTCATCATCGGAATGGGCGAGGACGAGGAGACCACAAAGGAGGGCATAGAGAAGATGTGCGAACAGGGTGTAATCCCTTTCTTGGTTCCTTTGCGTCCAATCAATGGCACGAAGATGGAGAACGCCGCTCCCCCTGCTCCCGAAGTCATGCTCGACTACTACTCTCATGCGATCGGCTGCATGAAGGTCTATGGCATCGACCCTCAGAAGAACAAGGCGGGATGTGTGAGATGCGGTGCGTGCTCAGCACTGGGGGATTTCTACGAGGAATCGCATGCTCTCTGAACTTGTCAAGAAGGTGAGGGACTACCCAGGACTGAGCAGGAAGCAAGCGATTTCCAGGTTCGTTGATATTCTCAAGCCGGTGGAGGATTTCGGTCACACAGTGTTGGGTTTTGGAGACGACGCAGCGGCCATCAAACTTGGTGACGAGTACATTCTCTTCGCATCTGATGGAATCTGGACTCAACTCCACTCGGATCCGCAATGGGCAGGATATTGTTCCGTTCTGGTCAATATCAACGACATATATGCTATGGGCGGGAGGCCTCTTGCTTTGACAAACAACGTCTCCTTCACATCCGATGAGGAAGGGGATTCTATCGCAAGGGGAATAAGGATCGCCTGCGAGAAGTTCAAGGTGGCGATGGTGGCCGGGCACACTCACCCGGACGCGGACAATCTATCGATTTCAGTATCGATCATCGGCAGGGCGGGGAATCTGATAACTAGCTCCGGCTGCAATGAGGGAGATGACCTCCTCATCGCTATTGACTTGGACGGGAAGAGGAGGGGCGAATTCCTCAACTGGGATTCCACCTCCCATAAAACGTCCGAGGTCGCAATAGGGCAACTGGATTGTCTGGTGGAACTGGCAGAGAAGAGGATGGTCACCGCCGGAAGGGACATTTCAAACCCAGGAGTCCTCGGAACCATTGGCATGCTTCTGGAGACGTCAGGGCTGGGAGCAGCGGTTGATCTGGATGCCATTCCCGCTCCTGAGAACATTCCGCTGGATAATTGGGTCCTCATGTATCCCGGATATGGGTTCACGATGACGTGCAAGCCAGAGAAGAGCAGAGAAGTGATCAGGATATTTCAGGAGAGGCAAATTGTCGCCGAGATCGCTGGGAGCATAACCGAGGACGAGAAGCTCAGAATTAGAAAGGGAGGGGAGGAAGAAGTGTTGTTCGATTTCGAGAAGGACTCCATCACTGGTCTCAGGGGGTGACGAGTTATTACTGAGGACCAGAAAGCGGTCATAGAGGAGTTTCACGAGGATGACGCTGAAGAACTTGAGCGGCTTTTCAAGACCGTTTGGCTAGAGGCAAGTGACTATCCAGACCACTGGAGAAGAAAGAGGATGCCATCATCAGAAGCGATAATCGACGAGATGAGGAGGGGGTACAGGTTCTTCGGTGGGAGGGATGAAGGATGGATCATTGGCGTCTATAAGGCATTGATAATCGAAGGAGATTGCTTCGGGGAACATCAGACGATTCTCCATTCTCACAGGGGAACAGGGATAGGCTCCATGATGTATGATCAATTCAAGGATCTGGCAAAGCGGGAAGGATGTAGGATTAACAGTGTCAACGCACTTCTAGGGCAGGAAGCGACGCTCAGGATGATAGAGAAACACGGGTTCCACAAAGCGGGTGACCCTTTCGAGCAGTCACCGGGTATGCTTGTCCAGAGATTCGAGAGAGAGGTCGACTAGAGTCATTCATCCGATACAATGATCTCTGGCTCGAGTACGATTTCCGACTTGATTGAGTTGCCAATGAAGCAATGACGCATTGAAATCTCGAGGGCCTTCTCCGTTTTCTCGGCATCCTCTTCGCTCTTCACGACTATCTTGGGTCTCAGCGTGATCTTCGTGACAGCGGTCCCCTCATCGGTCTTCTCAAGGACCCCGACGGCCCCACAGGAGTAAGACAGGAACTCAAACCTCATCTTCTCTGCCAGGGCAGCAAAAGTGAGCAAGTAACAGGCGCTCTCAGCAGCGATCAACAGCTCCTCCGGTGAAGCTCGATTGTCCACGCCCTTGTATTTCGACGGGGATGAGAACTTTATTGGAATCCCGCTCCCGGTCGTAAGTGTCCCTATTCTATCCCCTTCCCATTCCAGCTCCGTTCTGTATTCCTCCATATCACCACATCTTCATGATTGTCTCTTCAATGCCTTTTCGTAGATCTTCAGAGTCATCTTCGCTGTCCTGTCCCACGTGAACAGCTCCACCTTCTTCCTTGCCGCTTGTCCGAAGCTCGTGGCAAGTTTCTTGTCTTTCAGAATCCTGACGATCGAGTCTGCAAGACCCATGATGTCTCCGCATGGGACTAACAGCCCGCTCTTGCCATGGTCAACGAGTTCAGGAATCCCTCCAACCCTGCTTGCCACGACGGGCTTCTTGAATGCCATGGCCTCCATCAGGGTCAGCCCCCATCCCTCCATCCTTGAAGGCAGGACGTACACATCACATCTCTGGTAGTACTGTTTCAGTCTGCCTTCGGAAACGAAATCCCTGAAAATGACGCTATTGCCTATTCCTATCCTTTCAGCCAGACTCTCGAACATCTCTCTTTCGTTGTAGGACTCCCCTGAAGTAAGACCTGCACGTCCTATGATCGTGAGCTTCGTGTCAGGGACCTCTTTCTGCACCAGCTCCATGGCAAGTAGGAGATACTCCACACCTTTTCTTGCCTCAAGTCCACCGACATACAGGATGGAAGGCTTCCTGCTCCTCTTCCTTGCATTCTTGCTGGGACTGAATTTCGCAAGGTCGATACCGTTGTGCACCAGATGAGCATTCACCTTGAAGTCCCTCCTCAGGACGTTCTTCCAGTACTTCGAGACAACGATCTTTTCATCCAGGAGGTGTATGGATTTCTCCTGGAACTCAGTAAGGGTCTTTCCCCTGAACTCATCCACGTGATGGACTGTTCTCACAGTTGGCGCCTTCAGTTCCCTGAATCTCTTCAGCTCATAGAGGGAGTTCGCCCCCACGCAATCCTGTGTGTGATATATGTCGAAGTCAAGCGGCAGGTGCTTGACGTACGCGTCAATCATGCGGCGCACATCCCCTACCGTCTTACCAGTTGAATTGTGGTTGAACACGTCGAACGGGATTCTTGTCTCCTTGTAGAACCCGTGAGGGAATCCCTTCTCGCCCTTCTTCTTCAGAGAGAATAGGTGCACTTCATGTCCAAGATTGTGCATAGCCTCCGAGAGATTGAGGGCATGGACAACTCCCCCCCTCGGTTTTGTGCTGTATGTCAACATGGCGATTCTCAATTCTGGACCACCGCGCCAAATCGTTGAACCAAAGAATTTCTAGCTTCTATAATACACTATTGGGAATCTAGATGACCTGTTCACAGAGCTGAACAAGGTCCATCGTCTTGATGTCGAGTCCTGCCTTCTTCGCACCGGCGTTGAGATTGACAACACAGAAAGGACATGGGGTCACGATTAGTTCTGCACCGGTCTCCACTGCCTCTTGCACCCTTCCGACAGCTATGTTCTCGGCTTGCTCACCGAAGGCTATCTTGAAACCTCCTCCCGCACCGCAGCAATGAGATCTCTCCCTATTTCTCGGCATCTCCAGGAGCTCAAGACCAGGTATCGCCTTTAAGACATTCCTGGGTTCGTCAAAGACCCCTGCATGTCTTCCGAGATGGCATGGGTCGTGGTACACGACCTTCTTGTTGAACTCTCCTGTGAACTTGAGCTTCTTCTCCTTGATCAGCCTCCAAATATACTCGCTGATGTGGTAGACCTCAAAAGGCCTGTATCCGACCAAGGCCGGGTAGTTCTCCTTGATCGTCTTGTAGCAGCCAGCACAGGCCGTGACAAGTTCCTTTATTCCCCTCCTCTCCACCTGACGGTTGTTATGTTGGATGTATTCCTCCTTGATCTTATCCCCGAGACCTGTTCTGAGCAAAGGAGAACCGCAACACCATTCGTCCGGTCCCATGACAGTGAACTCAACATCTGCAGCTTGTAGGATCTTCACGGTTGCCTGAGCAAGGAACTGCATTCTATAGGATGCGGTGCAACCCACAAAGTATGCCACATCTGGATTGTCCGAGAGCTTCGTTCCCTCCGGTACCCAATCTCCTCGCCTATCCAACATGTCCTTCTCGGGGTCGTTCTCGTCATAGAACGGGTTCCTCTTCTTTGGATCGTAGATTCGCTCCTTCAGCATCTTGTGACCCGGCAGGGGGTCCATGCCTCTGTGTGCCAGCCATTCCTTGACTTCCTCCCATACCTCCGAGAGCTTGATCTCGGTGTGACAGACCTCATCGCATATGCCGCAGGATGTGCAGTGAAACAGGGTCTCGTAGAATGCTTGGTCCTCTTTCCCTCTCTTTCTGTTCGCAAAGAAACCTCTCTCCCCCATCCTCTTGAGGTAGAATATCTTCCCTCTGGGACAATCGGCCTCCCATCCGAACTGGTCGTACGCGGGGCAAGTTGCTTTGCAGTATCCGCACTGAAGGCAAGAATACAAGTCCAGGTCAATGTCGGCAACCTTCTCCAATCGGTCATCCTCCAATTTGGGGCAATTCTATCTTCGCTCTGGGTAGCGCCTTCTTCATCATTCCCAATAGGTTCAGGCCAATATTCATTAGAAAACCTGGGATGGGAATCCCCCATAAGACTCTCATTTCGGTCATCTTCCCGGGGTTCATGATATTATCAATGTCGATTATCTCTTTAATATTGCGAATTACCTGGGCTCCTTCCTTTCCATGAAGATTGTTCAGGCTCCACGCGAACCAGACACCAAGGCCAGAGGATCGTCCGTCCAACTTGACGGCCTCATCGATAATCCTCTTCACGAAGCCCATGGAAGCGAGGCTCTCGATGGGAAACCTCTCATTGGACAGGTAGAAAGGCATGAACGCGACCGAGTTCCTGTCAACCACAACGCCTCTCAGAGTGGACATCATCTTCATCTCCTTGCTAATCTTCGCAGCTCTGCTGAGCATCTCTGCAAGGCTCGTGGTCGGGATGACGCCCTCTCCGATCGTTCCTCCTGGACCCAGTCTTCTTATTCTCAACTCGTAGGATCTCTCTTCCCACTCATGAGATGCAAGTTCCTCAGACTCCTTCTTTCCTCCGCTCTCAACCATCAACTCATCGAGTGCCTTCTCGTTGACATCATTGACGGAAGTGGAATCTCGGAGTGCAATACTCAATAGCGAACCTACCTCAGGTGCATCCTTTCCCAGCAATCTGAGGAACTCGAAATTCTTCTCGTCATAGAACCCGATATTGAATGGGGTGATGTTCGATTGTGATATCTTCATCAAGGGTGGTTGCAGTGCCATTGCGTTCTCGAAGGAATATGCCAGGGGCCTGGTTTCCTCCGCCAACGGATACAGCTTCACCGCCGCTTCGGTTACGATGCCCAGACTTCCCTCTGAACCCGAGAAGAGAGCGTTAAGGTCGTAGCCAGGTCCTCTATTGGAACATCCTCCTGACTCGGTATCTATCATTCCCCCGTTACTCATGACAGCTTTCAAGAACGCGATTTGTGAGTATGCAGTTCCGTACTTGTATGACCCAACTCCCGCACCGCCAGTGTTCGTCCAACCGCCGATTGTGGCAACAGGCGCGCTTGAGGGACAAGCACCTATCATCAGACCTTTCCTTTCGACCTGTGTGGATAGTTCCTCCCATGTGACAGAAGGTTCGCAGTAGGCCAGCATTCTCTCCACATCGATGTCCAAGACCTTTCTCATTGAAGACAGGTCCAGCAGGATCCCACCCTGTGTGGCGATGGCTCCACCGAACCCCCAACTTCCTCCTCCTCGACCCACCAAAGGAATACTGTTCTTCCTCGCCAATTCCACGATCGCTGCTATCTGATCTGCATTCTGGGGCCTCGCGACCACGTCCGGAATCATCTCAAAGATCAGTTCCACAAGCTTTGGGAGAGGTGCCAGATCGTGAGTGTAGTAGTATTTCATGAACTCGTCAAAGGCCACATTCTGATCTCCCACAATGGACTCCAGACTCTCCCTGAGTTTGCCGTTCAATCTACCCCACTTGGGTGGCCATAACTTCTTCAGGCGTGATCGTGAGACCTTTCTCCTCCACGCACCCACGTCTTCCTGGAGGGCGTACTTCGAGATGATTCCATCCATTGCCGGTGAAGCGATTCTCCCCTCGCTGTCAGCCCCTGTCTTGACCGAGGCCATTGTTCTGCCAACTGAACCGCCATCCTCCTTCTGGGCTTGACTCTCGATCCATGAACTTAGTCCGTCGTAGTAGCCCCCCATGGAGGGGAGTAGCTTCCGGATCTTCGCCCTCAGGTCCTCTAAGTTCACCTTGGTCGAGCCATCCTTCGGAAGGGAGACCCCGATGGCAGCATATTGTCTGTCAAGCAATACGCAGGAGAAGGCCAAAGGTGCGTCGAGGCTTCTCGTGCCAGAAAGGAAATCGTTCAAAGCAACAAGAGGAACATGGACTTCCTCTACCAATGCATGTCCCATGTTCACTATCCTATCCAAGAGGAATCTCTTCAGCCATCTTTCGTTGGAAACCTCGGTAGTCTCTCTCTTTCCATTGAGCCCTTCAAGCTCAGTACTGATCTTCTCTCCCTCCACATCCAGGACGTCCTTCGGTCCAGCATAGCAGATGTCCAGGAGGTTGGAAGGCTCCTTGCCCGAGTAAGATGGCACAATTGAGATGGAGATGTGGTACGGTGATGTCCCCCCTCCAATCACTCTGGTAATGGCTTCAAGAAGTGCTTCGGGATTGGGGAAGGAATATGTGATCGGCATAACAGCCTCCCATGAGGGGATGAGCTTCAAGGTGACTTGCGTCAATCTCCCAAGTGTGTCGTGGGAACCGACAAAGAGCCTGTTGAGGTCGTAGCCAGTACTGAAATTCGATATCGGATGATATCCGGTATCGATCGCCTTCCCACTGCCGAGTACAACCTTGAGGGACCTCACCTGCTCTTCTGGTCCGCCTTGAGAGAAGCTTCCAACACTGGGACTGCGTTTTGATATCCATTCGCCAATGGTTGCTCCCTTGGATCTTGCCGGATAGGAGGCCAGTGTCCGGTCTTGTTTTCGCAATGAGGATAACAGTCCTGCGCAAGACGTGTCCGGATTACATATCACAAAAAGATTGTCGCTACTTATCCTGATGCCTTCTCCTTCCAAGGATTCTGACCCCCTTCCTCTTCTGAAGTGTACGGACCGATTCACGGGTTTTTCTAGCCACTGGACAATGCCCATCTGGGTGCTCTTAGGCTCGAATCGGAGTAATGCCATCATTCTATATATATTTAGAGTAATTCGTGAATAATGCGTCTAATTTCGTCGATTTCAGTACGGATTCCTTGCCCAGCTAGAATGGATATTGCTTGCCCAAAACCTCGGTCGACGCCAAGGCCGCTTGAGCACCCTGCGCACAGGAAGTCACAATCTGTCTAGCTCCCCCAGTGATGTCCCCCGCGGCGTACACGCCCCTCACATTCGTCCTCTGGAAATCATCCACCATGATGTATCCACGATCATCCATTTCAACGCCCAGGTTCTTGGCGAGCTCGGTGTTGGGTATGAGGCCGATTGAGACAAACGCCCCGTCGAACTCCTCGGTCCGGTGCTCCTCGGTGTTCACGTCCTTGAACTCGATGGCCTCCAAGGTCTGGTCGCCCAAGAACTGGCAGACGACGGTATCGTATATGACCCGGATCCCTTTCTTCTCGACATCCTTCTGATATCTCTTCTCGGCGCGGAGCTGGTTCCTCCTGTGGACAAGGCACACGTCCATCCCGATGTTTCTCAAGTAAAGGGCCTCCACGGCAGCGGTGTTCCCTCCTCCGATCACCGCCACCTTCTTGTCCTTGAAGAAGAAGCCGTCACATGTAGCGCAGTACGATACTCCCTTGCCGGTGTACTCACCCTCTCCCGGAACACCTAGATGTCTGTATCTGGCACCGGTCGCTATGATCAAGGCCTTTGCCGAGTACGTAGCCTTGTCGGTCACAAGCTTGAACACATCACCGTCCTTCGAGCATTCATTCACTGGCTCCAGCTCGTGCGGTTCGATGTACTTGTTAAGATGCTTCTTGAAGATTTCCGCCAACTCCATTCCGGATATGCTCTCGAAACCCGGATAGTTCTCGATCCACGGAGAGATTATGATCTGACCGCCCACCATTCTCCCTTCAAGTACAATAGTTGAGATACCTGCTCGAACGGCGTAGATTCCTGCCGCCACTCCAGCTGGCCCTCCTCCGACCACCGCCAGTTCATAGTCCATTTGATGACCCATTCCAGTAATGTGATTCCGATATTTAGGAAGTCCGTTGAATCATGAGTATCTTTCTTCTTTCCACGGATCCGCGGAATCGCTGTACCCCCTCTTCTCCCAGAATCCGAGCTCCTTCTCTCTTGTGAAGACCAGTTTCCTCACCCATTTGGCGCTCTTATACGCGTATTTCTTCGGCACTACCAATCTCAGGGGACCGCCGTGTTCGGTGGGAAGAGGTTTTCCCCCAAGTCCATATGCAAGGAGAACGTCATCATCCATCAGCTCATCGAGTGAGAGGCTTGTGGTGTATCCTTGCTCACAGTCCACTGTGATGAATCCCGCCGTGTCTCTTGGTCTCACCATCCTCGCGATCTCGCTGAAGAGAACTCCTTCCCATTCATTGTCAAGTCTGCTCCAGCTGGTGACGCAATGGAAGTCGCTGACCACCTTGACCTTGGGCAGTTCAAGGAATTCCTTCCAGCTCAGCTTGATAGGATTCTCTATCTCACCTTCAACACTGAAATCCCAATGGGCTTCATCGAATACCGGTGTCCTGCCCTCATGCAGGACGGGGAACTTGGTTGTGACCCTCTGGCCAGGCGGAATTCTGTTCTTCTCCACTTCGCTTTCACCTTCGCACGTTGATATGTGGGGCTGAAATTAGACGCTCCATGCTATGCCATACAGAACAACGGTAAAACCATTTCGAAAAGAATTATACGCCCCGGACGACGGACGAGTCCCTCACCCGGGACGCCACAACGATTGCCGTTTACTCTCTTCCCAGTTAATGCAGAACCGGAGGAATATGAACCTTTCGGTGAAAATTCTGACGACTATGTCGGATTGTTACTTGCCCGCTTTCATCATTCACAAAATAGCAGATGCACCCCGGCTCTAGACCCCTCCTGACACTCCACCCAAAGAGCCCTCCCCTGCAAGGACTTTCTGCCCTTCACCGATTGCGATACTGACCTTCTCCGGAAGCTCCACTGTCACCAATCCCGCCGGGACCACGATGCCTATCCTCTGCCCCTTTGCCACACGACGTCCCTTGCCCACGTAAGGGACCACCGTTCCGAGTAACGATTTGGGGTTCTGCCTGACTTTGACGAGACCTATCTTGGTGGCTATCGATAATTCAATCACTCCTCTTTCCTGAGCGGATTCCTTGATTTCCAGGACCCTCCCACCAAGGGGCGCTCTAATTACGTGGACCCTGTGAAGAGCCGTGGATATTGTCACAGAGTTCCTGTTCCTGTTGACATACACGACCTTGCCATCAGCCGGGGATACAACGCCCCTCCCGGTGCTCCGGGGCGGATCTCTGAAGAGTATCATCACCAAGACGGATGCGAGAAAGAACACATTGGCTAGTATGTATACAACATAGGAGGCCAACTGCACCGAGAGGATCAGGGAGACCACACCCATCACCAGAGGGATGACGATCCAGTTGCCCGCACCTTTGGCAATCACAACCTCACTAAACCCGGGAGGAATAAAGCACTTTCTCTCATGTTCTCAGAATCTGGTCTTATGCCTGCCAGTCTGGGATACAATCATCGTATTGTCGAAAACCCAAACAACATATAAATATCCTCAAACACTTCTTTCTACGGTTCGGGAGAATTCATGCCCAGCAAGGTGTACAAGGATTACAAGATCTACTGCTGTTTTGCTTTGAACCGCCTTGTGGGTGAACTGGACATCGACCTCTATCAGGCGGATCTGGAAGAGAAGCTTGATGACATTCTGGACAACGATGACTCTTACCTCACGAAAGAGGACATCAAGCATGAGATACGCTCCAACCACTACATGACCAACAAGGTCATCGATCAGCTCGTCGAGGATGGGTTCGTCGAGATCAACAAGCTGGAGAAGTCATATAGGATCACAATCACCAAGAAGGGCGTTCTCCACATCAGGAAGTACAACACCTTCTACAAGCAGATATACTCCGACCAGATCAAGGAACACTACAAGTTCAGAGAACTGCCACACTGGATCATCAAGGCCTAGTAGTCTACGTCAGAAACGTATGGGATGAAGTCGTAGGTGCCGTCGGGGCTCTCGGTTATTATCTCCATCGTGGTGCTGAACTTGTTGCCCCGATGTGAGAATGGGACGACCTCGTTTGTTACGAACTCGTACACATCATCGGCCAACTGATCATCCTCTCCCGAGCTCCACACCGCGATCACTCTCGATGGAGGAATCGAACCCGTGCTCGTGATATCGAGTATTGCATTCCTCAGTGACTGCATGTCTAGCAGCCGGGGAGGGTGATCGTACTTCTTGATGAAAAGGGAGTAACCCGAGTATCCCATTCCGAACCACTTCCAGAAGGTGGACGGCTTCATCCTGAGATAACCGTCAAACGAGTACATCACACCGCTCTTCCCCCGCAGGATCGCTTGGGTCTGAAACAAACCCGGCCTCTTCAATCCCTCGTTGACATGCGGGTTCTTTGATGCGAGATGATAGACGAGCTTCTGTACAGAATCCTCACCCCTGGGAACGTACACAACCGGGTCTTCCTCTCTAATGCTCCTGATCACGCGATGCCTGATTACATAATAGCTGAAGAACCCGCTGACCTCTCTCAGCCACTTCAGTGCAAGGGCGCCAACGATGAAAAGGGCCATGAAAAGGATCAGGAACAGCCATTGCCTGGTGAACAAGAAAAGCAGGACCAGAATGAAGTTGACGATCAACCAGATTGAGATGAAGATGGTCGCGTACCTCACGGACTTCCTCACCTTGGGCGCTTGAGCATTTACGTCCTCGGCCAAATCAAAGATAGCAGATATTGGGTTCTCTATAGCTCTTACATCCTTTCCGTTCACATTGAAAATACGAGATTGACGGTATATAAATCGTTAGGAAACAATCTTCCAGAAGAATCAAGCCAGCGCCATAGCTAGGCGGGAAATTAGGAGCGAAAAGGAGCAGCCCGCTTACTCGGCTACACCCGTTCTCTTCTCTACAACTTCCTTGCCCTTTTTGTCGTCCTTCTTCTTTGGTTTTTCCTCGACATAGTCGAAGGGGTTATCTCTCATCATCATGCTATGACGATTATTAGATGTCCTTACTTAGTTCAAAAAAAGATTGAGCCGATTATCCTACCTGATAATGAACGGGCTACAGATTCTCTATCTTTATGATGCAGCTTTTGTCCCCGTTCCCTATAGTCTTCTCGAGTATCACCATCGCGCAACTTCGGCATCTCACCGCTACTCTGGACGCTATCGCTCGGGTCAACATGCAGAGCACCGGGTTCTTCTTCGCTTGGTCTCCCCACGGGCAGGTCTTGCCTTCGATCACTATCTTCCCGGAAGAGCTCTCTATCGTCTTGAAGTCACCACCGAGTTGGTTGAAGACGAGCTGAATGACCTCGGCCGCCCTGACCGAATCGACCTCCTCGGTCTTGGATATGTATTTGTCACAAAACAACTGCTCAATGTTGTCGCACATCTCCTTTATGAATCGGGTCTTGACCGGTTGGGGTGAGGGCAGCAGAATGGTGGGAATGATGTTCGTGAGAAGCGATCTTATCTCGTTCTGAGACTGCCGTGCCGCGTCCTCCCTTCTCTTCTCGCTTTTCTCCTCGGCACGTTCGATCCTTTCCATCCGGAAATTAAAGGCCTTCTTCACCGTGCTAACTAGATCGTAACCGTCGAACGGCATCTTCAGGTAGTCGAATGCTCCTTTCTTCATCGCCTGTGCCACGACTTCCATGGTTCCGTCATCGGCAAGGATGATCACAGGCACATCTCCATCCTTTGCACCCACGATCTCAAGAAGATCCACGCTGTTGATCTTGTCCGCCTTCGCGTCGGTGATTACCACGGAGACATCGTCCGAAAGCAGCGACATGGTGGCCTCCTCCCCGTCACTGACCCTTATGATCCTGTGGCCGTCCTCCCTGAGGTGTTTGACGACGTACTCGTACAGCTCGTCGTCGTCATGAACGAAGAGGATATTCTCCTTCCTGGGTTCCATTGGCAAACCTCGTCAATACTGGACTCTACCTACTCGTCCAGGTTGCTTTTCAGCATATTGATCCCTCCACCGGAGATCTCGAACGGGAGATAATCCAGTGGAACCTTGGTGCTCCTCATCTTCCTTATCTCGATGAGCCTTTCCCTTCTATTGGTGTAGGCGTTCTCCCTCCTGAACATCCAGATTGCACCGTAGGTTGAATACATGGCTATGTTGTTGTACTGTGTCCCGACAGCATCGTCGCAGATTATCAGGGACGTGCACCCCTTCTTGGCAAGCATGTAGACCAGCAGGTCCAGCTGTTCCCTGAACTTCTCGACCGGCATGCCCAAAGCGTAAACACCGATGTTGTCCACCACCACGCTCGACACGTTCTCGGGAACGTAGTTGGCGACCTCCTTGAAATGAATCTCCACGCTACTTTCCCCCGGATCGGAGAACCTGGCCTCGATCATCCTTCTCTCCAAGACCTCGTAGATCTGGAGCAAGCCTTCATCCTCGTACTTGCTTAGGTCCCATCCGAAGCCCAGCGCCTGGGCACGGAGGTCCTCGGGGCTCTCTTCGGTCGCCAGGAAGGCGCATTTCTTTCCCTGCTCGCACTGTTCCACGATGAAATGAAGACCCAGAACCGTTTTGCCGACCCCCGCATCCCCTGTCACCAAGATGGCCTTGCCTTCAGGATAACCCTCGATGATCTTGTCAAGGTCCTTCAATCCAGTACTAACTCTACTTATGGCCATAATCGCACCGGAGAATCAGCTGAATGGTGGCTTAAACAGTTTTTGCGGTCTTTATCATATTTGATAGAAAAGAATTGCTGAGCCAGCATCTTCCGTATGGTCGGCCCTTGTTGCGCTAATCCGTCATCAGGTCCTCGCCGGCCTCGAAAGCGATCTGGATCTCATTGTAAACGTCCTCGAATCCCTGCAGTTCGAGGGATGAGACCGGTATCAGTCCTCGGAAGACTCCCATGTTCTCCAGGGCAACGAAGAACTCCGTGCTTGACAGGAACACGGCTGTTTCGGCTTCTTCTTCGAGCGAATTGTACAGGCTGTCCGCGCTCTTGGACCACTCGAGTATCCTCTCGAGTTCGGTCTCGGACAGAAGGTCCTTCTTGGAGAGAACGGTTGTGAGAGGCACTGAGAATCGGAACTGGGTCGTGGCTGATAGCATTATTGAGGAGATGAGGCCGGACGGTGTCCTCGCCAGGATAGGATCGATGAGGAAGGCGAGAATCGAGTCCTGCATGCCAAACTCATCCACTATTATCTTGCTGGACTCCCTGAATGTGAACAGTTCCATCTGCCCGGGCGTATCGATCAGAATGTAATTCGTCTCGAACTTCCTGATGGTCTCTCCCACTTCCTTGGCGTTGAGGGCGAGCATGTCGGCGCAATATACCTGTGCCGCGTTGGGTCCGAGGTCGGTATCCTCCATCGCCTCTTTCAATGTGATCCAATCCTGGATGTCGACATCGGGATTGTACATCAGGTTCTCTGCCCCCGGGTCCAGGTTCACCGTGATGGCGTCAAAGCCTTGAGTGTTCATCCAGACCTGAAAAGCGTGGACCATCGTGCTCTTGCCGCTACCAGCGGTGCCAATGAAGTAGATGTTCCTGGGCATCAGAATCTTGAATGACGTTCGCCACCTTAAACTGTGCGGACAGTCCCCTCCAAGTCTACTTTGAGTAGTCTTTCGTCCACCATTGCGCAATACCCATCTGAGGATTCAGGTCCGGCCAGTCATCATGTGATTCCAGGACACCGTCAGAGTAGCCGATATACGAGAACACGACCGACTCGTTGTAGGACAAGCAGCTCCAGAACCCCGAAGGAGCGCTTTCATGAGTAGCCGAGGACAATCCCAGGTTCAAGCTGTGACCCAGCTCATGACAGAATGTGTACGCAAGTGCTTGGCCAATTCCACTCTTGCTTATGCCCCCACCCAAGAAATTCCCGTGGGAGATGAATATGATGTCCCCCGGTCCTTGTGCCACTCCGGACCTGTCGGATGCCTCCGAGAAGTTGTGTCCTATTATCATGTATCGGAATGACCCCTTGCGATTGGAGGAGAAATGTCTCGGCTCTCGAACTCCATTTCCATCCCAGTCTTTTGTGATTTCTCCGTTCTTGAAATTGTAGATGTCGAATTCGGTTGTGTTGAACTGGAATCTCAACAGCTCCTTGTGTCTCAACCACTCGCCTCCGCCTCTTGCATCAGCTCTGGCGACTCCCAATGGCCATCCAGTGTCAACGTGCAGGCGGATGCCTCTCCTCATCAGGAAGGCGATTGTCGGGTTTATCTGACCTGCAGTCAGAAGGTGCGGCTTGTCCACCAGAGAGAAGGTCCCTCCCATCGGAACACCGAGGGGCGAGATTCCGTCCGTCACTTGTCTGCTAAGACTTCCACCGGAGCTCTTCTTGCTACCACCTGCCCTAATGGTCTTCCCCTTCTTCATGAAGTCTACCTCGACATACACATCCTTGCACAAGCAATTGGGCGCCTCTTTGGGCCTGTTGAACAGTGTGTCCACCGCTCCCAGGTGGGTCTTGCCCTTGGGAACCTGAGGGTCGCCGATCTCCCCGAATGCTTCATTGCCGTTCACCGTCCCGCTCTTGTCATAGTCGGCCCACCCGTCCGCCAGACCGTCCATATCGGTGTCCCAGTTTCCAGGATTTGTACCAATCATCTGCTCGTATGCGTCAGAAAGTCCGTCGATGTCCGTGTGCGTAGGCTCCTTCTGAGTGCACTTCTTGTCGTTCCCTGATGATTTGTGCCCGGACTGCAGGTTCGGCTTGATGCTGTACTTGCACGCCCAGTTGTCCTTGATCACGTATGGATCTGGTGTCGGCTGGTTACCGGTGACCTGTATCTCCCTCTTGTTCTCTACCCGGTTGGTAAGTATCTCGATCTGGTTCTCTTTGTACGCCTTGTTCCCTCTGAAGGTGAACTTCCCGTTCCTGCCTGCACCGTTCTTCTCGAATTTGCCATCGATGATGTTGGTTTGCTCGTTCTCGTTCATGGTGATGGTTATGTCCCCAACGGCCGCATGGTTGTCTTTGATCCTGGCCTCGAGCTCCATAGGAGATAGATAAGGAACCTTGTTCTCGTCAACATTGATCCTGGTGTTCCTCGTTGCCTTGTTACCCTCGATATTCAGTTCGAACTTGGTGTCCACAGTGTTGGACACGAACCTTATGCTGTGGTCCCTGCACGCAATGTTGCCCACAATAATCGCGTCGAAGTTGTTCACCGTGTTCCCCCTTGCGAAGAGCTTGTAGTCCATCCCCGCGAAGTTTGTCTTGGATTCGACCGTCAGTCGATTCTTCACCCAGTTCGCAATAACATTGATCTTGAGACCCTCGGCCAGGACTTCGTTCTTTGACATGTCTTGGCCGTTCCCTCCGTTTTTGTTGACCACTACCTTCAGATTGTAATCCAACGCAAATGCAGGATCCCTCTTGTGGATCACATTGTTCTTGACTGTGACCAGCATCCTTCCGCCCACCTGCATGTTGTCGGTGACGATCACGTACATGCTGCCGGCTATCAGAGTGTTATCCTTCACGACGACTTCCAGGCTACCACCGACTTGGTTAGACTGAACGATTATGATGACATCACACCCGTTGAAGCTCTGTCCGACCATCTTCACCGTCAGAGATCCGTTCACAAAGTTGTTGTCCACAAGGTTGTTGCATTCGGTCAGATACACGACCTTGCTCCCAGGCACGAGTTCTCCACTGAAGACCTCAGCTTCACTTCCGGTCGGAATGACCAAGCCTGAGGCTACAAAGATCATCAATATCGCTATTGCTCCAATCCTTCGGGTCATATCAGAACCCTCCTCCCATTATTACACCGTTATAGACTTGCTTTGTATAAGTACATTATTCATATGCCAGTCCGTTGAACGTCCCCAGGTCCATCGGCGATTCCCGAAGACAGCGGTCGCTCAGAGTAGCTGATTGAATAGTGCTTTCCGCATTCTGCACATCGGATATCAGTCAATCCCTTTTCCGTTGTTCCTCGTTCCCAGATAACTGAAGAACTCAATGCCAGCCGCGAAGAGCAACCGGCCCAGATTGTACCGTCTTTTGATGCCTTTGTTCGACGCAAGCAGTTTGGTGATGGTTCGGATCTTCTCAATCAGTGTCACGTTCGGTTTGCCATGCACCAATACATCGGCCATCTCTAATTCGAAATTGATCGTGGGCCCGTCAACACGACCTTCGGTGACCTCCACATAATCCACCTTGTTCTTGGTCGTCTTGAAGACCCAGCTTGTAAGAGGTGACCCATTGTCCCTCACGGTCAATTGGATGGTTTGAGCACCGAGCACGCTCAGAAATCTCGACATCTCTATGACATTGTGCATGCCGATCTTTTCCGTGTATCTCTTGATATGCGGGTCCGATGAGGCCTCAAGAAACCTCTCGATGTGGGTTAGAAAATTCCCCTCTTGAAGTTGTATGCCAGCGCCCGCCCCGAATCTTAGATCGGCCAATCTATCAATGGCAAATGTCGCCAAAGGCACCTTGGCACCGGTTCTCATCATTCGCAGGCGTTCCCGCTCGAGGAAGATGTCCCACGTCCAGAATTTTGCCATGCAGATGGTTGCCAGGTCCTCAATCCTCGAGCTCGGTATATCTTGGACTTTGAACACCGAGTGCATCTCGTCAAACCTGTTCCAGTCGGTTTCGAAGATCAAGCCCTGTTCATCCAAATCCTCATAGAACTTCGTGGACGGATAGGGCGTGGCGATACCATAGGCGGAACTCGTGAGCCCCAGTTCCTTGGCGTAAACTGGAAACTGCAGTATTTCTTCTTCGGTCTGGTCAGGCAAACCAATAACGAACGTTCCCCCAGGGTTTCCGCCCCATTTCTTGATATTCTCAACGGCCTTGAGATGAAGGCCTGGTTCCATTCCCTTGGACGTGGATTCAAGATCCTTCTTGTTTGGGCTCTCAATGCCCATTTCAAAACAGTCGATCCCCACGGCGATCATCTTTCGAACGATCTCAGGGAATTTTGCCATTGTATCAGGTCGCACTTTCGCAATGAACTTAACGTCCAACTCATTCTGAGCCAGCAGATCACAAAGTTGTTCTACGTATCTGGGCCTGCCCATGAAATGCGGATCTGTAATCTCTATGCTCAGCGGCTTTCCTTCATGAAACCTGACGATTTCCCGTATCTCGTCCATCACTTTCTCAGGAGCACGGTTGCGCAGATGACTCTTGCTCATACTGGGCTCACAGCAGAAGCTGCACCTGCCCCAGCAACCCCTTGACGCGGTAAGCACGTCGTGTTCTCTATCTCTCCTCAAGGTCACATGATACTTGTGGCGTCTGAGGTGCCTAGCTGGGAATGGCAGAATATCCAAGTCCTTTATTGGCTCCCGATCCGGATTATGGACTATTTCGTCATCATCTTTGTAGGAAACTCCGTTGACGCCCCTCCCATCTCCCTTTTCGACCAGGTTCCGCATTGTGATCTCACCCTCGCCGCGAACCACAAAGTCCACATATGGGTGTGATAGCATCTCATCTGGAATCGCCGTGGGATGGTAACCGCCAAGAACGGTGGGGATTCCTCTTTTGTGTGATATCTCCGCAATCTCCAATCCTTCACTGTGGTCTGTTGCCGACATTGAGATTCCAACTAGGTCTGGCTTAAGCATATCCAGAAACCTTTCCATGGTCCGTTGAATTGGCTTGGGCTCCATCTCCAGATCTATTATGTTGACCTCGTCCACAACTCCCTCAATGCTTGAAGCGAGGTACTCAAGACCGGTGGGGATTATATCAAATGCAAAGCTCAGTCCGTGTTTCCCAGATGGCTTGACCAGCAGGACTTTCTTGAATGACACTTTCACATCTAATGTTTTTCTAATACTTATCCTATCCCATAATGCTCGTCATTGGTCCATATGCCAAGGTCAAGGCGATCAAGTAACTTTGTATCCCGGTCTATTGGGGCACAGAAAGTCGTTGGAGGAAACACCGAACCTCCCTTGAGAACTCATGCTCAATTGGCTAGTCGATTTCAAGAGACATGGAAACATATGGAGTTTGCCAGCGACGAACTGGGAAACGATAAGTATGTGCAACTTGATATCCGCACTTGGCCTTGGAGGGAACTATCTGAGAAAAAGTTGGCTTGATGATGAGGAAACCGCAAGGAGGTATCGTATGAAAGGCGGTACTGTATGGAAAGTACACAATGAATATCAGGTTGTCGCCTGCCCTCATTGCAGAAAGAACCAGTATTGTCGTCTTACGCATATTTGGAGATTTGGCCAAAAAGGTGAGTTCACTCCTGAGTATCACACCAATTACCATCAAAGCTTGGAGGAACTAAAGAAGCTGCAGGTAACATACGTTGGCGGTGTCTCAGTATATGAGACCTTGAGGGGCAATGAGAGGGTACTAATGGACGACAAGGAGAATATACTCGGCATGGTCCGCCTTCCAAAATCATAATAGAGATTTCCGCCTATTCCCATAGTGTATCTCTACGAGAATAAGAAGTCCCTGATTCATGCCCCGGGACAGAAAATGGGAAACGACACTCAGAGATGAGCGACTAGCAAGATGTGGGGGTCGGAGGACTCAAGAAGATGGATCCGGGAGGAACGATATGAAATCGACCTTGGACGTGCCAACTTGGCTATCATTGCTGACGCACTATCACAGTTTCTGGACTTCGATGTACAATCGAGCGGCCGCTCTCAACTTCTCACTTGTTGTCATAATGTTCAGCATCTCTGCCTACGTCATGAGTCTCCATGGCTTGTCGGGTGTAGCTCTTCTTTGGATTCTGACACTCACGACAAAAATCACATATGAATGGGTGAAGCATCGCTGGGGCTTTCGGGGATTTTGGGTCTATGTCTTCATATTCTTCATCATTTACGGTCTGATCTCTCAACTCTACTTCTTGATACTTCCAGAGTCTCCCTCTGGGAGCACTGAAGCAGTGACACTTTTCATTATCCTTATACTCCTGCTGTCAGCAACAATAATGATGTTTCACCTTGGAATCTCGCAGATCTTTGTCTCTCGCTCAATCAGTCATCGCCTTGATAGTCTAATTCTCTTGATTACCCAAGGGACACTTTCTGATTCTAAGACGATTGCGTTTTCATATCGAGCGGTTTTTGAGGTCTACTTGGATGCCACCAGCAGTGTCCTGGCGAATTTTGCTTTCTTGATGGCACCGAAGTCATGGAAGTCGCTAATATTAATGTCTCGAAAGGAGAGAGAAGAAGTCTTGCTGGAATGGGCTGTAAACACTGGTGGAATGACCTCCTTTTCTTCGTACTCCAAGCACAGGGATGCTTGGAAAAAGACTCCTGGGTTCCTGAAAGTGACCAAGCGAGAGGACTGAGGTGAGTAGCTGGAGCAATGGGAAGCATAAGGAGTACTAGGCTCTCAACAGGATCCCAATTGAGGGGATGAATACTGTGCACCAACAGTGTCTTGGGACAATGCCGAGTGCAATCTGATAGTACGTATGAAATCATCGTACACCCTGCGGAGGCTCTACTTCTACGCTCCTTAGGGTCACGTTCTCGCCCATCATTCTGAATTCGCTCACTGTTAGCCTGACACCGTCGGCAACTCTTGCAGCTAGTTTCACCTGTCCCGTGATTCGAATAGAACCGTCCTCTTTGGCTCGGACAAGCTCAGCGAAATCGACCGATTCTAGATGCGGGTCTTCCCCAGGACAACCAAGATTGTTGGGGTCTTTTCCGTGGATAATTGCAGGAACAGCGATACGAATTGGGATAGCGTTAGTAATCTCATGTTTCATTAGGACAGATTTCAGATCTTTGAGATTGAGAATCGCCAAGACTCCCGTGATTACAGCCTCTCTGAGTGGCGCAGCCAATTCTGTTGCCTCCAAGTACAACACATCTGTTGTCTTGGTGCTATGCTGGATTGAGACCCTAAGTTCTCTTAGCCGGCGAAATATCTCGATGCCATCATCGAATTCATTCTCAAGCAAAGCCTTGACTCCTGAGAGCCCCTGGTGTTCCCATTGATGTCCACATTCAGGGCAGGTGTACTTGAACCTTTTCGCAGCATAGTGCTTCTCTAGTGTGGGATTCAGCGCTTCCAGGCCCAGCCAGTAAGATGAGAAACGGTCAATCATATCCGTTTCTCTCGCTGCCTTTCTATACCATCTTACAGCTCTACCCAGGCGGTCACTCGTTTTTGGATCAGCTACTGTATCAAATGCTACCGTCAGTGTGTTCATTGTTTTCGTATCGAGGCTTCCTTTGGAGACTTGCGAGTGGGGAACGCCGAAGTATTGGATAAATGATCGATTCTCGATTTCGGGGGTAGTCTCGTACGCCAAGTCGGTCTCTAGATGCGGTATTCCCACACCAGAACAGAAGGACATAACACTCAGGACGCCTTCCGAGAGTTCCCGACCCCTTGACATGGCATCTTCGATATCTTCAGCTTCTAGTATTGCGTGAATCTCCAGTCCAATCTGGTACTCTCCGCCTTCCGCGTCTTTTTCTGTGAGCTTGCCAACAACTACGGTGGCGATTGTTTTGCCTTGGTCCCTGAATTCATACTTCATGGGTTCATCAATTCTCAATGCCGGGGACACTGTATATAGAACGTTGAATTCTGGCATTCTCATCCTCCTTATTCTGTTTTTTCTCCATGAATGCGCCAATCTATCTCTATGGATTAATCACTCTAATTGTATCGCTCCCCTCGAACTCTGCCCCATCATACAAAGAACCCGATATTCTCAGAACAACCTCATCACTCGGCGTAAGAATCCTCTCAACCTCAGCCCTATCGAACTTCACCATCCTCTCCATTATTCCATCATTGTCATGGTCGACTATATAGGAATCCTCTGATGTCACGAAACCATATTTCTCGTCCAGGATTGGGGAGATGGCACCATTCAGCAAGATTGAGGATGCGTTGATGTCCCTTACATCAGCACCTTCTAGTTCGATGTAGGCGGTTATGAACTTGCCTTTGGATTTGAGGTTAAGGGTGTTGGGGTCTATATCAACAGATGTTTCGATTTCGCTTGTTGGAAGCTCACTGGTCGTCGCGTACTTTGTATAGCCTTCGCGGGAAACTGGATCCCATTGAAGATAGGTGATGTGAATCTCATCTCTCCCATCTATTCGCATCGAAGGGAAGTCGCCAACCCACGCACTACCGTTCTCGTCCACAATCTCAATTTGCCAAGACGATCCGTTCCACCAGGCATGTCTCAGACTTGCGTCTCCACCTTCATACCCAATGTGAGGGTTTCCTAGAGAATCGAGGTCTAATGACGTACCTGGCCCTATCATGGTGTCAATCGTTGTGTTCTGCCACTTGCCCAACACTCTAGTTGCATACTTGAGTGTACCGGCACGCCCTCCCTTATACGAAATGTGGGGATTTCCATATCTATCCACCTTGATGGAACTCCATCCACCAAGGCTCCACATACCCGAAGGATCATCGCCATCTATCCTTTGTATGCTCCAACTAGTGCCATTCCAATGGGCGTACCTTAGTTCATTCAGAGCCATGTCCTCGTAGCTGATGTGTGTGTGATCTTCCGAATCAACAAAGAGAGATGGGGACCTTATGTCTCCTCGAGAGTCCACAATCTCGTAATCCCATGTTCCGTTGAAGTTCAACTCTGCTAACCATAGATCCTTATCGGTAGCCCACTTGAGATAGCATATTCGGGGCAATTCCTTTGAATCCATGTCCAGTGCTATCGATGGCCAAACGGAGGTGATGGGGTCCACAACGTCGAACGTCCAATTTCCGCCACCCCAATAAGCCATCTTGAGGGCACTGCTATCTGGATGGGGATGCGCATTCCAATGAGCTATCATTGGTATGTCTCTGGAATCCAGAATCAATGAGGATATCCACCCTGAACCAGATCTGTTATCTATCGTCTGAAGAGACCAGGACCCCTGATCCCACGTTGCGTAACTGAGGACATATTCTGGATACTTGCGGTAGGAGATGTGGGGCAGATAGGATGAATCTATATCGATAGAGCTTTGGATTCCTTCGTCAACGACGTAGATGTGCCATTCGTTCTCAGAGACGGAAAGATTCTCAGACAACTTCTCGAATACTCCTCCTTGAACGGGGATCACGCTCATCGCGAATAGACAGCAGGAAACCGATAGAGTGAGGATTACTCGCCCTCTTTGGAGGCAATTGTCTGTCATCTCCTGATACTCCCTCCTCATCTTCCAATCTAATTGCACTGTCAAAATGGTTCTCGGCACATATAAAAGTTACCTGAGCCAGTATTTCCAGCGGGCCCGATGGGATTCGAACCCATGACCAATCGGTTAAGAGCCGACCGCTCAACCTGGCTAAGCTACGGGCCCCCGACCAGTTGAATCGGAAGTTGTCTATTAAAACTATCGCACGCTCACTCCACGAATATCGCGGGTCTCCACGGCGTCGCAAACCTGGCCTTCGACCTCGGATCGTACTTCGCCTCATCGTCTGCATCGAACACTTCAACATCGCTTGAGAACTCGCCCTTCAAGAACTCGCTCGAATCTCCAAGGTAACCTCTCTCGTCGATAAGCTCTCCGAACCTCTCAAGGTCTTTTTTGGACATCCTGCCGATGTCCTTCACCGCTGTTCCAGCGAACTTTGAAGCTACACCCATCATTTCCTTCAGCTCCGGGTCTCCGGTGACCTTCTCCATAACCGCCCCCATCTCCAGTCCGTCCTCCTTGGCGAGTTCGATGGCCATCTGGTAGATCTTCGACTTCCACTCAGGAGAGGTGTAAAGGAATATCTTCTTAGGAGTGATCTTGGTGACTTTGAGAATCTCTCGGATGTCATCCAGGGTGGACTTGAGGAAGTCCTCTGACCTCTCCGCTACCGGATCGAGTCCTTCGGCATCGGGCTCGGGATATGGTGCCAGCGAGACGCAGCCTTTGTGACCCATCTTCTCCCAGATCTCCTCACAGATGAATGGAACGAACGGCGCCAGAAGTCTCGTTTCCACATCCAAGTATAATCGCAGCGTCGCCCTATTGGGCACTTTGGACGTCCTTCTAAGATACCACGCCCATTCGCGTTGCAGGTCGAAGTAGCATATCTTCAATGCGGTTCTGTGGTTCATCAGCTCCATCGCTTCCTCGGTCTCAACTATCGCCCTGGCCAGGATTGAATTGAACCATGCATCTATCGGTCGCCGCTCCTCCCGTGTTTCATGCTCCCCGGTCGCATAGTCGAACCAGTTCTCGAGCTTCCTGCCAATCGTATAAGCGAATTCGGGATCGAACGAAGGATCATCCAGGCCCTCCCCTCCTTGCGCGAGGGTAAGTCGTGTCGCATCAGCGCCCAGTTGTGTAAGGGAGTCTCTAAGCGTTCTGACATTGCCGAGGGATTTGGACATCTTCGCCTCCTTCATGGTGATGTATCCGTTCACGCCGAAACTCTTGGGCCAGTACTTCCTGTCGAATATGGCAACGTGGTTGAACAGCGCAAAACAAAGGTGGTTCTGGATCAGGTCCTTTCCCGAATGCCTTAGATCGAACGGGTACCAGTACTCGAACTCCCTCTTCATCTCAAGAAGCGAATCCTCAGGTATCCCCGTCTTTGCCGCAACATCTTCAGCAGTCCCGATGTCCTTGTAGATGAAATCGAACACATCCTCGGTAACCTTCTCGATGTCTATCTTCTGCAGTGTATGTGATATTGTATAGTACGCCATGTAGATGGTGGAATCCGAGAGTGACTCGATCACCCACTTCTCGTCCCATGGAAGTCTGGTGCCCAGACCGAAATGATGTGTGCAGGCCCAGTCGTTCAGCCAATCAATGACATAATCGAACTGTTTTCTGGCGATCTCAGGATAGAGCGTCATCTGGTCCAGACATTCGTGGACCTTCAACTTCCACTGGTCATCGCTGTAGGCCAGGAACCACTGGTCATCCACTATCTTCACTACTGCAGGTGTGAGGCAGCGACAAACAACATCCCCGCTGGGCTCGTACATGGTCGACGCCTCCCCCTCGTCCATCATCTTCTCCTTGACCTCGTCCTTTGCCCTTATCACGGCCATGCCAGCGAACTCTTCGCAGATGCTCTTCATCCTTCCGTCGTAGAACCCGGCCTTGTAGACGTCTTCCTTCGCCTTGTGCAGTTTCTCCACTTCATCAAGGCTCTTGATGCCCAGTTTCTCAACGATATCCACCGCCGGCAGGTCTCCCCAGCCCTTGGTCTCAATGATGGCGATCGGCTCTATCTTCCTGACCTCTTCCGGGTCAAGCCCGTACTTCCGACATCCTTCCTCGTCTTCCTGCAGAACTCTCAATGCGACCCAGTCGTCCGGTGCGTCCGATGGAACGCTCGTCACAATTCCGGTTCCCCTCTTCTGATCGATGAACCGAGTTGGCAGGACGATGATCTCTCTTTGAATAGCTGGCGCGGTCACATACTTGCCGATGAAATCAGATCCCTTGACCTTACCGATGATGTTGACCTCTCTCTTCTGGTCCCCGAGCTTCTCGGCGCATTCTTCATTGATGATCCATCGCTCTCCATCCACTTCGGCTTCAACATACTCGACGTCAGGGTCCATCCAGAGATTGGTCTGTCCGTAGACGGTCTCCGGTCTCAGCGTAGCAGCCAAGAGGTACTTACCTTCATAACCGAACTTGAGCAGCGTGAACTCGGACGGCGTCTCGCCTTCTCCTTGCGCCCTGTCATGGTCCCCCACCGGGGTCTCATCCTTTGGACACCATATTACTGGATGCTCACCGATCCTGACGTACCCCATCTCTTTGAGGCGGTTGAACTGCCACCGGACGAACTTGTCGTAGTGTGGATTGATGCTCGTGGTCCTGAAGGTCCTTGACCAATCAGTGGAGAGCCCGAATCGCGAGAGGTCTATCTTGTCCTCTTTCGGAAAGAACTCGATCCAGTACTTCTCATCTGCGAACTTGGATATGTCTCCTTCAGGGATGCCCGAGTTCTTCATGGTCTCGGCCTGTCTCGGCTCACCTTCGGCGATCCTCTTTGCCGCGGCGACAATTGGCATTCCGGTGCAGTGGAAGGCGAACGGCCACAGAACGTTGAACCCTTTCATCCGCTGGTAACGGCTCATGATGTCGGGATGGAGATAGGTTATGCCTTGACCGATATGAAGGAACCCGTTGACATATGGATAGGGTGAGTTTGCGAAATACTTGGGCCTGTTCTCGTCCGCCCGGGCCTCGAACGCCTTGTCCTCGGCCCACTTCTTCATCCATTTATCTTCAATGATCTTCGCGTCGTATTCCGTCATGTCCGACCGCCAGAACAATGGAATCTTGAGTTATAGTTTTTGTTTGCGAAGACCTCATCGGCATACGTCGTAAGACATCGGCAAAGGTTATTTATATCCAAGTCGCTATGTCCGTTTTACACCGTCTCAATTTTGTTCGGGAAACCTTGAATATGACGAACGTCATACCGAATATTGAGAAATCGGTGGTGGATAAATGGAGCAGCCCAAGGGAAGAATAACACTTCGCATGGAACCCAGTCATGTGGAGAGAATGGACACATTTCTGGACAAGACCGAGGATTTCGACAGCAGGTCGCAATTGTGCAGGGCAGCACTGGAGAACTTCATTGACCTTCTGGAGAGGAAGGGAGATGAGATCCTGGTGAGATTGCCGCCGTCCTTCCTTGAGTTGGTCGACAAGTTCGTGGAAAAAGGATTTTTCGACTCTAGGAGCGAAGCGGTCTCTACCGCACTGAGGAACTACTTCACCAAGGACGTGATTGCACAGATCACTCAGGACATAGAGGCCATTGGGAAGGCAACCGATAAGCTCCCCGCCATCCGATTTGAAGACAAAGATCAGATCATACCTCGATAATCCATTGAGACGACACACGCCGCCAGAAAGCTGGGATGGGGCCGAACTAGCAAGGAAAAAGGTTCTATCATGCTGGGATGCACTCTAGGTCGAATCTAGGGATGGGATGCACTCTCCCGCCCCGGTCTTTCTGGCACAAACCCCTTGCGGGACAGACAACAGCCACGTGGAGGCAAACGATGAACGCAGCAACAACCGAAGACGACATAAGCAGAGTGGTCAGCACACTTTACGCAGACGCATTGGAGCCAACGATATGCGCAATGGGTTGTGGTGGTGCCGGCTGCAACATTGTGAGCTTGGTGCACGGAAACGGCATCGAAGGCATACGAACGATAGCGATGAACGTGGACCGGGAAGCCCTTGAGAAGACAGAGGCGGAAACGAAGATCTGCCTCAACAGGAAGAGGGAACCCAAACCGGGGACGCTCGACTACTACGACGACCTGAACGTGCTACGCGAAGTGGCCGGACAGGAAGCTCTGGAGGCCGTGCAGTCCGGGATATTGTTCCTCATCGCCGGGATGGGTGGAAAGACCGGGACCGCCCTCGCACCAGCCATTGCAGAAGCCGCCAAGAAGAAAGGCATCGTGACCATCGCGATAGCGATTTCCCCGTTCTCCGAGGAAGGAAGGTCGGAAGAGGCCGAGAAGGGAATCCGAGACCTCAGAGAACATGCGGAATGTGTCATAGCCCTTGAGAACGATTCCCTGAAGGATGTAGGAATGGACCTGCCATTCAACCAGCTTGTCAGCGTGATGAACGAGATGGTAGCAAAGGTCGTGGAGAACGTGAAGGACTGGATATCCCACACCTTCCTGGCAACGATCGCCGGAGAAGTAGACGCGGTGGCCCAGGAATTCATGCACAGGCCCGAGATGGTCGGTATCGGGTTGGGGATGAACAATCCCCCGGGGGCGATCGAAGCGGAAATAAACCCCATAACCATGGAATCTAACGGGATGATACTCAGAAAATAGGCCGAAAGTAGCAGTTGGTGGACCAATCGCAGCGCAGGACTCTTGCATTACTTTTTATGCTGAATGGCATATTGCAGTCCGGGTGATGGCTTGGCTTTTCATGCAGATACGATCGAGTTCAAGACGAGCGGAGAAGTGGATATTAGGGACATAACGAACGAAGTGGTCGGCATAGTGAGGGATTCCGGATTGAGCAATGGGATAGCATGCATCTTCACACCCAGTTCCACGAGCGCAATCACCACGCTGGAGTACGAACCCGGATTGGTGAAGGACCTTCCCGACGCTCTGGAGAGGCTGTTCCCAAAGAGGGCCAGGTACGAGCACGAGATGAGGTGGCACGACGGCAATGGGCACTCTCACGTAAGGGCTTCGTTAATGAGTCCCAGCCTGAGCATACCTTTCGTTGAAGGTAGTCCAGTACTGGGAACTTGGCAGCAGATCGTCTTCGTGGAGCTCGATAACAAGGCTCGGAGCAGGAAGCTGCTGGTTCACTTGTTGGGTGAGTGACCTTCCCGCTGGAAAGATAACCTTTTTAAGAAACAAGGGGATAGGACTGGCGATGACGGGGGAGTGTTCCGGACCATGGTCCGACTTACAGAACCAGAAGGCGGAGAAACGCTTCAAATTGACACGAGTCGGTGTCACGGGCGTGAGAAAGCCAGTTTCTGTGAAGAGGCCGGGCAAGGTCGTCACTCTGAACATAGTTGTTGATGCTTTTGTCGACCTGCCATCGGACATGAAAGGTTCACATCTCTCAAGGAACGTGGAAGTGATCGGGGAGATAGTGGACGAGAGCGTCAGGAAACCGGTGGAGAGCATTGAAGGCCTGACATCCGTGATATGCGAATCACTTCTCGAGAGGCATGAGTACGCTTCTCTCTCGGAGACCCACATAGAGGCTGAATATTTCTTGGAACGAAAGACCCCACTGGGCAAGAAGAGCCTGGAAGGGTTCAAGATGTTCTCCAGCGCAACGGCGAAGAGAGGAGACGAACAGGGGGCAAAGAGAGAGATCGGCGTTGAGGTCGTGGGCATGACCGCCTGTCCATGCGCCATGGAGACCATCTGGGAGGAGATGGAATCTAAGCCTGAGAACGTGCCAATCATCACGCATAACCAGAGGAACCGGACGGTCATCCAGATGGACGTGCCGAACGGCGTCGACATCGAGGCCGAGGACCTGATAGCCCTCGTCGAGTCTTCCATGAGCAGTCCGACGTACGAGATCTTGAAGCGGAAGGACGAGGCCGCCGTTGTGCGGAACGCCCACGAGAACCCCAAGTTCGTCGAGGATGTCGTGAGGGGGATTCTCTCCTCGGTACTGGACAAGTACTCCGACTTCCCGGATGAGGCCTCCGTTCGGGTTAGAAGCGAGAGCGAGGAATCCATCCACAAGCACAACGCCTTTGCCGAGAGGGTGACCACGTTCGGTGAGCTCAGGGCATGACGCTCCCAATCATGGTCATCGTCGAATAGAAACGGTTATTTGCTAGATATCCATTGACTGTTCCGATGACCCTCGTCGGTGGCTGTCACATATGCTCGGCTCCCGCTCTCAATGCATGTGCCTTTTGCGGAAAACTGGTTTGCCGGGAGCATTACGATGCCCAAACAGGGCTTTGCCATCCGTGCAAGCAAAGGAAAGCATCCAGCGGAAGAGAGGGACCAGTCCTTTAGATATACTCGATATTGCCGGGATTACTTCAACAACCTCATCGCTTCTTTGGGGTCGAGGTCTATCGCCTTCAATAGGTAGGTGAGGGCCTTTGACACGATCATGTCCTTGGTATCGTCGTCCAGGTATTGCTCCATGACGACCGGCGCAACGTTGTGATACTGGATGGCGAACTCGGTGAAGTAGAACGGGGCGTTCTCCGGGTCTGCGTCCGCCGCATCCTTGAAGAATTTCTCGGCCTCATTGAAGTGGCCGTCGTTCATGCAGTAGAGTGCGTATGCCTCCAGGTACTGGGGATTGCTGGGATCGAGCTCGATGGCCTTCTTGTACCAGTCGCCGACCTTCTCCCTCTTGACCTTCGGCAATCCTATTGCCGATTCCGCCATTCCAAAATAGGCGAGAGCGTTACCATTGTCTGTCTTGATGGCTTTGTCGAAGTGCTTGTAGGCTTTCTGATAATCCAAACTGTTGAGACACGTTTCCCCTCTGGCTATTTCCTCGTCCACGTTGGTCATGGTCAACCTCAAGCCAAGATGAAAATACCTTCGATATAACCCTTTCTCTCTTGGTTCTGCGACGTGAGAATAACCGTTCTACAGCCGAGGCAGCTTCGAGTTCCTCAGCCAGTCGATGTCGCTAACGTAGATGTCCCTGATGTCGTCAATGCCCTCGTTGACCATAACCAGCCTCTCCAGACCAAGTCCCCATGCCAGTACCGGATGCTTCACTCCGAAGGGCTCCGTGACCTCCGGTCTGAAGATGCCCGAGCCTCCCAGTTCCATCCATTCGCCCTTGAAGTACACCTCGATCTCCATGCTGGGTTCCGTGTAAGGGAAGAAAGCGGGTCTGACCCTGACCTTCTCGAAGCCCATCTTCCTGTAGAACTCCTTGAGTATCCCAATGAGCATGCCCAGGTTGGCATTCTCCTCCATCACTATGCCTTCGACCTGCTGGAACTCTGGCAGGTGCTTCCAGGTTATGGTCTCCCTGCGGAATATTCGCCCGATGGTGAAGGTCTTGACCGGCGGGTCCGGATGCTCGGAGAGATATCTGATGCTGTTGACGGTCGTGTGAGTTCTCAATATGGCCTGTCTGGCCTCATCCATGTCCCAGTCGTACCCCCATCCGTCGGAACCTATGTCTCCCCCGCTCTCGTGCATCTCCTTGATCCTGTTGACGAGTTCTTCTGGAGGGAGCTGGAAGGTGTCCGGATCGACCGTGTAGAACGTGTCCTGCATGTCCCTGGCCGGGTGGTCTTGAGGCTGGAAGAGTGCATCGAAATCCCAGAAGGCCAGTTCCACGAAGTTGCCGGTGATCTCGGTGAAACCCATCTCTGCGAACACTTTCCTTATCTTCTCGATGTACTGATTGAGCGGATGCTTCTTACCCCCGTACAGTGATGGGGCGAACGTCCCTACGTCGTACCTTCTGAAGTGAACGTCCTTCCACTTGCCTGATGACAGCAATTCCGGGGTCAGCTGGGCAACCTCTTCCTTGAGCTCGACACCTATTGACAGAGCTTCTCTGCCCAGGTCGGTGAGGCCGATCTCCCTTCGAATGATCTCCTTCTCCTTGACCACATCCTTTCGGGACTTCAGCATCTTGATCACAACAGGGTCCACATCCCTCTCGGTCAATTCTCCGTCCCCCAGCTTTCTGACCAGTTCCTCATCCTTGCCAACAGTTGAAACCGAGTCCTTCCCCTTGTCGGTGATTTTGATTACCGTCGTACCTTCATCCCTCTCCAGCGTGGCCCACCCCTTCTTCTTCATCCACCCGATCGCGATGGGAACCTCGTTCTCGGTCACCTTTCCGCTGTTCTTGAGCTCATCCAATGTCAATTCCCCATGGCGTTTTCTCAGAAGCTTGAGAGCCCTTCGCTCGGGGAGGTTCTTGGTGGCCCACTTCTTCTTTGCCAGGGTGTACTTCCTGATGGGCTTCTCTTGGATGGTGACGAGGTTCTTTGACCTGAGCCAGGAGGATGCGTTCATCACCTCGACGAGCTCCTTGAACTTGCCCTCTTTCAATATCATTTCAGGAGTCGCCGTCTTGATGTCCTGAAGGGTGAGAAGTACCTTTCTCTCAAGGTAACTGAGCTCTTCTATGAGTTCCTCAACGTTGGTCAATCTCAATCCCTCAACATGAACTCTTCCAGGATGTCCTTGGCCTTCTCCCTCTTCTCCTGGTGGTCCTTCAGGAAGGTCCAGACCAGCGACATCAGGTTCTGCTTGCACTCGCCGCACATGATGCTCCCGGAACGGCATTCGTCATACCTCTCTTGGAGCTCCTTATCGTCTGGGATGAACAGATAGAGATAGTACTTGTAGACGGCGCATACGTCCGGATTCCCGCCGAGTTTCCTCTGTTCTTCCACGGAGACCCTGCCGCCCGTGAACGCGTTGTTGATCTTCTTCTCGACGTCAGCCTCGGCATCCGTTGTGGAGATGCTCGATCCAGGTATGGATGATGACATCTTGCCTGATCCCGAAAGACTCGGCAGCAGCTTGTTGTGCAGCAGAGCTGGTTTGAAGTACCCAAGTTTCTCCGCGGCATCCCTGGCGATCCTGAAATGAGGGTCCTGGTCGATACCGCACGGGATCAAACAAGGGACGTTCCTCCCTTCCAGAACACTTCCCAAGAAGGCCGGCGCGGCCTGCATGCTGGTGTAGAATATCGAACCGACGTTCATGGACTGGTTGAAGCCGAACACCGCTCTGACGGTGGAGAAGGTTATCTTCTTTGCCACCTTCACGGCTATGGGATACAGGTTGTGGATGTATTCGGTGTCCAGGAAGATGTGGGACAGCTTGGGGTCGAAGCCAAGAGCAATGATGTCCAGGGCATTATCGTAGGCGAACTTCTTGGTTTCATCAAGTGTCTTTTTCTCTTCGAACAAGAACTTCTCATCGTCCGTCAACTGGAAGTAGAACTTGTTCTTGAAGTGATCTTGAAGCCATTTGCACAGGATCCAGGGCATGAGGTTTCCGATGTGAGTGCTGCCTGACGGTCCCCTGCCGGTGTAGATGAAGAATGTGTTCCCCTTCTCGTGCTGATCGATTATCCAGTTCATGTCACGGTGGGAGTAGAAGATGCCCCTCCTGAGCATCACATGCAGCGGTGAAGCGTGCTTCTCTATCCTTTGAAGAACATCATCGGTGACCTTTTCGGTACCGAACTTCTCTATCAGTTTGTCGTAATCGATTTCCCCGCTGACTTCCCATGGTGTGACGATGAAATCTTCTGGCATTGGGTTCGGCTTCTAAATATGCTCAACGATAATAATCCTTCGCCTTTCTGTAAGCATGTGCGAATTCGTTGCCCTGGAAACATAGGAAGGGGTAACGATATATGGGAGTAATGGGATTCATTCTTCAATTCGAGCCGATGGGAAGGTTTCCCAGGAACGATTGCTCGAAGAAGAACACGGGAGGGTAATGAATGAGTGTATGTCCAACATGTAAGGGTCAACTGAAGTGGATTGAGAAATATGGCAAGTGGTACTGCTACAGCTGCAAGAAGTATGTCGCGGCCCAACCAGTGGCCGCGCCTGTTCCACTGCCAACCGGGTCACCCATCTGGTTTCAGAACGCATACAGCATCAAGAAGAAGGTCTTGTCTGTGTGGAACAAGTACTGGATCCTGGACCAAAGAGGCAAGATGTTAGGCTTCTCGAAGCAGAAGATGTTCAGACTGAAGGAAGACATCCGGGTTTACACCGACGAGAAGATGAAACAGGAGCTTTTCAAGATCAAGCAGCAGCAGATATTGGATCTATGGGCGACGTTCGCTGTCGTAGATTCCAAAACAAATACCACGCTTGGCTTCTTCAAAAGGAAAGCATTGAAATCCGGATTCGTGAAAGATGAATGGGAGGTCCAGAACGCCCACAAGCAGCTTATTGGCAGCATACATGAGAAGACGGGCCGCGGAATGGCCAGGAAATACATGCCTGGAGGAAAACTGATACCTGAGAAGATGACCTTCGAGTTGAACGGTGTCCCGGTGGCGAAGATCGACCAGAAGTTCAAAATCATCGGAGACATCTGGAACCTGACCTGCACTGCTCTACCCCCGGATTTCGACCGCAGGGTGCTTCTTGGAGGCATGCTGCTGATGGGAATGATCGAACGCAAACGCAAGTAAGTCGTAGGCAACCTAGGTCTCGATTATCATTTAGTATACTCTTACAGTTAACCTATTAATACGACCGAGGGGGCTGTTTCTTCTGCATGGCGAGGACGCTCCGGCCGGGTTATTTGGACGAAGACAAGCACGAAAGGTCGAAGAGGTTGGAATGGTTCGACCTGGATAAGGTCCAGAACACAAAGGTCTTGGTCGTCGGTTGCGGTGCCATCGGCAACGAGACGGTGAAGAACCTCATACTGGCCGGCTTCAAGAAGATCACGCTGGTCGACATGGACCGGGTCGTGCGCTCCAATCTGAACAGGTGCCTCTTCTTCGATGATGATGACGCCGAGAAGAAGAAGCTCAAGGCGAAGGTGGTCGTGGAGAAGGCCAAGAAGCTCGAGAAGGACCTGGAGATCGAATACAGATCTGAAATGATACAGGACCTGCCGGATGATTTCATTCCCTCTTTTGATTTGGTGCTCGGATGTCTGGACAATGTCGCTGCCAGGCTCCACTTGAACGCCCATTGTTACATGCACGGCATACCCTACGTGGACGCTGCCACTCTCGGCTTTGTTGGCAAGGTTCAGGTAGTGCTTCCTCCAGAGACCCCTTGTTTGGAATGCGGGATGAACAAGACACATCTCAAGATAATGGGGGACAGATTCAGCTGCACGGGCGTGGATACAACGTATCATGAACCAAAGCTGGCCGCGGAGATCACCACAACAAGTGTGGTGTCTGCCATCCAGACCAGGGAATCGATCAAGATCGCTCTCGGCCTGCAGTCCGATCTCATGCAGAACGTGTTCTACTATGATGGGATGAGGAACGTTTCCGATATCTTGGAGCTGGATGAGAACCCAGAATGCCCCCATCACATGCACGAAAAGCAGGTATCTACAGCAGACCGGCGTTCTTCAGCCCGTCAAGGATGAGGAAGGTATCTAACTCCTTCTGTTTCTTGCCCCAACTTCCGTCCGAGTTCTGCCTTCTTATGACAGCTGGCAAAGCATTCTCGATCTGCTTTCTGGCCGCTGTGTTGGTTGCCCTCGTCAAAGCGTGAAATGTGTGATAGAAGGGATATCCTCTCCATGCACCGGTCTTGGTCTGGACCTCTGCCATGTGCTTGATTCCGTTCTTGGTGCGCTTGGTGTTGGCGCTCTTCGGGTGTTCTATCAGCATCCTCAACACGTTGATGGTACACCATGAACCGCACCAATCTGGGGTCCAGAACTGCAGGTATGAGTCAACTGCCTCCTGAACCTGCTTGTTCCCGTCGAGGCCGAACATGTGGAACAGGTGGACGGCGTATGGCGTTGTGTAGAAGATAGTGCATCCCGGGCCGAACTCTCCATAGAGCGTTTCCCTCATGGTGCTCGATTCCTTTCTGTTGCTGGAATAGAAGAAACCCGGATACTCCCTGTAATCGTACTTCTGGTTCGAAATGAGCCAGTCCAGTCCTTTCTTGACGTTCTTGTCCTTGGCACTGTATCCAAGAAGGGCGAGGTTCCAGAGATTGTTCGACGTATTGACGAATAGCTGGTTCCAGCTCCCATCGTTGGATTGGCCGGAAGCGATTCTCTTGTGCAGTTTCTTCTTCAGGTCCCTATCAGCTCTACCAACGCTGTTCAGCACCTCTCTTCTGAGATAGAATCCAATTGGCGTGCTCAGATTTCCAGCGTAGCGCAAAGGCCCGAACTTCAGATCAGCCGACATGTTCTTCATATCAGATCCCCAGCGATAATCGTCCACGGCTTTCATAATCCTTTCTGCGGGCATTATTCGTCCGTCAAATCACTATCGATACCCAGAACGAAACCGTTTTATCTTCTCCCCAGAGATTCCCCCCCTGAGGGATATGACAACCAGAATCAAAGTAAAGAACGCGGAGACAGGGGCATCTGTGGATATGGACCTTGAACAGGACAACACCGTTGAAGAGATCATAGAGAGCGCCGCGTCGTACTGGGAGAAACCAGCAGGTGCCTATGTGATCAGAAAAGGTAAGCAGGTCCTTAGAGGCCAGGCGACCATCATGGACGCCGGTATACTGTCGGAAGATGTTCTTGAGTTGATCCCCGACCCGGAAGGCGGCCAGTAGGCCAAAGGAGATCGGATGCCACTACCTGCAGATGTCCTTCGAGATAGAGTGAGGAATGAACTTCTCCTGTGCCAGCGTCAGCTCCATCATATCATAGAGGTCTCCGACCCGGAGTTCCACGAGTTCCCTCTAGAAGTGGAAGTGACCATTACCAAGACTCCAGGCCCGATATTGCTGGACGGCAAGATATCCCACCTGTTCAACCACAAGCTCAAGATGATCATCACCGAGGACTACCCTTACGAGAAACCCATCATCAAGTGGCAGACCGAGATATTCCATCCCAACATCATGCTACCGGACGACGGAGGTTACGTATGCACGAGGCTTCTGGACGACTGGAGCTTCTCTTCGAACCTCCTCAGTTTCATCAAAGGGGTTGAGTCCCTTCTGGTCAATCCCAATCCCGGTAACCCTTACGGCAGCGACTCCTGCACCAGGGCAGCCGAGTATTTCAACACCCACGAATACAGCCCCCCAGTTGTGGTGAAGAAGAAGAACCCACCAAAGATAGTGAAGTGATCAAATGAGCGCACCCAAGGTCATCAGCGAGACAAAGAGGGAGGTCAAGCACAACCCCCCGCCGCCTGTGACGCATACCCGAAAGCACTACTGGCTTGCAGAATCCAGCGAAGAGCTGTACAGGAGTATCGTTCTCTCATCTGGGGTCTTCCCGGTCTACATCTCCAAGAAGGCCGAACAGAGGATCAGGAACCACGCACTGAACCACGGGGACGATGGTATCGAGGTCATGGGCTTTCTATTGGGAGAGGTCTTCGAGCATATGGGTACCAAGTATACGGTAGTAAGAGATGTGGCGACGACCACCCTGGAAGCTTCCGAGGTCTCGGTGAAGTTCGACAAGGGGAACATGGGGGAGCTCTTCGACCAGCTGGACGGTTCGGGGTTCGATTACATGATAGTCGGATGGTACCATTCCCATCCCGGCCACTCTTGCTTCATGTCCCCGACTGACATCCGAACGCAGAAGTCCATGTTCAGCGAAGGCTACCACTGCGCCATAGTTGTTGATCCATTGAAATCGGAGATTGAAGCCTACACACTTGACGGCGACGGATACAAGCCAATCCCGTTCACCGTTTATTGGGAAGAATACGAGGATTCCTACGGCAAGCTCTACAAAAAGAAACGAAGGAAGGGCTAGACCCAGATCGAATGCCTGGATTTCATCTTCTCGTCGTCCTGACCCATCTTCTCCATCAATTCTGCTATCACACCGTCGAGCAGTATCATTGCGGCGTCCTCGAAAAGCGTGCCCAAAGGTGCGAGTTTTCTGGATTCGTCAGTTGTCTCCGTCGCAAGCGGGAATATGACATTCGCGGCATGCGCCAGCTTGGACGTTGCCTTCCCGGTGATCGCTGCCACCTTGGCGCCAACTCTCCTGCAGATATTGGCCGTCTGAATGGCGGACATCGTCTGACCCGTTGCCGAGATTATCAGGACGAGGCTCTTGTCGTTCACGATCGGAGTGGCTATGTCACCCACGAAGTAGACCGTGAGACCCAATTGGACCAGACGTATGGCAAAGCCCTTGGCCACAAGCCCGGACCTCCCAACACCATACACGAAGATGTTGTCTGCCTTCAGTATGAGGTCCACGACCTCTTTCACATTCTCCTTGTGGTCCGAACCGAGTATCTTCTGAATCTCTTTCAATAGGTACTTGGACGAGTCCTCGGAAATGGTCACTTCTTCGCCCCTCCGTTCTTCTTCAACGTCTTGCCCAACTTCCTGGACAGAACCCTCTCCAATATTACCTTCATGTACATGGCGTCATGTTCCAGCAGGGGCGAGCTTGATATTATGGTTATGTCAAGGTTGGTGTCCAAAATCGCTTCCGCCATAGGCTCGAACCTCAGGTCGCCTCTCTTGATGGGCGTGTATCTCAGTTCGTTGCCGCCTTCGTGCTCCACACCCGAGAAATGAGCGTGATAGTGTTTCTTTGTGTAGGGTTTGGCATCGTCCAGTATCTTCTGGAAATCCTCCTTCTTTCTGAGCGAGCCGTTCTCCCTGGAATGGATGTGTGAGAAATTGAGAACGGGTACGATTCCCTTGACCTTCTCGCAGAGTGTGATAATCTCCTTGAAGCTCCCGAAGACCTCCTGCCTTCCGCTGGTCTCCGCCCCGATCTTCACCTTGATCTTCATCTTTCTGTACCAATTCCGGAGTTCTGTGAGGTTCTTGATCACCCTGTTCATGGTCTGCCTTGGTGTCAATTCGCCGTAGAGACCGGCGTGGGTCACCACTACTTCGGCACCCATCTGTTGCGCCATCAGTCCGCCCCACTTGAGGCTGTCCATGCTCCTCACCGTGAGGTTCCCGCCGCCGGCCAGGTCCATGTAATAGGGCGTGTGCAGGCTCAGCTCGATGTCAAGTTCCTTTGCCAGTTCGCCCAGTCTCGATAATTCTGCATAGTCCTTGGCCAGGCCGGACGAGAGGATATAGAGGATGTCTCCCTTCTCAATCTTGGAGTCAAGGTCGGTAATGGCCTTTTCCTTCTTTCCCTCGCGCCTGTTGATCTCCACTATGATGGCGCCCTCGATCTCCCTCGGCGAGAGGCCCACCTCGTCCTCCATTGCATACCTTTCACCGAGGTTGACTCTCACAAGCTGTACTTCCATGGCCGTCAGGCCTAGACCGTGTACGTCCTCTATCCCGTCCTTGAGAGTGCGACCCTTGCAGGAAAGAGGGATGCCAGAAGGGCCAAAACGAATCATTGAGCTTCTCCATCCTCCATGAAATTAAGAACATTATAATTACTTGCGCCCCATATAAATATCTTTCGATTCTTGTAACGGGGAACTATGATGTGTTCAGTCCCCTGCCAGAACCCAAACGTTTATAATCCGATGTTCCTTTATAACGCGTTCAGAGGATTTCCTGATGAGAAAGCTCAAGAAAATCAACGAGAACCTCGTGGGATTGGTAGAGGATCTGAAGGCCCTCTCCTACAAGAAGAAGGTCAACATTTGGAAGGACGTGGCCAAGAGGTTGTCCAAACCCTCCAATAACTGGGCCGAGGTCAACATAAGCAGGATCGCAAGGCATGCCAAGAAGAGGGAGATAATACTAGTGCCCGGGAAGCTCCTGGGTGCTGGGAACATTGACATACCTGTGACGGTCGCAGCCTTTCATTCCTCCGAATCCGGCAAGAAGAAGATCGAAGGTGCGGGCGGAAAGGTGATAGCCATCGAGGAACTTATGAAGGCCAAGCCGGACGGAAGCCACGTCAGGATCATGGGATGAGAACAATGACAGTCATAGATGCTAGCGGACATGTGCTTGGTCGTCTATCCAGCTTTGTCGCGAAGAGGCTTCTTGAGGGTGAGGCGATACACATCGTCAACTCGGAGCAGGCGATTATCACTGGAGATTCGGATAGCATATTCAAGGAATATCAGACGATCAGGAAGATCGGCAGTCAGAGAAAGGGCCCTTTCTTCCCGAAGAGGCCAGACCGCATTCTCAAGAGAACAATAAGGGGGATGATCCCCTACCAGAAGCCCAGAGGAAGGGCGGCATTTAAGAGGCTGAGGGTGTATGTCGGTGTCCCTTCGGAACTCGAGAAGGAGAAGCTCGAGAGGATAGAGAAGGCGTGCGAGATCACAACCCCACAATACATCCAGCTCGCAGAGCTCAGCAAGAGGCTCGGAGCCAAGTTCTAGGTGGTAAGATTGGCCAAGGCGATAAACACAAGCGGGAAACGGAAATCGGCGATCGCTCGGGCGACCGTCAAGAGCGGAGTCGGGAAGGTCAGGATCAACAAGAAACCACTGGAGCTCGTGGACCCCGAACTGGCAAGATTGAAGATCGTCGAGCCGCTGGCCCTGGCGGACAAGTCCTTGGTGACCAAGGTGGATATCGATGTCATCGTCTCCGGCGGAGGCATCATGGGTCAGGCCGATGCCTGCAGGACCGCAATAGCCAGAGGACTGGTCGAGTATCTGAGGGTGAACAAGCCAAGAGGTTCGGACTTCAAGACGCTGGAGTCCGCGTACAGGCAGAGGGACAGGAGCCTTCTGGTGAATGACCCGCGCAGGAAGATGCCCAAGAAACCCATGGGACGCGGCGCAAGAAAGAAGAGGCAGAAGTCGTACAGGTGAATGAATGATAATCCCGGTCAGATGTTTTACTTGTGGAAAGGTGGTCGCTTCGGCATGGGAGGAGTTCCAGCGGAAGTCTGAGGCAGGAGAAGACCCAAAGCAGGTCCTCGATTCACTTGGATTGAAGAGGTACTGTTGCCGAAGGATGATACTGTCCAACGTGGACCTCATCGATGAGGTCATGCCCTACGGTTAGTCCGGTCCAGGATGTTGGACGAATATCTTTTTACCCCATAACACCTTAATCCGCCAAAGGGCCCGTGGGGTAGCTTGGTATCCTTCCAGCTTGGGGTGCTGGTAACTCGAGTTCAAATCTCGGCGGGCCCATTCTTCTGGGAAAAATCAATGGTGATGGTGCGGTCCCACCGGTGCCAAGTTGGCGAAAGCGCCTATCACGACCTCGCTCAGGGCCGGGTGTATGACCTGGGTTCTGGTTAGTGGCAGGAAATCTCCGCGCTCTGCGTTCATGAGGTCGACCACCAGCTGCACCAGATCGGCCGCCTCGGGGCCTATTATGTGCGCTCCAAGTATCCGCTTGCTCCCAGCATCCACGATCACCTTTGCGACACCATCCTCCTCGCCCATGGCGTATCCCTTTGCAGTATCTATGTATCTCTTGATGCCCACCAGGATCTCATGATTCTCCTTCGCTTCGGCCTCTCTCAATCCGACAGCGCCTATCTGGGGGTGTGTGAATATCGCGTGAGGGACAGCATGTTCATCAACGATCTTCCTTCTGTTCTTGAACAGGTTCGCCCACACCACCTCGGACTCGTAGTTCGCGGTGTGGCGGAACTGGAACTTCCCGGTCGCGTCCCCCATGGCATAGATGTTCGGTTTTGTGGTCATAAGGTACTTGTCCACTCTTATCCAGCCCTTCTCGTCCGTCATCACTCCCGTGTTCTCCGGTTTCAGAAGGTCAGAGTTGGACATGCGACCGGTTGCCACCAGTATCTCCTTGCCCTTGAACTTGTAATGCTTTTCGTCGGCCAGGTTCTTGGCGATCAATGCCTTCTCATCACCCTCCATGCTCGCTGAGGTCACTTCATGATGTGTGTAAATCCGGACATATTTGGACAACCTGAGCTTCAACAGTTCGGATATCAGTGGCTCTTCCTCGGGAACCAGCTTGGGATTTCTACCGATGACCGTCACCTTCGTTCCAGCGCTCGAGAAGAAATGAGCGAATTCCACCGCGATGTATCCGCCGCCCACTATCAGCAGGCTCTCCGGGGGCTCCTTTATGTCGAAGATGTTCCTGTTGGTCAGGAACCCGACCTCTCCGAGGCCCTTTATGGGAGGTATGGACGGCCTGGCCCCCGAGGCGATTACGACCTTGGGAGCGGTGATAGTCTTCGTCCCCACTTTCAGGGTGTAGTCCGAAACGAACTCCGCGATCTGGTTGTAGAAGTCCACGTTGGGGTCCCTCTTGACGCCTTCCTCCATCGCATGCCTGTCCTCGAGGACTATCTTCCATGTCCTCTTCATGAGGCGATCGAAATCGATGCCCTCTATCGTGGCGTAAAGACCGATCTTCTCGGCCTCTTGGACCGTCTTGATTATGTCGGCCGGATGTATCATCACCTTGGAGGGGATGCACCCCCTGTTGAGACATGTACCGCCCATGGGGTCCCTGTCAATGACCGCCACCTTCATCCCATCTCTTGAAGCCTTGGAGGCGACATTCATACCCGCTCCAGACCCTACAACGATCGTGTCGTACTCGATCATCCAATCCCTATTTGGAGATTGACTCTATTGATAAAATCCTTTCGTTTCCTGGCCTGGAATTCAATTCTTCCGAAACAATTAAGTTCACATGGTCTGATTCTTTCCCCGATGAAGAAGATAAAGAGCGGGGTCTATGGACTCAACGCTCTTATGGACGGGGGGGTCAACGAGCATACCACCACGGTCGTCATCGGTTCTTCAGGTGCCGGCAAGACAACATTCGCCACCCAGTTCTTGAGAAGGGGTCTGGAGGAGGACGAGGACGCTGTCTTCATCACACTGGACGAGGCGCCCAATCAGATAATCAAGGAAGCCCATCTCATGGGCTGGGAGGATGTCGAGAACTACGTGGATGAGGGTGCGCTTGTCTTCGTCGATGCCGGAGGGAAGCAGTTCTCACAGTTCATTCAGAAGGAGCTGGCCGAATTCGTGGATGATTGGGCGGGACACAAGGCCCGGATAGTCATAGATCCTCTCACACCAGTGCTGTGGTCGGTCAAGGAGAAGTACGAGCAGAGGGAGCTTGTCTCATTCCTGTTGAGGGAGACCAGGAAGATAGGGACGGTTCTTTGCACTCTGGAGGAACATGGGACGCTGGGAGACCTCAGCGGTCCGGAATCGGTGATCCCCATCTACCTCGCCGACAACGTCATCCATCTGCGGTATGCTAGCCATGAACACCCGGAAAGGAGGGAACTCAAGATAATCAAGTGCAGGAGCAGCAAGCACAGCAGGTACTGGCATCCATACGGGATAATGAAGGGAGCGGGTCTCTACATCAAGAGGCAGGAGAACAATGCGGCCGAAACCGTCCTGGAGTCTCATCTGGACTCCATCGTGAAGAAGAGGCTCGAGAGAGCTGGAAAGGGCGGTGCACCCAGGTTATCCGGGAAGGCGCTGACCAACCTGCTGAGAACGGCGGAGATCCTGGCCGGCGAGAAGTTCTCGGACATCAAGCCAGAGGAGCTTATCGAACTCATACTTGAGGAATACGGCCTCAACGACAGCTAGTTGGTCTTTCTATGCCTAAGAAGCTGGGGGAGGCGCTCAAATCGGTCGTGGGCGAAGGATATGGGGAAGGAGAGGAGAAAAAGGGTAAGCAAGAATCCGTTCTCATGAACACCAACAGGCAGTTGATATTCCAGTTCCTGATCTTCCACCCTTGCTGCAACATGAGGAAGGTGGCAAGCGAGCTCAAGATGAGCCCTCCGACAGTCAAGTGGCACCTCGACAAGCTCTCCCACGGAGGATATGTCAGCTCCTCAGTGGTTCTGAACAAGAAGGTATACTATCCGACCATGATGATATCTGAGGGGGATATGGTTGACATTATGGAAGCGGTTAACCGGGACAAGGTCGGGATGACATTCCTATCCATCGTGGAGAACCAGGGCTCCACCCAGGGCGATATCGCCAAGGAAATGGGCGTGAGCACCCAATCGGTCAGAGGATACACCTCGCTACTGGAGAGGCTTGGGTTGATCACAACGATTGTTGACGGAAGGCATAGGAGGTATTTCCCCTCGAGCAAATTGAAGCACATGGAGACGGCCATGAGGAAGCGGATCCGCAATTTCAGGAAGTTCCTTCTCAAGAGATTCGCAGAGGACAGGTTGAACCCTTCTATCGATCTCTCCGGGCGAAGGGAAACGCAGATAACCATCAGGGTCTCTAGAAAGAAGGGGGTGTTCAAGATCCCTGAAGAACCGTTCACATCGTCCGTCGTCTCGCTAATAGGTGGTGAGTGACTTTCCTCAACAGATTTCCAAAACCAGCAGAATAATGGAATACCTCGTGTCCAGGGGCAATGAGGAGGTCCCGATCGAGAACATCGCGGCCGACCTGAAGATGGACAAGAAGATAGTGGCAAGCATCGCAAGTAGGCTGGTTTCCAGAGGGTCCATTGACAGAGCGTCGAGAGGCGTCTACATCCACAAGCAGCTCAGCGTGAGCGCCAGGACTGTCGAAGCCGTCCTCGCCAAGTTGCAGAAGACGATTAGGATGACCTTCGGGAAGCGGATCTCGGAGAAGGTCGATATTCTACAGATAGGCGACAAGAAGGGTGTAGGAGGACTCGAAGAGGCAATGGCCAGGATGAGGAATGTCTTGGGCGTCGCAGGCGCGAACAACCTGTTCCGACTGGTGGTGAAGAAGGTGGCCAGACCCAGCGAGTGCAAGTACATACTCGGCAGACTGGGCATACCATGATTCAAAAACAATTATAAAGCCAGGAAGAATTGGGCTTGATGCGGGGGTAGCCAAGCACGGCCAAAGGACGGGGCCTTGTGTTGGGTCCTTCCGGCCAAAGGCGCAGGACTTAAGATCTGGAGATATCCAGATGGGACATTCTGTCTCGCAGGAGTCCGTGGGTTCAAAAGGACGGCCCGTGAGAGCCGTTGTGAAAATCCCATCCCCCGCACTGGTCAATATCGATGGAAATCAATTGAGATGACGTCCTCGGTGAAGGCAAGGCTCTCGTGGGAACCCTTGTTCACTTGAAAAAGCCGAACTTCTTCTTTTTCTTCCTCACGGCCTTTTTGGACGGGCGCTTCTTCGGTGCTTCCCTCTCCTCTGGCTCATCCTCTTCCAGCCCCCCATCCTCAATCAGATCGCTCAGAAGGTCCTCGGCAACGATGATGTCCATTTCGTCAGGTTCTTCGAGAGATGGTTCCTCTTCTTCGGGCGGGTTCTCAACTTCTCCGGGGATTGCGTGTTCCACTTCGACCGGGGGCTCTTCCTTCTGAGGGTCTTCTTCAAGCGCGCCAAAGGACTCGGTCATCTTGTCTATCCTCTTCTTCTCGTCGGCGACGATGGCGGCTATCTTCTTGATCTCGCTCTCCCAGCCCACGAGGTGCTTCTCTTTCCTGGCGAGCTCCTCTTTCAACTGCTCAAGCGCCTGCTCTCTCTCAATCAGCTCGCTCTCGAACTCCGAAAGCTCGGCGAGTTTCTGAACCACTTCCTTCTTCTTCAGGTGTAGGTCGACCTCATTCTCCCTGAACAATTCCTCTGCGCACATCCTCTCACAATGGCAAATGGATTATTGCAATATAGTATTTTGCCCATTTACAGGGGTTCTTGAGTCATTTTATTTGACAGTTTTCGAATTGTTCCGTCGTGTGTTTCATGCACCCTGGACGGCGTTCCGTATGTCCCAATATCGTCTTCCATGAAGTCAAAGACTTTAAGTAGTTCACAGCATATCTCACGGTGTGGTCCGATGATTAAGCCACTTTCGGTTCTTAACCAGAGCATTAACAGGAACGTCATTGTTGAACTCAAATTCGGGAGAGGATACAGAGGAGTCCTTGACGGTTTCGATCCTCACATGAACCTCGTTCTGAAGAATGCGCAGGAGCTGGCGAACGACGAGGTGGTCAACCGTTACAGCCTCGCGATAGTGCGCGGGGACAACGTGATCTACATATCTCCGTAGGTGACCGACTTGACCAAGGGGACTACTTCTAAGGGTAAGAAATCCGGCAAGAAGACCCACATTATGTGTCGGAGATGTGGAAAGCACTCGTATCACATCAGAAGGAAAGCATGTGCCCACTGTGGTTATGGCGTGAGCTCCAAGATTAGAAGATATAGCTGGGCGAAGGAGCATGCCTGACGCGGACAAGCCTCGGGAAAAGTGCGGTGTCGTCGGTATCATCTCTGAGAATGGCTCCCATGCCCCTTCTTATCTCTATTTTGCTCTGAGAGCTTTGCAGCACAGGGGACAGGAGTCCGCAGGAATCGCGGTCCAGGGCAAGAACATCAAATGCATCAAACATCTCGGCCTGGTCTCGGACGTTTTCAATACGAAGAACTTGAACAAGCTCAAGGGGAAGGCGGGCATCGGCCACGTGTATTATTCCCAGAAACTCTCCAAACCCGAGAACGCTCAGCCTCATGTTATTCCCACAGCAATCGGTGAGATAGCGCTCGCACACAACGGCGTCATAGTCAACACCGAGGAGCTGAAAAGGGAACTGAGGATCCGAGGACACGTTTTCCTCAAGGGGGCGGAAGAGGAGGCAATGGCGTACATCCTTGCGGACGAGATCCAGAGGTCGGACGACATTCTCAAGGCGATCAAGGTTCTCATGAGGAAGCTCAACGGCTCTTACTGTTTGACCCTGCTACACAACGGAAGAGTGTTCGGCATAAGGGACCCGTACGGTATCCGGCCTCTCTGCCTGGGTGAGATGAAGGACGGCTTTGTCGTCGCTTCGGAGAGCGTCGCACTTGATGTCCTTAACGCCAAGGTCCTGAGGGACGTGGAGTGCGGTGAGGTCGTGGAGCTGACCCGCGAAGGAGTGGTCTCTCGCCAGATGGTCAAGAAGAGCCATAAGGCCCATTGTTTCTTCGAGTACGTCTACTTCGCCAGAGCGGATTCGGTCTTGGAGGGGAGGAACATATATGAGGTCAGGCAGAGAGCCGGGGCAAGGTGCGCCGAGGAGCACCCGGTGGATGCTGACCTGGTGATACCCATTCCGGATTCAGGCAGGTCACACGCCTACGGTTTCTCGCACAAGATGAACGTTCCAGTCATTGAAGGACTGATGAAGAACAGGTACATCGGAAGGACGTTCATCATGCCCGACCAGAAGTCCAGGGACATCAGCATACGGGAGAAGGTGAACCCCATACCCGACGTCATAAGGGGCAAGAGGGTGGTTCTGGTGGACGATAGCATCGTCCGGGGAACCACGATAACCAGAATCGTGCAGGCGGTCAGAGATGCTGGCGCTAAAGAGATTCATGTCAGAATAGGATCGCCACCGCTGATAGCGCCTTGCTACCTGGGAATAGACATGGAGAACAGGGAACAGTTCCTGGCCAACGAGAAGACCATCGAGGAAATAAGAGCGGAGACCACCGCCGATTCGGTGGGGTACATAAGCGTCGATGGAGTTGTGGATGCGATAGGGATCCCAAAAGAGGACCTGTGCTTGGGGTGCGTCACCGACAAATATCCGCTGGACATCCCGTGCGAGATGCATCGTTTCCAGAAGACGCTGCCAGACTACGAGGAATAGCATGAAAGCCAAAGAGTGCTGCGGATTGGTGGGGATATGTTCAGATTCATCAGTCTCAAGAAAACTCTTCTTCGGTCTCAAGGTCATCCAGCACAGGGGTCAGGAAGCGGCGGGAATGGCGGTTGCCGACGGAACCAAGATGAGATGGCATAAGGACGCGGGACTGGTGCACGAGGTCTTCGACAAGGAAATCCTGGATGAGCTGGAAGGGAACGTCGGAATAGCACACGTCAGGTACTCAACCACTGGAATGAAGACGGCAGATGAAGCCCATCCCATCATGGCGAAGACCACTATGGGGGATATCGCGGTCTGCCACAACGGAGAGCTGACCAATGCGGAGGCTCTGAGAGATCATTTCAGGAAGAAGGGAGCCGGGCTGGAGGGTCTATCGGACACCGAGTTCATAGTCAGGATACTGGCAGGTGAGCTGGAAGCCTCGACCGATCCTACCAGGGCCATTTCAAGAACGCTTGCTAAACTGAGGGGGGCATATTCCCTGGCCATACTTATCGGCGACCGGCTGTTTGCGGTAAGGGACCCGCACGGCATAAGGCCGCTGTGCCTCGGGAAGATGAAGGACGGTCACGTCATCGCCTCGGAGACTCCAGTGCTCGACCTTCTTGAAGCTGAGTTTATCAAGGACCTCAAACCCGGGGAGATAGTGGAGGTCGGTGCAAACGTGGCCAAGTCGTACCAGATCCCGACGCCCAGACACAAGGCGCACTGCATGTTCGAGTACGTCTATTTCTCAAGGCCCGACAACTGCCTGGACGGACAGCTCGTGTACGATGTCAGAAGGAGGATTGGTGAGATTCTGGCGGTGGAGAGTCCGACCGAGGCAGATTCCGTTTTTCCAGTACCGGATTCGGGCAGAGCACATGCAGCAGGTTACGCTGACGGCTCAGTGATTCCCATGGCCGAGGGCCTGATCAAGAACAGGTTCGTGGAGAGGACCTTCATACTGCCGGAGCAGAGGGACAGGGAGCTGAGCGTCCTTTTGAAACTGAACCCCGTCAAGTCGCTCGTTGAGGACAAGAGGATAGTTGTGGTCGACGACAGCATCATCCGCGGAACGACCATGAGGAAGATCGTCCAGATACTGAAGAAGGCTGGCGCAAAGGAAGTTCACGTTCGGATAGGCTGTCCCCCCGTTAGACATCCGTGCTACCTGGGAATAGACATGAAGACCAGGGAACAGTTCGTTGCCAATGAGAAGGACGAGAAGCAGATAGCGAAGGAGATCGGAGCGGATTCTCTAGTCCATATCAGTCTCGAGGGCTTGGTTGAAGCTATCGGTCACCCCATGGAGGACCTTTGCTGCGGTTGCCTGATAGGGGAATATCCAGTGCCGATCGAGGGAGAACGGGTCCGCCACCAGGAAACGCTGAAGAAATTCTACTAGATTAGTTAGAAATGTATTTATTCCGTTCTTGCCATTGAGTTGGGAAGGGCCGGTAGATCAGCTGGAAGATCGCTACCTTGGCATGGTAGAGGCCGCGGGTTCGAGTCCCGTCCGGTCCACTCCCACAGGGCCAGTTCTCAACTTTTTCTACTCAGAAGCATAATAGCCATATCCGCCAGATCCAGTATCTTCCCCAGATATGCTCCATCCTCAGTGAGCTTGTACTTCTTCACCGTCCTAGGGAACTCGCTCTCAACCTCTTGAAATATCAGACCAGATTTCTTCAGTGAATCCAATGCCGAATACGCGGTGTTCCCGCACATCCCCCCCTCTTCACGCAAATCCGAGATGGTGGTGAAACCCTCCTTGTATATCTTAATGAGAATCGCCAAACTGCCGACGGGCAACCTGTTCAAGTTCCTTGTCCCGCTCTTCCTCTCCAGTTCCTTCATGGTCGTGCAAACGGCGTCAAGATACATGGCAAGCTTCTCGGCCCTATCTCTCGTCGAGTATTTCCGAACCGTCCTGCCTCCGTCCACCAGATCCTCACATTGCAGCAGGTCCAGTTCCATCAACTTCTCCAATGAAGAATAAGCGGTCTTCTGCGACATCCCAACGTTCCTGATGAGGTCCGTTATCGTCACGCCACCGCTCCTGTGCGCGGCTGCCATGGTCTCAATGCAACCTACTGGCTTCTCCAATTCCTGAATACTCAATCCCTACCCACCTTCAAGCGTTCAGTGGATCCATCCACCAACCGATGCTTCCGTTCCGAGTAAAGACTGATTGTAAATAAGCGTTTTCATTTGCCGCTTTGATGTATGCTAGATGGTTGAGCGACCCAATGCTTCGATGACGATTCGACAACACCGAACCTCAATCTTCGCAAACAGGTCCGATATCACTTCTTAGACTTCCTAATTATTGCTAATAACCAATATAACCCTTGAAGAATTCACTTGAAACGGGCGAGATAAGGCAGAGAGATCCCATCGTTGCTTCTGTTCTTGGGAGCTTAGAAATGGGACCGGGACCAAAGAGCAAACAGCTTTTAATTGTTCTGGGTCTCTCCCCCAGGCACTCAGAAACCCATCTCTGCCTCCGGGAAGGCGGACGACGTGGAGACCTTGGATCTCGCCCTCTAAACTTTTTTTGAAAATCATCGAAAGCCGAAGAGTTTATATGGAAACCTTCTCTATTCCCAGAAGGCTCATGGCATGGGTCTTCAGTTGTCCCAGTAAGCCTTTGAGGTCTATCGATGAAACGCAGTTCACGAGTGTGGAAGAAACGCGGAAAGCAGCGGTGGAAATGGAGGAAGAAGAAGATGCGCCGCCGGAAGCGAAAGCAGAAGATGCGGAAGCGATAGGCCCTGTGGGGGTATGGGGTAACACGGTATCCTCGCTGGCTCCAGTTATGGGCGTGATTGCCAACGGGTTTGCTGACAGGTGATGACTAACTGGAGCAATGACCCGTAATCAATTCATGCGGAGATATCCTCCGCATGGTGGAAACCAGCTGATCTGGGTTCGAATCCCGGTGCCCCCACTTCTCTTGGATGCTGCCTAAGCGCAAATAATATCATCAAGGTCGCAATCTTTCGACCATGAGCCAGAACGAGTTTGTGAAAACCGTGAAACGTCACTTGGACTTCTTCGTGTACGCCATCGTCGCAGTTGTGATACTGGTCATCGGGATAGTATTGGTCGGAAATCCCGAAGACGCCGGGATAGCGTTCACCACTCTGAGCGATACCCAAGCATCGCCATGGGGGTCCATACTGACAGCCGTGGGAGGATGGTTGATATTCACCTTCCTGGTCTCGTTCATGATACACCGGAGGAGCGAGAAGGAGACCAGCCATGAGATCAGAGCCACCACTCACCTCCTTGCGAGCTTCCTGACCGAGCTTGACAAGGCCGAGATAGAGACATACCAGGCCTTTGCCGATCTGAACAAGTCCATGATGCTCTCGGTCATGGGTGAGATCATGGTCACTCAAGGCGCCGGGGAGGAGCAGACCAAAGAATGCAACAACCGGCTGAGTCAGGCCTTTGATGGGGAAATAGACGAATTCGGCAAAAGGGCTCTTGGGATCATGGTCCGCAGCGAGGAAAGAATAAGGAGAAGGCTCGATCCCGAACTGGTAGACAGGGCTTCGATGGACGGTGCCTAATCCTTTTTCAGGAACGGGTACCTGTAGTCCTTTGGCGGGTTGAGATTCTCCTTGATCGTTCTGGCCGAGACCCACCTTATCAGGTTCAGGAGGCTTCCCGCTTTATCGTTCGTCCCCGATGCTCTGGCTCCCCCGAAGGGCTGCTGGCCGACCACGGCTCCCGTTGGCTTGTCGTTGATGTAGAAGTTTCCCGCAGCGTCCCTCAGAGCGTCTTGGGCCTTCCATATCGCATGTCTGTCCTGTGCGAAGATCGACCCGGTCAAACCGTATGGTGACGTCTCATCACAAATCTTCAGATACTTCTCGTAGTCCTTGTCTGGGTAGACGTACACTGTCAGCACCGGACCGAATATCTCCTCTTCCATCGTCCTGAACTTGGGTTTCTTGGCGTGGATGATCGTCGGCTCTATGTAATACCCGACCTTGTCGGTGCAATCTCCACCGGCTATGATCTCGGCATCCTTCGACCGCTTGGCGTAAGTGATGTACTTCTTGATGTTCTGATACGCTTCCTTGTCTATGACCGCGTTGATGAAGTTGGAGAAGTCCGTCGGCGGACCCATCTTCATTGTCTTCATCTCCTTCAACAGCTTCCTCTTCAGTCCCGGCCATTTGGATTTGGGTACGTACGCCCTTGATGCCGCGGAGCACTTCTGTCCCTGGTACTCAAACGCGCCTCTGAGAAGAGCCGTCGCCAAGGCATCCAGATCGGCACTCGGATGGGCGAACACGAAGTCCTTCCCACCGGTCTCGCCGACCATTCTGGGATATGTGTTGTATTTCTCTAGGTTCTCGCTGATGGTCCTCCAGAGATGCTGGAATGTTGCAGTGCTTCCCGTGAAATGTATCCCCGCGAAGTATGGATGGTTCAATATCGGGGGGCTTATCACTGAACCAGATCCCGGCAGCATGGTAATGACGCCATCGGGTACCCCGGCCTCCCGGAACAACTCCACCAGGAAATGTGCTGTGTAGATGACCGACCTGGCAGGTTTCCAGAGGACCACGTTCCCCATAAGTGCAGGAGATGTTGGGAGATTCCCAGCTATGGATGTGAAGTTGAAGGGAGTAACTGCAAACACAAACCCTTCCAGCGGACGATACTCGACCCTGTTCCACGTCCCCTCATCGGAAATCGGTTGCATCTCGTAAAGCTGCTGCATGAAGTACGCGTTGAACCTGAAAAAGTCAATGAGCTCGCAGGCAGCGTCCACCTCAGCTTGATAGACATTCTTGTCCTGACAGAGCATCGTGGCGGCGTTCACAGTCTGCCTGTGAGGTCCGGCAAGCAGTTCGGCCATCTTTAGGAATATCGCCGTTCTCTGCTCCCAGGGAAGGCAGCACCACTCCTCTCTCGCCTTCAAAGCAGTATCGATGGCCTTCTCCACCAGGGCCTTGGTCACCTTGTGATACGTTCCCAGCAGGTGCTTGTGATCATGCGGTGCGCGGCATTCGCCCATGTTCCCGGTCTTGTACTTGCGTCCCCCGATGATGATGGGTATCTCGATGCTCTTGGACTCGAGTTCATCCAGTTTCCTCTTGAGTTCCTCTCTCTCAGGACTCCCCGGAGCGTAGTTCAGAATTGGTTCGTTCACCGGATCAGGCACTTCAGCGATACTGTATGACATCTTCCTCCCTCTTCCCCAATGATAACGACTATGATGAATGCGATTGACGAATTAATTGTTGTGGTTTGTTAGGGGGCACCCGGAGAGCAGGATTTATGCCAGAGACTTCTGATTCTTTGGCAATAGGTATAACCAAAAAGAGGCAGCATCTGAACCTAGGACCTCCAGTTTTTGGCAATAGGTATAACCAAAAATGAGCCAACACAACATACTCCTTCGCCCCTTCATGAAGATGAAGCTCCAGAGCCTTGAAGTCGCAGCCATTCTCCTATGGCTTGATAGTATCTAGGTCGACGCGGATTCATGAGAAACCCTTTTTAACCCCAGCCGAGAATGTCCTCGCAATGAGCACCGAGGAAAGAGTGCTGAAGAGGATAGTCCCCTCGAAGTCGGAGGAGGAGCGTCTCAGGGAGGTAATCACCATTCTGAAGAGGATGCTCGAATCCGAAATAGAGAATCTGGGTATCGAAGCTCACCCTTTGCTGGTCGGTTCCACATCAAAGGGCACGCACCTGAAGGACCCAGAGATCGACATGTTCGTTTGCTTCTCTCCCTCCACCTCCCGCGCCGACCTGGAGAAATACGGCCTGATGCTCGGTGATTACGCCCTCAACAAGCCAGAGAGGCATTATGCTGAACATCCATACCTTTCAGGTGATTTCGAAGGGTTCGAGACCGAGATCGTTCCATGTTACGAAGTGAAGGACCCAAGGAAGAAGCTGAGCGCAGTGGACAGGACACCGTTCCATACCGCATATGTCAAGGAGAATCTGAAGAAGGGGCAGAACGACGAGGTCCGCCTGCTGAAGAGGTTCGCCAAGGGCATTGGGGTGTACGGTGCGGAGGCGAAGGTCCAGGGCCTGTCGGGTTATCTCTGCGAACTGCTGGTCCTCAAGTACGGGACCTTCCAGAAGGTCCTCAAGGGCACATCCAGGTGGAGGAATGGATACGTGATTGAACTGGACAAGAAGGCCAAGAAGAGGTTCAGGGAACCTTTGGTGTTCATAGATCCTGTTGACTCAGGCAGGAATGTTGCTTCGGCTCTGTCCCTCGATCAGATGTCAAGGCTGATGTACCGATCCAAGTCGTATCTGGATAATCCCAAGATCAGCTTCTTCTTCCCCCGTGAACCCAAGAAACCTACCAAGCAGGCAGTTCAGAAGAAGATGGATGCCAGGGGAACGGACTTCCTTGCGGTCGTGGTCAAGAAGCCAGACGTGGTCGACGACATCCTCTATCCCCAGGTTTGGAAGGCGGAGAAGTCCATCAGGACCCTCTGCGAGAAGTATGATTTCACAGTTCATGATACCAGCGCCCAAGTGGTGGACAATGAGATACTCATCTTCGTGGAGCTCAATTCAGCTGAACTTCCAATGGTCAGGAAACACATGGGACCAGTCCCATGGCTCAAGAACGCGGATGACTTCGTGGAGAAGTGGAAGGGATCGAGGAAGAGGATAGCAGGTCCCTATGTCGAGAACGGACGTTTGTTCTTCGATCTGAAAAGGGAATACAGGAACGCAAAGATCCTGCTGAAAAAGGAAGTGAGAACTCTGGGCCTGGGAAAGAACCTGGACGAAGCAGTATCCAAGACCTTTTATGTTCTCATGAACGAGGAGATTCTCTCCAAGGGTCATACGTTCCCGTTGTCCAAGTTCCTTCAGAAATCCGTCTAGGTCAGCTTACGGCCGAGAAGGTGAAGGTTGGAGAAGCCTCGGTGTGGCCGTTGACATCCTCTGCAAAAATGTGGAAAATTCTGCTGTCGCCAGTCGAGAGTGGCAGGGTGTACGAATACGAATCTCCGGAACCTTTGATCATTGGGTAAGATTCAACTGCCGGTGACGTGAACTGGATGACAACTGTCTGAACGTCGCTGTTGTCGGTCACTGTCGTCGTCACCGTGAAATCTCGGGTGTCATTGAGTTGCAGCGTGCATGTGTTGACCAATTTGCTGTCCAGCGTGATCTCTTCGAACCCGGCCCCAGGACATCCAAGCATCCTTACCTTCCCTATCGTGGGATTCGTGAGATCGGAGAACGGCATGTTCAGGATCAGGACCCAGATAGCCAGCCAGGTCAGGAAGAACATCGCGCCGTTGCCCACCCAGTCCTTGTTCTCGAACTTGTCGGTCTCGATGTTGAAGAACTGGTAAACGTACTTGAGCAGGAAGATGCTTCCGACTCCTATCAGGAAGGCAGCGACCGGCAGCCCGGCAAGCGTGATGACGTAGGCCAATACCGCGATTGGAACGGAAAAGACGATGCTGAGGAGCGCGATCTTCGTGTTCCCGATCTCCTTCTGCATGAATTCCACTTCGTCGAACTCGGGCTTCTTGAAGTGCTCCTTCTTCTCTTCGGTCTTCCTCCTCTTCTTCGCCACGGCGGTCGATAGTGTGAATTCGCTTTAAATGTTTTCCACATTGCTGGAATGGGTTTCGATAGGATTAACTGGACTGTTGGCATTCACCAAGTTGGTAGCATGATTGTCGGCGTCATTGGTTCTGATGGGGAGATAGGCGATGAGCAGAGGTCGAACGCGGAAACCGTGGGGAGGTTGGTCGCCGAGAAAGGCTCCACCCTGGTTTGCGGAGGCCTGGCCGGAGTCATGGAGGCTGCGTGCAAGGGCGCCAAATCGGCTGGAGGACTGACAATCGGCGTTCTGCCAACGATGGAGAAGGAGTCCGCCAACCCCTATGTAGATATTCCAATAGTCACAGGAATGGGAGTAGCCAGGAATGTGATAATCGTACGGACGGCGGACGTGTTGATTGCCGTCGGCGGTCGGTTCGGTACACTGTCAGAGATCGCTCATGCTTTGAGCATGGGGAAGAAGGTGGTCTCATTGAAAAGCTGGGAAAGCCTCGGATCTGAAGAACCGCCTGAAGGAATGGTCTTCGCATCCACTCCAGAAGAGGCGGTCCAGCTGGCGCTCGAGGACCTCTAGTCGGAATCCGCGGGCATCTCCTGGGACAGTTCGCCCTCCATCACGTATTCTCTGGTCGCCTTGACGGATTTCACCAGTATGGCTATGAGGAATCCTGCAATGAAGCCTGTGGGGATGCCCGTGAGGATACGTACGAGATTCGTGCTTTCGTATTCAGTCAAGAACTGGAGTCCTCCGTCCAGGCCCACCGGCAGTACGAGGAGGGTAACGAGAATAATCGTGAACCATGTAGCCCCTATCGTGCGGTTGACGTAATCCCTGAACTTACTGGGAAAGACGCTCAGTAGGCCTGCGGAAATGTAGTAGCTCCGCTTGACCAGCATACCCGCGAAGAGCCCCAATGTTATGAAAAGGAAGATGAAAACATCTCTCGAACAGACAGGCATCTCGTTGTCGTTGAGGTAGAGCGTCCGGCTGGATATCTGGTGGCACTGCGCATCGCCGAGGTAGTAGACCGCCTTGGGGTATGGGGGCAAGGTGTCCCACAGTTCCTGAAAGTCCACTCGATTGGCACTGCCTTCCAGCCCTGAGACCGTGCCCGGGGGGATCGTGAATGGGACAATGAAGATAGATATTGTCCAGACCAGGGATATCAGGAAAAGCACCCAAAGGACCTTGCTCTCAAAGATCCTCTCTTTCAGAGAATATGCCCCTCCAGCACCTGGTTCTTCCTGCAACTCATTGCTCATGTCGGCATCTCACGGGTTGGAAAGGTCGGGTTTCACTCCAAGAACTTCTCGGGATCCTGCTCGAACTGCCATTTGCATCCGGGAGCGCAGAAATAATACGTCTTGCCCTTGTACTCCGCAGTCGCGGCAGGAGCGCTCTCGTCCACTTCCATCTTGCAGACTGGGTCGATAGCCATCTCACTACCTCCTCTGGTGTCGAATAATGGTCGTTTTCTATATCAAACCTTCTCGTTACGAACGTAAGGCATCATCCGATGGCATCCGCGATCTCTTGGGCGACAGAGATCTTACTGTGCTCGCTTTCGACCGTATCCGTCGAGATCACCTCAGCGCAGTTGTAGAGTTTGTCCATCGCGTCACCTATGAACAGGCCGTGTGTGCACAGGGCAATAATGCTCTCAACGCCTTCCTCCTTCAGCTGCTTGGTGGCCAATCCCAACGTTCCGCCCGTAGAAATGATGTCGTCCACTATCGCCACCCTCTTCCCGGCGACGTCCAGCGATTTGGTTTTGATCTCAACCGTGGTGGCGTCATGTCTGATCTTCTCGAGGTAATCGGTGTCGGTCCCCAGGATCTCAGATACACCATTTGCCATTTCCATTCTTCCTTCGTCTGGAGAGAGAACAATGTCCACCTTCCCGTCCAGGTGCCGCGCGAATGCCGGAGCTGCCGTCAGATGTGTCACTGGCTTTCCGAAGTACTCCAGCACCTGAGGGTTGTGGATGTCGACCATAACCACCTCGTCCGTGAACAGCTCGATCCTTTCTGCTATTGCCCTGGCGCTGACAGCCTCCCCGGACTCGAATGCTTTGTCTTGCCTGCCGTACCCGAAGTACGGCGTCACGGTGATCAAGTTCTCGATGTCAAAATCATTGACCGCGTCCTGCCATAGGAAGAGCTCCACGATGTTCGGGTCGGGAAGTGTGGTCTGGACCAGCAACACCTGTTCATCGTTCAGGTCGCCGAGAATGCGCGCATACCCTTCCCCGTCCGGGAACCTCCTGAACTCGGTCTCCACCAAATCCGCATTCAATACTCTTGCCAGCTCCGCAGCCAGCATTCCAGAAGCCGACCCTCCGATGATCTTCATGTTATCGATTGGGTGATGTAATGAGGTTAGTTAAGTTTTGCTTCTGTTGACGACCATCAACTCGGAAGGGTTTTTATATATGCACACTTGTATTAATTTGAAGGATGACAATGGCCAGACTGGAAGGTCTATTGGATCTGATGAGAAAACGCAGATACCTCTGGATGCTGGTGTGGTTCCTGATTTTCTTTGCCGGATTAGACCTGCTCTGGAACCCGCCGAAGGACTCTGGGCCGGAGTACTTGATATTGGGGGTTTTCTTCTTCATCATCGGGCTGGCATTCCTTGCATTGCTCTTGGTCCCCAAGGGGAAGTTGAAGATTGAGACCAAGGAAGGGAACCTGGCCACCGCACTTCTCAACATCATCACCCTGAAGGGCAGGCTGAAGCCGTTCTTCCCGATCTTGGGTATAGCCCTGATCGTCGTTGACCTGCTCTATAATCTGTACATATCGACAACGCCCGAGATCCTGACCCACGACTCGATAGTCCTGCTCTTTGGAGCGGTGATGATAGCCTACAACTTCATACCCAACAGCTACGAGCGTGAACGGGACTTCATTTTTCTGTTCTTCGCTGGACTCATCGCTATACTGGTAGTTCCATTGATGCTCACACGTTTCGTCATTGGGAACATCGATGAGAGCGTGAGCTTGTACTCGGCATACCTTCTGGCTCCCGAGGTCTCTGGTTTCCTCAATCTGATCGGGATACCAGCTACCGTGGATTGGTTGACCATCACGTTCCCCACGCAGGCGGGCCCGCAAATATCGGTCTACATCAGCACCGCGTGTTCCGGCATTTACTCGTTCACCATCTTCGCCTCGGCGTTCCTATCCTTCGTACTGACCGAATATGACAGGGTGGACAGGAAGGTTGGTCTGCTGATGGTCCTGGGCATCATCACCGCCTATGTGGCAAATATCCTCAGAATGGTCGTCATCGTGCTGGTCGGGTACTACACCTACACCCCGCAGGAAGGTCTGCAGGCCATGCTGGTCGCTCACTCCAACGCCGGATGGCTAATATTCCTGATATGGATAGGCCTGTTCTGGTTCTTGATGTACAGGTTCCTGATAAGGACCGAGGAGCCTGCTGAGGAGGTCCTGGAGGAGAAGCCCATGACCCGATGTGCCATCTGCGGGGAGATGATGAAGGTGGACGTTCCCGGAACAAGGTGCGAATGCGGCCAGTTCATTCACCTGGAATGTCTGGAGGATACTGGGAAGTGCCCCAACTGCGGTTCCGAGATTCGCATAGACCAGGACCCTGCCACCGGAAGCTCTTTTACCTGAACATTGACCAAACCAGATAAGGTTAAATACGTTGTATTCGATTCTTTTACCGCAACCGATGATGTTGTATTAGAGAGAGGGGTAGGCAGCCTGGGCACCCGAACAAGGGCGCCAATTGTCATCCCGACTCCCTACGCGGGCGTTGGTCAAATGCCAGTTCGAGAATGGTTCAGCCTTCAGTATTTCAGGGTCCAGCAGATTCAAGCCCTGGTTTCTTCAATCCTGGCGATAATGTCGTTTGCCGTGGTCATTGCGCTGTACTTCAAGTGGGATGACACCAGCCGACTCTTGGTCCTGATCCTCTTTGTCATAGTCGCGGTCTATGCCTTCGCTTGGGTCTGGGACATGTTCCTCAAGGTGTGGATAGCAAGACAGGTGATCAATGTCAGAAGGAATCCATTCAGCATCTGGAGGATGACACCGAGGGAGCAGATGCAGTACAAGGAGACCATTGTCCCCATCATGAAATCCCAGCGGGAGACGATACTCATACTCAATCAGTTCGCCCGGGAGATGGACCTCAACCCAATAGCCACTGTCGATCCCGACTCGATTGGACTTTCCGAGGAACAGATCCAGAAATGGGAGAGGATATCTGGAGAAGGCAGGTTCGAACGGGAGGATTATCCTCCTGAACTCAGGGACGCCGTGTGGGATGAAGCGATCTCCCTAGAGAAGATCAAGAATGGCCACAAGTGATCATTTCCCATCCAAGAACAGACGATAGTATTTTTTGGGACCTTCTCATACAGCATTCCCGTGAAAGCAGTCATTCCCGCTGCGGGTTTGGGGACCAGGTTTCTGCCGGCGACCAAGGCTCAGCCGAAAGAGATGTTGCCGGTCGTGGACAAGCCCGCCATCCAGTACGTCGTGGAGGAGGCCGCCAATTCGGGTTACACCGAGATACTCATAATCACTGGAAGGGGCAAGAGGGCCATAGAGGACCACTTTGACAAGAACATAGAGCTCGAGGAGTATCTATTCAAGAAGAACAGGAAGGAAGCCCTGGCGGAGATGAAGCGGATATGGGAGATGGCCGAGATATTCTACGTACGTCAGAAGGAGCCGTTGGGTCTGGGCCACGCTGTTCTGTGCTCACGGAAGTACGTCGGGAATGAGCCTTTCGGGGTCCTACTGGGGGACGACATCGTCATCAGCGAGGTGCCGTGCATCCAGCAGTTGACCCAAGTGTTCAACGAGTTCCAGAGTTCTGTCCTGGCGGTGGAAAGGGTCCCCAAAGAGAAGATGGGTCTGTACGCCATGGTGGTTGGGAAGAAGGTCCGGGACGGTCTGTACAAGATCGAGGACATAGTGGAGAAACCTCCACAGGAGGATGTTGTCTCGGATATGGGCACCCTGGGAAGATATGTGTTCAACCCCACCATATTCGATCATCTGGAAAGAACTGAACCCGGCTACGGAGGGGAGATCCAGCTCACGGACGCCATTAGATCGCTTCTGTCCGAAGAGGATGTCTACGCCTTGGAATTCCAGGGAAAGCGGCACGACGTTGGGGACAAGATGGGCTGGTTGAAGGCGACTATTGAGATTGCGATGGAAAGACTTGAGTACAAGGATGAATTGCTAGCTTTCCTCAAGGAAATCAGTCAGGAGGGAACAGAATGAGGGGAAAACCCGAGAAGAAGGTCACCAGCAGGATCAGGGCCGCACTCTTTCAGGTGCCTGCGATGCTCGGTCCGTTCTCCAAGATGAGAGTCTTCTTTCATCGGTTGAGAGGGGTCAATATCGGAGAGGATGTGGAGATTGGCTATCTTGTTCTGATTGACAATCTGTATCCCGAGAATGTCTTCATCGAGGATGGCGCAGGCATCGGAGCCAGATCGACCATTCTTTCTCACGACGCGGCAAACAGGTGGCTGGGGAAAGGGCCAGATATCGTAGGGACAACCGTCATTCGGGAAAGGGCCATGGTTGGGATTCAATGCATCATCCTCCAAGGCGTAACGGTGGGCAAGGGTGCGATAGTGGGTGCAGGCTCCGTAGTCACCAAGGATGTTCCGGACAACGCAGTAGTCGCAGGTGTCCCAGCAAGACCCCTGAAGTAGATTAGTGGGACATGATGTATCCGTAGTAGCCTCTCAGGGCACCAACATATCCAAGGAAGTAAGCTAATGCCACTCTCGGGTTCCCTCTGAGGAAGGTGTTCCTCGAATCTCGCAGTTGGCTCCTGAGGAATTGTTTCTTGAAGAATCTTATCGCCTCAACGGAATACCGGTGTTTGGCAAAGAACGCTCCCAAACCTACACGGTAACCGTACATCATCGTTCTGACCTGCGCTCGAGTATCGAGGGGTTCATGACGGATGATGGCCTCAGGCGTGTATACAACATCATAGCCAGCGTTCATGATCCTGTAATAGATGTCAAGATCCTCTGCTCCACGGTATCTTGTGCCTGGACCAAGTTCCTCATCGAAGAGACCAATGTCTGCTATTGCTTCCTTCCGCACCGACAAGTTGTTTCCTCCTCCTATTAACCAAGGAGGAAAGAAATTGTGCCCCTTTTTGAAGACACGTCTTACTGGATGCCAATTCGTTGCAGCGTACCAGAGCCCCTCACGTGTCGGAACGGAACCTCCAGTGACACATCCAACATCACCCTCATACTCCTCAACCAGCTTCTCGACCCATTCTGGTTCGCAAACGCAGTCATCATCCGTCAAGGCGATTATGTCATGCTTGGCCGCCCTGATTCCCACGTTCTTAGCGATTGAGACTCCTCGGCGCCGTTCAACAATGATCCTCGCAATCGACTGAATTTCCTCGGGAAGGGCCTCGACGGTTGACACGCAGATTATCTCCACATCTTCATAGGTCTGCTCGGTCAGAGATTCGATGCACCTGACTAGGAGGTCGGATCTTTTCCCATTTGTGCACACAACTACGCTGCAACCCATTCAAACTCATCCTTTGAGTGTCCTTTTCATTTCTCTTCCGAATCTCTTGATGTTGTCCGTTTTGGAAAGCTTTGGGTAGTTCCCGAACCAGTCCTTTCTCAGCTCTCCTAGGCCCAGGTCAATCGTGTTCTCCTGAGCTATCTTCTCAAGGTCGAGCTCTCTTATCCCTGTTGTCTTGAGGAGATCATATTCCTTTCTCAGCAATCTGGTTATCTGCTCCCTCTTGTTGTATCTTGTGGACAGGTAGTCATACCTGCCATCGGACCCTTCATCCTTGACATTCTCCCCCATGACGATCGGGTACCACCTCATCTTTCCCAGTTCCCATATCCGAATCCACATATCCACGTCCTCGAAAGCGTTCAGACTCCTTCTTCCACCTATCTTCTCCCAGATTCTCCTCGGGAATACTCCCAGGAACATAGCCTGGACCGCGACATCTGAGTATTCATCCAGATAGATGTTCAGGAACTTCTCGCAAATCGGGTAGTACACCGTATCTGTGTCCATCACAAGAATGAACTCCCCTTTGCTGTGGGTGAACGAGATCTGCCTTCCTTCGCCCATTGTGCACTTCTTTGACAGCACCTTCATGTTGGATTCCTGGCTTTCCCATCTCTTCAGGATCTCCATGCTCCTGTCCTTGGACTTGTTGTCAACGACAATGTACTCAAACTCAAGACCCTTCAGGAGGTCGAACACTGACTTTAGATGCCTGTCCAGCGCGTGTGCACATTGATAGTTGGTGGTGCAGATGCTGAATTGCATTTCACGTTCCATATGAACCCACTATATTAAGATTGGCAGCCAATCATAATGGCGTCTTGCCCATCGCTTTCCGCAGTTCTCTCCAGTAGAACCTAATCCGTTCACCCTCGTAGGCGTAGATCATGGCCATGTAGACGGCCATTCCCACAAGCCCAATGAGCACGAAGGACACTATTCCAGGACCTAGGATGACCTTCGTCATTACCATTAACATCAACATCAGGATTGAAGCGAGTAGTGGACCCCTGAACGTGTCTCCAATTTCGGAGAAGGTGACGTCCATGTTCTTCGTTATCAACCACCAGAGAACGATCATGTGGCTCAGGTACATCATCACAATCAAGGAGGAGATACCCTCGATTCCGTAGTATACGGTAGCAGGATAGATGAAGATCAGCAGGATGACGAGATTCAGCAGGTTCGTCACAGACAGAATCTTGGTCTTCCCAACAGCCAAGAACACACTCCCAGCCGGTTCAGTCAGGGTCCTCATCAAGCCAAAGAAGCAGAGGATCTGGAGCGAGAGGACTGCCGGCATCCATTGATCACCAAGGAATATGGCAACGAAATCGGGAGCCACCACGATAAGAGCGAAATAGAGCGGGAACGAAGCCAGTGAAAGCAGATTAAGGGTCTGCAGATACCCCTTCTTTAGTTTCGCGGGCTCTTTCTGTATCTGTGCATATGTGGGGAACATGACCCTGTGGACGAGCTTGACCAGGAAGTTCGCAATGAAGGAGGACCCTCGATATGCCATATAGTAGTACCCGAGCACGGTCAGACCGAGGAAAGCGCCCACAAAGGCGTCATCAAGATGGAATATCAGAAAGACAAGGAAAGCCATCAGAAAGACATGTTTGCCAATTGCATAGAGCTCCTTGGCGATTCTCCGGTCGATTCTGAACCTCATTCTCCACGGACATACCCGGTACAAAGCTACGAGGCCAACCGATGAACCGACTATCGGGCCAACGATCATCGCCCAGTACGAGGCCCAGAGCCAAGCTAACGCGATGGATATGGATGCAGATACCAACGAGACGACGACCGATACGATTGCGAGCTTTCCGAACTTGAGATCCTTCGTGAGCCTGGTGGTGGACACAAATCCAGCGGAGGTCAGGAAGAACATCAAAGCCGAGACCCGGATGACGGCGACCACTTCCCCTGTGCCGAATATCCATGCAGCCACATCTGCTGTGAGAAACGCAAGAATGAACAGGACCAGTGCTATTAGGATTCTCAGCGCCCCGCCTGTGTACAGTGCCTCCTCAACGTCGGTCTGCCTCTGGATGACCGCAGGCCCAAGTCCGAAGTCGCTGAACTGCGAGATTATGCCTAGAACGAAGCCGGCTATTGCCACGATACCGAAATCCCATGGTGTGAGCAGCCTGGCCAGGACTACCAGGGTTATGGCGCTGACCGTGCTTGCGAACACTTGAAGGACAGCAACAATGCCAATATTCCTGGCCGTCTTCGCTCGAAGAGACATTCGGCGTAAAAAAAGGCTGTCGTATTTAATAGGCTCTGTTTGGTTCTTCAGAACAAGCCAAATAGGAGTAGAACAACCTATCCGTACAGCTCATGGTTGACTATTTCGATCAGCTTCTCTTCCCTGATTCCAGAGCTGAAGCGCTCCTTCACTCTGTTCCTGCAATCTTGGCTTCTGGTTGATCTCAAAGCTTTGTGTAGAGCCTCGACGGCTCCATCGACATCACCATAGTCCACGTAGAAGCCTGTGTCACCGACCACTTCTGGCAGGGCGGATCTATTGGTTGCTACTGGAATGCATCCGCAAGCCATCCCTTCAGCCAGTGATACCCCAAAGGACTCGTGATACGACAACTGAGCGTAGACTTTCGCTGCTTGGTAGTAGGACAGCAGTTCGTCTTGGGATGACCATCCAATGATTCTGGTGTTCTTTGGAGCCTCTTTCCGCAGTTTCTTGTCCCATTCTGGTGAGTTTCGACCAATGATCGCAAACACGGTGTCATCCATCCTTCCCGCAGCTTCCAAGAAAGTCTCTATGCCTTTGATCTTCATTCTCACAGGATCACTGATTCCAGCCACCGTGATGACCAGGTTCTTCTTCCCACAGCTTGGCCGGAATTTCTCGGTGTCAACGCTGTTGTAGACCACATCAACATCTCGATCGACCCAATCCAGAACTCCCTTCTTGGTGAATTCGGAAACCGCCAGGACTCTGTCAGCATGTTTCAAGGCATACGTCGTTCTTCTGATTCTCTTCTTGCTCCTCATGGCGCCGTAGTCGATTTCTGGAAGGTAGAACACATCCCAGCCTCCCGCAACGACCAGCGATTTCTTACGCATGATTCTCGACAGCAGGACCGCAGTTGTGGCGTTACCCAGTGCGGACCAGGAGAAGACTACCTTGGATCTGGCGATGTGAGCGGCCATGGCCGGAACCGACTTCTTGCCTTTGAACAGGAAGGACTCGACCTGGAAATGCTTCGAGAAGATCTCCACATCGCGGTCTACGAATGGTGCTGGGTCGCTTTGGGTGATCAGAATCCTAGGTTTCCCATTCATTCTCTTCTGTGATGCTGGATGTGTCATGTACAAGCCCTACCCACTGAAAACCTCTTGGAGAATCCCCACGATTCTAGATGCTACTGCATTCCAGCTGTACTCTCTTTCGGCAATGACTCTCCCTCTTTCACCCATTTCTTTTACCTTCTCTCGATTCCTCATGAGGTCAGCCACGGCGCCTGCTAGTTCATCTGGCCTATCCGGTTCGACCAAGACGCAAACCTCATTCTCGCCGATACCCTCGTTGAGATTCCAGACCGAAGTGGTAACAAACGGCCTGGCGCATGACATGTACTCGTAGAGTTTGATCGGTGAAATTCCATGCTTGATATTCCTCTCTATGCCTCTGAAAGGTGCCACACAGACCTCCGCGGCACCCAAGAATAGGGGGACTTCATTGTAGGGGCGGAAGCCACAGAATTGTACGATATCTTCCACTCCCAACTCTCCAGCAAGTGTCTCCAGATCTTCCCTTTGGACTCCATCACCGACTATCAGCACCCGCAAGTCTCCGAACTCTCCTGTCAATTTCGTTACGGCAGATATGAGATATTCCACTCCTTGCCAGGGAGCAAGATTGCCTGAGAAACAAATGTAACGAAGGTTTGGATCAAGGCCCAGTTTTTCGATGCATTCTTTTCTATCCAACGGTCTGAACAGGTCAGTGTTCGCTCCGTTATGGACCACATGGACATTAGGAGCTGGGACGCCATATTCATCGATCAATGTTCTGGCTAATCCCTCGGAAACTGCGACAATCCCGTTTGCGGACCTGAAGAAGTACTTGCGTACCCTCCACTTGATTCTATCCAGCAATGAAACTGACTTCTCTTCCCCTTCAAGCAATTCCTTCTCCTCTTCGATAATCCCGTTTATCTCCACCATCGAAGGGACTCCGGTGATCTTGCTCAACGTTCCACTGATCTTGGGAGAGAATCTTCTCTCGTAGATGACATCTGGTTTGAACTTTCTCACAAGTCTTCGGCAAAACCTGAGGATCGCCAGATTGCCTCTCTCCTTGGGTATGAAGATCGGGACCCCCATGCCCTTCGCCAGTGCCGGAACTAGGTCTTGGGTATCTTCGGGCGTAAAGCCGATCAGTGCTACCGAGTTTCCCAACCTCGAGAAAGAGGATGCCAGCTCCCGAACGTGAGTGGAATCTCCGGTTCTGCCGCATATGTCCACATCAAGGGCCAGAAAGAGTATACGCACGAGGTGAGAATTAGGTGGACTATTAATATATTCTGCCCTGTGAGTTCTTCATCCGTTACTGGACGCTTTGGCTCTCTCATAACATGCGTCCCCACTCTACGAATCGACTCTTGATTACGCCTTCGTTAGTTTTAAGTGTCAAGGAGGGAATGGTGCGCAGAATGAAGGTCTGTCTTGCAACAGTCTACTCTCCCAGAGAAATCACTGGCGTTGGAGAGGTCGTGATCACAATAGGGAAAGGCCTGCTCGAAAAGGGACATGATTTCACAGTTTTGACCAAGTCCACTGAAGACGGCGGTCCAACCATTCCCCAACTGGCTGAGATCGGATACCGTGATGTCAGGTTCTTTGGCGGGATGCTGCTGGTCATTGGTGCACTGATCTGGCTCTTCAGAGAAAGGAAGAACATCGATCTTCTTCATCTGCATTCTGTGAGCTGGCTCACTGCTTCTACCGCCGTCATGGGCGCAGTTCTGGGCATACCTCGGGTGGTAACCCTCCATGGCACGTTCCCGTCCCTGTCCAACAGGTTCCTGAACGCTGTTTTCAACCTGAGCCTGTGGCTGGTCATTTCGTACTCGAACCTAGTGACCTGCGTCAGTGAGGAGACAAAAGGACACCACAAACTCGATTCTGCCATCGTTATACATAATGGGATTGATACCTCCAGGTTCAGCCAGGACATGGAAGGAAGGAAGGCCAAGAGGGAGGAACTGGAGCTGGGAGATGGATTCGCTCTACTGTACATTGGAAGGCTTGATATCAACAAGGGCATCCGAGAGATAATCCAGGTCGCAGGAGATCTCGTCCAGGAACACGCTGACCTAAGACTTCTCATCGTTGGCCCTGGGGACAAGGAAATGGTCGAGGAATGCCTGCGGGAGCACTCTTTCGAGAAGAATGCCATCATGGTTGGAGGCGTGGAGAATCCTGTGCCCTACTACCAGAGCTCGGACGCATATGTCCTTTTCTCGGCCTTTGAGGGCATTCCCTTAACACTTCTTGAGGCCATGGCATGCGGTCTTCCTTGTATCGCGACCTCTGTGGGCGGCATCCCCGAGGTCATAGTCGATAAGACAAATGGCTACCTTGTGCAGCCCAGTGACATGGAAGGACTGAGGAAGACCCTCGCCCTTGTTCTGGGTAACCGAGATGAGGCCCAGGAGATTTCGAGCAAGGCCAGGTTCACCGTCGAAAACAGGTTCAGCTCTTCCAGGATGATCGAGGATTATCTGGGAGTCTACGAGTCCCTGGTCAGTGGCTAGTGTAGAGTTCAAGGAATCCCTTGGAGGCTTCCTCCCAGGTGAAGTTCGATTCCACGTGCTTTTTGGCATGTTGGCCCAGTTGCTTCATTCTGGCACGGTTCTTTAACAGTCCCTCAACGGCCGAACCGACCGCATCTCTGGTGGTGTCTACAAGTATTCCGTTCTCACCATCGCTTACCACCTCTGGTATGCCTCCCACGTTAGAGGCAATGACGGGTTTTCCCAAGGACATCGCCTCCAGTATTGCCTGTGCCAAGCCCTCTTGCAGAGTTATGTGTACGTAGATATCGCTGAGCGTGAGCGGAGCGAAAACGTTCTCCACCAGCCCTGTGATTGCCACATTGTCCGAGAGGTCGAGATTCCCAATGATCCTCTCCACCTCGCCCCTCCGCGAACCGTCTCCCACGAGAAGGAGTTTCAAGTTGGGGAATCTTCTTCGAACATCTGCCACGGCTTCAACCAGTATCTTGACCCCCTTCACCTTATTCTCCCATTCCAGCAGTCCAATAAAAACAAGTATGGGATCTTTGCCTTCCAGGGCGTGTCTTCTCTTGAAGTCCTCGATTTCGTCCTGGCTGGCACTGCCTCTATGGACTCCTGGATGAACCACTCTTTCGTTGGTTTGAATCCGAATCTGGCTGGATATAATATCCTTCACCGCTCTGCTCACATACGTCACAGCATCACACCTTTTCAGAAGTCTCCCGAAGATGTTGCTCTTCGCCCCTTTCATAGGCGCTATGGGCTCGGTGTGAAAAGTGAAGATGACCTTCACGTTCTTGTGGAATCTCTTGTACACAACAGCGGGAGCAAGCATGTGCCAGTGTGAATGGCAATGGATCACATCCGGGTCAAGGTCTCTTAGACGCTGAAGCGCCTTGAGTATGAAAACACCCTTGCCTGCGGTAATGACCGAAACGCGTTCTGAAGATCCTCCCTCTCGGGCGATCACATTGACGTCTGCAGAATCGCCTATGCCGTCAACCAGTCCCGAGACAAATCGAGCAATCCCTCCCTTGCTCGGAGGGTAATATGGTGTGATTTGGACCACTTTCATTGCCAAGACTCCCAAGTCTTCAATCAGATCGTGTTCTCATCCAAGCTCCATCTTGGTCTACATTGACATCCAAACGAAATACCCGGCCGACTCATAGACCTTGTATCTCTGGTAATGGACTTGACTCTCCAAGTAATGTGATGAGTATGCTTTCCCTTCTGCTAAGAAATGATCAGAGAACCTCTTGTCCTCAAGGGCATAGTGGATATCGTATTCGATTATGAGCTGGTCCGGGAAGGGTCCATAGAGGGGATTGGTGGGTCTCCATGTATGCAGCACCCAAAGATGAAGTTCAGCGTTTGGAACGTCTGGAGCCTCGAACGGTGAATCTGAGTTGATGGTGAGATGGTCTAATGGGACCTGATTGACAACAACCTCTTCAGCGTCCACAAAACCATAGGCCAGCTGGTCTGCACTTTGAATAGGCACCGTCGCACCTCCTAGTGGTAGGGAAGGCAATCCCGATATGGCCGAGATCCTACTGCTTGGTAGCCCATTGTTCGCTAGAATGGTTCCCTCCAGATAGAAACGGGCGTACAGTCCGACGTCGTATTCCTCCATCGTCATGGAGTCGACAGATTGGGATTCGTATTCAAGGAGCATCCCTGTCAAGGCAATCGAACCCGCCAACGCTGAAAAGGCAACAAGAACAGCCAGCTTCTTTCTCCTTTGCATTCTGATGAAGTAGCAGACCCCCATCCCTGCCAGGATGGCAATGAATATGGGCATGTAGAACCCGGTATACCTCCTCAGATAGAGCGTGGGGATTATGGCCAGGGCAATGAATATGATCAGGAATTCCTTCAGGGCCTTGTTCCTCTGTGAAACGAAAGCGAACGTCCCAAGGAGCAGAAATGGAGTCAGCACTCCCGAACTCCTCGTGAGGCTGACACCCAGGTTCAGGGCCTTAACGGGCATTGAATCCGATTGCATGAGACGGCCGTACTCATAAACGTCCAGGACGCCACTTCCCAGTAGCAGCACAAGTCCCAGAGCGAATAGACCAACGAAACTCAGTTTGCGCATTCTGTTGCGGGTTCCAGGCTTGAGAAAAAGCGTGGGCATTTTCAGTTTCGCTATCTTCGCGACTATGAGGAACATGGACGTGAAGATGTATGCTAGGATGACGACGAGCATCAATATGGCGAGGCGGTGGAAGGTCGCGAGGATGAAAAGTATGAGGACCGCTATGGCGAAGTTCTTTCTGGTCGGCACCCGATGGGCCCTGAGCAACATGAATAAGAAGATCGGCGTGAAGGCCATGAACCCTCCACGGGTGGGCGTCTCCCAGGTCGTGTTCAGAATGAATTTGGGTGCCAGGCAGAAGATGAAAGCTGCGATGAAGGCGAAAAGGTCGTCGTTCTTGAACTCCCTCGCCAGGATATAGGCACCCAGAACTCCGATAATCCCCATCAGCATGCTGAGAGCCAGGATCGATATCTCGGACGCATACCCGGACAGGACGTCTAAGCTAGCTGGAAGGAAAATCCCTCCCGAAGGATACGACAGGGGGAACAGTCCCACGTAGCTCAAAGGATGGATTATCCATGCTGCATGGCCGTCGGACACTATCTGGTTCGCCAGCCCCTGCATGACAAAGGCATCAACGCCGACGCTGTGAGACGTACTCGGAAATCTCAATATCACGCTCAGAAGCACAAGAAAAAGTATGAGCATGTAGTTCGTGTATCTGGGGAACTTCATCCTATCTCACCATTTCGCTTCACCGTTTTAAATCCTCGTATACTTCCAGTGTCTTCTTGAAGCTCTTCTCGAAGCTGAAATCCTTGACCATCTCAATGCATCTTCTGGACATCGCCTCTCCGTCCCCTTCTACGACTTGAATTATCGCATCTGCAATGGATTCGGGGTCTTGTGGGATGATCCTCCCCATCATAGGGTCCTGGATGAACTCACTCACCCTGCCAACATCTGTGGCGACAACGGGTGTGCCGGTGGCCAAGGACTCCAAGACGACCAATGGTCCGGATTCGAAATCTGAAGCCAGACAGAAGACATCTGCTGCCGTCATCATGTCGCGAACGACAGATGCGGGTCGGGCGCCCATGAAGGAAATCGACTCCGGCGCCGAACTCTCAGCCAGCTTCTTCAAATCTCCTTTCAAGGTCCCGTCTCCTATGATCGCGAGCCTGAAATCATCCACTACTTTCCGTACGTAAGGAACGCTTTCTATTATCAGATCCAGTCTCTTTTCTTTTTCGAGCCTGCCGACGAATAACGCTACCTTCTGGTTGTCAGAAAAACCAAACTCCTCTCTTGCTGAGGCCCGGTTACCACTTGCCCAACTGTCAACGTCTATGCCGACCGGTATCAACGAAGACCTATCTGAAAGGAATGGATATTTGTTCACGAAGAGGTCAAGGGTGGACTTGTCAACTGCTATCACATGGTCTGTACCTTTCATTGAATAGGATTCAAGGAGCTTGTAAGCCGTGCCGTAGAAGCTCCCCTTCCTGTCTTTGACGCTTCTGTGCAACTGGCCATGCAAAGTGCACAACTTCTTGTTCTCGTGCTTCCGGAAGATGAAAGGAAAGAGGTAGTCAGGTCTCTGGGCATGGATGATCGTATCCCCGCTGAACGTGTTCTTCTTGGCGAACTTCATCAATCCCCTCAGGAACCTCACGCTTGACACTTTGGGGGCTGTCACGACCGGAGTGAAATCGAATGGTGGAGAACCGTCGCTTGGGTCGAAATCCACACCAATCAATGAGAAATCCAGTCCTGCCTTTTGAAGGCCTTTGACGAGATTCATCAGGTACGTCCGCGTGCCCCCAGGTCGTTCCACCAGCGGATCGACTGGAGCAATGATTGAAACTCGCATCTCGGACAATGAGATGCTCTAGATAATTATAGTTTTCCGAGAGGTTATTCTCGGGAAGAAGACCTACCCCTATCCATGTATCGCGTCTATCGTGTCGGCTCCCTCGAATGGCATTCCGTCCCATAGGTTGCCAGTGACTGTCAGAACGATGTCCTTTCCTGCCGTCAGCAGGGCCGCCAGCTCCGACCTGTCGAACTTCACGTTCAGTGATGTGCCCGTGAGGACCGTTTTCTCTGCTGTGATGGTCCCTTTCAATCTCAATGTGTCCGGGTCGATGTCGCTCTCGTCCAGGTATTCTGGAAGTTTGATTATGCAGGTCACCCACTTCCCCTTGCTCTTGAGGTTCAGTGTTTCAGGATGGATCTCTATGGTCGCTTCGATGGTCCTCAGTTTGATCTTCTGATCCACCATTCTGTCCACGACTTGGTCAAGTGCGTCGTCTGGGTCGCTCTCGGTCGACCAGACCACCGCCAGCTGAATGCTGACCTCCTCGCCTGCATCCAGATCACCCAGAACGAACTCGGCAGTCGAAGGGTCGAATGACAGGTCGTCATCGATCGTAAGAGCATCTGGGACGGGATTGTACACCATACCCATCAAGGGAGCGTCGTGCAACCCTGGATGGTCGATGCCCAACAACTGGCCACCCTTGTATTTGTCCTCGTTGAAGATCATCTGTGCATCGTCAAACCTGTGCTTCTCCACGAAGGTCATATCCTCCATTGTTTCAGTACCCAGGTTCTCAATCATGAAGGTGAGCAGAAGCCTCTCCGAAGTCAGCTCCGCCGTTCGGGTGAGGCGGACATCGTTGTCCTCCCATGTCGTCACCATTGTCCCACCAGTGTCGCTCACAAAGACCGCGGAATATGTCTCGTCCACAGGTCCGTAGTCAAGAAGAATATCCGGAATGCCACCACTCTCAGAGATGACTTGATATCCGGGGGATCTGATGCCCACGTTGTCCCCTGCGAAAGAGCCTGGAGTATCGTTATACGGGACACTGGGCGGTATGTTCTCGAACACCGAGCCGAACAAGAACTCGTCCCTGCTCAGGAAGTATATCTTCTCCAGCAAGCCATCCCCGTCAATGTCCTCCTCAATGTACATGTAGAGGTGGTCTGGAGGATCGGGTGTGGGTCCCGATTCCATAGCGAATACCGGGAGCGCACCGAAGAAGGAGACCGTCACTATGCTGTATGCAACGAGTAGGCTCACCGCGTTGTTCTTCATGTATCTCCCCCCAAATGGTTTGGGATGAATGAATATATGGAATGCTGGAATATATAATACATTTCATGAGCCAGCCAAGAGTATCTATTGAATTATGTAGCCACGTCTGGAATGAATCTTGGTGAAAAAAGCGGGGCAATATCACTCTGCCAACAGTCCATACGTACTGTAGAGCCGTTCCTTCATTCGGTTCCACTTGCACTTCTCGTAGACCTCATGAGCTTTCGGCGAGAGTGCCTTCATGAGTTCACTGTCCTGATACAATTGGAGGATCTTGTTGACCAGGTCCTTTGCGTTCGAAGGTTCATAGAAGAGGGCCGAATCTCTGAACAGGTTCTCAAGGGCATCCAGTCTGGCAATGATCAAGGGTTTGCCGAGGGCTGCGAACTCGAAGACCTTGTTGGGCACAGCGACATCTGTCAAAGGATTGCGAACGTAGGAAATGATGCCGATCTCACTGAGGTCTAGGTATGAAAACACATCTTCTTGAGGCACCCAGCCGCCGAACCTGACCTCCTGGTCGACATTAAGCCTTGAAGCTAGTCGTCTGAGCTCCTCAACGTATTCTTCCTTTCCAAAGCCGAAAACGAAGAGACGGATGGGGATCTTGTCCTTCAGTATGCTCGTTGCCTGGATAAGAACCTCGATGTTCCTTTCAGGATTGAGCCCCCCGATGTACATCAGGACGAGCTTTCCCTCTAAATCATTCTCCGCAAAGAACGAGCTCATATCCTTCTCAATCCTGAGCGTCTCGTCAGGAGAGTTCATGACAACCGATATTGTGTCAGGGTTCATTCCTCGGCCCACAAACCTGTCCTTAATCGTGTCATTGACGGTGATAATCCTATCGGCGAACCACGAACTGATTGTCTCCAACAGGGCAGCAAGTCTGAATTGCCACGAGTCCTGGCCAACTCCGAATCTAGCTGCGAATATCTCCGGCATCGCCTCATGCAAGTCTAGGATGATCTTCTTCCCATACAGTTTGGGGACAAGCGCGATAAAGACCTGGAAATCGGGCAAAGAGTGAACGTGAATCACATCATGGTTTTGCTTGAGGAACAACTTGGTCAGCACAGCAAAGGACATTAGCAGGAAGGTGATGTATTGATAGCCATAGGTCAGATAGCCCCCTTTTCTCATCGATAGGGAAAGGCGGTGAATGGACGCACCGTCCATGACCTCTTCTCTACTCTGTCCTTCATCCCTCAGACAAATGACATCGACTGTGTGACCCTTGGCAACCAGAGCCCTTGCTTCTTTCCTCACCCTAAGATCCAGCGGGTAGTAAGAGTAGACGACCATGCAAGACTTCATGCCAACATCATTGCCCCTATTATCGCCACTGAGCAAACAGCAATCTCCACAAGCAATAGGACGGCCACAATCTGATATTCCTTAAGCTTCTTCCATTTCATCACCAGATGGGCCAGAGATTGAATTCGTCCTTCGTATGTTAGGTTCCCTTCCTCATCAATCGTCCCGTAATTCTCGCCCTTGAAGTGCCCTCTTGCCTTCAGGAAGAACTCCACAATCATCGGGATGAAGAGGATTGCCCCAAGGGTCTTCAGGTTGGAAATGATGGCAGCGCAAGCCAAGGTGGCCCCCACGAAAAGGGTCATCGAATCACCTGGGAAGATCTTTGCTGGATACTTGTTGAACCAAAGAAACGCCACCAGCGCCCCCAGTAGCGGAAAGAGGAGGAAGAGCCCATCAGTCTGGCCGGTTATGAACGAGATCGCGATCATTGAAGATGTTATGATTATCCCGAGGCCCACACCCAGCCCGTTGAACCCTTCCAGCATGTTGGCCGCGTTCGCGGCGGCAGTGATCCCAAAAGGAGCTATGAAAAGCATCAGGATACCGAAGTCCACACCCATCAGGACCGTGTTGCTGGTGTCGACCATCAGGCTTCCTAGAGGGATTGCGAATACGAACGGAAGAACGGCCTTGACCCTCTGCCTTAGGCTGAAAAGGTCGTCCATTATGCCAGTGACGGCGGCACCCAGTACGGCCAGCAAAGAAAGATAGAATATGGATGATGAGAGGCCGTTCTCCCCCCACACGGTCAGGACGTTCACGCCCACGTAGAACCCGATCACAACGGCGAGGCCACCCATCTCAGGTATCTTGGGGGCTCCAGCCTTGTTGTGGTCCCTTCCGCACGCGCTGGTGTTCTTAAGGTTCTTGATCAGCCATGGAACGACCAGGAAGGTTGTGATAAAAGAGGCTACGGCCGCAACAATGAATATCAGTGAAACCGTCCCATCACCGGCGTCTCAACAACGCTGCTCTTATATACTTTTTTCTCTCAAAAGCAAACACGTTTTTATCTGATGCCACATTCTTCACTTGGTCGATATCACGGAACTCATATCGTTTTTGGCGGTGCTGGCAATGGTTGTCGGGCCAGCGATTATCTTCTGGCGGAAGATCCCGATAGTCTTTGGGCTGATGATCGTCATAATCTTCGTCTACATCCTGCAGATCGCGTCAAGCCCCGTATCCCATCCAGTGATTTCTCATGTCTTTCAGGACCTGCATTTTGCCCCCACGGATGTTCTGAACCCTTCCTATTTCTTCACCATCTTCACATCCATGTTCCTCCATGCCAGCACCCTCCACCTTGTCTTCAACCTCTTCGCGCTTTTCTTCATCGGGATAATGCTCGAGAGAAGGATAGGCATGACCAGATTCTTCGTCATCTACATCATCGCCGGGCTAATCGGAGGGTTGACATGGGCTGCCATCCACTGGGGCGATCTCGCCATGGCCGTAGGAGCATCTGGCGCGATAATGGGTACCTTGGGAGCGTTTGCCAGACTGTACGGTCGGGAGAGGATCAGGATGTTGCTCCTGTTCTTCCCCTTGCCCCCGATGCCAGCATACATGATTTTCGTCCTTCTGTTGTTGATAGACCTCATCATCGCCCTCACCAGCGTTCTGCCTATCGCGGCCGAGGCCCACATTGGGGGCGCCATTGCTGGTTTTCTCATCGCACCATACGTCATGAAACTGCCATCCAAGATCGCCCGGCCAAAGCAGATACGGATCCATTACTCGACCATAAGCCAGCTGGCAACCACGAGGGAGCTGCAGGAGATATTGGCAAACATCGAGAAGGAGACCGAACCCGATGTCCAGCAGGTCTGGTTCACCCATTTCTTGAAGAAGGCTAAATGTCCCAGATGTGGCGGACCCCTGGGTATAAGAGGGGGTACGCTGTATTCGGATTGTGGATGGAGGACGAGGCTTTGAGCGAAGATGGTCCAAAGATTTCGGATGTCCCAAGCGGAGCTGCCCTAGACTGCCCCAAGTGCGGGGAGACCATGCATCGGATCCTGAAAGGCAGAGTCAGCGGCAAGAAGGCCAAGACCCTCGAGTGCGTGGTCAAGTGCTCGGAATGTGGGGAGGTGCGGAAAGCAACCATCAAGCGGGAGAAGCCAGTTACAGTGAAGGTCATTGTGAGCGACGAGGATAGGTCCAAGAGAACCGAGCTGGAGCTCCTGCCGAGTGAGGAGATCATTGTCGGGGACAAGATGATCCTGGGCAGCCAGGAGATCGAGGTTTCTTCCATCGAGTCCGACGGCAGAAGGGTCGAAGTGGCACTGGCAAAGGAGATTGACGCTCTGTGGACCAAAAGAGCAGACAGGGTCAAGGTCAAGTTCTCGATAAGCAAGGGCCGCAGGACACTGTCCAAAGAGATATTCGCACAGCCCGACGAGGAGTTCTACGTGGGGGACATGGTGGAGCTAGGAAGGATGAAGGTGGTCATTCACAGGATCAGATGCAGGGACAACAGAACGATCAGGGATGGCAGCGCAACGGCATCCAGCATCGTCAGGATATACGCAAAAGGAATCAAGGAGACCTGGGCCTAGTCCTTTCTCTTGAACAGGAAAACGGTCGCGGCTGCGACAAGTAGAACAGAAGCGGTCGCACCGAGATAGAAGTCCATTCCTATCTCTTCGGGTCCGATTCTTGAAAGGGTTATCGTCCTGTGGGAGAAGTGGGGAATGTTGATGAACACCTGTGTGGAATCCTCGTTCTGCAGGGCATAATATGTCCCTTCACCGGATGATATGACATCCTTGACACCTCCTGCCAGTTGCAGTGTCTTGCCGTCCAGCTCCACTTCCATCTTGTTCAATGGGACGTCGAAAGCGGAGTCGTCTATGGTCAGTATGACCGTACTCCCGTCCACAAAAGAGGCGTCAGCAGAGATCTCAACCTTGTCTTCGTCGGAGAACTGGACCTCCATGTCGATTGCCTGGTAGTCTATTACCGAGCTTATCAGGTTCTGACCGTCCAGCTCCAGGTACATCTCGCCGGCTATCCTGCCAGCCGCGATGTCGGATCCAAGGCTCTCTTCATACAGGTAGGAAGCACGGAAGTAGTATCTGTCACCCGGCTGCAAGGGAACGGATATGTCCTGGTTGTTCTTCACCAGGGTTCCAGAGCCCAGCAGTACCAGATCCCCGCGGAAGTCATCCGCACCTATGACAGCGGACTTATCTGAGAGTATGACTCCCATGTCGGGAGACAGCTGGAAGTTGGCAGTGTTCGCGATGTTGGCTTGGAAGCTCATCACTCCCATGGGGATGTCGTGAGCTCGTGACGTTCCAGAAGATCCTTCGATGGTGAAGACACCCTCGCCGAACGTGGGTGCGCCCATGGCCTGGAAGTTGTCCAGCTGGACCATCTCAAAAACAGGATATGTGGTCACCTGGCCATCATGGGTCATGTTGACAGCGTAGCCATAGAAGACCTCTTCGAAGTAGGTGTAGCAGATATGCCTTCCACATAACTCGTAGCTACCATCATCTTGGGGTTCTACACCTACACCAGTACCAGCACTTGAGTTGCCTATGCTGAGGACCACCAGAGTCGCCGATATGGTTAGTGCCGCTATCAGTGTCTTCTTCATTTTCTCCCTCTTCTAAAAAGAATGGAGGAGGCTCCCTCCCCCATCGAGGGAGGTTCTATTATGTGGGCAGAATAATAGAAAAGCCTCAATCGTAGGAAAGCCTCGCTGGGGTTATATTGGATTTGGTACAAACGTCGAACGATTCGTCACATGAACTATCGCGGGCTCAGGGGTCAAATGTAATCTGAAAATAGGGGTCGCCAGGGTCAATGATTGATTGGCTATCAGTTGCCTTGCTTTCCTTGATAGCAGTGAGAACCCCGCCAGGCCTATCAGCTCTTAGAACGAGCTCCCCCTGGATGGTCCCAGCGTCCATTGGAGAACAGGGCTGCTCTTCAACACCGATTGTCGGGTCCAACAGAATGCTCATAGTCGTCCACCCACCATCGTCATCCATCAAGGTGAGCGTAATGACGAATTCTCCGGGCGAGGTATAAGAATGTTCGGCCAAGTCTGTGACCATGATGGGGTTTATCTCGGGTGAAGGATAGGCGTCTGGACCGACGCCGTCATTGAAGTATTCATGTTGTGTAGATTCACCATCTCCCCAATCCCAATCGAAGATCAGGTCATCGCTGCCCTGGTCGCTTCCGACGACCTTCAATGTTATGACCGCGAAAGGCAGCAGTATGCCATTATTGATGTCGTCTGCTGTATCTTTGGCCATTGCCATCTTGTCAGGGTCGTTCAATATGATATCCTCGATCCAGAGGGTGACCTCCCATACCGTCATCGTGACATTGAGCCATGGAACGAGGAGTTTAGCGCCCAGTTTTATCTTCTCGGATGCCAAGTTCAGCCAGAGTGCCAATAGCTGTTGCTTTGCCTTCTGGGTCATGTTCGAGCTGTACAAATCACCAAGGTAGTCACAGACCTCTTCTCTTGTTGATATCCCACTGAAGACCTGTGAGTTGTCCGATATGTAGTCTATGAATTCCTGACGTATGCCCACGTGTTCGAGTGATGGTAGTTTCATTGTGCATTGGAAATTCCAGTATCCTTGGGTCCGAGGAACACTGAAGAAGACTTCCCAGGACATGTTCAATATTGCTGGATCGACGTTATTCACAGCCGCATCCTTCCGAACGGCCACTATTCCCCCATCGTCATCTTCTACGACCAATGAGACCGGGAAATCTCCGTTGTCTCCATATGTGATTGATATCGAGTGGGTCACACTGAACGGATACGTTCCTGATGGACTCGTGGCCGGATCTTCGGACATGCCATTGTTGTAGAAGACAACAGATTCAGTCCTCCCGTTTCCCCAGCTCCAGATTAGGGTTAGATCGTCACTTCCCGGATCCATGGCGGTAGCCTGGAACAGGATTGCAGTGTTCTCATCGCCCGAATAGGGTCCTCCCAAATCAACCACGGGCAACACGTTTCGAATCTTAATCTGGAATTGAGCGGTGCTCACACCCCCGTCGTCATCTTCTGCCTCCACCGAGACGTGGAAAAATCCATTGTCCCCGTAAGTGTGGCCGACCTGCATCGTGGCCGAGAACGGGTAGGTTCCCCAGGGACTAAGAATGGGATCGGGTCCGACGCCATCGTTGAAATATACGTTCGATCGGGCAGGGCCAAGTTCTAGAGTGAGAATCAATCCGATGTCATCGCTCCCTTGATCAGAGACCCTTATATCAAGAATGAAAGGCTGACCCTCGCTGAAGGACGTACGGGTCGGAAGCTCGATTTCTGGAGGTCTGTTGGAAACCGTCAAGGTCACAGTGGTGGCGGCCCAGCCTCCATCGTCATCCTGCACCTTGATGGTGATACTGTACGCGCCATCATCTCCCCAAGTATGAGCCCTGGTGTCCTCGACAGAGAATGGACTGGTGCCCCATGGACTGGGGAGGGGATCGGGACCACTTCCATCATTGTAGTACGTCGCGTTCTCGGAAGAGCCATCCCCGAACGACCAGGTGAAAGCCAGATCATCACTTCCGTCATCTGTCGCCTGAGCCGTCATAGTGATCTCCTCTCCTTCGACAGAGGAGGACGGAATGGAATAGCTCAAACTGGGAGGTAGATTCCCAACTTCCGCGTCCAGTGAACTTACTGTGACGCCCCCGTCGTCATCTCGCGCAGTGACTTTCACCTCATATTTCCAGTTGTCACCAAACGTATGACCTCTTTTTTCCGAAATGTCTCTGGGGTTGTATTGAGGACTGGGACTTGGGTCCGGACTCGGAGGCTTGTTCAGGCTGACATATGTCTCATTGGCAGAACCGTCACCCCATTCGAAGAGCAGGTTGATGTCATCGCTCCCTGGGTCAGTCACGTTAATCCAGAAGTCTACTTCATTTCCTTCATCCATTGGCGGGCTAGCCTCAAGGATCAGTTGAGGTGCGACGTTCTCAACATGGACTGTGACGCCGTCGGACGCATATACCGTCCCGCCAGTTATTGTCTGGACCACCTTGGATATGTTGCTGTAGATCGATTTCAAATCGTCCGCATCAGGGGCGTGATAGTACCTCCCTCCGGTCAAGTATGAGATACTCCTCAGGTAGTCCTCATCAATGCCTGTTCCGAGACCAATTGTGAAGATCCTGATTCCGGTGTAAGCCGCCAAACGGACCTCATCATCTGTTGCGGTCTTGGAATGTGACGGGTCCCCGTCCGTGAGAAGGATCTCAATCCAGGCACTATTCGCCCCTCCGTTACCTCCTGGGTAAGGGAAGGTCGGCGAACAATCATTTAACTCGATTGGGGTTGGCAGATACCCTGGAAGGAGTTCCTGATGACCCACCTGTAAGGCCTTCTCTATGTTCGTGCCTCCTGAGTCAAATCGCGTAGAATCTATGGCGTTCTTGACAATGGCCTTGCCGCTGGTATCAGTCTTAGTGAGGTGGGTGTCATGCACAAGCCACCCGGCACTTGAACACGAACCACCAGTATACCTCCCAAACACAACGACAGCTGCACTATCGTTGTCACCCATCAACGAAAGGTATTCTATTGCGGCCTCTTGTCTCTTCTCATGGGGATCGTTCGATCGCATACTGCCTGAACTGTCTATTATGAGAACCGTGTTCTGGGCAATATTGGTCACGTTGGTTCCTTCCACCTTGCTGCCAATTGTCAGGGTTGATGTATAATCTCCGTCATCCCCAAAGCGATGAGAGACGACGGCTCCGATTTCTTCTCTATCGTTCGTGAAGTTTCCATCAAAATCCAGATCCACTGAAGCGTCAAAATCCCAGAAATACTCGTCCAAAGTGCCATTGATCACCTGAGACGCTGAACCGTCAAATACAACGAGCGTCCCCTCTGTGACATTCTGATCGGCTCCAGCTACTGGAATCAGGATGGGCAGTTCGGGGTCGTCGTCATCAGTGGCCGCGGCCGTGGGAAAACGGAATCCAGTTGGAATCAGCAGCGTCATTACCAAGAGCAGTATAATTGCCCGTTTCATCCGATCCCTCCGCCAAGCATCCTATGAACAGGATTGACATTCTCGACAGCACATATTCTCACATCTCCAATCCGTCTGCGCCTCGGATTGAGTACCCCTTCCAACATCACAAATCATCCCCCTCTTCCTCTTCTTCTTCCTCAATAGTCTCCTCATCCTCGGTGGCAATGCTCCGCTTCTCTCTGAAATAGAGGAAGACGGTGAGAATGATCACAATGATTAGGGTAGCCAATAGTACGATCAACGAGAGCCCTATGAGCCCTAGAAGCTCGATGCTTCGCCTTGTGTCACCGTCCAGTGCTCCTTTGTCCGGATCTGCGTTGTCACCGATTCCATCGCCGTCCGAGTCCCTCCATTCCGCTGGGTCTAGTGGGAATGCGTCCTGTCCATCATACACGCCGTCGCCATCGTCGTCCTGGTCAAATACATCTGCGATTCCATCGCCGTCCGAGTCCAGTGGAATTGATAATGGGTCTTTCGGGTCCGATCCAGCCTGTTCCTCCAACAGGTCCGAGTAACCGTCGTTATCATCATCGGGATCATGGTTGTCTCCCAGACCGTCTCCGTCAGTGTCGATCCATTCGTTTGGGTCCTTCGGGAAAGAATCATTCGTATCAGGCACCCGGTCACCATCATCATCTGTATCGGCGTTGTCGCCTATTCCATCCCCATCGGTGTCCCTCCATTCGGTGGGATCTTGCGGGAAGGCGTCCTGATAATCTGGAACACCATCATTGTCGTCATCCGTGTCTGAGTTGTCTCCAATCCCGTCCCCGTCCGAATCCCGGTTCTCGTACGGGTTGCGCGGAAACTCATCCAGTATGTCAGGTACGCCATCACCATCATCATCTGTATCGGCATTGTCGCCTATTCCATCCCCATCGGTGTCCCTCCATTCGGTGGGGTCCCGTGGAAAATCGTCTTGATCATCTGGAACACCATCATTGTCATCGTCCGTGTCCAAGTTGTCACCAATCCCATCTCCATCAGAATCTATGTACTCATACGGGTTGCGCGGGAACTGGTCCGAGATATCCGGTACTCCATCACCATCATCATCTGTATCGGCATTATCGCCTATTCCATCCCCATCGGTGTCCCTCCATTCGGTGGGATCTTGCGGGAAGGCGTCCTGATAATCTGGAACACCATCATTGTCGTCGTCCGTGTCCAAATTGTCTCCAATGCCATCTCCATCAGAATCTATGTACTCATACGGATTGCGCGGGAACTGGTCCGAGATATCCGGTACTCCATCGCCGTCGTCGTCGATATCCGCGTTGTCACCAATCCCGTCCCCGTCGGTGTCCCTCCATTCGGTGGGGTCCCGTGGAAAATCGTCTTGATCATCTGGAACACCATCATTGTCATCGTCCAAATCGTAAAGGTCGACGATTCCATCACCGTCGGTATCTACGTCAGGAACTCCCATGGAAACACTCGATCTTGGAGATTCGTTGGGAATGTCATCGCTCGCAGTGATTTGATAGTAATATCGGAATCCGGGGAGAAGTCCTGAATCCGTATAGTTGCAGGACGGTGGGATCACTTTGCTCTCGAAGAAGTAATTCACGCCATCTATGCTCATGTAAATCGTATAATGGGAGAGGTCAGGCTCTGTATTGGGCGACCACGTAAGTTGAAGTTCCGTTGGGCTTGGCGTATTCTTGACCTCGAAATTGCTCGGTGTCTGGGGAGGTGTTGTGTCCTGTACGAGGACCTGTTCCTGGGCGATGTTGTTTGTGGTTAAGTTCTCGTTCGGAATCGGAGAGATCTCAATGGCGACGTCATGTGCTCCAATGGAGGTCGGTATCAGATCGAACGATACAAGATAACTGGAACCCGATAAGAGACTGGGTATGAGAATCCCGTCTATGTCATTTCCATCGTAGGTGAGATTCACGGTGATGTTCGTCTCATCGCTCAAGCCCACATTCCTGACCACCGCCTGAACGGTCTGAGGTGTCCATCGTTCAAGAACTGAGGGAATGCTAATCTGGCCTATCGAAATGTCATGCAGTAACTTCCTACCCACCAGCCAGTCTATGAGATTGATTGCTAGTATGCGGTTGTAGGACATGTTAAGATAACTGTCATAGAAGGCCCTTTCGTCTGTAAACGCTCCAACTCTCCCAGGTGTTTCCGATACCGCAAGCGCGATTCCGCCTCCCACATCTCTGACAAGGCTCGTGGGAGATGCCCCGAGAAGAAGCCTCCGGCCAGGAGATGGCAAATAGACGGAACCCACACCCGTAGTGACTTCATGGGGCGTGATGTCAGAAGTCGTCCCGAATGACCCACCAGAGGCCCAGGTGATCCCAGCAAAGGAAGTAATGTCCGAATACATGGATGAGCTGTAGTCACCCCAAAGGAGAAGGCCGTGGCCGGAGCTCACAAATGTCTGGATGGCACTCAGTTCTGATCCTGAGTAGGCCATGTCCGGTTCTGGCAGTATGAAAACATCATAGCTGAAAAGGTCAGATGATGTCAGAGGGCTTGATGTCAACATGTCCACCACATAGCCAAGGGAGTTCAGCACCCCCACGAAGGACGAGTAGAACGAGGCGGGAATGCTGCTGTGAGTCTGGTCGAAGAGTATGAACGCCTTGACCTTCCTCACGTTGATATCGGTGCAGATCTTGTTGTTGGTGGTCACGTTCTCGTTTGGAACGGGTGTCACCTCGATACATATCGTGTACACCTTCTCCAATGTGGGGATCCAGTAGAACTTCAACGTATCGATTTGTGCCGGGGACATGAATGATATGTTCTTCTGATCCGAGAGGATTCCATCCACGGTGAAGTTGACCTCAACGTTCGTTTCGTTGTTCAGTCCGTTGTTCCTGATGCTAGCGTCTATTGTCACATTGTCACTTGGCTGAACGTGCTTTGGGAGCTGGAAATAGGAAATGGCGACGTCATGGTCGTACTTCGTTCCCACCAGCCAATCTATGAGATTAATTGCCAGTACGCGGTTGTCTGAAAGGTTAAGATAGCCATCAGCAAAAGCCGCATCGTCTGTAAACGCTCCAACTCTTCCAGGTGTTTCCGATACCGCAAGCGCGATTCCGCCTCCCACATCCCTGACAATGCTGGTTGCCGGTACGCTTGGTGTGAGTCTGGAACCTGGAGACTGCAAATCGATTGATGTCACCCCTAGGGTCACATCATGAGGTGTGATGTCAGATGTTATACCCCAAGATCCACCCGAGGTCCAGGTGATCCCAGCAAAGGAGGTGATGTCGCTGTAGAATGAGCTGTAGTCTCCCCAGATCAACAGTCCATGCCCAGAGCTCACAAATGTCTGGATGACACTTCGTTCTGTGGATGTGTAGGCTGAATGCGGTTCGGCCAATACGAAAACATCATAGCCAGCAAGGGCGGAGGCGGTGAGTGGGGTTGCAGTCAGGACCTCTGTAGCATAACCAAGGGAGTTCAGTATCCCCACGAAGGACGAGTAGAACGAGACGGGATAGCAATTGTGAGTCTGGTCGAAGAGTACGAACCCCTTGACCTTCTTGACATCAACATTGGTGCAGATCTTGTTGTTGGTGGTCACGTTCTCGTTTGGTATGGGTGTTACCTCGACACAGAGGTCGTAGACCTTCTCCGATGTTGGGATCCAGTTGAGCGTGAGCGTGTTGGTCTGCCCCGGGGACATTGATGTTATGTTCTGCTGATCCGAGAGAACCCCATCCACGGTGAGGTTGACCTCGATGTTGGTCTCGGTGTTCAAGCCCAGGTTCCATATTTTGGCATCTATCTTCACATTGTCATTAGGCTGAACGTTCTTGGGGAGCTGAAAGGAGGAAACAGCGATATCATGGTCTTTTGGCACACTGCTGGATGCCCAGAATACTGCATCTCTGACCATCTCCAGCAGATTGCTTGGCATGGTAGAATAGGCGAAAGGACCTAACTCCACAACCCTGCCGCCCCCTGCCACATCGCGTGCTACAACGTAGGCATTAGAGGGAACGGACTGGCTATCAGTCAGTGCTATTGCATCGGCCGGTAGCATTGAAACATACATGCTCGCGTCGTTCGACTCAGAGCTAAGGATGTTCCCAATAGAGTAGTCGGCAGTGATTTCGTGGCTTAGAATGACCCTCTGGTCGTTCAAGTTGCTGTCGTAAGCCCAGAATGTGCCACGACCGTTCGAACCAGCTGAAGCGGGCCAAAGAAGTCCTGAATACGCCAAGTAACAGGCTCCACTGTCCGCTGCAACGATGCCCTTCCGACTCGAGAAGAACGATGCGACATCAGCGAGGTGCACGTCTGGAACCCCATTGTCGGGAAGAATAAGAGCGTCGAAGGAAGACAAGGTGGAGGCATAGAGGTCGGTGACGATGCTTGTTTCGAACCTACTCATAGGATCGCTATCGAGCGTGTTCTTGAAGGCCTGATAGTTGTTGTCGCTTCCTCCAGAATAATAGGAAATGTCGGAAGTGGTCGCGTGATCGTAGATAGCCACATGGAATGCGATGCGGACGTTAGCATTCACGCAGTTCCTGTTGTTGGCGGTGAGGATCTCTCCAGGAACAGGTGCCACGTCCAGACAAAGAGTGAAGACCTTCTCAACCGTTGGGGTCCAGTGAAGGGTTATTGGCTGATTGGTCCCATTTTGAAGGAAGCCTATGATCTGGCTGTCCACCAACGCTCCATCGGCTGTGAGGTTCACGGTTATGTTCACCTCATCGCTCATCCCATTGTTTCTCACGGAACCATCAACTGAAACGTTCGTGTTGGGAAGAATTTTCGAGGGAACGATAGGGCCGTTCACCAGTAGGTCATGTTGAGGGAGGGTGGAGTTTGTGATTTCGATGTCGTCGATATACCATCCTTCTTTCAGACCAGTGGTGCCGTAATCCCAACCGACGTGAAAGCGGGTTCTGACTACCGTTCCTGTGTATGACGAGATATTGAAGGACTCATACTGCCAGGTCAATGAAGCTCCGCCAAATGCCTGAAGGCCTTCGAGCGGATTCAAGTTACCCATTACGATAGCCCCATCGTAGCCTCCCATGGGATAGATCTGTGTCCAGCCCGATCCATCATCGATTTCCACAATTCCACCGTCTGTGTTGCCAGAGACGAGAGTGTCGAATTCATACCAGTGCCAGAAGTTGAGGTATGAGAAACTTGCGTTGGTCATGTCTATCGCAGGACTCTCCAGACCGGTGTCTCCTCCGTTTACCCAATTAGCGATTTCCGCTCCACTGTACCAGCTATTGCTGGGGCTGTGCCGTCTCGAACTGGAGATTGACCATTGGTCGGGAACCGATGCCCCACTAATCCAGTAGTGGGTCCACCCATTCGTGCCGCTCTCCACATCATCAAACCAGGCAAGTGTCCCAAAAGAACTCAGTAGGAGGCTCGCAAGAACAACAATCGAAACGTATTTTGAGGCCGCCCCAATAGGGCCGTTCTCATCACCAGCGGAGCTCGTCTTCTCGTTTGAACTCAAATCCCTCTCCTCCAGATATCTTAGTGTCAAATCCCCTCCAGACGATTTGGATTGGACAATTCTCTATCTTTTTTACACTTGATAAGTGTTTCGCTTGAATCTCTCGTCCGACCGCAGTGAGGTAGACTTGGTCTAAGGGGTCTATGGATATCTTTCGGGAATCTCGAACACCTTCGCCTAAAACACTCGGCACGCATACACCTGGGTCTGCTGAAGGGATCAGAGACGGAGGCTGTTCTGAATTGTGCAGGCAACCATCTAACAAAACCTTTTTACTCAGTTGACGATTCTGTAGCGATAATATGACCATTGAAGCATTTCTTGCGATTCTTCTTGCTGGTCTTTCTCTCCTCCTTCTCTTAGTGTCCCTGATAAGCTATCGAAGGATTGGGAATGTCAAGCTTCTGTTCGTGTCGATGGCCTTCCTTTTATTCTTCATAAAAGCGCTCGTTCTGATCCTCAGCCTCCTTTTCAATACATGGAGCGAGTTCGGGATGAGGTGGGAGTTGCTATTGCTTGACGTGATAATCATCGTGATGCTATATCTGTCAATTGCGAGGAAATAGGGGCGGATGAATGGAGGAGGCCCTCGAGCTAGACAACAGGCGAAAGATATTCAGATTCGTCTCCGAGAATCCCGGAACGTACTTCAGAGAGATTCAGAAAGCGCTGGAACTGGCGACCGGTGTCCTGGAGTACCACTTGGGCTATCTTGTCAAGAAGAAGCTGTTGTCAACCGAGAAGGACGGGAAGAAGGTTCGGTATTTCGTTTCTCAGGAGGTGCCTCACCCGGACAAGAGGGCATTGGGTCTGATGCGCCAGAAGACGCCCAGGAGGATCACCATCCACGCCCTGCTGAACCCTAACTGCTCCTTTCAGGACCTCTTGAGCGAGTTCGGGATATCCAAATCTACGTTGTCATTTCACTTGAAGAAGCTGGAGAGGGCTAGCATACTGAAACCCACCAAGAAAGGCAGGAAGAAGTTCTACAGGGTCGCCGATCCGGATGAGACCGCCAGGATATTGATCAGCTACAAGTCGTCCTTCGTTGACAGCGCTGTGGACAGTTTCGCAGACGTATGGCTGGAGGTGGGCAGGTGAGCCACGAGGAAGATAGGGCGAGAATGGTCAAGAACCTGCAACGCAGCGGCTACGTTAAGAGCAAGGAGGTCGCAGAGGCGATGACGGCCGTTCCCAGGCATGTCTTCGTACCCCGCCGGGCTCGTGGAAATGCTTATGCCGATAGACCCCTGCCCATTGGCGAAGGTCAAACCATTTCAGCACCTCACATGGTCGCGATGATGCTCGAGAAGCTGGACCTGATGGAAGGCCTGAAGGTCTTAGAGATTGGAGGAGGCTCGGGCTACCACGCCGCACTGGCGGCGTATATGGTAGGAGAAGAGGGCCTGGTCGTCTCGATTGAGAGGATCGGGGCCCTCGCGGAGAGGGCAAGGGAGGTTCTCAAGGAAACTAGGCTGGAACAGCGGGTGGTGATGGTCGTGGGCGACGGCTCCCTCGGTTGGGAGAAGAAGGCGCCATACGACCGGATATTCATCACCTGCGCCTCTCCGCAGATTCCTCCTCCTTTGATGGACCAATTGAAGGACGGCGGAAAGCTGTTGATCCCGTTGGGAAGCCTGCATCTGCAGACGCTGGTGTTGGCCCTGAAGAAGGGGAACAAGATCAAGAAGAAGTCATATGGTGGTTGCATGTTCGTCCCTCTGATAGGCGAGTATGGGTTCTCCTGAAGCAAGACATAAATACGAAGAGAGGGGTCTTTTTCACAGGATGATAACAATAGTTGGAGTTGGCCACGTTTTCGACATTGGCGATCAGGTTAGTGACGTGATCATTCAGAGAAGTCCATCGGTCGTCTGCGTGGAACTGGATGCTGCTAGATTTGAGGCTCTCATGACCAAGGAGGTCAGGGGGAGCGCCCCGTTGCCTTATCGAGCATTGGCGTTCTTCCAGAAGAGGATCGCTAAGAAGTACGGGCAGGACGTGGGGCAGGAGATGGTCGCTGCCGTGCAATCCGCCAGGCAGGTCGGAGCGAAGTTGGCGTTCATCGACCTTGACTCGTTGCAGGTCTTTCAGAAGTTCTGGCAGATGATGACATTCAAGGAGCGCGTGAAGCTCGTGTTCGCTCTCATCACTAGCGTCTTCATTCCCAAGAAGACGGTGGACAAGGAGATCCAGAAGTTCGAGGAGCATGAGACCGAGTACATGGAGACATTCGCCTCCGAGTTTCCTTCGGCAAAGAAGATACTCATAGACGACAGGAACGTCCATATGGCCACAGCGATCAGGAAGCTGAACGAGGAGTATGAGAACATAGTCGCCGTGGTGGGGGACGGACACATCGAAGGCCTCACCAGACTGCTGGAGGACAAATATCCGGAGATAATCAGATTGAAGGATTTGCGTGCCCCGAGGGTCCGAGGTTCTTCTGTTTCGTTCAGCTACGACATTCGCAGTGAATAGAACTGGAATGTATGAAGGTCATTGCTCTATTTGATTACACAATACCTGCAACTAACCCAATACGGCCAATCAGTTCTGTCTTCCAGTACTTTCAGAATCCTAACACCGCTCTTCTTGAGCAGCTTCTCAACCTTCTCTCGCTTCATCCAATACATCTCAATGACTGGTTCGTCGGTCTTCTGCCTTAGATGTTCATACCTAATCTTGCGAATCCAGTGCAGCAGGACTTCTGGAGCAGTCATCTTGGCAAGATGCTTGATGACTTTTCTCATATTCTTTGAATCGTTTGGATCTAGCTTCGGCTCACTCAGATATTGGAATATCAGGAGTCCTCCCGGTTCAACCACTCTCAGGAGCTCTCGTATGTAGTTCCCAGCGTATTTGGGCTCCACGTGCATCAGGGTAACATTTGAGTAAATGAAGTCAAACGTGCTATCCGGGAACAGGCCAAGGTCATCGCTTTCGTTCAAATGGTATCTACATCTGTTGCCGTGGGAGTTGAACTCGTTTGCCTTGTTTATCATTGAAGAGGAAATGTCCACTCCATGAACCTCGTTGAAATAGCCAGCAAGCGCCTGCGTCAACCTTCCAACGCCGCAGCCGAAGTCAAGTGCCAGTTTCCGGGGGACGCTGACATCGGAGAACCTCTCTTCCAATGATTCGACATATCCCATCACTTCCTTGACCTCTATTACCCCAGTCTCGAAGAACTCTTTCGCCTTCTCTTCACCCTATCGAGGATCAAGTATCGCTCCGAAAGGATCCTCTTTACGCAATTCGTCCCAGGTCTCTTTCAGCCCTTGAACACTCTCATCCTTCATCTGAGTTTCCGAAGGCGACAATAGCGTGTCTTTGTATAAAACCCTATTTCGAACCTGGTCAGACCACTCTATTTGCCGTCGCCGTTTGGAAAGAGCATAAGCAAATCCCCGGTCCCTGCATGGAACTGTAGAAAAGACGAGTCCTGGATCTCCAGATCAAGATTCGTGAAACCCAACCCCTGGCTTAGAGACCAGTATCAAATCCTCTTCATACTCTACGCTGTAGTAATCACATTCATTCCTGGAGTACAACTCGTCATTCTTGACAACGTTCAATTGGAAACCAGATTCCTCCAATCTCTCGAATAAATCAAGTCCGTAAAGCCGAACATGAGTTGTCTCACCATAGAATCGGATTCTCAGTTCATCAGTGTTGATGTTGGCATCCTCAAAGGTCTTTCCCAGAATGCTCGAGTATGGTGTTTGTAGAATAGCCTTCCCACCTTCTCTCAGAACGCGGAATATCTCCCGCATGCCTTTTCCGTCATTTGGAACATGTTCCAAGACATGATTGCAGATCACAAAATCAAAGGAGTCATCAGGAAACTGAATATCTGTAACATCAATCCTGCTAATCTCATCGCTGCTTGGATAAAGGTCTCCCATGACGTATTGAGCGGTTTTCATCTGTCTAATCCTCGGATACAAGTTCCTCTCGGGAGCAAAGTGTAGAACATGGGCCTGAGTGAATTCCTGCCACAAATTTAATTTATCGAAGAACATGAATAAATGTCTTTCCCTATCAGATGAATTACAGAAGAAGCAGCCCCAATCATCAATCGCCATCCCGATCATGTTGAGTTCTTCCCAAAAAGGGGAAGCTGAGTCTGAATCTGACCTGTAAGGATAGAAAGCGTGGAATGTCCGACCACAGATGTAGCATTTGTGCTTCTTCCCCAGTTTGTTGGCTTCCCATTTGAGAACAGCAAGAGGCCTCCTGATCAAGTTCTCAATGGTTTGTCCAACGTTCATTTCTACTCACATATTTCCCTGCGGAGTCGAAATGCACCTAACCATTGGTGTCTTATAACCTTTCCGAGCTAGAGAAGTTCTCGAAGAAGCACTCAAGACCAACAAAACCACGTTGGTTGGGCCCCACCATTATCTAATCAGGCAAACGACAATCCCTACTCAAAAGCCTCCTAGATCCCGCTCCTGATTTGCGTCACCCGAGGGGGTAGATACAAACTATTTAGCGTCTATCCGCAATTAGGGGACGGGTGCGAGTTTGAAGGTTGAGCTTGTTAGATACACTCACGACCCCGTCGAGGCAGCGGGAAGGGCCGGCGGCGTATGCTACGACAAGGAAGAGAAAGAGGACTACGGCAAGTTCATCCAGGGGATCGTTCGGAGTGGGCACGAGTCCGTCATCGAACATGTGGTTTTCACTTTCAGGGTAGAGGGCGTCAGCAGGGCGTGCACTCATCAACTGGTCAGGCACAGGATCGCATCATATTCACAGAGAAGCCAGAGGTACGTGGACGAGGGGGAGTTCGACTATGTCATACCCCCCAGCGTTCACCGATCAGAAGAGGCTAGGAAGGAGTTTGAACAGACAATGGACTTGCTGATAGGCGAATACGAGAAACTGAGGGACATGGGAGTTCCCAAAGAAGATGCACGGTTCGTTCTTCCCAATGCATGCACTACGACCATAGTCGTCACCATGAACGCACGGTCATTGAGGAACTTTCTGAGGGTTAGGCTGGAGAAGCACGCTCAGTGGGAGATCAGACAGCTAGCACAGGAGATGTTCGACCTGGTCAAAGAGGTCGCACCGCCGCTTTTTGAGGACCTTCAATCCTTGAGGGACACCGGAAGAGAGGAGTAGTTTCACCAGACCGAGACGAACCCTTAATACTCGTCAATCCTTTTTCCCGTCGATGAAAGGTGGGGAGACTCCTAGGAAGACGATCGATTTCATCAAGGGACGGTTCAAGGACTACTACGATGAGGTTGAGCTGTACCTGCCCGAGAGGTTCGGCCGGAGGGAGTTCGGCTTCATGTTCTTCGATGCGGACTACGTTCAGAGGCACATGAACTTCGCCACCAAGAACGAGATCAAGCAGTACCTGGTCAATAGGATGCCGGCCCACGTTTATCATTCAGCAGCATACTACTCCAAACCTGGAGCCCCCACGATGGTCCGGAAAGATTGGCTGGGGGCCGATCTGATATTCGACCTCGATGCCGATCATGTTATCGGGGCCAGGAAGATGACATACGAACAGATGCTCGGTGTGGTCAAGACAGAGACGATGAAGCTCATAGACGATTTCTTGGTAGGAGATTTCGGTTTCGAAGAAAGGGACCTTGTCGTGACTTTCTCTGGTGGAAGGGGGTATCACATTCACATCCGTGACCCTCGCGTATGGACACTCTCCAGCCATGAAAGAAGGGAGATTGTGGACTACATCCTTGGAACGGACATGGACGAGGAAGCCATCTTCGTTAAGAGCCCCTTTGACCGGACGCCATACGGGTTGAAGTACAAGTTCGAGATGCCCGCCGTGGACGAGGTGGGGTGGAGGGGCCGGATCGCCAGAGGAATAGTGGAAGAGGTTGAACTGTTGAAGGAAATGGGGAAGGGCGAGGCCCTGGCCAGGTTGAAGGGCTTCGAAGGAGTGGGACACTCTACCGCCAAGGAGCTTTACGACATCCTTTTCGAAGGAGAGAATGGCAAGACCGGATACGACTACATCAAACAGGGTAATCTGGACATATTCCCTGGAGACAGATATCTGAACCGTTTCAAGAAGGGGTTTCTGAGCATTGTCATGGACACAAGGAGCGGGAAGACCGATGAGCCAGTCACATCCGATGTCAAGAGGCTCATAAGGCTCCCAACCTCTCTGCACGGCAAGACAGGATTCAGAGTTGTACTTCTATCAAGATCGGAATTGGACGATTTCGATCCCCTTGTTGAAGCGGTCCCAGCAACATGGTCCGATGACGAAGTTGTTCTCAAGGGAAGGTCCAAGGCCTCCGTCAATTTGAAAGGGGAAACTTTTAATTTGGAAGATGACATAATACGACTCCCCGAATACGCAGCCATGTTTTTCATGTGCAGAGGCATGGCGACCCTTGCGTAGGAGAGATGGGATGAGGAGATTCCGAGACAGGCTGGAAGGCGGCTACAGAGTGGTCCGCATACGGAAATTGAAGCACTTGATGTACTTGATTTTCGGAGTTCTCATACTCGTCGTCGGCATCCTCATGATGGTCCTCAATGGGCTGACACTTGACCCCTTCTTCCTTCCGCTTGACATGTTCCTTCTCGTGACCCTCTACTTCTTGATCGTCGTCACCGGTCTGAACTTCCTCTTCAGGAACCTCGAGATCAAGCATAACGCCAGGAACAGCCAGAAGCACCTGATGGCCAGGAACTCACAGAGGACCGGGATAGCGATAATAGGGATCTGCGCATTCGTGGCGATCATCATCATGCTCCCAGCAACGGCGAGTTCCGCAAATGAGATACTATCGTTCGAGGGAAGGGACGCGGTCACACTTGCCGGAGATCGGTTCGTGCGGAACTTCGAAAACCAGGACAGGCTGGGTCTTTTCAAGACCGAGTGGGTCGACGTTCGGGTGACAATCGGTCAGGCGATCGTCCAGTTGTGCGAGAAAGCAGATTTTGGGGCAGACGATGTCTGTGACAATCCGTACTTCGAGATGCCTTTGACCGCCAACATACCGAGGAGGATCCAAGTTCCGGAAGAAGGCTACGTCCAACTCGCTCTGATTATCACCAACCAGCCCGGTGGTCCATCCACTTTCAGCTATCACGTCGAGAGGAATCCAGCTCCCGTCTTCATTGGTCTCCAACCGCTCCTCATATGCTTGGCCTTCATAGTCTTCAACTCGGCATGGACGGTCTATCTTCAGCCAATCAAGAGAAGATATGCGACTACCTCGGTGTACAGCGAGGACTACATCGCTCCGACGGTTGCCGAGACCGCGTTAAGGACCGGTGCCCAGGCCCAGAGGCGTCCTGCCCCCGAAGCAGTACGTTTCGGACCCACTAGGCCCAAGATACGTAGAAGAGAGGCTGCGGCCCCCCCACTGCAGGATGAGGATGCCCTCCCACCTCCGCCTTTGCCGGGAACGGCCCATCCACTTCCCAAAGGAGATTCCCTCAACGAGCTCATGATCATCATGGATTCCGAAGGTGACAAGAAGAGCACCATAGGCTTTCTAAGGAACCTGATCGGAATGGACCCGGTGAACAAGGACGCCCTTTACCATCTCGGGGATGTTTACCAGCAGGAAGGCAACTACCAGTTCGCATTCAACGAGTACGATAGGATCACCAAGATAGACCCCAAGGATGACCGGGCCTGGGTCAAGAGAGGGGAGGCACTCATGCCGTTGGAGAGGGAGCTCGAAGCCGTGGGCAGCTTCAAACACGCGATCGATCTCAATGCCGAAAACCCAGCCGCCACAGAATGGCTCAGAAGCATCAAGCGTGAGAACCAGAAGCTGATGGCAAGAGCGATAGACCGATCCACGAATAAGGACTTCAATGGGGCGATCGAGCTCTATGACAGGATCCTGCGAAGAGCCCCCGTGAACGTACAGGCCCTGCTGGGAAAGGGGACCATGTACAGGCGACTGGAGAAATGGCCTGCTTCCCTGGAGGCTCTCAACAAGGTCCTGGAGATTGACCCGGAGAATGTCGCGGCCATGCGTAACAAGGTCGAGGTATTCGAGAGTGTGATGAGCTGGGAAGAGGCCTTGGATTGCTACGACGAGATGATCGAGAGGGCGCCGGACAATTACCTGGACTGGGTGAGAAGGGGCGATGTCCTGTTCGAGCTCGGGAGGACCGAGGACGCCATTGAGAGCTACAGAGAGGCTGAGAAACTGAACCCCGACTCGGAACGGGTGCAGAAGAGGATCAAGCTTCTGACCGCTCCGGAGATGGATGAGACGGTGAAGAAGTTCACCAAGATCCCCGGTATCGGCAGGTCAAAGGCCATAGCTCTGTTCGAGGCGGGCTACGAGTCGGTGGACGATCTGATGAAGACCGGCGTGAAGAAGCTGGCGAAGGTCAAGGGCATCAGCAGGAGCTTGGCCAAGAAGATAAAGCAGCACCTGAAGGATTGAGCGTTGCACCAATGTTTTTATCGGTAGACCTGCATACTATCGGCGAGTCAGATGAAAGCGTTCAGAATCAAAGGCGAGTTTCTCATGAAGGACAAGTGGCAGAACTTCGTCAAAGAGATCGCTAGCAAGAACAAGAAGACGGCGACCGAGAGTCTGCTCTCGGACATGGGCGGAAGGCACAGGACCAAAAGGAAGAACATAAAGATCCACGATATCAAGGAGCTCAAGCTCGATGAGATAGAGAGCCCCTTGGTCAGGGAAGAGCTGGCGGGTGACAAGGGTGGCAAATGAGGAGTTCCAGAAGGCCGCTACCGAATACGAGATGTTCCGTTCGCAGTTGGAAGCGCTGGCCCAGCAGAACGAACTGCTGACCATGTCGCTGGAAGAGCATATGAGGGCCAAGGAGACCATGACCCGGTTCCAGGAGGGTGGAAAGGGCTCGGAGATACTTGTTCCAGTGGGCGCCAACTCGTTTCTCTTCGCCGAGATCAAGGTGCCGGACAAGGCGATAATCGGAATAGGTTCTGACCTTACCGTGGAGGAGGACATGGGAGATGCCATCAAACGTCTGGACGGAAAGATAGAGGACCTCAACAGCGCCCTCAAGAGCTTGGCGGAGAAGATAGCGGAGGTCAGCCAGAATGCGGAGGAGAAGTCCGAGATCGTGAGGACGCTTTACGCGCAGGCGCAGCAGGGGACGGAGTAGGCACATTTTGTGAGTAGGGATCCATGTTCAAGGCTCTTAGAGATAGACTCAAGGTCTGGAAGAAACAGGCCGCCACCGAGCTCGATGATGTCATATCCGAGGACAGCGGGAGGAAGATAAAGGAATCCAAGCTGGAGGATTTTTTGTGGGACCTCGAGATGGTGCTGATGGAGGCCGATGTCGCCCTGCCAGTCATTGTGGAGATCAAGTCGAGGATAAAGGAGGACCTCATTGGCAAGAGGGTCACCAAGAAGGTCGGTTTCTCGGAAGGGATCGAGATCGCTCTGAGGAACGCTATCAAGGACGTCATGCTGGTCGAACCTCTTGATTTCATTCAGTTCATAAAGGATCATGAGAAGCCTGTGGTGATAATGTTCGTTGGTGTGAACGGCACGGGCAAGACCACGTCCATCGCCAAGCTGGCCCATTTGCTGAGGAAGAACCAACTGTCATCTGTATTCGCAGCATCCGACACATTCAGAGCAGGCGCGATAGAGCAGCTGGAGAAGCATTCGTTGAACCTGGGAATAAGGGTCATCAAGCATCAGTCGGGGTCTGACCCGGCCGCAGTTTCGTACGATGCGGTGGAACACGCCAAGGCCAGAAGGAAGGACGTCGTCCTCATTGACACAGCTGGGAGGATGCAGACCAACGTCAACCTCATGGACGAGATGAAGAAGATCAAGAAGGTGGCGAACCCGGACCTGATAGTGTTTGTCGGTGACGCTCTCGCAGGCAACGATGCCGTGGAGCAGGCGGTCAAGTTCAATGAAGCGGTGGGGATCGATGCGGCCATTCTCTCCAAGATCGACGCGGACGCCAAAGGCGGCGCTGCACTTTCCATCACACACTCTATCGGAAAACCAATCCTCTTTGTCGGAACCGGGCAGGAATATGACGACATAGCATTCTTCGACGCAAAATGGATGGTAGAGAGGCTCTTCGAAGGCAAGTAGACCTAGCTAAGGAAACGTTTTCTCCACAGGAATCTCCAGTTGAGCCAGGCATCCCCCCAAGAACGTATCTTCGCTTCTCCCTTCCTCGGGTAGTAATTGATGGGCACCTCTTTGAACTTGTAGCCCTTGATTATCGCTTCCAACTTTATCTCCTCCGATAAAGGCATTCCGTCGTGAGTGAGATCCAGGCCCGGTAGAATGCTCCTCTTGAAGAACCACATCCCAGATTGGCTGTCCTTCAGCTTCGTCCGGAACAGCACCCTTGCGGTGAAGCTGAGCATCCAGTTGCCGAACCTGTGCAGTCTTCTCATCGAGTCCTTCTCGAGAAGCGTTAGCCGATCGCCAGTGATGAAATCAAGGTTCTCATCCTCCAGCATCTGAAGGAACATGGGTATGTCCTCGGACGGATATGTGCAGTCTGCGTCCAGTGTGGTTATGTACTCACCCAGGGCCTTCTCGAAGCCGGTCTTGTAAGCCCTTCCGTACCCCCTTCTGGGCTCGTCTATGACCCTTGCTCCCTTCTCCCTGGCTATCTCAACGGTTCGGTCCTTGGAATTTGTGTCAACTATCAGGATCTCGTAAGTAACAGATGCCCTGCTCATGGCCTTATGAACGTCGTCCAGAACTTGCCCGATAGCCTCCTCTTCGTTCATCGTTGGGATAATGACCGAGACCTTGGGAGGGTCCATGCTCCAGCCAATTCAAGTCGGGCTAAATAATGTTTCGTTCAGTTCTCTGACCTGTCCCATCCGAAGAACTTGTATCCAACGTAGCCCAGAAGCGCCATTGCGAGCCTTGAGAGCGACCAGATTGTCGTTTCCTGCCTGAACATCTCCCCCGGGCGGTAGTTCTGCCAAAGCCTTCCATGCTTCATGGTAAGCTGCTTCCTGCCAGCACCGTTCCAGAACGCCTGCTTGAAGAAGTTGTAGAACGAACCTCTCGTCCTGTGGTAGACGACCGCGTCGTCACGGTAGACGATCCTGGCACCCTTCTCGACCGCTCTTAGATTGAGGTCTATGTCCTCCGCGGTGATGAACCACTCATCGAAACCGCCAACTGACTGGAACAGGGCCTTGTCGTAAGCCAGGTTGGATGTTGGGAATGTGATGTCGAACCCCTTGTAGATGAGCTCCACCCTTTCCAGATCCTCGAAAGCGTGATATCCTATCTGGATGGTCTTCCCGGCGACAACCTTGGAGATGCTCAGCTCCTCCCGCAGGTTCTTCAGCCAGAAGGTGTTCGCGATGCAGTCCCCGTCGATGAATGCAACGGCCTCGCCTGTGGACTTCTCCACACCGAAGTTCCTCCCCGCTCCTATGGTCCCGCCCTTGAGATGGTACTTCACGAAATCATAATGCTCCTGGTACCCCCTAACGACCTCCCTGGTCCTGTCCGTGCTGTACGCGTCCACGATGATTATCTCGAGCGGTCCTTCTTGTGTGACGAGGCTGTCAAGCAGGTCGCCGATGTTCCTCTCTTCGTTCCTTACGGTGACTACCACGCTTATGAACACGGAAAACGCAAAGTGGTCCCTCATATTAATATTTCTCAAGACAGAATCAAATTGGACTTCAATATCAGACCTAACCCAACAAATCCTTAAACGATGACAAGGTATTCCGAGAAGCGAACCCACATGAGAAGCCTGATGATAGTCTCGAACGATGTATCGCGCGACGCGAGAGTCCAAAGGGAAGGACAGTCACTGGTGAGGGCCGGACACGAGGTCGAGGTCATCGGCTGGGACAGGCAGGGAACCGAGTCCAGGCGCGACACCATCGGAGGCGTCAAGGTCACCAGGATGAGGAACACCCGGCTGATGCGCGTCGCTCCGAGCGATCTGTTCAGGAATCCGCTGTGGTGGAGGATGGCTTATAAGGAAGGAGTCAAGCACGAGTTCGATATCGTACATTGCCATGATCTGGACACCTTGCAGTCCGGGGTGAAGCTGAAGAAAAGGAAAGGGACGCCTCTGATATTCGACGCTCACGAGATATTCACGTACATGATAGAGGAGGACGTGTCCAAGATAGTCCGTAACTACGCGGAGAGGATGGAGAAATCGCTTCTCCGAGATGTGGACCATATGATCACTGTCAACGGTGCCTTGCAGGACTATTATCGGGAGAGGTTCGACGGAGATGTGAGCGTGGTCATGAACTGTCCGGAGGAGATACTCGCCGAATACGAGTCCCCGACATGCGAGATGTTCACCCTTCTCTACATAGGGACGCTTCACAAGAGCCGGTTCGTGAGTGAGCTGGTCGATGTTGTTGGTTCCATGGACGATGTCCAGCTGAAGATCGGGGGAGAAGCGGAGCTCTATGACGAGGTCGAGAGGAAGAGCCAGCAATACGACAACGTGTCGTTCCTGGGGACGGTTCCGTACAAGGCCGTAATGCCACTTACGAAGGAAAGCCATGCCGTTTTCTGCATGTTCGACCCAGAGAACAGGATCAACCAGGTGGGGACGCCCAACAAGGTGTTCGAAGCGATGGCCATGGGGAAGCCTTCGATTGTCTCTAAGGGTATTCTGAGCGGGGATATCGTGGAGAAGGAGGAATGCGGTCTGGCCGTGGAGTATGATGAGGAGTCCTTGAGAGATGCCATTGAGAAGCTGAGAGATGACGCTTCCCTCTTTGAGCAGTTGGGGAGAAACGGACTTGAGGCTGCAAAGAGAGAGTACAACTGGGCTCATCAAGAGAAGAGTCTTCTGAACGCCGTCGGCAGATTCGAAAACCCATAGGCAAGACCTTCAGGAAACACCCTCGCTGAATAAGTTGGTGATGTACCAGTTCTCTGGCTTCAGGACATACTCGCCGGGAATCCCGTACGATTTTACCAACACGTCCATAGTGGCCCGAGGAAGTTCCAAGAAACCGGATTCAGAAAACACCTCTTCATTCAATCTTGATGTGTCATTCCTGGATATTCTTGTGGTGAGAATGTGCACCTTCTCGTTCTTCATCGATTGGACCACGCCTTCCATCAGAAGGCTCAATTCTCTCTCATGATCCTTCAGGCCCAGCAGGTCAGTGATTCTCCCCTCAACGGTCTTGTCGTTGTCCACAACTGTGAATGCCGCAAGGCCGACCAGCTCCCCATTCCTCTCAACACCGAACATCCTGTGAGGTAGTACGACATTCCCCGTCGTTCTCCACCTCATATGATCTGGTGATCGTTCAATCGTGACGCAGTCGTTCTCATCGCTGAATCTCTCCCAAAGCCCCTTCAGCCCGCTAAGGTCGTCTCGGATCTCGACAATTCGGACCCCAGGCTCAGAAGGCCTATCTGGCACGGTGATTCTGCTGAGTTTGTCCGAGGGCGTCGACCAGATAGTTGGAGACCCCCTCAACGCTGAGATTCCAGGTAACTTCCTGATCAAAGTTGAGGTCGTCTTCATGATGCTGATTGGAAGAATGAGACTCGACATGAGAGAGACCATATGGTCATACCCCGCCTTCACCTGACCCTTTAGTGCGTCCTTGTTCGGAAATCCCCATATGAGGTCGACACCTCTCTCGTGCGCTCGGTCGAACGTTTCGTTGATAAGGACGCTGAAGAGGTTCCTTCTCTCTTTCTCCGGAAGAAAGGCCGCTCCCGCCTTTCCTCGGTATGACGGATGGATTGCTGATCCTTCTGCTTTGGCCCCAAGCACGTCCCCGCCTCCACATTTCATCCTCATTGGAAGGACGGAGTAATGGCCCATTATCTTGCCGTCGTGCTCCGCAACCGTTATGACCGAATCCTCACAGCATTGCTTGTATTCCCACTCCCAGTTCCTCAAGGCGTTCTCGCCAGAAAGATGCTTCCAATTCTCCCCCATCAGTTCTATGATCCCGAGCTCGTCACCCTTTTCGTATGCCCTGACGATAATCCTGCCCTGCATGTGCGTCATCCGACCTCTCAGATCCGTTTAAGATTGTGATTGCCTTTGAAGTTATATGTTTATCGACAGCCTGACCCATGCCAATGATTTCAACATCCGAGGAAGAAGATAGAAAGACTTAAATCGAACCTGATTGTAGCTCATCCGACCCTCTGGTTATCGGTGTGGCCATATGGTTTCAACGAGTTACATGAGAGATGTCTACGATAGTGTCGTGGGATCTCCCAAAGAGCAATCTGACGCAGTGAACTGGCAGAAGTATGAGAACCGAAGTGGGGAGTTCGGGTCACACCTCAACGGACAAACCCTTTCAAACACCCCCAAGACCCCGGTCATGAGCGAGTTGCTGAGGCAGATCGAGAACGAATCATGGCGGGATTGTGAGAAGAAATGCATCCCTTGGATCCAGAAATGGTATTATCCCGGCGAAAAGGAGTTCGCGGTGTTCTTGTCCCACGATGTCGACGAGATCGAATGGAGTTGGAGAAGGAAGCTCCTGATGGGGGTCAGGCATCCTTCGACATTGACTGGCGGGAAGAACCATTACTGGGGATTCGACGAGATCATGGAACTGGAGAGAAAGCATGGAGTTAGATCAACATTCTTCTTCGTCTCCAAGAGCAGACACAAGCGCGACCCTCCATATTCGATCCAAGACGTTGCCGACGTCATCAGAGAACTCAGAACGGGGGGATGGGAAGTTGGGCTGCATGGTTCGTACAATTCGTTTAACAACCGTGAGTTCCTCCAAGAAGAGAAGGAGGCCCTCCAGTATGTGGTTGGCGAAGAGGTAAGTGGGGTGAGGCAACACTTCGTGAACTTCGACCCCGCCGTCACTTTCGGACTTCAAGAGTCCATTGGCTTCGCATACGACAGTACAATAGGATATCGAGAGGTTTCCGGCTTCGCTTCAGGCGTCTGCCATCCTTACCGGTTCGAAGGAAGCTCATTCTATGAACTGCCTGTGATGGTGATAGACGGACAGCTCTTCTGGCACGAGAAGAAGAGCACCAAAGGTGCGATCGAAGAGGTCGATAGGTTCTTGAACACAGCAAGGAAGTACAACGGCATACTGACCATGGACTGGCATCAGAGGACAGTGGACGGATACACCTTCCCCGGATGGGCCGAGGCCTATGCCGAGTCCCTTGAGAGGATCAAGTCGATGAACGTCTTCATCGCCACCGGAGAGGAGTTGCTGGATTGGTGGAAGAGGAGGGAGTCTGTCGTCTTCGAAGGTCGAAACGTAACCGACGAATCAGTGGAATGGAACCTCCTGGCCGAAAGGAAGATTGATGATTTCACTTTAAGAATTCGCAACCCCGAAGGGTCAAGATACAAGAAGCCTGACGTTCAAAGCAAGGTCAAATTCCAGATCGCAGAAAAAGGTAACGAAATCTGGATAAGGTTCAGTGCAATCCCCAAAGGAGAGAAGATCAGAGTCACGATGGCGAGGTAGCACGCTTAAGGAGCCTATTATGTGCGGAATCTGCGGGATCTATAGCCCCAAGATACAGGTCGATGAAGGGATCATCCAGATCATGAAAGACAGCTTGGTCCATCGGGGGCCTGATGATGAGGGGAGCTACTTCGATGGGGATATGGGTCTGGGGTTCAGGCGTCTCAGCATCCTTGACCTGGAGACCGGAAACCAGCCTATGGCTAACGAGGATGAAACTGTCTGGGTCGTGTACAACGGGGAGCTCTACAACCATCTCGAACTGAAGGAGGTCTTGCTGAAGAAGGGGCATAGATACTCGACGACCAGCGATACCGAGACCCTCCTCCACGCGTACGAGGAATGGGGCATGGATTTCCTTAACCGTCTCAACGGCATGTTCTCATTTGCCATCTGGGACAAGGAGAAGAGACGGCTCATCTTGGCCCGTGATAGGGTCGGTGTGAAACCTCTCTACTACTTCTATGACGGCGAGAACTTTGCGTTCGCTTCCGAGATGAAATCGCTGATTCTCTGTCCAGGGGTCCCAAGGTCCGTTAACAGGATGGCCTTGTTGGATTATTTGACCTATCAGAGTGTTTTTGGTCAGAAGACATTCTTCGAAGGCATCAAGAAGCTCCTCCCAGGACATTTCCTTGTCTTCGACGGCGAGAAGGTCAGTGTTCACCAGTACTGGGATTTGGTTTTCGATGAGACCGGAACGGGTGACGAGGACCATTACGCACAGAGCTACCGAAACCTCCTGAACAAGTCGGTCGAGATGCAACTCATGAGCGACGTCCCTGTGGGCTTCCATTTGAGCGGAGGACTCGATTCCAGCTCCGTGGTTCTTGCCGCCTCTGAGCATATGAAAGGGTTCAAGACATTCTCAGGGAGGTTCCCCGAAAGCGGATTCGATGAATCTCAGTATGCCCATCAGGTCGCCTCCATTGTCGGCGCTGAAGAACATGAGATGACCCTTCAGGCAGAGGACCTTTCCCGAATGATTCAGGAGATCTTGTGGTTCGTTGATTCACCCCGCGGTGGTCCCGGTGTGATACCCCAGTATCATGTGGCCATGCTGGCAAGCCAACATGTCAAGGTCGTTCTCACAGGTCACGGTGGCGACGAGCTGTTCGCTGGATATCCTGTTTACCTCATTCCTCACATAATGGAATCCATGCTGCGGAGACCAACACAGAGCGGCGTTTCAAGAGGAAGAGAGATCGTGAGAGCGATGGAGGATCTGATTCCCCGAGGAAGGGTCGAAGGCTTCAGGAGGATATTGGGTCTGCCGGCATATTCTATCATCCAGGGGTCGCTGCGGAAATACGCGAGGGCGACCATGTTCAGCACAGACGAACTCTCCAGGCTACTACTTCCTGATGTAACTCATCAATGTCAAGGCTATCAACCAGAGCATATATTGGACGCTTATCTGGAACGCACGAACGCGAAGTCGGCCCTGAACAAGCTGATCTACCTGGACGTGAAGACATATCTGCCCACCTTGCTTGCGAACGAGGACAAGACCAGTATGGCTTTCTCATTGGAGGCCAGGGTCCCGGTTCTGGACGATGTGATGGTGGAATTGTCAGGAAGGATACCGGCTCATCACAAGATAAGCGGTCTCACGCTCAAGAACATACCCCGAAAGGCAGCTAAGGGCGTTCTGCCGACCGATGTGATAAGTCACAAGAAACTCGGATTCCCGGTCCCGATAGCCACATGGTTCAGAACTGAGCTGAAGAGCTATCTGTACGATACTCTGCTATCTCCTGACGCAAGAAGGAGGGGGTTCTTCAACACGGAATATGTGGAGAAGGTTCTGGACAAACACATGAGGGGCGTCAGGAACCACAGCGATAAACTCTGGTGTTTGCTGAACTTCGAGCTGTGGAACAGACTGTACATCGATCCCGAGAAGCCGAGAAGACCAACTTGACGCCTCAGGTGAAGATGGTCACGCTCTGCAAATTCTATTTATACGGCTAGGTCGATAATCATCATGGAGGAGGACTGCGTAAATGGATAGCATTTGGGCGCCCATTGTGTCAATTGCATTATTGGTTGCATGGATTCCTACGCTTGGCGTTGTGCCTGTGGAATATGGAGACACGGCCGAATTCAACTCGATGACCGTTGTCCCTGTTTCCGACGGAACGAGCGTCACGATCTATGAGAGAACGGGAGATTGGTTCGCACTGACCTATACCGTTGCCACCCTTTCAGGTACGGGAGGGAAGTTCGACTCCGGGGCGCATGAGCACTACACGTTCACAACCGACGGAACATATCTGATCTCAGATTGCTACAGGACATATTCCAACGGAGGGGCACACAACATTGTTGCTGCAAGGCTCGACGGTGTGCCAGGATACCCTGGCGGCATCTGGATCGGGGAGGTCGTCAGCTATGTTCTTGGCCGCGATGGAATACCTGAGACCAGGTTCAGTGCACTTGGAGAGCACATGGAGAACCATACTAGGTTCGGCGATGAGAACAGCCAATTGGTGTTCGCCTTCCTGGTCGAGTCCGCTCCCACCGAGATAGAAGCCGAGGTGGAATGCGGTCCGCAGACCCTGAACCTGGGAAGCGTGGGGAACTGGATAACGTGCTACATCGAGCTTCCTGTGCCGTATGACCCAAGGGACATCAATGTCAACACCATACTCATGAACGGTGTCCTCTCTCCAGAACTCGACCCAAAATACGGGTTCGTGAACTCAGAAGATTCGTACATCGTTGATCATGACGAGGATGGGATTGAAGAGAGATTGGTCAAGTTCGACCGCGAGGATGTGCAGGATATGGCGATAATAACCAGACAGTGGGAGATAACCTTGACCGGGAGTCTCGTTGACGGAACTGACTTTGTGGGCCACGAGGTGATTATGACCATTTATCCGCAGGCGAAGCTTATGGGAGGTGCCGAGTGCACAGAACGGCCTTTGAACGGAAACTACAATCAGGCCCAGTCGTACTACTGACGCTTTTTCTTTTGGTGAACCTGTCATTCACTAGCCCAGTTCAGATTCCAGTGCGGAACGCCGAAACAGATGCTCTGCAAGAGGAAAATCCCTTCTTCTCGAGTCAAAGCGGATACGAAACAACGATTGGCGACGACCCCTGGATCGAGATTGATGTCGGCGTGTCCGCAGCTAGCAGCGTCACGATCTACGAGAGGACGGGTGTCTACAACATAAGAACGTATGACCTGGCAACTCTCATGGGTCCCGGAGGTTCGTTCTCCACGGGCGCCTTTGAGGAATACAATGTGACAAGTGACGGAAATGTTCTCACCATCCACTGCTTCCGACCCAACATCGACGGGGGAGGGAACAACATCGTGGCCACTCGACTCGATGGTGTGGCTGGATTCCCGAATGGACTCTGGGCGACCCGGATAGATAGCTACGTTATGGGTATTGGCGGAGTGCCTGAGACCAGGTTCAACGCTCTTGGCGAACATATGATGAACCATACAGTGCTCGGAGATGACCACAGCGAGATCGTCCTGGGTTACTCATACATATATCGGGTGTTGCCGCCCTCCAACCTCACCACTGCCGTTCAAGGCTCTGATATCACGCTGAGCTGGACACCTTCACCGTCCTTCGGGATCGACTATTACAAGGTATATGCTGGGAACGCACCGAGATTGATGGATTTGAACACCCCCATTGGGTCAACACCGTTCGGATCATCAACCCCCGTTTGGACACATTTCGGGGGAGCTTCCAACCAAGAACACTACTATCTTGTTCGGGCATACAATTCCACCTACGGGCTTGAGAGCTACACCTCCAACACAGCCGGGATCTTCGCGATCCAGTTTGAGCAAGGAAGGAACGCCTTCTCTCTTCCGTTAGAGCCCTTCAACCTCACATATGTCAGCGACCTCTGGAATCGAATACCTGGCTCGCAGTCTTTGTTCTGGATGGGACCCGACGACCGTTGGGTTGAGTATGAGGGTCCCGGATATCCCGACGTGGTTGCAGAGAACGGGAATGGATACATGGTTGACCTCCTACAGGACGTCAGGTTTGTGTTCACCGGACTTCCGGGCTCCATGATCAAGTGCAAGGACGGTTTTGGTTTCGATTCGGCGGCCAGAGGTAATTTGAACGGTATTTACGGGAACTACAGAGTTCTTCTACAATGGAGTCGGCCAACTCAGAACGGGACCTATTTCAGGGTTCTGCGATCGGACTCCAGGGACGGATTCTTTGAGCAGGGCGGCTATCGCGAGATTGGAACAATCTCATTCAGCACAACCCCACTTTATTATGCAGATCTCGACCCGTTCTCGGACTCAGACAACGTTTTCTATATGATCGTACCAGTAGACCCTTCTGGAAGGAATGGAAGCAGTTCCTTCAGTTTGGCGGTGATCAGAATGGAGTTCGGTCCCGGGATAGTTAGTTTCGGCATCCCAGTGAGGACCTTTGAGATTCACAGCGTTGATTCCATATCCACATCTCTTGACCCGGTCGTAGGCGTCAGCTACTTCACCGACGGGATCTGGAAATTCCATTCCAAAGAAATGCCATCCTCGGTCTATTATGCTCCAATCACTCAGGGAGAGGGATATCAGATGTCTGTGGATCTGAACGGGCCTGTGACGATCGAGTTCATCGGGATGTGATGAGCTTATTCCTCTTCGTCGGGAGACGCTTCCCCTTGTTCTTCCTCTTCTGGCATTTCAGATTCCGGTTTCGCTTCCACCGGAGGTTCTTCCTCTTTCTTCTTCCTCGAAAGAAGGATGATCACGACAATAAGTAGGACGATTATGAGCACCAGGAAGATCCACCAGTAGTCGAGGAAGTTGAACTCTTCTTCTTGCTCTGCAAGCTCAGCGGATTTGGTGACGGTGTTGGTTTCTTCGTTTCCTGCGGCATCTTCCGCCCTCACGATGAAGAAGTACTCCACACCTCTTTCCAGACCAGAGAACGTGTATTGGGTCAAACCAGTAGTCGCTGTTGGAACAATGAAGTCAAATGTCGTTGGGGATTCTGAAACGTATATGTTGTACACAATCGGTGTGGAAGGGTCGGAGTTGCACTCTATCGTATCCGGATCTGTGGCACCCGCCCAGAACAAGTCGACAGCTCCTCCAGATTCTGCGTCGGAGGCCACCACAATTCCGGCAAAAGTCGGCGGTGTATTGTCCACCGCTGTGGTGGGCATAGCACTGGCTTCAATGGTATTGGTTTCTTGATTTCCAGCTGAATCTCTTGCTCTCACGACGAAATAGTGGGTAACTCCGTTCTGGAGGCCGGATATCTCAATCTGAGTAAGTTGCGTGGTGGTAATTGGCAACAAGAAGTTCTGATCGCCAGATGTCGTTGATAAGTAGACAAGATAGGTTATTGGCAGTGATGGGTCTGAGTTGCTATGTGCCGTGTCAGGATCGGTTGCCGGCGACCACATAAGAGTGACAATGCCATCGATCTGTGAATCGAAAGCAGATGTTATGCCTCCGAAGTTAGGCGGAGTGTCATCGACAGGGGGCGTGGGAATCGCCGATTCTTCAACAGTGTTTAACTCTTGGTTCAATACAGAGTCCCGTGCTCTCACCACAAAATAGTGTGGTATGCCGTTTGTGAGGCCTGTAATGTCGATGGTGAGAAGTTGAGTCGTCGCGTTCGGATTCATGAAGTCCTGTCCGCTAGGGATCTTCGAATAGTAGATATTGTAGGTTATCGGCAAGGACGGATCTGAGTTGCATTCTGGTGTATCTGGGTCGACGGCTGCAGCCCATGTCAATCTCACATTCCCGCCAGTTCCTAAATTAGTGGCTGTAGCCAAGCCCGCGAAAGATGGAGGATTACTGTCAATAGGCGTCGTCGGTATCGCGCTCATCTCAACCGAATTCGTTTCCTCGTTTCCCGCTGCGTCTTCTGCCCGGACAACGAAGTAGTAGGTATTGCCGTTTGTCAGCCCGGTTACTTCGTAATTGGTGTTCTGGGTTGTGGCATTGGGAAGAAAGAAGTCCTGTCCTCCTGACGGTTCCGAATAGTAGATGTTGTACGAGATGGGTGAAGATGGATCTGAATTGCTTTCCGGTGTATCTGGGTCGCTGGCGGCTGTCCAGTTCAAAGTGACGCTGCCTCCAGTCCCAGAGTCAGTTGCCGATGTCAAGCCTCCAAAAACAGGTGCAGTGTAATCAAGAGGGGTCGTGGGAATCACACTTCTCTCAACCATGTTGGTGTCTTCAAATCCCCAAGAGTCCTCAGCTCTTACGACGAAGTAGTACCCGGTTCCATTCAGAAGCCCAGATACTTGGAAGGTCGTCAAAGACGTGCTGTAGTCTGGAACGAAGAAGTTCTGTCCACTCGAAACGGTGGCCATGTAGATGTTGTATGTGATGGGTGGATTGGGGTCCCATGCGGCATTCCAATTGAGAGTGATATCGCCATCTGTTCCATCATCGGTTGCTGACAGCAATCCGCCGAATACAGGTGGATAGACATCGTCCCATGTTACTGCATAGTCGTGAAGAAGTGGTGTCTGTGCTGAGTTGTTTATCAGATCCCACAGGTCGGCCCTGATTCTAATGGTAGGATTCACCATCGGATCAATTGACAGCAACGAGAACTGGGAAGCACTCATTTGCTGGTATCCTGAAACTGTTGTCATAGATAAACCGTCAAGAATAGAGTAGGTGACAAGCATATCTGGGTTTGGTTCGGTCTTGTTCGAGAAGAAATCGACCCAACTATAGCCCGGGTTGGGCCCGATTTCCTCCGATATCACATAACCGTTCCTGCCGTATATCGCCAGAAGGACCCGTCCGTCACCAGATCCGTCCACTGCACCGTACCACATTGTGATCACATCGGTTGCGTCTATCATTACAGTGCCTGACAGCACTTTGGATTCCTCTAGAGAATTCGGAAGTATATCAAGAGACAAACCGTGTTTAGTCCAGATGATACCATCAGTCGATGTCGCATTCAGTATTCGGTAGTTTGCTGCGTCGGATCCAGTGTACCAGCAGTGGTACAAACCACGAAGGTCCTTTGTTACAGTGCTCTCTATTACCGAAGCCGAATCATACTCTCCAGGAAGGCCTATATCAATAGCGAGGCCTTGGGCCGTCCAAGTTGTCCCGTCAGGGGACGTTGCATAGAGGAGGCGCCAATTGCCATTGTATCCGCTGTACCACATCTTGTAAGTAGCTCCATCTTTCAACACGGATTGAAAGCTAACGCCAACGGTATCATAGGTTCCTTCCAGGCCTAGATCAATGACCTTTCCTTGCCTAGTCCATGTGTAACCATCAGGTGAAGTGGCATAGAAGATCCTCGAGCCGTATGGCGGGCTTAGATCGTCACCTACGTACCACATCTTGTAGATTCCAGCATCCTCAATAACGTAGGGGGCGAAGACCCTGTCTTCCTGGGTCGTATTTGCGCCGATGACGATTCCCATTCTGCTCCAGCTTCTTCCGTCAGCAGACGTCGCGTAGCGTATGTAGAGCATGGTGGACCCACTCGTGCCTGTATACCACATTCGGTAGATGTTGTCACTTCCTTTTACGACACTTAGATAGAGAGAACTCTCGAAGGTTCCGGGAGATGGTCCTTTGTCAAGCTGAACCCCGTACCTGTACCAGTCCCACCTATTTGCGTCCAGAGAAACGTCTCCTCCTGCAACTACCACGTTTGCCTGTTGTGAGATCTTGGTCTGGTCATCGAATAGGTCCTCCCATGCTCCGGGTTGAGCAACTGCATTGAAGGACAGCAGCCCAGATGTTGAAAGAACGATCAATATGGTCAAGCCCACAGCGGGGTATTTTCCCCAAGAATGAGAAGCAGCCCTCATGTTCAATCCTCCTCCCCTACGTGGATTCAGTACACGCCTAATAAGACTTTCCACTGATATGTTGCCATTCCAGACGTACTGGGGAATCGTTAAATATATCGGCAATCTTATGTTGAAACTAGAGACGAGAATGGGGGATGATTGTTGAGGGGTACAATCCTTCTGGCGGTGCTGTTAGTACTATCGTTTTCTATTCCCGTACACATCACTGCAGATATTGACGAAGATGATTCGACAACCATCTGGGGGGAGGAGATTCGCTGGATCAAGATGGGATTGATTGTAGATGTTGGCAACCCTGGGGATTCTGATGACACATGTGCATCCGCCGGCCATGTGATCTTCGATGAAGGTCTCTACAAGATTTGGTACTCCGCATACAATCAACCAACTGCAACCTGGAGCATAATGTATGCCACCTCACCAGATGGAATGACATTCACAAAACAGGGTATAGTGCTGCAAGTCGGAGCACCGGGGGAAATGGATGACGACTTCGTTAGGGACTCTATGGTCCTGCGCAATGACGACTCCGGATTGTATGAGATGTTCTACACAGGTCAGAAGAATGGAGTGTTCGGTTGGAGAGTATTTCGCGCGACATCCACAGACGGAATCATCTGGCAGAAGTTAGGCGTTGTGTTCTCAGGATCAGGAGCAGTCGGTCATCCATATGTCATCCGGAATTCGAGTGGTTCTTACCGAATGTGGTTCAGTCAATACGACTCGGTCAATTGGAGAATAAGGTATGCCACGTCAATCGACGGCCAGACCTGGACCGACGAAGGTCTCGTTCTCGATATCGGATCCCCAGGCGACCCTGATTCTCTTCATGTTTACATGCCCAGCGTCTTGATTGAGCCTGATGGAACTCACGTCATGTTCTACAGCACATCAAACGGGAATCCTTTCAACATTGTGGACATCCACTATGCTACGTCTCCCAATGGCATGGCGGGTTCATGGACGAAAATCGGATTGGCCATCACACATGGAAGTCCTGGTGATTACGATGAGCTCCAGGCAATCCGACCCTTAATAACAAGGAGGCCAAATGGACTGTACGAGTTATGGTACTCATCCTATGATGGGGTATGTCGAAGACTAATGCTGGCTTTAGGGGCAGTAGATGTCCCCATCAAACTCTCTGCCAGTGTTGAGAATGATACGGAAGTTCTTCTGAATTGGTCTTCTCCGAATTCCCCCTTCATCGATCATTATCTCATCTTTAGAGCTCCCGACCAGAGGTCCTTCGATTTCTCATCGTGGCTTCACAATACATCGTCCGACCCGAACCCTCTCCAGAGAGACTGGTATGACCTGGGAGCCGCCCGTGAGACCTCACCCGCAGAGTTGTACTATACCATCAGGGCCGTGTACACTTATGGGGAGGTAGGAACGACTAGCAACACTGCGGGTAAGTGGACAATGACGTTCGACAAGGGCATGACATCATTCTCAATGCCTTTAGAGCCTTTTGTGGACCATAATGTGAGTTGGTACGCAGATCAAATCCCATATCTGGATTACTTCTCCTGGATGGGTTCAAATGACAATTGGATTGTACATCGGAAGACCATGGGCGAGGGTGAGAATGATTCACTCGCGACATTCGGGCATGGCTACGAACTGTCTTTTGCCTCTGCGTCATTCTTCACTTTTTGCGGACTGCCGGGATCGATGATCAGATTCAAGGATGGGTTGGGCGACGATAGAAACTGGGCGAGAAGTCTCAGGGCAACCGACGATGGCACACGGGTTGACATCTATTGGGATCCGATGCCAGGCTCCTCAGAGTACGTTATACTTGAATCTCACAGAAGAGATGGCGTGAATGAGTTGAATTCGACTCCTGTCGCCACAGTGCCAAGTAGCCAGACATCATGGGGTTTCGCGGATCCATTCCTGGGGCAAACTGGCAGGTATTTCATGGTTGTTGCTGTGAATTCAACAGGAGCTTGGGGAAGTAGTACATATAGCGTTGGTATTGAGAGAAGAGTCCTCAAAAAGGGGACAAACTCCATAGGTGTGAACCTGGACCCTCAGGAGATGAAGGATATCTATCAATTCTGCAATGAGAATCCCGCAGTAGTTGGTGTCGCATATGCATTGTCCGGCGTCTGGAAGTTCCATTCATCAATGATGCCTTCCAATGCCTACAACACTTGGATTGAGCAAGGTCGTGGTTATCAGGTCTCTGTTGAGTTCTCGAGCGTGACCGTCATAGAAATCGGGCACTAGCTCATTGGACATCTTAGTTTCGATCCAAGCACAATCTTTATGGCTTGATTAGGTATCTTTAGCGAATTACCAACCGTGTGTCTGGAGATTTCATGTGCGGTATCTGTGGGGTATACGGCTTCGAGGATCGGGCTCTAATCAAGAGAATGTGTCGATCTCTTCAACATCGTGGACCCGAAGGTATGGGATTCCACGTAGACGAGAATCTGATGCTAGGACACGCCAGGCTTGCCATCATCGACCTTCGGACCGGAGATCAGCCCATCTACAATGAGGACCGATCCATCTGCGTCATTGATAACGGAGAGATCTACAACTTCCAGGAGCTTCGCAAGGAACTCGAAAAGAAAGGCCACAGATTCTACACGCAGTCCGACACTGAGGTAATTGTCCACTGTTACGAGGAATATGGCCTGAAGGCCTTCTCGAAGTTCAACGGCATCTTTGCCATAGCTCTGTGGGATGCTAACAAGAAAGAGCTCATTCTGGCCAGAGACAGAAACGGAGTGAAGCCTCTCCACTACACATCTGTCAATGATAACGAGTTCCTATTTGCATCCGAGGTCAAAGCCATTCTCCAGCACACAGACGTGCCAAAGAAGTTGAATCTGGAAGCTTTTCATTTCTTTGTCAATCTCAGATACATCCCCAGAGAACTCACTATGTTTGAGGGTATACATAGGCTTCTTCCCGGTCAATACGCCGTCATCAATAAGAAGGGTCTGAAGACTGGGTTCTTCTCCAAGTACAAGTTTGTCCTTCAACGAAAGAGCGAGGACTTCTTCGTAAAATCTCTGCGCAAGCACCTGAAGCAAGCAGTGAAACTTCAGATGGTGAGTGATGTTCCTATTGGCATTTACCTTTCAGGGGGGCTGGACAGTAGCGCTATTGTGGCCTTTGCCTCCGAGCAGTCGGATGAAACAGTAAGGACATTCTGCATGGGTTTTGGCGAAGACACAGATGAGATTGAAGATGCGAATTTCGTTGCTGACCATTTCAAGACGGACCACCGAAACCTCATAGTCAAGACAGACCTTCTTAAGGAATATCCCAAGATGATCTGGTATGCCGATGCCCCGAAGAGGAATCTCTACCCGTACTACCTCTCGGAGCTTGTGCGTCAGAAGGTCAAAGTGGCCCTGGGCGGTCTCGGTGGAGACGAGCTTTTCGGTGGCTACATCTGGAAATATCAGTATGCTGAAGATGTTGCCAAGAAAAGAAAGATGATCCCTGCCAGCGTGAGGAAAAAGCTCTCCAGTAGCGCTCAGAATCTAATTACATTCCAGTCAACTAGGGGGCACCTGTCAGATGATAAGAACCTTGAATATCTGAAGAAGATTAGACATATTGACAGCAACGTTGATTTGTATCTGAACATCCAGAGCATGGATGAGGTCTTCCCCAGAGCTTATCTCGAGAACCTTTATGGATCCAAGATGTTGAAAGCAAAGGTCAGAGAGATCCGAGATCCGTTCAAGCCTTACTTCAAGGGAAAGAACCAACTGATGAAGCAATTCATGGAAGCCGATTTCCAGGTGAAGATGGTTGATGACTTCCTATTTGTTGAGGATGCAATGTCGATGGCCCACTCTCTTGAGTCCAGAGTCCCCTTCTTGGAGAACAAATTGGTGGATTTCGCTTTCACCATTCCACCGTCGTTGAAGTGGAAGGATGGCGCAGGGAAGTATATCTTCAGAAAGGCGATTCGCCCTTACCTTCCCAAGGAGGTCTTCCACAAGAGGAAACAGGGCTTCGGGAGCAATGTCTTCCGAACTTATGTGAACGAAGTACATGAGGTAGCCAAGCAGAGATTGCCCGAAGGGAATATCGTCAGAGAGAAGCTCATGAGCAAGGATTACATCAATCGGGTCGTGAACCATGAACCATCACCGGCTCTCACCAAGCACTACTGTCTCGCTCTGAGCCTGTTCACCTTCGAGATTTGGTACGATATCTACATGAAGAACGAGAACCTTAGAAAACCCAGGCTCGATGCTTCTAGATACTTCTGATTATTCCGTCTGCATGAACTCAAACTGCAAAAGACTTAAGTCGTTTTCAGCAATGACTGTTAAGACTCTTCAAAGGACAGTGGTCTGCGTGGGAAAGAAGATTAAACTAATCGAACCAATGGTGGGGGACGAAGAGTTGTCCCTTGTCAAAGAGGTGTTAGAATCGGGGTATATGACAGAAGGTCCGAAAGCTCGTGAATTCGAGAGCGGATTTGCAGAGCTCGTCGGTGCGAAACACGCAATCACGACCACTTCTTGTTCAACGGCCCTTCAGATAAGCGTTGACGCATATGGTATTGGGCCTGGGGACGAAGTGATTATTCCAGATTTCACTTATCCAGTAACTGCAGATGTGGTCAGGCTGAGAGGGGGTAGCGCCATCCTAGTAGACGTAAGCGAGACTACCTACAACATCGATCCGGAGGAAGTCAGAAAAGCTCTTACCGATAAGACAAAAGGGATTATGCCAGTCTCTCTGTTTGGGCACCCCTTGGACATGGGTCCTCTAAGAGAGATTGCTGAAGAGAATGGTCTCTTCATCGTGGAAGACGCGGCATGCAGTGCTGGGGCCAGATACCGGGATGAAAGAACGGGATCAATGGCCGACATGACTTGCTTCAGTTTCCATCCCAGAAAGGTCATAACGACTGGTGAAGGTGGAATGGTCACAACCGACAATGATGAGTTGGCAGAGAAGGCCAGAGAAATGAAGAAGTTTGGGATGAAGGTGGTGGACGGCAAGTGGCAATTCATGACCGTTGGCACAAACTACAAACTCAGCGATGTCCTCGCGGCAATTGGAGTTGTCCAGCTCAAGAAGATAGATGCCATAATAGGCAGACGTAGAGAGCTGGCCAGCATATATGACGAGTTGCTTGAAGGAAACGAGTTCATTGGAAGGCCCGAGACAGGGAATGGAGTCTTTCACATTTACCAGACATATGCCACTCTGGTCACGAAGGAGAACTCCCGCGACAGGCTCATCAAGGATATGGGTGAAAGGGGAATCGAGACTCAGATAGGGACTTATTCGCTCCACGTTCAGCCTAGTTTCTCAAACGTGAGACGAATTGGAGACCTTGAGCGCTCTACGAGGCTTTTCGAGAACCTGTTTGCCCTTCCAATGGCGAACTCAATGACCCCTGAGGACCAGGAGTTCGTGGTCAAGGAGGCTACCGATCTACTGAAATCGTATTAGAAAGTGGTAACATGGGAAAGATTGTGATATTTGGAGCTGGAGGATTCGTCGGAAGGAACATGGTAAGCAACTTCCAAAACGAAGGAATTGATTTCCTCGCATCTGATTTCATAGACTCACCATTTCCTGAGTCTGTCCCCTATGAGAAGGTCGACATCACAAAGAAGGACCAGGTCGAGAAGATAGTGGAAGACGCCGAGACAATCATTCATCTTGCCGCGTCCTCATTGACAACATCGTTGAAGGATCCTCTTCTGGACACACGCATCAATGTCGGTGGAACTTTGAACATCATGGAATCTGCCAGGGAGGAGGATGTCGACTTCATAATCTACTCATCCGCATCATCCGTCGTCGGGACACTTGAGTACAATCCAGTTGACGAGAAACATCCTTGCTTCCCGCGCACTCCCTACGCTGCTTCAAAGCTGGCATGCGAACATTATCTCAGAGTCTACCAGGAGATCTACGGACTTGACTATCTGGTGTTCAGATTCTTCAACATCTACGGTCCTTGGCAATATCCTGCAGGTGGAGGTTTGATACCTTCGATCATCAACCGGGTTTTGAAGGACGAGGAAATCACTATTTTTGGGGACGGTTCAGCTACTAGGGATTTTGTCCTTGTTGAAGACTTAGTGAGTATCTATCGGAAGGCATTGGAGAGAAAAGCTACTAACCAGACACTGAATATGGGAACTGGCCGAGGTACGTCGATTATGGAAGTCGTTCAAACAGCGAGTAAGGTTCTGGAAAGGGAGCCCAACATCGAGTACAAGCCACAAAGAGACGGAGAGATTGATAATTTCTATGCCGACGTAACTAAGCTCGAGTCATCTCTTGGAGACAAACCGAGCACAAGCTTGGAGATTGGACTCGAAAAGACGTATGAATGGTTCAGAGATGAAGGAATATGAGGTTCCTCTGTTTGGCGAAATCTCGTACATCGTATGGAACGGATGAAAGGCGTACCCTATGATCGGAATCCTAAGGTCTAAGAAGAACCAAGACAACTACGCGTTTGAGAGGCTCTTCGATTTTGGGGTCAGATGGATCAAGAACATCGAGTCTTTGGACAACGATCTCTCTGACATCCACTTATTGCTGCTATCAAAGCATGACTTAAGTCCCAAAGACCTTGAGATAGTAATGGACTTCCTGCAAGAGGGGGGCTCTGTAATATCCCTGTATCCCAACGAGGGTCTGGTCCAGGTTGTGGGAACCATGGACGGTAAATCGGATGGACCCGGGAATCGAGTTTCCGGGTTTGTGAGAGTCGATTCCAGTCTGGTTCCAATATTCGGTCCTTTCACTCTTATCAGAGATGCCCAGGCGATACTTGAAATGGAGGAGACTGACACCCCAGCCATCGCAAAGAAGAGCCATGGGTCAGGAACTCTCTTTGTCTACTCCTACTCATTATCGCACTCGGTACTTGTGACAATGCAGGGCCTTTTAGACACTGACGTAGACGCCCCCAATCCGGAAAGACGCGGTGACTATCCTGGAAACGCTCTTGACGACTCAGGGGCTTCACTTCTGGTTCCGCATGCGGACATTCAGATAATGTTCCTCAGAGGATTGATACTGACCGAATTGCATAAGAAAGGCATTATCCTGCCCCTCATTTGGCATGTCCCTGGTGCAATGAAGTCATGTGTTATGATCACGATGGATGAGGACTGGGCCGGAAGATTGGCCTTTGGCGACTCTGTCGATTTGCTTGCCCGGAAACACTTGCCTCTGACGGTGTTTCTGACTGAGCCAATGAACGAGGAGAAATCGTTCTTGCTCAAGACGGATTGCGACCTTGCTGTCCATCCATTTCACAGAGGTTCCAAGTTCACCGAGGATGCATTAGTTGAGAGCGTGGGCTTTCTCCCCCAGAACCCTCTGGGTGTCAGGAATCATAGGAGACTTGTAGCCCGGCCCGATATGTTCATTGCTGCCGAAAGACACGGATTCCAGTGGGACTCGAATTTCGGTGTGTCACAATCACCTGGCTATGGGAATGGGACAGGTGTACCTTTCCAACTGTGGTTCGATGATGACAATTATGATCTCCTGGAATTCCCGATAAGCTTCGAGGACGACCTATTTCTCTTTGAGGATACCGATTTCGAATTTGACAACTCAAGGGTCAAGGATATGCTGGACAGGTCAGCTGAAGAGTTCTTCTCCTGCCTGATATTCGTGTTCCATCCGATCCACATATTCTTGAACTCGTCCGATATTTCTGATTACGAGGATTTCAAGCGATTAGGAATCTCCAAGAACAAGGAACAAATGATCGAGTATCGGGAATCCCTCCCCGAAAGGAGTGGAACAAGGAACTTCTTCTTCGCATTCCTTGATTATGTGGATTCGAGGTCTGACCATGTTCTGGTCACTACATGCCAGAAGATCAACGACTACACTAGGAAGTCCAAGAACACAGACATTCAACTGGAGAAAGGCAAGTTGTCTGTTTCGGGATGCTTCGATGGTCTCACCCTTCTCATTCCATTCACCGAAGAATTAGACTCGATTTGGGCGGAGAATCTCTTCGTCAAGACCGAGTCTCTCGAAGTAGGTGGGATTCGAAGTATGTTGGCTCAGGTGTCCCTCGAAAAAGCCACGGATGGAAGGATTGAAATCGAAGGAGAATGCTTCAGCATCGGTGAGAAAGTAGACCGTTAGGGAGGAGCGTGATATTAATGACTGAAGCCAGATTGTTGGGCAAAAACATTTCGCTCGGCAGGAATGTTCGATTCGGAGACAATGTGATAGTTTACGACAACGTGGAGATTGGAGACGACGTGACAGTCGAACACAACAGTATCATTGGGTATGATAACCTGACTAACCTTCGAGAAGAAGTCAAGGATTTGGAAAGGCCCTTTGTCACTAGGATCGGCAATGACGTTCTCGTCAGACCATGCTCGATAGTCTACACCGGATGCAAGATCGGTGACGACAGCCGGGTTTGCAGCCATGTGATCATGAGAGAGTTCACTGAACTGGGTACAAACAGCTACCTAGGGAATGGAGTCAAAGTCGAGGGGTACACTAGGATAGGAAACGAAACAGGAATCGAAACTCAGGTTCACATAACAGCAAAAGCCCTGATTGAGGACAAGGCGTTCATTGCAGCCATGTCAGTTCTGGCTAATGGTCGCACAATCAGCTGGGCTCGTCCCCACGTTCCAACCGTTGAAGAGGGACCTAAGATTCGGAGAGGCGCGAGAATCGCGATAGGAGTGAAGGTCCTTCCCGGTATCGAGATTGGGAGAGAAGCACTGATAGGAGCTGGTGCCGTTGTGACTAAGGACGTCCCGCCCTTCAAGATTGCGATGGGAGTCCCGGCAAGGGTTGTGGGAGACGTGCCTGAGGAAGAAAGACTGAGGGAGTAGGAAACTGGGAAACCGGTGATATTCGCGTTCAACTCCAATAGTCATTTATACTGGCTATCACATTGGTTAGTCCAGAATCGGATGGGGGAAAATCCGTGCGAGGGGTAGTAACTTGGTCACTCATAGTGGTTTTGAATCTGATTACACCAGTTGTCGTCGTCGTGGACATTCTGGATGAGACATCCCCAAACTCGATTCCTGTGTTCACCTGGCAGAAGATGGGTGTTGTAATCGACATTGGTCTACCCGGCGAGCCGGATCATGTCGCGGCTTCCACGGCGTATGTGATGTATGATGAGAACATGTACAAGATGTGGTACTCGGCTTACGACGGAAACGAATGGAAGGGCTTGCTCTACGCCACCTCCACGAATGGACTTACGTTCACCAAGCACGGGGTCGTTGTGGGAGTCGGAGCACCAGGCGAAATGGATGACGATTTCGTCAGGGATCCGTCAGTATTGAAGAATGATTCGGGCCTTTACGAGTTGTGGTACACTGGACAAAAGAAAGGTGTCTGGGGATGGAGGATATTTCATGCCACATCGACAGATGGAGTGAATTGGCAGAAACACGGCGTGGCCTTTTCAAAGAATGGAGTTGCAGTTGCCCACGCGAATGTGAGGCTTGACGCGAATGGGATGTATACCATGTGGTTCAGTGAGTACGATAAAGTTCATTGGAGGATTAGAACGGCAACCTCTCCTGATGGTCAGACCTGGACCGACCAAGGCCTGTGTCTTGATGTTGGGCCTGCAGGTGGCCCCGACTGGTTGTATGTGTATATGCCAAGCGTGATTGTTGAGCCAGATGGAACATATGTCATGTTCTACAGCGATTCAGACGGCAATTCCTACAACCAAGTGGATATCTCCTATGCCACATCTCCAAGTGGTCTAGCAGGAACATGGACAAAGCAGGGCGATACGCTAACTCGTGGACAACCCGGCGACGCTGACGAAGTCCAGGCAATTTCGCCGGCAATCATGAAAGGGCCTGATGGATTGCATAGGTTGTATTATTCAGGGTATGATGGACGGAACAGAAGAAACATGCTTGCATTGGAGGCCGGCCCTCAACCGCCTGTAGCAAACGTCGGACCTGACAAGATTATCGAGGAAGGCGAGTCCGTGACATTGGTTTTGTCAGATTCCCACGATCCTGATGGTTACATCGCCAAATACCAATTCGATTTCGGGGACGGGTCGTACTTCACTTACGAGCCGCCATCGCCAGGGCAACCACTTCCAATCATAGGACACCAGTATGGCGACGACGGAAAAGGAAGCGATGGCTACTACACGATATCTCTTACAGTAACTGATGACGATGGTGATACAGCCAGTGACAGTATGATCGTCACCGTCTTGAATGTTGATCCCATCATTTCGTCAACAGCGCCTTCGCTCGTCTATGAGGGTGCAGCGGTGACCTCCTCCTTCGAAGTACTCGATGAAGGCAGCGACGATATTCTCATTGAAGTTGATTGGGGAGATGGTAGTTCACCCACTGAGAGTCTGAGTTTGAATGACCCCTCCGTGGGTCTGGATCCCTATCCAAGTCCTGACATCAATCCTCGACATTTAACAAAGAAGGCTCATCATGTTTACGGAGATAACGGAGTCTTCACACTGACGATTTCAGCAGTTGATGATGATGGGGGAGTATCCGAGTCTACTCACGAGATTAAGGTGATGAATCTGCCTCCATCTCTTGCCGTGTCTACCCCCTCGCCATTATCTGAGGGTCAGAAGGTCACAATTCAAGTTGACATTCTGGACCTTGGAAGTGACGATATTTCGTTACTCGTGGACTGGGGGGATGGTGTATCTGAGGAAGAGATTTACTACAACGACGGTGTCGCGCCTGATCCTCCGGAGAGTCCCTTGGGCGTACACCCTGTCATCATCTCCAGGTCCATTTCCCATACATATGGGGATAATGGCATCTACAGTGTCTCTGTCGTAGCCTCTGATGATGATGGCGCCCAATCAACTAGGACCGTTGACGTGGAAGTTCTGAATACTGCCCCATCCATCGGTCCGTTTGGTCCCTATACAATCGATGAGGGGTCTCCTCTCTTCATTGGAACGAAAGCTCGAGATCCTGGTAGCGACGATCTGTCCTTCCGATGGATATGGGAACTTGGACCCTCCTTGGAGAACCTGTACTTCAACGATGGCGTGGGACCGGATCCCTATCCCAGTCCATATGGAATCTTCCCATTCTCGGTCTTGGACTCATCATCTCACACGTACGGTGACGATGGCAACTATTCGATTGTACTCTCAGTCAAAGATGATGATGGTGGCATCGGTGGGTATGTAACCTACGTTCTGGTTTTGAATGTTGCACCTTCCATCATCGCGGTCAACTACACCGTTTTCTTGAATGAACCAAGAACTATTGGATATTGGGGGCATCAGTGCAACGTGACTAATCCCTATGGCGACCACACCGGAATACTACCCGAATGGGTTGATGAGATTGCCTCTGGTTCTCGTGTCTTTGCAGGGATTTCCAGCCAAGCTGATGTTTGCACGATAGTTCAGAATGGCGATGCTTTTCAAATGGCCGAAATGGCAAGGAGGCAGCTGATGGGTGTGTGGCTTAATATTGTCAGCGGCAAACTGAGCCAGGTCACCGAAGTGAACATGCCCAATGTCACTTCTTCATCAACAGTGTGGGAGGCAATTCAGGAAATGGAGGATGCGATTCTTGCCCATTCAGATCGGGCCGAGCTGGAAAGAGTGAAAGATGTCGCGGACAACATCAATAATGGAATTGGCATTGCACTTGCTACAGTGGAATTCACGGCCACGGCAACCGATCCCGGTATGGACGACATCACATTCGACTGGGACTTCGGCGACGGGACTTGGCTGCAGAACTACCATCCGAATGACGGGACATTTCCAGTCGAGGTCACGGACTTCGTTGGTCATTCGTACTTCTCAAGCGGGTCATTCACTGTCGTGCTCACAGTATCCGACGACGATGGTGGGAGTAGTACAGTGACGCTTCTTATTGATATTTGAAAGAGCATCACGGTCATCTGGCCTATCCTCACAGGGTTTCTTGTGAGACGGCTTCGTCAGGATTATATATCTCCCAGAGCTTACAACACCGGTTTGGTATGGCTTTCTCTTCAAGCGCCTCAGTGGAGTTGATTTCACGGAAGTAGAAATCGGAGCTCTCTTGATACACGCAATCCCATTGATTGTTCTCACCTTCCTGTCACGTGGACTGTTTCGGATAATTCACCGACAGTCCACCGGAGGAGACCTTTGGTGGCACATGCACGCTTCTGAAGAAACCCGCCAGAACAGACATCGAATGCCCGAAAGACTCGAGGGATATTCGGTAGACACAGTCTTCGATAACCCACCTCTGTTTCCGTGGGTCTTCTCCTTTGTGTCCAAGAAGACAAGGGAGAAGATCGAGTGGTTGTTGGGTCCATTAGCTGACACCATTCAGGTGATTGTGATTTTCGGCTTCGTTCTTCTCGTTTCCGAGAATTACACGGCGGCCTTCTTGGGGGGACTTGTGTTCTCCGTTGTTCCGATATTGATAAAGCCAGATGCCAGGACTTTCTTCTTCAGCCCAAGGCCTTATGGAGAGCTTTTTGCCGCTCTCGCCGTATTATCCGCTCTCCTTTTCATACTGCACGCCGACATGTTGTATGTCGCTTCTTCAGTGCTCTTCGTTTCGCTTGTTCTGCTCACGGGTAAGTTCCCTACCCAGGCGGTGGTGTTCGCTTTCTTGGGCCTTTCAGTTTACTACCTGACTTTCTGGTTCCTTCTCATAATGGCCCTAGGGTTTCTGCTGTCAATTGCTATCTCCAAAGGATATTACCTCAAAACGCTCAAGGCACACCTGCGCCACAGCGGGTTCTACAGAAAGACCATAGTATATCGGCATAGCTGGACGAGAACCATATCTGGTATGTATCAATTGCGCTCTATCTTCTCGAGAGGATCCGAGAGCAAGGTTAAGGCCAGGACCGTACTTCTGAGAAATCCAGTAGTCAATGCATTGGCATTCACTCCATTCCTACCCCTCCTATGGATTGTGACCCCCTTTTCTTGGGATACTATTCTTGGGGACGGGACTCTGACAGCGATGTTCGTATGGGCCAATTTGATGTTCATTATCGTCCTCATCATCTCCTCTAGACAGCTGAGATTCCTCGGCGAAGCTGAGAGATATATGGGGTTTGGGGTGGTCCCCCTCTGCTATCTGATACCTGTTTTGCTTCTCTCTCTGGGATCGTTCCTCATGTGGACCCTCTTCTGGGTTGTCATTACCTATTCAGCTGTTCTTGTGGGCTTCAACTATAGGGTTTCTGCCACTTACTTCGCTCAGTCGAAGGAAGAAAGAGACGCATCCCTTGAGTTCTTCACTTTCTTGCAGTCACTTCCTTCCGGGAAGATTCTCTGCGTACCCGCCAACATCAGTCCTGAGATCACGCACAAGACTCACCATAGCACATTGTATTGGGGAGGCAGCCTTCCTGGCAAGAATTTCGGTCATGACGAGTTCAATGAGATCTATGCTGAGTTTCCAGCACCAAACAGGCAATTGGGAACGGTCGCGAGCAAGTATGGAATGGACTTCATCGTATTCTCTTCGAAAGGTCTGGAGAAGGACGGAGAGAAGGACTATGATCTAGGTGGCTATGAGATGATATTCCGGAATGAGGAATACTCTGTTTATGGGAGGTCCACGGTAAGTCGGAGCAGTTGAGTATTGTCGACGGTTTGGATGAATCGAGCGGGAAACAGCTTTAATATGTTCGTCACCTTTCGTTTCTCCTCGTAGAGGTGTTGATTGTGCCATCGGAGTCCATAAGGAATCTCTTTGAGAAGTTGAGACAGACATTTGGACATGAGATGATGGAGAAATGGCAGCGAATCCTGCCCTTGGATGAGATGGTCGCAGACCGATGGAAGAAGTCAGAAATGCTCGGCTTCGGAGAGGGGTCAAACATCTATGAGAATGCCTATGTCTATGGAAACCCCAAGGTCGGGAAGAATGTCTGGATTGGACCGTTTGTGCTACTTGATGGTTCAGGAGGATTGGAGATTGGCGATGGCTGTTCCATTGCTTCTGGTGTACACATCTACACCCATTCCGTCCAAGAGTGGGTTGTTTCGGAAGGGGAGAAGCCCAAGACCAAGAAACCTGTGAAGATTGGGGATTATGTTGCCATTGGGGCCAATGCCACAGTTCTGCCTGGTGTTACTATTGGCGACCATACAATAATCGGTGCCGGATCGGTGGTCACAAAAGACATACCTCCCTATTCCACGGCTGTCGGGGTCCCCGCCGAAGTGAGGAATAAGAGCGAAGAAGAGGAATGAGCACACAAATCCATCAACATCTCCCGTGATAAGATGAAACTTCTTGAGCTAGCACCAAACGTTTGGCTGAAGGAAGTCAAGGGTATGCCGATCGGCTATCTCACTCAAAGGGAGTTCATCAAGGAAGGACACGAAGTGCATTATCTCGTTCCGGACGATGGTGGAACTCATACCACACAGGAAGGAATCAACATTCATCGTTTCTGGATGCCCGTCTACTTCATGCGTCCCGATATCTACGGAAAGGGACTGTGGTGGCTTATTTCAAGGATTCAGTGGTTCATTTTCCTACTATTCGGGACAATCAGCATGGCACGTTGGGCCAAGAAACTAGAGCCTGATGTGGTGTATGGACACGGGACATTGTGCGTGCCCCCCTCCGCAATCGTCGCCAAACTACGTCGCATTCCGAACATCACAAGAACCTACGGCTTTGTGTTCGCCAGGAAGTACACGAGATTCCAGCACTTCTTGAACTTCGACCTGCCCCTCACTCTAATGCTGCCCGCTGCGGCCTACATTATTGGAGACGACGCCACATGTGTTAAGTCACTCTCGGAGAGATTCGGAGTACCGGGGGACAGGGCCTATTATTGGGTTGATGGACATGAGAAGAATCCCACAAAAGAGGATTTTGACGGTATGGCCTTCAGAAGAACTCTCGGGTTGACAGAAGAGTCGCAGGTGGTCCTGACGGTGGCATCTCTTACGAAACTAAAGGGTACGCACAATGTTGTTAATGCAATGCCAAACGTTGTGAAAAGACATCCGAATACGGTTCACATCGTCGTTGGAGATGGTCCAGAGATGGAGAATCTGAAGATGCAAGCTGCCGACCTCGGCGTTTCTGACAAGGTGATGTTCATTGGTAGGGTACCGCAGACCGAGGTTTGGAGATACATGGGGATCGCCGATGTCGTTCCAGCTCTTTGGTCAATTGGTCCTCTGTTTGAGGCGATGCTCAGTGGCAAGTGCATAATCACGATAGACATCGGAGAGACGGAGCGATTCATCCAGAACAGGGTCAATGGAATACTCATCGAGGAGGACGAAATAGACAAACTCTCCGAGATCATAAACGAGCTTCTGGACAACGATGAGTTCAGACTCACACTTGCTGAGAACGGGAAGAAATGGGCAATGGAGAATCTGGATACTTGGGAAGAGAGGGTTCAGAAAGAAGTTCGTTTGGTTGAACGAGTTGTCGAGGATTGGAAGGCCACTTAGGGCTCTATGAAGCTCCCCACCGTAATCTCCATCCCCTCTCTCATCGTGTGCTTCGGTTCGTAACCCAGCAGATCCTTCGCTTTTGATATGTCCGCCCAGGAATCCCTGATCTCGCCAGGCCTCGGCGGTGCGTGCTCAATTCCCGTATCCTTTCCAAGAAGCTCGAACACCATCCCGGCCAGCTCGTTGACGCTCACGGTCGAGCCGGCAGCAACGTTGAGCACCTCCCCATCGCTCGACTTGTTCTCCGCGGCCAGCAGGTTGGCCTCCACGGTATCGCGAACGAACGTGAAATCCCTGACCTGGTCCCCGTCATCGTATACCTTCAGTTTCTCTCCGGCCATGGCCCATGTGATGAACCTTGGAACGACCGCCGCATACTGCGACTTCGGGTCCTGTCTCGGCCCGTACACGTTGAAATACCGCAGGGAGGTGGTCCTCAGATCGAATATCTCGTTGTATATGCGACAATAATGCTCCACCGCCAGCTTGCTGACCCCATACGGTGATATGGGCTCTGTCTCCATGGTCTCCGCCTTGGGCAGAGTCTGTGACGCCCCATAGACGGAGGAGGATGAGGCATAGACCACCTTCTCCACGTTGTTCTCCTTGGCCGCTTCAAGAACGTTCAGGCTTCCCCTTACGTTGACCTTGTTCGTCATCATGGGGTCCTTGATGCTCCTCTCCACGGACGGTAAGGCTGCCTCATGGAACACGTAGTCGATGTCCCTCATCGCCACAGCCAGTAGGTCTGGGTCAAGCATGCTCCCTCTGTGCACATCGATCCTGTCAGCAAAGGTCGTGAGATTATCCTCGCTCCCGGTGCTCATGTCGTCGATGACCCGCACCTCGTTGTCAGTAGAAAGCACCTCCGCAATGTGGGAACCGATGAACCCTGCGCCGCCGGTCACCAGGACTCTCTTCCCCTTCAGAAGCGTATCCTCCCTATTCCGCGGTACACCATATCATCTGGGATGTCGTCTGGATCATACACGTTCCGGGTGTCAACGATGACGCAGTTCTTTGCGGTCAACTCCCGGATTCTCTGCAATGGTATGTCCCTTATAGAATCATGATCTGTAGCGATGACAACACACTCGGCTCCCGCTAGCGCGTCCTCCAGGGAGGAGCTGGCCATACCAAGCAGGTCGTTCACGGCATCTTCCTCGACTATCGGGTCATGGACCCTGAGGTTCGCACCCCGCTCCTGCAACATGCTCGCGATCTCGATCGACGGGCTCTGTCTGGTGTCCCCGATGTTGGGCTTGAAGGCAAGGCCAAGTACGGCTATCCTGGAACCTTCTATCGATTTCCCTGCTTCCTTCAGGCCGTCCTCAATGAGCTCCACCGTGTGCATCGGCATCGAGTTGTTCACGTACCGTCCGGCGAGGATCACCCTTGGTTCGTAGCCGAGTTCTCTGGATTTGTGTGTCAGGTAATATGGATCCGCAGGAAGGCAGTGTCCTCCCACCCCAGGACCTGGGTACATCTTGATGAAGTTCCATTTGGTGGAAGCGGCCTCTATTACGTCGATAACGTCCACGCCCATCTTCTCGAAGATGAGCGACAATTCGTTGAACAAGGCGATGTTCAGGTCTCTCTGAACGTTCTCCACCACCTTTGCAGCCTCGGCGGTCTTGATGTTCCTTACCAGATACACTTCCTTGACAATGGAATCGAAGAGCAGTTTGACTGTTTCCGACCAGGCCTCCGAGTTCCCGGCTGCTATCCTTACCATCTTCTCCATGGTGTGCTCCGAGTCCGCGGGGTTGAACCTCTCGGGGCAGTAGCCCAGTCCGAAATCCTCCGGTGTCTTAAGACCCGACTTCTCTAGTATCGGCTTCACCACTTCCTCTGTCGTCCCGGGATAGGTAGTGGACTCGAGGACCACTAGCTGACCCTCTTTCAGCCCTTGTGATACAGATTCGGACGCTGCCATGACATAGCTCAGATCAGGTTCCTTGGCGTCGGTGACCGGGGTAGGAACCACGATGGAAACGACATCGCATCCGGATACGGCGCTGGCAACGTCTGTGGTCGCCTTCAACTTGCCTTCCAGTCCCTTCAGACGTTCGTCAATTATCATGTCCTTCAGCGGGGATTCGCCTCTGTTGATCGCGTCCACCTTTCTCTTGTCCACGTCGACGCCAAGGACCTCGAACCCCTGCTCACAGAAGGCCACGGCCGTGGGCAGACCGGCGTATCCCAGCCCCACAATGCATATCTTGGCCGTCCTGTCCTCTATCTTCCTCTTGAGGTTCTCCGGATGCAATCCAAAATCTCCTGAACGGGACAGAGAATACCACCGACTTAAATAATTTGTTAGTTGCCATTCATCCAATCGAAAAGGTATTTAGAGAACCAGTTCATTGTGCGCCAGCAGAGGCTCCTGATGAAGATAGCCATGATTCGGTCCAGGAACAGGGTGGTGATGCGACACATCAAGGACTCGTTGTCCGAGAGAGGGCACGATGTAACCTTGTACAGCATCCTTTTCAAGGGCGTGGACATGGAGGCCTATCCAGGCGAGGTGGTCGTGGGGAGGTTCCCCAACTGGGCGGACAGGAAGAGGTTCGGAACACTGCTTGGCTACGGAAGGTATCTGGCAAGACTGGCTCGAACTGTGGATGATGCGGATGTCATACTCGCCAGGAACGTTTTCCCATGCGGACACGGAGGCGTTATGCTCCAGAAGCTGAAAGAGATACCGAGCGTCCTGATGCTTCAGGGTGAGAACGACCTGTTCAACTTCGACGAGGCCCACTGGACGGTGGACAGATTGAGGCCGGTCGTGGTGAAGGAGTCAAGGATGATCATCGCTCAGACCGGTTACCAGAGGGATTATCTTCAGAAAGAGTACGGCGTCAGCCCTGTCGTTCTCCCGAACGGCGTGGACGTGGCAAGGTTCGGGACGGCAGCCAGGGAAGAGGCGAGGAGCGATCTGGGCTTGACCGTTTCAGGTAAGCTGATGATCTGTGTGAGCGGACTGCTTCCGTTCAAGGGTCAGGACGATCTCATAAGGGCCTTCGCCCGGGTCCATGAGAGTATGCCGGATTCCAAACTCCTTCTCATAGGGGACGGACCTGAGGCAAAGGAGCTCAAGAGGATTGCCAGGGACTTGGGAGTGCGCGACGATGTCCAGTTCGAGGGATGGGTACCATTCGAGAAGATGCCCCTTTACCTTTCTTCCTCGGATCTGTTCGTGCACCCTTCCGCCAGCGAGGGCTTTCCCAACGTGGTCTTGGAGGCCATGGCATCCGGTCTTCCAGTTGTCATGACGAACGTAGTCGGCATGAACACCGTCTTCGAGGACGGCATGAACTGCTTCTTCGTTCCACCGAGGGATGAGAAGGCCCTGGAAGAGAAGATGCTGATCTTGCTCAGGGACGATTTACTTGCCGAGGATATGGGCACGAGGAACCTTGAGCACGTCAAGGAGTTCGATTGGGCCATATTCGCAAAGAAGCTGGAAGGCATCCTGGAGGAAGTCATCCAATAAGGTCAGAAGCCCCCTTCCACTATGTTTTTATATCACTCTCCTTTTTTCAATGCCCATCATGGTCCAGTTCAAGAAGGCTTTGATGACCTATATCTGGAGGATCCAGCAGAGCCAGATGATAATCAGCATCGGGTTCTGGAGCCTGACGTTGACTGGTATCTTCTATCAGTACATCGCTCCGTTGTTCGACATCTACCTGGGCGTGCCGCAAGAGAACGTGTTCTTGGGGATGCTCCTTCTTTTGTTCATAGTTCTGGCCGGCGTGGTGATCATCGGGTTCGCGTACGATAGAATCTTCAAACTCTGGCAGGAGTCATCCGTCGTCAATGTGGAAAGGAACCCCTATTCCCGGCTCCTCATGATGCCTAAGGAGATCCTTCTCTGGAAAAGATGTCAACTGAGAATTCTCAAGGAAGTTTCAAAGGACGATCCGGAGGCCCAGAAGGACATCGAGTTCATGGACAGATGGTTCGACAAGCTTCTGGAGGACCCCAAGATAGCAGCGCAGGTCGAGGAGACCGAGAAGACAATTATGTCCTAGATTCCACTACTGGACACGTCGCAACATTTATATATGGTCTTCCTTATACAGCCAATTGTCCGACAAAACGTCGGACTAGCAGAAGGGAATCAATGGGATGGATAGAACAGCAATTGCCAGTCAGTCCACATTTTCCCAACTACGGTGATTTCAATGTTCCTCAGAGAAGTAGAGATGGAGAACTTCAAGTCCTTCCGAAAAAAGACCGTGATACCGTTTCTAGAGGGCTACACTACGGTTACTGGCCCGAACGGCAGTGGAAAATCGAACATCTCTGACGCGATACTTTTCGTACTTGGTCCTCGGAGCTCCAAGCTCATTCGGGCCGGGCGTCTGACAGATTTGATATTCAACGGTGGGAAATCCGGCAGGAGGGGAAAGCACTGCAAGGTATCCCTTGTCTTCGACAACACAGACAGGACCATACCCATAGATTCTGACATAGTCAAGCTCACGAGATTCGTGAAGGTCTCCACGTCCACCCCGGACGGATACTATTCCTACTTCTACGTGAATGGTAAGAAGTCCAGCCTTTCCGAATTCGATTCTCTCTTGGCCCACGCCCGGATAAGCGCCGACGGATACAACATAGTACAGCAGGGGGATGTCTCCCGGATAGTCGCTATAGGGAACGTCGATCGGAGGAGGATCCTGGACAGCATCGCCGGGATAACCAAGTTCGACGACGACATTGCCAGGGCCGACAAGAAGAGGGAAGAAGTGGAAGGCAACCTGGAACGCATAGGCATCATCATCGATGAGATAAGGAGGCAGATCCGCCAACTGGACAAGGACCGGTCCGGCGCAATGAGGTACAAGGCGCTCAAGGACAGGCTGAGCATTGCGAAAGCCCAGATGGTGGTCAAGAACACAGAGATGATCGAGGCCGAGATAAACGGCATCAGAGAGAACATCAGGAAGTTCGAGGGCGAGAAGGAGAACCTCAACCGGAAGAGGGCCGAGCTCAAGGAGAGGCTGGGTGAGGCGGAAGTGGAGCTCGAGAAGTTCGAGAACAAGATCGCGGAGAAGGGCGGAGAAGAAGCCAGGGAAATGAAGAAGAAGATGGACCAGCTCAGGATCGAGAGGGCAAGGGCCGAGGACGCCGTCGAGACGCTCACCGAGGACAACTCCAGACTCAAGCAAGATGTCAAAGAGGTCCAGGAGGAGAAGAAGAAGGTCGATGATGAGGTCTCCAAACTCAACCAAGAGAAGGAGACCGCCGAGAGCAGATTCAACGAGCTGGAAGAGGTCCTGAAAGAGAAGAACGAGGAGCTGTCCACGTTGGAGGAATCGGCATCGGAGTCCGATGACCATATGCTCACCCTAAGAAAGGGCGTCATATCCCTGGAGAAACAGGTGGACCAGACAAAGGACGAGATCCACAACCTCACCTTGGAGGATGACCGATCAAACGACAAGATCGAGAGGATACAGACCGAGGTTGCCCAGATCGAGGAAGACCTCAAGACATACGGGTTCGAGCTCAAGGACGCTCAGTGGCAGATCAGCGAGATCAACTCGACGACCAAGGATTCGAAGAAGAACGCCGGCTCACTCAGGGAAGAACACGATTCACAGAGAGAACTGGAGGCCAAGCTTGCCCAGCAGGCTCAGGAACTTGAAGATGCGATACGGTCATTGACCCGGGAATACAACAACCTGAAGGCGGAGGCGGAAGCGGCCGCGTCAGTTGAGAAAGGGTACAACCGGGCAGTGATGGCCCTGCTGGAGGCCAGGGACACGGGCGAGCTGAAAGGCATCCACGGAACGGTCGCGGAACTCTGCGAGGTGGATACGAAGTTCGAGACTGCTGTCAAGGTGGCGGCCGGGGGACGATTGCAGGCCATGGTGGTGGACACGGACCATACCGGGGGCGAATGCATCAATTACCTCAAGAAGAAGAACCTGGGCAGGGCGATATTCCTACCGCTGAACAAGATGCTCCCAGGAAGACCAAGAGGCAAGGCAGTTCTGGCACAGAAGGAATCCCTGGGATACGCCGTCGATCTCATCAAGTATGATGAGAAGTTCAAGAACGCGTTCTGGTACGTTTTCACGGACACGATCATCGTAGAGAACCTCAAAGAGGCCAGGAGGCTCATGGGCGGGGTGAGGATAGCCACCGCCCAGGGTGAGCTGATAGAGGCCAGCGGCGCAATGGTCGGCGGAACGCTCCGGAAGAGTTCGCTCAAGTTCGGGGCACCGAGCAAGAAGGAGATCAAGAAGGTCTCAGAAAGGCTCCGAAGGGCGATCGAGGAATCCGACAACGTCGCTCAGGAGCTCCAGCAGGTTCGCTCCGAGATACAGGGCATGGAATCCAACCTGAAGGAAGCCGAGGACGTTTCCGAATCATCACAGATCAAGATAGGCGCATTGAGAGCGAAGGAAAAGGAGTTCAAATCAAAGGTCAAGACCCTCCAGAAAGAACTCGAGAAGAAGAAACAGGAGCTCCAGGAAGCCGAGGAAAGGGTCAAAACCTCAACAGAGGAGATCGAGAAGGTCACACAACAGCTCGAGAAGCTCAAGACCAAGAGGGACGACGAGAAGCGGAAGATAGTCACTTCATCACCTCAAGAGCTCCAAAGGAAACTGACGAAGCTCCAGTCCGCCAAATCCAAGATGCTGGACGAGAGGAACGAGATAAGGTCCAAGCTGGAGACCGTTCAGACACAGCTAGATGTTGTGACCGACAGGATGAACGAGCTTGACTCTCGGATAGATCACAACCGGGAGCAGATCAAGAGTAACAACTCAAGAATCGAGGCATCGAAGAAGAAGCATGAGGAGTTCGAGCACCAGGTACGCGCAATGGAGAAGATCGAGGATTCCATGGGCAACGAGGTCAGGGAGCTCCGGGACAAGAGGGACGCGGCCTACAAGACAAAGACCGGAATCGAGAGCGAGATAGACAAGAACATTCACAAGTTGAACACCAAAGAGGATTTCGTCCTTGGACTGCAGTCCCAGCTTAACGTGGGCGAGACCAAGCTGGCTGAGGCCAATCAGGAACTCGAGGAACTGGATGCGGATGTAGGCGAGGAACTGCCACCGGCAGAAGAGCTTACACAGACGATGAACGAATGTGAGGTCGCAATGGAGACATTGGGCCCGGTGAACCTCAGGGCCTTGGAGGACTTCGATCAGCAGCAGGGACGGCACAAGGAGCTGAGCGAGGAGTACAAGCAGTTGGGGTCACAGAAGAGGGACCTTGTCAAGCTGGTGGAGAAGCTAAACGAGAGGAAGAAGGACGGCCTGTACAACGTCTTCCACGGCATCAACGAGCAGTTCAGCAGGGTTTACAGCGAACTATCTGGAGGCGGCGAGGCAGAGCTCATCCTAGAGAACGAGCAGGAACCGTTCGAAGGAGGTCTCATAATCAAGGCGAAGCCACCCAACAAGAAGGTGCATAGACTGGAAGCACTCTCAGGCGGCGAGAAGAGCCTTGTATCCATGGCCTTCATCTTTGCCATTCAGCAGTTCGACCCATCACCGTTCTACCTGCTTGATGAGGTGGACCAGAACCTGGATGCGATCAATGCGGAGAAGGTCGCCGGTATGATCAAGAGGAACTCGGCCACCGCTCAGTTCGTCCAGGTCTCCTTGAGAAAGGTCACCCTGAAGGAATCAGATCACATCATCGGGGTCACCATGCAGACGTCTGGAGTGTCTGACGTCATAATGAGGGTCAACATCGGCGAGATCCCAGAAGAAGAAGCCGTGCGCGAAGTGGAGGAGGTCGCGGCTTGAACGAGCAATACGAGGCGGTCCTGAACCATTTGCTCTTCCACAAATCCATCATCAGCGAGGATGACGACTCCGAGAGGATAGACAGATACCTCCACATGGTACATGACATTGACAAAGGAATGCACATAGTCGTGGATGACCCCTTCGAGAAGAGCATCGCGGCCGCATTTGAGCTGGTCATCGAGCACATGTTCGACCCCTGGGATATCAATCTCCGTGAGTTCACCAAGATGTACTTGAAGCAGGTCAAGAAAGGAGGCTATGTCAACTTCGTTGTCGCAGGGAAGCTTGTGCTGATGGCTTGGTCCATCCTCAAGCTTCAAAGCGAGGAGGTTCTGGTTCTGGCAGATCCCCCAAAGCAAGAAGAAGAGAACTACTTCGGTGACTGGGAGTTTGACTCAGGCATTTATCAGGAATCCGAGGACCTCGACTTCACTCACGCCGTCCTGAACAAACCCAGCCCTCCGATTCACGACCCCATTAGGACCCAGAACCAGAGACCGGTCACACTGATCGAGCTCGTGGACGCCTTTGATGAGGCCAGAAAGGAAGCTGAGCTTCAAGTGACCATCAATGAGCTGAGGAAGAAGGCAAGGCCCGAGAGGCCTCCGGACTTCTCCGAGAAGATCCACAAGGAGGATCTCAACGAGGACATGGCCCTCACCTGGAACAGGCTTTGCCGGTTCGATGGCCATCCGATACCACTTCACGACCTCTACAACCACGACATCTGGGACAGGGTCACCGTCTTCGTGTCAGCGCTCTTCCTGGCCAATATGAATAAGGTGAAGATCTGGCAGAGGAAGTTCCCTTACGGTGAAATAATGATTAAGAGGCTGGTCGAACCTGAGGACGGCCTCACAATGCTCTCCGAGGATGCCCTTGAAGAGGATATGATACAAACCAAAGTTGCGGTGGTATGATTGAAGGATGAATCCGTAGTTGAAGCTGCCCTGTTCTGTGCCGGAAAACCGATCGAGGCCGAGGAGATTGCCGAGTCCGTCGGAATGGAGATGGACGAGGTGAAAGCCTCACTGAAGAAGCTCGTCAAGGACTATTCATCCAATGGCGGCGCCATCGAGATTGTCAAGGTGGGCAGGAAGCACGTGATGCAGCTGAAGGGAGAGTACGCGGAACGCGTCTCCTTGATGGCGGACACAGAGATATCCAAGGACCTGCTGAAGACGGCAGCCCTCATCGCATATCATCAACCCGTCATGCAGAGCAGTCTCCATAAGATGGTGGGAGGCAAGGCCTATGAACATGTCAAGGAGCTCAAGGAGCGCAACCTGATACTGACCCGGCCAAAGGGGAACAGCTTGGAGCTCTCCACGAGCAAGTCATTTCCGGATCACTTCGGCATCGACGCCACCAACAGAGATGAGATCAAGAAGTGGTTTCAGGAACAAATCCAGAACCCGCAGTGACAGAGGGACCCATGCTAGGGATATGCAACGTCTGGGCCAAATCTAAATCTATAAATAGTCAGCAAAACATACTTTTTCCTGACATAAACGCAACTAGCTTCAGTAAGATAGATATAGGCCTGCTAGCAAAAGGGTTGTTGAGAGAGAGATCGCAGAGTTGGAGTTGAAAGAGTGAGCTATCTTCGGCAGATCCAGCTGCAGAAACAGTTGGAAGAAAAGGCAAAGGAAACCACCGAGAACCGGGAGAATGCCGAAAAGGAGCTCGAAGAGATCACTAAGCTCATCGAGATGGCCAAGAAGATAGACGCCAACGTTGCCGATGCTGAAGCCCTTTTTGAGGAATCTTCGCAGGCAATGAAGGTCAAGGATTTTAAGCTCGCGCTTGAGAAGGGTCTTGAGTGCAAGGAGAAGAGCAAGAGAATTTATGCGGATAGGGTGAAGGCAATTGTGGAATCCAGCGCTGGCATGCTCCAGCTCGCCGAGGGCATCGGGAAGAAGGTGGCCGAGGGAGAGGCACTCGTCAAGCAGGCCAACGAGGCCGTCGCCTCTGAAGACCTGGAGAAAGCGGTGGAACTCGCCAGGAAATCTTGGCAGCTGACCGAGAAGATCCTGCACGAACACTTGTCGACCAGGTTCTCATCTGCCCAGTCACTCATAATGGTCTCCAAGAAGGCAGGGAAGGACGTTTCGGTCGCCGAAGACCTCCTGTCCAGAGCCAGGTCCGCTCTTGAATCCAATGATTACGAATCAGCCCTTAATTTCACAAAAGACTGCTTCCAGAACGTGGCATCAGAGCTTAGAGAGGACATCGAATCATCGCTGGAAGAGACAGACTCAATAGTCGGGTTCTGCACCGAGATGCGAGCCAATGTCAGCAAGATCATTCCTGTCGTACAGAGGGCCAGGTCAGAGCTGAAGAAGGGCGAGTTCGAAAAGTCCCTCAATTCCACCAAGCAGGCGAAGGTAGAGGCCGAGAGAACACTCCAGAAGTGCGTCGAGGACAGGATCGAGTCCTTCGACAAGGTGGTTGCCAGCGCCGAGGAGATCAACGCCGATGTGTCGGACGCAAAGAACATATTGGCGGAATCCGAAACGGCTCTCAAGGACGGGAGCTTCAGGGAGGCGGTCATCAAACTGAAGAGTGCCGAAGAGGAGGCCAGGAACGCCCAGTTCCAGAAGGTCCTGGTTACCATTGCCACCTCACGATCCAAGTTCGTCACCGCAAAGAACATCGGGGCTGACCTGACCAAGGCAATGGACCTCATGGAGAAGTCCAGGGAGGCCATGAAGCGCGAGAACTTCAAGGAGGCATTCGAATACGCTGAGAGGACGGACGAAGAGGTCAGCAAGATCGTGTCCGAATTCGAGACCGTCGAATCCGAGATAAAATCGATGCAGAAGAGCTTCGCTCTTGCTGACGAGATAGGAGTTGACACTACCGCCGCCAAGAAGTTGCTGGAAAAGGCCAGGATCGCACTTCAGTCCAGGGACTTCTCAAAGGTGCTTGGACTGGTCAAGAAGAGCCGGGAAGCGATAGATAAGGCACAGTTAGACAGGACCATGGAAGCCATCGAATCCGCCGAGTCATCGCTGACCTTGGGGCAGAGGATGGGCATCGATCTGACCGAGGAGGACAAGATACTGGAGAAGGCAGTGGCCGCCATGAAGGCCAAGGGCTTCGAAGCTTCCATAAAGCACGCGGTGGATTGCAGAACCTCCGTCGACGATTCCATTGACGCTCATCTCTCAGATGCGATCTCAACACTTCAGAAAGAGGTCAAGATGGTCCGAGAGGGCTCCGTTGGTGCCAGGAAGCTCCTGGACAAGGCGGAGGCCGCATATGCCCGCGAGGACTTCGCAAAGGCATTCGGGTTCATAGACGAGGGCAGGAACATTGTCGAGACCAGCCTCACGGACTTCGCGAACAGGTCATTGAAGGCCATGGAACTCGCCCTCAACCTTGCTGAATCCCTTAACATAGATATCCAGACCCTGAGGGACAAGTACGACCAGGCCATGGAAAGCATGGATGCCGGCAAGTACAGGCAGGTCGTTGACGTCGCGGAGAGGGCCATCGGCGATCTGGCGACCCTGTCTGAGAAGACATTCTCGATCATAGAGGCCAAGGTGGTCAAGGCAAAGAAGCTCGAAATGGAGATCGAGGAGATGCGGGGGAACCTGAAGAAGGCGCGACTCGCCATCGGCACAGAGAACTATGGGACCGTTTTCAAATCGTTGACCGAATGCGACAGACTGGCAGAGAATTCCTTGCAGATGCATGAGAAGGCGTACAAGGCAATCTCCTCCAGCGCCGCCCTGATTGCGGAGGCGAAGAAGAAACGGGTGGATGTCAAGAAATCGCTCGAGATGTTGCTGGCAGCCAAGAAGGCATTGGAGAAGTCCAAGTACGACCAGGCCCTCAAGCTTGCAGGCAGGAGCCGAGAGAAGATCGAGGAGATGATATCCAAGAAGGACTCATCTGAGCTTCTGGATGCCGTTGGCCAGAGATATCAGGCCGCCGTTGAGCTCGGGTTCGAGAGCAAGGAGATAAACGCTACGATAGAACAAGCCAAAACAGCTCTGAACGAAGGCAAGTTCGACGAGGCGGCTGAACTTGCTGGCAAATCTCAGAAGAATGTCTTCTCGTGGTTCAAAGAGAACGTTTCCAACTTGATTTCAACCACTCAATTGCTTGTCGTGGAAGGGAAGGGCATGGGGATGAACACATCAAGAGCGGATGACCTCATGACCACCTCCAAAGGTCTGTTCGAGGCCGAGTCCTTTGAAGAAGCGGCCAAGAACGTCAAGGAAGCCAAGGAAGAGATGGAGAGGCTCAAGAACCTCTCTGAGAAGTCCACCGAGCTCATCAAGAACGCAGAGAACCTCATGAGCGCTATGGACGACATGAACGTCCAGACTCCCCGGTCCAAGGCCCTATTGGAAGAGGCCAAGGAAAAGAAGGAAGCACAGCAGTTCGAGGAGGCCATTGAGCTGGCTCAGAGATGTCAGAACGAACTCAATGGTGAGAGGGACGATTACATCACTGCAACAATCGCCTCGTTTGAGGACGTCATTACCAAGGCCAGGGAGGACGGGGTCAACACCAAGACGGCAGAAGAGCTCATCCAAGAAGCCAAGGAGCTCTTTGAAAAGGGAGAGTACCGCAAATCCCTCGAGATCGCCATGCAGAGCGAGAGCGAAGTGGAGAGAGTGGGGCTTCAGCAGGACATGGCGTCAAAGGCCATCAACACAGTCACAAAGAAGTTGAAGGATTTCTCTGCTCCGGCTCCCGTGGCGGAGGATCTGCTCAATGAATCCGGGGAAGCCTACGAGAAAGGAGATTACGTCAGAGCACTGGAACTGGCGATAAGGGGCGGTGACGAGTTCAGCAAGATAAAGGACTCCCACGAGTCCGCAAGCTCATCGCTGGAAAAAGCCAGAGGAGTCATGCAGATGGCAAAGGACGTCGGTGCTGACCTGGGTGAGGTGATTCCTCTCCTCAAGGAAGCCAACAAGGCGATGAAGGAAGGGGACGGCGGCAAGGCAAGAGAGCTGGCCGAGGATTGCATGGCAAAGGCTGTGAAGAGTGCCGAGACCCATCTCACCAGCAGGCTCGAGGAGGTCACCAAGGGCATTGAGAGGTGTGAGGACCTCGGTATAGACACCGAAGGTGTCCGGTGGATGATCTCGGAAGCCAATGCACTGCTGGACAGTGAGAATTACGCTCAAGCTATGGACATAATCGTGGGGAGCGAGGAGGCGGTCCGCAACGGTCTCAAGAACAGGGTGGACGAGGTCATTGAGAACTCAGAAGCCGCGATAATTCACGCCACCAAGATGGACGCTGACGTCACGGACAGTCAGAATCTCATTGAAGAAGCAAAGGCCGCTGTGGAGGATGGAGAATTCGAGACTGCGATCGAACTCGCGGAGAAGAGCGTGGAAGCGGTCGAATCCAAGAGACGACTGGAGAAGGAGTTCTTCGATCTGTCCTATCAGGCGACCACGACCATAAGTTCCGCTAAGAAGTTCGGTATCGACGTCAAGGGCGCCGAGAAGACTCTCATAGCTGCCCTGGAGATCAAGGAAACTGACAGGGAGAGGTCTCTCAAGCTCGCAAAAGAGGCGGACGAGAGTGCAAAAGCCTCCATGGATGCATTTTCGCCTGTGCTGGAAGCTGTTCTCGAGATCAAGGACCCTAAGATCGACGAATGGAGCGACGCCAAGATCACCATCACAAACAGCGGGAAGGCACTTGCTAAGAACATCGTTGTCGAGATACTGGGAGCTGCGGACGTGGAAGGACTCGAGTTGATCCCAACTCTCAGAGCGACTGCCTTTGAGGAGCTTCCGGTGAAGATCAAGATAACTGGTACCGGGGAGGTCCCCCTTGCCATCAAGGCGACCACCATCAGGATATTCGACGAGAAAGCCTATGAGTTCGAAACGGTTGCCACTGTCAGTGTAGGTGCCCGAGAAGAGATCAAGGTCGAGACCGCCGAAGAATCCACGAACTGTCCGATTTGCAAGGGCGCCATAAAGAAGGGATTGAAGGTTGTCAGGTGCAAGAAATGCGGAGATGTTTTCCACGAGCTCTGCGCCAAGACGGCCGAGACATGTCCCAAGTGCGAAGCTGCCATCTCCTAATGGAGTGGTTTCGCGGTCTTTTCGACTTCTCTCACCAGTTCTCCTTTCTGAATGATGCAGTACACTGTTTCAACATCGTCCGAAAGGACCCGGTCCTGAATGAGTTTTGGTATCTTCTTCCTGATCATCTCATAGGCGGCCAGAGCACCCTTCCCGGGTCTCAGTGGTCTCAGAAAATCCAGGCCCTGAGCGGAGCAAATGTATTCTATCGCCACTATGTACTGGACGTTCGACAGGATCCTCCTCGCATGCAGGGCCGCGGACATGCCCATGCTGACGAAATCTTCTTGATTTGCGGACGTGGGTATGCTGTCCGAGCTTGACGGATGTGCCAGGACCTTGTTCTCTGAGGCAAGTGCGGCGGCAGTGCACTGAAGTATCATCATTCCAGAGTTGAGTCCTCCATCTTCGATCAGAAAAGGCGGCAATCCGCTCAGATGTCCATCCATGAGACGGGAAATCCTCCTTTCTGAGAAGTTACCAAGCACGGTGAGTGCCAGTCCCAGATTATCCATCGCCATCGCTACAGGTTGTCCGTGGAAGTTCCCGCCCGAGAAGACCTCCTTTTCCTTTGAGAAGATCAAAGGGTTATCGGTGGCCGAGTTCATCTCGATCTCTATCGTCCTCCGAACGAAATCCGTGGTGTCGTGAACGGACCCGAAGACCTGAGGCATGCATCTCAATGTGTAGGCATCCTGGACCTTTGGACAGTCCTTGTGCGACGGAATGATCTCGCTGTTCTTCAACAGGCTGAGCAGGTTCTTCGAACAGACCACCTGGCCGAAGTGAGGTCTGACCTCGGATATCCTCTTGTCAAACGGTCGGCTCGACCCTCTCAAAGCCTCGAAACTCATCGACCCAGCTATCTGAGCATCCTTCAGGAGATTCTCAGCGTCATGCAGGCAGAGGGCGCCGATCGCGGTCATCGCTGCCGTCCCGTTCACCAGAGCCAGCGCATCCTTCGATTCGAACTTCAGGGGCTTCATCTTCGCGGACTTGAGCGCCGTCAAAGAGTTCATTATTCTCCCCTCGTACTGGACCTTCCCCTCCCCCATCGCGGCTAGAGCGATATGGGCAAGTGGGGCAAGATCACCGCTCGCACCAACGGAGCCCTTTTCCGGTACCAAAGGAACGATGCCTTCGTTCAACATCTGAAGCAGACCGAGCACAACCTCCCTTCTCACACCTGAGTATCCCTTGGCAAATGAGTTCGCTCTCAAAGCCATTATGCCTCTCACAACATCCTCTGGAAGGGGATCACCGACCCCAGCCGAATGACTTCTGATCAGGTTCTTCTGAAGCTTGACGACGTCCTTGTCCGGGATCCTCACGTTCGCCAGTTCTCCGAACCCGGTCTTGATGCCGTATGCCACCTCTCCTTTCTTGACTGTCTCCAATAGAGCTGTGCTGGAATTGTCAATTGCCTTCCGTGCTGAGGGTGCCAGTTTGACCTTTTCTCTCGCCCGAGCAATGCTGACCATATCCTCTACAGAAAGGGACTCACCATCCAATTGCATCAAAGGTGTACCCCCTGCCACGAGTTATGTAAACATGCTTTATAGAATATCGCATCGCAGCTCCAAGCCCAGAAAGATTAAAGCGTGTTTCCCCCCTTTCTACGTGCGTGAAGATAGTATTCCTGGGAACAGGTGGAAGCTGGCCATCGCCGGAAAGGAACGTCCTCTCGATTGCGGTCAAGAGGGAGAAGGAGATAATCCTCCTCGATTGCGGCGAAGGGACCCAGAGGCAGTTCATGCTATCGCCCCTGTCCTTCATGCAGACCAAGATCATTCTCATCTCACATTTCCACGGCGATCACTTCTTGGGTTTGCCCGGCCTGATACAGAGCATGACGCTGAACGACCGTGAGGACGACCTGAAGGTGTTCGGTCCGGTGGGAACGCTCAACCTGGTCAAGACGCTTCTGGAATTGGGATATTTCAACCCTGGTTTCAGGGTTGAGGTCAGAGATTTGGAGCCCGGTGAAACAGTTGATTTTGATGCATACAGGATTTCCACCTTTCGGGCAAAGCACAACGTACCATGTATTGGCTATTCCATAGAGGAGCGGGACCGGCCTGGGAGATTCGACCTGGAGAAGGCCAAACAACTCGGCATACCCGAAGGACCACTGTACCGTAGGCTCCAGAGGGGAGAGGAAGTGAAGGTGGACGACAAGGTCTTCACCCCGGACATGGTGATGGGTCCTCCGAGAAAGGGCAGGAAGATCGTGTACACCGGTGACACCACGCCATCATCGGAGATCGTGGAGGCGGCGAAGGACTGCGACGTCCTCATACACGACGCAACGGCAGAGAGTTCCTTGGAAGAGAAGGCCAACAAGTATGGACATTCCACAGCAAAGCAGGCAGCAGAGATAGCCAAGGAGTGCAATGCCAAGGTCCTGTTCCTTGTTCACATCAGTCCAAGGTATGATGATGCTGCACCTCTGTTGGAAGAGGCCAAAGCCGAGTTCGAGAACACCATCCTGGCTGATGATCTGATGGAATATGAAGTTCGACTGGAAGACTAGTCATCTGTCCAAAAACCGAAAAAGATATATTTCCCAATGAGATAGCAATGGAATCCGGGGAGGGCCCCTATGACCAGGAACATCATTATCGAGGAACTGGACCAAACACCCATAGAGCAATGCAGGACAGAGATCGTCGAGAGGAAAGGCATCGGCCATCCAGACAGTATCGCGGACGGACTCGCAGAGAGCGTCAGCAGAGCGCTCTGCAAGATGTACCTCAAGAGGTACAAAACAATTCTCCACCACAACACTGATGAAGTGCAGATAGTTGGGGGACAATCGGCCCCTGCATTTGGCGGAGGGGTAATACTGGCCCCGGTCTACATTCTCCTTGTTGGGAGAGCAACCACCACTGTGGACGGAGAGAGACTGCCATATCGGGCCGAGGCGATTAAGGCCGCTAGGGATTATCTCGAGCAGAATTGCACACATCTCGACCTTGATGCGGATGTGATGCTGGACTGCAGGATCGGTGAAGGCTCAATTGACCTGAGAGGGCTTTATGAGACCGAGAAGATGCTGGCCAATGACACCTCGTTCGGCGTCTCCTTTGCTCCGCTCAGCGAGACCGAGAGGATAACGTACGATGTGGAGCGGTACATCAACGGACCGCTCAAGCAGGAGCTGCCTGAGGCCGGTCAGGACGTGAAGGTCATGGCATGGAGGAATGGGGATCGTCTCAACCTCACCGTAGCAACGGCAATGGTGGACAAGCTCATCCCAGATATCGATCACTACCAGAGCGTCGTTGAACAGCTCGGAGACAAGGTCTTGGATTTTGCCACGAAGGCCACATCTCGAGAGGTCAAGGTGTTTGTGAACAATGCTGACAATTACGAGGAAGGGGTTTTCTACCTGACGGTCACCGGGCTTTCCATGGAGAATGGGGATGACGGCTCGGTTGGCAGGGGGAATCGTGCCAACGGCCTGATCACACCTTACAGGCCCATGAGCATGGAAGCCGCGGCCGGTAAGAACCCGGTCACACATGTTGGGAAGCTGTACAACGTTTTGGCAAAGATGATGGCTTCCGACATCGCCGACGAGTGTGGCGGCGATATTCTGGAAGCTCAAGTAAGACTGGTGTCCCAGATCGGAGCACCTATCGACATGCCCCAGGGTGCAAGCGCCCAATTGATACCGGCCGAAGGGGTCAAGATAAGTAGCCTTGAATCGGATGTCAGGGGCATCATAGACAATCATCTGGAGAACATCACCTCCCTGACCCTCAAGCTGGTCAATGGCGAGATCAGTGTGTTCTGAGAAAACCCGCCGGAGAAAACATTATCTACCCACAGTCCATTCAATGGCATACCGTGACTGAAGAACCCGAAGAGCAGGCAATTGACAATCCTCCCGAGGAGTCGGTCGAGCCCGTTGAGGAGAGCAAGGAGGAACAGATTCTGGAGACAACTGAGGAATCCGAAAAAGGCCCAACGAAAGAGACATCCGAAGAACAACCCTCCGAGGATTCCAAGGAAGAACCTGCAAAAGAACAACCTTCTGAGGAAACTCAAGAAGAAACAACAGAGGAAGTTCCAGAAGAACAACCTTCTGAGGAAACTCAAGAAGAAACAACAGAGGAAGTTCCAGAAGAACAACCTTCTGAGGAATCAGATGAAGCTCCGGCGGAAGAGATCCTGGAAGAGCAACCTTCTGAAGAACAACCTTCTGATGAAGTTGAGGAGAGCCCAGAGGAAGCGCCCTCAGAGGAGGTCAAGACCGATTCAGATGTCCAGCTCACATTGGCGGATCTGGAAAAGGAGAGGGAGGAGCTCAACCGGAAGGCAGAGAACCACAAGCGGAGTAGGAACATCCTCAACGACAAGACCAAGGAATGGGTGGAGAAGAGGGATTTCTTCAATGCAAAGGTCAGAGGGATAGTGGATGAGGCGTCCATGCACCGGGAGTCACGCGACAAGCTCAACGAGGAAGTACAGGGCCTCAAGAAGGAAAGGGATGAATGGAATGCCAAGGTGAACGAACTCACCGAAACGGTATCCAGGATAAAGAGGAGAAACCTCCCCAAAGGGCGAGTACCTTTGGGAAAGCTCAAGAAGGATCTCAGAGCGCTCGAGTTCAGACAGATGACATCCGTCCTGACTCCAGATAAGGAAAAGGGCCTGATCGAAGACATGTCTCGGATCGAGAACGAGATAAAGGCAAGGGAAACCGAGCTGGAGGAGAACGAAGAGGTCAAGTTGGCGATCAAGGAGCTCAAGGAGACCAAGGAGGAGGCCGAGGCTTCGCACAAGAAGGTCGGCGAGGTCGCGGACGATGCCCAGATGGAACATGACAAGATGACCGAGCTCTACGAGACAAGCGACGGGTCCAGGAAGGAGGCGGATCTAGCACAGGAAGAGTTCATCAAGACCAAGATGCTCGCCGATGAGGAACACAGGATGCACATCGAGTACATCAGAAAGGTCCACGACCTGGACAAGATCATCAGCGGGATGAGGTTCAAGTACCGGATGGCCAGGGTGCGCGGGGACGAGAAGGTCGTCATGAGGGAGGCCGAGGACATCTACGAGAGGTTCAAGAATGGAGAGAAGCTCAGCACAGAGGACCTTATGACCCTGCAAAAATCGGGTTATCTGTAACACTGGCAGAAGCACTGGCTATTCATTCTCCGAGAAAGTTTTATATATCAGCGCTATGTTATAAGGATGGGGAAATTTTGGGCTAGTTCGTTAGAGTGCATCCCATCCCTTCTGACAAGGCTAGCCCTCCCTTCTTTTTTATTACCCTAATGTTGTTCGAAAACAAGCGCCAAGAAGAGGGTCTGGTTCTTATGTCCAGGGCTCTATGAGATTGATCAGATCTTCTGTCAGAATGAGTCCCGGCTGTATCCAGCGTATGATGCCCTTCTTGTCCACCAACACATAAGTCGGCAGTTGAGATATGCCATAGTCCTGGAAGACCTTGGGCTCTGCATGAGCGTAGGTCCAGTCGGCCCCGTAATAACCTCGGAAGTAGCTGAGTTCAGAAGGCATACGTACTGAAAGGGACACCATTGTAACGCTGGAACCGATGGCAGCTGACACATTGGTCATATTGGAGGCCATCTCTTGGCTGTCCTCCTCATTCGGGTTAAAGAACTCGATGAGTATTGGCTTGGGACCTATGTTGAGATTCAAGCTGAAGTGATCTCCATCAACGGCGTCATTGACCTCGAAGTTGGGGGCGTAGTTCGGCTCTTCCTCCTCTTCTCCGGGTGGAAGCACTAGGACCACCACCACGGCAACGACAATGAGGACAACAATAAGCGCGACCCATTTCTGCCAGGTTCTGCCTCCCCGGACTGCTGTCGCCTTCTTCGGTTTCCTCACTCGAGGCAGATCCAGCTCGTCAATGTCCACCTTCTTCCCCGGATGGACCTTTCTCAGGTGGGCCTCCACGTTCTCCACTTTGACAGTGATCCCGCAAACCGGACACTCTAACGCGTTCTTCGCCATCTCATGGTAAAATTGTCCTGCTTGCACTTATTACTTGCGACCCTTCTTGACCACTACCTTAATATACGCAGAGGCCGAATCATTCCCCGATGGTGCTGGAGAGACTGGGCAGCTCGATTCGCAAGATCCTGAAGAAGGTCGCCAGTGCTAGCCATGTCGATAAGAGACTTCTGAAAGAGGTAGTGAAAGATATCCAGAGAGCATTGATACAAGCAGACGTCAAGGTTGAACTCGCCCTGAAGCTCACAAAGGCCCTTGAGAAGAGGGCGATCGAGGACGATCCTCCACCGGGCATGACACTGCGGGAACATGTCATCAGAATAATCTACGACCTCATGGTAGAGATACTCCACGGCAGCAAGGAGATCAAACTGGAAAAGCAGAGGATTATGGTAGTCGGGCTGTACGGTTCGGGAAAGACGACCACGATCGGGAAGTTGTCGAAATATTTCCAGAAGAAGGGCCTGAACGTGGGAGTTGTCGCAGGGGATACCCATAGACCAGCGGCATACGAACAGCTTGCCCAGGTAGTGGAGAGCATCAACGTCCCCATCTACGGGAACCCCAAGGAGAAGAGGGCGGAAAGGGTGGTCCGGGAAGGGATAGAGCACTTCAAGGACTTCCAGGTGGTCATAATCGACACGAGCGGCAGGCATTCCCTGGAACTGGATCTTAAAGAAGAGATTGAGAGGCTCTCAAGGATAGCCAGACCGGACGAGACCATACTCGTTCTTGATGCCACCATAGGTCAGCAGGCGGGCCCCCAGGCGAAGGCATTTCACGAAGCTGTCGGGGTAACTTCGGTCATAGTCACCAAACTGGACGGTAGCGCCAAAGGCGGTGGCGCGTTGAGCGCTGTCTCGGAGACAGAAGCTCCCATTGCATTCATCGGAACAGGGGAGAAGATAGACGATTTCGAGAAGTTCGATCCGCCCCGGTTCATATCGCGACTTCTGGGCATGGGGGACCTCCAGGCGCTGTTGGAGAGGGCGGACGAGGTCTTGGACAAGGAGAAGGCCGAGGAGGTCTCTCGAAGGCTGCTGTCCGGCAAGTTCACACTTAGGGAGATGTACGATCAGATGGAGATGATGTCCAAGATGGGCCCCCTTCAGAAGGTCCTGAGCTTCATTCCGGGCATGCCCGGCAAACTATCCGACGAAGAACTCGAGGAGATGCAGGAGAAGCTGGGCGGGTACAGGGTAATGATGGATTCCATGACGGAGGAAGAGCTCACTAATCCCAAGATGATCAAATCCTCCCGGCTGAAGAGGATAGCGAAAGGCAGCGGGACTTCGGTCGACGAGGTCAGAGAACTGCTCAAACAATTCAATATGTCCAGGAAGGCGATCAAGGGAATCGTCGGGAACAGGAAGATGCGAAGGCAGCTGATGAGGCAGTTCAAGGATCAGGGAATGGACTTTGGTGAGTTGTGAAGTCAAGTATCTTTTCTTCTATATAGCCTACATATTTCTCCGTAGCAAACCATATTACCAATGTCACGTGTTCGGTCGAACAAGAGTGAATTCAGCTCACATCGAGTGAGGATATGGCTAGGGGAAGGAGATTACTGGAGATCTTGTCGAAAAAGCCGGTCCGGAAAGGCTGGTATATATTTGTCATACTCTTCTTTCTTCTTCTGATCCTCCTTCCAACGGTCTATGTTCTTTCATACTTGGTAACTGGCTGGGACGACGTCTCGAATTACGTTCTCTCCGACAAGAAATCTTCGACACTCGAATGGACCAAAAGCGAGGATGAGCTCTTCGCTGGATATGAGGCCCATGCGTCAACCGACCCAAATTTCTATCCGGACGCCTCCACTCTGGAGATTCTCATCAATCCTCTGAGCGGGCATGTCAGTCTCAATACATCCAGGTCTGCGACTTCCACTATTGTCAACACCCTACAGGCAGATCAAGGCCACTTCTTCAGGGTACTTGTCGTGGATGACAACGGTCTCCGAGCCGTCTCGAACGCTATGAGCGACGATGTATCAAGTCAGTTGTCATTCCCCTCCATCATATACCTCACTGTCTCCAATATTTCCGGCGACGACCTGACACTGAACTGGACCAGAAGCGAGGATCTCGATTTTCAACGATATGAGGTTTACTACTCCACAGACTACGGATTCGTGCCCGGACCCGGCAACCGTGTCGCCAACATCACTGACAGTCAGTCAAACTCAACAACGGTCTTTGCCCCCCAACCTGGAAGCCACTTCTATCGGGTAAGGGTGGTCAACTCCCAGGGGATGTGGGCTGAGTCGAATCAGCATGGCATCAGTTCGATCGGTGAGAAGGTGGATTCACCGGTTCCAGTATCTCTGCAATACACATTCAGCGAATCAACGCTTGATTCCATCACGGGCGCAGTGACCCTTTCCTTCCAGGTCTCAGTGGTCGCCACATTGATTGATTTTGTCGTGGGACTCCCACTTGCATGGTATCTGGTGAGAAAGAGCCCGAGGTGGAAGGACCAGCTGAACACGCTCATTGACGTTCCCCTCGCGTTCCCCACGGCCGCGACAGGTTTCTCTGCCGCTCTCTTTTGGGGAATGACCCCAGGCATCGTGGACAAGCCTCTTGGCGCCCTCAGCATCACTTCATCTCCAGTCATCCTGCTCACGCTGTTGATGGTGGTGTTCTCGTTCCCCTATATGGTCAGACCTCTGGCCTCGATCCTCGAAGAGCTGAGCGTCGAGTATGATACGGTTGCGGGGACATGCGGGGCCAGTAAGTTCACTGCGGCCAGGACGATCACTCTCCCCCTCTTCAGGGCGGGTCTGGTCACCGCCGTCACGCTCTGCCTTGCCAAGACTTTAAGCGAAACGGGGGGTGTGATGGCAGCGTTAGCGACCATATCCAGCAGGGAAGTCAATGCTACCGCGCTGATCGGCACCTGGAAGGGTGCCTCCGTCTTCAACCCGTCTCTCGTTCCAGGCCTGGCCTTCCTGAGTTTCCTGTTGATAATGCTGTCACTGACACTGATCATGGTGGCCAAGTTCATTATCATGAGGGCGAAGCTTCCGATCAAGAAGGTCTGGCCGAAGTTCGAAAGAAGACTGAGTCGAGGTTGGGTCCCCAAGGCTAAGGACGTGGCGGTCTTCCTCTTCCTGATCATCGTGGTCCTTCTCCCCGCTTTTTACATCTTTGGATATGCCGCAACACCGCAGGCGCAGCACGCCGACCTGGCAGGATTCTGGAACAGTCTTGCTTACTCGTTCTTCGTGGCTGGAATCGTGACTTTGATCGTTCTGGTCCTTGGGATTCCAATGGGCATCTTGGTTGCGAGGCACAAGAATCGGAGGGTGGCTTCAACGCTTGATGTTCTGTCCAATATTCCCTTCGTCGTTCCGACCGCTGCCCTGGGTTTCTCTTTAGGTCTTTTCTGGAGCACTCAGAGTATCATCCCGGTGACGTCAGAGATTCTCATCATAATCATGGCCCATATCGCATTCACCTATCCTTATGTCGTGAGAAATGTGGTGGGAGCTCTCGAACAATTGAGTCCCGAATATGAGGAAACCGCGAGAACGCTGGGAGCGAAGCCCATGCAAGGGTTCAGGAGGGTGACGTTCCCGTTGATCAAGATGTCCATACTTTCCGGGGCTATCATGACCTTCACTCGTAGCGTGGGCGAAACAGGGGCCACCATTGCCGTCAGTCCAGAAGCGATCACGGCACCGGTTTACATAGTGTCCTTGATCAAGTCTGGGAGCTATTATGTCGCTGGAATCTCGAGCGCCATCCTGATTATCTTCTCGTTCATCGTCATCCTTCTTATCAGAGCACTAATCAAGAGGGGGGCCTGAACAAGATGGGTCTGGAGCTGCGAAAGATCTCAAAGAAGTTCGGCGAGGTGGTCGCTCTTTCCGATGTTTCCATCAGAATCGAAAAGGGCGAGTACCTGGTAATCCTCGGACCCACTGGGGCGGGAAAGACGACCATGCTCCGTGTGATCGCCGGCCTGGAAGAACTGGACTCTGGCGACATCTTGCTTGACGACAAGATAGTCACCAAGGCGGATCCTGAAGAGCGTGGTGTGGTATACCTTTCCCAGACGTACTCCCTCTTCCCCCATATGAACGTCTTGGAGAACGTTGAATTCGGCCCTAAAGTCAGGGACTGGAATCCAGCCAATCGTGAGAGGATCGTCAGTGAGATGTTGAACCTGGTCAGACTTCAGGACAGGGTGGATGCATTCCCCCACGAGCTCAGCGGAGGAATGAAGCAGCGAAATGCATTGGCCAGAGCCTTGTCCACTAACGTTAGAACACTCCTCCTTGATGAACCGTTGAGGGCTCTCGACGCAAGATTGAGACTCAGCCTAAGAACCGAGCTCCGGAGGATGTCCAAGGACCTTGGAATAACCAGTCTCCACGTGACCCATGACCAGGAAGAGGCCATAACGATTGCCGACAGGATAGTGATTCTTCGCAAAGGCAAGATAGTACAGATTGGCACTCCAGCCGAGATCTACGATAACCCAGTGTCGCCCTTCGTCCAGCATTTCGTGGGGGAGGCCAACTTCTTCTGCGGCACGATCCAAGAGAAGAATGAGGAAGGGTCGCTTGTCAAATGTGATGGTCTGAAGGTGAGCGCTACCGCCACTGATATTCCCGTGGGTTCCGAGGTTTGCGTCGGAGTCAAGACGGAAAGATGTCATGTCACCAGAGGGAAGGAAGAAGGTCTGAACAAGCTCCCTGGAACGCTGGAGAGGGAACTGTTCCTTGGCAGGCTTTCCAGCATTGAGATATCATCCGAATATGGTAACCTGAAGGCAAAGGTGCTGGCAGAGGTTTCTGCCACGATGGACGAGGGCGAGGATGTGACCCTTCACTTCGATCGAGATCAAGCCATTGTGTTTCCCATACCCGATGAAGGACTTGAGAAAGAACTGGAGGTTGAATAGTGCCCAGGATCGAACTCAAAAACGTCTCCAAGAGATTCGGAAAGATCGTCGCGGTCAACACAACGAACCTCACCATCGAAGATGGGGAATACCTCTCCATCGTTGGTCCCAGCGGCTGTGGCAAGACAACATTGGTGAAGCTCATCTCAGGCGTCTGGGAGTCCACAGAGGGGCAGATCCTCATTGATGGCAAGGACATAGCTAATGTACCAACTGAAGACAGGGATCTTGGCTATGTTTTCCAAGGGATCGAACTGTTTCCACACATGACGGTCTGGGAGAACACGACGTACGCTCCAAGGGTGAAGGACTGGCCGGACGAAGAGCTGGTCAAGACCGGGGAGGATTCGTTGAGATTGGTGAACCTTCTGGAAATGAGGGAGACCTTTCCGGGCCAGTTGAGCGGCGGCGCTCAGCAGAAGACAGGAATCGCAAGAGCCCTGGCCACCAAAGCGAAGCTCATAATCCTCGATGAACCCCTTTCCGCTCTCGATGCAAGGGTGAGAATCGATCTGAGGTATGAGCTCAGAAGACTTGTGAAGAGGCTGGGCCTGACGGCCATCCATGTGACCCATGATCAAGAGGAGGCGCTTTCCGTCGCTGACCGTACAGTCGTCATGAAGAAGGGTGAGATAGTCGAGATCGGGACCCCAAGGCAGTTGTACGAGAAACCAAGACACATCTTCACGGCGAACTTCGTTGGAGAGGGAAACTTCTTGGAGGGCAGCGTGAAGAGGATGCCGGGGAAGTGGTGCCAGATCGAACTGAGGAACGAACAGTTCCTTTTTGTCCCGCCGATGGACGTAACTGAGGGAGATGCTCTGGTCTTGTTCACCCGACCTGAGAATCTGAAGTTCTGTAAGGATTTCAGTACGAACAGTGTCCCCGGAGAGGTGCGGGAAGTGCAGTTCATGGGTTCATTCCTTCGATACGAGGTCATGCTGGCGACGGATGACCCAGTACTTGTTGATCTACCGATTCAACATGAAAGAGTTTATGCAGGGGATAGAGTTATGGTTGAATTCAACCCAATTGACACATTGGTGTTCGAGAGGCCCCCCGAGGGACTCAGGGAGGTGCTGAGACTTGAGTGAGAAGGCGTTGTTAGGCTGGTTTTCCAGAAGGAAGGAATCTGTGATCGCTTCTAAGACAAGGGACCACGTGATAAAGATCGTGGACACGTGTGTGGAGCTGGACAAGGCGGTCGGAGCTGCTATGGCCGATGACAGGACTCGTGCCATAGATGCTCTTCACCGGTTAATGCTGAGAGAGAATGAGGCGGACACGATTGAGAGGGAGCTGTTCAATGAGTTGACCCGAGGAGAGCTCGAGTCCAGGGACCGTGAGGATCTTATGCACCTTGTCAAACGAATCGATTTGGTTGCGGATTGGGCCAAGGTCGCAGGAAGGAACCTCCAGATACTGATAGAGACTGAGATACACATTCCTCCTGAGCTGTGGGCAGAGTACAAGGAGATCACGAAGAACACCGTAGATTGCGCGAGATTGCTCTCCAAGACTGTGGCTGCCTTCGGTGAGGACGCGGACGGGGTCATCAAAGGTGCCAGGGAAGTGAACCGCATGGAACATGTGATAGATGACCTTTACTACAGAACAAAGAAGGCCTTGGTGAAATCCACCGCGGACCCAAGGGTCGTGATACTGCTGAACGACCTACTTGCAGGGGTTGAGAACGCCAGTGACTTCTGCAAGGATGCTGCGGACATCCTCTCAGTGCTTGTGTTGGCCGGCAGATAGACAAAAAGACTACTCGCTCTCTATTCTCGGCGCCAGAAGATACTTGACCTCACCCTTCCCGTCGGCGATCTTGAACTCCAATCTTACTGGGTAGTCGTTCCCGAGGTGCATCGTTATCGACTCAGCCGAGCTAACGGCCTTGATCATGCTGGAAAAGTAGTCAAGCGGGAACAACGCCCTCACGGTCTCCTTGCACGAAAGTTCTTCCAGAAGGTCCTTTGGCAGTTTCAGGTTGACCGAATCGGTGTCCCCCTCGGATATCATCTCAAAACCGTCCGGAGACGAGATCAGCGCTATGTGGTCGGAAACGGACTCAGATGCCCTGATACCCTGACGAAGCTCATCTGTCCTCACTGCAAGCTTGGCGGGAAGGTCCAGACTTGGGACCTTCGGGTCGGACATGCCTGCGGTGTCGACAAGGGACATCGTTCTCACAATGTTGCCCACGGACATCACCAATCTGTTCTTATCCTCGTCAAGGTCCATACTGATGATCTCACCTGCTCTTGCCAGCTTGAGGACCTCCCTCATCTTGTTGATGTCTATTCCGAGCTCTGAATCGTCGCCCTTGAACTCCTCGAAGGCGCTCTTCTCAAGGGAAAGGTCCACCATCGCGACATGCGCTGGATCAACCGCCTTCACTCCAATTCCGTTCTTCGTAACATTGAACTTGACCTCGTCCACAAGGGTGGAAACGACATCTATCAACTCTTTGAGAACTTCTGACTTTGCCTTCGCGTTAAACATACGCTCCCCCTTTCTCGCAGGTAATCGATTCTGAAGTTATAAAACTATTCTTGTGGAGATGAAGTCCCTTCAGAACTCTCTCCAGGTGTTGCCGCATTTTGTGCATCTGTAGATCCTTGTCGTGGGTTCATCTGCTGCTCTGGTCTGTCTCATGGTGTAAGTCGCTTCGTTGTGTCCGCACTCATCGCATTCGACCTTGGTGGTTGGCATGGTCTTGGTTATCTCGTCCAGTACCAGGATATCCGCCTTCACCTTCTTTGTCTTCTTGACGCTTGACTCGGGCTTGCCCATGTTGGAGGTGAAATCGCAGCCTTCCTTTCGGCAGACCATCTTCCCCTCTTTTGGAAACAGTAATGACTTGCACTTCGGACAGAACATGCTACCTCCGGTTAAGAATGTCCCAGAAGATAAAAACCTTTCGAGACTTAGAATGGATCAACGCTTCTGATATCGCCCAAGAGCCCTCTCTACGAGTCTCTTGTTGACCGTACCCTTGTCGTAGCCCTTTCTACCCAGGTTCTTCTTTGCGGCAGCGCTTGTCTTTGCAGCCTTCGCTGGAGTCGTCTTTGGCTGGGGTTTGGGTTTTGCCACTGCTTTTTTGGGCGCCGGAGCTGCCCTTCTCTTCTTGGCTACGGTTCTTACCGGTATCTTGTTCATGCTGTCCAACTTTTCAGGGTGTTTACCCCACCAGGTTGCAGATTTCCTCATGTTATACCTCGTTGATGATATTGGTACTCTTGAACTGATCGCGGGCAATGCCACAACAGGGCTTGCCGTCCTGATGACAAGCTCCCTCTTGGCCTGCTTTCCCACGACACCCCCGATATAGGCGAAGATTATCGTGACGAAATATCCGTTGAGGCCGGTGGCAAAGGTGACCTTGAGCGCCGCCACAAAGGCTCCTAGATACACCATGGCGAACTCGATGTATGGTGCGAGTATCGGAACGCCAGATGCCACATATCCCGCCATCAGGGATGGAATCGCCATCAAATAGCTGATCTCATTGACCAGGATCCCGAAGTCATACATGTACGTAAACCCAAAGATCAAGGCCACTGGGAGGATTGCCGCAGCAATGCCCTTCCAAGGACCCGCTGTCTTCCTCCCTCCCACATATCCTGCGATCATCTGCCCGAGCGTCGGGAGCCACCACAAAAGCACAGAGAATGTCAGGATGTACTTCGCACCGGTCCAGAAGCTGTAGGGGAATTTCGTCCTGCCCTTGCTGGCCTGGTATATGCCTTCATCGGTATGCAGGGACAAAACTCCATCCTGGACCAGTCGCTGAGTGACAGGGTCTGTCGAGATCTGCTTTCGCTTTTTCTTGCTCAGTATCAATCCCATCCCTTCGAATTGAAGTGGGTCAGACTTTTGTCTGACAAATCGACCATATATGTTAGACCATATATATAGATTTCGGAGGAAAACGTCTGCCAGCTCTAAGGGCTCAGGCACTCGTTCCAGACATCCCTCAGCCAATGCTCTTTTCCATAATCGGAGGGGGGTTCCTGGAAAACGGCGGCCTTCTCAATCTCCGCCTTGTCGGCGGGTTCTAGGGTCCCGCTCGAGGCATCAGCGACGAACACGAATATCCACCTCTCTAGATTCCAGTTCTTGAAGAGGTACTGGCACTTGTGAATCTCGGGCAATCCTCTTAGCTCGATGATCAGTCCAGTTTCCTCTTCAGCCTCCCTGATCGCGCCATCTTCCACTGACTCGTCAGCCCAGATCCGTCCACCGGGGAGTCCGAATACGCCCCCTTCGCGAGCTCTGACCAGGACAATGCCATCATCTGACTTGATCGCTATCCTCGTACCGCCCTTACACTCTGGGTAGTCCTGGATCTCATCTCTTTCACGCAGATCAATGTGGAATTCTCTCACCATTGGATTCCCGTACTTCGATGTCAGACAATGGACCTCTTCCTCAGAAGGCCTCTCCACACTGATTCTCATCTTCACACCCCTCTCATGAACGACCATCGAGAGGTAGTCCCGACTCCCGGATTTGAACCGGGGATCTGCTGATTTCGGCCAAAACCGGATTGCTCCGGGAACCAACTACAGTCAGCCGCTCTAGCCAGTCTAAGCTAAGTCGGGGCAATGCCGCGGGCCGGGCTCGAACCGGCGACTTCAAGATTTCCGATAGCAGACCGAAAGATATCTTCAGTCTTGCACTCTCCCAACTGAGTTACCGCGGCACCAGCAAAATGGATATTCCGATTGATATTTTAAGTTAGTGGTGACAGTTACGGCAGGTCACTTCGATGTTCCGTTCTTCTTTGGGAATAATGGGGTTGGGTGGTTCTCAAAAGTGAAAGCCATATCTGTTAATGCCATAAGAAGTTATAAATACATTATGGGACATAAACAGCATAGCAAGGCAACGGGCATTCTGAATTGTGTGGTGGAGCTAATGAAGCACTACAGGATAAGACGTTCTGTTAGGTGGGACGATGAAGGTGTTGCTTCGACTGTCGGTACAATTATGGCACTCCTGGTTTTCCTAACGTTCATGTCTCTCATTGTCGATCAGTACGTTCCGGTCTGGATGAAAGACGCCGAAGCCGCTCATATGAACGAGGCTTTCGGCCAGTTCGGCAACCTGAAGAACAATATCGACATCCATGTTATCGCATGTCAGGTCGCGAGGCAGGCAGGCCAACCGTGTTTGAGGGCAACGACCTTCACTCCGATCACCCTCGGAGTGGACGGAGTTCCGTTGTTCTCATCGCCCACTGGTGGGGAACTTCAAATGAACCCGTGGGGAGGGAATGTCTCAGTCGCCTTCGTGTATCAGGCTGGCAACTTCTCTCAACCTGTGAATTCCACCAGCAGTGGAATGATCGATCTCAACGTGTTCAACCGATACCATGTCCCTCAGAGGGTCATCTATGAGAACGGGGCAGTGCTGGTCTACCAGGTGGACGGACAACTTGTTGGGATCGCTCCTCATTTCATCGTTGAGAACAGGACCAATTACATTGAGATCTCACTCTCCCAGGTGACCCTGTTCGGCAGGGGAGGGACGTCCGGCGTCAGTACTGAAGGCGCTCGTACCAGGTTGATAAACGCCGAGACAGAGAGGTACACCAACCTGACCTCCGACTTCAACATAACCTTGAATACTGATTATGAAGTGGCCTGGTTCCACTACTACAATGCCACTCTGTTCGAAGCGTTCGGCGACCCGAAGATCCTGGAAGTGTCAGGTTCTCCCACCAACTATATACGGACCCAATACTTCGAGCTGTCCTACAATCTGAACCAGGGGCAGGTCAGGATCCGCATCTACAATGATAGCGCTTTCCCGATATCCACACTCCATTTGATGACCTCCACGTTCGACGTGATAATAGGCGAGACCGCAGGCAGGTCCTGAGGTTGTTTGAGAGGTGTTCTCGTGGCTAGAAAGAAGAAGAAGGTCCTCCTCCCAAAAGGAACTGTAGCATCTACCGCATCCTGGGATGGTGCCAGAGGCTCATACCTTACACGAATCCCTGAAATTGTTAGCGAGAGTGTCGAGGAGCTGGAAGTCACTCCGATCAAACCTCCATACACATATGCCAGGGTGATTTACGACAATGAGGAGAGCGAGTATCTGTACGAGACGTTCGAACCTGAGCTTACTCCGAGGGACATGGAACTTCTGGACACGGTCAAGGATGCCCTCACCAGGACACTGGAATATGATGTTGAGACCTTCGGCAGTAGGGACAAGGAGGAGTACCTAAAGGAGAGCGTGGAGAGCTTCATACGAAGTCGCTCCCTGAACATTGACAAAGCCACAACCGAGAAACTGATCTATTACATCATTAGGGATTTTGTCGGTTATGGCCCGATAGACGTTCTCATGTCGGACGCAAACATTGAGGACGTCTCGTGCGACGGGACCAACGTTCCATTGTTCATTTTCCACAAGAAGTACGAATCATTGAAAGCCTCGGGCAAGTTCGAAGACGATACTACGCTCGACTCATTTGTCGTCTATCTGGGTCAGAGGTGCGGAAAGCAGATCTCGGTTGCGAATCCGATTCTGGACGGCACGACTCGGGAAGGTCACCGTGTCCAGGCCACGTACTCTAGGGAGATTACGACAAGGGGTTCCAGCTTCACCATCAGGCGTTTCAAGGAGAAGCCATTCACGCCCATAGAACTCGTACAATTCAACACAGCATCGGCCGAGATGGTCGCGTACCTCTGGATCGCGATGGAACACGGGAAGTCCATGATGTGCTGCGGTGGCACGGCCAGCGGGAAGACCGCAACGCTCAACGCGGCCGCCCTTTTCATCAGACCCGGTGCCAAGATCGTCAGCATTGAAGATACCAGGGAAATCAATCTCCCTCACGAGAACTGGATACCCGGTGTCACAAGAAGTGGCGTGGGAGAGAAAGGTGTCGGCGGGAAGGCCGCTGGCGAGATTGACATGTTCGACCTGGTCAGGGCGGCTCTCAGACAGAGGCCCAATTACATCCTGGTCGGAGAAGTTCGAGGAAGGGAGACGTACACCATGTTCCAGGCCATGGCGACAGGTCACCCAACATGCTCCACCATGCACGCTGACTCGGTCAAGTCCATGGTCAACAGGCTGGAGAACCCCCCAATCAATACTCCCAGGATATTGCTCACCGCGCTTAACTTCGTTATTATCCAAAAGCACGCCAGGGTGGGGAACAGTACTGTTCGAAGGATCACCCAGATAGTCGAACTCGTCGGCTTCGAGCCCGAAACGAACGAACTTATCACCAATACGGTCTATGAATGGGACTCTGGCACGGACACCTTCATCTACAAGGGTCACAGCTTCATCCTGGATGAGCTGATGGAGATGAAGAACATGACCCATGAGGAGATGGATATGGAGTTCCAGAGAAGAGTGGACCTCATCAGGTATCTTGTCGAGAAGGACACAACTGACTTCGAAGCGATATCTGAGATTGTCGTATCCTACTACCAGTTCCCAGATGAGACGATCAAGAGAATTCGGGATGAAATGGGCTGGGTCAGGGAGGAGATACTCTCTCCGACCAGGTCCGAATCTGAGGAAGGTGAGACATTTGGCTAGCCGGGCCGAGAGAGGGGTGTTCGAGAAACTGGATACGAAGCGTGAGTATATCCGGACCAAGAGGGCCAGGCCGGAGGAGGATGCGTATGAGCAGCCTCATCTGATATTCCTCCCTGAAGGGTCGAGCTCAAAAGGTATCAGGCTCCCACCCTACCAGTCGTTCTGTTGGGCTATTATGGGCAGGCGCGTGGAGAGGAAAGGGAAGATAAAACCAGAACTTGAGGAAAACCTCTTCAAAGCCCACATGAAGATTCGTCCAGAGGAGTACGTCGCTTATGCAATGATGACTGCTGTACTGGCTGGGGTAGTGTCCATCTTCGTCGGGATTCTCCTGTTCTTCTTGCTGTTCTTGCCTTTAGTGGGATGGATGCTCGGCATTGTCTTCACGGCACTATTGGCAGTGTTCATTCCTTTCCTGACTTATGTGATTATCTTGGGGTCTCCCGGCTCCGCAAAGAAGAAAAGGGCGAGGTTCATAGACGCCAGGATCAGCGGTGCCATGAGCTTCATCTCCGCGATGGCCTCGGCGGAAGTCCCTGTCGATGTGATATTCAAGGAACTCTCCAAGGAGTCTGTCTATGGAGAAGTGGCTGAGGAGGCCAAGTGGATAACGAGGGACACCGAACTCTTGGGTATTGATATTCTTACCGCTCTCAGAGGGGGAGCGCAGAGGTCCCCCTCGACCAAGTTCCAGGATTTCCTTCAGGGGGTTGTCACTACCAGCACTTCCGGCGGCCAGTTGAAGCCCTTTTTCTTGATGAAGGCGGAGCAGTACGAGAAGGAAGACAAGCTCGAGATGAGGAAGAAGATGGAGACGCTGGGTATGCTCGCAGAGAGCTTCATCACGGTCGTGGTCGCATTTCCGCTTTTCCTTGTCGTCATCATGGCCATCATGGCCCTGATCAGTAAGGGCGGTTCGGAGCTAGTTGTCACACTTCTGTTCGTGGTGGTCGGCTTCATGATTCCCATATCACAGTTCGGCTTCATATTTGTCATTTGGAACATGGAACAGGAGACCTGACGATGGCGAAACAGGTTAGTCTCGAGGAAGCGAGAGTCCGGATGTACGAGAAGCATGATTTTACCAAGATCATTGGTGCGATCGGACTCACCATAGGCTCCATACTGCTTGTCATAGCTGTGTTGAATCTCACCGATCAAGTCGATATGTCATTGAGGGCACTGGATAATCAGGACAGGAACGACGACGGCGTGATCAATCAGCTCGACAACAATCCAGGGCACGACCTGGACGGCGATGGTGTCCCTGACCAGGGAGAATCGCCGATACGTCGGTTCTTGAACTTCCTTGTGTTCGCGATATTAGCAATCATCGGACCGATAGGCTTCTACAAGGCCAAGCAGGCGAGCAATGTCAAGGCGATCGAGAGAAGATTGCCCGACTTTCTGAGAGATGTTGCTGAAGCCGGAAGGTTCGGCATGACGTTGGCAGACGCCATCGTGGTTTCTTCCAGAGGCAGGTACGGCAAACTCACGCCAGAGATCCAGAAGATGGCGGCCCAGATCCGATGGGGGGTTCCAGCCACAGAGGCATTGAGGCTTCTTACTGAGAGGGTGAAGACGCCCGCAGTCGGCAGGATAATCAGCATCATCCGGAAGTCCAGCGATGCTGGCGGGAACGTTGCCGACGTCCTGACGATGGTGTCACACGATGCCAAGGAGAACCAGCTCACCGAGGACGAGCGGTCAATCACCATGAGCACTTACATCGCCGTTATCTACATCTCTTTCCTGGTCTTCCTGGTCACAATATGGATACTTAACGTTTCATTCCTTCCAAAGATGGCGGAGACCTCGACTGTCATCGAGGAGAGTCAAGCCGAGGGCTCAGGATCGGAGGCGACGGTTGGATCGCCGTTGGCGGAGGACATAGTTGGGCTGATAGCCAATATCCAGATCGCGTTCTACATCGCGGTTATCGTGCACGCCGTGGGCGACGGTCTGTTAGCCGGCGTCCTGGACAGCGGTCAGATAGTCAACGGACTCAGACATAGCTTCATTATGCTCATATTAGGTTTCGTTTTCCTTCTCATGGTTTAGGGTGGTAAGTGATGTCCAAGGTTAAGAAGAAGCAAATGGGTGAAGAGATAGATCAGCTCAAGTCATTGGAGAGGCAAACGGAGGACAGGCTCAAGAAGCTCGATGATGCCCGGACCGAGACGGCGGCATACCTGGAGGCAGTGGAAAAGAAGAAGAAGAGGAAGATTGGGGAAGCACTGTCCTCCATAAAGAAGGGATACATGTCAAGGCTCTTGGGTGGCAAGGGCATCAAGATACTCGCACCCGCGATAAGTGGCATTAAAGAAGAGACCATGGGAAGGGTCACGACAGTTCCCAAGCTGACTGCCAAGGACGTGACCGAGATCGAGCTCCAGAACATCGTTGATGGCTATTCCTATGTCAGGATAAACTACGACACCCGTGCGAACGAATACAAGTACGAGGCGATAGAACCCAAGCTCATGGCCGAGGAGGTCGACATCCTCGAAGTTCTGAAGGAGGTTCTCGTCGAATCACTTGAGATGATAGAGGAGGATGACGAAGAGCATCGGGAGGCCTATCTGAGGAGGATCGTTGACGGCCTTCTCCGAGAACTCGACATCTCACTGCATCCAGTTTCCAAAGAGAGGATAATGTACTACATCATGAGGGATTTCATCAGGTACGGACCGATTGACGTTTCCATGACCGACGTCAACGTGGAGGACATCTCGTGTGACGGCGTGGGAGTTCCCCTTTATATCTATCACAGGAAGTACGGGTCTATTCCGTCGAACCTGATCTTCGATTCTGCCACTGAACTGGATTCGTTCGTGGTCTGGTTATCACAAAAATGCGGAAAACACATCTCTGTTGCGCAGCCAATGTTGGACGCGACCGTTCCGGACGGTTCAAGACTTCAGGCGACCCTTGGCAAACACGTGACCAAGAGGGGCTCCTCGTTCACGATTAGGAGGTTCAAAGAGAACCCGTTCACCCCTATGGACCTGCTCAAGTTCCGGACCATGAGCGACGATATGATGGCCTATCTGTGGCTCGCGATCGAGAACGGTCAGTCGATGCTGATATGCGGGGGTACAGCAAGTGGGAAGACAACAACACTGAACGCCATTCTCATTTTCATTCCTCCTCAGATGAAGATCGTCAGCATCGAGGACACCAGAGAGCTTAACCTTCCTCACGAGAACTGGGTCCCAACAATCACGAGGGCAGGATTCGGAGACATCAACCCAGTGACGGGGAAGGCACCTGGAGAGATCGACATGTTCGACCTGCTGGGGTCAGCCCTCAGGCAGAGGCCCCAGTATCTAATGGTCGGGGAGGTCAGAGGAACCGAGGCCTACGTGGTGTTCCAGGCGATGGCAACAGGAAAGAGCGCCTATACTACCTTCCATGCAGAAGATGTGCAGTCAATGGTCCACAGGATGGAGAATGACCCGATCAACCTCCCGAGGGCCCTCGTTTCGGCTCTGGACATAGTCCTCATGCAGGCTCAGGTCAAAGTGGGCACCGAGATGACCAGGAGGGTGAAATCCCTGACCGAGATCCTGGGCGTCGATCCGGAATCTGACGAGCTCATAACCAACGCGGCATATACGTGGAACCCGGCGGATGATACATTCAACTACAGCGGTCACAGCTACGTGTACGAAAAGATATCGACCACAAGGAACTGGTCCCAGAAGAGGATGGAACAAGAGGTCAAGAGAAGGATTGACATCTTCGCGTACATGAGGAAGATCGGTATGGACAATTACAAGCAAGTCGCGAAACTGGTATCTTCCTATTACAAGGACCCCGAGGCTGTGATCAAGAAAGCAAGGGAAGAAATATCCAAGGCGACCTAGTATCCGCCGCCCTCTTCCTTATCTTCTTCATCAGGTTTTCTGACTACCTTCTTTGGCACGACGGTGGGCGCTCCTTCGACCACTGGCTTTCTGACCACCTTCTTTGGAACAGGTCTCTCAACGGTCGGAAGCGTCTTCTTCGGGACCGGCTGGACGCCGGCAGGTGGTGCCCCTGCATCGGGTGGCTGTTGCTCTCCAGGCCTCGCGGGTGTCACAGCCTGTTTCTTCGCCGGGGCCGCCGCAACGGGCTTCTTCTCTGCAGGTGGTCCGGACGGAGGCCTTCGAGGCTTCTCATCCTCGGCCATCAGAGCCCCACACTTGTGGCATACCGTGGCTGTCACCGAGTTCAGAGTACTGCATGACGGACAGGGTTTCGATCCCATCTTCCGCATGTCCTCTTCCTGCTTTGTCCATTGCGCAAAGGAAACGAAAGTGGGCTGGGTCTTCCACCAATCCTCGAACTCGGCATCTGTCAGTGACTTCCCGAGCTCTTGCTGCGCCTCCTTCTTGAACTTGGTCTTGACTTCCTCGTACTGCATCCGCATCTTCTTATTGTAGTCTTCCATCTCGACTTCGCCGGTCGCGAACTCCACGCCGCACTCAGGACATTTCTTGACCTTGATGGGTATCCATGCCTGACAGCTGCTGCACTTCGCCGTTTCGGTCTCGAACTCCACGCCGCACTTGGGGCAGGAGGTGCTGTCCTCTGGGATGAACGCTCCGCACTCACCGCACTCTACCAGCTTACCAAGACCGAAGACCTTGATGTATGCAGTTATCGCTACAATGATCACGATTACTATGATTATGATGATCAGAAGCAACCAGACCTCTGGTGTGAAGAGGGGTACGACACAATCTTTTGCCTGAACTCCGGTGAACGAAGTCGTTACAAACGTTTCATTGGAGGAAACCACGAAGTTGTAGGACTCGCCGCACTCAATGTCATCAGGCACGAGGAAGCTGGTGAGTAGTCTTCCGTTCTCCTTCGAGATCGTGTATTGTTCTATTCCCACTTGTGTGGTATCGAGGAGCTGAAGCGTCATGACGAGTTCCACACCTTCTATGCCACGCTCAGTTCCAAGCTCCTTCACCCAGCCTTCAACAGTCAGGCTGGTGCCTGCCTCGATATCCTGACCTTCTTCCGGCATTGATATGCTCACGTAGGCAGATGGTGGCACAACGTCGAATGTGAACACGCCGACGTTGTTATCCTCATCGATCTCAAGTATCATTTTGTCGGGGTCGGCAATGGCCCTCAGTGTGTGGGTCCCGATAACGCTGATGGGTTGACATGTGATTATCGAAATGCTCGTCCCTCCCGCTGTGATGTTGTTGACAGTTGCCTGTCCGACCACCTCATCATTGTCCAGCGTTAGGATAACGGTCACGTTTCGCGCCGTACTTCCACCGGTGTTGTTCATCATGACGAAGATATCGTAGTTGACGCCAACGGTGATCTGGTTTGTGATTGTCCAGTCAGAATCTGTGACCTCTTCCACCTGAAGGTCTGGTAGTGTGAGAACCAGCACAGTCCTGTTTGCAAAGTTATTGGACTGGTCATAGTCGGTCTGGAATATGTCAGCAGTACTAGGTGTATCCACTGTCACGGTGAAGAAATGAGTTCCAGGTGATTGCGGGGTCCACTGAACGCTGGCCTCCATCTGACCCCCGGCCAGGATGCTCGTCAGGTTAACTAGCTCGGACCAACCGTCATCGTCGGCGAAGGTCACCTCCACGTTCACAGCTGTGTTCGTTCCTACGTTCCTGATGGTTGCTGTGACGTCGCTGGGAATCTGTTCGACCGGTTCGACGCCGAAGAGTATGCCCGCAGTATCCACAGACAGATCGGGCCATCCGAATATGTTGAGCCCTGTTGAAGCGTCATTGTTGTTCTCGTTGGTTTCGGGAATAGTGTTGTTGAAGTCCACGTAAACGTAAATGATCTTTGTACCAATCGTGGTCGGGGTCCATTCATCATCTATCGCTACGGAACTGCCGGTCGCTGGCACATCAATGACATCGTACCCGATAATGTCCGATCCGAGGAACATCATCACCTCTACACCTGAAGATGCAATGTTGCCGCTGTTGTAGACCGTTACCTGAATCTGCAAGGGCCTATTCACTGGCTGGTCGATTCCGAGTCCGTCCCCTACGAAAGATATCCTGGACACGCTGAAGTCAGGAGTGAGACCTGAGAACCTCAGTTCGACCTCCATATTGTCACGGACATCACCCGTCCAATTGCCCTGGGCCTCGTGGGAATCTGGATAAAACCAAACTGAGCTTCCGGGCGGAACTTCGACTTTCGCATCAATGGCATACGTCGAGTTTGTCCAACCCCATACTGGGAAGCCCTGCATCTCTGCGCTGAGAACTCTCAATGTAATCTGGCCCCCAGGAACGCTCAAACTTGTGTTCACTCGTGTCCAAGTCAGGCTTGATTCGTCCAGCACATCCAAGTTCATCTCCGGGGTCACGGATAACAGAACCGCACCCGTGCCGTCGACCATCTTCACGGTCAGCCACCAGAAGAGGCGGACCTTGGCATTCTCAGTGATCATGTCGGTCCACCATTCCATGCCCTCTGGAATGTGCGTTATCACGTTTGTAAACTCAATGAGCTGGTTTCCCTTGAAGACAAGCTGCGCGTCCAGATAGTCTGGGAAAGTGACATTCCTTATGTCAAAGTCGATCGTGTTGACGTCCCCGTCGTCGCTCATAAGGTACAGATTGAGAACACCGGTGAATGCAGTGTCCCATATGTATGATGTCTCAGCGGCCTCGATGTAAAGGTCGGTTCCAAGGAGGTCCACGCTCATTAGGGTAACGCTGTTGCCAGTGCTGAAGAGATTTCCATTCAAGACTGAGTTTCTGATATCGATCACAGCAGATTGGTCAGCAAAGAGGCCCCCAGTACCCCGCACGTCGAGGTCAATGTTCGCGTCGTCGACGACCAGTCTGGCGCTATCGGAGACGTAAATGACCAAGGGGTAGTTGCTGGTCAGGCTGGCCCCGTTCTTGAGTATGAGCTCTCCCGTTCCGGAGACTTTGATGCAATATCTTCCTGTAAGGGGATGTGCTTGCTCGATGAACATGGACTTGCCATCAACCGTCAGGCTTCCGGTTACGTCGACATTTCCGTGGTATGTGTTGTCGTAGGGCAACACCATTCCGGGTAATGCATAAGTTGCAGCCATCTTGTCATGGAAGATCAGAATGTCCTTGTTGGCGAGGTTGTCCGCATTTGTGCTCTCCTTGACAGCATCGCTTGGGTCCACGTCGACGGTTAGAACATGTATGCCCGGATCATCAGCAGGAACCCACTGAAGGTCTGAACTGACAACCTCTGTTGCGTTCGAAAGCAGGCCGGTTGAATTCCCGCTGGCGAAGTAGTCACCATCGATGTAGAAATCCACCACGTAGGCGCCCGCATCCACGTAGCCCATGTTGCGAACAACAGCCTGCGGTGTCACCGTTTGCCCCATTCGGGTACACGGATCTCCGACTCCGATATCATTCGCCGTTACCTTCAGATTTGGGGCCAGATCAACCCTGAGGACATTGCACGCAGTATTGTTGGACTCAGATTCCTCCGGCACCAAGTCACTTCTATCCACCCATATGCATATCTTGTAGTCCTTGGCCTCATTGAATGTATAAGTGAAAATGGTGCTTGTGGTTGAGCCGATTGCTATGTCAGATATGTCAGCTTCACCAATCTCAGGGACGGCGCCAAGCGTAGGATCTCCTATGTAGACCTTGACAACATTCGCAGGAGCTATGTCACTCCCTGGGTTACGCACAGTAATGTCAATCTGAACTGGGTTTCCGATGTAAGAGTTCAACGGGAATGTTATATCTCCAGATGTGACCGCATAATCAGGAAGCAGGGGTATGATATAGAGGGTCTCGGTTCGATCATTATTACCTTCATCTGTTTCTGATACTGTTCCCATGCAGTCCACCACAACACGAACGCTGTGATTGCCGCCTGAAGCATTGTACCAGTATGCTGGTCCGACCTGAACTGTCGAGAGGACGTCGATAAATGGCACGTATATTGGCGAGTTGTTCAGTTGCTGCCCGTCCCCATAGAAGCAGACCCATATGTCGTTTGCTCCACTTCCACCTTGGTTGAAGATGTCCGCCCATACCTCAATTGTCTGATTCTCTGTCGGATCGGCCGGGATCCAGTAAATATCCGTCACGATCAGGTCGGGCTTGGGGATGAGCAGGTCGAAAACCAATGTGATCTCTACAGTCCCGTCTGCAGGACCCATTGCCGGGTAGGGGTTGAATGAGAAAGTATCTGAGGAAGTCACGGCTAGGTAAAGACCGCTGATGTCATATGGACCATAGAACTCGGAGTTCGGAGTGGTTTGGTCAACTGCGTCGTCGATGTGTTCGCTGGGCAATGGTAGGAGGGACCTACCGTCAGGGCCTGTCACTAGCCACGTTCCTGCGGTCTTTCCGAGATAAGTCAAGATATAGTTGTGAGGGGTCGCGATCCCAGAATCAGGGAATATGGGCGTAGCTCCAGTTTGAGTGAATGTCGGTGTTAGGTCCACGTTTTCTATTGGAACGCCAGCATTGTCTACGCACAGAACGTTGGCCCACCGAAGTATGTGGGCAACTCCGGTGCCAGTTGTCTGGATGGCTCCCCTTCTGTTGGCGCTTATATCACTCGTATCAATCGTCATGTTATATGTGTAGACTTCGGCATTGTTCCCTACATGGAGCACATTATGCGCGGTATCTCCAGCGTTGTAATCTATGTCCAGGTATGTGTCCACAAGCCAAACCTGTGAAGCTCCAGTGACATTGAAATCGTACATCCATCCGAAGTTGACATCCGTTCTCGAAAATGCTGTTGAAGTGAAGTAGTTGTCTATTGTCGTCCTGTAGAACTGTCCCTCACCACCAGTAAAAGTGAACACAGGTGCATCATTGAACCGATCAGAGCCGGTCACCCAGGGGGGAATATTGGATAGTGCCAAGACCTCTGAGTCCCACAGTTCAACAGTACCAGTCACATTCATGAAGCCAGGGAATTGAAGAACCGCGTTCCAGCCTATGAGAGTTCCAGTGACAGTGACTGGAAGCAGTAGATAGGGCTCTATCTGATTGGTCTCTATCGTGATGTAGCTGTTGGTCAGGTTCAGCGTGGCTCCCAGGTTGATGTTCAGGCTGTACCTGTGAAGATCATCCTGAACGAATGAAATTCCACCATCCACGACCGTCAAATAGCAGCCCGCTAGCAGGTTAAGATCGCCGTCCAACTTGATGTCCCCCGACACCGTAACCACAGAATTGCAGTTCCAATCTGCCGTGGGCTCTATGGGGTCATCTCCTGCCAATGCGATGAAGGATGCTCCCAATCCAACTATTCCCGAGAACAGAAGTGTCCACGCTACAAATACGGCCAAAATAGTCCTAGCCATGCGCTGGCTTTTTACATTTCGCATAACCATATCCTCCGTTGTATTCCCGATGCCAATATGCATGCCTTTTTTAGTTCTCGCTACAAGACAATTGCACTGGTCTTTTGTTAAGTAGGTATTCCTATAAATACCTATCCATACGGTGCTGGTTAGTGGTTTTCACCATCCGAAATAGCTGTGTGCTAACGACATTAAAAAGTGTACTACACAACCCGTTTCTTCTTCACCTTCTTGAGAGCTACTTTCTTTGGTTTGTCCTCATCATCGGAGGATTCGTCACCTTCTTCCTCTCCGCCCTCTTCGAGTCTGTGACCACAGGCATAGCACATGATCGCATTTGCGCTCAACATCGTCCCGCAGGCCGGGCATGGGATCTCCTCATCGCCACCTTCCTCTTGCGGTGCCTCATCACCCTCAGGGGGTGCTTCCTCACCTTCCTCTGGCGGTGCCTCGCCCTCTTCGGCAGGAGCTTCATCCTCAACCAGCTTGTGGCCGCAAGCATAACACATGATCGCATTTGCGCTGAGAGCCGTTCCGCAGGACGGACAGGGGACCTCTTCGACCTCTGCAGCCGGAGCAGCCTCTTCACCCTCCGACGGAGCCTCTTCACCTTCTGCAGGTGCTTCAGCCTCCTCGGCGGGAGTCTCTGGCTCAGCTGCCGGAGCCTCATCAAAAGACGGAGCCGGCATTTCTCCGGGTTCCGCAGCAACTCCAGCTCTGGCGCTCTCTTCCATTGACAACAGCTCGCGTTCCTTGTCCAGGAGTGCCTTCCCTTGAGATATGATCTTCTCCTTCTCGGCGTTCAGTTCTTCCTCCAGTCTCACGATTTCCTTCTCGCGATCGACCAGAGTCTGGCCCCTTCTGACGTTGTCTTCAAGGACGTTCTTCAGCTCTTCTTCCTTGGTCAGGAATTCCTCTTCCCTTGCGACGATGTCGGCCCTTTTCTTTGTGGCCTCTTCCAGGGCAGCCTTGGCCTCTTCTTCGGACCTAATGGCCTCCTGTTCCCTTGAGACCAGAGCTTCTTTCTGCTGTGCTATTGCCGCTTCCCTCTCGGCGAATCCGGTCTCAACGGAGGCTATGCGCTGTCTTTCTTCTTCCAGCTTCGCTTTCTCAGAGTCAAAACCTGCTCTCTCGTCCTCGAAGGCCTTTCGGTCGGATTCCCAGGCCGAACGCTCTTCTTCAAGCTGTCGTTTTTCATCTTCCAGCTTTCGGGACTTCTCTTCCAGTTCTGCTTCCTTGGCTGCGAGGCTGTCCTCAATTCTCTTTATCTCGTCTGCTAGAGACAATCTTTCTTGAGTCATAGAAACCATCCCCTGGATGGACTGCGGTATGTTCGAGTCGGCGGAAGATAATACCAATTGGATAAATATCTTTCGTTCATAGTTCTCCACTCTCGAATACTGGACCCAACACGGCCATTCCGCCCTTTCCAAGCACTATGGCATGCTTCTCCATGCTGTGTTCACACGCTCTCATCTTCTCTACTCTTAGATAACGGACCAGTTTCCCTCTGGTCCTGTCAAGGCCAAGGTCAATGATGCCGTCGACGAGGAAGCCTTCGTTCCCAAGCAGAGCGGACTCGCCCCCTATCGAACGTTCCATCACCACCAGGGATATCAGGTTGTTCTCCCTCAGCATCTTGAAGAAGTAGAACATCTTCTTCCGCATGTCGGTCACTTCTTCCATCAACGAGTACAGTGCACCCAGGGAATCCAGCGAGAACATCACGAAATCGTCGCCGTATATCCGCTTGAAGTGCTCTATCATCTTCTGGACGAACTCCAGGTAGTTGGTGGCTTCGGTCGGATCGAGAACCTCGTCGATCTCTCTCAGGTCGGTGAAATCAGATATCTGCATGTTATCGGGAACCTCGATGCCAAGGCTCTTCAGATTCTTCAGGTGGCTGTCCAAAGACTCCTCCAGTGTTGTGTAAAGGCCGAACTTGCCCGACTGCTTCAGCCATCTTGACATGAACGTGTAGCAGAAACTGGTCTTCATCGAGCCGGGTGGGCCGGTTACTAGAATGACCTTCGGAGGATCGATGTCCGTTTTGAACACCTTTTCGAGTCCCTTTATGGAGTCCCTCAGCATGTCTCTTCACTTGCCCGAGTATGTCATGAATAGTCGAAATTGGGATTTAACTCTATCGATTGTGGTATCCCTTTCAGCTGATTCCGAAAATCAATGTCTGGCTACCATACCGACAAATATATATCCAAGATATTCATAGTCAGAAATCCAAGGCCAACAGCCGAGGGAATTTCTTTGGCAAGCAAAGGTAAGAAGACATGTCCAGTATGCGATACTCCTGTCCCTGAAGACGCTCGAAAATGCCCTTCATGCGATACTGATCTGACCCTTTTCGACATCGACATGGACGGAGAACTCGACCTAGACAAGATTGAAATCTCCGATGACAAAGCTATCGATGACATACTATCTTCTATTGTGGGCAGGGATGAGTCATCCAAGCTGCTGGAGGACATTAGGACCATCGGCAAGGAGAGCCACTTAGAAGGTGAGGACGAGATAGTCACCGCAGACGAGCCCGCAGCTGACGAAGAGATCGTGACCGAGGAGGGTACTGCCTTCGAGTGCCCCTCGTGCGGATCCATGGTGGGTGCGGATGTGACGTCGTGTCCCAACTGTGGTGTGGAGTTTGCCGACGAAGAAGTGCTGGAATTCGAATGTCCGGTCTGCAATGCTCCCGTCGCGGCCAACGCCGACAGTTGCGGGAATTGCGGTGTGAAGTTCGAGGCTGCCGAAGAAGAGGAAGAGGCTCCTGAGAAACCAGCTGAAGAGGCAGAACCTGCTCCTGAACCTGAGGTTGCGTCGATACCAGAGGACGAGGTCGAACTCGTTATGAAACACCCACCGGAACCGCCCAAAGAGGCAGCTCCGCCTCCGGAAGAAGTGGTGCCAACCCTTTCCGCCAGATTGCTGGAAGAGAGGAAGGAGAAACTGAAGAAGAATCCACCGGAGAGTTTCGAAGGAAAGGACCTTTACAAGGTCCTCCCTGCACTTGTGAATGAGATCAAACCGATACTGGCGATTGCCAAGAAGCAAAGTATCAACATAGGCCAGAGCAAGGAACTCATAGGCAAGGCGGTGGCGGCAAACAAGGCACGCCAGACCGAGGAGGCAGTCAAAATCATCCAGACCGCTCGCATCTCTCTCGATGACGCCATCACAATCGGGATAGCCAACGATATCGAGGATTTCGTCAACGAGACCAAGCAGGCCAAGGAGGTCGGTTGCGATGTCGCCGGTTCTGAGGAGCTGATCAGGGAAGCGATCACCGCCCTCAGGGATGAGGACTATGAAGTTGCCATATCTGATCTGGAAGCTGCGATCAACGAGTTGCAGCGATCGGCGGGAAGCTACCGAGAGGCCAACCAGGCTCTCGATGAGGCAAGCGAGCTCATTAAGAATGCGACCGGGCTGGGAATAGACACGGACGAATCTCTTGGTCTCCTTGCAGAGGGGAGAGAAGCGGTCAACCGAAAGGGATGGGAGACTGCCACCTTGTTCGCGAAAAGGGCCAAGGAAGTGGTGGCAAAGACACTGCCCAAGGTATTGATGGAAGAGATGAAGGGTGCCAAGGACTCTTTGTTGGAGCTTAAGATGAAAGGCGGGGATCTCAGAAAGGCGATGGGCATTTACAAGCAGGCCAGCATTGCAATGAAGAAGGAGGATTATTCGGCGGCACTGAAACACCTGAAGTCCTTCAAGACCGAGGTTAAAAGTTAGGTTTCTACAGGAAGCTGATTGTCTCGGTTTCCCTTTCCAGGATTTTCAATTCCCTTTCTTTGAGGGTCTTCGGACTCGTGGATATCAAAAGGATGCACTTGCTTTCCGAGACCTCGTCTATCAGCTGTCTGAGGAAACGCAGAACGGTTTCGAATGAGTTGTTGGATACGAGATATTCAAGGCCGTCCAGCAGTATGGTCCCGACCTTCTCTTCTTCTATGAACTCCTCGATCACGTAGACCAGGCGCTCAAGGACTGGTGGAAGCGTTTCCTCAGTCGTACTTTCTCTGTCGGTCAACCATATGATCCTTCCCCTTCGGATATTGAACTTCTCCCTGGCCCGGTTGGGATTGGTTCTGGTAATCACAAGTCCCGCCTTCGAGCCCTTCAGGCTGCCCTGCAGGAGCTTGAAGCAGTTCTGAGGCCTTTCTTCTTCCACGAGGTAAGCTCGGCCTTCCTTGAGGTCCTGCACCGTCTTGTCAACCTTGGCCTCCCATTTGACCTGATCCTCCTCGCTGATGAGTTCTTTCAGAACATCCCTCGCCATGCTCTCGGTTATGGGGATGTCCATCAAGGAGGAGAATGCCATGACACGATTGAGGGCCCCTTCCAGTTCCCTGATGTTGTTGGTGACCAGTGTAGCAATCAATGAAAGGACGTCTCCGCTTACGTCCGCTCCCATTTCCCTCGCTTTCCTTCGGAGGATCGCGATCCTGGTCCTCATCTCTGGAGGCTGGATATCGGCGATCAGTCCGGCCTCGAATCGGGAGACAAGACGATCCTGCAGATTGGGTATTTCTTTGGGAGGTCTGTCAGATGTGAGGGCTATCTGCTTGTTTGATTCATAAAGCGCGTTGAAGGTGTGGAAGAGCTCCTCCTGGACATCCTCTCTCTTCTCCAGGAACTGTGCATCATCAAGCAGGAATACGTCCACGTTTCGAAAGCGTTTCCTGAGCTGGTTCAGGGTCCCGTCCTTAACTGCCTGTCTGTACTCGTTGCTGAACCTCTCTGTAGTAAGATACAGAACGTTCGACTTCCTGTCCTTCTCCGAAATGAAATTGCCAATGGCGCTGAGGAGGTGGGTCTTACCTAGGCCAGGTCCGCTGGTCACGAAAAGCGGATTGTAGGCCTTGTAGGGAGTTCTCGCCACGGCAAGACACGCTGCGTAGGCGAACCTATTGCTTGGGCCCACCACAAAACCGTCGAACACGAAGTGGGAGATCAGGTTGGTCCGTTCATCTCGTTCCATATCCTCCTCAGCGGCCATATCACCTTCCATATCACCTTCCTTGCTCTGCTTCTTGAGGATCATCTCATAGACATCGTCGGGTTCCTTCTCTTCCTCGGTTGGCACTTCTGCCACGATCTCCGGAGCTGATTCAGCTCCGGTTTTTGACGCGATCTTCTTGCCCTTGCGTTTCTCCTTTTCCATTGCTATCCTTTCTTCGAGAATCTTGAGATCCGTAAGCGCATCCCTCAAGGAGGCTGGGTCCTTCAATCGAGATTGCAGTTCCTCTACGTCCATCTTGAACTTCTCTGTCTCCAGGCCTTCCACTCTTCTCCCTATCTCCTCTAGACCTGATATCCTCTTCTCAAAATCGCCAAACTTCTCGACCGCGGCATCAATATCTCCATCCAAATAGGTCTCAAGATCACCAATGGCATAATCCGATCCTCTCCAAGCCTCCAGCTTCTGCTTGAGCTCCAGCAGTTTCGGGTCCTTCTCCTCTATGCCATCTTCCATCACCTTGGCCAAATCGTCCAGATCCACCTTGGCGTGAAGTCCTATCTCGCATTTCTTCCTGTATGAGTCTGCCCATATCTTTTTCAGGGATTCTTCACCATGGGTGTCGGTCTCTCCTTCGATGTGAAGGAAGTTGGTGGGCTTCCCTCCCCTGAGCAGAATGTACCCCTGCAATTCGCCCTCGTCCCCGCTCAAGGAGGTTGAAACGTATCCGTCGAAGTAGTACTTCTTCAGGTCAAGAAGCAGTTCCTTGAGGGAACCTGGACCGCCCTCTATGGCGCGGACTACCTTTCCTTCAGGCATTGGGAATTTCTTAGCCAAGACTCCGACCCAGTTAGAGAATAGGCTTGCTATTAAAAACTTTTCCGATTAGAGTTCCCTCGGAGAAATAACATACGGCCTCTTCATCCCAATTGACGACTTCGAAAGAAATATTAGTGGGAATAACTTTACAACCACAGCCATGAAGGAATTCTTCACAATTGACGATTTCAAGTTAGCTGGCAGTGCTGTTCTGCTGCGAACCGACATCAATTCCCCCATTGATCCGACGTCTGGGAGAATCCTCAATGACGCGAGAATACGAAGACATGTACGGACCATCAACGACCTTAAGGACTCCAAGGTCGTCATACTGGCACATCAGAGCAGACCCGGAAGGGCGGATTTCACGACCACAAAACCCCACGCCAAACGTATGTCCTACTTGCTGCGGAAGCGGGTGAAGTATGTTGATGGACTGTACAACTCTGGGACAATGAAGTGCATCGAATCCCTGTCCAACGGAGATGTCATTCTCCTGGAGAACGTCAGGTTCTACGCCGAAGAGATGGTTATGAAAAACCAGCCCGTGGAGAAACAGGGCGACACCCTCTTCGTGAGGACTCTTGCGCCTCATTTTGACTACTTCATCCAGGATGCATTTGCGGCCGCGCACAGGTCCCAACCGTCAATGGTCGGCTTCCCTCAGGTGTTGCCCACGATGGCAGGGAGGGTAATGGAGCGTGAAATGACCATGCTCGACCACCTCTTGCAGTCCAAGCTGGATTCCAAGATCGCCATACTGGGCGGCCTGAAGGTCGACGATTCGATCGGCATAGCTGGACATTTCCTTGATAAGAAGATAATGAGCAATATCCTCACAACGGGCGCGGTCGCCGTCGTCTTCTTGCTTGCTAAAGGTGTCGACGTTGGTTCGGGGAGTGTGGATATCGTGGCCAAGGAGGTCGATGACCTTCAGGTCCAGATCAGCAGGGCAAAGGAGCTCTTGGAGAAGTATGGTGACAGGATTTCCATTCCAACGGATGTGGCGGTTAACGCCGACGGCGAAAGGGTTGGGATGCCCATAGAGAAGCTCCCATCCGAGTACCCGATATATGACATAGGCCTGGACACCCTCGTTGAGTATTCCTCCCAGATTGAGAATGCGGGCGCGGCCGTTCTGAACGGGCCTCCCGGTGTCTTCGAGATTGCTGATTTTTCACTCGGAACCAAGGAGATATTCAAAGCCCTTGCGAACACCAGCGGATTCTCGGTGATAGGCGGAGGACACACGATCGCTGCGGCTGAAGAGATGGGTATCGTGGAGAAGTTCGACCATGTCAGCACGGGTGGAGGAGCCTTGATATACTATCTGTGTGGCGAGGAACTGCCGGCCATCAGGGAGATTAAGAAATCCTACAAGAAGTACTGCAAGGCCTAGATCCATCGTTGATGGGTCCTATGGATTCCGATCTTTAGGAGGATCTATCACCCTGATCGTGTCACTCCCGGAGTGCTCGGAACCATCCGTCATCTTGAAAGTGACAACCAGCGTCACGTTCTCAGCAGGCGAGACCATTGCTTGGACCGCGGACCTATCGAACTTGAACATCCTCTCTTCAATCCCGTCTCCATCGTTGTCCTTGATGAAAGAGCTCTCGTTTGTTACGAACCCGTATTTCGTATCGTTCTCAGGTGAAAGCGTGTCGTTCAGCAGGACAGAGTCGGCGACTATATCCCTGGGATCGGCGCCGGATATCTCCACGTATACGGTGATCCACTTCCCCTTGCTCTTCAGGTTCAGGGTATCCGGATCGATGTCTATCTCCACCGTTATTGGCACCTGTTCCTTCTCGACAGTTATCACGGCCGTGTCGTTCCCGGAACCGCCCTGCTCGTCGGTGACGGTCAATCTGGCAGTGTAGTTTCCCGAGGAAGAATAGATGTGGTTCACTATCACCTCACTTGAAGGTGGCGAACCGTCCCCAAAGTCCCAGTTGTAGGAAAGCCTGGTGACCTTTCCCTCTGCATAGAACACATCATAGAGAAGTCCGCTGGACTTCAATCTGGAGTCCTTCCAGGCCACGTGGAAACTGCCTCCATCCTCGGATGTTATGGTCGGTCTCGTCTGCCAGTATTTCTTGAGGGTGTCATCGTTCACTTTGACGTTCGGTAGGAAGTTCGCGCCGCCATTGCCGGAAGCCGTGTAGAATATGTCCCAGCCTCCCAGTCTGGCGTCTGCCCATGCGATATGGACGAACTCTCCGTCTTCAACGGCCACCGCTGGGGTAGCCTGACTCTCGGTCGTGGCGTCGTCGTTAATCCTTACGTTGAGATCGAATGTTGCCCCGTTGTCGGCTGATCGCGTGTAGAATATGTCCGAATCTCCCAGACGAGCGTCCTCCCAGGCTACATGGACGATCCCGCCGCTCTCAACTGCTATCGAGGGTTTTCCCTGGCTTGCGTTTCCGCCGTCGTCATTGAGTACGAGACTTGTCCCGAAGCTCAGACCGCCGTCGCTTGAACGCGAATAGCGGATGTCCGAAGCCGCCTCCCAGACCACATGAATGGTACCGCTGTCGCCCACTTCCACTATTGCCCCCCACTGATTGCCGGGTGTTGACCCCCAGCTGACATCTGTATTGCTCGAGAACCCATCCAATGAGTTGGCGTAGAAGATGCTCCAATTGCTGTTCCGATCGTCCTCCCAGACAACATGAACGGTCCCGAAGGCATCAACTGCCAGTGAAGGGTTGTTCTGCCAGTCCCCGGCAGCTTCGTTTGTCACCCGAACGTTGGTTCCGAAGGATAATCCTCCATCCGTGGAGTTGGCATAGTAGATGTCCCAGTTGTTGTTCCTGTAATCCTCCCACACGGCATGTACCAAGTCCCCGGGTCCGGTTGCCATCTCAGGCCTGGATTGTCTGTTCGGGTTCACGTCATCGTTCACCTTGACATTGGCCGCGAAAGAGGTTCCGTTGCTGGCCATGTGCGACGAATAGATGTCATATTCACCCGTGCGGTAATCTTCCCACAGAACGTGGATCTCCCCTGTCGAATCGACACCTATCGATGGTGGTGTCTGCCATTGACTTCCAGACGCATCGTTCACCCGGATGTTGGCCTCGATGTTGATCAGACCATCTGGATCATAAGACCCCGAGCCGTCCAGGGTAACCGTATCTCCGAGAATTATCGTCTGATCGGGTCCTGCGTCTGCCACAGGGGCCTGATTTGCCATGGGCGAAGACCCATCGTATCCCGATGGATATGTAAACGTGACGGTCAGCAGTGCGAGTGCTAGCAAAAGGGCATTGTACTTGTTCATCGAAATCACCGTCTCCCGGTTCTCCCCCTCCCCACGTATTAAGGAGTCTGGTAGTTGTTATGCATTTCTGGGTATTTCAACCCTTTGGATTGCCTGGATTGAGGGCATTGATCACCGCAAAGAATAAGATATCGTCTTGACTAGGTCTTTTGGAGGAATGTCATGAGCGGTGAAGACGTCGTAGATGTCAGCGAGGCCGATTGGGAGAGCAGCGTGGAGAAGTCAAGCACTCCGGTCGTTGTCATGTTCCACAGTCCGACATGTCCCAACTGCAGGGAGATCGAACCGTATTTCGATGAATTCGCTAGCGAGTTCAAGGGAAAGGCGGTGTTCATGAAACTGAATGTCCTGGAGAATCCCACTATTGCCGGGAGATACGGTGTAATGGGCACACCCACCTTCAAGTTCTTCTGCTCGGGACGTCCGGTCCAAGAGGTTGTTGGCGCTGCTTATCCCCCTCTCATAAAGAGGACGATCGAGGAGACGCTGGAACATGGATCAGAGTGCGCCAAGAGGTCCACTAAGATAGACTACTCCATGACCGGTTATGCCTAGAGCTTCTGTTACATCTCAGCGAGAATCGTGTCTAAGTGATCGATTATCAGGTTGACTTGGTCCTCGAAATCGTTTGCCTGAGCAACCGTCAGTTGTTTTCCGCTCTGAGCATGCAAGAGATGGATGAAAGCCCTGAGTATGTTCTGAGTGGTCCTGAAGTGGTTGCTGGAGGGTGGATCATCGCCTAAGATATACCTGTCCAAACCTTGTGTCACCTTGTTCAGCGCCGCCGTAGCTTTGTCATGAAGTCCATCTCTTACATCAGAGGGTGGAAGAGCGTCAACATCGTCGAGGAGTTGCTGGATCTCCGCTTTGACCCAGAACATCATGCTCAACGGTGTCGCCTGGACCAATAACTGGCCGGTGGTAGTGTCGCTCTCACCAGTAGCGGATCCGGTTGTAGTGACTTCGAACTCATACAGCGCGTCTTCCATAGCCGCCCAATCCCATGGTACGGATATGCTGAGTGTGGAGGATGTCGAATCGCAGGCGTTGGCCTGCGGGTTGACCGGAAGGTACGAGATCCATATCAAGGGGATGGCCGTCGGGAAGGCCAGATATGCTGACCCGAAATCGAGGCCAGTAAATGAGAGCCACATAGTGTCAAGCACGTTTCCGTTGTTTGTCAGGTCAACAGTATATGTCACTGTGTTGTTCGGCTCAGTCTCGCGATAGGCAGGTGAAAGGGATACTTGCGGCTCGCTGAATGGAAGGACATCCAGTGTAGCTCCAATCGAAGCCCACACTGTTGGGTCTGAATCGCTCATCGCCAAGATGTTGAAAGATCTTGTTCCGGTTGATGTTGTGCATAACCTGTCCGGTGTTATGAGAACGTCCACTGTGGTCGACGACTTCGCTCCGAGAGCAACAGGTCCCGGCAGCGAGGCGCTCAGGTCTGGATCCAAGCCGACGACGCTCACAACGAAGATATCTGCTGCATCGCCTGTATTCGTCAGTTTCACTGTTAGTGTCCCGGCTGAGCCTGGTTCGGCGGAGGCGCTGTCAACAACAGGACAAGGGAGTATTCCCGGGCCTGGCACGTCTAGCCAAGCACGCATTGTTGGACCTGCATCGGAGACGCACCATACGCCGGTCTTACTGTCGGCTCCACCGTTCCAGTTTGAGTTGACAGGGGCCGATCCATCCCAGAAATCGTAATAATCGGGATCGTCTCCGTTGAAAGCGGCCTTAGCGTTGGTCAGATCGCGCCTGCTAAGGTTGACCTTCGGATATCCTCCCGTTTCAGAACCGTTCCAGTTCCTGGTTTCGTCAACATGCCAAACCAGTAGACCCTGATCGGGAATGTTTGCAGCCTGAGCAGCAGGCGGTAACGGCGGAACCATAGCTGGGATGAGCGCGGCAGCATTGTCATATGATGTTCCCTTCCAGCGGTTCTCCACCATGAAGTACTCTTCCTTTCCGTTCGCGGGGTCATGAAGTATGTAGGCCACATCATTGGTCTCAGCATCGTCGATGTCATAGAAGCCGTCAGAAGTGACGACGGTTCCGGGATACCATCCGGATTTGAGTTTTGAATAGGGATCCAGGTGGTGAGGGCCTATAGGCGTCCACCAACTTCCAGAGCCGTTCGTGTACCCACTGTATCCCATGAGAGAGAACAGACCTATATTCTTGGGTTTGATTGTATAGTAATCTGGTAGGCCGAGGGTCTGGTGACCCAGTTCATGCGCGTAGAGCGCGATCCATGGAGAATCATCTGATACTGCACATCCACGACCTTTGACAGTCTTCCCATCAATTACCGTGTCCGGCATCGTCCTTGTCGCTCCTCCCCTGCTATCGGTTTCCCGGGCAGGTATTATCAAGTATGCCAGTTCCCTGCCCATGCTAATTTCGCCGTCAATGTTCAAGTCGAATGGGGCGAAATCGAATCCAGCCTTGTCGAGGCTGATCAGGCCGTGCATGTAGAATGTGCCTCCACGGTAGACCGGATCGGCAAATGATTTCCAGTAGGCACGGGTTGATTCGTCCTCAGGCGTCAGCGGGTCGTCCCAAGATGTGATCCATGTGAAATGGCCGCTGTGCTCAAACCAGAACTGGTTGTAGGAGGTCTCGTTGAAGTAATCGTTCATGCTTGGTCTTGGTCCGAAGATCTGGTTCTCGATATATGATGCGTCGACTTCTCCGGGCAGATCGGTGAACTCCAGTAGGACTACTAGAAGCGGTCGAGGTCCCAAGTGGGCATTCACTGGGCTGTCAAAATCGGTCGTTCTCGGAGGCTCAGGGTTTCCGGCTTCAGATGGGACTAGAATCACCACTGCTGTCAACACCATTACAATCGAGATTAGAATGCTCCGCAGTTTGCTGTCTAGTGTGCTCATGCTCCCCTCTCCTATCTGGGTATGTATGGGTTCTAGGGTATATATCGTTTTAGAGGTTGGGATTTGAAGCTACTGGGGTTTGTCACCGAAAGGTTGGTATCCTCTGCGTTGTGCTTTGCGAAACAAACGCCCCAATATACTTAAGTAGCCCACTGGAATTGAATGTTGCATGACCCCAGAGAAGAAGGACTGGACAAGGGAAGAACTTGAGGAGCATACTGTTGGCAAGATGACAGCAGTTACCATACCAGTGAACATCTCTATGGTCGGTGCACAGAGGATACTCGATTTGAGTGAGCTCGAGGGCATTCTGAGAAGCGCATCAGTGATATCCCAAGAGGAGTGCGGATGCAGAAAGAAGGTAGGCAACTGCATTGATCCAATGGACGGCTGTCTCGGAATCAACGACCTTGCAACTGAGTTGATTGAGAAGGACAATGCAAAACAGATCACTCTCAAGGAAGGGCTGGAAGCTATGCAGCGCACATATGATGCGGGTTTTGTTCACATGGCTTATACGTTTGAGGGAAAGGACGAGATCGAGTACATTTGCAGTTGCTGTTCATGTTGCTGTCATTCGCTGAGTGCCGCCATTCGGTTTGGCTATGAGGATCATGTATTCAGTTCCAAGTACGTCGCAGACCAAGATGATGAGAAATGTGCATCCTGCGGAACCTGTGTCGACAGATGCCAGTTCAAGGCCAGAACTCTGGTAGATGGTGATCTAGAATTCCTTCAAGACAAGTGCTTTGGATGCGGTCTGTGCATGAACACTTGCCCCGAAGAAGCAATCTCTATGGTAGAGAGAAACTGAAAAGGGCAACAATCCTCTTCCCTTACGCCAGGTAAGCCACTGGGGGGATTCGAACCCACGACCTGCAGTTTACGAAACTGCCGCTCTAACCAGCTGAGCTACAGTGGCGCACTTTGTTGGAAAACGCTCCAGATAGATAAACCTTCTACTTCACGAGCTCATTGGCCAATCGGATCGCGCAGACGTCACCGCACATCGAGCAGCTGTCCTCGAGCTTGGGGCTCATCTTCTTCCTCTTCTCGCGCGCACCTTCTGGGTCGAAGACCAGTTTAAACATCTCCTCCCAATCCAGGGCCTTTCTGGCTTCGGCCATCTTCAGGTCCTTTTCCCATCCTCTTCCGAGAGCGAGGTCCGCAACGTGAGCGGCTATCTTGGTGCCGATCACACCCTCCTTTACATCCTCAACCGTTGGCAGTGAGATATGCTCCGCAGGGGTCATGTAACAGAGGAAGTCAGCACCATAATACCCAGCAAGAGCACCACCAATGGCACCAGCCAGATGATCATACCCTGCTGCTATGTCCGTAGGGAGCGGACCCAGAACGTAGAAAGGAGCGCCATCACAGACGGATTTCTCCATTTGAACATTCGCCTCTATCTGATTGAGCGGGACATGGCCAGGGCCTTCGACCATGGTCTGTACGTCGGCCTCTCTTGCCCTTTTGACAAGCTCTCCCAGCACGATGAGCTCGTGCAGCTGAGGGGCGTCAGTGGCATCGGCGATGCAGCCCGGCCTCAACCCGTCTCCCAAACTTATGGTGAAATCGTGTTCCTTTGCCATTTCGAGAAGATAATCGTAGTTGGAGTAGAGCGGATTCTCCATATCATTGTGAAGTATCCAAGATACCAGCCAGGAGCCACCTCTTGATATCACACCCAGCTTTCTGCCGGAGTCCCGTAACAGTCTTGCACCCTCTTTGGTAACCCCACAGTGGACCGTCATGAAATCCACTCCATCCTTGGCGTGTTTCTCGATCCCGTTGAACATGTCGTCTTCATTCATGTCTAGAAGAGAACCTTTCCTGACGGCAATCAGACCAGCCTGGTAGATCGGAACCGAGCCCAAGGGGATGCTAATTTCTTTCAGAATCCTCCTTCGGATCTCGTCAATATCTCCCCCGGTGCTCAGGTCCATCAGTGTATCCGCACCGTACTTGATGGAGACATTTGCCTTCTCAAGCTCTTCGTCGATGTCGACATAATCGGGCGACGAGCCCAAGTTGGAGTTCACTTTTATCTTGAGTCCCTCTCCGATCCCCATCAGCTTCGGTAAGTGCTTCGGGTTAGATGGAATAACTACTCGGCCCGTTGAGACAAGCTTTCTGAGCTTCTCAGGGTCTATTCCCTCCTCCTTCGCCACCGTCTCAATCTCAGTTGTCAGATGCGTGCGAGCGCTTGCCATCAGGGACATTGATTGACTATCTGAAGAACTGTATTAAAGCTTTGTGAGAGCACATTTTGAAAGCATGAGAAAAATGGTGGGGATTCGGGATACCAGGCTAGCAAATAAGGCATCGGGTTAGTGGAGAGATCGCATCATCGCGCGGTGCCCTTAGCCCCCACCTGTAAGACTCTTCTTGGAAGAAATACTATTCCTCCCGCCCTCTTCAGTGATTGTTGCCATTGTGCAGACATTGGATGGATTCGCTCCGAATTCCTCACGGCCAGCCTGAAGAAGTACTGTGCCGCGACCTTCGCAGCTATCTCGTCCACATCTACGTTCAACATAACGTTTAGCAGATATTTCTTTCTTTCTATGGTCCCAGGCTTGACCAGTTCCTTTTCAACGTCCTTTTCCGTCGTGTCGATTTCCAACTTCTCTCCCCCTTGATCGCGTCCTAGTTCTCCTAGTTCTCGTTCTTGCATTGCCTTCGGGAGGGGAAATCAATGCCTACATGTCGGCGTACAAGCCGCCCCATGCTTTCTTCACGGGCTTTCTGGGATCGACCCTCCTATCAGAAAGGTCGATAACCTTTACACCCTTCTTAGGTCGGGAGGCTCTTAGCCTCCTTACAGACTTGTGTTCCAATTCCCCGCCTCCTATTATCGAGAATCTACGCTCGATTGTTATGTATGTAATCATTCGTTCGGGGACTATTAATAGATTGCGAAATTATCAATTTCCGAAACTTTAAATCGGGGAATACAATGCTTTCTCGATGCCCTGGATCAATGGCCAGATTCTCACCGAGGACGGGTTTCGGGAGGGGAGCCTGGAGTTCGACGAGGAGATCATAACATACATATCTGATTTGAAGTCCAAACAACCACTGGCCGAGGGGCTTGTGCTGCCCCTTTTCGTTAACCCTCACACCCACATCGGAGATTCATTCATAAGGGAGGATCTGGAAGGAACGATCCAAGACATCGTGGCACCGCCAAACGGTCTTAAACATGTACGTCTGGAGGAGGCAAGCGATGAGGAAGTCCTGGAAGGGATGGTGCAGAGCTTGGATAAGATGAACACCGCTGGGATCTCCCACTTCGTGGACTTCAGGGAGGGGGGCGTGAAAGGAGTCTCTCTTCTCTTGAACGCGTCCCTGGATTCACCTGTCAGCCCGGTTGTTTACGGAAGGCCCAAAGCGGCGGAGTACGAGAGGCAGGAGATGGAAGCTCTTCTCAAGGTAGTTGATGGTGTAGGAATAAGCAGCGTGGAGGATTGGGATCGTTCCGCTCTGGAAAAGCTCGCAAAGGACGTGAACATCTCTGGGAAAGGTTTCGCCACCCATGCGAGCGAGAGGGTCAGAGAGGACATGGACACAGTCCTGGCCCTCAACCCGAGGTTCCTCGTTCACATGATAGAAGCAAAGGAGTCGGATCTGGAGAGGTGTGCTGACTCGGATGTGCCCATAGTCGTTTGTCCTAGATCGAACGCTCATTTCGGCAAGACTCCGCCAGTGGCCAAGATGCTCTCAAAGGGTGTTGAAGTGATGTTAGGAACGGATAATGCCATGTTGAGCTCCCCATCCCTGTTCGATGAGATGCGTTTCCTTCGTCAGACGACGAAGCAGGATCCGAGCATCACTGCTGGCTCCATTCTACAAATGGCATTCAACTCTCGAAAAGCTTTAAAGGGACAATCCGCCTTATTGCTCAAAACAGGACAGCCTTCGGAGTTTCTCGTTCTTGAATGGGACGGTAGTAGACCCGAAAACTTTATCGTAGAGAGGGCTTCTGAAAAGAACATATCCATTATTGCCCGAGGAAGGAGGCTGTGGGCGAAGAAGGACGGACATCTCAAGGAGGAATCTAACTGGCCAAGAAAGGATCCAAGAGGACAAGAGTGAAGGACTTGATGACGCAGAAACCGGTGGCGGCCAAGCTGCCGGGTTCCCGAGAGGACGTCCTCAGACTTCTGGTTAAGCACAAGATAACTGGAGTTCCAGTCACCAAGAAGGATGGGACGTACATTGGATTCGTTGCCAGGAAACACATGTTTGACCAGCCCGAAGAAAAGCAATTGGTGCTCCTGATGAGGAAAGATTGGCCGACGACCGCACCCAATACAAGGGTGGAGGACGCTGTGCTCCTGATGGTCGAGAGCGGAGTTCACTTCTTGCCTGTCATTGAGAAGAAGAAAGTGGTGGGGATCCTGACACCTGCGGACGTGCTGATTGTCGTGGAGAAGGCGGAGCTTGACACTCCCGTCGAGGAACTCGTGCGCTCCCCATGCATCCCAGTATACGAGCTCACTCCTTTGACCGTCGCATTGGAGATAATGAAGATCGCCAGGGTGTTCTCGTTGCCAGTCCTGGACGAGGAAGGTCTTCTGTCCGGCATCATCACCGATCGTGACCTATTCAACAAGAGCCACATAGACGAGAGGATTGCCATGTCCGCTCTCGGGCTGGCTGAGGACGAGGACAGCTGGACATGGGAAGGCCTGAGGAACATCATGAAGCTGTACTATGAAGAGTCCAAGATACACCTGCCGAAGATGTTCGTCAAGGAAGTGATGATCCCAGATCCGGTGACGGTGTTCGAGAAAAGCGGAGTAAGCGAAGTTGCGACCCATTTACGGAAGAACGACTTCAACCAGATGCCGATTCGTGACGAGGACGACAGACTCGCAGCAATGATACACGACCTGGATGTTCTGACCGTCCTGATCAAGTAGAGTGGATGGAATATGGCAAAAAGATATGACGAGGTCATGTCCCTTTCATTGAGAAAGGGATTCATCTGGCCATCGGTCGATATCTACGGTGGTTTTGCAGGGTTCTATGATTACGGACATTTAGGCGCCGCCATGAAACGGAAATGGGAGAACCTCTGGCTGAAGTACTTCCTTGGATTGAGCAGGAGATACCACCTGATCGACACCACAAACATACTTCCCTTCAAGAGCCTGAAGGCCTCTGGTCATGTAGATCACTTCACGGACATGCTCGTTTCATGCTCAGGCTGTGGTACGTCTCATCGTGGGGACCATCTGGTCCAGAACGCGACCGGGAAATCCGCTGAATCGTTGAGCACTGACGAGATCGATGCCGAGATACAGAACCTTGGTCTCAAATGCCCGAAGTGCGGTGGAGCTCTACAATCCTCGACCGAGTTCAACATGATGATTCCATTGTCAATAGGTCCGACCGGAGCGGACAAGGCCTATCTCCGGCCCGAAACAGCTCAGGGTGCATTCCTTAACTTCAAGAGGGAGTTCGAGTCCCTTCGTCGGAAGATGCCGTTCGGTTTGGCCATCATAGGAAGGGCTTTCAGGAATGAGATATCGCCCCGGCAGGGAACATATCGAATGCGGGAGTTCATTCAGGCCGAGCTGCAGATATTCTTCAATCCCAACACATTCGACGATGAGGTGGACTTCAAGAGCGTGGAAGATGAGATCTTGCGAATCTCTTTCGAGGATAAGAAGGATGATGGACATGTTGAGGACATCAGGGCTGGGGACCTGATCGACCGTTTGCCGAAGTTCTATGTTTACCACATGGTCAAGATCCAGCAGTTCTATCTGGACCTCCTAAACATGCCCAGAGAGAGGTTCAGATTCGCTGAACTGGGAGAGAAGGAGAGGGCATTCTACAACAAGTTACATTTCGATATTGAGATCAAGCTCGACTCCCTGAACGGATGGGGCGAGATCAACGGCATTCACTACCGCACGGACCATGACCTGAGCGGACATCAGGCCGGCTCAAATGAGAAGATGACTGTCACGGTCGACGGTGAAAGGATCCTGCCACACGTGCTCGAGCTCAGTTTCGGGGTGGACAGGAATATCTGGGCGTTCCTGGACGTATGCTATGAGAAAGGTGAAAGATCGGTTCTGAGACTTCCGCGGAACATCTCACCCATTACGATCGGGATATTCCCGCTGGTCTCCAAAGGGGGTCTTCCCGAGTTGGCCATCGAGGTCTTCGAATCTCTAAACGATGATTTTGAATGTTTTTACGACGAAGCCGGATCGATCGGAAAGCGTTATGCGAGGATGGATGAGATAGGTACTCCCTTCTGCCTCACCGTTGACTACGACTCTCTCGAGAACAAGGACATCACGATCAGGGAGAGGGACTCCACCAAGCAGAAAAGGGTGCCGATATCGGAATTGTCGCAGACCTTCAAGGATCTACTGAAGACCGGTGCTGGGTTCTGATGGGAAGAGAGGAGATAACCGGCCGCTTGGCCGGTTCTTTGGACGAATCTGTACGGGGTCATACAGCATCAATTGATGATGTCGCCATCGCTTTCTCGGGAGGCTTGGACTCTTCGTTGATTGCCTGCTTGGCGTCGAGGTACACCAAACCTGTGCTCTATGTGGTCGGGGAGGAGAACAGCTCGGACCTCATCGGTGCCAGGACCTCTGCCTCGATCCTGGAGCTCCCCCTGAAAGAGATAATCCTCTCTGACAGTGGAGTGGAGAGAGCTCTCCCAAGCATTGTGGATGTGCTCAGGTCCACCAATTCGGTCCTGGTATCATACAAGATCCCCCAGTTCTTCGTGACCATGTCTGCAGAGGAAGATGTCATCCTCATCGGCAATGGAGCGGATGAGCTATTCGGAGGGTACTCCAAGTATGAGAGATTGGACCCAGGAATGATGATGGAGACAATGCAATCGGATTTGGAGAAGCTGCTCAAGACTGAGATACCAATGGACAACCGGATGGGCCATGAGTTCGGAAAGACCTTCGAATACCCCTTCCTTTCCGCGGATGTAATAGAGGTCGCAATGGAAGTACCGACAGGCCTGAAGGTTGGTGAGGAGGGGCGCAAGACGATTCTCAGAGATGCGGCGAAGAGGTTTGGGCTTCCTGCTGAGATATCAGATAGGAAGAAGAAGGCGGCTCAGTACGGCACCGGAGCCATAAAGATCCTGAGGAGGATAGCCAAAGCCGAGGGGTTATCGGTCAGTCGATACATCGAGAATCTTGGTGACTTTTGAACATTCGCCGACCCTTTTCTCACTTTTCCCCTATCATTCTTGATTTTCTTGTCATAGCGGTTAATATACAAACGCACTGAATTGATTATTCAATGGCACGCTCCAAGAAAATGTCCGAGGAGGCAAAGGCTCTATGGTTGCTCGGAGTCTGTCAAAGAAGGCTCAAGGAGAACCCAAAGGACGTGGATGCCCTTTTCTGCAAAGGTGTCGCCCTGGCGAAGATGGGGAAGTTCAAGGAGTCCATCATGTTCCTGAACAAGGTGACGCTGATCAGCCCCAAGTATCCGGGGATTGACCTGTTCAAGACAAGGGTCTACGATGCACTTGAGCAGAAGATAAGCTCGTTGTTGGACACCGACATGTGAGAGGGATGCTCAGGTCTTTTCTTGTTCGATGGTATCCCATCATCCGCTTCAACCCCAAAATACGAGATTATCACCTGCGATAAGCAAAGAAGAATTGGTTTATAGCCCCAGCCACTCTTTCCCACCGAGACAAATCTATGTTCTCCAAGGATGCTGGTGAAAAGGCGGACGACTCATTGAGGGAGGACCTACCCGACAAGGGCGGGGTTGACCAGCCCATGGTCTCAGAGGGTCAATCACAGAATGGCCTTCCAGATATCCGTGAATCACAGATCTACCTAGTTGAGGAAGGGAGGCCAGACATCTCCTATCGGTTATTGGTGAGAGCGCTGACTGATGGACGTCCTGGTCTTTGTGTGACGAGAGTGTACCCGGAGATCCTAAAACAGAGATTCGATCTGGAGAAATGCGCCATCCTCTGGCTGTCCACCGCAGGCCAAGATGAAGCCATCCGTCCAAGGGACCTGGAAAGACTGAGCCTTCTGCTGGAGCAGTTCTTGAAGAATGACAGGGGCGTTGTGCTTGTCGACGGAATTGAATACCTGATCACGAACAACGACTTCGTCACGGTGCTGAGGCTCATCCAGTCCATCAGGGACCTGGTCGCAATGAACCAGGCGATCATGATCATATCCCTGAGCCCATCTACGTTGGGATATCAGGAGCTGAACCTGCTGGAGAGAGAAATGGACTCGGTATTCAGGTTTCATTTGCCAGAAAACACTAGCCAGCAAGATTTTCACGGTCGATAATCAAGGAAAAGGGTTTATCTTATGAAAGCAAAGTCCAGAAGGTGTATGGGCCACACACTCCCAGAGGTACAAGAGATCATTGATTACGAGTTCTTGAACCAGAAACTCGATGATTATGTCAAACTGGACATCCTGTACTACGAACTTGACAGGCTGGAAAAGACGCTCAAGACAAAAGGCACGCCGTATGTCTTTCTAGACCCCGAGGAGGCCGAGATCACTGTCCAGGATGGCAAGAGGATATATGAGGGATATGTTCAGTGGATTCAGGAGAAACTGACTGAGCACGCATCTGAATTGCCTGTACCAGATGAATCTGAGCCGTTGGATGACTTGTTCAATTCAATGATCGACATCCTGTGGAGAGAGGATCTGCACGCTATGATAATCCTAACCCTGGCTCAGATCGTGATTGTCCATGGTCTCGAACAGTACTATGGAGAAGACAATTGAGGAGCTATGAAATGCCCGAATACGTCAAGAAGAAGGTCCTCCTCCTAGGTGATGGGGCGGTTGGAAAGACCTCTTTGATTCGAAGGTTCGTTGTGGACAAGTTCGCTGACAGGTACATTGCCACCATTGGGACCAAGGTCACCAAGAAGGACATCAGGTTGAAGAAAGAGGGTGAGGAATGCTACGTCACCCTCATGATATGGGACGTCCTGGGGCAGAGAGGCTATTCGGCGGTCCAGGCAAGCAGCTTCAGAGGTTCGCAAGGGGCATTAATCGTTTACGACGTGACCCGGCCAGAGACAATTCAAGCACTCGCAGAGTACTGGATACCGAGGCTCTATGAGACCCTTGGAAAAGTGCCAATCGTCGTTGTCGGAAATAAGGTCGACCTTGTCGACAGGAGAAAAGCGCATGAAGAGGATGCCGAGGACTTCTGTTCCAAATACGATTCAGAGTATTATCTGAGCAGTGCGAAGTCGGGCGAGAACGTGGAGAAGATCTTCATGTCCATCGGCAAGGAGATGATGGAGGAGAGGAGGATAGAGGAGATGGACAAGGCAACGACCTTTGGAGCTCCTTCGACCATCATTGAGGCTTCTGATAAGATAATAATGGACTTCTGCAACCAGTTCGGCGGGATGGAATCGGGAATGCCCATCCTTCGTGAACAGTTCGCCAAGGCCGGTTTGGACATAAAGGCCCCTACAAAGGAAGGTCTCATCAAGGTTATCGGATTCTTGGCCGAGGTCGAGAGCAACCTGAAGGATCAGGCCACAGTGTCCAGGAACCGCGCAAGAAGGCTCTCGATCGTCAAGAACGCCCGCTAGATTCCTATCTGAGCTGCTTGACCATGTATGGATTCTCGAGTTCGTACTCCATCTTTCTGTAGTACTCCCGCGCACCAACTCCACTGGTGACGGATATCCGATCGAATTCCCATTCATCGCTGGCAATCCTCTCGCACTCACTTATCAATCCCTTTCCAAGTCCCTGATGCTGCCATCTTCCACCCGCTTCTTGGTTGATTGGAACTACCTCTCCTAAGACTTTGAGCTCCCGCACTCTTGCGATCCCGTTGGATTCCCTCAACCGGCAATAGGCGACCAGACCTCCTGACTTGTCCTCTTTTAATGCCAGAAAGACCTCCGTCCCACCGGATGCTTCGTATTCCAGTCTATTCAGCTGGATGTTCGCATCATCCGAAACTGAATCCACACCAATCCTGCCGATCTCCCTGCATCTGATGCACCGGCATTCTCCGCCCCTCTCCTTCAGCAGTTCCTGTGCGAGGAGCCTGATGTCTCCCTTCTTGACACCGTCCACGATCAGAGGAGCCGGGATATCCCTCTGAACCCTTTGTATCCTTATCCACTCAGGCATGTTCCCCTTCACTTCTGCAAGGAGCTCGGCAACTTCCTTCTCGTGATACGGTGCGAAATCACCGGCCTTCCAAAGGTCATAGAGTTTTGTATTCTCCATGACAAGAGTCGGATAGATCTTGAGCATGTCTGGCCTGTAGTCCCCGTTTGTGAATATCTCGTTGAATGAGGCAATGTCGCTCTCAATGTCGGCCCCCGGAAGTCCGGGCATCATGTGATAGCAGACCTTCATCCCGTTGTCCTTTGACAGCCTTGTCGCCTTTATGGTCTCCGCTGTCCCATGTCCTCTATTCACGCGTTCAAGGACCTCTTCATTCGTGGACTGAACACCCAGTTCGACCCTTGTGGCCCCTAAAGCCATTGAATGGGAAACCTCCACCTCGCCAAAGCAGTCTGGTCTGGTCTCTATTGTCAGACCAATGCATCTTGCGTCAGCGGATTCGTTTATGGAGTGGGCCTCGTCCAACGTCTTCGAGGTCGATCCGTTCAGCCCATCAAAGCACCTCTGCACAAACCACGACCTATACTCTGGGTCGAAGGATGTGAAGGTGCCACCCATGATGATTACATCCACTTTGTCGACCGAATGCCCGATCGCCACCAGCTGTTCCAGCCTGTTGACCGTTTGCAGATAAGGGTCAAAGTCGTGCTCCATGGCGCGCAGCGCAGCCGGTTCCCTCCCCGTATAGGACTGAGGAGTACCGAAGTCAACACCTCCGGGACAGTAACTGCACTTGCCGTGGGGACAGGGGGAAGGTTCCGTCATTATGGCCAATACCGCAACGCCGGAAAGGGTTCTGGTAGGCTTCTTCCTCAATATGGGGAGGACGGTCTCTCGGAATTCCTCGGGACAAACAGCAAGGATCTCCGAGTTGGTTGGGAGTTCCTTCAGACCGTGTTTTCTGCATGCCTGGTGCTTTGCCCTCTGCAGCTGGTCGGGGGTTCGTATCTCCCCAGCGACTATTGAATCGATTATCCTCTGAAAATGATCCACATGCTTCACTATCCATACATCATTCCATCGTATTCGCTCTTCTCGACCTTCTTTCCTTTGCGCTTGACCCGTTTCCTTTGAGTGGCCTTTCTTCCAACAAAGGAGATGTCCCTACGTATCAGGCGGATGAATGTCTTGTCAGGCAGTTCTTCGAGCTCTATGATCCCCCGAGACTGCAGGGCCTTCATGGTCCTTTGGAGGATGTTGGGAGAGATCTTAAGATCCCATTCCAGATCGGATACAGTTACCGGGTAGGTCTTGATCAGAATGCGGAGTATCCTTGCCTCCAATGAGTCGGACTCTATCTCGATGGGCATCGGACCTTGAGAGGATTGATGACTCTTAAACCTTACAGCCCCTAGATGTCCCTTCTATTGAGGACCCAGATGGCTATGACCAATGGTATCAATATCCAGGCCAGAAGTGACCCAACGGTTGAGAATCCGTTAACAAAGCCAGGCAGAATCTCCGAAGCATTTCCACCGAGCATCAGTGATGTCGCCATGCCGTACGCAGAAGAAGGACTGAAGAGCTCCGCGGCATAGTACCAGTCAGGAAGAGAACTACCTGGGGTGAACAGGTCTCCTCCTGTGGCAACAAAGACGCCTATGAGTACGATATCGTAGATCAAGATGAAGAAGAACCAAAGGAGCACCGCTCCGCCCATGGCTGTTGATCTTCTTTTGGTGACAGTTGAAAGAAGGAAGGCCACCGACAGGAAGGCCAGCCCAACCATGAAGGTCGCTCCGAGGAACAGCAGGTACTTGGGGAAATCGGCAGCTCCCGCAACCGCCGCAATCACAATCCCTGCAAGGCCAAAACCCACAAAAATGGAAACGAACAATACAGTGGCCAGCCCAATGAACTTGGATACCACAGCCTCCGTCCGGGTGATTGGCATGGTCAGAAGCAGGTCAAGAGAACCCCTTTCCCTTTCAGTGGCAATGGCTCCATAGCCCAACATCAGGGCTATCATGGTCACCAGAAGCACGGAGATTGCCATTATCAGGACGATCGTCACCAAGAATCCTTGAAACCCTGTCTCTCCAAGCTGCATTGCAGAACCGAAGTACGACACCAGAAGGGCTAGAGAGACAAAAATAATGGTCACGGCAATGATCCACTTGTTCCTTACGCTGTCAATGAATTCCTTCTTGACGACGGTGAGCATCCCCTTCCAGTTGATGTCCAGCGTCATCGGGTTTGACCTCCTTCTGCTCGTCTGGTGAATCTGAGAAAGACCTCTTCCAGTGATGGTTCCTCTGTTCTGAAATCCAGAATCTGATAGCCTTTCTCCTTCAAGGCGTTCATGACATCCATTCTGAGTTCGTGGTCACATTCTATCATTATCCAGTTCCCTGTTACTTGCACATTCGTGACGCTGTCTATCGAACTTGCGACGTTCACAGCGTTCTCATCCACAGAGGTCATCTGGAGCCAAAGGCGGGGCTTCATCTCCATGTGCTTTCTGAGATTGTCAATCGTATCCTCGGCGGCCAGAATACCTTGATTCACTATCGCCACTCGATCACATATCTCCTCGACCTCGCCCAGAATATGGGAGGAAAAGAAGACGGTTGCTCCGCGGTTCTTAGCCTCGAGGATGGCGTTCTTCACCATTCTTATCCAATAGGGGTCCAGACCTCCCGCTGGCTCATCGAGAATCATCAGGTCCGGTTCTCCGATCAATGCCTGGCCGAACCCCAACAGCTGGACCATACCCCGTGAGAACGTGTTGACCTTCTTCTTCGCGAAGTTCAAGAGCCCGACCCTGTGCAACAACGGTCGGACCTGATCCCGGGACTGTCCCTTCAGGTCACAGTAGAACTCCATTGTCTGCTCTGCAGTCAGATTGGGGTAGAAACCCACCCTTTCCGGAAGGAACCCCAGGCTCTTCCTCATCTGAAGTCCATGGTGTGCGATGTCTTCCCCGTTTACGAGAACGGAGCCGCTGGACGGATACATCAGCCCGGTGATCATCCTGATCGTGGTCGTCTTGCCGGCGCCGTTTGGCCCTAGAAAGCCAAAGACCTCTCCTTTCTTGACCTCAAGACCGAGGTCGTTGACTGCAACCAGTTCCTTGAACTTCTTTGTCAATCCTTCGGTCTTGATTGCAGGATATCCCGATGCCATATTGAAACCTACCCCATGAATGACGACAGCTTATATCTACCTTGCGAAAAACGACAAAGTGATCAAACTGTCAGATGCCAGATCTAAATATACATCCTGCTGGGCTCATCCTTTTCCTTGCTCTCTTCGGCCACTTCAATGACATCGATAGCCACAATCATGTGTGTCGGGATGATTCTCTTTCTTCCCGCCGTCTCTTTATGCGAGTCGTCAAGCGTCATCAAAACAGCCTCGTCATGACCTATGACAGTATATCCTTCGAACGTACCGTGTGTAACCAGGGGCTTGTCCCGCGATTCTATTGACTTGACCCTATACTTGGACCCCTTGGTCAGCACGAAATCCTTCTTCTTGTTCTCCATGATACTCACCTCTTCTTCTCCGATAACATCTGGATGTGTTCGATCGTCTTCCTGTAATTCTCCATGGCGACATCAACGTGGGCCTCAACGAAGTTCCAGGCCTTAGCCAGATTTCCGTAACGGATGCGATATCCTTTCTTCTTCTGGCCTCTTTCCTCGACTTCCAGGTCCTCGATCATGTCCATGCCCTTCAGCTTGTTGATGTGGCGGTATATTGTCGGCTTGGTGGTCTTCAGCTTGGTCGAGAGCTGTTCGACCGTCCAGCCCTTGCTCATCCTCTTGAAGAAACAGTCCCTGAGAATACGGTAGGGAACGCTGTCTTTGACCGTCCTTGCATCCGTTTTCGGGTCATACCCCTTGGGGAAGTACCCGATCTGGTTCAGGAATTGGATGGTGACCTCATCGAGGTCATTAATTGGAGTCAGAGGTATGTTGCTTACAACAGTGATCTCAAACGACATTCCGACCTCCCCGTTTTCTGAAAGCGTTTTAACTAGTTATTAGTTTGGATTATCTTTTTTAGGTGGGAAATAAACCTAGGCGTGTTCTTGCGTATGTTCCCTTGTACTAGTGCACTAATCCTCTGGTGGTGGCAGAGAGCTCTCTTCCTTGGTTGACTGTTCCTTGCCAGATCTCATCATGGCCACGAGAATGACTATCATCAGTACTATGACCACTATCAGCAGGATCGGGGTGTAGTCGAACGGATCCTCAGGCGGATCGGGTGCGACCGGCTCCAGATAATCAGCGATTCCGTTTCCATCTGAATCGATATCCGAGTTGTCGCCTATGCCATCGTTGTCAGTGTCGACATACTCGAACGGATTGAGCGGGAAGTCGTCCAGACTGTCGGGGACCCCGTCCCCATCGTCATCCTCATCCAGTTGATTCCCAACGCGGTCACCATCGGTGTCTACGGATTCAGCTGAATATGTCGGGAAGGCATCCTGGTCATCGTAGACTCCATCATTGTCATCGTCCGGATCGTACAGGTCAATGATCCCATCGCCGTCGGTGTCCTCGGGCTGGGATATCGCACTCAACGGATCGCTCCCAGCTTCCTCCTCGATCGAATCCGAGAAGCCGTCGTTATCATCGTCCTCGTCATACTGGTCTATGATCCCGTCCCCGTCATTGTCCGGGGGTGTCGACTGAGCGTTCTTCGGGTCACTGCCAGCCTCTTCCTCAATCAGGTCGGAGTATCCGTCATCATCATCGTCCTCGTCGTACTGGTCGATTATGCCGTCACCATCGGTGTCCACTGGAATTGAGTTTGGATCCTTGGGATCGCTCCCAGCTTCCTCCTCAACCACATCTGAGTATCCGTCATTGTCATCATCGTCGTCGTACACATCGGGGACCCCGTCACCATCGGTGTCAAGCGGTATCGAGTTCGGATCCTTGGGATCGCTCCCGAGCTGATTCTCCAGGTCATCAGTGTATCCGTCGTCATCGTCATCGTTGTCCGCGTTGTCGCCTACACCATCACCGTCCGTGTCCACCCATTCGTCGGGATTGCGTGGGAACTCGTCCTCAGGATCATTGACCCCATCATTGTCATCGTCAGGGTCAGCGTTGTCTCCGATCCCATCACCGTCCGCGTCAGATGATTCAGTCGGGTCGAGCGGGAATCGATCGATGATGTCTGGCACTCCGTCATTATCGTCATCGAAATCGCTCATGTCGCCCACACCATCTCCGTCCGAATCGAAGTCAGGTGCATTGGCGATGGCATGGGACCAGGGAGATTCGTTGGGCACATAGTCCTCAGCTGAGGCGCGGTAGAAGTAGGTGAGACCATTGCCCAAGCCAGTATCTACATAGTACTCGGTACCCGCCGGGATCTGGTCTGCCAGCACGTAGGTGATCGCATCCATGCTCCGGTAGAGGTTATAGAACGTAAGATCGGGTTCGGTGTTCGCGTCCCACGAAATGTTGAGAGAGTTGCCTGAAGGCACCAAATCAACCGAAAGTCCCGTCGGAGTCTCCGGAGGCGTTGTGTCGATGACCGTGACGATCTCACTTCGCTCGTTGTTGGTAGTCACGTTTTCGAGCGGAATTGGAGGGACTCTTATCGTAATGTTATAGGACCCGTCGACCATGGGAGTCCAAGGGAATGAGACGACCGTTCCATTCCTTGATGCCAGACTGGGCACAATCACATCGCCTGCAGGGATTCCGTTCACAAGGAAGTTCACTATGAATCCAGTTTCCTCGTTCAAGCCGAAGTTCTTTATTGTCGCATTAACCGTTACCGTTTGAGTTCTTTCGTTAACGTCAGGGACATCCAATCCGACAACAGCGATATCGTGGTCATGTCTCGTGGGCATATATGCAATGAAGTTCTCGAGTATGGGAGAGCGCCCTCCGTTATATGCCCATTCAAGAGTTTGCATAGTCGCCAATACGGTCCCCTTTCCGAAGAAGATCTCGACCCCCACGGGATCGCCAGACGCTTCGTCAGACAACAGAACATCATATGGAGACGAAATATCCCTGACCAAACCGTGTGAGGAGTAGAACCAATTATCCAGCTCGTCATCTGTGATCGCGTTCGGGATGGTGACAATGTCGTGACCGGGGTCAACAATCGCTACGCCGTCAACCAAGTCCATCTCGGAAGTGAAACCTCCCGGCATGTAAATACCTGACCAGTCCTCAGAGGTGTAAGCCGCCATGTGCATCTCGAACACACCTCCGGTGAGCAACCAACTCTCCAACCGGGGTCTGTCATTCGCTATGGCCTGATAGAATGAGTTAGGCTGAGCCGAGCCAATGACCAACTTCTTGTAGTTGCTCAATACAACAGAGCCGAAATCGGCCGAGGTATAGGTGTCATAAGAAATGCCAACCGCGCCCATTGCGTTCTCATTGCTCAGGGTACCCCAGGGATCCCAGTCTCTGAAGTAGGCAATTCTCATTGGTAGGTCCGCCTTTACCTCCGAAGGCAGAACAACGAATGCCGCTGCAACCATGGCAATCGCAAATACGATCACGAACAGTCGTCTCACTATCGCACCAAAACCCTTAAGAGATCTCTCCATGCACGTTCCTCCTCTAGAAGACGGTCATATCACACCCCATCTTCTCCACTGAGATACGAACATCTCGATTTAATGATGTCGATGATGTGGATATGAGAATCAGGGCGATGCGAGGGCGAGGATTTGAACCCCGGAACCACTTCTGGAACAGATCTTGAGTCTGTCGCCTTTGACCAGTCTTGGCTACCCTCGCGCGCCTTCAATTGAATGTGAATGGGCTATAATAAGATTATCAACACATGTCCAGACATCACAAACTGATAGATGTGGCCAACAAAAGAGAAAAGTTTGAATCACATCAGAACATTATCATCTCGATGCCCGAGTACCGCGTCCCAAAGGACGAAGAGATCTTGGAGGCGCTGAAGAGCATTTTCGTGCGGAGGAGGGTCGTTAACTCTCAGAGGGAGCTCAAACGGCTGGTCGAGAAGGAACTACGCTCGGACGAGAATTTCAAAGTGGGTGAGAGAAGGTTGAGGCAGATTGCTTTGGACTCTGACCTGGTAGACGTAGAGATACACTGCAGGGAAAGCCCAGAGAAGAGGCACGTCTCCAGATGCCCCGTATGCGATACAAAACTGAAGAAAGTCAAGAATCTCACCGTATTCGGCGGGACGGTGACGCTCGGTTTCAAATGCTCCAAATGCGCGTACTGGAGCGGGTTGAAGCGGAGAATCCCGATGCTCTATATTTTCACGAGGAGATAGATTGGACGTATTTCTGGGGAACGGGATACATGTAAGGGATGGTATCAAGGAGATCGTCCTCGATCCGAAAAGGCCAACGCCGGCCGCCATTGTGAGCCACGCACACCTCGACCATCTGATACAGGGCGCATTGATGACTCCGGAGACGATGGAGATCATGAAGGTCAGAACTGGTCTGTCAGAGGGTGCTGTCCTGGGATATGGGGAAGAAATGGACTTCAACGGTTTCACCGTATCATTTCGGGAAGCTGGCCATGTGTTCGGATCTGCGATGGTCAGGATCAATGATGTCCTCTACACCGGTGACCTGAATCCCGAAGGCGGTCTCACGTGTGGGAAAGCCAAGGGCGAGAACTGCGACATACTCATCATCGAGGCCACTTACGGAAAACCGTCGTTTCGTTTCCCTCCCAAACAGGAGATTGAGAACGATCTGTTGAGCTGGGTCCAGACACAGTTGGAGGAGACGGCGGTAGCTATCGGCGCGTACGAGTTCGGAAAGGCCCAGGAGCTCATCGCCCTTATGAACAGGCTGGACCATGATGTGGTTGTTACGAAGAAAATCGCCGACATCGCGGATGTCTATCGTGCGAGCGGAATCCCACTTGAGTACAAGAGGTTTGACGAACTCACGGACCAGGAGAGAAAGGAGCCGCATGTGTTCATTGTCACCAAAAGGAAGCTGAAGAGGCCCGTCAGCGGTGAGATGGTGGAGTTCAAGGACGGCGGTGGAAAGGCGTGCTATGTGTCTGGTTGGTGCGGGATCTACAACTACACTGGAAGTTATGACATTGATGCTCAGTTCCCGTTCAGCGACCACGGTGATTTCGACGCCTTGATGGGCTTCGTAGAGGATTGTTCACCGAACGTGGTCTACACCTGCCACGGCTCTTCAAGGGAACTTGCTGGTGAGATCAGGGACAATCTGGGCATCAGGGCCGAACCGGTGAAGAAACTTTGAGATGGTCATTATGAAATCTGGTGAGGATAAGAGCTTGATTGTTGTCAAGCTGGAGGACGGGGAAGACCTTTTTGAATCGCTTGGAGCCGTCATTGGGAAGCATGGAATTGAGAGCGGAATCGTCCTGACCGGGATCGGCATGTTGCGCAACTTCGTGCTGGGATATTTCGACGGCGAGGTGTATCAGAAGAAGGAGTTCAAGAACGCCTGCGAACTCGTATCTCTTCAAGGAAGCATCACGACCGGGAAGGAAACCGTGGTCCATCTGCACGCCTCACTTGCGGATGAGAGCAACAACGTCATCGGCGGACATCTGTTTCAGGCGGAAGTCTGCACGTTGAACGAGATTGTCTTGAGGAGGCTCAACGACCTCACCCTCATTCGCAAAGAGAATCCTGTCACAGGGCTAAAGGAGCTCGACATTCTCTGACTTCCGATTCCTTCGAGCGGACAGCCAGAATCCTAAGAATGATATTATCGCCATCACCGTGGCAACGTACATCGTCCATCTGTATGCATCTAGCTGAGCCACGCCCATGGACAGGGCGACTACCACGACCGATCCGCCGATCAAAGGTCCGATTATCGCACAAATGCTCATGACAGAATTCAGAAGTCCTGTCGAGGTTGCCCTCTCAACGTTCCTCTCCATAACGAACTTGAGGGAACCCACGTAAAGGGTGGCCCACGAGACACCAAGGAGGATCTGTGTTGGGAACATCTCTGTGAAGTTCCTGGCAAATGTGAATGTAACGAAGGTCAGAGCTGATACCAGCAGTCCAAAGGTTACCAGCCTTGAGGACTCGAACCTGTCGGTGAACTGCATTACGACGAACTGCGTTCCGGTGTTCACGACATAGAGTATCCCGACGGCAAAGAGGTCCATCCCGAGATCGAGAAGGAACAACGGGAATATCACCCAAATCGCATGTGCTCCCGTATGCCTCACGAGCACTGCCATATACACGGACAGATTCCTCTTGATGACCTTCCGGGGGAAGAAGGGGACCTTGAGCTTCACCTCAGGGACCGGTGTGAGAAGCAGAGCGACCAGGAATGCCACGAACAGGAACACAGAAGAGAGCAGGAAGATCGCCCAGAAGAGGGCAAGGTAACCGGCCAATGCCGAACCAATACCCCATCCAAGCGCACCGAACGACGCGAACTTGCCGATCTTTCGTTGAGAATCATACACGTATGCATACATCGCGGAGGGGAAGACGCCGACCGCAAGCCCCACGAGGACTCTGGTCAATGCCAGAGTGACGATGTCTTGAGCAAGGACCTGTGTCGCAGATGCGAGAGCGCTCAACAGAAGGCCGGCCTGCAGGATCCTTCTACGCCCATAGACATCCGCCCATCGTCCGAAGACGTAACTGGAGACTAGCAGGGCAAGGGAGAAGAGTGCTATCACCACGCCAAGCTGGAACTCGTTCACTCCGATATCCCTGGCGAAAACGGGAATGAAGAAGATGGAAGCAAAGACCCCGGCATTTGAAAAGAACTGAATCGTGGTCGGTTTCACGCATGTGCAATACCGGATTCCCAAAAGAACTTATGGCTATGGGTCAAAGATCAGGGATGCAAAACCCAAAAAAACGGGAGATCGAAATCTCCTACCAATCAAGTCTCTCCAGCTTTCTATCTGCCTTCGTCTTCTTCCGGAACCGCCTGTAGTGGTCCTTGCACACATGGACGCGCCTTGAGCCAGGAACCTTGACATCACTGACCGCCTTGGAGAACTTCTTCCCTGCCACCGATCGCAAGGCGGGGTTTGTGCAACCAATGACATCGCATTCGCCTTCTTCGTCGTCCTTTCTCGGCGCCATGGAAAGTCAAATCCCGACTCCCTATTAAAAGATAACCCGTTTCCAATAACGTTTTTACTCGTCACCGCAATCACCCGTCCGGATGAACTACAGGGGAATCATGGACATTGACACGACCAACCAGCTTCGCAACCGAACTTGGTGGTGGTGGTGGTGGGTCTTCTTCTTCAAGAATCAGGATGAACCCAACAGGACGAAACAAATGGTGGTTCTCTGGGGCACCAGGAACTGCAAAAAGGTCTTGGTTAACGACCATCCGTGGTCAAGAAAGAGCGATATTCAGAAAGAACCCGGGGTGGTCTCGGCGTACGGCATGACGGCATCCTGGTACTTCGACGGGAAGACCATGATGGACCCTCTCTTCATAGATGACGGGCCGATGACGAGCACCTGGTCCCCGGGAAGGAGGGAGTTGAGCCTTGCCGGAAAAGGTCACTATGTCTTTTCAGGAGAGGATGACACCAACAAGGTCACCATCGCGAGAAAGGACATGAACATCGAGATCGACATGAGACCCTGGACCGACTTCTTGACCGATGTAGCTCCCACCGGAAAGGAGTACTTCATGCATCTGAGCTACGCCATGCACAAGATAAGGGGAAGCAAGGCCAGAGGACACATATCCATTGGGAACAGAGACGAGGAGGTTGAAGGGACCGCTTACTTCCAGAAGGTCCGCATAAACTCACCGACAACACCCTGGTACTGGGGTGTTTTTCATTCGGAGACAGGGTCCTTCATAGATTACTTCATGCCCCACATCGGCCCACCCGTGTTCCGGAGGACCGAGAGGCACTCCAGCAGGCTGGACTGGGGGGAGAGGATTCTGTCCAAGAGCTGGCGGTTCTATGATGCTCAGGAAGGAATACTTCACACCATCCATAACATCAGGATGAGGAAACGCTATGAGAACGACTTACCTATCTTCATGCTCAGCGGGGATGACGGGGACAAGAAGTTCGAGATGGAGATGGAATCGTATTCGCGTGCATACTGGAGGATACAGCAACCATTTCTGAGGATATTCAACACAGTGCTTTACTACAACGAGTACCCTGTCAACGTTACGAAGTTCAGTTTCGAGTCACCCAACACCAAGAGGACCTTGGAGGACCTGGAACCGATCGTGGGCAACTGCGAGCATGCCTGGGGAATCGTCTAGTCCTCTTCGTCCAGGAATTCGCTCCCTTCTTCTGGAACAGGCTCTTCCTCGAATTCCAGATCATCGATAGGCGGAGGAACTTCCTCTTCCTCCGGAACCGGCTCTTCGTAGAACTCCTCTGGTTGCTCGGGCTCCAACATCTCTTCCTCGGCCGGCTTTTTCTTCCTGAGTACGAAGAACAACAGCAGACTTATGATGACTGCCAGTAAGATTATTAGCAACAGCCAAAGCCAGGTGAGATCAGCTGCTCCATCATCCGACGGAGGTGTCACGGGTTCTGTCTCGGTCGTGAAGGTGAATGTGTAAGTTCCTAATGCGTTCCCCGCAAGGTCCTCGGCATCGGTGATTGTGACGGTGTATTCGGTGTCGTATTCCAAGTCTTCGAGAGGAGTTATCACAAGAGTGTTGCCATCCCAGCTCTCACTGAATGAGATGCTGTCCAGATCAACGTCGACCGAGGCCTCGTTCATGGGCTCATCGAATTCGATCTCAATCACGGGGACATCGACCGCAACATCGGTATCTTCGTCGTCAGGTGTCGTGCCGATCACTGAAGGCGGTGTGATATCCACAACAGGTGGTTGATCCTCCGTCTGGAAGTTGAAGGTGTAGCTGTCCCCGCCGGTTCCGTCGCTGTTCCCGTCGAGGAAGTTGCCGATCACGTCGGTCGCGATCGACCCATCGAGAGTGACAATGTATGTGGTGGTGTACGCGAGGTCGGTGGTTGGATTGAACTCCATTGTTCTGTTGCCGTTGGACCAGGTGATTGCCCCGTCTACAGAAGTCCAGGTCGTTGTCAGATCGGTGTAGTTGAATGAGGATACAACACTTGCTGTGTCCATGGGTTCGTCGAAAGTGAGGGTGATGTTGGTTGCTATGGATATGCCAGTTCCCGTGGGAGTTCCAGACGCTGTTGGCGGTGTGGTATCCGCAACTATGTTGATTGTCGCGAAATCTCCGGTGATGTTGCAGTTCGGCATGACATCGCAGCCGTAAACCCACACTTCATATGGACCGATTGCCCAACCTGCTGTATCCACAGTCTCGTTCACCCCTTCAGATATGAAATTGAAGGCCCCATCAGTCGGGTTCATCAGCGTACTTGGCCAGTTGTCCTGACCGATCGTGAAGTTCGCCCCGCCAATGTTGGATCCGCCCGTTGTGGAATCGTCGATATCTGCGGTCAGGACCACTATGGCACCAGCCGTCACTGTGACGCTTGGTCCACCATCCACGAATACATTCGAGATCTCTGGAGGTAGATTGTCTACCATAATTGTCAGAGTAGCGCTATTTTGGCATGTGGCGTTGCGATTATCGAGTACATCTCGTGCGTTGACGCAGATAAAATGGTCACCCGGCGTCCAAGCAGTAGTGTCAATGGTAATATTCACTCCCTCGGTCGGATTGTCAAAGGTTCCGTCACTTGGGTACATTGGGTTTCCGGGCCAAGCAGCTCCTTGTTCCACCCAGTATGCGTCCCAGATGTCACTGCCACCGGTCACGGAATCGTCCACGTCCGCGTCCAGTCTAACGAGGGTTCCAGCAGTTACCGAAACGCTGGCCGTTCCATTCAGGAAGACGTTCCACACATCCGGCATCACGTCGTCCACAATCGTCAGAGTTGCACAACTTCCCGTCATGTTGTAGTTCGGAGGAATGACCTGATCCCAGCCGTACACGCAGTAGTCGTACACCCCTGCCACAGTCGGAGTTGGTATGGTCAGATCTACATCTTCCGCCGTGTCATTGAATGTCCCGTCCATCGGGTTCATCGGTGTTCCAGGCCAGTTGTCAGCCGGAGTGGTGTAGTTGGCGCCGCCAATAGCTGTGCCGCCGGTTGAAGTATCATCGATCAGTGCCGTGAGCCAGATCGTGGCGGGCAAAGTAGAGATCTGGTATGTTTGGGTTGGTTGTCCATCTATCAGTACATTATTGATCTCTGGGGGTTGGAAGTCACATACAGTGATGTTAATTGTTGCGAAGGCCGTGGAAGTTATGTTGTAATTGGGAATCGAATCCCAGCCGTAGACATGGAGGTCGAAGGGCCCGCAGTTCCATCCAGTAGTGTCCACCAGAGCAGTTACGTCTTCGGATACATCATCTCCCCAACTCCCGTCCACTGCGAACATCCCCACACCCGGCCAAGCCGCAAAGCTCATGGTGTAGTTCGCGAACATTATGTTGGACCCACCAGTCAGTGTGTCGTTCACAGTGGCATTTAGGGTAACGATAGTCCCTGCCGCCACATTGACCAATGCGAGACCGTTCACTGTGACGCTATGGACCTCAGGCGGCATGCTCTCCCCAACGATGTTGATTGTCGCGAAATTTCCGGTGATGTTGCAGTTCGGTATGACATCGCAGCCGTAAACCCACACTTCATATGAGCCGATTGCCCAACCTGTTGTGTCCACCATCCCGATCACATCTTCAGTTATGGAATCGAAGGTCCCGTCCGTTGGGTTCATAAGGAAACCTGGCCAGTTGTCCTGACCGATCGTGTAGTTCGCCCAGCCAATGCTGGATCCACCCGCTGCAGAATCGTCGATATTCGCGGTCAGTACCACTATGGCACCGGCAGTCACCGGGACACTCGCAACACCATCCACGAGAACATTGTTTATCTCTGGAGGCTGAAGGTCGGCAGAGGTGATGTTCAAAGTGGCGAAGTCGCCGGTAGTGTTGCATTTGGCCACGGCATCGCATCCATATACCCAGATCTCGTAAGAGCCGACCAACCATCCTGTGGTGTCAATGCCATCGATAACGATCTCAACGGGAGAGTCAAAGGGTGGGGTTTGGGGGAACATCGGACTGCTAGGCCAATTCGCCATACCGACGGTCCGGTTAGCACTGGCGATGTTGGAATTCCCTGTCAGAGTGTCATTCAGGAGGGCAGCGAGACCCACAAGGGTTCCACCTGTTACGGTCCTGAACTTCACGCCGTCCAAAAGGACATTGTGAATCTCAGGAGGCTCCATGTCGGCGCTGAATTCAACGAAGACCTCTTGATGCGAGATCGACATGTCCACGAATCTCGGGTTGTTAACGAATGTCCGCCCAACCACAGAAACCTCTCCGATCGTGATGTTCTCGGTCGCGATCATGCTCCCCTCGTAGATCCTGTCAGTGACCACTATCCAGTTGACTTTCCCGCCGGGATTGGTGGTTGGATCTCCGCCACCAAAGAAAGGAGTCGCGTACACCTGTGCCAAGTTATCACGTATCTCAACATCAGCGTTAGGAAGTGGAGCCAGAACAACGTCCAGGACCTTCACGTGAAGGTAGTTCTTGACGGTCAGATTATTATCAGGTGCGACAAAGACCAGGGCTCCGTCGAAGGTTGTGTTGAGTGTCGTCGCGTTGGAAAGCATTGTCAACTGGAAGTCCCACAGCCCTGAGTTTGTGATTGTGCTGTTTTCCACAAGCAGATTATCCGATAAGAAATCCAGCAGAACTGCCACTTGTGTAGAATTGTTGACTCTGGTCCGGTCAACGAGATTGTCACTGGAGTCCAAGAAACCCAGAGCCACATCGGTATTCTCGATAGTGTTGTTCCTGATCAGAGTGTTGTCCCCGCCGAAGGAAACTACCCCGGCAGATCCTCCTGATATCATCGGGTTGTTGGTAATATTGGCCCAGTCTCCATCCGTGTCCAGAATTATGCCCATGTTGTTGTCTTGGATCTTGTTCCCGTCAATTAGCACTCCAGGTCCGGCACAGAGAATGCCTGCCTGGTTTCCGTTCACGATATTGTTATCAGTAATCTGGACAGATCTCGCCGGCGACCCGACCTCCACGACGAAGGACCCGTTAGCCTGCTGGGTCCCTAGAATGAAATGAAGGCCGCCAACGCCCACTGTGATCGTAGGGTTCTGACTGATGTTAACCCAAGTAGCTCCCGTAGGTATCGTGATGGCACCTCCTCCAATCCCGGGAATGGCATTGGCACCGTCATATACGTGGCCTCCATCTCCGCCCTGGATGTTAACACTAAAGATGTCCACTCCATTGACAGTATCGATGTAGAATGCATGTACGCCCTGGCCTGCGCCGGATCCCATTGGATGGTAGTTGTCACCGCCCTTACCACCGACAATAGTGCCCATGTCGAACGTGGGTGCGTTCGTCTGCCCAAGGTAGACTGCATAACCACCTGGACGGCCGTCCCCGGTCTGACCGTAGTTGTCTCCGCCCTCGCCTCCACCGATGTAGTTGTTATCGACAAGACCTGTGGTGTCCATGGACCGCAGCCCATAGCCTCCATTACCAGGACCAGACATTATCCCGGGACCTAATCCAGCGTAATCATCTCCCCCTTCTCCACCGAAGACGCGGCAGTTCCTGATAGTTATGTTCTGGGAGATCGACGAACGGATACCGTTTCCACCGTTGCCTGCAAGCACACCCAAGCCAGTGAGAGTGTTGTTGCCACCATGGCCACCTTCAATGATGTTGGTGAGGACCAGAGTGCCCCTGTTGTCATTCAGATTAATTCCGGATCCACCATATCCAGGAGTGACCCCGCCCATCATGGACGCACCACTGTTGTTTCCACCCTTTCCGCCTTTAATGTCAATATTATCACGGATTCTGGTAGGCATTCCTCCTACATTGTCCAAGGATATTCCAGTGCCGCCAGTTCCAATTGAAAGCAACACATTGTGGTTGGCGAAGTTGTCTCCGCCGTCTCCTCCAGATATGTAAACGTTTTTAGCAATGGAAACAGTGCCCACGTAATCGTTATCGCTGATGAGTATCCCTGGACCGCCCCATCCTGAATCTCCATCCATTGTGGCGTTGTTGATACCGCCATTCCCTCCTCGGATGAATGTGTTACCGCTAATGTTGATGCCCGGCATGGGTCCTCCCATGTCAAAGACTGGGAATGCATGGAAAGCTAGACCGCCTCCTCCGGCACCTCCGCCATCTATGTTGTTGTATCCACCATTACCACCTTGGATTCGAGTGTTCCTGATTAGCCCGATGGGACCATCCAGGTTGATTGTGAAGATGGCGCGCCCACCTGGGCCAGTTGGATCTGCGTTTCCACCGATGATGGTGCTCCGGTTAATCCAAAGGGTGTCCCTCACGACCCCGGTCGCATAGATGGCCGTCCCACCATTATTGGTCATTGAAGCAACTGGAGGAGAGGATCCCAAGACCTCTGTTCCGTTGATATGCAGAAGACCGCCGGTATAGTAGATTCCATACGGGTAGCAGGTCTGTACGAAGCTTCCCTGAATTGTAACATCAGCATCGTTGATCTCTATCCCAGTGGATGCAAATCCGATATAGGTTCCGCTGAATCGTCCGATGCTCCTAGCTGAGAATATGAACCCCGTCCAATCCCCAGGCTGCGGTGCCATTGAAAAAGACACGAAAGATATCCCGCCAGCAGCCGACTGCTGAGAAAGGAATACTCCGTTGACAAGTATCTGAAATCCTGGTGCTACGTACAGGACTTCGTTGTCTCTCATGTAAACGGTATCTGGTGTGGCTCCTCCCGCGATCGTCAAATCGTTCAACAGTATGTATTGTCCACCACCAACACTCTGCACATCGCCTCCTGAGAAGGTAACCAGATCGTCCATGTTCCAGTTAACGCCGCTTCCGGGCGTGTTGTAAGCCTTGACCGTCGGCATCTGGGTCGGCATGACCACAAGAAGCGAAACGAGTACCAGAATCACGACTGTGACAATCGACATCCATTGGGCTCGCCCACTAAATTCCTCTTCTGACATTTGAACAGCCTCCAACTAACCTAACACATCGACACTGCATCCCATATAAATATTTGTAGGAGCGGTTCTGCATATGTGAAAACAGTAGCAAGAAGAATGGCATTCAAACATCCAAGCAGGTCATCAGTAGTTGACGGCGTCAGTCTTCATGAACTCTCTGAGAAGAGACGTCGCATAGCATCCCTTGTTGAGCTGGAAATTGAACAGAACCGAATCCTCGGTCTTGTGGATCTCTATCACGTCCATTGGTGCGAGAATCTCCCGCCGTGTTCCTTTTGAGGATAGTCTTGCCATCTGGCCAATGAAGAAGTCGCGATTCTTCACGCCTTCATCATCGATGACCTTGCTCTCGATCTCACCCATCTCTCCTTTGGCAAGTTCCGATTCAGTCCCAAACAGGACAGCGCTGACGAACGCTCTCTTCCTCTTCACCTGATCGGTGACCTTCTCCATGTTTCGTTCTTTGACGGGGATCCAATTGCCATGATCTGGTAGGCCGTACTTGTTCAGGGGTAGAACGAGGTCGCCCTCGATCGGAAGGTCCAATGGGATGCCTTTCTCCATTCGCAGACTCAGCATTCTGTTGAACAGATAGGACTGGTAGGCGTGCACGAACATCATCAGCAGGTTCCCCGGGAGTTGTCCCAGGGCGCCCACGAAATCGTCAGGGTCCTTGACCAAGTGGTTAAGCACCGCCTTTTCGAACGACAGTTTCTCTGGGAAGTCCACCAGCGCTTTGGCATAGTCCCGGTCTTCCTGGAGAGCCTTCCTGGCCTCGAAGGCCTCTTCATGTTCTCCGGCAATCGGGTTCCCAACGTACGTCATGACCGCCTGCTCGAAGTCCCCCCTTGTGATGTGTCTTCCGACCAAGTGGGTAACAGGCCTTATCACACCAAATCTTTGTACGCCGAAGAAATTGGGGAAACCGCCGGTCTCCAGTATCTCACTGCCCGTTTCGAACGATTCGTTGTAGGCGTCATTTATGGGCATCAGAATGTCCTTGACACCAACCGTGAACTCGTTACCAAATAGGTCTCCGATATCCAGCCGATCGTTCGTTTGAAAGACATCCAGGATCTCCACATCCGCCATTGACAGTGAGTTCACCATCTCCGGGGAGCAATCGAATTGAAACAGCCGTGTCGCGACCGCCCTCTTGTCCTTGGTACCGGCGAAACGTATCTTCCTTCTCGACATCCTCAGGATCCTTGCCAGTTTACGGACTAGCCTGTTCGTCTCCCAGTTCCTGGACCTTATTCTCGCGGCGGTGAACTTGCCGCCCTCTACGCGTTCAAGCTCATTTGATATCTCTTCAACAAGAAAATCCTCAGGTTCCTTTCTGAGTCTACCGCCGATCCCAGGAGTATCGGTCAAAAAGACAGAGATCCCTATGGTTTCCTCCATCCGAACACGTCATTTCAGCTGCTTCTCGAGGTTCTCCCGCGCTTCCTTGAATTCCTTGGATATCTTGGCAGCCGCACGCTTCACCGCGGTCTGAGGCTTCCCTTTCTTGACCTTTACGTATATCACGGGCTTGTCGAGCTGCTGATGACCTGTGACGTATTTTGCCTCGGAAACGTCCTTGTCCCTCATCAGTTCGTCGACCAATGGGTAAAGAAGGGTCTCATCCATGCCGGAAACCTCGATCTTCGCGTATGTCTTCTTGCTCTCGAGAAGTGTAAGCTCCATTGAATCCCAGAATAGGACTATTTGTTATTAAGATTTGTCATGTCAAGGATTTGTTGTCATTTTGGGTCATACGGGGCGTCGAAATCGTGCCGACAACTTCGCATCTGTCACCTTCAATCCCTTCTGAGGCTCATAGACGCATTCTCCTGCTCTTATTCTTCCTTCTGTGAATTCTCTCCATTCTTCTCTTGATCTCCCTTACACCCTCAATAAAGGCTCCACAACGCTATCGTTCTCTATGATCTCATGCTAGAAGCACATTTTTTCTCAAAAACGCAATTCGGACGTATACGGAGACGACAAGCCTGCTCAGAGAATTGCCAGGATTCAAATGCGGCATGGGAAGTACAGGCTGGATACCCGGGTCACTGCGTACCATTTCCTCGCTTCCCACTCCTTTTCTCTCTCCTAGAGTCAAGACACATCTGAACCCATTCCTGGGGAATGCCAACCGCGGTGAAGGCTTCCATCGAGAGCGTCGGCCTTGAGGTGTATGCGTCGCCCAGGACCATCGTCTCCCAGACGAAATCGCAGAGCTCCGGGATCTGCTTGTGTTTGGCCGCCGGTGATCTGTCCGCCTCCTTGCACTCCTTGCATATCATGAAGTAATATTTGTCCCCGGGGAAGCCGGGCAGGGCTTTGAACGCTACCTCGACCTCGCCCGTCCAAGGAAAGAAATGGCTTCCACATATTCCACATGGAATGGCGTTCGGGGAACGCTTCATCTCGACCATGCCTCAACCTCCCGCATCAGACCTGTCATCCTCCACGTAGGCTCAACTTCGCCTCCCTGAGCGCAATCCTGTGATACGGTTGCTGTGCGTCCCTGAGAACTCTTTTCGCCTCTTCCAGTGCTATCTTGTGATGCGGTTGCCGCTCCACTTATAGACCATCAGGTCGTACTTTGTTGGATTCCATGATCTAACTTTCAGACCAAAGGCGATGTAGAGCATTTTCAGAACAAAATACAGGGGAATTATCACAACCAGCAACCAGGGGTCAAGCATCATATCGCCAAATGGACTATGGGGATTTAAAGGTTGTCCAAATGTCCGAGTTCGTGTTCGCCTCTATTTCCCTATATAAAGATACTACCCCGAAAACCCCTCAAATCGACCCAAAATGTCCGACTTTGCTATGCCAACTCGGAAATTTCTAATCGAGGTTTCAATTTGGACCTATGATATGTCGGAGTTCTCATTGAAGTCTGTCATTTTTCCCTCTCTAGAACAGATTTCTGTTTGCGAATAAGGCTTACTGTGGTGGATCTCTCAGAGATTAAGGCTATACTCTTTTGATTCTTCAAATCGTTCATGAAACACAGGCATATGGACGACCCATCTACAACACCTAAGAAGAACTGTCTAAATGATTCGTATCCTCTAGAATAGAGCTCTCTATCCACTAGTGATTGCCATATCTTCTTCACAGCTAGATGTTCTTTGTTTCTCAATAATTCCTCTGCCATCATCTCTCGGGTGTCGTGGTTTGCATCCCATTCTAATACACCAAAGGTGCACCTACGCACCCTTTAATCATTCTACCTGAGAAATACAGCCAACGCTTTCGAACGGACTATATAAGTAGATAGAAGCTCACAGGAGTACGTCACTTGAAGCTAGGAGTGAAATCAAGATAAGGCGGTGGCCCGACCTGAATGTGCAGTATCCAAAGATGTTGGACGATGAAAACTTATACATTTAAGGTATCTATTAGCAATGAACTCCATTGTGAGAAAGGATACACAAGACAGAATAGAATATATGGGGATACGAATCATATGAGGAGGGATCATATTGTCTTGGACTCGAAAGCTTGCGAAGATCAAAGAGGCCTATGAGAAAGTCGTAAACGTTTACTACTACGTAAGAGACGGTGTCAAAAAAGTCAAGGAAAAACCTGTATTGGATAAAGCCGCTAGATTCGCATTAGGGGCAATTCCTGGAGTGGGTACCTATCTGCAGAAATGGTACGAAGAAGCAGGCGGCTCGGATGAAGAGAAGACAGGGGAGATTCTTAAATTCTTAGCCAGCCTTCAGGAACAGAATGAAGACCAATTCAATCGAATATCAAAGGATTTACAAACGAATTTAGATGCGATAATCAACAAGGGAACCGAGCTAACTGCGTTGATGACGGAGAGATTTGATGAGATTATAGTGAAATTTGGTGAAGCGGATCAGAAAATGAACGGATTAGACCGGAATGTAGCAAGAATATTGCAGAAGCTCAAGGCATCCACTCCACCAACCAAGGTCACTGAACTGTTTGAGGTAATTCGACATTCCCCAGATGTATTACCAGCGATTTTTCGGATGGACTCCAGTGAAGGATTTGCACCTTATGAGGTCCCTTATATCATGGAAAGGGAATCCGTGGAGAATAATCAGGATGATATATACCGTAGACTCCTGGCCAGCGGGGGAGCACTTCTTGTGCAAAGCCGTGCTGGTCTGGGCAAAACTCGGGAAGTTGCCGAGTTGGCAAAACGTTTATGTGAAGAAAAGGGGTGGACTATATGCGTTGCTAAGGGAGAAGGGGACTCATATCTAAACACCCCAGCTGGCTTTCCCGATGAGCTGCGTGACAGAAAGGTGTTATTTGTATTTGACGATCTGCATCGACGCCTGGATATGTGTTCGTCTGAACAGATCCCTTATGCGGAAAGACTTAACAGTTTTCTGAAATTCTTTGAAGATGCCATGAATTCGGGGGAAATGTATGTAGTTGCCACAGCGCGGACAGAACCACAATATCAGGAAAAACTGAGGTCTGATACATCGCGACCTTTGTGGAGATGGTTTAAGGAATATGAATTGCCCGAGTTTACACTGACTGGGCTACAATCAATACTGGGAAAACTGACCAAGAATCTAAGTGTGGATATTGATGAAACCCAGATTAATCGGATGATATCCAATAGTGATAAGACATTCAGAACCTTGCTGATGAATGTAGAACACGCCCGTGATATTGGTCAACGGCTGACACTGGATAATTGGCGACCCAGTCAACTCGAATCATGGAGGGACAGATTCGAATTGGCCTGTGGAAAATGGCCGGCCGCCAAACAAGTCTATGACACCTTATATCTAATCCGAGAGGTTTGGCTTCCAACCCGATTTGATTATGTCGTACAATTAGGAGCTAAGTTAGCAGATACCGAAGTAACCACGGCAGCCAAGGGTCTGGTCAACATGGGGCTTCTAGGTCTGCGGAACGGTCAATTAGATGCTTTTGGTGATGAACAGTTGAGAGATTCCTTGCAGGTTACAGGAATCGGTCTGCCAGAATTGGCAACACACTGGAAAACAACCATAGAAGCGATTAGGACAGTTGTGGAGACAAAATCGGAGTGGATCCATGACTTGTTTTATCTCACTTCAAGGCTGATTCTTGCCAATCGATTCAAAGATGCCGAATCGATAAGTACAATGGCACTCAATCGAGGTCATGATACCTCTGGCATCTACACTGCAAGAGGTTTGGCGCGAAGTGCACAGAATAATTATGCCGGAGCTGAAGAAGATTTCACGGCTGCTATCGATCGAGGAGAAGATGACCCTAGAATGTACAGCCAACGTGGAGTGGCGAGGGATCAGCTAGGTGACTACCTCGGAGCTGAAGAAGATTTCACGGCTGCTATCGATCGAGGGCTGGAAGACGCTGAAGCATACAGAGTGCGGGGAGTCGTACGAGTCCATCGAAGCAACTACGTTGGTGCTGAGGAAGATTTTGCAGCAGCCATCACCCGTGATATGGACAATGCTGATCTCTACTATTCCAGAGGCATTGCGCGAGGTTACCAAGGCAACAACGCTGGGGCAGAAGAAGATCTCACAGCTGCAATCATCCGGGGCCGGGATGATGCTGGAGCATATTGCAATCGAGGCGCTGTACGATATAACCTGGGTAACTATGTCGGAGCTGAGGAAGATCTCACGACTGCCATCGATCAGGTTCAAGACGCCGGGACATACTACCATCGGGGTGAAGCGCGTCTTTGTCTGGCGAACTATCCCGAGGCAGAAGAAGATTTCACGACAGCCATCGCCCTGGGCAGGGTTGACGCTAAAGTATACTTCTTTCGAGGCGGATCACGATTGCCGCTGGGTAAGTATTTCGAAGCGGAGGAGGATTTCACGACAGCCATCGCCCTGGGCAGGGTTGATGCTGAAGTATACTACTCCCGCGGCGTGTCACGATTGCCGCTGGGTAAGTATTTCGAAGCGGAGGAGGATTTCACGACAGCCATCGCCCTAGGTATGAATGATGGTGGCGTCTACATGGAACGGGGCCAATCGAGATTTCATCAGGGCAAATTTAGTGAAGCGGAGAATGATCTCACGGAAGCAATCGCTCGTGGAGAAGATAATGCTGAGATTTACTGGGGACGATATAATGTGCGAAAATTCCGGGGTAACTATGCTGGAGCTGAAGAAGATCTCACAGCTACAATCGCCCGGGGCTGGGATGATGCTTGTGTCTATCAAGACCGCTCGTTAATCAACGTTCGCCTAGGTCGAATCGAACAAGCTAGGCAAGATTGTAAGTGTGCTGAAGAGCGTGCTCATGATGATCCTGTCACATACGGTTGTTGGGGTAACCTACATTTAGCTTTGGGCGAATATGATAAGGCTATTTCTCGATACCAATCTGCTCTGAAAGGTCGACCAAATTCCAGATGGCATTTTGAAATGGGATTGGCATTATTATTTGCGCGTCGGTTTGATGATGCGGTATCCGCTTTCCAGAAAGGTATGACAGAATCAAGCCCCAATCGTATTAAAGATGCACTAAGAGATATTGATTTCTGGGTCGAACGTCACGCTGATCATGCAGCATTTCCCAAAGCCAAGTATACAATTGATATCATTCGTCAACAATTGAAAACCCACATATCCAAGGGTTAGGACATTTTGGTCAAATCAACCATTCAACAAAGATCAATGCCAGTATTGCATTTGAAACAAATTGTAATAAGCAGAGTTCCGAGAAGGTAGGGGATGGCCATCGGGGAGCGGCGGGGCTCCAAAACACGTCCGCATGCCTCTGCAAAAGGCTGAGACTACTCAGGAAAAGCGAGTTTTGTATCTTCGTGCATTCTCTCAGAGAGACCGCGCGTCAGCGATTCGTGTGAATCCAAGATGTTCTTCCTTGCCGCTGCGTACTTCCCTATGCTGTCATACGTATCCAGCTTCATATACAGCTGATATACAAAATCCGATCTCTCGATAGTAAGAGGAGAGAAACGAGCAAACTCTTCCCGCCACGACCTCTCCTCCTCCAACTTCTTGAGGGTTTTCTCCGCCGACCAATTCATCACTATCGCGGGGTACAATAGGCTGACCAAAGGTCCAAGAGCATTGATCTTCTCAGCGACAAGGTCCTTTTCGTCACGATATTCGGAATCGACCATGACTTTCTCTTGTGGGACAAGGACATTCAGCGTGTCTTCAACGCATTTTTGGATATCTCTTCTTGCTTGAGTTCGAAATCGATGCATCTCGTCAAAACTCCGAAAGAATCCTGTGATTTGTGAATATAGTTCTTCATATTGGATTCTGATTTGACCGAAGATTGGGAGTTTAGAATAGTGTTCCAGTCTTCTATTCAAACCGAAGAAGGATTCATTGTCATCATATGGATTCTCTTCGAATGCTCTTATCCGTCTCTCAGTGTCGCTGGCATCCTTCTCCATATCAATCAGAATACTGGTCAATCTTTTCTCCGCGTTCTCCATTCTCCTTGTATCCAACCAAGCCTTCTTGCCGTATTTGTAACCCACCCAGGCGGTGAACGTGCTTGAGACAATGCCAGCAATCAAGAGCACGATTGGCCAGAACGAGTTTATGAATTCTTCCCATTCCACACACGTGCCTCCGATGAATGTACATAATATGATGTCGCATTTAAGCCTTAGTCAGACGACCACCTGGGAGGCGGCGAGAAAACTCCCTGATTTAAGCCCCGAGCATTACTCTTCATAGTTCCATCCAGACTGGATTTCGAAAGGCATATATATCGTGATGTCGCCTGAAATCAAGGAGGTGGTTTAGAAGATGCCAGAATATGACTATTATCATTGGCATAGACTGAGAGAGGCGGGATTCCCTGTCAAACCCATGCCAGACGTGATCATCGACCTCAAGAAAGAACCTCTGTCTCTCGAGGGGCGGATAGCCCAGGACATATACGAGTTCAAGAAGCGGGTTGAGAAGAAGCGGGAACGAGAAGCACAGCCTCGATTTCAACAGCAACTTGAGGAAAGCGAAACCTTTTGGCGGGAGCATTTCAAGAGACAACAACGGGAGCTTGAGGAAAGCGCCCGTAGATATACACGTCAACTTCGAGAATGGAACGATAGGTGATGAGGTGGATTCCCATGAGTGATGAACCGAAACGACTCGGAAGGGTGCTACCCGAGTTATCAGAACCCCATGTGTCGAAGGCACATCCACACGAACATGTCGACCTCTTCTTGAGGGATACGGCAACCGGAAGAAAGATCGGGAAATTGAAAGACGGTCTGAAGCTGGAGTAGGAAGAGTGTCCATCGGACTCCAGCTCCACAACTTTTACAGCCTCTTTGGATGTCCGTTCGAATCGGTTTGTGGTAGTATATAAAGAAGTATCCTCAGACCGAAATCCTTTTTAACATAGACCTACAGTTTATCATGTGGAGGTGGTCTAGAATGGGTAGGGAGTTCACACAGATTAAGAGAAGTCAGCCTGATAAGGCAATCTCGATTAACCACCCTGCAACCGAGGTTGACCATATCGTCAACGTCATTGACAAGGGGGAGATTAAGGTCTACGTAAACAGAAAGGGCCAAGGACAGATTCGACTGAAGTAGTGTCAATGGTCTTGCGAGTAACCCTAGTGTGCACAGGGGCTATACAACAATGTGCCGAGGAAGAGGAGGTGACAGAACGACGTACAAAGAAGATAAGGAGTTTGAAGAGATCCTCAAGAAGTACAGCAAACACAAGATTTTCCCGCCGGTTTTACCATGGGAAATGACGATGGGCGAGAAGTATGAAGAGATTCTACGGGAAAAGCGGGCAGGTCTCGACCCAAAGAGAAGACTGTGACCGCATGGCGAAGGACGCTCGTCAGAGCCTTTCCCTCATCTCACCAATTTGACCAACCTTGGGAACTTGATTGGAGGAGCGATTGGTGGAGTCCGAAATATCATCCACTGATTGCCCCACCAGTCGATTATCATCGAGTCCCAGCCTCTCCTTTTGCAGTTCCCAAGGTATATCCCAGAATGTAAGTTCGTGCAGAACCTTCAGCTTCATTACGCATTTCCTTCTTGGTCGCATGGAAAACAGGCAGAATGACCCGAACAGCTCTCTGATGCCTTAGTCTACACTTCTCTGTACACTACTTCGTTGACGATCGTCATTCCTTAAACACGATCTTGAGGAGGGGGCGGGTAGTCTATAGAACTCCCCCTTTCAGTCCTCTTGTGGCCAATGTGGAGAGTGAGCACCAAAACAATCATCAAGAGCAGCCCAGGCAGATACCTTTGATGAGCGAAAACCCACCTGACAATCTTCTGCATGAGCCTGCCACCTCACATCCCATCGCCAAACGCTTTTTTAGTACG
>JAGLME010000019.1 GCA_023140195.1 Thermoplasmata archaeon
AGGGGAAATGACAGACTTCCCTATGAAAGAAGACATTTCTTCTGCAGACTAAGCCTCCTCCTGCCCGTGATTTGACTACGATAGAGTTATTTAGATATGCTCGAATTACTGTGTTTGTCAAAGGACAATCAGTACCTGTGTGGGGAGGACTGCCTTTGGTTAGTGTAAGATGAGACTTCCAAAGGAGACCTGACTGCAGGAAGGTGTAAAAGAGTGAGGGTGTTCATCAGTTATTCCACGAAGGACGAAAGCACTGCGATGCGACTAAAGGATGGTCTATCAAAGAAAGGGGTTGAGCCCTATGTGGCTTCCGAGAGAAAACAGCCTGGGCGACATCTCTCCTCCAAGATAAAAGAGGCGATAAGGTCATCCGATGCCGTTGTTGCTGTTCTTACAGAACGAGGAGTTAGCTCTCCATGGGTTAATCAAGAAATGGGATACGCCGAGGGTAAAGTCGTCATAATCCCCCTCGTCAAGCGCGGAGTGAGGCCGCCGGCGTTTCTCCAGGGAAGAGAATACCTGACCCTTAATATGTCTAGGCTGGACAAGAACATCGAAGACATTGTTTCGTTCCTCAGGAAGCCCGAAAGAACGACCCTTCCGAAGACGGAAACCACGCGAAATCAGTTTGAGGTCTTAATCGATGACATCCTTGAAATTCCGATTGGTGGCTACGCCCAAACTACATTGAATGTTGCCAAGGGAGATAGAGTGACTGGTTATCTCAGAGAAGAGGACGGATACGATTTTGATTGGTATATCTTGGACGAGAAGAACTTAGTCAAATTCTCGGAAGATGAGAATTTTCATGCGTCACGATCGGATGAAGCTGTTTCCACGTCACGGATTCGTTGGAAAGTCCCGAAGGGCGGTCCATGGTACCTCGTGATGGCAATCTATCGCAAATCGATTGTGAGAACAGTTGAGGTGGTTCTGAGAAGAGAATCACTGGGAGAATGAAGAGTTTCGTGTTCAATGAAATTGGAAGTGTTTCAAGATAGAAATGTCTTGTTTCTTTTCGCACCACGACATTTTCGCTACCCAGACATAGGCGCATCCTAGTATCCGATGAAGGTGAATCCTGTTGAACTACCGTCAAATGAGATTTGATATCCCTCTCCCTGAAGGACTTCTACGTCATAGACTCCCTCAGGCATTTGTATTGCGTGGAACTTCCACACTTCGGAAATCATGTATGCCATTCCTACGACATTGGGAATTTCGTCGCAATGCCAATCCAAGGACCGAATCTCTTCCGTCTTCAAGGGCAATGCAAAGGTGTCAGAACCTGACTGGTACTCTATCGTGATCACTCCAACGCTATAAGTGCTGCTTCCCAGTGTTCCATCGGGACTTGCGGGAATGACCATGTAGTAGTATTCCCCTTCATTTGACAGGATACCGATATCCGTCCATGTGTTCTGGGTTGAGGGAACTGTGGCTATTTCTTGCAGAGAAAGGTCGTGCAATCCATCTCTTTCGTTTGATCTGAATATCTTGTATTCGCTTGCTCCAGATGCGGAATCCCAACTCAGCATTACGTCCATTCCATTTCTCTGTACAACAAGGCTCTTTCCGAAACCTACCGAATCTCCAAGTCCTTCACGATATCTTATCGAGGATGCGGGATAACCTGTGAAAGTGTATCTTGTCTCAGAAGTGAGGAGTATCTCGTATCCTCTTCCCATTTCGATCGGAATGTCGTCTTCTCCTTCCTGCATTCCCTCGTAGTGCGTTACCCAGTGACCTGTTGAATCCATCCATCGAATACATTCCACATTCGGAATGTTGTCCGCATACCAGCTCACGTTGTGAGCCTCCATGTGTTCCAACGGTAACGAGAGAGTATCGAGACCTGCAGAGAAGTCTTCCGTCCACACACCAACGGTGTTGCTTGTGATGCTCTTCGCCCCAAAGATGTTGACTGCCCTTACGACGTAGTAGTACTCTTTTGAGTCTAGAGCGGCTCCGGTATCGTTCCAACTCGTGCGCGTCCAAATCACACCGCCGTCAGAATCCTTTGAAGTATCCTTGTAAGGTTTCGAGAAATCGAACTCCCTCTGGTCAGGCGCTCTGTATATGAGATAGTGACTTACATTCGGTCCAGGTATTGTCCAAGAGAGGCGAACATCAATCTGGTCGGATACGATGCTCAAGACAGGTGGACCTGTCGGCTCGGGTGCCAACACTCTGACGAAGACCTCGGGAAATTCCAGTGTCTCGATCGATTCGTCCACTTTGGTGTAGTTGACCCTCGAAAGGGGATGGACTCCCACCGGGACGTACCCATCCTGTGATGAGGTCACCTCATATTTCACAATCCAGGATTCGTTAATGAGAATCTTGCTAACGTTCCAGTCCAGCGTGGTACTGCCATCGGGATTGACCGTGACAACATCCGGAGGACTGGGGTTGGAATACTGATCACGGAAGGAACCGGGCACATAGTGGATGTACGGATGGAGTACGTCCCTTACCATCGGATTAGGCACAACCGTACCCCCAACTTTCCTTCCCGCAATATTGGAGACCTTCTGGATCTGATGTATCGTAAGGTAGATGTTCTCTATTGCTTCTGCTGTTGGGGCGAGGAAGAACTCTCCTCCTGTGATAGCTGCGATCTGTTGGAGTAAGGCCGCATTTGAATCGTTGCTAAGACCAATGGTGAAGATGACTATGCCCAATGCCGCGGCGCTCTGAGCCTCCAGGATAGACAAAGTATCGTTCAAAGTCCCCGAGTTGTGGCCATCGGTCAGGAGTATCTCTATCCACGTATGATCCTCTCTTCCAAGGAATCTAAGTTCGTCATTTGCCAATTTGAGACCGGCAGCGGAGTTGGTATTGCCGTTTGGAGGTGGTATGGAGTCTATATCAGCCTTCACTTGATCATAATCTGAGGTCAGATGATGATTGTTCACAAAGTTCGCAACCTCGTCGAAGATCACGATTGCCACCCGGTCAGGGACCTTCAGCATGTCCACGTAGGCTTTCACGCCCGACAGCCTCAGGTCCTGGGGATCATTTTGATTCATACTTCCAGAGACGTCAATAACAAAAACCGTGTCCTGAGGCAAATTCCAAGCAATCGGTGACCCGGCCCCCGTTACGTTGAGCGTGATCGTGGTTTCTTGTGGTTGGAAGGGAAGGCCCTCAAGCCAAATGGTTTTCGGGTTCGCGGACTTGTTCAAGGTGATATATGGGAGATGTGCAGCGGTCGTTTCCAACGTCACCATATCAAACACATTGGGATTGACAGAGGAAGTCGCAGTCACACGCACGGTCTCAACGTCGCCAACCTTCGACCCATTTGGGGCAGTCACCAGCACGTTCAAATCCAACGAGTCCCCAGCGACCACCACGCCGGTGTCTGGACGAGCATCGCCATCGTTGTCCACAATCGGGTTTCCGAACATGTCAGTGGCGCTGACTGGCCACCCCATTGACGTGAAGAAGTCTATGTCGAAGACGTCATCGCTGCTTCCGGAGTAGTCAAGGGTAATGTGATGTTCTACGGTTTCTCCGATTTCCACGCTTTTTGACTGGTCGGGTTCCAAGCTCACTATTTCTGGCGTGGGGCTTCCGCCGAAAACCCAACCTGCCGCTGTCGAAGAATTGTCATCGAATCCGTCGAATCCCCATTGGGTCTGATCGTTAACCCTGGCCACGGACTGACCCCGGGTGTGCGGTGCAGACCATCCTACCATGTCCACGAGTCTGCCCAGTGGGTCGTACAGATACGCATTGTCCCCATTGGACCAACCGTCGTCCATATCAAAACCCACTGGGAAGTCTCCCCCTCTCAGGACGAAGTGACTAGCGGTGGCGTCAAGGGAAACAGGAGGTAGAACGTATTGAGAATCCACAACCAACGTCCACCCACTTATGTTGACCGAACTTGTTCCCGGATAGTGAATCTCTACAAATCTCTCGCTGGGGAAGATAGCGTTGAAGAATACTTCATTAAGAACTATCGGGGGAGGGTCCAGTCTTCCATAAATGTCGTTCTGTGTTCCGAAGGTGGGTGTAGGATCCCTTATCCATACATCTGAGTAGTTGCTTCCTGCCCAATATCGAGCTACGCTTTCATCATTCAGAGGGTCTGGAACAGGGCCAGCCTGCCCGAAGGAGACCGAATCAAAGAGAGAGTCATTGGAATCATAGAGACCGATTGTCCCGCCCTCTGTGCTTGCGAAAGCCTCCCCTGGACCGAGTGAATAGACTGAGTGCGCACTAGGCGATGCGAAAGTCCCGCTCCAAGTTCCTCCAATCCAAGGAATGAGACCATCGGGTGAAAGATAGATTTCCGATGTGGGAATCGCTCTGAAGCCCTCATTGAAGACCTCGATCCTCATGTCGCCTACGGAAGCGGAGTCCTGAATCTCAGTGATTTGAAGAATAATCGGTCCAGCAGACGGTGTTGCATTCGCTTTATTTGATTTCGGTCCCTCCCCTACACTGTTCACCGCAGAGACTTGATAGTAGTAGGCCTGACCGTTTGTCAATCCTGCGTCAAGATATGTGAGGACGTTCCCAATCTCAGCAAGGAATGTTACCGACCCAGGTGTGGCTCCTCGGTAAACACTATAGTTGGCAATGGCTGAATTACCATCAAAAGGCGGAGCGTCCCATCCAAGGATTACTTGTTGGTCTTCTGGGAATGCTTGGAGGTTTCGAGGTGCTAGTGGAACAGTCTGTGCAGACGTTGGTATTGCACTTGCCTCGTTCGATCTGGATCCCTCTCCCAGACCATTTACCGCAGAGATCTCATAGTAATAGGTCTGTCCGTTCGTCAAGCCCGTATCAACGTGTGTAAGAACATTTCCGAGTTCTAAAAGAAGAATCTCTCCGCCTGAGGTGGTTCCACGGTATACCCTATAGTTGGTGACGGCCGAAGCGCCTTCAAAAGCAGGAGGTTCCCATATGAGAGTCACTTGCTGATTCCCAGGGAATGCTTGGAGGTTTCGAGGAGCAGTTGGAAGGTCTCGATGCGGGAGTGGGGTTGCACTTGCTTCATCCGATCTTGGTCCCTCTCCTACGATATTCACTGCAGAGACTTTGTAGTAGTAGGTTTGACCGTTTGTCAGACCCATGTCGACATATATGGGCACATTTCCGATTTCTACATGGAATGTCTCTCCGCCTGACACGCTTCCTCGATATATCCTGTAGTTTGTGATGGCGGAACCTCCATGATCAATTGGCGGCGACCAAGTCAAGGCTACCTGTTCACTCCCTGCTACTGCGATTAGTCCAACTGGTGTCCCAGGAATGGTTGCCGGAGTAGCACTTACCTCATTCGATCTTGGTCCCTCTCCTTCACCATTCACTGCAGAAACTTCATAGTAGTACATTTGACCGTTTGTCAAACCTATGTCACGATATGAAAGGACGTTTCCGATCTCTGAAAGGAATGTCTCCCCGCCCGGGATTGTTCCTCGGTATATTCTATAGTTGGTAATCGGAGATAAGCCGTCAAAGGTTGGGGGAGACCACGCAAGTGTGACATTTCCGTTCCCTGGTGTCGCGTCAAGATTCTGTGGCGACAGTGGAATCGATTTATGAGAGCCGTCGGGAGTAATCAGGGGATATCGATCCCTGCGCAATCCTCCAGGGATATCGTGTGGCGAATCGCCTATCCAGTCGCTACCAGGCAAATCCTGATTAGGACCACTCTTCTCGTCGACACCTACATAATCGCTCCAGAAATTGCCTCCCGAAGGATACCCATTGTCCCAGGAGTTCACGCTATTGTCGTAAGCCTGACCTGTGTTGTCAATGAAACTGTTGTGATAGACGGTGTTACCGGAAGATTCGAAGACGATGATGCCTTCCCTGTTGTCTACGACGATGTTGTCGACAATAGTATTGTCGTTACTGGAGTTGGTGATGTCCATGCCCTCCTGATTGGATAGGATAGCATTGCCAGAGAACATGTTGCTACTTGAGTTGAAGAGATAGAAGCCATCCCAGTTGTTCATCAACGTGTTATCGGAAATCGTGTTTGTGCTGGATGTGAAAAGACCAAAACCACCCAGGCCGTTTGAGGATAACACATTGTTGGAGATGTTGTTGTGACTGGAGTCATCGACATAGAAACCGAACCTCTGGGACGAAGAGATGGTGTTCTCGATGATTGTGTTGGCCCAAGAGAAGTGCAGTTGGATACCGGAGAAGAAACTGTCCTCGATGCTATTGTTGATGACGGTGAGGAGGTTGGAATACTGAAACGCCATTCCGTAATCATTTGAGGTCACTGTGTTGCTGGCGATGATGTTGAGGTTGCTGCCTCCTTGGAAATGTATACCCAATCCGTTATTCGAAAGGGTGTTATTTGCGACTAAGTTTTCCACCGACCCACCAAGCAAGATTCCCCTACCGCTGTTTGAGACAGTGTTGTTGACAATTGTATTGTTGTTGCCGGTACCCACCAGGATACCATTGCCTGTGCGCATGAACGTATTGTTGAAGACGGTGTTCCTGTTGGATTTGTCAATATCAAAACCGCCAACCCCGCTGGAGTAGACGGTGTTATTGACGAGAGTGTTGTCGTCCGAGTACCAGAGTTCGACAGCCAGCTCCGAATTTCTGTAGAAGGCATTGCCTTCAATCAAGTTATTGTGGGAGTGAAAGAGCCGGATACCAACCTCGTTGTTGCTACAGATAGTGTTTCCGAAGATGCGACTGTTTTCGGAGTTGTCAAGGTGAATTCCAGCTTCGTCCCTATCGTTCCCATGGCCAGTTATGTTGAAACCCGTAATGTTTACCCAATCGGCTATTACGCGTACCCCGTCCATTGTATTGTCACCCACTATTCTGGTCGTTTCTCTGTCCTCTCCGACCAGTGACATAGAATAGCCAATACCGAAGTTCTCATGGTATGTCCCCTCGTAGACGAAGATCGTATCACCTTCCCGGGCAGATATTATTGCGGCCCGTATTGTAGTGTAGTTTCCAGGACCAGTTCCGCCAACATAGAGAACAGTAGCTTTCACATTCTCTGGAAGGATAGTCACGCCAAGATAGAAGGTACTCATCAGCACAAGAGTTATAATGAGTAGACTTGCCCTCTTTTGGCCACCCCTCATCTTTCCCACTCCACTATTCTCTACATGATAATTGAGAAGTCCGATATAAATAGGAATTGGTGTAATCTTCTATCAGCTCATAGTCAGTCTTCGGGTTTTTGAACAACCGCACCCCCAGAGGATAAAAATGACGAAGTTCATTATCAAATATGACAAAACGCCCAACCAACGTTGATGAAAGGAATGCACCAAGAATACGCGAAACGAAGATTTGAACCAAAGGAACATCTGAACGCGCAACGTTTTTACCCATGTCCCCTTTTGTCTAGTTCGTGCAGATACAGCCAGAGTGCGTTCCGTGCCTGTTGAAGAGGTGCCTCTACGAAGCAAACCTCGTGGATGAGAATCTGGGACCGGAAGTGATGAAGAGGGCGATGGAAGTTCTGAACGAGGAGTACAAGGACCCGGCAGTGTCTGCGGATGTGGCCACTGTCGTTCACAGGGTGGTCTATGACATCCTGGGAACCGACGACCCGTACAAGGGGATGAAGGAACGGAGCAACAAGGTGGCACTGGAGCTGTTCCCAATAGCCGAGGAGTTCGTGGAGAGCTCTGACGATAGGTTCAAGGCTGCGGTCATATGCTCGATCGCTGGAAATGTCCTGGACTTTGGGATAGGTTCCTCCATCGAGGCGCCAGAAGAGCTGTTGCAGGGGTTCAATTCGATCCTTGAGGAAGGACTGGGCAGGGACGATACCGGAGAGATGAAGAGGATTCTGGAGAAGGGCGGTGATGTGTTCCTCTTTGGCGACAACTGCGGCGAGATCATATTCGACAGGATTCTAATCAAGGAACTGAAGGAGTTCGATATCCACTTGACATACGTGGCCAGAGGGGAGCCGATTCTCACGGATGCCACAATAGAAGATGTCCGGGAGTTCGGAATAGACAAGATGGTGGATGAAGTATCCACAACGAATGCATTCGCCGTTGGGGTGCCGATGGACAAGCTCGATCCAGAACTGCTTGAGAGAGTGGAGAATGCAACACTGCTCGTAGCCAAAGGAATGGCGAACTGGGAATCCTTCTCTGAACACGATTACAGGCCGATCGCGTATCTGCTGAGAACGAAGTGCAGACCAGTGGCCGATAGCATGGGTGAGGAACAGGACATCAACGTGGCGAAGCTGTTCGAATGGACTAGTCCTCTTTCACGCTGATCTCTTTCTTCCATGAAGTGGTGGACTTGATCAGCTCATCGACCTTCTTTGGACCGGGCGTTCCGCCGAACCACTCCTCCCTTTTCCTCCTGAACGCCTCGTCCGCGAACTCCCTCCTGGCCTTCATTCGAGACTTCAGAATGAACCTGAAGAATATCCATGACGAGACAAAGAACTCCATCCCGAGCACCAGGCCGAAGTAGAGGTACTCTCCGGTCGTCTGGATACCGTAGCCTGAGCCTCCCCATATCACACCTGCGGCGAGTGTTGCGACAGTAAAGGCCACAAGACCGCTGAGGATCAGAATATTGAAGGACATCATCTTGTTCGCCAGAGGATGCCCGGAGGTCCAGGCGTCGCCGGCTTCATCGTACGACCCATATCCCTGAATGTGGTCCCTTCTCCTCATGTGCCAGTCATTTCGGTGGCTGTCGTCATATACATATTTGAAGTCGAGGATCCTGGCCGCTTCCTGGTTCCTTGGAGCGCCTCCGACCGGCTTGAGACCCTTGCCCATGAAATAGAGCACCATCTCCTGCAGGTACGCGGCAACCAGGTTCTGCCTGTCCTTCAAGTGGAGGGACAACTGGAGCATGGCAAGCCCTATCACCAAGAGCACGATGCACGCCAAGGAGATGAATATCAGAATGTTAGCGTCTATGCCGCTGATGCCGATTATGACCCCCACGACCAAGATCACTGCAACGACAAGGGTGATGAACAGCCAGAAGAAGGTGGTGAGAATGCGGTCCATGTTCCTCAACTGCTCGTAGGACTGCTCGTGCTCTTTCAGCAGGAACTCTTCCAGAGATACATCGCCACTTTCCATCAGGTCACCTGATCAAGGTCGAATCCGGAACAGAAGCCACTTGGCTGGTTGAAAAGCGTTATTGGGCTATTATCCGGGCCGATAATGAGAAACCAGTCCTTCCCTGGTGGCACGAGGACCGGTGCCCACACACCCGCTGCCGAAGCAGAAGGCCCAGGCCCCCGATACTTTCACCGAAGCAGAGGGTACCCTAATCCAATATCCCTCAAGTCGACCACTTGATGTATCTCACTATTCTGCCCACGTTCGAATTTAGCCTCCATCCATTTTGGATGTCGGGACCGTAATCGGGTTACGACGATATAGTTGTTTTCTCGGGTGCGCTGGCGGGAATGGGGCGCCCGATCTCCCTGGTGCTAATGAACAACATCAACGCCGCCACGACCAGTGTCCAGACCAGTATCTCAAAGACCGCAACCGTCTCAAGGAGCGTCATGGGTGGGATGGTGCCGACAAAGAGCACCGTGACAAACATCATGATCGTCACAGCCCAGCCAACGGTTTTCGTCTTGGGGTTCTTGATCAGGGGCCAAGCCATGATTATCTGGAAGAACGCAGCAAAGGTGAAGAAGAGACCGCTGACCACGAAATGAAGAACGCCGTAATCCTCGGTGAAGATACCGACGCACATCAGCAGAATGCCAGTTCCGATGCCCACAGCGCTTCCGATCAGGGGCAACCATCCGGGCCTGAGCGTGACCCAAAGACCGATCGAGAACGGGATCGCCAAATAGCCAGCGATCACAGCACCGGTGTTGAAGGCCCACGCACCTTCACCAACGCCGAGGTCGCTCAGGTAATGTCCGCCGAACTCGTACCAGGGGCTCTGGCTCCAGGCGGTGAGGTAGAAGATGAACCAGATGATGGGGGCCAGAACTCCGCAAACAGCGCCGACCACAACGATGTCCTTCCTCATTTGACCTCCGAAAGCTCAATGACGGGGGGTGTTTATTGTTTTTTCGTGACGTGTGTGAGTATGTCGATTCTGAGGATATATCCGCTTCCCGTTCTGTTACGTACTTACAGAAAGTCTTAAGTAGCCCCGATTCTGTTACGCATAATAGAAGTGATAATGTGAAAGCCCCAGATCATTTGGTGAAGGCGGAGGAAATCAAAGCAAGCATTGAGCATCTTCTGAAGGATGAGAAAGAACATGTTTCATCGATAGTGGAGCTTGCCTTCGGGATGATCCATCACTTGATCGCATATGGGATGGACACCAAGTACGGCGAACACAAGGATGTGCATTATGGAATACCTGCTCTTCTGAGATCCAAGAACGATGACTCGATCGCCATGTTATTCGAGAGGTTGGACACTCTGCGCCACGGCAGGTGGTACGGTGGAAAGGGTGATGGAGAGGTGGTCGAAGAGACATTGAAGATCATTGAACAGATTGAAAGTTGGTGTCGAGAGTGATTCCGGATGAATTCGCCCTGCCGCTGATCGACTTCATCAATCGGCTCGAAAGAGTGCCGCATCTCAGGGCTGCCATGCTGTTTGGCTCCGTTGCAGTGGGAGAGGTCCACAAGAAGAGCGATATCGATATTCTCCTGTTGTTCGAGATGAAGGGGAACCCCGAGACCAGGAGAGAGGGCAGGATTGCGCACGAGATTGCCTCGGAGGTCTCGAAGAAACACGATCTGGAGCACTCATTCTCTTTCGTCATGTACAATGTTAACGAAATGGGACGTACCGAGCTGGATTTCCTGAAGAAGGTAATGAAGGAAGGTATCGGCATCTGGATCAGGACGGACGTTGGAACGCTAACGGAACCGCATTCCTCCCTCCAACCGAGGACCATAATCAGCTATTCTTTGAGCGGACTGACCCCGAGGGAGAAGATGGCGGTTCACAGGGCCTTGTACGGATACAGGGTCGAAAGGAGTGTCAAAGGCAAGACCTACCTCAACGCGTCACCAGGTTTGATCAAGGATATTGGGGAGAAGCTGGGTCCCGGTCTGGTTCTGGTGGAGTCCGCCCGAGCGGAGGATGTTGTTGAAATTCTCAAGGAATACGGAGCTGAGTTGAGATCGAGAGATGTCTGGACATAGACCGGCTTTCTGTTATTTGATTACAGAATCGATTGTTCTGTGTAGATTCTGTCACGGCGTAACAGAAGGGGTCGCAAGTGGTTCGAGTCCGCCCAGGGACACACCTCTTTTGATTCAAATCCACAAATGATTTCGTGGTCTTGGTTACTGGTTTCATCATATCCATCGAAGATGTGAATTCCATCTCCCTTTCCGGGCTGAGTCGCTCTGTGGCCTGCAGATGTATGATGCAGTATCTGCAGATAGTTGTCTGATTGTCTAATATCCAGACAGACGAAAACTTAAGTATTAGGCGACCAAACAGTCCTTGTTTTGCTTTCACCATTTCGGCTCTGGAGATAGATATAAGAAGAACTAGACCGATATGAAGTAAGAGGAGGGCATGATGAACAATGCTGGGCACGCCTGTGAGCGACCGTCGTCTACCCGCACATCAATTCTTGTCATAGTAGCCTTGTTATCGCTCAATGCGTCTATTCTACTGCTGCCTGAAGATGCCGTCATCCAAGCACCGGCGGCTGGGACCCTGAATGTGACATGGAAGAGTCTCGCTCCTTGGACAAACACCTTTCAAGGTGACGTCAATCTCACGATGCTCTGGCTTGCTCTCGGAGCCGAAGGATCGGACATCACACTGAACAGCATTGAAGTGGACACTTATGGTTTGCCCACACAGGGCATCAATCGGACCTTTGCTTGGGATGACAGAAACGCGGACGAGGACATGAGCTTTGGCGAGTGTGTCATTGCAGAAGACCTTGTCGCCCCATATCTTCTCCCGTCCAATGGCTCAATGGTTGAGTGTACAGGTTTGGACGAAGGACAGCCAGTGGTCATAGAGCAGAATCAAACACGATACTTCACAATCTACTTGGATTTGTTCTTCGATCCTGTCCAGAACCACACAGACAGAGATCTGAGACTATGCGTGAATGACCTGAACAGCTCTGCCAGCACGGTGAATGGTCTACCGTCCTGCTCCAGAACAATAGACATCAACAGAAGATTCTTCTACGACGACATGGAGCACGGACAGGGGAATTGGACATTCACGGGGGGTGACGATGGAGGTGTCTACCCCAATGGACTGTGGCATCTGAGCGAGGGGGAGGAGGATTGCGTCAACAACATCGACAATCAGTCCTTCTTCCACAGCGGAAACACATCATGGTGGTATGGACATCGGCATAACTACACTGGCAGTTGGCAGTGTGATTACTATACAAACCAAACCGGAGCCGTATGGTTGTCCACTAGGAATTGGGGGACGTTGCGCACTCCATGGATAGACGCGAGATTGGGAACCAGTTTGGCTTTGACGGTTTGGCGCCTTGTATCACATGAGAACTGGTCGGGGGCGGATGCCGCTCAGATATTCCTCGATGATGGTTCAGGATGGAATCTGCTGTCGGATGAATGGCCCACCGACGGCTACTGGAAGAAGCTTGTGCTCAATCTATCCCAGTACGCCGGCAAACAGGTGAAGCTTGATTTCCGATTCGACACTATCGATGAGCAGAACAACAACTACATGGGATGGTTTGTGGATGATCTTGCATTGTATGGTGAAGTTCTGGAGCACGACATTGCAGTGACCGGTCTGGACCTTGAGGACTATGTTTTTCTTGAGCCGCAGAACATCACCGCAACAATCTCCAATATAGGAGGGAAGGATGAGAACGATGTTGAGGTCAACCTGACTCAGAACGGAACCGTGATAGATCAGAAGATAATCCCATTCATTGCCAGTGGGAACAACACGACTGTGACCTTTCAATGGACTCCTCCTGGAGCGGCAGTGTACGAGATGTGTGTCAACAGTACGCCAGTTGATGGGGAGACAGTTCTTTGGAACAATTACCAGTGCAGGAGTGTCAATGCAACTGTTTACACTTTCACCAAGGTGGCGGTTCTGCGGTCCTATGGAACTCAAGCACAGGGCCCAAAAGACACTTGGGACCATCTGAATGCCAATTGGATCAACTACGGATTGGAGCCTGTGGAAATCGATTACACATCACTGAATATATATCCCATCACCTATGAAGCCATAAAGGCCACCGAAGCGGATGTGCTTGTTCTCTCGGGGTCCGGATACTATGTCCGGGAACCCGTAGGAACTGAGCTGAGTCCTTCAGAAACAGACGCTATTGAAAGATACATCAGGGAAGGAAACGGCTTCGTAACGATAGGATCGGCCTTCAGTCACAAAGTTCCAAACAACAACGCACTCGTCGATCTAGTGGGTATAGCGGACCAACCGTATTCAACAAACTTGAGCATCGATATCGAGGTAGATAGTGGATGTCTGAGTCACCCTGTGTTCAAGAATGTGTCCAACCCATTCAACAATGCCTTCCGTTTCACGATGACCCCCCACAGCGACCACATTTGGGATTCGACCGACCTCGATGGTGGACAGATCTGCGCCAGGTCCACAGGATTTGACCCGATATGGGCAGTTCCCATTCTCAACAGTGCCATTGTCATCAATAAGGGGGCCGTAATGATATCCATTGCGGCAGACGTCATGCCCAACGTTGATGAGAAGCAACTGCTCTACAATTCTTTTGGATGGTCTCGCTACGTGATTCTGGACTACGATGTGAGAGTTTCCGACCTCACCGCCCCCAGGTTTGTACAACCTTCTTTCCCAGCGAACATCAGCTCATTGGTCTCAAACATTGGACGCAAGGATTTGCCAACAGTGAACGTTGACCTGAAGGTCGACGGATTTGTAGTTGATACAAAGACCCTCACGAATTTCTCACATGCCGAGAGGACCTACGTCAACTTCTCTTGGATTCCGGTGTTGGAGGGTGTGTATCAGATCTGCGTGGTCGCAGACATTATTGGAACGGCGGATGAGGACCCATCCAACAACGAATTATGCACGATCGTTGAGGCCACAGATGACATTCCGATCAGAGTATATGTTCTAGATTCTTGGGGGACGGACTTTGCAGCAGACGCTCCCTGGGACGATTTGAACCAGAACTGGAGCAACTATGGCAGCATTCGAGTGCACATTGACTATGCAACATTCAACAAAGAGAGGATCACGTATCAAGAGCTGGTGGATTCGGAGGCGGATGTCCTTCTGATATCGAGTTCGAGGTCAGGTAACATGCTTAATCCCGAAGGTGCCGGATATTACTTCACATTCCAAGAATTGAAAGCGATTGAAAGATACATAGAAGAGGGTCATGGACTGATTGGGACAGGACTGACACTTGATTCTGAAAAACTACGCGACCATGGTTATGTTCTCGGACCTGTTTTTGGCCTGATGCCAGGAAACATGTACTACTACACAACTGGCATCAACGACCTGGCTGTCATCAATCCGTGGGAGAACCATCCTTTGTTCAACAACATCGCAGACTTATATGTCACGGGTGACGGAACGACTTTAACTCCAGGCCTTTACATTCAAGGCACGCCACCATTATTCTTGGACGACAAGTGGTTCCCTCTGGATTGGAAGCCTGACTATCTTGCGGGCGGAGAATATAGAGCCATGTCCTATCCAACCGAGAACGCGACCGTTATCGCACATAGCCCTGGCCAGTACAAATCGGCGTACATAACCAACTTCGTGGAAAAGAATTCCAACACAAACGACAAGCAGTTGCTGTACAACGCCATGACCTGGATACATCACGAGACGGAAGCCGACATTGGAATGTTCGACATAGTTGTCCCAAACCGAGTCAGACCAAGCCCCCCACTTCAAGTTGGGGCGACCCTCAGAAACCTGGCAGTGAAAGAGGAGGACAACGGAACGCGAGGAATAGACGTTCTGCTCACCCAAGATGGAATGATCGTGGACCAGACTTGGATCCCTTCACTCGGGATAGGTGGATCAATCGACGTCGTTCTCATGTGGGACCCTCCAGATGCACCTTTGCCTCAGACATACAACATTTGCATGAAAGCGTGGCCAGTCGATGGAGAAACGGATACGACGAACAACGAGGCCTGCAAGTTTGTCAGAGTCATCGAGCAAGACGTGATCGTTGTCGGCGTTCTGGATTCATGGGGAACGGACAACGCCACCCTCGCGCCGTGGGATGATATCAGCGCGAACTGGAGCGACTATGGCCCCTATCCGATTCTCATCGACTATACGACATTGGACAAGGAGAACATCACACTTCTGGACTTGCTGTACTCCAGTGCGGACGTGCTCCTGATATCCAGCTCAAACTCTACAATGCTGCCTGCTGCCGAGTTCACTACCGCAGAAATAGCTGCGATTCAGATGTACACGCAAACGATGAACTACGGTATCGTCGGAACCGGGCTGACCTTGAGCACTCAATATTTGCCGAACAACAATCTCTTGGCACCCCTCTTCGGCATTGATCCGAGCTTTTCGTTCACGAACGCATCAGGAGTCGTGAACTATCAGAAATTACAGCCTTCTCACACGGTGTTCTATCAGATGCCAAGCCCCTTCTCGACGGCCAGTGGAATCTCTTGTACTCCAGGTGTGTCGTTTCCTGATCCTGGAGGTTGGATTCCCGCCCTACTACTTCCGGGAGGAGAATTCCTTGGGAATTCAACTCCTGAGCCCTCATCGGGGGCTGTTGTTTCTTACAGTGTTGGATCCCACAGAGGGATGTACCTCTCCAATTTCCATGAAATGTCTACGAGCAGAGATGACGAGCAGATCCTGTATAACTCAATGATATGGGCATCGGGGAAGACCCTCTACCCCGTCTTGCTGCCTGATCCGCCCGAGGAATTGTGGATTACGGTTGAGGGAGATCAACTGAGGCTTGATTGGGATGTTGTGAATCCCCAGTCCGAGGTTCTATTCAACATCTACAGAGCGAGTACTGTAGATGGCTTCAACTTCAGCAATCCTCATGACCAAGTTGCCGCACCACCCTACCTCGACGCGCCAGGAACTGCCACCGATTCGAACAACTACTACTACGTCGTTAGAGCCATCAATATCACCAACCTGTTGACCGAGAACAATACGAACAAGGTCGGCAAGTTCTACAGCCATTTGAACAAAGGTTCCAACGACATCTCGATCCCATTCAAATTGAAGGATACGTCTGTGGACGCTGTCTTTGGTTCCATATCCAATGATATCAAGGAGGTGGCAATCTATCATTCCATGACTGCAACGTGGCTTAGATGGTTCCCAGGCATTGGCGGAGCTTTCACCGACGTGGACAACACCATGGGTATACGCGTGATCTCTAAGAAGAACAATGTAGATTTCGTCACTGTGGGAAGGGTACCGGTGAAAACATCCATAAACCTCACTATCTTCATGGACCAATGGTTCTTTGTTGGATATCCTAACTTCAAGACGAATTCACTACCGGATGTACTCGACGACAACGGTCTCTCGGGATTGTATGTTCTGGTATTGTACCACGACCCCACGGACAGAAAGACTCCGTGGAAGTGGTTTGATCCGCAAGATCCTGGAGGGTCACCGCTCCAAAGCCTGCAAACCGGAAAAGGATATTGGATCATGTTGATAGGAGATGTCATCTGGACCGTGCATGGAGAGTAGATAGAGCAGTAGAGGGACAAAGGAGGCATATATCTCTCCGTCCTTGGCCAATACTCGAAATCTTGGTTGACATATGCATGTATCATTGGCTCTCATACCCGCTTTTTCTGAATCGGTTGGTCGACCGTAGAATATGCAGTCTAGACCCAAAGGCAGCATGATTAGTCTTCGAAAACGACCATGAAGCACTAGTGGGATGAATTCCCATCAGTTTGGAAACCTGTGGAGTAGACCCATGTCTTTGACTTGGAAAAATGAAGAAGGAGGGTTGAGTGAGGATCAGCCCACAGTAAGCTCACTACACGCTCAACGTGAATGTGGCAGTGGATGTACTTGCCCACACGTAGTAATGAACCATCGAAAAGTTGTCCCATGCGTGAGCCTCAACATCGACCCAGTATGTGCCTGGAGACTCTCCGGTAGTATCCCAAGTATAGGAAGCGCCTCCATCAGTGTAAAGGCAAGTGACATACACTTGACCGCTTCTTTGATCTCCGACTTCCCAAATACCCCAATAATCGTTTCTCCAGGTTGAACCTTGTTTCGATATGTTCATCCAAACCAGAGCCCAGGAATGGCTGAATATGTGCTCGTTGTCATTGTCATCTACATCCCACTCTGCTGTGATAATCACATCCTCCCCGATGGTGTACGCACTGTCGTTCGTCGAAGCACTTAGATTCATAACAAGGTCTATGCCAAGTGCGTTAGTCGACAATATCATCATCAAAGCCACCGTCAGGCTTGAAATGACCATAACTCTCGGTTTCATTCTTTTTCACCTCCTCCTTCCTTCAAAGGTCTCATGGTATTGCACAACGCCCCATCTCGGCGTCACAGACACCTTCCAAACTCCTCCACATCGAGGCCGTTTTTCAAAGCAATCTGTTTCTTGCTCTTTCAAAGGAACAACTGATACTTAAGCGACCGTCTGTCCAGTTTCTGGACAGTCTACATTTTGGACAGACGTCCATGCATATTACATGCGACCACATCGATCACAAGAAGAGACCTTTTTTCAGCAATCGCCCCTACGGCGGTATTCCAAACGGCAACTAGGAACCAACAACGACCCAGGTGGTGTTGCTCTTCGCTTCAATCCAATAGCCATATCCCGCCTGCAGGGCATCTCCATCCATCAGTACTTGGAGGAAATAGGGTTGGGTCGAAGCTTCAAACGCCTCTATTCTCTCCACCCCCACAGATGCTTTCAGGTCGGAGACTGTGTAGGTCCCGTTGAATGACGGAAACCCCACGAGATTCCATCCTGCCTGAAGATATATCGATGTGTTGGTTGGCACAATTCCTGAAACCGTCAGATTGGAAGGTTGCATGACATTGATCCAAATGCCCATGCTCACGTTCAATTCTTCTAGTTCTCCTTTGTATGGTTTGAACAATATGTGCGACTTCCATTTCTGAGCCGATGAGTCATACGTCCAGGCCTTGTCCCATTTCAGCGTCTGGAGGACGGTCTCGATGTTCTCATCAGACTGGATCAGCGGGATTGACACAAGGTTGGGACCACTAGTCAATGAACGTGTGAACTTCCCTGCCTGGTTCACGGAGCAGTTGGTCAGATTGTTGAGATCGACCGCACATATCCGGTAGAAGTAGTTGTTCGGGTCGCCCTCCCCGGTGAAGTTGTCGACATACAGAATCGTCCCTTCGGGAACGGTGACAATAAGCAGATATCCCACTGCATTGACGTCATAGGTCGTGCCCCTGTAGATCGAATATCCGACGACGGAATCCTGGCCAGTTCCATCATCCAAAGAGAGGTTCCATTTGACAGTGACGTTCTCCAGCGTATCTCCGCTCAAATCTGCCTGCAGTATCACGGGCGCACCCGGTGGGGCTGTCGGTGTGGCACACGCTTCATTCGAAAGGGGACCTTCTCCAACTCCGTTCACTGCCGAGACCCTGTAGCAATAGATCTGCCCGTTTGTCAAGCCGGAATCCAGATAGGTCAGGACATTGCCAATCTGGGCATAGAATATCTCTTCGCCGGGTGCGATTCCACGATATATTCGGTAGTTTATGATTGGAAGACTTCCCTCAAATGATGGAATTGCCCATGTGAGGGTCACCAGCCGATCCCCAGGGACGGCTTTGAGGTTCTTCGGTGCGGACGGAACCAGGGAAGCCGTCAGAAAAGGATTCATTAGAGGGTATCGGTCCTCGCTGTTGAAGTCTATGACATAGGGGGTGTCTCCAATGAAGTCGCTACCTGGGATGTCCTGGTTCGGACCATTGAACGCATCCACACCTGAATAATCGCTCCAGTAGTTGCCTCCAGAAGGATATCCATCGTCCCATTGATTGTCATCTCGATCATCGTATCCTTGTAGCGCGTTGTCGATGATGTTGTTGTGATGGATACGATTGCTGCTTGAACCACCAATATATACACCATTCATGTTGTCGACGATACTATTGAGAGCGACTATGTTGTTGTCTGAGTCTGAATGAATCTGGACGCCGTATCTACTGTTGAAGAAGCTGTTGTAGGTGATGTTGTTGTTTCGAGACCCGATTCCGGGGAGATATCGGTAGAGAAAGATGTTTGTGTCGGTGTTGTCCCACACGCTGTTGCCAGTGATATCATTGTCGTCAGATCCGAAGAGTATAATGCCTTGTATACCCCCCCATATAGTGTTGTCAGAGAGGGTGTTTCCGTTGGACGCCAATAAATCGATGCCATTGAGGTTGGGGGAAGAAACAGTGTTGCCAGAAATGTCATTGCCATCAGAACCAACAAGGTGAATGCCTCTCTTACTGTCAGACACAGCATTGTTGGTGACTGTGTTGTTTGATGAGAATCCAAGTTCTATTCCCGCAGTCCCGTTCCTCAAGATAAGATTCTCCACAGTAGCACCTGTCCAGTTGGCCAGTATGACTTCGCTTGCATCCGAGGGAATCATCCCTCCAGTGCCGTTCTTCCAATAGTAGACGGGTCTTCCATTTACGGAATTGGAAGTGTCGATGATGTGGGTGTTCCAGTGCTCAAGAGTCTCTCCATCAATGACGAGTCCGTCTCCGATCATCACATTGTTTGCCAGCACGTGGCTACTGGATTCCGATATGATGATGCCGCTCCTGCCAGCCGAAGTGTCGTACGATGATACGTAGTTGCCGAGAAGTGTGTTGTCATGGGATTCGTCCTGGACTACTATGCCACCCAGATGACGCGTGACATTGTTGGCGGAAAGCAGGTTGTGTGAGGACGCATCCAAGCTGATTCCTACAACGTCATTGCCAAGAATTCTGTTGTTGACAAGACTATTGTTATAGGCCTCACGAAGGAACACCCCATTCCCATTGTTCGAGAAAATGTTGCTGGAGATGCTGTTGTTGTCGGAGTTATGGAGCGCGAAGGCCGCATTCAAGTTAGAGAAGACGGAGTTCTCAGTTATCATGCTATAGTCAGAATAAGTGAGATATACGGCGGAATACTTGAGGGGAATGGGAGGCGGTGGCCCATTCAAAAAGATACTGTTCCTTGTTATGGTGTTGATATCACAATCGTAACAGAAGATGCCGTTCTTGAGGTTCGAAGAAACGGTGTTGTCGGTGAGAACATTCGAGATGGAACGGGCTATTGAAATGCCACCATCCCCATTGTTTGACGCATTGTTGCCAGTCACAGTGATATTGTCAGATTCAGAGATGTAGATCCCGTCACGATAGTTGTACGAAGCTATGTTATCTGCAATGGTGACGTACGAAGAAAAACCGACCTCGATGCCCAAGGTACCATTATTGACATTCTGATCCTCCACGACGACATTGTTACAATTAGCGAGTATCACTTGTCCATTGCTCAGAGGGACAGTTCCACCCGTCATGTTCTTCCAATAACGGACAGGCCTGCCCTCAATTGTGTTGGAAGTATCAATGAAGTGGGTGTTCCAATCCTCAAGAGAAGTGCCATCTATGAAGACTCCGACCCCGGTCATCACATTATTGGCCATCACGGTGTAACTCGAATTGAAGTGAACGATCCCGTCTCCGTTGCCGGAGATGGTGTTATTCGTGATGGTAGTGTCATAAGCTCGTTCCAGGTAGATTCCGACACCGTTGTCCGAGGCAGCGTTGTGAGTGATTCTGATGTTGGGCGAGTTCTGGACATATATGCCAATTCTATTGCTAGTTACGGTGTTGTTATGAATTATGTTGTTTTGGGACTCCCAAACAGAGATGCCCCTTTCGTTGTTCGAAGCTATGATATTGGCCACATAGCAGTTCTGAACAAAGAAGAGTCTCATCCCAGACTCTCCCAACATAGTCCCGCTGTTCTCGACTGTGAAACCTGTGACGTTCACCCAATCCTCAGTCACAACAACTGCATCAGACGCTCCTGATCCTCGGATTTTGGTTGTGTACTTATTCTCTCCAATCAAGTCCAGGGATTTGTAGACTCCTACATCTTCGTCATACGTCCCGCTGTAGACAAAGACTGTGTCGCCTGGGCTTGAAGCATCTATAGCGAGTTGTATCTTCGAGTAGTTCCCGGGACCTGTTCCGCCCACGTAATGAGTGGCGGCCTTCACATTTACTGGCAGGGTTACAAGTGTGAGATAGAATACGCTCGTCAGAACGAGCAGAACCACGATTAAATGAGTACTCTTGGCTTTCATGTTCAGGTACCTCACCGCAAGATTATTGTCCAGATTCATAATGGTTTCTCCGGAGGGTCGTCTTTCTTCAATAGAAAAAGGAAGGAAGGTTGTGAACCTCTTCGGAAGACCTGTCTCAGATCTGTCTTGCTCAGGTCAGCTCGAAGTCATCTGTATGGTCCGCTCCTCCATCATCGGGACTGCCATCTAGAAAAACATCCACCTCAACGTACCAAGTTCCATCTTCATCGGCTTCATTGCTGTTCCAGTCGTAGTCGGCAGTGCCACTGTCATCATCGCACCACACATCGACTTCGCCCGATGGCGTGCTAGTGGCAGGAACATACTGTCCACTGTGAGTAATGGGCTCGTTGTGCCTGTAATTCATGTAGTGGAAGGTGACAACACACTTATCCCAACTCTGGGTGGGTGATACTGTCCACGTTGCGTATGTATCGACCGGGTCGCCCAATGTATAGGAACTGCTGCCTGTCCAAGCGGTCACACTTGCCGTCGCGTAGGCGTTTATTGACAGCGCCATGATAGAAGACACGAGAAAGCAAGAGAACACCGACATCTTCGATTTCATTCTTCTTCACCTCCTCCTTCCTTGAAGGTTCCATTGGTATTACACAACGCCCCAGGTGGCGTCACAGACACCTTCCAAACTCCTCCACTTCGAGGCCGTTTCTCAAAGCAATCTGTTTCTTGTTCTTATCAAAGGAGCAACTCATACTTAAGCGACCGTTTGTCCAGTTTCTGGACAGTCTACATTTTGGACAGACGTTACAACGCGTACCGGCTGTCGTCCTAATGTAAAAATGGACTCTGTTGAAAGGAGTGTTTCCGACAACGTGCGATTCTCACAAGTCAACCATCTTAGGAGGAACATACTTCTCTAAGCAATGACCTCTCAAGGAGAAACCAAGGAGGACTGGCCGAAAGTTCTCTTCTCACATCTCGATTGTCCAGAGAATGGGCATATTGGAGCTTAAATACCATATCAGGCTTCTCTCGAACCGTGGAGACGGATATTTCTATCGATTTGCTGGAGCAACCCCCAAAGACATTGACATTGCTGGTCTATCTGTACAAGTATGGTTCTTCTTACAAGTCAGAGCTGAAGAAAGAACTCGGTGTTGCTCGCCAGACCATCTACAACGCTGCCGACAGACTCAAAGAATTGGACCTCATCTTCGAAAAGAAGGAAAGGGGCTTCCCGCAGAAGGCCCACCTTCACCTCACTCAACAAGGGAGGAAACTGGCTGAGTCTCTTGTAAGCGTCAACGAAATTATCGGCGAAACGATCAAGGGCTTCGAGAAGAAACTCGAACTTCTGAGAAAGGGAGAGGAAACGGCGGAATCAATTAAAGAAATGGCTGATATCATCTGTAGGCTGGCCGAGATTTCTTTTGCCCGGGGAAGGTGGGACCAGGCAGTCACACTCTCTACCGAATGCGGAGCTCTGTCGAAGGACCTTGAAGATCACCCGAAAGACGCACGGTCGAACTGGATTCTTGGAGAGATCAAGAGAAGGAGGGGGGAGGTTGTCGTGGCCATCGAACATTTTCAGAAGAGCTCCGAGCTATTCACTCGATTGGATGACAAGGGTGGTCTTTCGACCGTTCACTACTCATTGGGAGCGATTTCTGAACGAAAGGGGGATCTTGCCAGTGCTTTCTCCGAATACCGCAAGTCAGAGGATTATGCCAAAGAAGCGGACCATGAAATCTCTCAGGCAAAAGCTATGCTGGGAGTAGGTAGAGTTCTTGGGAGAAGAGGCCAATATGAGAAATCCTACCGTGAACTGATGAAGGCCATCCGGCTACTGGAGAAGATCGACGCCCTTGAGGAGCTCTCCATTGGCTATGGCAATCTTGGGTCAACCACATCCTTCTTGGACGTTGACGAGGCGATGGGATGGTTCAAGAAGTCCATTGAGGTTGCAGAAAGCGTCGGCGACCTCAAGATGATAGGAAGCGGGTGGATGAACCTGGCTGGATGTCATATCAGAAAATCGGAGTACAAGCCAGCCTTGGAGGATCTGAATCGCGCAAAAGAGATAATCGTCGAACTTGACGACAAGAAGATGCTGTCCAGCCTCTACATACAGTTCGGATTGACCTACACCGGACGGAGGACATGGACAAGAGCTAGGAAATCCTTTGAAAGAGCCATTGACTTGGCCGAGCAAAACGGCCTGCGTTATCATTTAGCGGATGCCCTGTTCAACCTGGCGCTCGTGGATGCCAGCATTTCTTCAACAGAGAGAGCAAGTGAGAGACTTCAAAGAGCCAAGAGAATCTTCGAAGAACTGGAGAACGAAGACAAGGCTCGAGCGGTCGAGGAAGAGCTGAAGAAGATCAGTTAGTGAAAAGCGCGGCTATTCCTTCTTCCCAATCCGCATGGAAGTGGTTGGAGATCTCAATACTCTGTCCCGAAGATGTTTCCATCGGTAGGTCCGCTGGTGAGCCTTCTGGATGATTGTCATTGGGTATTATTACTAGCCCCAAAGGATACTCGCTCCTTAGAACCGTCACCGGCCCACCCTCCCTGTGTTCCAAGGGAAGCTCCACGGTATTCGTGCTCGGGAATAGAGGTTTGGGCGTGACATTCGCGGTACCTTCCTCCTCCCAATCTTGATCGGGCAAGACTTCTGCTTCGTAATCTGCCATGATATTACTCCTCCCATTACTTGAATGCGAAAAGGCTCGACGTATTAAACCGTTTTGCCTAGATCTCAGATTGTCCAGAAACTAGACAAACGAAAGGCTATATAATGCCACAGACGAACAAGAGAGTCATGTCTAAGAAGACAACAATGACCAAGGAAGACGCAAGTAGAATACAGAGTCGTGCAGACAAGACAGGTGAGAACCTGGACTTCAAGGCACGAGCCCAGAAGGCTGCTGATAAGGAAGACTGAGTTTGGAGATTCTGTCGAAAGGTCTTTGGTTCCGAACCCAAACCCACTCGAATCCGCCCAGACTTATTGGAGAGTGCCCGAGCCGGAATTCGAATCCGGGTCCGAGGCTCCGCAAGCCTCTAGGATATCCAAGCTACCCCACTCGGGCTCGTACTGGAATCGTATTCTGATTTAATTCACTTTTCTAAAAAGGTATTCGAGAGCTACTCCTCGTACTGTTTAGCCTGCTCCTCGGTGGCCTGCTCGTAGTCCGTTATCCTTTTCTTGTACTCGTCCGCGACGATCTTGCTGCCCTGGGTCGTGATGGTAATTATGAACTTGTTGGGACCTGTCCATTCGACCTCGATGTTCCCCTCTTTCTCAAGCTCCCTCAGCTCCTCCTCCAATGCTTTGTACTGAACTCCTCGAATCTCCTTGAAGAAGTCCTCGCGTGCGGCACCCAAGTACCCTCTCCTAGCGACCACGCTTAAAACTTTCCAGCTGAAATCGTCCATCGTCCCTCGACCGGTCATTTGAATTGAGGACACGCTATTTATAGGTTGCCCAATTGCTCCAGTGCTCTCTCTGCGTTGTTCCTGGTCTCTTCTATAGACCCACTAGCTTCCACCCTTCTGAGTATCCCCTTTTCCGTGTAGAATGACACCAGCGGCGAGGTCTCCTCCTTGAATACCTCCAGCCTTTTCCTGACCGTCTCCTCCTTGTCGTCCTCCCTAATAATCAGCTTCGAACCGCATTTGTCGCAGACATCTTCAGACTCTGGTGGATCGTTGATGATGTGGTAGACCGCTTCACAGTTCGGGCACACCCTCCGTCCTGACATCCTCCTGACGATCTCCTCGTCCCCCACTTCCAGGTACAGAACGACATCCGGTACTTCGGTCGATTCCAAGGCTCTGGCCTGACGCATGGTTCGGGGGTAACCGTCCAGAAGGAATCCGTTCTTGCAGTCCTCTTTCCTCAATCTGGCTTCCATCATCTTTATGACGATGTCGTCCGAGACCAGCTTCCCCTGATTCATATCCTCCTGTGCCAGCATCCCGACTTCGGTTCGGTCCGCAACGTGCTTCCTGAGCATGGCTCCGGTGGAGATCCTCGGAATATCGAACTTCCTGGAAATCCACTTGGCCTGGGTGCCCTTTCCGGAAGCGGGAGGACTGATAAGGGCGATCTTCATCGACACAGAAAAAGGACCATGGCTTAAATCGTTTTGTGCGACTAGAACAGATGCTCGTCCACGACCTCGGCTTCACCGCCGACCGTGCATTCTATTATCTCGATCCCCAACTCGTCCAGACTGCTCTTGACCTCGGCCACCCGGTCGGAGAACGTGTTGACGTACACGGTAGCGCCAGTATCTATCGAGAAGAATGCGGGAACACCCTCGTCCCTGAGCGTCCTGACCTTCATTATCACGCTGAGCGTCTCGGGCCTCCAAAGAATAAGCTCCCCCGCGCCCGTCATGGTTATCCCGTGAAGAAGCAACGTATCCCTCTCTGCCAGCTGGCATATCTTCCCCACATCACCGGTCCTGATCGCCAGTTCCATCTCGTCCAGCATCCTCGGCATTTCCGCAAGCCTTGACTGGAAGTACGGGGAGGAGAGAACCTCCTTGTGGGCGTCATCGGTGATCTTGTAGGCGGGTATCAGTGCTATCAGTATCCCCATCTGGAGTTCCTCGGAGGCCATCTGGACCGAATAGGAATCGGAGTCGCTGAGGCCCTTCTTCCATCTGGAGAACGCACCCGTTACAGCACGTGCAGCGGACCCGGCGCCAAGTCTGGCTATCCGGGATATCTCCTGCAAGTCCAGTTCCAAGCCTGCCGCATCGGCCGCCGCAACCGCAAGGGCGGCAAAACCAGATGAGGAAGCGCCAAGTCCGACGTTGGAAGGGAAGTTGTTCTTGGAATGCATCTTGAAGTTCTGTGTGGCCCCTGACCTTCTCATGACGGCCTCTACGACCGTGCAGACGCGTTCCAGTTCCCTGCCGGCAACTGGCTCACCATCTATGACCACCTCGTTCTCCGGGAAGTCACCGAACTCGAATGTCGTGTGGGTCTGGAGCGGTGCGGTGCAAACCGAAATGGAATCGTGGAACGGCAACCTGAGCACCTGGTCCTTCAGACCGTGGTATTTGATCAGTCCTTGGATCGGATGCGCCACTGCAGATGACTTCACCGCCTTCCCCCCATGCTCTTGAGAACTTCCGGAAGCTCGTCGAACCTGGTGATAATAGCGTCGACCTCCCTGCCCAGGTCGCCCCGACCGTCGATGTCGTAAAGGATGCCTTTCATCCCGGCCTTTCTTGAAGCCAGTACATCTGTGATCACGTCGTCTCCCACATGAGCAGCGTCCTTGGTCCTCACCCCCATGCTGCCCAGAGTTCTGTTGAAGATATTGCTTTGAGGTTTCCTTATCTTCATGTCGCTCGAGAATGTGAGCTCGTCGAAGTACTGCAGGATCCCCAGCCTCTTCATGACCTCTTTCATGCCCCTTCCTGCGGTCCTTCCAGTGTTGGATATCAAACCCAGGGAATAGCCTCTATCTTTCAGCTCTTTCAATGTGTCATCGATCCCGTCCGATAGCGACGGCATGTTATCCAGCAACGCGTCCCCATACGGCGTCTTCAACACCTCGTACAGTTCCTTCCTGCCTTTCTTTATCCCGAGACAGTCGAGCAGCATCCTGATCTGGGTCCTCTCGGTCACGTCCTCCCATCTGGACCAGACCTCCTCCAGCATGAAGTCGTGGGAATGGTACCCCACCTTCACCTCGTCAAGCGAGATCTTGTGACCGTTATCGTTGAGGGCCTTCCAGGTGTCCCGGATCCTGATCATCCTGGTGCGTCGGGTGAACTTGTCGTCCGGCTCGTATATCAGAGTGTGCCAGAGGTCGAATGTGACTGCTTTGATCATGTGTCGCCTCAGATGTCCAGGAGGACCTTGAGATAGCCCTCTTCCTGGTTGACTTCAAGCATGTGATAGGTAATGGCCTTGACATCGTCCTTGAGCTCGTGTTTCTCTCTGTCGATCGTCTCGCCCCTGACCTTGGCGTCAAGGGAGAGGCCGTCGATCTTGACATCGAACTCCGAGAGCAGGACGTCCTGGGTCTCGTGCAGGAAGAGCAGTTCCCCCAGCCAGTCCACGAGCAGGTTCTCCAGGTTGTCGGATTCCACTTTTACGTCGAACTCCCCGACCGGTTCCACCTTGGACACGTCTGTCATCACGTTGAACATCCCAAGAGCCGCGTTGGCGAAAGACTCTGCCACGGACTCTCCGTATGCCTTTATCCCTATGTCCGCGGTGTGCTCGATGTACTCGTACTTCATGATGCCCAGCCATTTGGTTCACACTAATTCAATTTTGCGTTAGGTTTTTATGGAATCTCCATTCTCCCTGGGTCGGGAATATGAACATCTGCATCATCGGGGGAGGATTCATCGGCTCGACCATAGCCAAAGAACTGGAGAAGATGGATGAGATCGAATCCATTCTGATCGTGGACAGATACAGGGAGAGGGTCGAGGAACTGGCGAAGAAGTGCAGGAAAGTGAGCTACGCTCCGGACCTGGATTCGATCCTCGACAAAGTTGAACTCGTGGTGGAATCGGCCTCCCAGGAAGCGGTGGGAGAGTACGCTCCGTTGGTGTTGGGGTCTGGAAAGGCCCTTGTCGTGCTCAGTGTGGGCGCGTTCGTTGATCTAGAATTATTCGAAAGATGCAAATCACTGGCAAAGGAGCACGACTGCAAGCTCTACGTTCCGTCGGGTGCGGTATGCGGTACGGATGGATTGAGATCCGCATCGGTTGGAAGAATAGACGAGGTCATCCTGATATCATACAAGCCTCCATCAGCGTTGAAGGATGTGGAGTATCTTAAGAAGAAAGGGATCGACCTGGATGCGATCGAGAGGGCTACGACCGTCTTCAACGGCCATGCCCAGGACGCCGTGAGACTCTTCCCCAAGAACATAAACGTGGCTGCTACTGTGAGCCTTACGGGAGTGGGTTTTGAGAAGACAACGGTGAGGATAGTGGCCGACCCGAACATCAGAAGGAACATCCACCGGTTGATTGTCAAAGGAGAATTCGGCGAGATCGAATGCAACGCCAGGAACGTGCCGTCGAAGGAGAATCCCAGAACAAGCGTACTGGCCGCCCTGTCTGCGATAGCAACCGTCAAGAGGATCGTCGGTCACGTGTGGATCGGCGCCTAGACTCCCCTTTTCTCGCCCCAGATTATCTTGTGAAGCTGCGGGAGCACCCTGGCATTCAGCTTGTCCTTGATCACCCAGTCAACGAGTTCCTTCAGATCGTTACCCCAGACCGGCTGCATGATTATCTGGCCGATGGGTTTGTGTTTGGAGATGATCTCCTTGGCGTAGTCGTAGTCCTTCCGGTCGGAAATGACGAACTTCAGTTCATCCGCAGGACCCAGGAGCTCTATGTTGGAGAAAATCATCTTCTCGTGCATCTCGGACGACGGACACTTGATATCCAGGACGATTCGCAGGGTGTCGACGCATGGGAGTTCTTCTATGGGTATCGCTCCGCTGGTCTCAACGGACACGAAATAGTCCTTTTCCAGCAACTTCTCCAGCAAGGTGAAGATGTCCTTCTGCACAAGGGGTTCACCACCAGTGACGCACACCCGGGATACACCATAGCCTTCGACCTTCTTCAGAATCTCATCGATGGACATCTCTTCTCCTTCGGCAAACGCATACAGAGTGTCGCACCATCTGCATTTCAAAGGGCAACCGGAGGTCCGAACGAACACGGTTGGCGTGCCCATGTCCAGACCTTCGCCTTGAATGGAATGGAATATCTCGCAGATCTTCATGACTCATACTCCAGTGGATCTTCGAGCCCCAATTCCTCGAACCCTTTCAACCTGAACATGCATGAATCGCACTTGCCGCAGGCCTTCTCTCCTCCCTCATAGCAGCTCCATGTGAGCTCAAAAGGAACCTCCAGTTCTCTCCCCTTGGATATTATCTCCGACTTGGCCATGTTGATTATCGGATACTTGAGCTCGATCTGCCTCCCTTCCGCGCCCCTCCGGGTACCGAGGTTGGCCATGTTCTGGAAGGCCTTGAGGAACTCCGGCCTGCAGTCCGGGTAACCCGAATAATCCTGAGTGTGTGCACCAATGTAGATGAAATCCGCATGAACGCTTTCGGCCCACGAGAGAGCGTAGCTCAAAAGAACGATGTTCCTTCCAGGAACGTAAGTTGGCGGGATAGTAATCGTCATCTCCTCGACGGTCCCGTGTTCGGGTATCGGCTCCTCTTCCCTGGTGAGCGCCGACTCGGCGACCTCCTCCAGCGGTATCCTGAGGATCATGTGTTTCTTTACACCGAAATGTTCGGCGAGCCTCTTCGCGCTCTCCACTTCCTTCTCATGCCTCTGGCCGTAGTCGAAGGTCAATGCGTAGACCTCGTCGTTCTCCTGCTTCGCGATGGCCAAGGTGACGCACGAATCAAGCCCTCCGGACAGTAACACAACCGCGCTGCTCATGCTAACACTTCACATATCAGTTTCAGAGCCGTTTTCTCGCAAAGGCCCCCTGACCAGGACCTTCGTCGACCCCTATTGCTATCTCTGTGATCCGGTCGTTCAGTTCGACCTCTTCCAGGAATCTCTTTAGCAGGTATTTGGAAAGCTCCTCCGCACTCGTGTTCGGGGTGTCCAGTATCACGACATCGGTGGTTGGGAAGGTGTATCTCTTGTCGCCCACCCGGACCTGAACATCGTCACCGACCTCCAATTTGACCAAGTCGCTCTTACCTGGCAGTATCACGCGGTGGTCCAGCTCGTTCGCGAACTTTCTGAGGGTCTTCTTGACCTCCAAGAAATCCAATATCATGCCGTCCTCGTCCTGCTCCCCCACAATGACCGCGTTTATGCCGTAGACGTGCCCGTGCATTCGCTCACATTTCTTGTGACGGGGCACGAAATGACCTGCCGAGAACCTTATCCCAGCGTCCCATCCATTGATGCGGATTTCCATGTTGTTGTAGATGAAGATAAGTGGTATAAAGATATCTAACGACAGAGGGATTGGCCCTAGCCTGTTCGGTCTCAGGTCGCAACTCCAAGAATGGAGTCTATGCTCCTTTCAATCTCTCCTACCTTGGAAGCAACGAGAGGGTTTGAGGACTGGATAGTGACAAATACATTGTTGCCCACTCCATAGACCTGAATGATTATGCCATATTCCTCAGCCTCATATGAGGGCATCTTCAAGGTCCACTTTTGGCCGGTCTTTCGAAAGCGAACTCCCAAAGAGCGTAGGGTACTAACCACGGCTTTCTCGGCATCCTCCTTCTGGCCACGGAAATGTTTGATCACCTTTCCTTCTTCTATTCTCATTCGGTACCCGAATGCAAAGCGCATGATGGGGAACAAGAGGAGGAATAGGAGGATCACGGGAAGATAAATCATTGGCTGGGATTCAAGGTCAGTGAGGTCAGCGTATATCGGATCCAACAAGAAAAGAAGGACAACGCCAAGTGTGGCTCCAGAGAGAATGATATAAAACGATCTGAAGGATGGGGCTATTACGGCATTTACTTCGGCCCAAAACCTGAACCTATATTTCCTGACTTTGAATTCCTGATACAAAGTGACTCCAGTGAATGTGACGAGAGCGAATAGCCAGATAAACAGGAAGACGAAGTCAACGATGAACGCTACTGGGGCGACAAAAGAAAGAGCGAGAAAGAAGATGAAAATCCCCCAAGCATTCCTTCTTGCCACAGATTCAATTCTCAGGAGATACGAATCCACATCCTCGATATCAGACAAGCAAAAACCCCCATGATATCAGGCTATCTGTCACCTTCAATCTCATCAAACGCATAATCCTCCCACTTCCTCTCACCCAGGACGATCTCGAGCTCCAGCGGTGTAATGATTGGCTTCTTGTGCAGAGCGTAGTCGTCGATGGCGATACGCGGACAGGCCACTGAAACGAAAGCGTCCACGTCAAGACCGAGGAGATTATCTGGATTGAGATTGTCCAGCAGGAACAGGACTGCCTTCTTCCCGTTCTTCTCAAGGTCTTCCTTCATCTTGCGAGCCAAACCAAACCGGTTCTGACCGCTCTTGGATGAGACGACGATTCCGAACGAGGAGGCGGAGTCCAGGTCGGTGATGATGGCATGCCGTTGCCTGAGGATTCTGTCCCGGAACTCGGCCATGTCCCTGATCTCGTTCATCTCCGGATCGACGACCAGGACGTCCTTTCCGGTGGCCAAGGATATTCCAAGGGGATGGAAATTGCCCTCCCCAACGTACAGGAACTGTTCTACATTCTCAGAGACCGCTCTGGGAGCAGAGAAATTACATCCTAAAATCTGTCCGGGATAAGCGACTCGGGAGTCCCCTTCACCGACATGAACTTCCAGACCATTCTGTTCCAGGAATCCTTTGACGGTTGGCAGAGAAGGAACGTACTGAATTGCGGCCGTGATGGCGACAGACTTCTTCAGCTTGGGCAGAACCTCCTCAAGCAGGGGCAGAAGGTCCAAGTCGGAAGAGAGCTCGATGAACAACACGTCCTCATCTGGCACGGAAATTGGTGCATGGCCAAAATGGACCAGTAGATCCCCACGGAAGGCGGTCAGGTCGCAGGCCCCGTAGCACGGATCCGCAGAGACGACCACCGTGACATTCCCTCTTTCTTCGAGTTTTCCAGCCACCCTGGCAGCATCTTTCTTCAGACCTTCAGGTAACTGGAGGACGACGGTTCTGGATCCCCTCCTTTCGATCTCGTCCAGAATCCTCTGGATCTCCCAGTCAGAAATCATGGCTCTACCTAACCTCCGCTAACATCCTCCAAATCGTGTACAAACGAATCAATAACTTGCCTGGTGACATGCGGCATTACGACCACCCTAAGACAATCAGGATGCCTTGACATCGACACTTTCCAGTTCTTTCCATCCAGCTCTTCGCGCACTCTTACAGGATCATCAACGAGTATTCCGCAGATATTCATGACCGGCTCTATTGGAACCCCAAGATTGATCCTCTTCACCTCACTGACCAGGTACATGGTGTTCACCATGCATGTCTTGACGATCTCGCGGTATCCTTCTCTGCCCAGGGTCCTCATGGCGAAGTACAACGCAGCAACTCCCGCACTGCTTCGAGTTCCCAGTAATGAGGTTGAATGAAGACTAGTAAGATAGGGAGATTCCACAGCAATGCTACGAAGGTCATCTTCTTTCCTGAGCAAAAGGACGCTGGAAGGTATGGTCGACATGCCCATCTTGTGACCGTCCAGTACAACCGAACTTACTCCGTCCAGCTGGAAATCGAAGGGCTTGGAAGGATATCCCAAATCGCCCAAGAAAGGAATCACAAACCCTCCGAATGAAGCGTCAACATGCAAGAAAACTTTCTCCCTGCATATCTCAGACAGTTCTTCAATAGGGTCAATCGCCCCGAGTTCCGTTGAGCCAGCAGATGCGACCACAATGGCCGTGTCATCCGTGATCTTGTCCTCGACCTCTCCAACATCCATCTCGAAGTTCTCGTTCAGGCCGACCTCCACCGGCTTCATCCGAAGAACGTCGCACGCCTTCAGCATTGAAAAATGGGCATTCTCGCAGAACACCACCTCGTTCTTTCCGGAAACGTTCCTGGCGACCCAGGCGGCGACTATGTTGCTCTCCGTACCCCCAGCCTGGACCTGACCGTAGAAGTCGTTGCCGTGCAGGAGGCTTGAGACTATTGAAATTATCTTCTCTTCAAGTTGTCTGGTGCCTGGATACAGCCCAGGGTTCCCCAGATTGGACTCTATGAACTTGGAATGAACGTCAACGGAGCCATCCATCGGTTTGGTGCACATGGACCCGAGTACCCGACCGTCCTCAAAGAGGAAGTCCTTCCCGTGCGCCTCCTCCAGCTCCTCCATTGCCCTCTCGAAGCTCGCTCCTTTCTCCTCCATCTTCTAGCGCTCCGTTACCACGATCTTGGTGGGGTAGAGAGATGCCACGTAGAAGGAATTCCGCACAAGATACCATTCCACCACCATCTCCTCCCCGCATTCTTCCAGGATCTTCTTCCCAAGGGTTGCAAGCCTGGACACCTGCGTCTCGGTCAGCTTGTGGGCATCCCACGAATCCTCCTCGACATCAATGCGCTCAACTCCATTCTCGCCAAGCACCCACTTCTTCTGCTGCTCGGCGTTGGCGTGATAGGTCTGCTCTCCCTCCGTGTTGACGATGAAACTGTCCGCGTCCTCGAGATTCAATGGAAGGCCGTGAACAGCGATGATCCTGGTGTCCTTCTCTGACTGGGTGAGGCGCCCTGAGGACTTCGCGTCGAAGAGCTTCTGGATGATAATGGACAAGTCGAACTGAGGCACCCCCATCCGCTCCCTGATCTTGACCTCTTCATCTTGGTAGAACGACCTCATGAGCGAGTCCACAGCCACAATGGTGCTGGACTTTGATTCGGCCGTGGAGAAAGGAGGCGGAGAGTATTCGTATGAAGCACTCGAGAGGATCCTGGCAACCGGTGACTCCAGCTCATCGAGCCTCTTGGCAATTTCCATTTCAGCTTCCCAAGGAATGTGCTTTCCATCGGGCATGCCATCGTCCTCGACCAGATCCCTGAAGACCGAACTTGAGATGATGAACATGGGGGGAAGTGTCACCTTCTTCCTGATAAGGGACAACCGCTGACCCAATAATCCGTAGAGGCTCCAATCCTCGATATCCAGATCAACCAGATTGAGAATCTCTTTGCCCTTCATTAATGCCCAAAATGAGTTGGTCGGTAATAAACTTGCCCAGTTCCATCATGCCGCCGGTTTGCCGTCCCTGAGGACCTCTATCCTGCAGGGAGTTGGCACTTTGATCCCAGCCTTCCTGAGGGCCGATTTGGCGTGCTTGATGTTGCCGTCGGTCGTCCTGATGGTTATGATGGTCTGGCCGCGCCGGACCCTTGCAGCTGTTCCCACCAGGCTGCCGAAAGAGCCTCTCATGCCGTCGGATATCCTGTCGGCCCCTGCACCCACGGCCACCTTGTTCTCCCTGAGGACGTGATGCGGGTACACTACTATCTTGAGGTAGTAGTTGGATAATCCAGCCATCTTCTGGATGTACCTGTTGGCTGCGATACGGGCGGCCTCCAAGGACATGTGTCTGACCTGGCAGGCCTCCTTGGCGATAAGGTTGATCTCAAGAGGGAACTCAGCCGTCTTATTGCCCATCTCGTACTGGACTATGCGGTTCCCTGGAATGCCTCCCATGTACTTCTTGCGGGTATACGCCTTACCCTTCATCTGTCTGTACATCTTGCCGGGTTTGTTAGCCATGCCTTTCGCCTGGGTTTGCTAAGATACCAGATTCTGTATTTAATCCTATTCTACGGATTCGAGTCTGAGAACGTCTCTGGAAGGGGCGAGCTGGGCCGATCAATCCCGTGTGCTTTGGAGAGAGATCTTCCCTCAGAGCTCTTCTTCAGGTTCCTCTCCCAGGATATCGTCCAGTTCCGTGGAAAGGTCCTCGCTCTCTGCTGGAGCCTCTTCTTCCTCGGGCATCGGAGCGGTTCCCTCGTCTTCCTCCTCCTTCTTGGGACCGAAAACGAACCACATCATGAAGATCACGATGGCGCCGATGAAGAGGACAGCCAATATGGTCACATAGTCAGCGCCTTTGTTGATGTCGATGTTGATCTCCTCGTCGGCCCGTGTGTCGGTTCTTGTCGGATCGAACGGATACATATCGACTCCGTCCACCACGCCATCGTTATCGTCGTCAGCGTCCGCGTTGTCGCCCATTCCGTCGCCGTCATGGTCGAACCATTCAGAGGGGTTGTACGGGAAGACGTCTACCGAGTCTACGACTGAATCACCGTCGCTGTCTTGGAAGCCGGTGTTGTTGTATGGTG
>JAGLME010000002.1 GCA_023140195.1 Thermoplasmata archaeon
TAAACTGAGTGCATAGTCTACACTTCTCTGTACACTACTTCGTTCAAGACAATCGAGTTTTGTAGTTCGGCCTGTGAAGACAACGCCTGGAGGGAGAATGCGCTCAAAAGAAGCACACCTGTGAACAGCAACGCCCTCGTCATCAGGAGATAGAAGAATCTGAAATGTCCTAAAGGAAGTGAATAGAGTTAGTGTAAGTGCTACAAGACTAGTGTTTTTGATCTACCTCTTCCTACATCTCATACCCTCGTATTTGCCATCTCAAGGTAACGGTGCTCTAAAGCAAACCGTTCACGAAGGAAATCCTTTAAGGCGTATCGGTTCGATTCCATATTGGACGGTTTTCGCAATCATATGTTGATTTCTCGCATAGGTTTATATGGCGCCACTCCATCACCGAGCCATACGGGAGGGAGGAAATTCGTCATTCTTGTGCGGGTTTCGTCTTTCATCGAGGGAGTGAGAGATATGAAGAAGATGAATAGAACTAGGAGAATACTAAGTGTATTTTTGTGTCTATCGATGGCGGCCATGATGTTTGCAATGGCAGTGCCGATGAATGTGAGCGCAGCGGACGAGGTCCCCTTCAAGGGCAACTTCGACGGCGGGAATGTCCCGGCGGTGGACCCCTTGGAGCGCATCGTGGTGTCTGGACAAGCAAATCAGCTGGGGCAGTACACGGCGGTAGTTGATACCAACATGGCTGTTTATGAAATCATTGGGTGGGTGCCCATCCCAGGAGTGCCTGACCCAGGATTCCCCATCCTTCGACTCCCCATGGAAGCGACATTCACTGCGGCGAACGGCGATGAGCTGTATGCAGACATGGATCTCGTCGGTATGCGCAATATGATAGACGGGAACTTCCCAGCCTTCACACTCGATGCCACGATTACGGGTGGGACTGGCCGCTTCGAAGGTGCCACGGGATCCTTCTTGGGCCCTGGAGGCCAGATCACGATGCCTGGTGATGACACCGATCTGGTCGACGGGACGTTCGAGGGGACTATTTCGACGGTGGGCTCTGACTAGAAGTACCACGCTATGCCAAGATTGCTGAGACACCGACCCCACGGTTGATTACTGTGCGGGGCGTTGGAGGAATCAGAGCGGCGCCTCCGTCGTTTCATCGCGATGGGTGCAGACAGAGTTTGACAGCGGGCGTACGAGCAGCGACGGTCAAATGCCTTAGTCTACACTTCTCTGAATACTACTTCGTTCAGGACAATCGTGTTCTGTAGTTCGGCCTGTGAAGACAACGCTTGGAGGGAGAATGCGCTCAAAAGAAGCACACCTGTGAACAGCAACGCCCTCGTCATCGATAGTATCGTCGGGAGAGCTCTATTTATGCTGGCGAATACAAGTAAGCATACACGATTTCAGGGTTTTATTACGTTTCCTTACAATCCTAGAGCTAGATCGAGAAGAGCAGCTTTGGGGTCTGGTGACTTGATGACTCCGGAAGCCAACAACACTCCTTCCGTCCCCAACTCTACAGCCTTCCTCACATCCTCTCCACTCTTCACTCCAGCTCCACATAGAACGGTCACGTTAGGATTCACTTCCTTGACCTTCTCCACAGTTCCTGAAACAATATCTGGATCTGCTGACGTAACCGAGATGTCCCCGCCTATGAGCTCCGGAGGTTCGACCGCAACATAATCAGGACCGAACGATGCAGCGACCTTCCCCATCTCGATATCGTTCGCACAGACCACAGACTCCAAGCCAACTTCTTTGCACTTCTCTACTGTCAGCCGTATCAGATCATGAGAAAGCTGTCTCTCTGAGTGGTTGATCAGTGTGCCGATGGCTCCTGTTTCCTTCACCCCTGCCGGAGAAATGTGTCCCGTGAAACTCCCTTCACCAATTGGATCCACATGCTGAGCTAAAACCGGTATGTCAACCTCTTTCGCCATGAGTGACAGATCTATCTGTTGCGGCGCAATAACGATCGATTTCCCAATCTCCTGAGCAACTTCCTCGCACATCCTGGCAAGCGCCAGACCCCTCTCTGCAGAAGACTCTCTATAGGCCTTGAAATTGAGTATGATGACCGGCGTCTTCATCCGATGTCCTCGAATCTGTCTTCCAGTTTCTTCAACACCTTGGGAAGTGTGGTGTATTCCATATCTGAAAGCGGTAGCCTGTGTGGCTCGAACGGCCCATGCCTCCTCATGTAATCCGCGATCTCCAGCGCCTTCTGCCTGGCCAGGTCGAAAGCAGGGTCGCAGAACAGGTCCACCGGACCAACCAGCTTCGCATCCTTGATGTTGAATCCCAGGCCGGCCACTCTTGGCGGGCCATCGAATCTGGTGCATATCGCGTCTTCTATTCCAACGGGCATCAACGGGCCGTTGTGCGAACCCCTCATCCATCCGCTCACCAGATGAGGGAATGAGAAAGCTTCCAGTACCTCACCCGTTGCAGGCAGTCCAGATTGAGATCGGATTATGGCCGCAGGATCATCCTTGCCAACGTACTCTCCGGCAATGAACGCCAGCTTCTCCGTTGAGACCGCGGCGAGAGGCTCATCCACCGGCATGTGACCTTCTTTGGGGAATACGCGCTTGATCACGTATCTGGATTTTGCCCCTATCAACGCCAAGAGTGAGTACATCTCTTCCGGACAGGACATCTTCACCCTTTTGTGTTCGAAAATATCCCAGACCTCGAATATGTATCCGGCATGCCCTTTCGGATCAACTACCAAACCCGCCGTGTTGAACGGATCTGCGAATATCTTGAATACCGGCAAGTTGAACGCACCTGGCTCTGTCTTGTCCATCATGAACACCTCGATGCATTCCCCCTTCCTCTCTGTGAACTCTATTTCCGCTATTCCTGGGCCCATCCCCCTAATGTTCCCGGAGAAGGCCTCCTTCAATATGTCCTGTCCCGCTCCGTAAAGCCCAAGGTTTTTCGCGGTTGTGGTCGCATCCTCGAACGCCTTCCATGCTGTCCCGTGCACCTCTTCGCTGTCCACTCCCTTGGTGTGGGTCATGATGAGTTCCAGGTCGTCCCCGCAGTGTGTGACGTGGAAATCCAGTATCTTCCCATCCTTCCTTGCTTCATCCAGAACCTTGACCGCGACCTCCTCCAACGCCGGATGGACCACGGTGTGACCAGCAATACTTCCAACGTCCGCCTTTATAACGGACATAGTCGTCTTAGTCATTACGTCCTCCTCCCTATGACACGGCTAATGGAGATTCAATAGTTAATTGTTTTGAATCTAACTTCGTCTGATGTCCGCAAGGGTTTGAAAATCCATGAGGCCCAGTTTCTCGTCGATGGCTATGACCCTGGTGTGTTCGTCCAAGTCCTTCAATGGCGGTGAGATGAAATGCATGGATGCGGCATTGGTTCCGGTTGCCAACGGAGAGAAAGCGGGAAGGACGATCACTCTTTCACTTATGAGAAAGCACGGTCTTTTGATGGAAGCGCCTATCTCGTCCCGAAGTTGAAGAGAAGGATGTTCATGTCCGATGATCAGTGTGCCGTCCCATTCCACTTCCTTGTGTCCATGGGTTATCCTCATGCCTTGAGATTCCGTTCGGTCCTTCAGATCCAGCCCTTTCTTCGCCAGTATTGTCAGAAGGTAGTTGTCGTGGTTCCCCCGGACCAACTCGACGTCCACTTCATCTATCAGCATGTTGAGAACGTCGTTGACGTCGTCCCATTCCTGCGACAGGTTCTTGGAGAACTCATGCTTGAAGTCCCCGTTGATTATGATCTTGCTTGGCTGATACTTCTCGACAATCCTCTCTATCCTGTCCATCATGATGCCTTTCTGAAAGCGGGGGATCGAGACCCCTTCTTCGTGCAAGGCCCCTTCGTAACCTAGGTGAAGATCAGCTATCACAACTGTTTTGCTCTTGCTCAGATACAAAGCGTGGTCCCTGTCAACCGTTATGCCTGGAAGAACTTCTAACTGGTCCACGATCGTGAATAGATGATGCGGTTATTTCATTGTTTTGAGTTTCTGCCGTTCAACCGCAGGGATCGTCCTCGTACCTGGTCTGCTGGGTCTTCAGGGTCTTCAACCTTCTACTCACCCATTCCGTTGCTTCTTTGGGCGTGACCGCTATGTTGTCCGGATAGGTTATCTGGCTCCTGACCGGTGCCGTTTCCGAGACCTTCTCCGACACCTCCTGCCAGGTGCCGTCAATGCAGACAATCTTGTCCCTGCAAGTGACGGTGAACGTGATGGTAGGTATCTCGAGTCCTCCCATGTTGATCACGCCCAGAAGTCCCGGCCGATCGCTGATGCTGTCAAGCGCATCCCCTCCGGCCTCCGTAATGCTCGACCAGTATTCCAGCGGCACTCCCACCAGACCGCCTCCCGGTAGCTCTTCTATGGCGTCCTGTATCTTTCCACATATCTCTGAAACAACTCCCAGGTATGCAGCGAATGCCTTCGCAGCTTCAGTGCCACCTTCGGTCCCGTAGAAGTGTGGCATCTTGATATCCCTGGACGGATCAAAGAACTGGAATCGATGTGTGCTCTCGCCCAGGATCCTCTCCTCCCCGGGTTTGCACGGACCTCCCAAGCTGTTGGGATCCGGGTGGAACATTCCCCCCGTGCGCTTTGCCTCATCGACAGCATTGTCCGCGTCCAATCTCGCTCTCCGCATCCTTTCATCCAAATCCCTGGTATCCTCGTCCATTCCCTCGTTTTCCAGGTCGTCCTTCAGGCCCTCAGCGTCCTCTTCAGCTTCCCCTGTTCTGTCCCTGGCGTCCTCGGCCTCATCCTTGGCCTTCTCGTAGTCTTCGGGGTTAAGAGCGTCCTTCGCCCTCCTGGCCGCTTCGGCGGCTTCCTGTGCGGCCTTCTCGGCCCTTTCGGTCGCTTCTTCCAGGCTCTTGAGCTTGCATATCCTCCATTTCTCCCTGAAGGCCTCCCCTTTGTTCCTCAGGTTCTCCGCTTCATTCTTGAGGTTCTCATGTTCACGTTCTGCCTGGGCTGCCTCGTTCTCCGCCTGCTGGGCCTTTGCCTCGGCCTCCTTCGCTCTTGCCTCCGCCTCAGCAGCCTCCCTGTTCGCCTTGGCAGCTTCTGATTTCAATTGCTCCAGTTCCTTCTTGAGGTCGTCATTTGCCTGCTGAAGCTCGTCATATCTCTCGCTGTTCTCCCTCTTGAATTTGGCGATCTTCTCGCCCTGCTCTGCCGTCCAGAACCAGATCTTCACCTCCCCGCCGAAGAAGCCTATGTTGTTTGGCTGCTCCATGTCCGGATCTCCCACCGACATACCCCTCTCAAGAACGTCGTCAAAGAAATCGACCTTAGCTTGGTCGGCATCTTCCAGAGCTCTCTTTCCCTCTTCGTAGGCCTTGTCGGTCTCCTCTGCTTCCTGATTCGCCTCTTCCGCTTCCTGTTTGGCCTTCTCGGCCTCTTCCCTGGCCTGTCGGGCCTTGTCCTTGAGATCGTCCGCCCTCTGCCTGGCGGCGTCCCTTTCTGCCTTGGCCCTCTCGTATTCCGCTTGGATCGCCTTCCACTTCAATCTGATTTCTTCACAGGGGCCTTTGGCTCCCACGGGGGCCGTCGTCGCATATTCGGCAGGTGCGGTCTTGGGCGCGGTCCCCCTGGCTAAGTCCCTGGCCGTGCGGGCATAGACTATCGTTCCTCCGATCATGGCAATTGTGAAGATGACCAACAGTCCGCCGATGAACCAAGGATTTTCCAGAATATCTTCCGGAGCCGGCTGAATGTCAAAGACCTCCAGCGATAAACCGACATTCACGCCTATCCCGGACAACTGAACCTCGATGTCAGGCTGTCCCTCGGTCGCGGTCCATTCCAGCTCAACGGTCGAGGTCCCTCCCGCCGCTATGGTCTCGGTCTGAGTGTCGACCTCGGTCCCATCTACTATCAGAGAAACTGAGATATCTTCCGCATCGGCATCCCCAGTGTTCTCGATCTCCACGGTGAAGGTCACTATGTCCCCGTCTTTGGGCTCATCAGGTGTGTGGCTGACTGTGATGCTGACATCCGGCGCGGGATGAGCCACTGTTATCGTCACGGTCTTCGTGTCATCGTAGTTAAGAACCAAGTCGGAGGCGACCACCCTTATCGTGTGGGGACCGTCAAGCAGGGATGAGGTATCGATTTGTGTTTCGTATTCCGCCCCTCCTCTGTAGGTCAGTTCTCGGTTCGTACCCCCGTCCACGTTGTACCACACGTTCGCGGTATCCATGTTCGGATCGGTTATGGTCACGTTCAGGGTGTACGCCAGGTCTACGATGTCGGATCCGCTGTTTATCGTGACGTTCGGAGGGCTGAAGTCGCCTTGAATCTGTGCGAGACCAGGGTCCGTCTGCATGTCTATGTCCACTATGATTGTCGCTACCCCACCGTCCATGAGGTCCAGTGTGTCCGTGATGTCGTCCGTGAACTGGCCGTTCACGCCCATATCGTTGACCACGGTGAAATTGCCGGTGTAGACCCCATCATTTGGATTGTCTCCACCGGTACCGTCATCATAGAGATCCACGAAGATGGAATCTCCAAAGGTCTCATCGGTGACGTTGGCGGTCGTGAAGCCTCCCGATGAGGACCCGTCACTGGCAACTACGAAAACCACAGACCCGTTGGCGAACACGCTGACAGGCATGGTGGCTATCTCGTTTTCGAAGGTCTCAACGCTGTCCGGAAGTGCAGTCGTCAAAGTTGGGAATGTTGATGACATAGCAAGAACAAAGATCGAAGTACATAGCAAGGGCAGTAACAACCTACTCCTCATGAAGCCTCACCATATCAGCCTGGAAGGGCTAGATTCGTTGATAAACATATCTACTATTCGTCATCCTGAGTCGCTGACCGGGCATCTTCTTGAGGAATGATCGCTCGATAAGCGGTCGGACCGGCCGATTATTCCGGCGACTCCGGTTTCTGGCGCCTGAAAAGCAGGATCGCTATCACCACAAGTTCCACCAGGAGGAAGACGCCAAGTGCCAGGAGCAGGAAATCCAGGTCCCCTGTTGCATCGTGGTCCCCACTGGCTTCCGCCCTTATCCCCTCCGCCATGTGCTCTATCTCTTCCCTGTCCTTCAGTAATTCATAGAACCCGTGCCACTGGACGTAGTCGGGTGCCTGCATGAAGGCCGCCATCCTCGCTCTTCGCCCCTCGTGATGCCAGAACTCGTAGTACTTGAACTCGATGACCTCGTCAAATGGATCCGGCGTCAGCAGCCCGTCCGCGTAGAGGTCCTCCATTATTGACTTCACGTACGCGTATTGTTCGTTGTAGAGCTCCACCGCGATGTCCGCTTGAAGGTAGTAATTGTCCACCCAGGTTGAAGAATGGCATTGTTTGCACACCGCCTTCATCCTGCCCCTCTTGACCTCCCACGTGGTGCCGTCGGTGAAGTCTATCCCCAGACTGTTCGCGATGTTGTCCGTGTGTCTGGACACAGCCGGTTCAAGCTCCCAGCTGAGCCTTGCGCTCACGTCGTGAGTTGCCGGAGCCCCAGGTGCTCCGGACATGTGACATCCAGCGCACGTCGGTGCCCTATAGTCCACGCCAGCAACCCAGTCCTTGACGTCCCAGTTCCAGCTGTCGCCTTCCGAGGAATAGATGTTCCCGTGCTTGGATTCCATGAAGATCTCTATCTGCGGGTGATCCGGCCCCATGTGGCATTGTCCGCACGTCTCAGGATGCCTTGCTTCCGCGATCGAGAACGTATGTCTGGTATGGCACGCCGCGCAGCTTCCCATGCTCCCGTCCGGGTTGATCCTCCCGATGCCGTTGTTCGGCCACACCAAGTAGTCGTCGGTCGACTTGCCGGTCATGTTGGTGCCGTGGCATGATTGACATCCTCTCAAGGTCGCGGCGTGAGTGATGTTCACGTCATCCTCGGTGAGGATGTAGCCGCCTTCTATCTGGCTCTCGAGGAAGGGAAGAACTCCCTTGCCGAAGAGGTATTCGTAGTACTTCGCGCCCAACGAATGAAGGCTCTGTTCGAACTCCCGGGCCTCCTTGTCGTGGCAATCCCCGCAGTCCTGCGGCGAAACGATTACCGATATCGTGTAGCCATTGTGACTTATCGCATCCACATCGGTCGAATTCGCCTTGTGGCAGATTTCACATGTCACCCCGTTCTGCGCGTGCTTGCTGTTGTTCCAGTCATTGTATATCGCATCCAGAATCCCGTTCCCGTGGCACGTTGTGCAGCTCGTGGCCACGATCGATGTTGCTGCCATTGCCGAGAACAAGAAGAGAACTGTTACGCCAAACCCAAAGAACTTCTTCCTATACATCAGCGTCCCCATACTGATTCGCCCCTCGTTCAGGCTTATGTATGATTTCCTTATTAAGTTGACCATCGAGTGAGTTCGTACCCGGTGCATAATGACAACGGTCCTACACAGTGTTATCTCCTGTTCTGTTCATCCTCGAAGTTACAGCATTCTCCTCTTGGCTGATAGTTGGATTTGGTTGTCTGGCATTGAGGGTCATGTCCGGTACTTCCACCTCTCATAGGTGAATTGTCACTCTCCACCGCTACATACAAACGTTTAATATCTTTCGAGTGCACCATAACTGCCAATGAGGTGATGTAATGACCTTAAAAGACGAAATAGAGAAGCTGGCAGAAGCATGCTCCGCATGTGCCGAAGCGGACGACGGGTCCTTGGATGAGCACTTTGCGAGCTGTTCTTCGTGCCAGGAATACGAGAAGAAAGCAGAGCAGATGAGCCAGATGGTGGAGGTTCTGCAGATGAACGCCGCGAAGCCCGAAGAGGACCGACTGAAGATCCTTCATGCACGACTCACGTCCTTCGTTCAGTTGCCGGACGATGAGAGAAAGGATGCTGTCGCCAACATGTTCGACTCACTGGCAATGCTGTCGGAAGAGGACCGGGTGAAGATAGTGAAAGCCCGAACGGACGTTCTCACCAAGTTGCCCAAGGAGCAGAGGATGAAGCTGATGGGCACCGCGAAGTTGATCACTTCCGACTGGGACGACGAGCGAAAGAAGATGGAGATGCGAGCCATCGTGGCCGCGACCGAGGACTACTTCCTTCTCAAGAGGGTGATGGTCCGGAAGATGTTCAGGAACGTAATATCTTAAGGGCAGGAATCATACCGAAGGCTCGAGGGATCACCTTGCCTGTGGATGACACACCCGAGAACCTCAACTACTGCATGGATTATTGTGGAACATGCCCGAGCCTTCCCAACCCACCTTTTCCCTTTCTGTACTGCGCCAGAGGTAACTCCGAAGCCAAGGTGGACAAGAAGGGATGCAGATGCCCGGAGTGCCCCGTGTACAGGATATACGATTTGAAAGGGGTGGACGGGAGCCCGTATTTCTGTGAGAAAGGAAAAGCTCCTTGATCCTATCTTCCATGCTCTCTTCTGTATTCTTCCATAGCCTTCTTGGATGAGTGCCATACCTTGCCGAATTTCACTGCGTCCAGAACTCCCTGCCTTGCCCTCAGGCTGAGGTACTCTTGGGAGTACTTCGTTAGTACTGCAAGTTCTGTCAGCGGAACGAGTTCGTTCTTACCCCCGAAGATCGCCAGGAACAACGTGAGCGATTCATCCACTCCTTTCGCAATGAAGTTCACAAACGGATTCAGGTTTCCATCATCAGCCTTGGCCAGATGGTCGTAGTATCTGCGCCCGTCCTCTTTTTTCAGCACGATTGGAGGATAGCCGTGCTTCATCAGGTGAAGGTTCATTATGAGTCTGCCCACACGCCCATTGCCGTCGGAAAACGGATGGACGTCCACGAAACCATGGTGAAGAAACGTTGCGACAGCTATCGGGTTCTCATCCATCTCCGCTATACTTTTCAGAAGTTCATTCATCATCTTGGGGACCTTGGAGAAGTCCGGAGGTCTTTTCTTCCTTCCCACAACCCTCACGTTCTGAGTTCTGTACCGTCCTGCGTCCGTCAACCACCCAAGGGTGGCTATCTCATGTATCTCTTGAATCATCACATGGTCGATCGGATCTCGGTTCTTTGAGAGATCTTCCAGCTTGTCGAACGCATTAGCATTCCCGGTGGCCTCCAGATGTTCCTTGAGGGTCTTCCCGCCTATGGTGATGCCTTCTTCGATTACGAGCCTTGTCTCCTGCAGCGTGAGCGTGTTGCCTTCTATCGCATCTGAATGATATGTGTGGGCCAGTCTGATTTCTTCTCTGAGCCTGTTCAATGCGTCCTGGGGCAATGGCCTTCTATCATCAAGCGCTCGTTTCTTGCCTTCGATCCTTGCCAGGAGGCGTTCATTGATTGAAATATCGGTATCGGGCATTTTCCCAATTATCCGATATGTACTTCATTCTATATATCGGTATCGGCAAGAATCGTAGTTAACCGATACTCAGAAGAAACAGTGGACCCGTCGTCCAATGACCTCTAGGGTAAAATGCCTATGCCGATCTACCTCAATCTACTGAGTTTCCTGGCTCGTCTTACGAGAGAAATGAAGATTTTGAACGTTTTGGGAAAACAGTCCAAAATTCCCTCCTCCATTGAGAGTTCAGGCCACTGGGGATCTTCAACCTCATGCTTTGTATCATCCTTTTTAGGCATCTTGTTATTGGGCGGCTTGTCGATCTGGCTCTTATCTTCTTTTTGGTACTTCGTTGCAAGCCGTTTAGCGGTGGTTCGGCCCGATGCCATCTTTGCTCCTTCCAATCTAGAGGAGGAAGTGAATCCCAAATGTTAACTGCGGATCCGTCAACTCACCGTTCCTACCTATTCACGAGGATAAGGGGGCTGAATGTCATTCTTTCACCCGGATTGGCTATTACCGAGTTCAGGTTGAGTGGAAGACCAATGGCGATTCTGACTGGGCGAAGGAGCAATCCGACAAGGCCATGGAAATCTATGAGGAGCTGAAGCTTGGGATGGAGCTGGAGAAAGTCAGGAAAGAGCAAATTATATAAGAAGACATCTGATGGAGACCGTGGAGGGTGTATGGCACAGCTCGATTTTCAGCCCGAAATGATAGGTCGGGAGAATGAACTCAAAGAGCTTCATGAGCACCTGAGCAATGCCTCACAGGGACGTGGAACCACCCTATTCATATCAGGAGAAGCAGGAATAGGAAAGACGAGACTGTTGGAAGAGATCAAGAACATAGCAGAATCGGAAAGTTTTAAGATATTGAGCGGAAACAGTCTGTACGAATCCCTCACGCCCTACATGCCCTTCTTGGAAGCGTTGAGATCAGGAGGAATGGAATCACTTTTCGCAGAGGAAGCACCAAGAGTGGAAGCAGTCTACCTAGTGACGAATACAGGCTTGTTGGTCAAGGAAGTTCTGCGGAAGGAGACAGAACTCGATTCAGATCTGTTCGCCTCCATGCTCACAACCGTCGGAGATTTCGTCAAGGATTCTCTGTCGATGTTGAGCGGAGAGGAAAGAGAAGGAATGCTGAACAGTCTGGGATACGAGAACCACAGAATTCTCATTGAGGGTGGAAAGGACACGAATCTCGCTGTAATCCTCACAGGACGAGAGAACGAATTCCTCATCAACGACATGAGAGACATCCTGGTGAAGGTGCAGAAGAACCACGGAGACGTCCTGCGTCAATGGGACGGAGACGAGGGGAGCGTGGGGGGAATCGAGGACACACTCCGACCGCTCGTCGCGTCGGGTAAGTACGATGGAGTCTACTTCGGACTGCAGGACCCGGAGGCGCGAAGGAATCTCCTGTTCGAGAATGTCTCCTTGGGCCTGACGCGACAGGCGGAGACCGCGCCAACCCTGCTATGCATCGAGGACCTCCACTGGGCGGATCCCTCTTCCCTGGCACTTATGCACTACACGGCGAGATCCACGAGGAAGTGCAGTCTTCTTCTCATCGGCACTTACAGACCCGAGGACATTGCGGCGAGGGAAGGCAAGACACACCCTCTGATCGAGACCATGCAGATGATGAGCCGGGAGGACCTGTGCGAGAGAATCGAGCTGGAGAGACTGCCTCAGGAGAGCGCATCTGACTTCCTATCCTCCATGCTCGGGGAGACAGACTTCAGCGACAAGTTCATGAAGAGAGTCTATGAGGAAGCAGAGGGAAACCCGCTGTTCCTGATAGAGCTGATCAAGCTACTAGCCGAGGAAGAACTGATCAGGAGTCACGAGGGAGTATGGATATCCGAGGATCCGGAGACGATGCACATCCCGTCCAAGATCTTCGATCTCATCACGCGCAGACTCAATCGGGTAGGAGGAGAGTTGAAGGAAATCCTCGACTACGCGTGCGTCATTGGAGAGGAATTCACTTCGAGCATTCTCGCTTCCGCCACCGGACTCGAAAGGGTCCAGTTGCTGGAACACTTGAGGACGTTGGAGCAGACGCACAGCCTCGTACACACCCAGAATGGCGAGTTCAGATTCGACCACTCCAAGATCAAGGAAGTCCTGTACGAACAGATACCGCCAGAACTCAGAATGGAGTACCACTCGATAGTCGCGGGCTCGATCGAGGAGGAGCACAAGGACGACCCTGAAGAAGTGATAGAGGACCTGGCGTTCCACTTCAATCGCTGCAGGGACAAGGACAAGGCTCTGCACTACCTCATGAAGGCCGCAGAGAGGGCGAAGAAGGAGTACTCCAACGAAGAGGCGACAAGATTCTATACTAAGGCGCTCGAATTCGAGTCTGACAGGGAGAAGAAGGCCGAAATCCTCGAGAGTGTGGGAGAAATCCACATGCTGACCAGTGAGCATGGCAAGAGCATTGAGTGCTTCAGGGCTGCGATAGATCTCGCACACGAGAAGAAGAGGAAGGCACGAGTCGGATCGTTGCTCGGCATGGCGCTGAAAATGAGTGGAGACTATGACGAATCCATTGAAGTCTGCAACCGTGCGTTGCGCTGGGTCGAAGGCGAGGAGTCAGAGGAGGAGGCGAACATACTCAATGTCATTGGACTTGTGCGCTTGAACAGAGCGGACTACGACGGAGCCCTCGAATGCTTTGAAAAGAGCCAGGGAATCAGACAGAAGATTGGTGACACGGTGGGCGTTGCCGGATCCCTCAACAACATAGGTATTGCGTATTTCCATATCGGGAGATGCGAGGAGGCTCTTGAGATCTTCACGGAGGCAACTGAGGTGGCGAGGAAGACCGATGACCGGAACCTCGCTTCATCCTACATCGGCAACCTCGGCGTGGTGTATACCACTAGGGGAGAGTTTGCGAAGGCAGTTGAGCTGTTTTCGGAGAGCATGAAGGTCTTGGAGAGCATGGGAGCATTACCGGACGTAGCTGGTCAGCTCATCAACATCGGCATCGCATACTCTGAGATGGGAGACTATGACAAGGCGCTGGACCACAGTGAGATGGGCCTAGAGATCTACGAGAGGGTCGGCAGTCAACAATCCATTGCGGGTGCCCACGCCAGTCTGGGCATGACACTCAGACTCAGGGGAGAGTGTCATCAAGCTTTGGAACACTACGAGAAATGCCTGAAGATGTACGAGTCAATTGACGACCCAGCAGGTTTGTCCTACGTCCTCAACGGCATCGCGGAGGTTCATTTCAAGATGAGCAACCTGGAGAAGTCGATGGGATTCTGCAAGAAGGCATCCGAATTGGCGGTGCAAATCGGCCTCAAGGAGAACATCGGGACGTCAAGCAGACTCTGCGGCATGATCCATCGTGAGGAGGAGAGGTGGGAGGAGTCTGCCAATAGCTTCGAGGAGAGCATAAGGATCTTCGAGGAGATTGGGCATGAGAAAGAACTGGCAGTGACCCTATACGAGTTCGGGCGTATGTGGAGAGAGAAAGGTGACGGCAAGAGGGCCGAAGAGCACCTGAAAAGAGCCTTGAACATATACGCAGGGATGGAACTGCACGGGAAGGTTGATGAGGTCAAGGAGGAACTAGGTCGCCTCGAGGATAGCACGGATAGGTCATAACACCCCCTCGATGTCCGTCGGTTCGAACGAAAACGTCCAGGATGCTCCTTGCTTCACATTCTACTCAGGATGACCGTTGAGCCAGAGTGTGATTCTTTCATCTGAATTGGCTCTTCAAAGGATGGACCCGTCGGGATTTGAACCCGAGGCCTCCACGTTGCAAGCGTGGCGATCTTCCAGTCTGATCTACGGGCCCTTTCTCTCGTGAAGTATCCTTGGTTGATAAAAACTTTCTGAATCATAGGTGAACTACGACCGTTCAGGAGCGAAGAACAGACCCCTCGGCCGACCAGAAGTCATAATCATTAAATATCTACAAGTCAATCGATTTCTTATAAATCTCGAATTGACTGGAAAGAGGGGAGAGACCAGTTGCGTTTGGAATGTTCGTTCGAGGCTCTAACAAGAGTACGCTATCGAACCAGCTCTGGCTCTCTTCCCCAGTTCTGTCTTTCGCGATTCCGAAACTGAGAGTAATACCAAAGAGGTGAGAGAATGAGGCGGGGTAATAGTGCGATATCAGCCTTTCAGAAAGCGCAAACAACATTTGTTGTGACGTTGCTAGTTTTGGGAACATTTGTTCTAGCTGTCAGTCAACCTGGACAGGACCCACCAAGTCCTATTCCAGACTGGCCCTCGGACAGCGATTGGATAAACTACACGTTTAGGGGCGAGAGGATTTTGGATTGGGAAGACAAATCCTATGAGAACGATCCGACACACGGAATAGCGAACGTCCAGCCATCAGCTGTTGACATAGCTTCCGGCGTCGATGCCAGTGGAGGAGGAGCTGAAAACAATCCGGGCGATTACACATCCGTCCAATATCTCTACGTAGATGGTGATGGAGACAGCTCAGGATGTTCCAATCTGGATGACGATTGGCTATTCCTCAGGCAGAGGGTTGCGGCAGATCCGAGACATACTGGGAAGTATGCATACAAGGCCTATCATTGGGACATACTCATGGAAGTCGATGGCGACATTTGGAGCGAGTTCGTGGTCGACCTCAATGGTGGAGGCGGATACTACAAGTTCGGAACCGTAGGTGTCTACTACAGCGACACCGATGACTACGAGTATGATCCCGATAATGACTGGGTCTGGTTGCAGGAGGCCAGCAAGGCAAGTAATGACTACACGAATCCCCGGCCAATTGACTATGGAACTTCAACACCAGATGACGATCAATGGTGGATCGAGTACCGGGTCCCCGTGACCGCGTTCACCGATCTGGACGACAACCAGCTTGTATGCGCCGACACCAGTTTCCTTCTGTTCTTCAGCACATCCGCCTCAGCGACAAATCCTCTTCAGAAGGATTGGATGGGAGAGTACATCTTCGGTGAGCCTGCCAATATCACGGTTGTAAAGACCGTGGAGGAGGACGTTGTCGCTCCTGGCGACACACTACATTATAAGATATACTACAACAACACCGGAACTTTCAACGCCAATCATGTCTGGGTCAATGATACTATTCCTGAGTATACCACATTCGAGGAATGCTATCCCAATTACGATTCAGTGGACGGAGGTACCTACAGATGGCACTTCACGGACGTTGAATCGGGGAATCATACAATCTACCTCAACTTGACAGTGGATTTGGATGTACCAGATGGGGAGATACTGAGAAATGTCGCCGCATTGAACTACACGGACAACTACGACAACGAGATGCCCGGCTCTGAGGATGAGACTGAAACCCCTGTTGAAGCCCCGGTCATGACGATGTCCAAGGAAGCTGACGTTGCGTTTGCTGATCCAGGAGATGTAATCCATTACACGATCTCTTATGAGAACATAGGAGGTGGCGATGCATACGATGTTACCATTGAGGACACCATACCGGAGCAAACCTCATTCAAGGACTCCCATCCAGGTTACGACTCGGTTGTCGGTAGGACTTACACTTGGGTATTCGACGTTGTTCCGGCTGGGACATCCGGCGAGATATTGCTGAACGTCACGGTTGACACCTACATCGACGATGGAACCGAACTGGGCAACTATGTCACATTGAACTACTGGGATGAGAATGACAACCAGTATCCAGAATTGGATGACTGGGCGAACGTCACGGCGACCGCTCCGATAATGGACGTCTCCAAGATTGCAGACGTCACAACTGCCGATCCAGACGATGAGATAACATATACAATAACATATGAGAACACTGGAACCGGTGACGCAACGGGCGTCGTGATAGAGGACACTATTCCCGAGCACACCACATTCGTCAGTTCTGATCCCTACCACGATGAGAAGATTGGTGAGACATACATATGGAGATTCAGTCTGATCGAGGGTGGAGATTCGGGGACCATAACCATCAAGGTGAAAGTGGACGTGGGCGTGCCAGACGAAACGGTGCTGACCAACGCGGTCATTCTTGACTACGATGATGCAAACGGCAACCCGTATCCACAGGAGACCGACTCGGTCGATGTCACAGTAACAGCTCCCATCATGACCATAACAAAGACAGCCGATGTTTCCACAGCCGATCCAGGAGACGAGATAACCTACACCATCACAATCGAGAACACTGGAACCGGCAAGGCCACGGATATCATCATTAAGGACACGATTCCAGACTATACGACCTTTGTCAGCGCCTCAAAGCCATATTCTTCGGTTGTTGGCAGAACGTACATCTGGGAGATCGACGAGGTTTGCGGTGGATGCAGTGTCTCTTTCACCATAACGGTGGAAGTGGATGCGGCTACTCCAGACGAGACAGTTTTGGGCAACAGGGTGACCCTGGACTACTCTGACGCGAACGGGAATCCGTACCCGCAAGAGTCTGACTACGTGGAAGTGACGGTCACAGCACCCATCATGACCATTACAAAGACAGCGGACGTGACAACGGCCGATCCAGGAGACGAGATAACTTACACCCTGTACTATGAGAACACAGGAACAGGCGACGCAACGAACGTGGAGATAGTGGACATCATCCCCGCGGACACAACGGTCGTTAGCGCCTCACCGACATGGACCTCATCATCGGGAGACAAGTACACCTGGGATGTCGGGACAGTTTCTGCCGGTGGGTCCGGGACAATCACTTTGGTTGTTCAAGTGGACGTGGGCATCGATGATGGCATCGTCTTGACGAATTATGTGAGCCTCTATTATGAGGATGCAAACGGAAACCCATATCCCACCGAGACCGACCATGTGGAAGTTACGGTCACCGCGCCGATTATGACGATAACGAAGACAGCGGACGTGACAACGGCCGATCCAGGAGACGAGATAACCTATGCCCTGGAATATGAGAACACAGGAACGGGAGAAGCGACGGACGTCTACATCAAGGACACCATACCGGCCGACACCGAGTACGTCAGCTCGAATCCTGTGTACACAAGTGTCAGCGGGAACACCTACACCTGGTACTTCGCCAGCGTGGCTGGGGGATCCAGCGGCACCATTACTCTGGTCGTGAAGGTGAAAGTGGCAACTCCAGATGAGACACTGCTGAGGAATGAGGTGACACTTGACTACTCTGACGCGAACGGGAATCCGTACCCGCAGGAGTCCGACAGTGTGGATGTGACGGTCACATCACCTATCTTCACGTTCTCCAAGGTGGCAGATGTGTCCACAGCAGATCCTGGCGACGAGATAACGTACACGCTGACCTACAAGAACACAGGAACGGGAGATGCGACCGACGTCAAGATCACGGACACGATACCCGCTGACACATCGCTGAAGAGCACCGATCCGGTCTATACTTCTTCTTCTGGAGATACCTATGTGTGGGATCTGGGAACTGTTGGAACAGGGGAAGAGGGCACGATAACCATTGTGGTTACCGTAGATGCGTTCACACCTGATGGCACACTTCTCCGGAATACGGCAACCCTGGACTACTCTGACGCGAACGGGAATCCGTATCCACAGATGAAGGACTCAGCGGATGTCACGGTGACCGCTCCAATAATGACCATCGAGAAGACTGCGGACGTGTCAACGGCCGACCCAGGCGATGAGATTACGTACACGCTGACCTACAAGAACATCGGAACCGGATTGGCCACCAATGTGGTGGTACAGGACAACATCCCGACCCAGACCGAGTTCGTGAGCGCAAACCCGGCGTATACAAGCGTCAGTGGCGACACGTACACCTGGGAGATAGGAGATGTTAGCGGCGGATCGCAGGGGAGCATCGAGCTCGTGGTGAAGGTCAAACTCGGAACACCCGATGAGACGGTCCTCACGAACGAAGTGACGCTCAACTACGACGATGCCAACGGCAACCCACAGGACGAGCAGTCGGACAGCGTCGATGTCACGGTGACCGCTCCGGTCATGACCTTGGTCAAGAAGGCGAACACGTCAACAGCGGACCCGGGAGACATAATCATCTATACGATCTCGTACGAGAACACTGGAACTGGAGTGGCAACGAACATCTGGATCAATGACACCATACCAGCAGATACCACTTTCGTAGAATCAACGCCAAACCACGACTCAATGTCCGGAGATACCTATACTTGGTTCTTTGCTTCTGTCGGTGCGAAGACGAAAGGAGAGATACAGATCAAGGTCCAGGTGGACATCGGAACCGCGGACGGAACCCTTCTCAGGAACACGGTCACCATGGACTACGCGGACGCCAACGGCAACCCGTACGCTCAGCTCTCCGACCATGTGGACGTGCATGTGACGGCTCCGGTGATGAGCCTTACAAAGACGGCGGACGTAACAACGGCCGATCCATCTGACTGGATAAACTACACGGTCACCTTCACGAACTCAGGTGGCGGAAACGCGACCAACGTCTACATCAACGACACCATATCTGAAGATGTTGACTTCCTGAGCTCGACACCGGTCTACACATCGGTCTCGGGAAGGACGTACTCATGGTTCTTCTCTCTTGTCGGACCCGGTCAAACGGTCGTGATAGTCATCACCGTACAGGTGAAGGCGTATACAGAGGACGAGACCGTCCTGCTGAACGTCGCCACTCTGGACTACAGCGATGACAACGGCAATCCGTACCCGACGCAGAGGGCGTCAGCGGAGGTGACTGTTACCGCACCAATCATGACGTTCTCGAAGGTCTCGGACGTGACCACGGCCGACCCAGGCGATGAGATAACGTACACGCTGACCTACCAGAACGTGGGCACTGGCGTGGCAACCGGGGTCAAGGTCACTGACACGATACCCGAGGACGTGGAGCTTGTCTCGGTCAATCCGGGATACGCATCTGTGATCGGAAGGACCTACACGTGGTACCCAGGCAACCTTGCATCCGGCGAAGGTGGATCGATAGTGATTGTCGTCAAGGTGAAGGTCGGAACACCGGACAAGACATTCCTGCACAATGAAGCCACCCTGTACTATGAGGACGCCAACGGCAACGATTACAGACCAATGGAGGACTATGCTGACGCTTGGGTGACCGCACCTGTCATGACGTTCTCCAAGTCTGCGGATGTCTCCACAGCGGATCCAGGTGACCTCATTGTCTACACACTCGAGTACGAGAACAAGGGCACTGGCTGGGCAAGCCTGGTCGAGGTCGTTGATACGATACCCGAGGAGACAATGTTCGTCAGTTCCTCTCCGTGGTACGATAGCGTAAGTGGGAATCAGTATACCTGGAACATCGGTGACGTCGCACCTGGCGGAAGTGGAACCATTACAATCACCGTGGTTGTCAAAGCGGGCACCCCCGACAAGACTCTGCTGGAAAATGATGCGACCCTGGACTACTATGATGCCAACGGGAACTTCATCGAGCAATTGAGCGATTACGCTGACGTCACAGTGACCGCTCCAGTACTGCACATCACCAAGACAGCTGACGTCTCCAAGGCAAATCCCGGTGACACCATAATCTATACAATCGTCTTCTGGAACTCTGGTACTGGTTGGGCGGCGCTCGTCGAGATCGTGGACACGATACCTGCGGACACCACCTTCGTTAGCTCAAATCCAGCGTACACCAGCGCCAGCGGAGATGACTATGTCTGGTACATCGGCGATTTCGCACCTGGCGCCAGCGCCACGATAACCATCGAGGTTGTTGTGGACCCAGGAACCGCGGACGAGACCATACTGCACAATGTGGTGACCCTGGATTACGCTGACCCCAACGGCAACTACTATCCTCAGTTGAGCGATCATGCAGATGTTGTTGTAACGGCTCCGGTGATGACACTTGAGAAGGATGCAGGAGACGTCACGGTAGAAGCGTACGTCATCGCGGACTTCGAACTGAGGGTGGCTGGAGAGAAATGGCATAACGTCATTCTGGAACTCTTCGACGGAAACACCTCCGCTTACTTCGCTGAGGTTGTGCGCTATCCTGGTTCGCCAGATGAACAAGCCATCACCATATTTGACGTCAAGATAAATCTGGTCAATCCATTCGGAGCCCGTATCATATACACACCATGGGACGATCCTATCAACGGAAAGATCTGGGGCGATAACCCTGTCTGGCTCACCCTCTACTTCCAGGATGGGAGCAGCGTCAGGTTGTTCCACAACTTCAATGTGAGGCACAACGAGACTTGGATATGGACGATCGACGACTTCCTTCCGTATCTGAAGGGCGTGCCCATAACCTACGAGGCCACCATTCCTTACACCATCACCTACGAGAACATAGGGACCGGAGATGCCTCAGACGTGCTTGTGGTCGACACCTTCCCGGCGGGGAGCGTGATTCTCGATGCCGATCCGTCCCCTGACATATGCATTGACGACGTCTGCTACTGGGACATTGGCGATGTCCTTTCCGGGGAGAAGGGCTACATATTCGTCAACATCAGCTACATCTTCGATGTCGATGGCACCGTGGTGACCAACGAGGTCGCATTGTATTACTCGGACGCGAACGGCAACTTCGTAGAAGAGCTGTACGCCTCGGCGGACTCCGTCCTCATAATGCCCGATCTCTGGGGATCGACGAGCAAGAAGCCAACCGACTACGACCCGATTGTTGTGTTCACACCCGGTTTAGATGCACCCACGGCTGTCATAAGCTCACCAACAGATAGTTCCTACCACTACGTTGGAGATTCGATCAGGTTCGACGCTTCCGGCAGTTTCGACGATGTTGGGATAACATCATACCTCTGGGAGTTCGCAGATGGAACGACGAGCACGATGATCAGGTACAGTCATGTGTTCACTGTGCCCGGAACCTACACTGTCAAATTGACAGTTACGGATGACGAAGGGCAGACGTCCAGCGCCTATGTGTTCGTTCTCATCAGCGACAAGTCACTGGGTGCGGCCATCGAGATGCCGTCAGAAGAAGTGATCTTCGAGGGAACCACTGTCCAATTCTTCGGCATCGCGGTCAATGATGGACACCATGGTCCGTTCAAGTGCAACTGGAACTTCGGAGATGGAAAAAGCTCCAAGAAGTGCCAGACCTCGCATCACTTCGGAGTCGAAGGCACTTACATGGTGACATTCGAGGTATACGATTCGCATGGCAATGTGGCATTCGCTTACACCCAGATCACCGTTCTGAACGTAAGGCCCACCGTCAATGTGGCAAAGACCGTTCATGGAGAAGAAGGGTCACCGGTCCATTTCTATGCTGAGGCCACTGACCCGGGCGATGACGCTTTGGCGTTCGTCTGGAACCTCGGCGACGGAACCATAGTGATTGGTAACGACTTCTATCACACCTATGCGGACAGCGGGCTCTATGCGGTGACCTTGACAGTCACAGACGGTAACGGAGGCAAAGTGGTCAAGGTTCTGACGGCCCAGATAAGGAACCTCTCACCGAGCGTGGATGCAGGACCTGTGAAGCTTGCCCATGTTTTCGAGTCTGTAACCCTCGAGGGTATGATATCCGACCCAGGAACTGACACCCTGAGCATTGTGTGGGACATGGGAGACGGGACGATCTACAAGGGAACATACAGTCCTTCACATACCTACAAGGCTACCGGAGCGTACAAGGTGATACTCACCGTGAGGGACGATGATGGGGCCAAGACGCGGTCGATTACGTGGGTTCATGTGATTGAGCAACTGAGCCCCGCAAGTGACCCGTCAACACGTGGGAACGGAATGACCACACCACTGGCAGACGCCCAGGAAGACAACCCTGCAGAAGAGATCCCACTTTCCCTGGTCGCGTACATGTTGGCCATGGTGAGCATCATTTCCATGGCTGCCGGATCTTACGTCTGGTCCGTCTTCCGAGGAAGACTAGTCAAGTAGGGAACAAGAACCCTCTCTTCTTTCTTTTTTCATGCGATTAGCGAGAGCACTGCAAGTGGGGTGATAGATATGTGTTTCCAGAAGAACCGCGGTGGCTAAACATCCCTCAGGACGATTTCGATATTTACGCCGTCAGGTACCTGGATCCTCATCAGCTGTCTCAATGCACGCTCATCCGCATCGAGGTCTATAAGCCTCTTGTGCACGCGCATCTCCCACCTGTCCCAGGTCTCCGAGCCTTCTCCGTCAGGGCTCTTCCTACAAGGAACCACCATTCTCTTGGTGGGCAATGGGATGGGGCCGCTCATGTTGACCCCGGTCCTCTCAGAAATGGTCCTTATCTGCTCACAGACGCTGTCCACTCGTTTGGGGTCGGTTCCGCTCAATGAAATACGTGCTTTTTGTACCATGCAGCCCCACCAGACCCCCGACGGGATTATCTCTTCTCCACATCGAGGACGACGCCGGCAGCGACCGTTTGGCCCATGTCCCTTACCGCGAACCTGCCCAACTGCGGGAACTCGGAATGCTTCTCTATGACGAATGGCTTGGTCGGCCTTATCTTGACGATGGCCGCATCGCCGGTGGTCAGTAGGATCGGCTTCTCATCGGTTCGCTCTTCCAGTACCGAGGCATCCTTCGGGTTCAGCTTCTTCTGGATCTCCTCGAACGTACAAGCGACCTGAGCCGTGTGCGCGTGGAACACAGGCGTGTAACCCTCGGTCAAAACGCTGGGATGGTTCAACACAGCGATCTGCGCTGTGAAGCTCTTCGCAACGGATGGAGGATTATCAACCGGACCTGCAACATCGCCTCTTCGGATATCGTTCTTGGCAATACCTCTGATATTGATACCTACATTGTCTCCCGGTTCCGCCTTCGGGATCTGTTCGTGGTGCATCTCGATGGATTTCACCTCTCCCACCTTGTCCGACGGCTGGAACACGATCTTGATGTCTGGTGTGATGACGCCCGTTTCGACCCTTCCCACCGGAACGGTGCCGATGCCGGTGATTGTGTACACGTCCTGCACAGGCCATCTCAGGGGCAGGTGTGTGGGCTTCTTGGGCTCCTGGATAGTATCCAGTGCTTTCAACATGGTCAGCCCCTTCCACCAGGGCATGTTCTCGCTGGGCTTTATCGCATTGTCGCCGGTGAAGGCGCTCACGGGAATGAAGTGCATCTCGTCGGTCTTGTATCCGACCGTCCTCAACAGGCCGGAGATCTGTTCGACGACCTCCTTGTACCTCTTCTCGTCCCACGGCGGGGTGGTGGCGTCCATCTTGTTGATGGCTATGATCATCTGCTCGACGCCCAAGGTCTTTGAGAGCCAAACATGCTCCTTGGTCTGTGCCATGACTCCGGAGGGAGCCTCGACCAGCAGAACAGCGGCGTCAGCCTGGCTCGTGCCAGTGATCATGTTCTTGACGAAATCCCGGTGACCGGGTGCGTCTATGATTGTGAAGTAGTACTTATCTGTGTCAAACCTTCTGTGGGCGACATCTATCGTCAGACCTCTTTCCCTCTCTTCCTTCAAGTGGTCCATGGCCCAGGCGAACTCGAACGTGGCCTTGCCCTTCTCTTCCGCTTCCTTTCGGAACTTGTCGATTACGTGCTGCTCGATGTGTCCTGTGTCAAGGAGGAGCCTTCCAACAAGTGTGGATTTTCCGTGATCGACGTGTCCGATGAACACGAGATTCAGATGCGGTTTTTCTGCCATTTTTTCAACTCCCGATATGTTCTCTTAATCATACTGAATAGGCTATTTAAACTTATTTCCGTGATTAGGCTGCGTAGTATCCCGCGTCGTATGGCTCTGGCTTGAGGCCCTTCCTTGTCCTGATTCCCTTAACGACTTCGGCCTGCAGTTCCTTGGGCAACTTCTCGAACCCGCAGTTCTCGGTCGACCACAGCGCCCTTCCTGTCGTGACGCTCCTGACCGAGCTCGCGAATCCGAACATCTCCGCCACCGGCGCCCTCGACTCTATGTTCGCCATGTCGCTGTCCTGATCTATGTTCTCTATGACCGCCCTTCTCTGCTGCATCTCTCTTGTAGCGTTGCCCATCATGTCCTGCGGGACGTTGATGAACACCTTCTGCTTGGGTTCCAGGAGCACTCTTCCAGCCTGGCACATCGCTCCGTAGATGGCGGAACGCACCGCCGGAATTACCTGCGCCGGTCCCCTGTGGATGCTGTCCTCGTGAAGCTTGGCGTCGGTCAGCCTGACCTTGACGCCCTGACACCTCTCCCTGGCCAGCGGACCCTCGGTCATCGCCTCTATGAACGCCTCTCTGATGAGGTCCATGGTCTCGTGGAGGTACTGTATACCTTTTGTGATAGCCACCAGCATGTTGGATCCGAATATGCCGTGGACCCCCTTGGCATCCACCTTGGACATCCCCATATCTTGGAGCGGCCTTGCGAGCTTCTTGGCATCCTTGACCTTGCCCTCGGACGGTATCTCCCCGGACAGGATCGCTTCCACGACGGCCTCTTCCAATGGCTCGATCTCAATGTAGAACCTGTTGTGCTTGTTGGGGGACTTGCCCTCGAACGGGCCTCCCCCGCCTTCCACGGATTCCCTGTAGACCACTATCGGTTCCGAGGATGTGATCTCCACGCCGTGTTCGTTGACTATCCTGTACTCGGTGATCTCGAGATGGAGCTCACCCATGCCCGACATGAGATGCTCCCCGGTCTCCTGGTTGATGTCGATCTGGATGGACGGATCCGCCTTTGAGATGGTTCTCAGAACGTCCACCAGCTTCGGAAGGTCCTTCATGGCCTTGGCCTCTATCGCCACCGTGACCACAGGTTCGGAGTAGTGCACTATCCTCTCGAACGCCTCCATGTTGGGGTTGGATGATACTGTGGAACCGGCAACGGCGTCCTTAATGCCTGCGGTAGCCACTATGTTGCCCGCTATTATCTCGTCAACTGGTATCCTGTCCGCTCCCACTGACAGGGCGATCTGCTGCACCCTGTTGGGGCTGGGCATTCCGACCACCTGCAGTTCCTGCCCCTTGACGACGGTGCCGCTGAAGAGCCTTCCAACTGCAACCTCGCCGGCGTGGGGGTCCATGATGATCTTGGTGACCATCAAAGCCACGTCACCCTTCGGGTCGCACCCGAGCATGCTCTTGCCCAGCGGTGAATCCAGGTCGCCGTGCCATATCTGGGGAACCCTGAGTTTCTGGGCCTCCAGGGGATTGGGGCAGTGGTCCACTGCTATGTCCAGTATGATCTTGTGAATGGGCGACCTCTTGGCCAGTGTCTTCTGGTCGTCGTTCTTGAGGTAGTCGTAGATGCCCTTGAACGTGATGCCGGTCTCGTCCATGAAAGGCACGGATATCGCCCAGTTGTAGTAGGCGGAACCGAACGCCACCGAGCCGTCCTCAACCTTTACCTGCCATTCCTGCTTCAAGTCATCCGGTGCGAGTTTCCTGATCCTGTCGTTCACTTCTGTGATTATCTTGAAGAACCGGTTCTCCATCTCCTCCGGGTCCACCTTCAGCTCGTTGATGAGCCTGTCCACCTTGTTGATGAACAGCACCGGCTTGACCTTCTCCTTCAACGCCTGCCTGATGACCGTCTCGGTCTGGGGCATGACCCCTTCCACCGCGCATACGACGATGATGCAGCCGTCGATCGCTCTCATGGCCCTTGTGACGTCACCGCCGAAGTCCACGTGACCCGGGGTGTCGATTAGATTTATCAGATATTCCTTTCCCTCGAACTCGTGCACCATGGATGCGTTGGCCGCGTTGATGGTGATGCCTCTCGCCTGTTCCTGCTCGTCGTAGTCCAGAAGAAGCTGCTTTCCAGCCAGTTCCTCGGACATCATGCCCGCTCCGGCGATGAGGTTGTCGGATAGAGTGGTCTTACCGTGGTCGATGTGCGCCGCGGTCCCGATGTTCCTAATGAACTCGGTCTTTCTCATCAGTTTCTGAGCTTTCTTTATGTTGTCTTCCTTTCGGCCCATAAAATCACCAGATCAACGTGCGGAAACAGCAACCCTTTCCAGTTCTTCCTTCTTTGAGATTGAGAATGATGAGATGTCCTCATTTGCCGCCATGAGTATCTCGTCGGCCAGGCACGCCTCTATCGGCTTCTTGTTCTTGTGGGTGGAAGCGACAGCTCCCTTGCAGATGTTCCTTATCGCCAGGTCCAGCCTTCTCGATGGTGCGATGTCCACCGCTCTCGGAACGGATATTCCGCCGAACCTGAGGCGGGTGATCTCCTCCCTGGGTGCGGCGTTCTGGAGGGCATACACGAGCACTTGAATGGGATTGGTCTTTGATTTCTTCTGGATTATCTCGAACGCCCTTCTGACGGCCATGAACGCTTTGGATTTCTTCCCGGTGAACCTCTCGGTGCGCATGGTGTTGTTGATAAGCCTCTCGACGATGTTGACCTTCTCCCTTCCGAACCTCTTGTTGGCGTGTTTGGCTCCAGTATGGGGGATGTAGATCGGGGTGAGATTGATGTACCTTCTGAGGCCCATGTCCTCCACCTCCACCTCGGTGAAGTCCCATGTGTCGAACAACAGCGGAACGTCCTCTGGTGGAAGCTCCTTTACAGGAGGTTTCTTTTCGGGCGGTTTCTCGGCTTCAGGGGCTGGCTCGGGAGGTTTCTCTTCCCCGGGTTTGGGCTCCGAGGGTTCCTTTGCAGGCGGTTCAGCCTTCTCGGGTTTAGTGACAATTTCTTCCTTTGGAGGTTCTGGCAACTCTTCCTCTGGCTTCGGGGGTTCCTCCACCTTTGGCTCTTCAGGCGGTGGTGGTGGCGGTGCTTCTACTTCCGGTTCAGGCGCAGGAGGTTCTGGTGCCTCTGGCGCAACCTCTTCCTTGGGTCCAGCTGGAGGTTCTTCCTTCTTGACCTTCTTCGGCGCTGCTTTCTTCGCAGGTGCCTTCTTTGCTACTGTCTTCTTGGGCGCGGCCTTCTTCGGAGCAACCTTCTTGGCCGGAGCCTTTTTCGGGGCAGCCTTCTTCGCAGGTGCTTTCTTAGGAGCGGCCTTCTTCGCTGGGGCCTTCTTCGGCGCTGCCTTCTTGGCCGGAGCCTTCTTCGCAGGTGCCTTCTTAGTTGCAGCTTTCTTAGGAGCGGCTTTCTTTACAGTGGTCTTCTTAGCCGTTTTCTTCTCCTTGGCAGGGGTAACTTCTTCTTCCTTCTTCTTCGCCATATGCTACCCTCACCTTACGGGCTTCTCCTTCCTTCCCCGGACCATCTCGTCAAGAGAGACGCCGTTCACCTGAATAACCTTGAACCGGACGCCAGGGATGTCCCCATACGAACGCCCCTTGCTCCCTCCGATCCCTTCTACCATGACCTCGTCATGCTCATCTATGAAATTGATCGCGCCGTCTCCGACGCAAAAAGCCGTTATCTGCCTTCCGTTCTTTATCAGCTGTATCTTCACGCACTTCCTGATCGCTGAGTTGGGCTGCTTTGCCTCGATGCCCACCTTCTCCAGGACGATGCCCTTACCCTGGGCCGAGCCCTCGAGCGGGTCGGACTTCTGGCGGAGCTTCAGCATCCTTCTCTTGTAATAGCGGTCGCTCCACCGATACTTCTGGCGGTTCCTGCTCAGCTGCCTTGCAGCGTGTAGACCTCGTGCCATTTCAGTGCTCCCTGGTCAGAGTCTTACAGATAATAGAATGAGTATTTAAGGGTAATGGGGGAGGGCGTGTCACCTTCACGCGTTCTGGACACAAGATTGAAATGCCAAAAAAAGGGATACGGATACGGGATTGCGTTTGACAAACTTTGAAGGCAAAGAACTTCAAGAGAATCGATACAAAGCCGTCTTCTTCGACGCAGGAGGCACTTTGATCTATGCACCCTTGGAGCAGACCTTTGTGGATGTCTGTGCGAAACACGGTGTGGATCTGGATATCGAAAGAGTCTGTGAGGCCTACAAGGTTTTCGTGAGAGAGGACACAAGCTTCTTCAAGAAGAACAGGGATTTGGCCTCTCAAGATCCGGTCAAGTTCTGGAACCAGTGCAATAAGCAAATGTTGGAGTATCTCGGGGTAGAGGGGGACACGGAATCGATCGCAAGGCGAATAACCAATGTCTTTCCAACCTCCGCCACAATCCAATGGAGATCTTATTCTGACGTAAGCCAATCTTTAGCAGAGCTAAAGGGTATGGGATTGGTGCTTGGGGTCATTTCCAATTTCGATCCCTTCCTCAAGGACATACTGGCCCGTTTGGATTTGGCTCAACACTTCAATTTGATTATTACATCCTCAGAAGTGGGAATTCTGAAGCCTGACCCTGGAATATTCCGATTGGCACTTGGGCGAGTTGGGCTAAATGCGGAGGACTCCATCTATGTTGGCGACGCCTACTATCCTGATATTGTGGGAGCTACAAGCGCTGGACTGACACCCGTCTTGATAGACAGGGACCACAATTCCGGTGAGGTGGATTGCATGAAGATATTCGGATTGGATGAACTTGTGAGCGTCCTTTCCTCCAACAGACAACGAGATTCACATTGAGTCCAGGACATATTGGACTATTAGGGGCAACGCAATCGTCGCATCACAATACACAACACACCTTCTCGCTTCAGTATCCACCTTCTTCCAGCTGATCGCTTCTTTCAGCGTTGCACCGCTCAGACCACCCCACTGTGGCATGTCCGTCGAGATCTGAATAGCATAATGGAACCCTTCCTTCTGCTCATCTGAGAGGGCTAGAACATCTGTCAGTCCCCTTTCTGCCAGTGCTTCGCTCGTTTGAAAGACGAAGTTCTTAGGTGTTCCTCCACCAACTACGACAACGGCTCTCTTCTTGGCGTTCGCCATATCATCAACCAGCTGCGAGAACCCTCCGGTCTGATCGACCTTCAAAGAATACCCTTTCTTGGATATGTGCAACCTGTTGGAGACCTCCAACGTGACGCCGTAAGTGCAATCCGTGAAAGCCGGACAGAATATTGGAACATCTTCCCTGTATGCGGTTGCCAGAATCCCATCATCTCCCCTCTCTTCTGCAAAGAACTTGCCCAATTCGTGGAAGAAGTCCTTTGGGGTTATCATCACCGAATTCCCTTGACCAGTCTCTTCCCCTCTCAGCCGCTCCGCCAATTCCGGATAGAAGATGTCCTCCAGCCATTTATCGTACGCGTCCCACTCCTTTCTCGGTATGAACACGTCATGGATCCTCAGTATCTTCTCGTCCCTAAGAACAGAGTCGTCCGCCTCTTCCGACCCCCTCTTGTGGGGCATGTTGAACGCCTGCAGACCATCGTGGGACATGTTGGCCCCGGTCGTGGCAATGGCGTGGATCATTCCCTCTTTCATGGCCTCTGCAACCACCCTCCTCAAGCCTGCGGGAACCATCGCACCCGCGAATGTGAAGTAGATCCTGGTTTCCTTGTCCTTCACCGCTCTCAACCAGATGTTCGCCGCCCTCGCGAGCCTCCTGGCATTGAACGCCATCCCGCTGTAGTTCTCGACCAGTTCCTTGACCGTCAACCCCTTTTTTGGAACAGGTTCCAGTATCGATGGCAGATCATCCAGACTATGTTCCTCCGGACCCCCTTTACGTGTCATGACATATCAGAAAACGCATTTCTCGGCTTAAGTGTTTAGCAAAGCCTACTTGTCAAAATCCTTCATTGTCGTCTGGCCCTTCTTCTTAGAGACCACTTTGCTCGGAGATTCCTCACCGCCGAATATCTCCCTCAGGGATTCGTAGCCCTTCTCGGACTCGGCAATTGTCTCGAACGCCTTCTTGCCTGGCTCCCCCACGAAGATCATCTGCTTGAGCTCCTTCCTGAGCTTCTCCAGGTTCTTGTGCATTGCCGCTTCCTTTCTCTTCGCCGAGTAGAAATAGGCCTCGTCCCTGGTTGCCTTGGAGCCCAGCACAACAACCTTGCCTGGCATCTTCCTTCCAGTTCTCCCCCTTCTCTGGATCGTTCTAATCTCTGACGGTACCGACTCGTAGAATATCACCATGTCCGTTGACGGGATGTCCAGACCTTCCTCGGCCACGCTTGTGGCGACCAGCACGTTGTGAGTACCTTTCTTGAACTTCTCTATGGTCTCCACCTGTTCCTTCTGGCTAAGTCCCTTGTCCGCACCTCTCGTTGCCTGACCGACGAACCGCACCGGCCTTATGCCATCCAACTCTCTCAATCTCTTGGTGACCATCTCCGATGTGTCCCTGAAGTGCGTGAACACTATGACCCTGGAGTCCCGCTTCTGCTTGAACTGGTTCTTCACTATGTCGAGTATCTTCCCCATCTTCGGCTCTTCAAGCTTTATCGCTCTGCACGCGCGCATCGCCTTGTCCACGTTCACCAGCTTGAGGACCTGTTTGGACGCCTTTGATGCATCCTTCGACTTGGTCTCCTTCTTCATCCGTTCGAAGTACGATCTCAGCGATTCCGCTCCCTGCGTCTCGGCCAGTTCTATCGCGTGGTTGATCTTCATGGCCATGGCCTGGGCTGTGGCAGCTTGATATGTCTGGTATCTCTTCACACCCCCCCTCAGCTCGGACTGCACCCTTTTCCCGACCGCCAGCAATTCCCTCGTGGTGACCATCGGTCTGCCCTTCTTCAGATATCCCCAGCCTCTCAGCTTCTTCACCTGGTCGTTCTTCGCATTGTTCAGCAGATCTATGACGGACCTCAGCTCCTCCGGAACGTCCACCCTCAGCCAGTCCACCGAGATCTCGTGCACGTAGTTGACCACGTCCGGGTCGTACTCCGTCCTGATCTCCACGCTCGTTATCCCAACGTTCTCGCACACTTCCAGTATCTTCTTGGCGCTGCTTCCCGGAGAAGCTGTGATGCCCATGACCAGTCCGTTCTTCTCCTTGTGGACCTCGCCGATGTTGACGTACGCGTAATCTCCGACCGCTCTGTGGGTCTCGTCGAATACTATCAGCGAGACATCGTCCAGCGTTATCCTGCCGGCTTCCAGATCGTTCCTTATGACCTGCGGTGTGGATGTTATTATCTTGTTCTCCGCCCAAAGCGCCTCCCTATCCTCGGGCTTGACCTCCCCTGTGAAAATGGCAATATCGTCCTTCAGCAACAGCTCCCTCAGGGTCGTGCAGTGCTGTTCCACCAAGGGCTTCGTAGGCGCCAGAAAGAGTATCCTCCCACCTTCCCTTTTCAAGACCCCCGCTATCACCTCCAAGGCGATTATCGTCTTCCCCATCCCGGTGGGCAGGACCACTAGAGTGGACCGCTTCAAACAGGACTGAGCAATGCTTACCTGGTAGTCCCGTATCTCGATGGTATCGGGCTTAAGAAGTGGATGCTCTACAAACACGTCAGGTCAATGCGAGACCGACCTAATAACCCTTCCTTGTCTTGCGCAGGTAGTCCACCACGAACGCTATCGGCAGCACCAGAACCAGAAGTAGAATCCCAATGAAACACAGGTCGCCCAGTGTAATGTCGAACAGCGTTGATGCGATAACGACCGTCAGGTTGACCTCGTGGTCTATGTCGCTGTCCGTCATCGACCTTGCGGTGGCGGTGGCGTTGTACTTGCTGCCCCTCTCCGAGGACGAAAGGGTCTGCACCTTCACATACAAGAGAGCGGATTCGTCCACTCCCAGCGTCATGTCCAGCCTCTCGTACCCGATCTTGGAGGCGTTTTCGCTGATGGCGTAGTCCCAGTCCGTCGGAAGGTCCTTGGCGCTTATCCTGATGTCATCCTCGTAGTCCCCCACGTTGACAACTTTGAAGAGGAAAGTGGCTATCGAGCCGGGCTCCACCGTCTTTTCCTGATCGTAGACCTTGAAAACAAGTCCGTATCGAGGCTCCTCGGCAACCACTGCTATGTCGTCCAGCCACCACCCCTCGCCCACGGGTGAATCCACGGACGCCAGCTTGTATCTCAGTTTGATGGTATTTGCACCGGGCTGAAGATAACTGGTTATGTCGAACGATTCGGTTCCCCAGTCGTACTGCACCCCGTCACCCGGGAACGCTCCCCATCTCTCGATCTCGGTCCAGTTCGTGCCGTCCACGGTTATCTCAAGCGAGCCGCGGTCGGACTTCATATCGGAAGGCCTGAGCCCTCCCAGCTCCACCAGCCTCTCTAAGATGTACCTGTGGTGCATCACGATGTAGGCGTCAGAGCCGCTCGGGATCCCTATGTTCATGGATGTCAGGGTGAACTCGGACATGTTGATGGCAGATGGTGATCCTTCATGCACGCCGAAGTACCAGCTGTGAGAAGGGCTGTAGCTTCCGATGGGGTACTCGTCTATCCTGTCCCACCTATACTTGTTGGCGCTGGTGTTGGTCGTCCAACCCAGATTGCCGCTCTCCACGTCATCCCAGAAGAAGAGTTGGTTGGAATTGAAATGAGTGAACCTGTCGTTGTCCTCGGGGATCTCGTCATCCTCCAGTACCGCGACCACTTCCAGTATGTATAATCCAGTGAGGCTTGGTCTGTAATCGAAGGAAAGTCTCTCGTACTCCTCCAGCTGAAGGCTGGTGATGTACTGCTCATCCCACGCGACCGCGAACTCTTCTCCATAGTCCTGATGGTATATCGTCAGGTTAACCGGCAGATCCTCCTGGTCCCTGGCTCCCCTGTTGCTGACGTTCACCCGGATGTTCACGTTGTCTCCGGATTCCACGTAACCGTCCACTTCCACTGAAACGACAACAACATCGTCAAGAACCTGTTTGGATAGGTCCGCGATCATCGGGTCCCCCGAAGGGCCTATGTTCTTCACCCTCCATCCGGTCCTGATGTTCCCGTACGCGTTGCTATTGGGCGTCGATGAAGGGTCGAACCCGTCCTTGTTGTCCGACCACGGATCCGTTGCGTCAAGTGGATGGTCCCCGTCCCTTTCGTCCGCTTCTTCCAGGTCCACCATCCTGTGATTGTCGTCGCTGTTGTCCGGGACGCTCTCGTCCACGTGCCAGATGAGCAGTCCCGACCCCGGAAGGTTCGAGTCGTAGCCCTGTTGCTGCCTGTTCTCTACCAAGAAGTACTCCCCGTCGAAATCGCCTATGGGCAGTTTGTAGATCACCGGGTTGTCCCAGACCGAAGGTATCGCATGGTCGGTCAAGGCCACGTTCACAACCACAGGGTCCACCCATCCGAGCTTCACCTTTGAGAAGGCGCTGAGCAAGGAGGGCTGGCTGCCTTGAGGTATGCCCAACCACGAACCGCCGCCCATTATGTCCCAGTTACCGACCCCGTCAGAGGAATCGTCAGTGTCGTACAGGTCCGGAAGTCCAAGGTCGTGCCCGAACTCGTGCGCGAAGACGCCCATCGGGGAATCCTCGGAGAGCATTATATAGCCGTATACCTGGACACCGTCGTTGGTGATCAGTTCCTGATTTCCGGGCGCCGAGGTGTCAGCGTCCACGACCGCCCAGTGATGAGACCATATCGCATTGGCTGTGGGCATGGTCTCCTGACCGTTGCCTGAATGAACAACGATCAAGTGGTCAACTATCCCGTCCCCGTCCTCATCGTAATTGGAGAAATCAATATCGGCATCTGCAAGCTGGACAGCCTCTGTCACCAGTCTGTATATGGGACCGTTGAGATCGTCCACACCACTGCTCGAATCCGCGCCGTACTCGCTGATCGCGTATGAACTGCGGTACCACCTGGGACCAACATCGCCCACGATTGACGTTTGTCCGTACGAGGCTTCCCTGTAGTAGTCATACATGCTCCTTGTACTAGAGCCGAAAACAAGGTCATCGTAGTTCCCGACCGTCTTGGACCCAGATTCACCCGGGAAATCTATCAGCAGGACCACGACCCTCTCCACAGGACCGGCCCTGGTTGCCAGGCTGTACACCCTGGTCGAGCTCTGAACGAACGGCGCCCCGTCATACACCTCTGGATTCGGAGGATGGAGCAATGGCCCGTCCACGAACTTGGTCACCGATGGTTCTTCACATTCCCCAGGAAAGAGCAATGCGCAACTTGACAGGAGAACCGCCGAAATGGAAACCAGAATCAACAATCGCCCGGTAAATGCCACAATCTCTCTTATTTGGGAATCCATATTTAAAGGTTTGACATGCCGTTATTCGACATGACAATGGCTAGTCCAGACTGGCCTTGTCGAACCCCTCTCCGCCTATGGGCTTTGTGGCGTCCAGTCCCATCTTGGTCGATAGACCTTCGTTGCTGGGGTCGACCGAGCTGCCCTTTGTGCCTTCTATCAGTATGACGTCCTTGTGTGCCTGGAACCTGGTGGCCTTTGCCCATTCCACTTCCCTGTCATCGTAGATGTCTATGTCGCCGTCGACGATTGTGACCTTCTTCATTGATGGGTGGGCCCCGAACGCGGCCAGTATGGCGTTCTTCGCGTCCCCCTCGGTGTGCTTCTCTATCGAGACCACTCCGTGCAGCCAGCAGCATCCCCCCTCGGTCAGCCGGACCCCGTTCACCTTGGCCACCGCCTTGCTGACGGCCTCGTATATCACCGGCTCCCTGGGCATGCCCATGAAGTAGAAGTGCTCGTAACCACCCGGCAGGAGAGCGTGGAATATGGCGTCGTCGGTATGGTAGACCCTGTCGATCTCAATGATCGGCTCATCCCGTATGATGTCGTACGTCCCGGTTATGTCCGCAAACGGTCCCTCCTTGGTTGTCTCGTCGGTCAGCCTTCCCTGGAAGCAGTACTCCGCCCATGCAGGCACCGTCAGTCCGTTCTCTATCTTGATGGCGTCAACTTCCTGGCCCACCGTGTTCTTCCTGAGGGCGCTGGCGATCTCCAGTTCATCTGCGTCGTATGAAACTGACATTCCTGCCGGGATGAGGATGTGGGGGCAAACTCCGATGATTATGGCTATATCCAGTTCCTCTCCCCTCTCCTTGGCGGCCTTGTGCATCGCGTACAGATGCCTGGGCACCACCCTCGCAACCAACCTGTTCTCCCCGATTACCATGCACCTGTGGTACGACAGGTTCCTCTTTCCGTCCAGTTCCGCGACCACTATCCCGGAAGTGATGTACGGTCCTCCGTCCTCCGGGAACCATGTTGGAATGGGGGATTCTGTGAGGTCGAAGTCTGTAAGCTGGTTCTTGAAGAACGGTGACTCGTCCACAATCTTTGGCGGTATGGGTTTCCCCATTGCCTCAAGCAGGTTCCCCGTGATCTCCTCCTGCTCACAGCCCAGACCCTTCGCCATCCTCTCCCTGGTACCCCAGAGGTTCCCTACGGCCCTGTAGCCGTCCAGGTCGTTGAACAGAATCGCCTTCGTCGGATCCTCTTTCAGCATCTTGGTCATCTCCAACTTCCTGCTTACTTCGTCGTCGATGACCTCGATGTCCGGAAAAGCCTCGATGTATGCCTTCAGAGACATGTTTCCCCTACCCTTCCGGATTATATGATATCGATATAACAACTTTATGTTGGGTGCTGTTCGACCCTGTTTCCGACCAATACCTAAATATCCCAATCCCCATTTCGCAAGCGTGTCCCTTGATTCTCTCATTCGGAAGTATGCGCTCCAGAACGCCGTTTTCTTCGACGGAGAGGCAAATGTCAAGGCGGTCGTGGGCAAGGTGCTAGCCGAGGATAAGTCACTGAGATCCAAGGCGAAGGATGTGACCGCCCTGGCGGAGAAGGTTGTTGCAGAGGTCAATACCCTCACACTGGAACAGCAGACCGAGGAGCTGGAGAAGATCGACCCCGGACTTCTTGAGAAGCCCAAGGTCGAGAGGGACATGTCGCTGCCCGACCTTCCGAACGTTAAGGGTGATGTGGTGATGCGCCTGGCACCGTACCCATCCGGTCCTCTACATATCGGCAATGCCAGGATGGTGCTTCTCAACGACGAGTACGTCAAAAGGCACAACGGGAAGCTCCTGCTGGTGTACGACGATACGATCGGATCAAAGGAGAAACTTCCCACGGCAGAAGCATACGATTACATCAAGGAAGGACTAGACTGGCTCGAGGTCGAATGTCACGAGACCTTCTACAAATCCGACAGGATGGACCTGTTCTACGAATGGGGAGAGAGGCTTCTCAGGGAAGGTCACGCATATGTCTGCGAGTGTTCATCTGAAGACCTCAGGACCTTCAGGAAGGAAGAGAAGGAATGTGCTCATCGGGGCGCCTCCGTGGAAGAGAACCTCGAGAACTGGAAGAAGATGCTGGAAGGGAAGTACGGGGAGGGCGAGGCTATTGTCAGGATCAAGACGGACATGCAGCACCCCAATCCCGCTTTCAGGGACAGGGTCCTCCTGAGGATATCCGAGAGGGAGCACCCGCGGGTGGGTGGCAAATACCGTGTGTGGCCCATGCTGGAGCTCTCCTGGGCGGTGGACGATTACGAGCTGGGCGTCACCCACATATTGAGGGGAAAGGAGCTGGTGATGGAGGACCTGATGGAGAAGTGGATATGGGATGCTCTGGGTCTCGAGGGTCCCGAGTTCGTTCATTACGGAATGATGAGGCTCAAAGGCGTCAAGTTGAGCAAGAGCCAGATCAGAAGGAAGATAGAGAATGGTGAGTTGACGGGAATATCGGACCCGAGGACATGGTCCATGCAGTCGCTGGAGAGAAGGGGCATCAGGCCAGAGGCCGTGAGGAGCTTCATTCTCAGCTTGGGGATGAGCCTCACAGACATCGAGGTCCCGGCCGAGAACCTGTACGCCGAGAACCGGAAGCTGATCGACGCCGAAGCGGCCAGGCACTTCTTCGTTCCTGACCCCATCAGGATCGAGATCACTGGCGTTCCCAACATCGAATCGGTGGAGATTCCGTTACATCCAGAGTTCCCGGAGAGGGGAATGAGGCAATTATCCGCAGGGGACGTGGTGTTCATAACCAAGGAAGATTTCGATACGCATAAGGGCGAGAAGGTCCGGTTGAAGGATTTCTGCAATATAATACTTGACGAGAGGTCGGATTTCGTCTCGCTTCAGGTGGATGACATTCCCAAGATCCAGTGGCTCTATGATCACATTCCAGTTGAGGTCGTGATGCCCGACGGGTCCGTCGTCAAAGGTCAGGGGGAGCTGAACCTGGAATACACTGAAGTAGGGCAGCTCATACAGTTCGAGCGATTCGGTTTCGTTAAGATTGACAGCAAAGGAGATCCCATTGTCGCCTACTTCTCGCACAAATAGGAAGGAGGACAGATGAAAAGACGAAAACCGTCCCCGAAAGAGATTGACTGGAAGAAGAGGGACAGGCGGATACTGTTCACGTTCTTCGGATTATTGGAGCTTATCATCTTGGGCGTGGTTGTGTCCGAGGCACTATCCGGGGATCCTGATCTTCTCCGTGCTTTTAGCAATGGCATGGGCGGCCTTACTGGTGTGTTCTCCCTCACGGGAATCTTGGCCTTCATATACTATATGGACCGCGGGATCGTCCCCATGAAGAGAATAGCCAAGTCTTTTGCCAAGATCGCTCTGGTAGGAGCTATCGTATCCACAGTCCTCCTGACGTATCTCGAGGTTGCTCTCGTTATTGAGGACTCGCTCCAGCTTGTGGTTGCAGCGCTCGTGATCTACCTGGGCATGTTTCTTGCCTTTTTTCTCGCCCTGTTCATATTCATGCTGATGGGTTTCGGTGTGATGGCAGTTCTCTTCATCGGTCAGAAGCGGTTCACTTCGGAGACCCTCATCAGCATCAAGGGGATAACCGCGAACACCGAGGACCCCACCAAGATACAGGTCAAGAAGAAAGGAATGGAGTTCCCCATCCTGCATTGGATGTACGCCATCCCTGACGTTCTGGACACTGGAACCCTCACCATAGACAGGGTCGGCCCACGCGACAAGTTCCCCTGGAAGCCCTTCCTGACCGCGCTAAAATGGGAGACCATCTTCAGCATGGTTCTGGCCGTCTATGTGAGCCTGAACCCGTTCCTCTTGGGCTGGTCCGACCTTGCGGGACGATTCAGCCTAGCCTCGAACCTCTCCATCCTAGTACCGATGTTCATTCTTCCCTGGTTCATATTCCTTCGACTCAATGCTCGTATCAAGGGGCCGGTCAGGGACTTCAAGCTGTTCAACGGAATCAAGGGCCGCATGGCGAGCACGCTCATCGCCTTCGGTACGCTCATCGTATTCATTCGATATGCCCTGAGGGACATTGGTGCCCTTGAGATCATCCAAGGGATCTTGGGCTTCTACTTGATTCTTCTGGCGGTGATCGTCGTGGTCACCTTCGTGTATTTCAACAACTTCGAGGACCCCCTGGTGAGGACGACGCTCCGTGAACTGGAGAAACGAGAGGATGGACCTGCGATGACGGCCGTTGAACCCGAAGACCTTTGACGTCGCATTACCATCCATCCGAACCATATCAGAAGTCTTATATATGCCCGCCCTGAGTGCGCAATATTCGCCAGGAATGAGTTTCTGGCTTGTTCTTTGCGAAGATAAGGAGTGAATGGAATGCCAATAGGAAACGGAGACAAGGTCAAGCTGGAGTACAAGGGAACTCTGGACGATGGGACGGTGTTCGACAGTTCGGAGACACACGGCGAACCGCTGGAGTTCGAAGTGGGCGCCCAACAGGTCATCGCGGGCTTCGAGGAAGCTGTCATGGGAATGGAAGAGGGTGAGGACAAGACCTTCAAGTTGGAAGCAGGCGATGCCTACGGCGAACACAACCCGCAACTGGTCAAGGCCGTGCCCAGGGACAAGATGCCTCTGGATGAGGAACCGGAAGCCGGAATGATGCTGCTGACAGAGCTTCCAAACGGGGCCAAGGTACCCGCCGTCATAACTGAAGTTGCCGAAGAAGAAGTCACGATCGATCTCAACCACCCCCTGGCCGGAAAGGCGCTGACCTTCGAGATCAAGGTCGTTGGCATTTCGTCTTAGAATCTCCTCCCACATTCTCGAACCACTAGAGGTTCAGAAAAAACCATTTACCCTTCTTACCTTATCGTTTGAAATGCATGTTCGCAGAAAGAATGAGTTTTATCCAGCCTTCAGGAACCCTCAAACTGTCTGGCATGGCCGCTGACTTGCGGGCCGAAGGAAAGGACGTGATATCCTTCGGGCTGGGAGAGATGGACTATCCCACGCCGGAACTCGTGGTGGACGCGGCCAAGAAGGCACTGGATCAGGGGTTGACCAAGTACGGCCCCTCGAGAGGACTTCCCGAATTGAGGGAGGAGATCGCCAAATGCAGCCGTGAGAAGAGCGGGATCCCCTGCGGTCCCGAGAACGTCCTGGTCACGCCGGCCAAGTTCGCAATATACCTAAGCTGCGTCGCCCTGCTGGACAACGGGGAAGAGGCCCTCATCCCGGACCCAGGCTGGGTATCATTCAAGGATATGGTCCACGCCGTCGGCGGCAAGCCCAAGTTCTACAAGCTCAAGAAAGGGTACTTCCTACCCGACGAAGAGGACCTGAAAGGGCTGATAAACGAGAAGACCAAGCTCATCATACTTAACACGCCTTCAAATCCTGCAGGTTCAGTGTTTCCCAGACAGACACTCGAGATGATCGGGGACCTGGCCAAGGACAATGACATTTATGTCATAAGCGACGAGGTCTACGAGAACCAGGTGTTCGATGGAGAGCACCATTCGATCGCCTCGATGGAAGGCATGGCAGACAGGACAATCACGGTCAACGGATTCTCAAAGACGTATTCGATGACGGGGTGGCGCATCGGCTGGCTGACCGCTCCTGCCTCCATAGTGGACGCTCTTGGCAGACTGCAGGAACACACCTTGACATGCTTACCCGCATTCATACAGAAAGGTGGCCTGGCTGCCCTCCAGGGATCCCAGGCTTTCATAGACGAGACAAGGGAAGAGCTCCGCAGGTTGCGCGATTTGGTGCACGAGAGGCTGAGCTCGATGGACGGATTGGACTGCCGCAAGCCGGAGGGTACCTTCTACATCTTCCCCAGATACGAGTTCGATGTGCCATCGGCTGAACTTGCTGAACGCATACTGAACGAGAGCAATGTACTGGTCATCCCCGGGAGCGCGTTCGGACCGGCTGGAGAGAATCACCTCAGGTTGGCCTTCGCTAAGAAGGACGAAGTGCTAGAAGAAGGACTGAGAAGGCTTGAACTAGCCTTGGGAAAAATAAAGAGATAAGGTGGAGGTTTTACTCCACCATTTCTGTCTCGCCGCAAGACGGGCACATTACTTCTATGGGTCGCTTGGACGTCGTTATCTCGATCTCCGCACCGCATGACTTGCAGTTTATCGCAAGCGGGGATGTCTCTTCTGGTGCCATCGGAGCCATCTCCTCTTCCACGGGTGCAGGTTCTGGCGCTGCCTCTGCTGGTGCCTTCTCCGGCGCTGGCCGTTTCCTGAACACCATGAAGATGATGGCCAGGATGATCAACAACAGCAGTATCCACGAGAACAACGGTACGTCAAGAGGCCTTACCCACTCAAGGGCGCTTGCTCCGTCCTGTACATGCAGGACCTCGTTCGCAGAACCGACCCCGTTGCCGTCGCCGTCAACCACGCTAGCGTAGATCCAGATGTCACCCTCGTTGACGCCATCTGGGAGTTTGTAGTGGATAGTCCCTTCTGGGCGATCTGATTGCCAGGTATATGTCTGTCCGTTGGACATTCCATAGGTGAACACGAACTTGTCCGGAAGTCCCTCGTCGCCTCTGGGCTCGATCTTGTAGTGGATCGTGACCCTATCGCCAGGTGCGTACGTCGGGTTGTCCACCCAGATCTCGACATCATAGCCGCCTATTAGCCAGCAGACATCCATCGTCTCCACTGCCACTCCGTCCTGGTTCGCCATGATGTTGAACAGATAGTAGTTCGAAGCAACGTCTGGAACGGTGTACTCGTAGCTTCCGTCCATGGCTGAGCTGGCTATCTCGCCTTCCAGCACTATCAGGCCGGCTGCGTCCTCAATGACGTAGAAGAAGCTTGGCGAGTCCATCAGTGTGCTTATCAGCTCGTACTCGGCGGTGATCGTGTCGCCAGGCAGGAACTGCTCGGGTTCAGCGTTCAACAGGAGAACCGCGTAGTGAACTTCCTTGTCCTCCATGTCCAGTCCCTGATCGCCATCAGCATTGTAGACTTCCACCGTGAACCTCAGGGTCCCCTCGAAGTTGTCCGGGATGTCGTAGCTGAAGAGCGGACTGTCGCTGACCTCCTGCGCCTTGGTGCCGGACCCGGTCTCCACGACGTAGATGTACGTGAAATCAGTGCTGGCCCCGCTTGGAACGGCGGTCTCGACGTTGACGTTGACAGTGTCGCCGGTCGTGTAGGTCTCCTTGTCGAAGATCATGTTGGTCGCTATGGCCCTTCCGCCCGCAGCAACGTCAAAGGTGACCTCTCTTCCGGCCTCCTTCAGGTGCTTGGATGCGTTGACCCTGACCGTGAATGTCTCGTCCTCGTCGAAATCACCCGGATCGACACTGAATGCGTACACGACACGTCCAGCAGCATCGGTGGTGAAATCATCGCCGCCGTATCCGCTGATCCTGTCGGCGCTCACACCAGTACCTTCCAGTATGGTGATCTCGACATCCACGTCGGGTTCCGGTGCCATGGTCCCTGCGACCTCTGCCTCAACCGTGACAACGACCACGCTGTCGTGCTGGTATATCCCTCTCTCCGTCCAGATGGTCAGGTCCAGGGTGTCGACCCTGAAGTCCCAGCCGCCGAAGTTGCCATACAGGAATGCGCTAGCTTCCCTGTCGGATCCGTAAGTCCCGTTGAACCAGATGCCGATTTCGTATCTATCGGGCAAGGCTGAACCCACGGTTGAGATCGTGAAGTCGAAGCTTCCAGATTGTTCGGACAGTGATGTCGGTCCCTCTGTGCTCTCGCTATCCTCGGACCAGACTCCCCATTCCCTGTCGTCAAACTCAACGTCCTCGAACGACTCCTCGGTTATGAGGCGTCCATCCTTGATGGAGATGACTGAGTAGAAGACATTCACATCGTCACCAGGCAGGTATCCTGCGCTGTCCGTCTCCGCAATGATGATGTACATCTGTATGCGGAATTGGTTCGATCCAGCTGGCCACGGGAGTCTATCGTCGAAACCCTTGTCCTCGATCCACTGTTCGTCACCAACATAGACATCATACCAACCATCAGGCAAAGCCATAGTTTTGGTTGATGAGATAGTCACGCGTGCTTGTCCACTGGCCGGGTCAAGGGATATGCCGTTGAATATGCCAACGTTGTCAGCGAATAGTGTCTCACCGGACTTGAAGATGATCAAGTCGAAGACGTCCTCAAAGCCGTCATCGGCTCCAAATGCTTCAAGTGTGAGATCGATCGTGTCTCCCGGGAAGAACCAATCTTGGTTGCCCCAACCCACTATCGATTCTGGATATCCGCTGTCTTCCACTGTTATCTGAACTGTGTTGTTGGCAAAGTCGTCGTCCGCCATGACTAGGGGCAGTACCCCTAGAACGGTCACAAGCATAATGCACAATGCCAAGATCTTGGCAAATCCGGTTCTTTTCATACCTTTTCCTCCAATTAGGTGTTAACAAGGATGCAAGTCCAGTATCTCATCCCATCCTTCTTTGACCACCACGGTCAGATTTGTATGATAGTCAAGTATATAATAATTATTGTACGCCTTTCTAATTCGTAAATAAGGGTGCTGTCCAGTCATTTCACCATCACTTCCTTTTGGTCTCTCCGCGTATCTTCTCGCTGAGCTGTTCCAACCTCTTGGCGTACTTGACCTTGGGTTCCAGGAATTCGATGAACTCGAGGACCTCCTCGGCCTTGTTGTCTCCTGCCATGTGCTCTCCCTTCTTCAGGCACAGTCGCGCTGCCTCGGGATATCTTCCCGCCTCCACTAGGTGGTGCAGCCTCTCGAAGTGGTCCTCGGTCTTGAGGTGGTAATCGGCGGCCATGCTGTGGGCCTCCTTCCTCTGCTGGGCGTCCAGCCTGGAACAGAAGATGCTGCCGATCGTGGGGTTGACCGAGTAGGTTTCCCCCTCTTCTCTCAACAGAAGCATCCTGGTCAGGTTCTTGAGGACTATGGAGTTGGTGCCTTCGACCGCCTCCTTGGTCACTGGATACCTGTGGACGCTCAATCTTCTGAGGGTGTTCTCATCCACTGCGCTGAGCTCTGAGAGTATTTGATCGTGAAGGTAGTTCTCGAATTCGGTCCTGGCCTTCTTCTCCGTCCTTGCCAGAACGAACTCCAGATACAAGGGGTGCCCTGTTGTCATCTCGTAGATGTTCTCTATCGATCTATTGGAGGCCTTCGGGTCCGAATGGGTGACGAACTTCTCGGTCGCCTCATAATTCACTCCGGTCAGCTGGCACTCCTCTACCTTCCTGCGGAGGAGGGTGTCCCGCGTGTCGTAGAAATACGGCCTGGCCCTCGAGGTCGCGACGACCCAGCCCTTGAACCCGTCCATTTCCTTGAAGACGCCCAGAAAGGTCTCCAGCTTCCTGGACTTGTGAACGTCGTCGAACACCAGCAGGCATCCCCTGAGGTCCCTCTTGAGTATCCTTGCAACATCGTCCCAGTCTATCATCCCTCCCAGCTTCGCCTTCAACGCCTTCTTGCCCTGGGTCTCCAGGAAAGCCGATAACGAACCCAGAACGAGCTCCGGCGTGTCCCATTCCTTGATCGAGTGATAGAACTGCGGTCCGTCGAAGTTCAAGGCCAGCCTCTTGACCAGCCGGGTCTTGCCCACTCCGGGTATGCCCAGGACCATCATGATCCTCGGCTCAATTCCGCCGAACCAGTCCTCGAAGTACTCCAGTTCGCCTTCCCTTCCGAAGAAGTCCTCTTCTCCCTCTTCCTCCGGTGATGCTGGCTTTCCCACCTTGGAGAAGTCCTGGGGGTCGATCTCCGCGTTCGTTAGCACGAGCTCGTACGCCTTGGCCTCGCTCAGGTTCAGGTCGGTCTTGAGGACGTTTATCGCCATCTGGCCGTCCACCACCTCGAACTCCCCTGCAGGGTCCACGATCCTCACCTTCTTCTCCTTGGCGTAGTCCCGCATCTCCCTGGCCCTGTTCTCTCCTCTCAGGTTCAGGAAATACACCTTCCTTCTCGTTTTGGCCTTGGTGACATGAGCCACCCTCTCGTCCACCTCACCCATCTCCTTGAGGCGTTTGAGCTCGATGGCCGCGTGGGCCCTTGATATTCCCAGGTTGGTCGAGATGCCCATCTGAGTGACCTCCTCTGGGCACTGAAAACTCTCCTTGTGTCTGGTGTATTGGGAGAGATGCAATACTATCCTCTCTCCAACTGTCATGGAAGGCATTGCGCTTCGAATCCCTGAATGGCTTATTTAAAACGGAAACATGTCATTATCAAATGGTGAAACATCCAATGAGTTCCTGGAAGGTCTCTGTAGACCGCGACCGCTCATTGAATTGTTCCCATCTTGCAGCCCAAACAACACGCTTTAATACAACTGACCTCATCTCGGATAATGCTAAACATTAGCACGCTTATCCAGCGGGAGGAGGATCTGCATGAATAAGGCATCTACAATGGTAGTTTTGTGGGCCATAGCTTTCTCGATGGTACTCTCCGGGTTCACCGTCCCCCAGGTCGGTATTGCCGAGAACGAGACGCCGAATGCGAACGGATACGACTTCTCACCGGGCGCCACCCTGATACCCATGGGCGCTCTACAGTCGAACCCCCGGGAGGCATACAAGTTCGTCTTCCAGCGGGTGTTCGCTCTTAAGGAGGTCCAGTGGACGGCGGAGGAGATCATCTACGATGGAGGGACGTACCCGGCGGGAACATTCGTGACCAAGCAAGCAGTTTCCGGTGCGTTCACGTCGGTCAAGACGACATTGCCGTTAACGGTGACCAAAGCCTATTCCCTGAACAAGGTGAAGATCGCTTTGTTCTCCAGCCTGGTCAAGGACAGCAAAGGCCACGAGGTCACATGGGAGACGATATACTTCGAGAGTTTATTCAGGACATATCTCTGGGGCAACGGCTACTACACCGCTGTTAACGAGGCTTCCATAATCACCGGGGCACTGGACAATTACGACATGCTGATTCTTCCATCCATATCCAAAGGCTATGCACAAGATGTTGTCGACGCTCTGGGCACGGACGGCCTCGCCAACCTCGCCAGTTTCGTCAACGACGGTGGGATGCTGTACGCACAGGGTGACTCGACCTATCTGGTCGAAGCCGCCGGTCTGGTTGGACCCGGGACGGTAGCCCCAAGCAACAAGGTCTCCGCCTACAACAACGAAGCGGGGCTCGCATTCTTCGGAGACTCGCCTCTGAACTATTCACTTCTTTCGGACAAGATGTACATTCTGCAGGATCCTCTGTTCCGGTCCTCCGATCCAAATGCAGTCGTGGCCAGCTATACATCCGGCGTCACGGACCCGGCACATGTCGGTTCCCCGGCTGTCCTGTCCCATGACATCGGGACCGGGCGTGCGGTTATGGTCTCCGGACATCCGTCCGAGAAGTCCGAACTTCTTCCACTGGTACTGAACGCGCTCCTCTGGGGTCTGTCAGGCAAGGCAGATGTGAGGAACTACATCACCCAGACATACAATCCTTCACTCCCCTGGTATCTCATTCCAGGCAAGGAACAGGACGTACAGATGACAGTTTACGGCACATTCTCTAACTACTGGGACTCACCCATTGCAAGTGTCACCATTACCGATGTCGTTGATTCTAGGTTCTATGTGGACCAGGCAAGCATAAGTCCGGCGCCGGCGAGTTTTGATGACAGTGGAATCAACACCGTCATCACCTGGAACTTCGTCGCTCCGCAAGGAGACTTCGGATACAGCTACAACGTCCTCACAGGGCCAGGAGGCGTGGACAAAGGCTGGATGCATGTTTCTGGTAGTTGGCTGGAGTATCAGGATCCGGTCACTCTTAAGGACATGGCAATAACGAGGAATGCTCTGTACATCAAATCGGCAATGCCCGCATACCTGTTGGGCGACAGGGACGTCGAGCTGGACGGGGTCTATCCCATCCCGGCGAACGGGTGGTACTTCGATATGGCCTTCCCGCTGGAGAACAAGGAGGAGACCGATTCGCTGAATACAGTAATAATCGACATCGTTCCGTTGCAGAGTCCCTTCGTCGACGTGGTCGACCAGACCAGGATCCCGGGAGCACTCTTCAACAGCAACTTCGGGACCAACGATCCCGTGATCGTCAATAACACCATCTTCTTCTATGACACCCCCAACTACCCGCTACCAGACGGTGTCACCGATCCAAGTACTGAGTTCACGGTGGCAGACGCCGACACTTCTTACGTCTACGACGCCAACGGCGAGAACATGACCCTGCCGGCCAAGAAACTGGTCTGGACATACGGGACGATTAGGGCGTGGGATCACAAGGAGCCGATGATAAGATACGGCATCTTCACACAGGAGGAATACCACAGGACGGTCTCTTGCGCCAGCGACCCCATTCCCGGCTCGGTCATTATGGACGCTTCAGGCGGGTCGGTCTATGTCGCTCTTGGCGGTCATCCCATACCCTATCACGAATACCTGCAGTCTGGAATCATCTACATTCCCGAATCCCCGGAGCCCCCGAGGGTGGACTACCAGGACATCTGGATGAGGGATCATGTTCTTGAACTCAGAACCTCGTTCTACGACGTCGTCCCGTTCCCGCCTCCGGAGGAACACGCGGTAATCACATCCACATTCGAGATGATCGTGGACGGCCAGAGGGTGCTGGACTATCCCATGGACAAGCAGGCTGACCTGAACGTGATGGTCAAGTCATGGAACGGCTACCCGCCGTACGATCCGATACTCTATCCGTACCACATGGACATGATTCGGAATGAGACTCTGATAAGGCAGGTCGTCCCCAAGGGGCTCGGATACGAGATCGAGTACCTGGGATCGGATTTCAGCGCCAACACCGAGATCGCCGACGTGGTGGAGACCGACATAGCCTACATCATCTACTACAGGCAGGACCTGAACGCCAGCGAGAAGGAGATAATCAACGTCCGCTCTAGCTTGAAGAACATAGACCACGACGAGGGGACCATGAAGATAAACGACGGTGCCAGGTTCGTATACAGGCAAATCGCTGTCGGACCAAGCAGGTACGAGGTCCACGACAACCACGTCGCCGTCGTCTGGGGTGTTCAGAACAACCTCGAACTCACGAACGTCATCGCCCCGGTGGACATCGGAACCTACGGTGACGAGATATTCAACTTCCTTGCGGTGGAGGACCCGGACGAACCTCAGGATCTGGCTGACCCGTACATCAAGAGCTACGGCTTCGGGAACATCTCGGCAACCACCTACGTGGGAGGAAGGATCGAGAAGACCCTGCTCTATTCAAAGCTGGAGCCGGGCGAGAAGACCATGATAAGGGTGGAGATAGACAACAATCTTGGCATTGACCTTACCAACGTCAGTCTTGTTGCAACCGCACCGCCCGAGTTCACCATCGAGTCAGCGATCTTCGACATTCCGCCAATATGGTACGACTTCCCGTTCCTGGACGTGACCAATATCTGGGACGCTTGGAAAGGGGTGTACTACTTCAACGTGACCGCTGCCAACGTCCTTCCGGGAAATGCTCTGGGACAGGTCTTCACCATCGACCTCACCCTCTACGGTGACAACATCCCCAACGATTTCGATGTGCCCGATGCAATGGTGGGCATCAAGGACGCCGCTGGACATGCGCTGATGACTTACGGAAGGGCGACCAACCTCCAGCTGAAACAGACGGTACCCAACTACGTCAACATATTGGACTCAAGGATAGCCAACGACGCCGAGAAGGCCGAGATGGAGTACTGGGTCGCTATGGACAACCAAATAATGATAGACGCCACATACTCCTCCCTGAGACAGATCACCCATAGCGTTACTCCAAGCGGCAGCAATTTCGTAGTGGAATACGACCTTCCATCATATGCTTCCTCAATCCCTTGGCTGGACAACGGCGTTGAGACACACGAACCGTTGCATGTGATTTCCAGAGCCGTTCTCACCGTTTCCAACAGCGGGTACAATACCGCGACCTTTGCGCCCAGGCTCACCTACGACGACCATTTCTCCAAGCTGAAGGGGGACTGGGGCAGGGCCAGAAGCGTGCGGGCACACGGCCCTGAGATAGTGATCAACCCGATGATCGAGAGCATTAAGGTGGGGAACCTGGAGAGGGATTTCCTGAGTGCGGGCGCGCCGAACGACGTTCTTGCCAAGCTGTACGTTTCCAACCTCGGAGACGACATTGCCGAGAGCGTCACGGTGAAGGCGGTCATCCCTGAGGGGGTTGCACTGCTGAACTCCCAGCCGACGTACTCGTACTACGATGTTGCGACCGGTGGAGTAGAGTGGACGCTCGGAGACATCTCCCCAAGAGGCTCGATCCCGATAGCATTGGAGTTCCTGGCCGTTCCGCCCTTCCCGTCGGGACCCACGGCATTCCACACTTTGCTTGAGACGGTCAATTCACACTTCACGCACATGTACCTGCAGACGCAGGTCGTCAGCAACACGGTCGGGCCGCCGGCACTGAACGCACTGGTCATGAGGGACATCGATCCCCCGGATGCGCCCAAGCTGAACCCGATATTATCCCCGACCAACAACCCGGTCACGATCGTTACGGGAACGAGCGAGCCGGACGCGAATATCCAGATATACAGGAACTCGGTTATTCTGGGCTCCATATTGGCCGACGCGAACGGAGATTTCGAGATGAACATCCTGCTTCTGGAAGGTGGGAACACCATAACAGCAACGGCAACCGATGTGCTGGGGAACGGGCCAGGTGCTGCGAGCGCCCCGAGGCTCGTGTTACTGGACACGATATCCCCGAACGCACCCAAGTTGGATTCAATACCGACCATCACCTCAGATGTGGGTCTGGTGGTCAACGGCAGAGCGGAAGCGCTGTCCTCTGTGGAGATATTCGTGAACGGCGTCTCCGGCGGCAGGAACGACGCGGATGCATCTGGCAACTTCGGAGACTTCGTCCTGTTGACCGAAGGTCATAACTCGATCACAGCGAGGGCCTCGGACTCGCTTGGCAATATTGGTCCATATGCCAACCCAGTGACTATTGAACTGGACACTATCGCGCCAGAAGCCTTCGTAGACTACGTCTCCACATCCGAGATCATCGAAGGAAGGAACGTGTTCTTCACCGGCCACGGCCAGGATGCCAACGCAATTGTAGCGTTCGAGTGGAGATCCAACAGGGCTGGCTTCTTGAGTGATCAATCTTCGTTCAGCACTTCAGACCTTTTGGTTGGCACTCATACGATCTCGTTCAAGGTCAAGGACGAGGCGGGTCACTGGTCCGCTCCGGTATTGGCTCAGGTCAAGGTGAAGGTCAGCACCGGTCCGGTGGTCGATGTGATAGTTGACTCGAAGGCCTCCGAGGGTGAACCAGTTAACTTCAAGGGCGTCGTTCTCAAGTCGGACGGGGACATTGCCAAATACGAATGGGACTTCGACGGTGACGGTACATACGACTGGTCTTCCGAAGACAATGGTTTCACGGTCCACACCTATTACGAGCCGGGGAAGTACAACGCATACTTCAGGGTGACCGACCAGGACGGGGACGTGAGCCTTGCATCGGTGACTATCGACGTCAAAGAGGATGTGCGGGACTATAGTGCAGAGGTCGCTCTCTTCGGTTTGATGATTGGAGTACTGGCAGCCCTTCTTGTGCTCCTGGCTGTCGTTTACAGACGCAAAGAGAAAGGGTACATTCTGAAGCCAAAGGAAGAGAAGTGACGCTTCAGTCTTGGATCTGGAAGTATCCCCCTTTGGTGAGAATCTCTGCCATCTCCAGGATGTCCTTCGCCTCGAAATCGGGTTCCGGCACACCTTCCCGGCGTTCCTCGTTGAACCTGTTTATCCATATTACCGGAATGCCCATCTTCTTGGCCCCAACGATATCGCTCGTCTGGGAATCGCCCACCATTATCACCTCACCAGGTTCGCACCCGACCTCTTCCAGCGCACATTGGAAAATCTTTGGATAGGGTTTGTAACCCCTCGCCTTCTCCGAGGACACGGCGTACTCGAAATGCAGCCCGTTCTTCTTCATTGCGACATCCAGCAGGTGCTCATCGGCGTTTGACACCATGCACTTGGGTACGGATTCCAGCTTAGGGAGAGCCTCTGAAGCATCTTCGTAGAGCTCCGCGTGATACCAGCTCTTGTACATCCTGTTGAGGTAGCCATCGGTCTCGTCCTCTATGCCCAGCTCCCTGTACGTCTTTTTGAGGCTGACCTCGTTCGCCCTCGATAAGGTTATGAACTCTCCCCCCAGGACCTTCTTGTAGTGGCCGTCCCAGACGATCAGGAATTCGTTGGGGGTCATATCGAGCGAGTTCTTCTCCACAATTGCTTCACAAGTTTGGATGATGGACTCCATGCCTCCCGACAGAAGCGTTCCGAACGCGTCCAGAAAGAGGATCTTCTTGGGCATCGGGAGGGGTAAGGGGCTATAGATTTATTCAGTTTTGCTCGGGTGAGGGCACATGTCGTTCAGAGGGCAGTTGTCGCAGAGTGGTTTGATCTTGCAGTGGCGTTTGCCGAGCTCCACCCAGAGGGCGTGGAATTCGTTGTAGAGTGTTGTTTCTTTGGGGAGTGAGGATTCGAAGAAGTCCCTGATTTGCTCATAGTCATCGGTGTCCGCCAGTTCCAGTCTCTTGAGGGCGCGTCTGGTGTATGCGTCCACCACGAAGAATGGTTTGATGCAGGCGTAGAGGAGTATGGAATCTGCGGTTTCGTGACCGATTCCTTTGACCGAGAGCAGCTTCTCCCTGAGCTCTTGACGGTCCTCTGTGCACATCTTGTCCAGATCGCCCTGATATTCCTCCATGAGAAAGCTAACTAAGTTCTTGACGGCCTTGGATTTCTGCCTGTAGAAGCCGGTCTTGCGGATCTCCTTTTCCAGTTCGTCGTTTGGGATATCACTTAGCGATTCAACGTTCAAGAGGTTCTTGTCCTTGAGGTTCTGGATGGCGACCTCCACGTTCTTCCAGGATGTCTGTTGCGTGAGAATGGCACCTATCATGACCTCGAACGGTGTGTCGGCCGGCCACCAGTTCTGCGGTCCGAACGAATCGAATAATCTAGAATAGATTTTTTGGAGGTCCGTCATCTGTTCTGGAACGGTCGTATTGCTATTGAAACTTGCCAACTAACCTTTTTGTAGATGTGAGGGATTCGATGTTTGGATGTCGTGGAACGAGGACCTTTTGAGGTTCATCAATCAGGATATGGCCAATCCGGGTCTGGATGTGTTCTTTTCGATTCTGATCATTCTGGGGGCTGTTTATGTCTGGTTGGTGCTCGTTCCGGCGCTGTGGTGGAAGGGGAAGAGGAATGAGGCGGTGGACCTGTTCTTCTTGATCCTGCTGGTGCTGGTGGTGACGACGTTATTGAAGTTCTTGTTCGCCTCTCCTAGGCCTGAGGATATCAGGGAGATTCCGATCCCGGTGCCTGGGTATTTCGGGCTTGATGTGTATTCGTTCCCGAGCAACCATGCGTCGAGGGCGTTTGCTTGTGCGGTTTTCTTGTCGTTCAGGTTCAAGAAGTGGACGGTGCCGTTGTTCGTGTATGCGTTTCTGATTGGATTGGCGAAGATCTATGTTGGGGCTCATTATCCTGTTGATATTATTGCAGGAGCTGTGGTAGGCCTTATCTTTGGATTCCTGCTCATCTGGCTTGGGAAATACGAGCCTTATGTTACATTCAGGGCGAAGTTGATTGAGAGGATTGAGGGTTTATGGGCAGACAGATTCGGCTCTACATGACAGAGGAGGACGAGAAGGAATTTGTCGAATTCGTGATGCCCACTGGAAAGATTGAGATCATGACGGAGGACATGAAAGCGAGGGACGAGAGATGGGAGGCTATTCCACCTTGGACCGAAGACGGGAGGCACTCCGATGTGTTCTTTCATAACACCGAGATTCCGGGAGATTTATTCTATCTGTACGACCAGGTGAAAGACGCCTTTTCCATTAGTACCTCCGAATCTCCAGTGATTGAGTTCACTCGATCAAAGCAACGTGTTGATGCCCTGATGTCCGGCCGGCTCTATACTGTCTTCAAAGCCTGCAGCTTTGACGCCGAAGCCTACGTCCCCAAGGACCCAGCATTTAACAAATGGTATGAGAAGATAATAAGGTGGATCAAGAGAAGATATCAGCGGCAGGAGTGGAATACATATGCTGGTCCCAAGGCCATGGAACTCAACAAAAGGGGCGGCACATTCAGGAGAATGGGATTTGGCCGGGGCTAGTCTTCAGCCGCTCTCCTTCCTCAAAACCTCTCTGATGTTCGCAGTGGCGACCTCAACGCCCTCCGCGAGCTTATCCACCGTGTCGCTGCTCATGGCGACGAGTATGGCCTTCTTGCCCAGACCGATAGCGATCAGGTTCCCGCCGTCAGACTCTACCACCACCCTCTTGGGCGGGTCCTTGTGGAGCCCGGTGTACACCACCTCCGACGCACCCAGAAGTGTCGCCGACAGGGTCGCGAAGGTCTCCACGTGTATGTCCTTGGGGAGGTTCCACGCGATCGGGATGCCGCTCCGGGACACGATAGCGCTTATCTCCACTCCGTAAGAGGTGTTCAAATCACTTAGAATCTTCTTCAGTTCGCTTACCGTGGACAAGCTATCACAACGGAGAGAGAGATTGCCTATCCATATATAAAAATGACTATGGCGTTCTCAGTGGACGGAATGGAAATTGGGATAAAAAGCTTTTCTTGTAGAAGTTGTCTGTGATAAACCGAAACCTGATGTGGAACCGCAGTCGAAAACGTCAGAATCCTTAAACATGCAGTGGGTAGGAGACTGGGGATTTCACAGCGAAACCGATTCTCGATGGAAAATGAAGCGGAGAGGGAGTGAGAGCCTAAAGTTCATCCACAAAGAGAATTGTCTTTCTTCATTATCAAGTACGACAGAGTTAATGGTGGTGGCAGTACCAGTGGGCGTCAAGTGTGCCCGCGTAGCTGGTGCAATGGCCGCTGCAGCCTTCGTAGTATCCATCTTCAGCGTTTGGTTTGGCGCCATGGCCGCCGACACTGTCTCATATAGCGATGACGAGAGAGAGTTATATAGAACAATAGCGATTGGCATGTCAATCGCGGGCATATTGCTGTCCATTGGCTCAGTGATTAGTGGCGCGATATTGAGAGAGGCGGGTGCAATCGCTGTTGGTGGGTTGTCAGTTGTGATAGCGCTGATAGCCACTGCGATAGCGGAAGGATGGATTCCTATCTAGGATGGTCAGGTATGTTCCAGAATGATGAGGGGAAGTCTAACACAGGATCCGTTCCTGAAGGCACGTGGATACAGAACGAGGAATTCTACGATTTCCGACGATTCTCCAGTATTCTCAAGGTTGCGTTGGCAGCTTTCATAATCATGTTATTCTCTCTGGCTTTCATTGCAACAGGCAACCCAGGAAACCTCCTTATCATGCTTCTTGGGCTTGTAATCTTAGCTATAACCGAGACAGGGTTCTTCTGGAGTGCCCAACGTATTCGAATATCTGAAAACGGCCTTCAAGTGCAGTATTATGGTCCAAAAACGGATACAGTCTTTCTTTGGAACGAAATAGGGACAATAGAAGTTCAAGAAAAGTCGTATGAGTTGCTACTCAAACGTAATCGCTTTCTAATCTACTTCCGCGACCGTGAGAACAGAAGGATGGCAGTGTCGCCTATCGCGGTCTTTCAAGATCTCTGTGAGGTGATTCGGAATACATCATCATCGAAGAATCCACAGATTGTGTGGCGAGAACTTTAGAGATGTCTCTCCTCGATTGATTGGGGGTCTCTCGCTGTATTGATGCCCAACCACCTCCAGATTGTTGGCTAGCCTGTGCCCATTGAAATCCATTTGGCTATGTGCGGAAGGAACCACAACCACGTTCTGAATCTGAGACTCATTGTCCTCCCTCGGGAATTTGGGAGGGAAGAAAGCGCTTCCGGTTGACTGTGCCCAACAATGTCAATTCCTAGGTCTTAAGGTTCTCTTAGAGCACTTGTGCTCCTCTAACCGACAGAGATACAAGGTCGTAGTGGAGATGGTCGACTTCGCTGGCAACGAGCTGGATCCACTGTATGAGGAGGAGGTGGACGGATGGTTGCGGGGCTTGCAGAAATGTCGTGTTTGGATGCTCTCTGCTTTTCATTGGACTAACCTATCCTGTGCTCATGGATGAAAATTGCACATTTTGTCGTCCTCGATAATGAACTTCGCCATTTTCGGTTCTCGGATGTTGCTTTGGTTCAGACCACTCAAAGACTTGTCATAGGTGGCAAACTCATCATAGGTAGCAAGAAAACTGCCCCAAGCTCCATAGAAAGCTTTTAAGAATAACTTGCGATAACTATCGGATGGCAATGCAGGGAGGGCCCAGAATTCTCGTTCTCGTTCTCACTTGGCTCCTTCTGCTCGTTTCTTTGGATCAGAATGTGAATCTCGGCGTCACCGATACCGTTTCGGCCTCCAGCACCTGGGTCCAGACCGACTCGATTGATTTCATGGACGGGGAGTTCAGCAAAGTGGAGGTCGTTGAGCAGGAGGGTGAGGCCTACTTGCGGCTGGAAAGGTCGAGCGAATGGGCGAACGTCACTCCGGCGGCATCCCCCCCGCCGAGAAGAGGCCACACCATGGTCTACGATGAGGGCGTGGAAGCGACCGTGCTCTTCGGGGGCGTGAGCGAGACCGGGTATTTCAATGATACATGGCTCTATTTCTCGGGAAACAACACATGGGTCGAAGTGCATCCTCCTTCGGGTCCATCACCCCGCGAGGGTCATGCCGTGGCGTATGACAGTGAGAGCGACCTGATGTGGATGGTCGGGGGGTTTGACGGCAAGGATTACCTTTCGGACACATGGCTCTACAGCCCCAAGAACAACATCTGGGACGAGTTGCCTCTGGACCCTTTGTCCCCTGTGCCCCCTGAAAGGGCCTGGTCCGCGATGTCTTACGACAAGGCAGCAAGATACGCTCTTCTCTACGGGGGCCTGAGCAGTTCTCGATACTTATCGGATACATGGATGTTCGATACCCAGCAGTGCTTTTGGACCCAGCTCTTTCCCGCAGCCTCTCCAGGGGAAAGGCACTCGCATTCGATGGCATATGACGATCCGCTCGGCCAACATCTCTTGACCGGAGGTTACAGCCAAGGAGAACAACAGAGCGACACCTGGGCCTTCGACACCTCGACTGGATCGTGGCTGTACGTGCGTGCGACCTCCGTTCCCCCGCCACTGGCCAACCACAGCCTGACCTACGACTCCCTCAACGGGGAGCTCTTTCTCTTCGGTGGATACGGCAGCACCAAACCCGATGATGAGGACAGGTTCTCCTCCCTCCCGTGCGACATTCCCGAGGGTGATTCGACCACGACAATGCTCGAGCACGATGGCCACCTGTACATCGGCACCGCGAACGCGGCAGACCATTCGTACATCCACAGGCTGGACCAATCGACCGGCATCTGCGAGAAGTGGAAGGACACCGGTGTATACTACGTGTACTCGTCAGCCTCCTACGGCGGCGTCGCATTCTGGGGAAGTAGATGGAGGTCCGGTTCGGCCAGGGGCGACCTCTTCTATTACGATGGAACCACCTTCGACTCCATCCCGGGGGACGTCTGGTTCTCTTCTCGGAACATCTCCGGCTGGATCGAGGACTTCCACGTCTTCGGCAACCGCCTGTTCGCGTCGGGTACGATAATGACGTATCCTCCCGAGAACTCGAACAACTTCTTCGTCAAGTACTGCGACAACCCTCCGTGCCTGGACGCATCTGACTGGCACTGGACGGACACCTCTGCCGGCAACCTGGGCAAAATAGACGACGGTGCCGAACTCCACGAGTTCAAAGGCGATCTGTACCTGGCGACCTACGATCCGGCATCGATTCTGAGGTATCATCCATCGAACAACACATGGTGGTTCTCTCTTGGAGGCTCGGTGGACGGCGACACTCCGGGGCTCAAAGGCGGATACGGGGTCTTCGGGCTGACGGAATACGAGGGCTATCTCCACGCGTTCACCTACCGGAACGGATGGCACTGGCGGACCCAAGACGGGATCTCCTGGACGGGAGTGAACGAATCCTTTGAGATATTCACAAGGGCCTTTGTCTTCGAGGACAGGATTTACATCGGGGCGACCGACGTCAACGGGAACCACCTTGCATCGTGGAACGGCTCCTCATGGTCCAAATCCTCCATTGACAACGAGATCATTCGATACTTCGCGAATTGCGGGGACGATCTGTGCTTCACGGCCGGCAACCATGTCTACAAGGGCGTGCTCAGGCGCAACAATCTCTGGAAATATCTGCCTGAACAGGACTTCTGGGCGGAGGTCTCGGACGCCAGCCCTCCATCCGACCGGGAGCGGTTCGGGTTGACCTTCGACTCGTTGAACAACATCCTGGTTCTGTTCGGGGGGGCGGACGGGTCCGGCTACCACGGAGACACGCACATCTTCGACATGGCTCTGGACGAGGGGATCTTCACCTCTGCGATATTCGACTCCGGGAACTCTTCGATTGAAGTGAGGTGGGAATCGATTTCTTGGTCAATGAGAAGTCTACCGTCGGGTTCCTCCATCAGGTTTCAGATTGCTACCAACAACGGCAATTCCACCTGGAATTTCACCGGGCCGGACGGGACCAATGCTTCGTACTACGACGATCCTCTGGGTCAGGGTATCTGGTCGGGCCACCATGGGGACAGGTATCTCCGCTTCAGAGCCCACTTCACCGCGGTCTTCCCGATAGGTCCTGTCTTGGATGGGGTTGAGATCGCCTATGACCACCCCAGCCCAGGGTTCACGTGGTTCGAGCTGGCCATCTATCTGTGTGCCGTGCCGGTCGTTTTTCTGGCAGTGATTGTACTGGTGATTCGCTACTGGGAAAGAAGATCGAAAGAGACGGAGGAGGAACTGGAGCCCGATTCGGGCGAAGATTCTCGACCCTGAGGCCATTCTTGAGTTCTCGGATTCCGTAAATGGGCTAGAAAGCTTTTAAGAAGTTTGGGCGATAACGGTCGGATGGCAAAGCGAGGGTGTTGTAGAGTGTATACTGTCGTTTTGTTGGTGGTTTTGTTTCTAATGTCAAGTTTGGTCTTCCCTGAACACTCTCTTATTGACAGTGCTTCGGCCACAAGCGTTTGGACACAGAAGAGTCTCAGCGACTTCACGAATGGAACCCTGAGCAACATCGAGATCAAGGAGTACGAGAACGTGGACTTTCTGCAATTGAACCGGACTGGTGAATGGTCAAACGTAACGCCTGCCAGCTCACCTCCTCCTCGAAAAGGACATTCAATGGTCTTTGATGAAAGCGCCAATGCAACGGTTCTCTTTGGGGGAAGGAACGAGACGACATACTTCGGGGATACTTGGCTCTATTACTCAGGAAACAACACATGGATCGATGTAACGCCTCCCGGAAGTCCAACTCCCAGAGAAGGTCATGCGCTGGCTTTCGACAGCGAGAACGATCTCATCATCATGTTCGGGGGATTCGACGGCTCCAACTATCTGTTCGAGACCTGGACCTACAGCACAACTGGCAACATCTGGATGAGCCTCAACCCTGCGTCGCACCCACCTGCAAGGGCGTGGACCGCTATGTCCTACGACACCGAGAAGGATTATGTCGTTCTCTTCGGAGGTTTGGAACAATTCCAGAGGACTGGTGACACCTGGAAGTACGAACTTTCCGGCAACGTTTGGACGCCCCTCTTTCCCATGAGCGTTCCCAGGGAAAGGCATGGTCACTCAATGGTCTATGATGAATCGCAAGGTCTTCACATCATGACCGGAGGATATGTGAGAGGTATGATCTGGAGCGATACGTGGATGTACAATTCCACCTCAGTCATGTGGGAGAACAAGCCCCTAGGCGATGTTCCGATGCCTAGAGCCAATCACAGCCTCGTTTACGACTCCGTCGATGAAGAAGTCTATCTCTTTGGTGGATTTGGCAATGCCACTGATAACATCGGACAGGATAGGTTGACTTCCTTATCTTGCGCGATTCCGGATAATGATCTGGCGACTTCGATTGTGGAGTATGATGGCCACATGTATGTGGGGACATCCAACCTCAGCAACCAGGCTAAGATATTCCGTTATGACCCAGCAACTGATGTTTGCATCGAATGGATGGACACCGGCGTGTACTATCTCTATTCATCCAGCACGTATGGCGGGGTGGTCTATTGGGGAAGCAGGGAGACGATTGTCCAGACAGATGGTCCCCTTTTCTATTACGACGGCACAACCTTCGGGTCCATTCCCGGGGACACATGGTTCTCAACATTACCCAGCCTCTCTGGGTGGGTTCAGGACTTCGAGATATTCAAAGGACGTATGTTCGTTTCTGGATCGACAATGATGGCCGTCCCTCAGAATGACAATAATCTTTTTGTGAAATACTGCGACAACGCTCCTTGTCTTTCCGCTTCTGACTGGCACTGGACAGATACTCCAACCGCCAACATCGGGCTGGTGGACGACGGGGTCATGCTGGAGGAATTCAACGGAGAGTTGTACATGGCCACGTATGATTGGGCTTCGGTGCTGAAGTACTATGAATCCAACAACACATGGTGGTATGTTCTGAACGGGTCTGTCGATGGGAACACTCCCGGAGCCAAAGGCGGATTCGGCATTTTCGGACTTGCAAACTACAGCGGAGAACTCCATGCTCTTACATACTTGTTCGGATGGCATTGGACGACCCAGGATGGGCTTTCCTGGACAGGTGTCAACGAGTCACTTGGGAGCTTCACCCGGACTCATGTTTTCGAAGACAGGCTCTACGCTGGCCTGTTGGGCACATCTACCAATCACCTTGTATCCTTTTACGGTTCCGGGTGGTCCTACGTTGCATCCAGCTTGGATAATTTCCTATATCTGGGAGAGGGCGGAAACAAGCTACACATATCGCTCGGCAATCAGGTGTTCAGACGTGAGGCTTATCACAATGATATGTGGAACTATCTAGAGGCTGGATACTGGACTGAGATGGCTGACGTTGCCCCCCCAACCGGTCGAGAAGCATTCGCCATGGCGTATGATACCCACAACAATGTAATTGTCTTCTTCGGAGGAGCCGACGAATCTGTGTATTATGACGATACGTACATCTACGACAAGACGGTTGGTAGCGGCGTATTCAATTCGGCAACTTTGGACTCTGGAAACACAGCTCTTCTGACTCACTGGGACACCATCTCTTGGTTAAGGACGAATCAGCCCCCTGGATCCGCAATATCTTTCCAGCTTGCCACAAACAACGACAATTCCACCTGGATGTATCGTGGGCCTGATGGGACAGCAGGATCTTATTACAGCAACCCTCTGGGAGAGAACATATGGGCTGGGACGGGTGGTGACAGATACATCCGGTTCAGGGCTTTCTTCAGCACGTCTTCATCGGTGGGACCGATACTGGAATCTGTGGAGGTTACTTACGGTCACACCCCCGCTCAACCTACTTTGAATCTGCCTGCTAACAACCTCTGGACGGATGACAACTCCCCGAGATTCTCATGGACATTCACCGATTTCGATCCTGGCGATTACCAAACGGGCTTTCAGGTCCAGATAAGTGACAAGGTCTCATTTGCCACCATCGCCTTTGACAGCGGAAATCAGGACAGCACCAACGAATTCTGGCAGCTTCCCTCTACCCTTTCTGCAGGGGTCTGGTTCTGGAAGGTTCGGACCAAGGATATCGACGGAATTTGGGGAGAGTTCAGCGTACCATTCACCTTGAAGATAGACACTGAAGCGCCTTCATCGAGAACATCCAATCTGACTTCCAGCCCACATTTGAGTTCCATCACTTTCATCAATGGGACGTCCAACGACACTCATGCTGGAGTGGGGTCAACCGAGGTTCTTCTAATGGATGTAATGGGAAGCACTTACTGGGACGGAAGCAGTTGGCAGAGTATCGAAAAATGGCTCCCCTGCACCGGCGCCACCCAATGGACCTTTGACACCACATCGGTCGATTGGATCTCCGAAAGAGAGTACACCATAACCACCAGAGCAACGGACATAGCCGGCAACGTGGAAGTCCCCACCGAGACGACCACATTCACCTACGACTCCACAGCACCATCGGTCACCATGATCTATCCCGTCGGGTCGGAAAGCCCAGAAGGCGATGAGGACATCGAGATACAGTGGACCGCAACCGACACCTACCTGAACGAAACATCCATATCAATCAGCTACTCCAACGACGGCGGAACCAACTGGAACTTGATCGCGGACGGAGAAGAGAACGACGGCTCGTACAACTGGACACTGCCGCCCTTGAAGATGGACATGAGGATTAGGGTCGAAGCCAAAGACATAGCAGGGAACCTCGGCTCTGAGATGAGCGGCGTCTTCTACGTAAGAGCACCCGAAGATGACGAGGACTGGCTCACGACGTATTGGTGGCTGATACTCATCATAATCCTGGCGGCGGTGCTGGCGGCCGTCTATTACTGGAAGAGCAGATCAAGAGAACCGGAAGAGGAGACCGGCCCACCCCCCATTGTGGCAACCGCCGGGGAGACGACATTATGCGCAGTCTGCTTGGGAACGGTCAAAGAAGGGCTGTCGGTGATCAAGTGCGGCGAGTGCGGCAAGACCTTCCACGAGAAGTGCGCCGCGAGGATAGAGAAGTGTCCGAACTGTGAGTCGAAGTTGGATATGAGCGAACTTGAGGAAGAGTAGTCCGATTCAGGTCGGTGAAGGGTTATATATTGATTCAGAGAATACCTAGTATGGTTGAGGCTTTCATGAGGGATGAAACGAAGATTCTGAAGATCGAAGGTCCGCCGGGACATACAGCCCTGCTTCTTGATGGCGAGGTCGTCACCACACATCCGGATGGAAAGAAGATATTCAGAATGGCTAAAGAGATGGAAAGGTCAAAAGAGTATGAAGGGCGGGAAATCTCCGTCTTCTGGATCCCAGATACGTTCCCTCTTTGCTACTGATCCCAATGCAACTTCTCGGGTTCACATACAGGTACGTCCAGGTCCCCATCTCTGATGGGACTATGCAAACCGAGAACTAAGAAGAAGAGACGTCGCCGTTCTGAAAGAATATAAATCACCGTCTTGCATTACCTTTGTCATAATGACTTTAGCGGAGGGCGCTCGGGTAGCCATCGAGACCTGCATGGGCGTTAAGAAAGGAGAGGAAGTTCTCATTATCTCGGATTCGACAAGGGACAGGATAGCCGAAGCTCTGTTCAAGGCCAGCCTGGACCTCGAGGCCGAGCCCATAATCGCCAAGATGCAGCCCAGGTCGAAGCACGGGGACGAACCTCCTCCTGCACTGGCGGCCATGATGCTGGAGGCGGACGTCATAATCGCTCCCACCGAATTCTCCCTCACCCACACCAAGGCCAGGTGGAACGCGTCCAAAGCCGGCGCAAGGATTGCCACCATGCCAGGAATAACCGAGGGAATGATGGACAGCGGCGCCATGCTCGCGGACTTCAGCGAGATACAGAGGCGGATGCGACGGGTGTACCGGAAGATGCGAGGCGCAAGGATGGTGAACATCGAGTCGGAGCTCGGGACGGACATCACCATGAGCATCAAGGGCAGGGACTGGATAACCGAGGATGTGGGCCTCTGCCACAGGAAGGGGCAGTTCACCAACCTGCCGGCGGGGGAGATATTCATTGCACCCAGGGAAGGGACGGCAGAAGGGAAGCTGGTCATCGATGGGACATTCTTCCAACCGCTCAAGGAGCCGGTGAGGATCACAGTCGTCGAGGGATACGCCACCAGAGTAATGGGCGCGACGGAGGCCGTCAAGGAGATGAACAAGGGCGGAAGGGACGGGAGGAACCTTGCGAAGCTCGGTATGGGCCTCAACGACAAGGCGAGGACCATCGGGAACGTCCTGGAGGATGAGAAGGCTCTCGGTACGATCCACATCGGGTTCGGTGACAATTCCAGTTACGGCGGGAAGGTGAGGTGCGGTGTCCTGGTGGATGCGGTGATCAAGAATCCCACCCTGATAGTCGATGAGGTCGTTGTTCTGGAGGCTGGGGAGCTGAAGATCTAGTTGACGATTTCCAAATTTCCGAACACAGTTAAGCCAAGATTTCAACAAGCATCCTGATGGCAAGACCTATGGCCGCCATTCCACCGAATGCAGAAAGGGCGTAGCTTTGTGCCAACACTTCTTTTGACCAATCGGAGTCGTCCCGATTTCTCCACGCCGGTACCCTCAGCATAAGTGCGGACCAGATTAGGAATACTCCAATGCCACCAATGATCTGGAAGAGATAGTCCAGAATGAGACCGATTCCGCCAAGTGCGGTGAACAGTAGCAATTGCTGGTCCCCGGTCAGGCTTGACAGGCCCAAGATCCGACCCTCCACTCACAGAACGACATCAACCGTCTCTCCACAGTTCTTGCACCTCTTACCATCAAGATCATTCTTCGAGATCGAGAAACCCCATCTCTCAATCACCATGTTCCCGCAGTTGGGACACATCGTGTTCTCCCTCTCGTTGCTTGGGACGTTTCCGACGTAGACGTATTTCAATCCGGCGTCCTTCGCTATCTGGTAAGCTGTCCCCAGCGTCTTCAAAGGTGTCCTCGGATGATCGATCATCTGGTAATCCGGATGGAACCTGGAGAAATGTAATGGCACATCATCCCCGAGACTCTCCACGATCCACTTGGTCATCTTCTCGAAGCCCTCTTTGGTATCGTTCTCTCCAGGTATAACCAGGTTCGTGATCTCTATGTGGATCCCCAGCTCCTCGGCCAGGACCAGTGTATCAAGTACCGGCTGCACCCTAGCCTTGCACAACCTCTTGTAGAATCCGTCATCCATCGACTTCAGGTCAATGTTCATCGCGTCCAGATAAGGGGCGATCTCCCTCAGCGGCTCCTCGTTGATGTAGCCGTTGGTGACATATGAGGTGTAGTATCCCGCCTCCTTCACCAGCTTGGAACAGTCATACGTGAACTCGTGCCAGATGGATGGTTCGTTGTACGTCCAGGACACGCCTTCGCACCGGTTCTTCTCCACCAACGGGACGACGTCCTCAGGGTCCACCTTCTTAAGATGAACATCTTCCGGCTTCGACTGTGATATTGAATAGTTCTGGCAGAAAGGGCATGAGTAGTTGCACCCCACGGTGCCAAAGGAGAGCGAGTGGGTCCCTGGATGGAAATGGAACAGCGGTTTCTTCTCAATGGGATCAGGTGTAATAGATGACGCCTTACCGTAGATCAGAGTGTATAGCTTCCCACCCTCGTTCTTCCTGACCCTGCATATTCCAGCTTTCCCATCGGCTATCTTGCAGAAATGTGGGCAGAGCTCGCATTTGACCCTGTCACCTTCGGTCGTCCAGAACCTGGCTTCCCTCCCTCCATTACCGAAAGTGCTCATAGCCTCTGTTCTCCAGTATCTCCATTTCCCCTCCCTTTATTAATTTGTTCGCTTCTTGGGATTCGGTGACGATACCTATCTCCGTGAGCTCCCCTCCTGCCTTCTTCACGGCGCTCTGCGCTTTCTTCAACCCTGACGGTTTGAGCGTGACCAGCAGTTCGTAGTCCCCCCCGAAGTACAGCAGCAGCTCATCCTTGGGAATGAAGTCTATCTGCGAGATCTCCTCTGTCCTGGGAAGCTTGTCGAAGTCTATCTCCATTGACATCCCGCTCTCATCGCACATCTGGTACGCGGTGGAAGCGAGTCCGTCCGAGACGTCCATGCATGATGTCGCTAGACCGCTTTTTGAAAGAGCAACACCCTCAGCCATCCTCGGTTCAGGTCGGAACATCTTGCTTACGGCGGATTCGATGTCAAGCCCGTGTTTGAGGGCATGGTAGCCGACCGCACCTTTTCCCAGGTTCCCTGTGACCGCAACTATGTCCCCTTCATGCGCGCCACCGCGAAGCATTATCTTGGTCTTGGGGACGATGCCGAACGCCGTACCCACGAGCGTGACCTCGTAGCATTCCTTCGTATCTCCGCCCGCGATCGCAGTTCCGTACTTCCTTGCACACGAGTCCATACCCTGGGCCATGTCCTCCAGGAACTCTATGTCCTTTTGCCTGGGCAGTCCGACCGCAACCTCCACGCCCAACGGTTCCCCTCCTTTTGAAGCAATGTCACTGAGGTTCACCGCGATCACGTGCCAGCCCATGTCGTAAGCGGTCATGCCGACGGGCATGTGGGTCCTCTCGTTGATCATGTCGGTGCTGACCAGCAGGTAGTTCTTGCCCATTTCAATGGCAGCACAGTCGTCGGTCAATCCAAGCGGAAAATCGCCCTGGTCCAATATCTTCCTTATATGTTCGATCGCTTCTCGCTCTCCAATCTCCAGAAGCTGCTTCGCCATGGTGGGAATATCAATCGGGTCGATAAAAAGGTTGTTCGGTGAATGGATAAAGGCTAAAGATTTAAGAGATATCACACGATTCAAGAATGCTCGAGCGGGCGTAGTGTAGCCTGGTATCACTTAAGCTTGCCAAGCTTATAACTCGGGTTCAAATCCCGGCGCCCGCACTTCTCTGGCATAACCTATTAATATCCTGGAAGCCCTTCAACGGTCTGGAATCTTCGTCCTTATGGGGAGGCGTTATTCGAAATAGGAGGAACATACGTGCAAATCAAATCCCTATTGACAGCGCTGAATCTACTGACTGCTGCGGTACTTGGCTTTCTGGTCATGGCCTCTTTTGTCGGGATGGACCACGTTGAACCGCTGGGCCCACCGACCTGCCCGAACGTTCATGACCCGATATTGATCAACGAGAACGTGAACTTCACCGCGGCCAACGGTGTAACTGGAGGATCCGGGACGTTCTTTGACCCCTACAAGATCGAGGGATGGAACATAGACGCTTCCACATCCGGCAACGGCGGTGTCTTCATTGCCAACACAGATGCTCATTTCGTTGTTACGAACGTGTGTGTGCTGTCAGGATCACTTAATCCTCCCATGATTGACAATCCAGGTATCACATTCAGCAACGTCAAGTACGGATTTCTGCATAATTCTCTTTCGGATCTGAACTCGTACGGCGTCACGATACAAGATTCCGAGTTCGTTGGGGTCGAGGACATCATCCTCACCCAGAACGGGGGCGCACTGACCAAACCGAGCATGATTGTTGCAGGATCCAGTCACATCCTAATCAGTCACAATGAGGTTGTCCCCCTGGTGCCCCTTGGCATAGGGATTGCGGTCAGCGGTTCCAGTGAAGTCGAAGTGAAGAACAACATCGTCGATTTGGCAATGCAGGGCATGTCCGTCGCCAGTTCGAACAACATCTTGATTGAGGGCAACATCCTGGCCAATGCCCTGGACGGAGTATATGTTCATGATTCCCAGGATGTCCATGTGAACAGCAACGTGGTATTTCCCATCCTCGGATATGGTATCAACATCTACCAGGGTTCCGATATCACAATCTCAAGGAACAGCGGTGGCGGAGGCAGTAAAGGCATCAGTGCAGGAGGGGGAGTGACCGGCCTTGTTATCCAGGGGAATGAGATGTATGGGAACACCTTCAGTGGAATCTCAGTTACCACGGACAATCCTGTAATCATTGAGAACAATGTCCACGGGAATGGGGACGGTATGACCGTGGTTGGGGACGGTGCCCTGATCTTTGGGAACGACGCATCCCACAATGAAGTGAGGGGGATCTGGCTGCAGGGATCTACCAATGCCACCGTCATCGGAAATACCGTTTCTTACAATGACATTCAGACCTATTCGGGGGGCATCTGCGTCTGCAATGGGGCTACTGGAACCGTGCTCCATCATAACAATATCATTGGCAATCCCGATCAAGCGAAGGATCTCATGGGCCCTGAGAACGCTTGGCACAATGGATATCCAAGTGGTGGCAACTACTGGTCCGATTACGCCGGGGTGGACGACAAGAACGGCCCCAATCAGGATCTGCCCGGAAGCGATGGGATTGGTGATACTCCCTACATTATCGATTCAGACAGTCAGGACCCGTATCCGCGGATGACCGAGATTCCGCCGTTCCCACTGGATATCGGCCAGGACATCACACTTGACGAGGGCGATTCCATTGCCCTTACGGCATCGGCAGGAGGCCTTGGCGAACCAGATATCGAGGTGACCTGGGATTTCAGAGATGATGTCGATAGCAACAATGACGGGAATCCGATAAACGATATCGACGCGACCGGAGTGTCCGTGACCCACACGTATGGAGATGATGGAGCTTACGCTGTGACAGCGACCGCAACATACTTCTCGGTATTCACCGACATGGACCAGCTCGAGGTGACCGTACAGAATGTGCCTCCAGCCATGATCGGTGACATCGATGCGACCCTGACCGTCAACATCACTCTCCGTGTGGCGGGGGAGAAATGGCACGACGTGACGCTGGAGGTTCTCGAAGGGAATTCACAAGTGGGTACATCTTCCGTTACGCGCGAACCCGGCTCCCCGAACGATCAGGCGGTCACTCTCAACAATGTGGCGATAGATATTGTGACCGGAAATGCTGTGGTCGAATACACACCTCTCAACGACGTGGTCAACGGGAACATATGGGGGGCGGACCCAGCATGGTTGATACTGACCTTCGAAGACGGGACCGAGATACTCCTCAATCACACCTTCAATGTCCGTCATCCTGACACCTGGATATGGACGCTTCCCTCTTTCGGCCCCTATCTGGTCGGTGTCCCGCTCACTTTCGAGGCTACTGCCTCAGACGTTGGCAGCGACGATCTCACATTCACATGGAGCTGGGGCGACAGTTCACCGGATGATGTCAACACTTACTACAACAATGGAGTCGGTCCAGATCCACATCCTTCTCCTGAAGTCAATCCGATCACGGTGACGAACAGCCAGAAGCACACCTTTGGTTCTCAAGGAACATACAACATTACTCTGACCGTGGAAGATGATGATGGAGGAACCGCGACTGCCACTTTGACACTAACCCTGTAGAATCACAGCAACCGTTCAATCGCTTCCGATATGCTCCAGACCTCGATGATCTCTTCATCCCTGATCCTGTCGAAGTCCTTGTCGTTGGTTATGAGTATGGCATCTGCCTTCAGGCAAGTTGCGGCGTGCAGAACGTCGGCTTTTCGTGGAGTTTCGAAATAAACCCTGCAAACGCGTTTCAGGTTCTTCCCCACTTGCGAGATGTCCATCTTGGCGATCAGATTCTCCAACAGATCCACTGTGGTCACGGAATGGAATTCAATTGCGTAGTTGTACATCTCGAGGATCAGGTGATGATTGCCCACGATTCTGATGTCATCTCTCTCAATCAACGTGACGATCAACCGGAACGTCTTCTTCTCCTTGTCCGGGCTTCGGATGGCGGCAACGAGTACGTTCGTGTCAATCAAAAAGGTCTGGGTGTTCTTTCCTGAGCCACTCATCCATTTCCTTCCTGACCTTCTTCTCGACCGCGTCGAAGTCCACATCCTTAGTCTCGATCTTTATTCTGGCGATGAGGTCATCCACGTCGAGTTTCTGAAGTTCGATGCGTCCGTGTTCATTCCCAGATATGAAGAATCTTGTACCTTCCTTGATTCTCATCACATCCCTAATGGCCTTCGGGATAACGATGCGTCCGCTTTTATCGATTGTGATGATGTCTGCCATTTTACCACTGTGAGAATGATGGTATTTTGGCATATTTGTAGTTGTCGGAGGATTGGAGGCAAGCATCCATGGCTGCGATGGCTTCTCCATCCACTGAAGGCGCCAGGTGGTTCAGGCTCATAGTCATACTTTATGTTATACGAAAGTATAAATGCGAGTATAACCGTTTTTATATTGATGATCGAGATCGCGATGAAGATAGGACCTAAAGGCCAAGTTGTTATCCCCAAACCTTTCCGAAATGCCTTCAAGATGGCCCCGGGAACAGAGGTGGTCTTCTCCATTGAAGGGGACAAACTGACTCTCTCAAAACCCCCCGTAAAGGCGTCGGAGTACTTCGAGAAGATGGCGAAGCGCCGGAACAAGAAGTTCACGATGCATCCGCATGACGCTTACGAAGAGGAGTTGGAGGAACGTCTCGGATGATATATCTGGACTCTTGTGTGCCGATCTATGCGGCCCTAGATTCTGAAGCTTCCGGCGAATGGTCCAGAGATCTCCTCTTGAGAATTGAGAAGGGTGAAGACTCAGCTGTCACTTCCGCGCTTACTCTTGATGAGTTCACGTACAAAGTCCGAAAGGAGGAGGGAATCGAAGCGTCCTTTGAAACTGGACGCATGCTGCTTAGTATGCCAAATCTGAGGTTCATACCTGTTGATTACGAGGTTCTGTGGAGAAGCCTAGAGCTCGTCGAGAAGCTTGGTCTGTATCCCCGAGACAGCATTCATGCCGCAACCGCCCTACTGCAGAACATCACAACGATTGTTTCAGAGGACAAGGACTTTGACGCCGTTCCCAAGATTGAGCGACGATGGCTTGACTGAGAAACCACTCCCACCGGACTGTTGTAGATCAGCACCATCGTGATGGCCTTTCCACCAGACGCCTGAGACCTCAAGTTTACAGACGCTTTGGCAGTGCTGGATACTTCCCTCGATCACTACTCTTCCTTTCTCTTCATCACAGATCTGTATGCCACAGTCGCAAGAACAACCGCAATGATGACGACGGCTATGATGATCGGTACAATTGGAGAGATTCCACAGGAAGAATCGGTCAGGCAATCCACTTGAGGGTTGACGCCCTCCTTGGCATTCTCAATGTCATCAACCATTTCCTGAGATTCTATGAGTCCAACATTGTGAAACTGGACATTGCCATCAACATCAACAATGCAGGTCGTGGGCGTTGCGGAGACCCCATATTGCTGCCACAATCCCTCGACATCCCTTGCGTAGGTCCAGGCTCCGCCGTGCTCTTCCTTGAAGTCCTTGACTTCCTGATCATTCTCAGCCTCAACTGCTATGGAGATCATCACCAGGTCGCGATCGGTGTAGTTCCCTCTAATGGCCTTGAGCTCCTCATGCATGAGAACTGAGTTAAGGCCGGATGGGATGAAGAAGTCTATTAGTACGACTCTTCCCTCATACCAAGACAGCCTGAATTCATCCCCCTCCACATCCGCTATTGTGAAGCCATAGGCAGGTTCCTCTTCGACCACAACAGGAAGAAGTGGGGCGCCGCATCCTGTCTTTGCATCTTCGATCTCGGCAGCCAGAACATCCCATGTCCGATACCCCGTAATCTTTGATTGTACGCAGCCATTGACATCGACAAAATACTCTGTTGGAGTTGCACTGATATCATAGACCGATTGGAGATCTTGATTGTCTTTGGCAAATGCCCAAGTCCCTTCGTAAGTTTGCCTGTAGTCCCTGATATCCTGGACCGTATCACGATCCGCAACACTTATGGATATCATCACGAGCTCTTGTTCTGTGTAGTTCTCCCTAATCACGACGAGTTCACGCATCAACTCAACGCACCATGTGCACTCGGTGTTCGTGAAGTCTATCAGGACGACCTTCCCCTTGTGTTCAGAAAGGGTGAACACATTCCCATCTATGTCCTCTATCGAGAAATCAGGGGCCAATTCGTCCACAGCAGTGGAGATCCCCGAAAAAGCTAATGCTGTTGAGATAAGGACAATGACACAAGAAACGACTCTCGCACCCTTCAACATGATTTCCCTCCGAATCCATATTCTGTATCGGGCTATATATCCGTTTCCATCTCTCGGGACTACTTCTTCTGCATCTCCAGCCCAATGACCACAAAATGAGCCAATAGTGCCTCTAACTGTATCCTATCGTTGCTACCTTCCACCATTCTGAACTCCGCTTCCCCCAGTCTGTCAACTAGCTGGACCTTGTAGGCCTCATCGATGCTCAGATCGAATATCGTCCTGTGTATCTGCCTGATGACGTCCTCGCCAGAAAGACCGTATTCTATCAACAGCTCGTCCAGCTTCTCTCGGGTCGCCAAGAACTTCCCGGTAAGAGCGATATCCAGGAGCTTCTTCACGTCCTCTGGCCTGGCAATCGTCGCAGTCTTGTACAACGCATCCTCGTCTATGGTGTCCGAAAGTGATGCCGCGACCTGCAACGAATTGATGGCCTTTCTCATGTCACCCTGGGCGATGTAGATGATGCTGGCCATTCCGTCCTTTGTGATCTTCAACTTCTCGGCCTTGGCGATCTTGTTCAGGTACTTCTCTATCGGCTCCGGCTTCAACGGCCTGAACCTGAATACCGCACATCTGGACTGAATGGGCTCTATGATCTTTGAAGAGTAATTGCATGAAAGGACGAACCTGCACGTACTGGTGTACTTCTCCATCGTTCTCCTCAACGCGGCCTGAGCGTCATGCGTCAGCGCATCGGCCTCATCCAGGAATATTATCTTGAACCCACCTTCACCGATAGGGGCCGTCCTCGCATACTCCTTAATCTTCGTTCGCACTACGTTGATACCCCTCTCATCGGATGCGTTCAGCTCATGGAAGTTGATCTTCCACTCCTCCCCGAAAAGCTCCTTGGCGAGGGCGATGGCGCACGTCGTCTTCCCAGTACCAGCCGGTCCGGCAAAAAGCAGATGCGGAAGGCTCCTGGTCTTGGCGTAAGCGGTCAACCTCTCTACTATCTCGTCCTGACCCGCCACATCCGCCAGCTTGCCTGGTCGGTACTTCTCGACCCAAACTTCCTTCACAGCCTCCCCCTTTGTTGGCGGGAAATGGTCTGAACCTTTATTAAGGTTTTAGTAGGGCTCGATGAAAATACGTCAGTTTCTTATCGGCTCACGCCATTGGTCTCCCGTGGACTGCACCAAGTGCTCCAAGCCAGCGGTTACCTTCATTCGTTACAGCGGGAACCATCTCTGCGAGGACCATTTCTTCGAGTTCTTCGACAAGAGGGTCAAGAAGGAGATGAGGAAGCAGTGCGAGTTCAAGGCGGATACGAAGATTGCGGTCGCTTTATCTGGCGGGAAGGACAGTATCGTTACAACCTGGGTTCTGGATGAGCTGATATCAAAGAGAAGGGACATGGAACTTCACGCGATCACGGTGGATGAAGGGATTGAAGGCTACCGTCCAGAGAGCCTGACGATGGCCAGGGATTTCTGTGAGAAGAGAGGGATCCCTCATCATGTTGTGACGTTCAAGGAACTGGTCGGATGGACCATGGATGAGATCGCGAAGGACGATCCAGAGACAATACCCTGCACCTACTGCGGTGTCTTCAGAAGGAAGGCGCTCAACTCGAAGGCAAAGGAGATCGGGGTGGACTACCTAGCCACCGGCCTTAACCTGGATGACACAGCACAATCCGTTCTGATGAACTTCGCCAGGGGTGACGTAGAGAAGCTTGCCAGAATGGGTCCTCATACCCGGGCTCAGAAGGGTTTGATACGAAGAATCCAGCCACTAAGGGCCATACCGGAAAAGGAGGTCTACATCTTCTCCATGCTCAAGGGAATGGATATCCACAATGCCGAGTGCCCTTATGCAGAAAGAGCCTTCAGGGGCAAGTTCAGGGACATCCTGTACGACTTGGAGAGCTCATCACCGGGAACCAAACACGGAATCCTAAGCACATACGATTCAATCCAGCCAGCACTTCAGAATACGTACCCGCGGGCGGACCTTGGAAGCTGTAACAACTGTGGAGAGCCAACTCTATCCGAAATATGCAAATCCTGTGCTCTGCTCGGAAAACTGGAAGGACTCAGAACTGCCCCTTGATGATAGTCTGTGCCCTTGCTGGACCGACCGACACGATACCCACCGGGACCTCCAGCTCCTGTTCCATGAAGTTGAGATACGTCTTCATGTCTTCTGGAAGCAGGTCATAACCCATCTGGGCGGCCTCGGTCCACCCCTCGTCCGTCTTATCATCCCAGCCGTCGAACTCCTTGTATATGGGCTTGCACTGGGACAGTATCCTCATGTTGGCCGGGAAGTCCCTGATGATGCCTCCGTCGTATTCGTACTCGGTGCAGACCTTGATCTTATCCATGCCCCCCAGGACGTCTATCTTGGTCACCGCAAGGGACGTTAGCGCATTGATCCTGGCCGAATGACCGACCATCACCAAATCCAACCAGCCGCACCGTCTTGGTCTTCCCGTCGTGGTGCCGAACTCTCCTCCCTTCTCCCTCATTCCCTCTCCAACCTCATCATCCAGCTCTGTCGGGAAGGGTCCTGTTCCAACTCTGGACGTATAGGCCTTCGTGACTCCAACCACTTTCTGTATCTTGCCAGGCCCCACACCTGCACCGGTCAGCGCCGCCCCTGCAGTGCAGTTAGATGATGTTCCGAACGGGTAGATGCCGAAATCGATGCACAGATGTGTACCTTGAGCACCTTCGAAGAGGACCTCCTCATCGCTCTTCAACGCAGCGTTGATGAGGACCGAAGCGTCCAGCACGTAGTCCCTGATCTGCCTGCCGTATCCGGCATACTCACTCCAGATGGCTTCGGCGTCCAGATGCTCGGTACCGCCGAACGCCTGGATGATCTTCTGTTTCATGGGAACGATGCTGGTCAGCTTGGCCTTGAGGACCTCTTCATCAATGAGATCGACTATCCTTATGCCCCATCTCGCGACCTTGTCCGTGTAACACGGACCGATGCCCCTCATGGTCGTACCGGCGGCCATCTTCCCCTTCGCCTGCTCCTCCAATCCGTCTATGATCTTGTGATATGGCATTATGACCTGGGCCCTGTCGCTAATCCTGAGGTTGTCCACCTTGAATCCTCTTTCCTTGAGGTCGTTGACCTCCTGCAGCAGGACTATCGGGTCCACGACGAGACCGTTTCCGATCACCGCGAGCTTCTCGGGTCTCAGGACACCGCTCGGAAGCAGATGGAACTTGTAGACCTCCTCTCCTATCTTCACCGTGTGTCCGGCGTTGTTGCCGCCTTGGAATCTGACGATCATGCTGGCGGATTCCGCACAATAATCGGTTATCTTCCCCTTCCCCTCGTCCCCGAACTGGGTACCTAGAACTATCCTTCCGGGCATTCCTTTGTCTCCCGGCGGATATGCTTGGGGGTGTGTAAGAGTTTTTCGGAGGGAGATTAGTGCGCAGAAGGTCCCTTCGGTGCCGCAAAGAGAATCAGATCAAGACCGATCATCAAAATGAGGTTACCTTCTCGCTTCCTCTTGCCATCTCTTCACTTTGGATTTAGCTTCTTGGAGTTTGGAATCTTGGTCTTCTGCCTTATCCAGCTCCTCAAGTTCCTTTATTAGTCGCCTCAGCTCAGCTCTCTTTTTCTTCGCGACTATCTTCTGTTCTTCTGGTCTCAATTTCATTCCCCCGTTGGTTCTTCCATAATATCCAAAACCTCCTCATATGAGCTCGTAAGATTCTCCACGAGTCCCTTGAGCTTGACGTTCTCGCCCTTGAGACCTTCATTCATTTCCTGAAGCATGACATTCAAGTCCAGAGACTCATTAGCCCGAGTTCTCTTGTCAGTGGTCTTCTCGATCTGTTCCTCCAATCTGTTGGTTATGTCCTTCACAGGCTTCTGTCCGAAATAGAATCCAACAATCGCGCCTATCCATGCGATGAAACCGGTGAATATCGTTTGACCCATCTGGGCATCCGCCGGGAAATGTAATCCCAACAGGAGGAAGAACGCGACAACCACGGTCATGGCAAAAATGAACTGCAAATATTCGGATATGCCTGATAGTCTAGACCCCTCCTTACTCTCCTCGACCATTTCTTATACACTCCTTTTTTCTACAATCCATGTATCGCCAAAATCATTTATAAGCTTCTCTGCCCGGGTCCGGCCGACCTCCCATTCTCGGCGGACAACTTTGTCCATCCTGTCATTTCTCCCTGTAAAACCCAAAGATCTCATAGCCCTGAGGATTCTTTTTCCCTGGCCACAATGACCTTTCTCACTGGGCTACGCTTACCAGGTGTACCTCAAGACCGATCAGTTCTGGCATGTCTACCCCTTTTGAGTTGAATCCTATTCCAGCTTCTTCAACTGGGATTCGTACATGCTTACCAGTTCTTTCACAGTTGTTGCTTCCGTAGGCGCTTTGTCATCCCTGTATTTGGTGAACCTCGGGAATCTGATCGCCAATCCGGCACCCTCTTTCTTCTGATTCAAAGCCACGGTGTGGGACGGGCTGATCGTGATCTCCGCCCCCAGAACCTCCAGCACAAGTGCAGGCTCGAACCAGAAATCGGCCTTCATCTTGGAATCCACCTTCTCGTGAACCTTTTCAATCTTGTGCTCATCCAGTCTTGTTGGGAGTTCCAGCAACATCTCATCATCGAACCCGCTGCCCAGCTTGCAGAACGTTTTGTATCTATCCTCATCCTCGTCGTATGAAGCCATCAACAAAGCGCCGTAAGTGCCAGCCCTCCTTCCCCTACCGGCAAACGCTCCCACGACCACCAGGTCCACCGTGTCGCTCATCTCTGACTGGTAATCCTTCTTGTACTTGATCCAGTTCCAGCCTCTTGAACCGGCGACGTAGACAGAAGTGAGACTCTTTGCGATGAGGCCCTCCGACCCATCCTCAATGGTCTGAAGGAAGAACCGTTCCGCATCATCTGGATCATCGGTCACCAGGACCTCGGAGAACATCACGGTTTCTGAGGGTTTGATGGCTTTCTTCAGTCGCTCTCTGCGCTTCTCGTAAGGGGAGTTCGTGAGGTCCTCCCCGTCCAGGTAAAGGCAGTCGAACAGGACCAGGTGAACTGGATAGTCCTCCTGAGCTTCTCTGAGACCATATTTCCTTCCTCTTCTGTGGGATACTATTTGGAACGGTAGAAATGCGCCGGTGTTAACGTCAATCGGCACACATTCTCCTTCGACTATCGCTTCCTTGCCTTGGAAGACATTCTTCAATTCGGTCTTGAACTCGGGGAACTGCTCGGTCATGTTCTCGAGCCTTCTGGAGAACAGCTCCACCTTATCCGAATTGATGTGGGCTTGAAGTCTCAGTCCGTCGTACTTGAATTCGAACGCCGCTTTCCCTTCCGTCTTCTCCAGGATGGCCTCCAGCGTTGGCAACCTCTCCGCAAGCATGGCCCTTACTGGCACACCGACCTTCAAGTGGATCTTCCTGATCTCGTCCAGTCCTTCTTTGGCCAGCGTCTCCGCCACTTTTCCCAGATCCGAACACACGTTGTACGCCCTCTCTATCTCGTCCCTTTGCTCCTTCTCGGCGAATGTGATGGCAAGCGCATCTATCAGGGTCATGTCAGCCACGCCCAGTCGCATCTTGCCCATTACCGAACGCGTGATGTATTTCGCCTCCACCGGTTTGGCGTTGTGCAGCAGGTCCGAGAAGTACCTCATTTTGATGTCCTGCGATCGGGGTCCTGACGCTCTCGCGACCTTCTCCAGGTTCTCGTACACCTTCTCCACTGATAGCTCTGCCATGCCGATCAGGGTGGTCTGGGTCTTCCTTCCAATGGCCTCTTCCGCAACGTGACCCATGTCCCCTTTCTCTTTCCACAACCTCTCGATCTCGTTGTCCCCCAAGCCGGAAGTGGATGCTATCGCCTTGATGACCATCTTCTCCGCTATTCCGAGTTCATATGGAATGAAATCCGGGTACACCTTACCCTGGGTGAGATACACGACCTTGTCGATCTCCTCGGGATCCACCTTAGAAAAAAGCTCCACAAGATGGTCGGTCATCTCCAGACGCTTGGTCGTCCTCGCGATCTTGTCATAGATCTCTACGATCTCCTCATACAGCATCCGTATCTAGTCCCCGATCCTATTCAGAGTGTTCTCCACTATCTGCACCGACGATCCGATGTAGTTCATTGGGTCCAAAGCCTTGTCCAGTTCCTCGTAGCTCAGATTGCTTTTTACCATTTCACTTGTGTTCAACATCTCCTTCAGGTCGACGCTTTTCTGTTGTGCGGTCATCGCCAGTTTTCGTATCTCTTCATGGGCTTCCTGCCTGTCCACTCCCTTGTTCGCCAGCGCGATCATCACCGACTCGCTCATGATCTGGCCTCTCGTTCGTTCTATGTTCTGCAGCATCCTCTTCTCGTCCACGAAGAGGTTGGAGAAGACGTCTATCATCTTGACCAGGATATCGTCAGTCAGTATGCAAACGTGTGGGATGATGAATCTCTCAGCCGAAGAATTGGTGAGGTCCCTCTCATGCCAGAGCGGGATGTTCTCGTAAGTTGGCACAATGAATCCTCTGACTATCCTTGCCAGACCGCATATGTTCTCGCTGGTCTCAGGGTTCTTCTTCTGGGCCATGGTCGAACTGCCCACGAACTTCTCGACGTCGAAAGCCTCAGCGACCTCGCCGATCTCGTTCCTCTGCAGGTTCCTGACCTCCGTGGCGAACTTATCCAGCGATGAGGCGACGTTCGCACACCAGGCGATGAACTCGGCGTAAGTGTCCCTGCCGACTATCTGGGTGGTGGCCTCTTCAAATCCCAGTCCGAGCTTGTTCATGACCGCTTGCTGTATCTCCAACGCCCTGGGCCCGAATGCCGCACCAGTTCCGGTAGCACCGCTCATCTTCCCGACGTATACCCTCTTCTCCATCTCGTCCAGTCTTTCCATGTGCCTGTGGATCTCCAGTGCGTAGACGGCTATCTTGAGTCCGAATGTGATTGGAACCGCAGCCTGACCGTGTGTCCTTCCCAGCATCACAGTACCCTTGTGCTTCTCGGCCAGTTCTGCCAATACGACCTTCAACTTCTGCAAACCCTCTTTGATGTAGTGAATGGCTTCCTTGAACTGTAGCGCCCTCGCCGTGTCCTCGGTGTCGTAGCTCGTGGCGCCCAGGTGAACGTACTTCCCAGATTCCCCAGACTGCTCCGCCAGTGCCTTGACCACCGACATCAGATCGTGCCGGATCTCCTTCTCTATCTCCTTCACCCTCTCCAGCTTGACCGTCTTGTTGGCGACCGCGTTCGCAATGTTGTCCGCGTCTGCCTGCGGTATGTTCCCCACCTCGGCATGGGCATGTGCCAGGGCCGCCTCCACCTGCAACAGCTTGAAGAGCCAGTTCTCCTCGTCGAAAACGGCCTTCATCACGTCCCTGCCGTACCTAAAATCGAGTGGACAAGTAAGCACTAAGTCACCGGGAGGGAGATGAAATCTTGAGTTATTGTTTTTTTGGTTCTATCGTTTCCTGATTGTTCATGTAGCGCTTCAGGACCTCTGGTATGGTGACGCTTCCGTCCGCTTCCTGGTTGTTCTCCAGGATGGCGACCAGCGCTCTTGAGGTTGCTATTGCTGTGCTGTTGAGCGTGTGCAGTGTCCTCTTGTCCCCCCCCACCTTGCCGACCCTGATGTTCAGCCTTCTTGCCTGGTAGTCGGTGCAGTTGGAGCACGAGACCACTTCGACGTATTTGTTCTGCCTGGGCGACCACGCCTCCAGGTCATACTTCTTTGCGGCCACCGTACCCATGTCTCCAGTGCAGTCATTGACAATTCTGTGAGGGATTTTCATCATTTGGTATAGTGCTTCAGCGTTGCTGATGAGCTCTTCGTGGAAGTGCCACGATTCCTCGGGTACGCAGAAGATGAACTGCTCCACCTTGTTGAACTGGTGCATTCTGAAGAGGCCTTTTGTGTCAAGACCATGTGCTCCGACCTCCCGCCTGAAATTGGTGCTTAGCCCGACGTATTTCAATGGAAGAGTGTCCTCGTCAATTATCTCATCCATGTACATGGCTCCGATCGGATGTTCCGAAGTGGCGATCAGATACTCATCTTCACCCTCTATCTTGTACATCACCGACTCGAAATCCGCCAGGTCAGTAACACCCTCGTACGCCCTGCGCCTCATCATGAAAGGCGGCTCGACGGGAACATATCCTTCTTCGGTCAGGTAATCCAAAGCCAGATTGATCAAAGCCTGGTCCAGTCTAACCAGGTCACCCATCATGAACACGAAGCCGGCGCCTGCTATCTTTGCAGCCCTGTCAAAATCGGCTATCCCGAGGTTCTCCATGAGCTCGGCGTGAGAGACCAGATCGAAATCGATCTCCCTAATCTCCCCCCATTTCCTCTCCTCGACGTTGTCGCTTTCATCTGTACCGATGGGAACGGACTCATGCAGGATATTTGGCAATCTCATCAGGCCGAGGTCTATTCTTTTCTTGAGCTCCGATTCCTTCTCCTCCTGCTCTTTGATCTTTTTGGGAAGTTCCGATGCTTCACTGACCAGGGCTGTGGTGTCCTCTCCCTTCTTCTTGAGCTCCGAGATTTCCTTGGAGACCGCGTTCCTTCTCTGCCTGTCCGCGTTCAGCTTCTCCAAGAGTGCTCTCCATTCCACGTCCCAGTCGATGATCTCCTCCAGGAGCTTCATCTTCTCGTCGTCCTGCCTCTTCTCGAGGTCCTTGCGGACGATGTCAGGGTTCTCCCTGATCAGTTTGATGTCGAGCATGATTCTGACTTCATACTTTGATGATATATGAAAATTGGGTTATGGGCGCCCCTGGGAGGTTCCGTAGGAAGAATTATATTCTGGGACTCAGCTTAGATATCCGGATGCCTGGGAGGAGAGGATGAAGAGAGTAAGCTTGGCAATTGCGACTCTTGTTGTACTTGGCGGTCTTTATGTAGCTATCAATATCGTTCCAGAAACTGCCATGGCCACAGTACTTTTCGTTGGTGGTTCTGGTCCAGGTAACTACACTACAATACAAGACGCCATAACTGATTCTGCACCTGGGGATATCGTTTACGTCTACAACGGAACATACAATGAGCATATTGTCGTCGACCAGCCGATGTCCCTAATAGGAGAAGACCGAGACACAACGATAATCGACGGGGGTGGTAGTGGGGATGTAGTCAATGTCACTGCCAACTGGGTTAACATCAGTGGGTTCACAGTCAAAAACAGCGGGCCTGATGGCGGGGACGCTGGAATAGAACTCTATCAGGTTCAGAACTGTCACATCGCCAATAATACTGCCATAAGCGACACATGGGGAATTTTCCTCGATTCCTCTGCCAATAACACGGTCTCGAATAATTCGGCGTCTTATAATCGAGGGGGTATCACTCTTTTCTCGTCCTCTGACAATAGCATATTCGGAAACACGCTATACCCCGGCAACACCGATGGGATCTTCCTTTACGACTCCGAGAACAACACAATCTCCAACAACACCTCCACAGACAACGGTTTTGGTTTCTACCTCTGGCTCGCAAGAAACAATACGATGGTGGACAACGATGTCCATTTTAACACCGGAACTGGCATTCTGATGTTTGGGTCCAATGGCAATTTGGCCTATCATAACAACCTTGTAAATAACGCACAACAGGCGTATGATGATGGAGCCAACCTTTGGGACAACGGATACCCATCAGGAGGTAACTATTGGGACAATTATACTGGTCTCGACCTATTCTCTGGCCCCAACCAGGACCAGCCAGGAAGTGATGTTATTGGGGACACGCCTTTTGTTATCGACTCAGATAGCCGAGACCGATACCCGCACATGTTTCCCTTTGGGATGGGGGCTCCCAAGCCTCCCACAATGTTGCTTGCCACCTTGGGTGGACAGGACTTCCAGAATGTCACCCTCGCTTGGTCTCCTTCTGGAGATGATGGGACGGGCAATAAGTCCGTTGTTGGTTACCAGATCTACAGGAATGTGAGTTACGACACCGAGGGTCTGGGCTACACTTCCCTCATATTCCTTGTCAACGGGACCTCAGAGTTCGTCGACGTTTTGGCAGGAGAAGGGAATCCAAACAATTACTTCTACAGAGTTTGTGCTCTGGATGTGAAGAACAAGAGCACATGTGCCGAAGACCAAGTTGCCAAATTCACTCGTTCCCTTTCGGCAGGACCGAATCTCGTATCCATTCCGCTCATTCAAGTTAATGAAACCGTTGAAACCGTTCTAGAGACGCTCAGATTTGACAAAGCGTGGGCCTATGATTCCTTTGACTGGAAATGGGAATCGTACATGACTTTCAAGCCCTTCACGGGAGAGTTGAAAGCGATCAACCACACAATGGGCATATGGGTGAACTTGACAAAGGCCTCCAACCTCACGATAGCTGGGTGTGTTCCCAACAGTGTGGCAATTCAACTCATGGCCGGCTGGAATCTTGTCGGGTCCCCTTCCTTCAACTCCTCCTACACCGTTGCAGATCTAAAATTGAGCATTGGGTCTTCAAGAATAGAGGGATACGATTCGCTGTCGAGTCCGTATTATCTTCGAGAGTTGGCGGATTTTGAGACTCTTGAAGCAGGATATGGATATTGGATTTGGATCGACAACGATACCACTTGGTCCGTCTCCAACTCCTAACACTTTTACAAACCCCCCCGAAGTCTTAATATCCTTAGATTCAATTCACCAACTAGCGGGGGAAGAGGAATGAAAATTGTAGACGAAATGGCAAAAACGCTTGTGAATGAGAGTTTGAGAATAAAGAAGACCGATGTGGTAATCGTAAGCACATATCAGCACACCATCGACATGGCCAATGCACTAGCAATGGAATGCTTCAAGAAAGGCGCCGACGTCCTGATGACGCTGGACACCGACGACGTCTTCTACGGTCACCTGAAAGTCCTTCCGAAATCCAACCTGAAGGTCACGTCAGCCCATTGTCTGGGCCTGGCGGAGTACACCGACGTCAACATTTTCATCGGAGGACCGGAGGACCCCGGACCAATGAAGACGATACCCAGTGACAAGTACTCTGCGCTCTTCGAAGGAGAGGCCGGGCACTTCGAGAAATCCAGGAAGAAAGGCATCAGATCCGCATACCTTCCTCTCGGAATGGTCACTCCTCAAAGGGCCAAAGTCTACGGGTTCCCATACAACGCCTGGATGCGCAATGTGACCGATTCGATGAGGGCAAGCCCCAAGGAGATGGCAACGTTCGGCAAGAAGCTGGCCAACAGACTGTCCAAGGCGAAGAAGGTGCACGTCACATCAAAGGAGGGAACCGACCTGACATTCAGGCTGGGCAAGAGGAATGTCTTCACCTACGACGGCATACTCAGCGATGCGGACATCAAGAAGGGCAACACCTTCGTCACACTGCCATCCGGCGAGGTTGGCGTTGCACCGATTGAGAACAGCACAGAGGGAACAGTGGTGTTCGATGTGCCCCAGCCCAGCACCGGGAAACTGGTAAAGAACATGAAGTGGACGTTCAAGAAGGGAAAGCTCATCAAGTTCCAGGCCTCCAGCAACGTGAGGGCATTGAAGGACTTCTACGACAACGGACACGGCGACAAGGACAGGATAGGTTACTTCGGAATCGGGATCAACCCGAAGGCAAAGACCGGATTCCTGATGAACACGATAGCCAACGGAGCTGTGACCATAGGCATCGGAGGGAACATGGGCGTCGGTGGCAAGAACAAGTCCGACTACGAGACCGTTGGAACCATGAGCAAGGCGACGGTGGAGCTGGACGGAGAAGTGATCGTAAAGAACGGGAAGTTCGCGATCTAGATTCACTCAGCGATCTCGAGCTCGCCAGGGACTTCTTCGACCAGAGGTCTTACTGGTTCAGAATCCGAGATAGGACACTCTCTACAAACCAAAAGAATGTTCTTGAATATCCTGCAGTCCTTCTCGCTACAATACATCCGCGCCCTTCTTGCGAGGGGTATAGTTCACAAAGATATAAGGATTTCCGGGACATCCTCATTCTTGGAATCTCGTCGCTCTCTCAAGGAGAGAACCGCTCTATAATCGAAACTTTAAAGTACTATCGATTTCAGATTAGTATTGGTATCGGGAGCCCTCGCGCTCAGGCAAGTGCTGGGGGAAGGAGGGGTGTTACATGCGCAAGACCAGTCTCTCGAACCGGAGAACAGTTCTAGCTGGGTCCACTCCAAGTCAGTTCTTTGTTTGGAGCGCCGAGGTGGGGCGCCGTGAGGAAATACCAATAGACCCTGAGGAGGGGGGTATATGAAATGGAGATTTGCAGCTTTCGTAGTGTCCTTTCTGATGGTTGCGATGACCTTTGCAGTTGTCACTGTTGCGACGGATGATTCTCCCGAAGCTCCAGGATTCTCACCATACGACAATTACCTGATCATTAAGGAGGAGATTGATCGACAGGCCGAGCAGGGATTGACACCAACGAACATCGATATTGAGGGGACTTTCTCTTACACCGACGGCCCTTTCCCGACCTTTGAAAATGATGGATCTGTGCCTACTGGTCCACAACACATGCCTTGGGGTAGCCACTACATATCAGATGCTATGTATCTTCCTCCCCACAATCCAGGATTCCTGACCTCACAGTCCTCGTCCGGAGGCCTCGGAAACTTCGCCGGAATTGAGACACATGAGACCTGGATTGGCGATCAGAACGGAAACGGCATACTCGAGTGGCTTGCTGGTTTCAGCTACAGGCCATGGGGCGAGGATGGAATAGACAACGACGGAGATGGATGCGTGGATGAGAAGACCTTCGGCGATTGGGATGGTCAGATCGGATGCGACAGAATTCCAGATCAGATATCGTTCTATGAGACTGGAGGGCTCGTTCAGCCTGGAGGTGATGACGGTGACCTGCTTGCAAATGTGGACTACTACTCAGATCCCCAGGTTATGGAAATATGGAAAGCGTTCGTATCACCTAAGTGGATGGCCTATCAGATGCGGGGCATCATGGAGTATCCACAATGGGCCGGGGAACAACTCTCATACTATGCCTATGAGGCATCCAATAACATCAATGCCAACCCGGAGATGGACAATGACCAGGCCGATTGGTATGTTGGCAATGTCGACGCAAGGTCGTTCCCCACAAATACGCCGACGAACTACGCATGTGCGGCCGGGTACCAGTTGTTCAGTGGAATCACCTACAAGAGGGATGACGACTGGGTCGTCACGAGCTTTGAGCTCAGGGAGTCATACGATGGTAAGGACTGGAACGGTGACGGCGATACTTCCGACCCGGTGGCGGCTTACTATGCCATCGATCCAGATACCGGGAAATGCAGGGAAAATGTTGTTAACACTGGTGTTTACGGGGTCTTACCGACCACAAGTGGCGAGATCGTCACACCCATGTACACTAGCGAGTCGGCCGACAGACGAGACTGGAACGACAATGGTTTCAATGGTGGATATAGGCAACTCTACCACCCGGTTTCAACCACCTGGGCAATGAAGGGTCCAGTCTACACGTCTTTCACCTTCACAGCCTCCGTTCCCTCGTGGGGATTTGGATGGTGGGCGAGGTATGAGGATAGCACCTACAGAACCTTTCCGTTGAAGTTTGGCGGTGCGTTTCAGAAGTACTTGGTCTTTTCACAAGGCTACTACCATACCTACTTCTTCTTGACGTCAGATGAGGATGGGGATAGACACTCGATGCTGCCTCAATACCACATCAACATCGGTCAACCTGGAAGTACACTTGGTGGTCGCTGCATCCTGGTATATGTCAGAGAGTATAACATGCGATATGCCGGCATTCGGTTGATGTATAGCCCGAGCCCTCTTGGCGACGCCAACGGTGACGGGTATATTTCTGGCACAGCGAGCTACTTGTTCTGCCCAGAAGACACCGGTGGAGGAGGTCAGTACTTCGTGGAACCCACTTCCAAGTACGCCAAGGGAATGTACAGAGACCCAATCCCATTCTTTGCTATGGGATACATCTCGTTCACATCACATGGAACCGACTCAAATGGGCTTTGCATCCTGTCATTCTGGAACACTGAGACTCACATTCATGATGACGCCAACGGGAACCTGAGAATCGATCCCGGCTGGTTCTATACCTACTATTGGCTTCTAATCAACAAGTCCGGATTCGGAGTAATACCTGGATCGGTGAAATTGGTCGGTCAGAGCGAACTTGGTCCTGGGGGGTCAGCTATGGGAACCTTAACCATCATCAACAACGGCGGACCTAACATCCCGCTGGATGAAGACAGGGGGATCGACAATGACAAAGGCTTCAAGATGCAAGGCCTGAGCGTTCGTGACGGTATCGGTCCGGACGGTATGATCGAGCCTGGAGAGACAGCGACCTTCTTCTTCGTCATGGTCGTTTCTGCCGGAGCCCCGATCGGTCCGATGAAGGTCAAACTCATAATCTATATGGCTGGTTTTGTCCAGGAAGAGACGATTACCTTGTCCATAGTTCCGAAACTGTCGGGCGCAGAGCAGGTGTGTTACAGGCACTCTCAGGACGCATTGCGAACACTAAGGGCATTCGACATGGACGACGATGAGGGCATGCTTCACAATCTTATTCCCGGCGATGTCGTTGATGTCGACGGTCAGCTACTGACGCCAGAGGACGCTATCTTGCTGATGATAAGCTGGTTCGATAACGGGTGCGGAGGGGGGAATGGTATAGAGCACGTCCATTCAGTCTCAGCAAAGTTGACCGGCAAGTACGGCATGGGAGTGGAATACTGGGGTCTGGTTCCTGGACAAGAGGAAGGCAACGAAGGCAACGGCAACGGTGGACTAACAGGTCAAGACCGAAAAGACGTGTACGGGTTCTAGAGGTCAACGGATCTGCGGGGAGGCTGCTCCCCCTCAACCTTCTTCCTTTTTTTCTCTCTTTTCTCTACCTTGTAGGGTTTGGATATGAGCGACCGGTACTCCTTCTCTATTGATGGTATCATATGGCCGGCCCCCTCTCAACTGGATAGCATCGGGTCTTCATGCCCCTTCTTTCCACCTGGACGTAACCTTCTTGGATCAGCGCTCTCAAGTGGTAGTTCGTCAGCTGACGGCTCACGCCGATCAAGGCCGCCAGGTCCCTGACCGTTATCCCCGGCGTCTCCTTCACCCTCGTTATGATGTCATCCTTGATGGCAGGGAATCCCGTCCCGTTGTCGGGCATCTTTGTCCCTTTCGGATAATAGAATCTCCTGGTTCCCCTGAGCTGCGACTTGACGAAGCCTTCTCTCTCCAGAACAACAAGATGATATGTCAGCGTCCCGTTGGTGAGGTCCAGATTCTTCTTGATCGTCGTGTAATTGTCTCCCGGATGCACCACCAGATAACCGTAGATCTGACCCCGGATGAAGTGGTCCAGCACATCCTTCTTCGAGAGCTTGGAATACAAAGGCAGTATCAGGAACTTCAGGAACCAGAACTTTCCCGCCTCGGTGTTGGCAACCCCAGCAAACGCTATGCCAAACAGTGCCAAGACCGCCAGGGGAACGTACGGGAACTCATCCGGTTCTCCTATCACCTTCACTTCGGACAGCTCTCTCGCCGCGTTCCCGGAAGCATCGCTGACATCCAGCTGAATGGTGTGGATCCCCGCCCTCTCGAACCTGTACTCCACCGTTGCCCCATACCGTGTGATGTCCTCATCGCCGACTCTTATTGTCCACGTGAAGTTGCCAGTATCAGAGAAATCAGGGTCATTGTCGGTGGATGCGGAAGCGTCAAGGACCACGGTCTCCCGGATCTTGGCCTCCCCAGGAACCGAAAGTACAGCCGTCGGATCGGTTATGTCCTCCACTCGAACCTCCAGATAGTCCACGTCCCAGTTACCGAAGGAGTCCTCCGTCCTCAACTTCACAGAGTATGTGCCAGGCGTCTGAAAGACATGGGAGACGGTTACGCCAGCTTCCACGTGGTGTCCGTCGAAGTCGTAGAATGTCCAGAAGAATTCCCCCGTTGTCAAGAAGTCAGGATCATCATCCACGGACCCGCTGGCATCGAAGAACACTTTCTCATCCTCGTTCACGGTCAGGTCCATTCCTGCGTATGCTTCAGGGTCGACAAAATCTGCGGAGAACTTCAGAGTGACCACCGTAGGCTCGTTCACCAACACCTCCAGACCGCTTTCGTGCACTTCCCTGGTGGCGTTGACGAAGTACGGATTGTAGACCGCCGTCTCGGTTTTCGTCTTGACCAGCTCCCTTACAATGAGCGTTTCGGTCCAGCCCTCCCCCTCTGTATGCATCATCATCTGATTGACAAGTGACCCCTCCACGGTCACGGCCGCCCCTGGAACGCCGGCCAAGTACATGTCCAGCACCCTGATCTTGAGCGTCCACTGAACTGTAAGCGTCGAAGATAAATCGTCGAAGAACACATCAGCTATCCCGAAGAACGAATCGATCGTGGTCACGAATGAGACGTCACCGAGCCAGATCGAGGTCATTACCGATTGTATCGTAGAGTTGAACAGGATGACCTCGGAGCCAGCGGCCATTATTCCGTTGTGGTTGTCTATGATATCAGACGATTCGATCAAAGCCGAGGACAGGGACAGTTCCAAGCCGGAGAAAGCGCTCAAAGAGACCGTAGAACGGATTAGCTCCAGTTCCGAAGCATGTGCCGATATTCCCTCGTTGTTGTTGGTGATAAGGCTGTCCTTGATGCTGGCAAACGAAGTTCCCAGGGTCACACCGCTCAAAGAGTTGTTGCTTATCTCGCTGTGCCGTACGACCGCTGAAGACCCTTCCGTGATCCTCAGTCCATGGGTCGCGTACTCAATCTTGGTGAACTCGAAGAGGTTCTCATTGCTGGAGATGGAGATCGTGATCCCATGCCAGTCACCGGGGTCCTTCATTGCGGCGTTGGACGTGAACAATATGCCTTGGCCTTCCGCACCCACTGCCATTATCGTGCCGTGCACAAGAAGTATGGTGCTGGCGTTGAACCATACCTCCACTCCGGGCTTTATCAGGAGCTGCTGACCGTCATGCACGATCGCATCTTCCACCACGACATACGGAGAACCTTCCAGGTCCCAAACACCGTGGGTCTCCCCACCTACATATGTGGGTCCGAGGGCCTTCACGGACGGATGCACCAAAAGCGCACCTGCTAGCATTAGAGTTGCGGCTAGAGCTATCTGAACTGCTCGCATCCGTCTCTGGCCCATCTTCTCCTCCTTCGAACGTGGTTTATACGTATCTATCGTCTTCTCAGACTAAAATGCCTTCGCATGAAGACAATTATCCCAGCCAACAGTCCGAGCGTCAGTGCCAGTGAGAACAGGATCGGAAGGACCGGTTCTCCCGGGACACCTTGCTGCCCAGGTTGCCCACCTTCACCTTCGGGGTTCACCACTTCGACCTCGACGCAGTCCAGGTCGGACCACAGTTCACCGTCCCACGCCTTCGCGCAGACCCGGTGCTCCCCGTTCTCGTATTCGGTGGTATCCCACTCGTACGCCCAGGTCCTCCAGCTGCCGTCTCGAGAGACATCCTTGGCCTCATCCCAGTGTCCGTCGTCTATCCTGACGAGCACGCCCTTGACGGCGTGATCATCCTTTGCTGCCCCATGGACGAGGACTATGCCCGAGACCTCTGCGCCCATCTCTGGATGGACAATATCCACCCTGGGCGGGTCGTTCACATTGTCCGTTTCGACCTCGACGCAGACTACCTCCGAGTAAAGTTGGCCGTCATACGACTTGGCGCAGATCTCATGGACTCCGTCGTCAACTTCCTTGGTGTTCCACTCGTACGCCCATGTCGCAAACGTATCGTCTGGAGAGGTGTCCGTGGCATGCCTCCAGCTTCCACCGTCGATCCTCACCAGGACCATTTCCACCGTGTCACCCACATCCGGGTCGGATGCGGTTCCGTGGATCAAGACCAGACCCTCGAGGACGTCACCGTTCTCTGGATGTACTATTGCCACCTCTGGTCTGTGGTTCTCGTTCTCTACCAGGACCTCTACGCAGTCCATCTCCGACCAAAGCTCTCCGTCATACGACTTGGCGCATATCCCGTGCCAGCCGTTCTCGAACTCCATGGTGTTCCACTGGAATGCCCACGTGGACCACGAATCGTCATGTGACGTGTCGATGGTCAAGAACCATTCTCCGCTGTTGATCCTGGCCATGACCTTCTCCACGCTGTCGTCCAGATCCGGGTCCCAAGCCTCCCCGTGCACGAGCACTATTCCCGAGACCTCCTGATGGTTCTCGGGATGGACTATCCTAACCTCTGGTCTGTGGTTGTCGACCGGGTTCTCCACAATTATGTGGCTCTCGTAGATCAGGGAGTAGAGCTCCCCGTCAAACGCCCTTGCGAGAATGAAGTACTTGCCGTTCTCCATCTTTGTGGTGTCAAGCTCATAAACCCAGTTCCACCAGGTTCCGTTGCCTGATATGTCGGTACAATCCAGCCAGATGTCGTCGTTGTGAATAGCTATCTGGACCAGTTCAACAGAGTCATTGTCGTCCGGATCACCCGCGTGTCCGCCGATGTCGATGACACCGCTGACGATCGCCCAATTCTCGGGATACTCAATGGTCACCCAAGGCCTGTGGTTCTCCTCTACGTTATCAACCTTCACGTGTCTCTTGCACACCTCGGAGTAGAGGTCTCCGTCATACGCCCTGGCGAATATTATGTGCCATCCGTCCTCCACGGTGGTCGTGTCCCACTCGTACACCCAGATGGATATCTCTTCGATCATGTGGCTGAAGGTCGCCTCGTGCCACCCGGTCTCGTCGATGTTGACATCAACGCCAATGACCTCGTGGTCGTCCCTTGCTGCTATGACTATGTCTATGACACCGCTCACTGTGGCCTCGTTCTCCGGATACTCGATCCAGCATTCAGGAGCCTCGTTCACGTTATCGACAATCACGCGAAGATCCTCCAGGGCATGAAGTTCTCCGTCAAAGGCTCGCGCGATGATTACATGCTCTCCGTCCTCGACCTTGGTGGTGTCCCACTCGAAGACCCATGTCCACCATGTACCGTTTCCGGAGGTGTCGGTCGCGTTGTACCAGTGCTCGGTATTATCGATGGCGACCTGAACAAGCTCGACCGTATCGTTCTCGTCCGGGTCCCATGCGTTGCCTGTGATGTTGACCGTACCGCTCACGGTTGCCCCTTCATCGGGATGTGTGATCCTCACGAACGGCTTATGGTTCTCCTGCGGATCAGGTTCGTTGTCCACCAGTACTTCTATTATGTGCACTCCGTGCAAGCCTCCGTTATCCCAGGCTCGGGCGGCTATGTCGTGCCAACCGTCCTCGAACTCTGAGGTGTTCCATTCATAAGTCCAATTCACGTGGTTCTCCCAGCGTCCGGTTATGGTCGCGTTGACCTCAATCGCCCAATCGAAGATGAGTTCAACAGCAATGACTTCCACGTCGTCGGTGGCCCAACCATATATGTCGATTATGCCGCTCACGGTTGCTCCGTGCGCCGGATGATCTATCTCAATCACCGGAGCCTCGTTCGCCATGCCAATCATCGGCAGTGACGACAGAGCAAAACCGAATACCATTACAATAGCTAGGAGCACAGTTGTGCTGTCTTTCGCAAAAACTCGCTCATTTCTTGTTGTATTGAAGATGCCCATCATCCTCTCACCAAAGGATTGATGGTCACTTGTATAAATATAAAGTTTTGAACGGCTTTTTCATCCTATATCAATGTTGTGTACTGCACCAGTGATTCGGCTGCCGATACGCTCGGGGCTATTCTGCTCCAATGAACTCCATTGGGGGCATGATCAATTTCAGGAACTCGGAGTTGATGACGAGCTCCTTCAGCTTGGCCACGATATCCTCTTGGGAATAGGACACTCCGAAGGAGATCGAAACGTCCATGGGCTTCCCCGCCACCATTATCTTCAGAATAGACTTGTCACTTGTCGAATCTGTGATCTCCAACTTGCCCACGAGGTTATCCCCGTGTTTCTCGGTGCTAACCGTGACAACCAGTCCCGTCGCATCCAGCTCTTTTCGGACGATGTCCTTGGGTGAATCGCCTTTTGCATCCTTTGCCATGCACCAAAATCGGCTCTAAGCGTATTAAACCTTTGCAGGATGCCTGGACTAGTTCTTGATGACCCTGATGGTGGTCGTACCGTAGAACGCCAGTCCGTCCTTGAACTCCCCAGCTATCTCAATGACTACCTCTTCTCCAGGTTGGAGCAGCTTCTGCAGTGCCTTCCTGCTGAACTTCAGTATGAGGGCGTCACCGTCGATGTCGTGCTTCTTCACCTTCAGTTCGTTCTGCAGGAGCACCGAGTCGATGTCAACGTCCTCGGGACCGTAGCCTCCGGGGAATCTCAGATACGCGGTCACCCAATTGCCCTTGCTGTCCAGATTGAGCGTCTGGGGATCAAGTATGAAATCGACTTGAATTGGAGGGCCGATCCTGATCGGATAATGTCTGAGATACATTGATGTGTAAGGAATTAGCGTTTCCTTGACCGGTATCCTCACCTGCTGGTATACGGGTTCGGAAGCAAGGACTGACATAAGGAACGGGACCTCCGGATCGAATCCCAGGTCATCCACCAGGCTGAGGTTGTACAGGGTCTCGTTATCCAATGATAGACTCACCGAATCGCCCGTCTGCCCGTCGATGACGGTCACCTCGGCGTCCACGAAGGAGTAGAGCTCCAAGAAGCTGTTGGACGTGTTGTACCCCATGTAGGTTGAGGTTGCCAGCACCTCGGTCTCCACGGGAGTGTACTCTCCAATCGCGAAGTCTTCATCCGATGTCGTCCTCACCAAGAAAGGCTGCTCATCATGTACCGGGTATCCCAGGTCCTCATGTCTCGTTGTCGGCACAGAAGCACTGCTCTCACCGGCGAAGCTGAGGGTCGCGATCGTGTCGCCGAACTTGTCCCGGAAATCTACGTCAGCAGCGTCAGGCGTATAGATGTTCGTCCATCCCCCTGTTCGATATTCGAAGCTGATGTAATCATCGTAAAAGACCGAAGTCCCGAAGCTGCCCATGTATTTGTCAGCGCCTCCCCACGGGCTCGGCCACCAGGGAAGCTCTTCGAAGAGGTTTACCGCTATTGGTTTGTCCGATTCGATCACCATAGAATACCCCTCGTAGATGGGGGAACTCTTGCCCAGCCAGATGGAGATGTACGGTGAAACGAACATCCCGTCTAACGTGACTGTCTGTGTGAAAACCTCCCCGTCGTTGGTCAGTCTTTTTGCGGTGAAGGTGGCCTCTTCTGGAGCATATACAACTAGTATATCGTCCTCTGACCCCGAGTCGCCGTTGGCGATGTAGTATTCGGTCTGCAAGCTCATGGCCGGCCTAGCACCCGTCCTGTCCCCGTGCTGGAGGTGATATTCGTCCTCTCCCGTCTTTATCAGTATCTCTTTGTCGATGACGGTCATGATAGGGTCGTCGGAGTTCATCTCGAGATAGAACCACCTGTCATCCTCTCCGTAACCCAGGTCCTTGACGTTGTAGTTCGCGAACTCCCTGGGTCCGACCTCGACCTCCACGTCAGCACCGTTCGTTCCTGAAAAGGTGACATCGGTCTTCTGCTTGGAGTAGATGTACACGGTCGTGTTAGGAGCATCCTCTCCGATGAACCAGTAGTAAGTGTGGTCAGGTTCCGAAGAAGAACCATCAGAATAATCGATTAAAGGCTGTCCTGCGACCACGAGCATCGCTGGAACCAGGAAGCTGAGCAAAAGAGCTATCTTGGCTTTCATTCTTAATCTCCCCCTTTAGGTGTGAATAACATCCCTTAGGATGGTATTAGCATGTGTGTCTGTCCCTAATAAGAGTTACGACAGCCCCCACTGGACTCAGGTTTGATAACACCCTTGAAAGACAATATATATAAACACTGACAGTATTGGCAAGGAAACCGAAGGAGAAGTGCATGGCGAAGAAAGGCAGGGCAGCTGCAAGAAAGGTCAAGGACAAATGGAAGGCCAAGAACTGGTACAATCTGATTGCGCCGACCATGTTCAACAAGGCAATGATAGGCGAGACTCTGGCGGATGATCCGGAGCTGCTCGTGGGCAGGGTATCCGAGGTCACGGTCCAGGACCTGACAGGCGATTTCAGCAAGATGCACATCAAACTGGCCTTCAAGATCCAGGACGTCAGAGGGAGCGATGCGCACACTCAGTTCGTCGGTCATGACCTTACAAGTGATTACGTCAGAAGGCTGACCCGAAGGAAGAAGACCCGAACGGACACAATACTGGATATCACCACCACGGACGGCACCAGGCTCAGGGTGAAACCGATGGCCATTGCCGACCGGAGGATCCAATCGTCCAAGCAGACCGCGATAAGGGCGATCATGCATAAGGTCGTGCACAAGGCGGCGAAGGAGAAGACCATCGGCGAGTTCATGAAGGCCATTATCTCGGGCGAACTGGCCAAGAACATAGCCGTTTCCTGCAAACCCATCCAGCCCCAACAGAGAGTTGAGATCCGCAAATCCGAGGTAATCTCCTTTGGGGAGGTTCCTGAGGAACCTGAGGAGGAGCCGGAACCCGAACCGGAAGAGGAAGCTGGAGAGGAACTGGAAGAAGAAGCACCAATCGAAGAAAGTGCCGAAGAGGAAACCCCGGAAGTGCCCGTTCCAAAGGAAGAGGCGCCGGTCGAGGAACCTGTCGAGGAGATTCCTGCGGTTCCTGCGGAAGAACCCCCTGAAGAGGCCCCACCCGAGGAGACTCCTGAGGAACCACCGGAAGAACCACCGGAAGAACCA
>JAGLME010000020.1 GCA_023140195.1 Thermoplasmata archaeon
GACTAACCAACGGCGTTCGAGGAAGGACCAACGGCCTGACCAATGGCCTCAGGCAGGAGTCCGAGGACTTGGCATCGGGTCAAGTGAATGGTCTTGGCAGAGCAACTGGAGTGACGAACGGCCTCGCCCAAGACATCGATGGTCTCAGGGTATCGTTGGCCGACGGGCTTACCAATGGGAACGGCCTCACGAACGGGATGGGAGTTAGCAGGTTCAGCAGAGAGAACCAACTGGCTAAATGGAAGCTGTATCTCGTACCCCTCTTCGCATTGGCACTTCTCGTTGCACCAGCATTCAATGCTCCCGTACCACCTGGTTCGGATCGTGTGAGCATTGACGGCGTCTTCTCAGATTGGGAGCGAATACCCATCGTTGATATGGACCCCTCGGGTCTGGATCCGAACGTTGACATCGTGGCCGCTTCGGTCGAAATGACCGATGGCTCGGTATTCCTTTATCTCGAGGTCCTCGGTAACATGTTGGGAGGGAACCTCGTTTCGGAAACCGGTGATGCAGTTCATATCCTCATCGACTCCGATCGGGACTACGCTACAGGATACCAAATGAGGGGGTTGGGCGTGGATCACTACGTCGAGATCACTGGCGTGGGCGGGGAGATACGATCCTCCACTCTGCAGGAGTTTCCGGTATACGAAGATCACAACAACTGGAACGGTTGGACGAGCCCGAGAAAAGTCCAATCTGCTGCAAGCGCCAGCGAACTGGAGGTACGAATTAACAGAGAGGATATTGATGCGGGCCTAGAAAGCCCTCTGATACTCTTCCACGCCTTGTCTTCCACGGGGGACCGAGATTACGCAGACTATGTTCTGAGCGAGTCCATTGGGATCCTGTCGGTTCTGCAGCAGAGTGCGATGGTATCCGAGACCGTTCAAGGCCTGGACCAGAGTCTATTGAACATCGAGCTTTCCGCAACCAACAGGCAGGTTACCCTATCCTCCATTGACGTCGAGGTCAAAGGGTCCATCCAGAGCAGCGAGATTAGTTCTCTCAAGCTGATGGATTCCCAGAACCAGTTGCTTGACCAGGTGATCTTCTTTGCGAACCCGGTAACTTTCGAGTTCGATCCGCTGGTGATCGAAGAGAGCAGTTCCGTGAGTCTTGTCGTCAGAGCTGACATCGCCGGCGGAGGTGGAAAGACCATTGGAGCGGAGATTCCATCTTCCTCTTCATTGGGTATCGAAGATGCCGCCGCCACCCTGACCTACGTCTCTTCGCTACATGACCTGGCCTATGTGAGCAGCGTTCCCCAACAGGTCACCATAGATGGGGGCTTCGCTGATTGGGCCAATTGTACGAATCTGGATGAGACCGGTGAAGCATCGACCCAGGGCGATTCCAATATCGATATCGGATGCTTCGACAACTCGGTGAGCCAGGGGAACCTCTTCGCCTATTTCGATGTTACCGGCAAGATCCTCGCAGGGACAGACATCCCAAGACGATCGCCCACAATCCGCCAGCTGGTTCCATCCATGCAGGACAGTGACAGGGATACCGTTCCCGATCAATATGACACCTTCCCGAATGACTTCAACAATGACGGGACGCCTGACCTGCAGCAATTGAACGACTTGGATGGTGACGGAACTGGCGACTATCCGTACGGACTGGACTACTGGCTGAATACGACCATCCCATCTGGTTTTCCAGCTCCTTACGCTGACAGAAGTATCTCCAGGTACATCGGCCCGATCCAGAAACCTGAGCTCGTTGGGGAGGATGTAGCGAGGATCTACATCGATGCAGATAATTCGACAACGACCGGGTATTATGTGCAGGACATAGGCTCTGACTTCATGATAGAGATAAGGGGCATTGATGGGAACTTGAGAGATGCTGCACTGATGGAGTTCAGTGGTGGATTCCCAGGTGAGTGGAAGTGGAATGCCATCGGCTCCGATATTGACGTTGCCTTTGATTCTAGAAGGTTGGAGACTTCTGTGGATGTGTCCTCTCTTCAGCTTCAACCGGATTATGTGCTTACGTTCGAGACAAGTGACTGGAAGGGAGGTATGGACAACACTGATGTATCTGCTAGTCGCGGTCAGGGTGGCACGGGAACAAGGCATTTCGCTGACGCTAACGGAGGATACGGGCTCGTTGCGCCTGATGGCGGGACGATAGATATTACCATTGACGGTGTCATCGACGAGGCCAGTGAAACCGATTGGACCACTACCGCGAAGACCGACACATATGGATCGTTCATCAAGACATACGTGGTCTACAATGCCACCGACCTGTTCGTGGCAGTCGAGGTGTTGAATCAGACTACAGGTGGAGGAGCAATCGATGACTATGCTCAGATTGCGTTTGACACTGACCATGGCGGGGGCTCAAAACCCGACACGGATGACTACATGTTCAAACTGACTGACCCTACTGGCACTACCACTCTAGCTGATTATCAGGGAACTGGTAGTGGTTGGGACAATGGCTTCAGTTCCAGCTCATGGACAGGTGATGCAAATAACACCGATACATATGTGACCTATGAATGGAGGATACCTCTCGAATATGTTTTCGGGTCTTCCAGTCCATCAGAGGGCAACATAGCAGGATTCTGCGTTCACGTTCAGAACTCATCCGAGCCTGCATATTTCTACTGGCCCGATGAGACAGGATCTGGTGAGGGGAGTGGTCGTCAGAACCTACCCGATGATTGGGGAGATCTCTTCTACAAGAGACCTCGGATAGTGGTGAATGAGGTCTCTCCCCTTACCGCCACTGAATATGTGGAACTCTACAACGGTGGAAGTGACATAGACATCAACGGTCTCGCACTCTCCGACCAGGACGGATTCACATGGACCCAGTCGACGTCCTTGGTAGTGCCAAATGACGTGTATCTTACCTTGATGGGAGGTTCCGGAACGGATGACACTGACTTCTCGGATGGAAATGGCACGCTCTATATCGGGACTACTGAATTCACAGACGCTGGTGATGATGTGCTTCTGAAGTATGGCGGCAACGACATGGGCTTCGACTACATGCAGTACGGTAGCGGGGTGGATGTTGATGCATGTCCCACTGATGCCGCCTCGGAGAACTCGTGGAGCGGAACCCTGACGGCACCGAGTGGCACTGATTCTGCTGGTCGAGATAAGTCGAGCTCAGATACGAATGTCGCTGCCGATTGGGATAACACAGGTGGTCCAGATGTGAGTCAGAGGACCCGTGGTCACGTGAACTACCTGGCGACCCTCACCGTGACTGGGTCCGACGAAGCTCCCTCAAGTGTGGTCCAAGGTGAGAATCCTGTAGTGATGTTGCAGCTGACCATGTCCACAGACTATGGATGGATTCACGTAAACGGATTGGATGTCAATAGAACAGGGACCAGCGCAACCGAGACCGATGTTTCAGAGGCTACCATTTGGCAAGATGTGGACGGCGATGGGGAGTTCGATTTTGGTACTGACACTTTCTTGGCTTCAGGTTCGTACGACGACACGTATTACTCGTTCTCTGGGTTTGACTTGTACATTCAGAACGGTAATTCCCTGAAGGTTCTGGTTGTGTACAACATCTCAAGCACTTCCAATACGGGAGTTACAGTCGGGGCCAGGATAGATGGAGATTCAAACGTAACAATCCCTATGTTCGACAGCGTTTCGCTTGCCCCTCCAATACAGTCAACGAATTCGACAATCAATGGAAACGAACTTGATGTATATGGCGGAGGTATCACTCCCAGCGTCGCATTCCGATCAGAGGACGACATAGAGATGCTCAATCTCACTTTGTCGACCGAGTACAGCTCCTTGACAGTGACCCAGATAGACATTACCCTCACAGGCACTGGCTCGGATTCCGACATTGACGAGGCTGTTCTTTACGACGATGCTAATGATGATGGCGACTACGATTCTGGGACAGACACTCCTCTACGTGCAGGTACTTACTCGAGTGGAGTCTACAGCTTCTCCTCCCTGTCAATCACAGTGAGTGCCGGAACAGATGAGAACCTGCTGGTGATGTACAACATCTCAGCAACTGCAACACTTGAGAACACAGTTGGCGCCAAGGTCAACGATGAGAATGATTTCACGGTTACCAGTCCAGATACGGTGGCCACTCTCAGTTCCATCTCTTCCAGCAATGTCCCTATAAGATACTCTGACATCTTCGTCATCGAAGTGACAGGTGAGGTCTACGAGTCCATTGACGGAGGGAAGACCTTCTCGAATCCGGGGGATGCAGGTACCGATTTCGTAGCCATCTGTGCAAACAAGACAAACAGTGACATTTACGCGCTCATGGACGACGGCTCTGTCTATCTCTCCACGGATAGTGGCCAGACCTGGGACTATCGTGGCGATGCATTCGGTAACCCTGCGAACGGCGTTGACGTGACAATCGACAACAATGACGACATCTATGTGCTCAGATCAACCGGCGTGGTCTACAGTTCGTCTGACGGTGGAGCAACGTTCTCTACACTGGGCGATTCTGGAGGCGGCTCGATCGGGATCGAAGCGAATTACTCGAATAATGATCTGTACGTCGTTGAATCAGACGGTGATATCCAGCACTCCTCAGATGGTGGCAACAACTGGGTCACGCGAGGTGATGCCAGTTCAGGAATTGATGTCGAGGACATAGCCATTGATACTGCTGGCTGCATCTATGTTTTGGAGGGATCAGGGGAGGTCTATCGCTCAACGGACTATGGCGATACGTTCTCACAACTATCGGATATCGGGGATCTTACCTACATCGGGATGACTATCGACCACTCCTACAACTACATCTATGTGGTGGCTGATGATGGAAGCGTGTTCTTGTCCACTGACACAGGTGGTAGCTGGCTTCTCAGGTCGGACATCGGAGCAGAGACTGATTACCAGGACATCACTTGCATCATAATACCTGAGTTCTCGCAATCGGCTTTGATACTTCTCGGGGTTATCGCACTTCTTGTTCCGATGAGGATTGTATTGAGCCGAAGAAAGCGCTCAAATCCGAGTTCAAGTTCATGATTGAGCCACAAAGCGTCTATTGTACAGTCTGGCAATTACTTTTATATATCCACAAACCCATCTGAACATAAGCTCAATTTGGGGGAGAGACCAAGCAAGAGCTAGCAGATAAGGAGGAGCGGTAGAGGAAGGCATAGGAGATAGCAACACAAATCGCGAGAAGCTAGCTAGGTGACAGAGGATGGGGTGACCTTCAAGATTCTCATTTTACTCTATGGTAACCTGGGTTTCATCACGAGGTCGCTGAGCATACCTCTGGTAGATTCCATGTTGTCTCTCAACCCGAATGCCTGCGTGCAAAGGGGGAGGAAACATAGGGGAAAGAGACGCCCAAGACGGTCCCGGATCAGAGGACGAATCAGATTCAGCAAGGATCGAGGATATTCTGGAGAAGCAGGAGGAACTGCTTCGGTTCAGTCCAATGAACAAGAACGTCTGGTTTGCCAAATCCGTCATGCTCTGCAAGCTGCAAAGGTACGAAGAAGCCATTGAAGCGTTGAACGAGGTCACAAAGCTGGACCCCGATTTTGAAGGTGTTTGGGGGCTGAAGGCCAAGATATATTCGATCCTGGGGAACAGAGACAAGGCAAGGCTGTGTTGGCAGCGGGCCATGGGCTTGAAACCCATCGATTCGGATCTCAGGACCCATTGTCCTCTGTGCGCCACCGTTGTCGATGCCAAGGCCTCAAAGTGCATGACTTGCGGTTTCACCCTGGTGGGGGACAAGAAGGGAGCAGATGTTTTCGAAGAATTACTTGAGGCTGGAAAGGACGTTCAGGATGACCAGACTCAATCTCCTCCGCCTGATGTTGTCGAGACTGAGAGTATCAAGGCCCCAATTGAACCCGAGATCAACAACAAGCGCCCCGTAGAAAGGCTGGCAGATATGCAGTACGGTCTTGACGGCGTCATCAACAATCACAACGGATCAAGGAGGGAAGAGAGTCTTTCAGGCTGGATGGAGAAGGAGTTCTACAACAGGAGGATCCCATCGCTTGGCCTCACCAACGGCTTGGATCAGCGTTCCAGAGCCGATGACGCACCGCGGTCCATGGGTCGGACTGACGGTCTGACAAACGGCCTCACGAACGGTCACACAAACGGGCTGGCTAACAGGATCAGGACCGAGAGAACCGGCCTCACGAACGGCCTTACGAACGGGAACGGCCTCACCAACGGGCTGGGCACTCAGCGGTTCAGGACGGAGAACAGGGTCAAATCCTGGAAGATCTTCCTCATACCAATGGTCGCTCTTTTCATTCTCATGGCTCCATTCTTGAACCCTCAGATTGGGGACGTTGGCAGTTCTCTTCTCCTGGACGGTGTACTGGACGAATGGGGCGACGACATGGTCCAGAGCTTCCACACCGACGGTGTCGATCCGAACGTGGACATAATCGCCTCCGACGTCAGGACCCGCGGGAGCAACGTTATGTTCGGCCTCCAGGTCGCAGGGCCAGGTTTGCTGCGGGGCAACCCCGCCACTCGCGAAGTTGATCTCGCTGGCATATTCATCGATTCGGACCAGGACTTCCGGACTGGTTATCAGGTCAGAGGCATCGGAGCGGACCACATGATTCAGATTGCAGGATTGAACGGAGAGGTGGTCTCCTCCCATCTCCTTCGGTATCCTCCTAATGGCGAATACGGTGACTGGAACAATTGGGACAGTGTTTCCCACGTTCAGGCATCGGTCTCCGAGGACTCGCTGGAAACAGCCCTTCATTCAACAGATATCGACGTGAAGAAGACTGATGTGGACGTGCTCTTCTACACCAGGAACTGGAATGGTCATAACGATGTCTCGGACTACGTTCAGAGCACTCAGCATGGCCTGATCTCCGTGTCGCAGTGGAGCGCATTTGACACCGATTTCGTCATTGACAGACCTGACCAGACCGTACTACATCTCAGCCTTACATCAGTGCGGGGGAGCACTAAGATCGAATCGATTGGGGTAGAAGCTATCGGAACAGCCCACTCGTCCGAGGTTTCCTCTGTCCGCATAAAGGACGAGCAAGGACAATCGCTCTCTGAGAGAATGTTGAATGGCGGTTCAGCAACTCTAGGCTTCAAACCGATCGTTCTTCGTAAGGGCCAGACAGTTTCACTGACCGTTCATGCCGATGTCATGGGCAACAGCGGAAAGACCTTTGGGCTCAAAGTTCCCAATGCAAGGTCCATCTCAACGCCGAACGCGGGCGTGACGCTTGCTGGTCTTCCAACTACCAACGGTCTGGGCTATGTCGGAACCATCCCCGCCGGTATGAACGTGGACGGGGCATTCCACGATTGGGATGGTCTGTTGGAGATCGACGATGTGAGGGAGCCGACCGCTAATGGAAACCTCAACGTCGACATCGATAAGTACTCGGCGGCGAAGAGCGACGAGAAGGCGTTCTTCTACATATCCGTCCTCGGTGAGATTATGGCCGGGTCGGTTTCGCCTGAACAGTCTCGCAGGTTCATGGAGTCAACATCTCCCTCACTCCCAGACAGGGATCGGGATGGGGTTCCAGACCAGTACGATCACATAGGCCCTATCGATCATAGCCGGGATTTTAACAATGACGGGACGCAGGACAGCTTGGAGAACGGTGACATTGACAGCGATGGGATCATCGACTATCCGCTCGGACCCGATATCTGGCTCAATACCACCATTCCAGTGAGTTTCCCCCAGACCTACGCCGGTATGGATGTCAGCCTGTTCATCGGGAAGATCGAGAAGCCTCCGGAGAGGGGGGAGGACCTGATCAGGATATACATCGACACCGACAATTCAACCTCCACTGGGTACTCTCATCAGGGTATGGGCGCTGACCATCTTATCGAGGTACTTGGACGAAACGGGGTAGTTCGTGAGTCCGCCCTTCTTACACATCAAGGTGAACCTGGCACCTGGAGCTGGGATCCGATAGAGGGCGTGGAGCTGGCCAAACACCATTCCAAGATCGAACTGGCCGTCCTCAAGTCAAGTCTGGGGCTCCTTGCCGGAGATACGTTCGCCGCTATGTTCGAGATTTCCAACTGGGACAGATCGAGTTATGATGTCATTCAAGGGCCGTTGAACGAAGTGACCGAGGACCCCTTCGTTCTGGAGGCCGTGGGTGACATCTTCCAGTCTCTTGACGGGGGATCCACTTGGATATCAAAGGGAGATGCTGGTGGCGGTGCCGGATACAGGGCAATCGTTGCGAACCACTCCGATTACCTGTTCGTATTGAGGAAGAACGGCGAAACGGTCGGCTCCGACGACAATGGAACAACTTGGACCCAACTAACGGATGTGGGCAACTACCAGGATTGTGTGGATATGACGATCAATGGCGTTGACAATCTCTATGTTCTCAGGACCGGAGGGGAGATCTTCGAGTCCGCGGATAGCGCCGTCAACTGGAATTCGGTTGGTGATGCGGACCCGTCCGCCTCCGCAGGATTCGTTGGCATCACATTCGATTCCTCGGACAATCTCTACGTCCTGGTGGACAACGGTACTGTGTACAGAAGCCCCGACAACGGTTCGAACTGGAGTTTCCAGGGTGATGCCGGGCTGGATGCGGACTACGTGGACATAACGGCGGATGACAGGGATTACCTGTACGTCCTCACATCCGATGGATTCGTGAACGAGTCCAAGGACAGTGGTTCTTCTTGGACATTCCAGGCCGACGTGGGATCAAGAACGTACACTTCAATTGAGTGGGGCTATGACTCGTTTCTGTACGTCCTGGCAACAACAGGAGAGGTGAACAGGTCGTCCGATGGAGGCGCCACTTGGAGCTATAGAGGCGACGTGGGAGGAGCATCAGATTATGCCGACTTCACCGCGATCATACCCGAGTTTGAGGTTTGGATCGCGCCATTGCTGATCGCTTTGCTTGTCCCAATTGGCTTCCGGTCTAGAAAACACGGTAGAAAGCGCTAGTTCTCTTCTATTTCTTCTGGATTGGGCTGTGAACCGTTTTTCCCATTCCTTTTCCCTTTCTTCCCATTCTTCCGCCCGTTCTTCTTTGACTTGTTATTAGAGTTACCCTTCTGTCTCTCATCTAGGAGCGTCTTAATCCTCTTCGGTCCTGTTCTCCAGAATCCCTTCTCGTAGGTCCCCTTGACGAACGCTCCCAGCATTTCCGGCAGGCCCTTGAACGCGCCAACCGTACCGTCCCAGTCCTCGATCTCCGGATATCTCTCTTCAACATCTAGGATCAGCTTGCTTACCTCTTCGGACATGTCCTCTGGCTCCTCGCCCCTTACCACGATGGCAACCGTGACGTACTCCCCCCTGTCCAAGAAGATCTTTCGCTCACCCAAATCCATCTTCTTGAGCCCTCCTCCTTCCCCGTAGGTGAACGTTTCCCTGGTAAACTCCAGGATTGCTGTGAGCATTCCGCTCAGAATGTCGTGATCGACCGTTATCTTCAACCTTCTCGTGTGATGTTCTATGAGCATCCCGTTCCTGTGTATCAGGAACAGATCCTCGATTATCATGGGTTTCTTGAAGAGGAGGTATCCTCCCGAACCGATCGCCATGACTATTCCTGTAAGCAGAATGACAAGAAGTAGCCAATTGGACGAAAGCCAGTCGGTTGGCTCATTGTCTTTTATGACCACTAGGACGTATGTGGTCGTGTTCGACACCCCATCACTTACCGTTATCGTGATATTGTCCCTGTCCACTCCTTCAGGGTATCCGAAGAACAGTATCATGGAATCGGCATACACGTACTGAGAGTCCACGCTGACATTCAGCTCCGAGATGTCGTTGTCCACATCACTCAGGTAGTTCGTGAGGTCCAGCGTCCATTCCCTGTAGACGACGTATTGATTGGGTATGGGGGCGATCTCTGGAGCATCGTTGATGGGCCTGACGTCCACCTGTATGGTATCTTCCACAAGACCACCATAGAGATCGATGGCTCTGAAGGTAACATACTCGGTGCCGAACCAGTTCAGTGGTGCGGCGATTGTCACTGAGTGGTTCACATCAATCGTGACCACAATGGTCTCCTGCCCTGAGACGAAGAACAAGGTGTCGTTGTCGGCGTCCATGAAGTACTCGTCAAGGTCAAACGCATACTCGATCTGGAAATCCTCGTCGAATGTCAGATCCGGGAGCTTCTTCAAGACCGAGGGAGGGAAGTTATCGGTAACTGAGACTGTGACGACCAGGAACGAGGAGTCGGTACCATCTGATACGAACAAGGTCAAGGGAACAGTATACGGATATGGGCTCCCGCCCCAGATTTCGGGATACAGAAGCGTAATCACCATTCCGTTGACCGTGACATTGCTCGGATTGTTAGTCCAGACCGTGAGCTCATCCAGGTCGTTGTCCACATCAGTGATGTACGGGAAGAGGTCGAATGTGAATGGGAAGTCATAGTGGATGACGAACGGCGGAACGTTCGATATCTCGGGAGGGTCATTCACTCCGATCACTTGGACCATGATGGTGTCCTCCGCGATCCCTCCAATGGGGTCGACAGCCCTGAAAGTGACGTTCTCAAAACCCGTCCATTGGTCCATTGCAGTTATGTCCACAACGTGATCTCCATCTATTTCGATTGTTAAGTGTGCGTAACCAAACGAGTAGAAGAGGCTGTCCGCGTCCGGGTCCACTATGTAGTCGTCTAGGTCGAAGACTCCTTCTAAAGTCTCCCCCTCGTTGATGACGATATCTGGAAGCAGTTTGACCAGGGTGGGCGGGTAGTTTGCAGATACCCTCACCGAGATGAGGTCGCTATCCGATCCTCCGGCTCCATCCATCACGGTAATCCTCACGTAGGCCGTCTGTCCCACCATACTCTGTGGATACGAGAAGGTGACATTGAGCCCATTCACGGTTGTGTTTGTCAAGTCATCTGTTATTAGAGAGAAGTCCGAAGCGTCATTGTCGATGTCAGTTATGTATGGTGAATAGTCGAACACGTATTGTTCGTCATATCGCACGAACAGATCTGGAGAACTTGAGAAGACAGGATAGTCGTTCACTGGCGTGATATTGATCCAGATCGGTTGAACATCCTTGAATCCCAAGCTGTTGATCAGCTCCAATGTCGGTTGATCGCTGCCGTACGCGTCCTGAACTGTTGTGAAAACCAGTATGTGATTTCCTGCTATGCTCGTCCCCGAAACAGTGTAAAGGCTGGAATCGTAATCCTTCACATTCCACATCAGTGTGCCAAGCCCCTCGTTGGGATCGCTGGCAAAACCCGATAGGTCCAGGCTCCAGCTTCCGTAATCCTCCGGCCGTTCTTGGGAAGGAACCGTTCCCTGGATTACGGGTGACAATTGATACTCGACGACATCCACGGTCGCTGAGCCGGTGCCGCTTCCATGGGTTGCGTTCACCCATCCTCCCAGCTTGGGTGTGGATTGTGCTTGGAGAGTTGCGGAAGTGGCGGTTGCCTGGACGATATTGCCCACGTCGGTAGTCCATATGGTGGTCACCAGACTGGCTCGGTTCCCGTCAGAATCGAATCCTTGGACCGTGAAGTTCTGCTCTTCTCCGATGCCTACCTCAGCGTAGGATGGCGTGATCTGAACACCGGCCACTTGTCCCGCAGATACCGAGAACGTTGCCGTACTATTGACATGGCCGAGTCCGTCATCTGCCACGATCCTGCCATTGCCAACCGTGGTCGGATCGAACAAGGCGGATTCGCTCGGGCCTGGTGGTATGACACCTATTCCCCCGATTACAGACCAGTTGACAGAGACACTGCCGATTGTGTTTCCATGTTTGTCCTTCCCGCATGCTGTGAACAAGAAAGTGTCATCGGTCGTGAGAGAGCCTGGGTCATACGGGGTGACTGCGATGTCTACCGAGGCTCCTGGGATTACTGTGATGGGACTTGTGACATTGACGTTGCCCATTCCATCGTCGGCGATCACCCTGGCGGTACCCGGTGTGGTGGGAGTGAGGTTAGTCATGGAACTGGGTCCGGGCCCTATCACTCCTATACCGCTCGTCAAGCTCCAGTTCACGATTGCTTGAGCAATCAGGTTCCCGTCGCCATCGACCCCGTAGGCGCTGAATGCTACATTGTTGTTGGTCGTTATCGTTCCCACTTGCCACGGCGTGATGCCAATCGAGACCATCTGGCCCGTCCCAACAGTGACCGTTGTGAAGTTGGAGATGGTGTCGTCCGAATTGTTGCAGTAGACCCTCCATGTCCCTGCTGAACCGGGGTTGTAGAGGCCATTCACGTTCACCGTACCCTTCGGATCGGTCGTCGACCAGAACTGCTGGAAGGCCACAACCTTATCGTATCTGTCCCTCCCGGTTGCATCTAGGTCCACCACGTCATCCGCCGTTCCGCTCCAAGTGGATATCGACATATCGATGCGGTCCAGCGGTTCAAGGTGGATGTAGGTCAGGTTCATGTGGTACAGAAGCGGAGACGTGACATTGGACAGTGTGGAGAGTTCGGCCTTCACCCTTATGTCTGGAATCGCGACGCTGCTCATGTTGAAACCCGGGCTCATCTCCTGCCAGATCGTGCCGTTATTCGTGCTGTAGTAGTACTTGATATCATTCCCTGGTTGCATGGATGCGGAGGTGTTGAACACTCCCCATTCGATCATGTCCGGTGAAGAGAACTCGTTCGCCTGGACCATTCCCCATGTCGCGTAACTGCTGTACTCAATACTGACGTCCTCTAGCTCAGGCGTCAAGAAAGAATCCGTTGTGCTAAGTATCACTTTGTACTGGATGTGGCTTGAGGCCCGATGCGATATCGACTCACCCGTGCTTATCGAATAAGGGGGAGACCAAGGTGTCCAGCTCCCGTCCGGAACAGGAGTGTCCCCAACTCTGGTCATTATCTCTGAAGAAGTTCCAGGAGGAAGTGTCTGGTTCCATGAGATGCTCTTCCAGTTCATTGAAAATCCTGGGCTGAATACCGGAGAAAGGTACTCTCCCATGAGTGGGTTTGTGATCCTAACGTTGTCGAACCTCGCGGTCGCATTGGATGGTCCGATGTTGTTCGAGAACAGCGTCAATCCCAGCCGGACTGTGTGATCCAGATCATCAACCAGATAATCGCCTATGTCGATCTCGGTCGAGCTCCAACCCCCCATTATGCCCGTGTCCAGCGACCAGACCTCTTCATCATCGATGTGAGCGTGCAATGTGGCCCTGTCTATGTTAACCAGACCCTCCATGTAGTAGTCGAATGCCAGCTTGACCTCCGCCCAACGCACCTGGATCTCAGAGAGGATCGGAGTGTGGTTCTGATGAGATGTGAAGAACTCCACCTTGTACTGCAGGTACCTTCCTGGACTCGAGACAATGATTTCTCCATCTTGGTTGGAATAGTTCGAAGTGGGCATCCAGCCCTCCCAGGTTCCTGGGAAGTTGTAGGGATCATCCGTTGAGCCGGTTCTGGTCTGGACGGTGATTGATGTTGTTCCAGGTGTCGTGGTCTCATTCCACCTTATGTTCTTCCAGACTACATTCTGGCCCGCGTCGTACGCCCTAGATATCATGTAGCCCGAGGAGGCATATGTCAGGTTAGAATAGGTCACTACCAGTTGAGGGCAGTACTGAGGCATGGCCGTCTCGCTGGAGTGAAACTGCTTGTCGATTAGGAGTGTGGTATTGTCTATGATGCCGATGATGCCGAAATTATCGTAACTCTTGGTGTGATTGCCAGTGCCCCAGTCCCGGACTGCGTCTGTCAGGTCCCAACCCATCCAAATATCGTTTCCGTTTGAGTACCTGACATGCGTGGTCGCTAATAGAGAGGTCCAATTGAAGTCACCGCCAAAGGTGGTCCAAGGATCCTCCCAAGTGGCATTGAGCTCAGTCCATGGAGTTGTAAGTCTGTAGAACGAGATGTCCCATCCAGGACCCAGGTTCGTGCCCATCCTCAGCCACAAGTACGAACTTTCCACCCGTGAATCCGATGGTATGGATGATAGGTTGAACTGCATCAGGATCCTCTTCTCAGATGAGCTACCGGAGGGGCTTAACATCATGAGATTAGGTTCTGACCCATAGTTCGTTTTCGAATCCGAACCAGCTATTATGTGGGTGTCCTTGCCAGTGAACACACTCTGCACAAGAGTGGTCGTCTCCCTTATGCCAGATTCGGCTGAAAGGGTCACATTCCCTTCGTCGGAAGTGATGTCGATGTTGGTCTTGTTCAATGCTGCGTTGAAGTCGAATCGACCGGTGTCATGGTATCCGACGTTCCCTGGCCGAGTGAAGTTCTGGTGGACACTGCCGCTCTCATCTATGGGCTCGATGAAGACGTCCAGCCATATTGAATTGAATTCGACGTACGCGTAGGGCGGATTGTCAACGTTCTGGAACCGGACCTCAAGCGTTGAGATGGTTGTGTTGCTCCAGGTAGAATGGAAGTGTGTTATATCGAATGACTTGGAGATTTCACCGGTCTCCCCGTCCATGGGGACGATGTCCGTTCTCCTGAACACTCCAGTTTCATTCTTGATCATGACCGATGTCTGTGAGTCATATTCGACGGAGTCAACTCTGTATGTGGCCCAGAGCACTACTCTACCGATCTCGCCCTCTGGCACAAGACCTGGGTCGAATCCCTGCACCAGAATGTACTCGGAGGCCGAACTGTCTAGATGATACCATTGCGAGTCCACATTTAGGAGGCTCTCATTTGCAAGGAGTCCTCCGGGCACCGTGGAGCCATCTCCGGTTGCCTGGTCAACGGTCACTCTCTCATAGAACGATGATATCCCTTGGTTGTTGTCATGCGTGAGCAAGCTGTTCTGGTCCACTGAGGAGTACTGTGATGAGACATTGCCGTTGGGGCTGTTCTGGTAGATCCAATCGGTGTCCGTAGAGAAGTTCCCGTTGGCGATTGCATTCTTTGTCAGATCTGAGAGCTTCAGCTTCCCATCAACGGTGGCAACAGTGTTGTCCAGTGTACCGTTCCTGAAATCTGATTCACTCGTTTGGCCCCAGGTGAGGTTATTCACGGTCAACTTGGCCTCTTGATTCGATAGGTCGATGTTGTTGGTGGTGTAGTTGCCGGGGTCGGCGAACTCCCAGACCACGGTGCTGGTGTAGTTGCCGTTGGGTATGAGCCTTGGATCTGCCGATCCTATCCAGTCCGACCTGTCGAACATGAAAAAGCCGAAGCTTGTCGTGAGGGTGAATACCAGGGCTATCGAGAGAGCCCTTGCTAGTGCGGTCTCTTTCTGAAACATGATAAAGACCTACGCCTTGTGAGGTCTATCTGAAAGACTGTTGGTTATTTGGGTGTGGATATATAAGGAACTGACCGTCTAGATATCGAAGGTGATTATCACAGTCGGTATCGGCCTTCATCAATGAATTGCTTAAAAGGGACTGGATGTCCCTCGGCAGTAACGGTACGAATCATGGTACGCTATGCGACCTCCTCGTCCTGACCCTTGCCGAGGGATTGTTGGATACCGGGGTTGGGCTCTTATCATTGAACCGCGTCACGCGGAGATCAAAGAGGGACCCATTGTACGGTACCCTCTCCAGCTTGCTCCACAGTTCATGAATCCCTGTGGTCTTCGACTGGAGCAGAAGAGCATCTGCTTAACAAGGATAAAAGGATTGCTGTTCAGGCCGTGTCTATGCTGAGGAGTTCGATCTGGAAGTAGAGTGTGAGTCCATATAGATCATGATCCGGCTTTTCGAAGTATCCCCGACTGGGCGGTACGACCTCGACCTTCGTCTCTCCGGTCTTCATGCCCACCAAGCCATCCGAGAATCCCGAAATCACACCTATGTAGGTTCCATCCGCGTTTTCTGGGTCAACCGCAACCAACAGGGGGGTTCTTGCTTCCCAGTAAGAGCTATCATGTACATTAGCAGTATCTTTCACCCACAGGATGTAGTCGCACGTGACCTTGTCAGCCTGCACAACCGTTCTGGTGCTCAAGCCCACCACATCCACTGTCAGATTGAGGAAGTCGCTTGCTGTGGAATCTGCCCGGGATGTCGCAAAGACCTTGAAGTTGTATGAGTCCAGGGGAGTATTCACAGGCACGTTGACGCGAATGATGTTGATGCTCTGCTGACCGGATGTCAGACCGACTGTCTGGGTGTCATAGGTGACCTGCAAGAGCGTTGAAACGTCCGAACTGAACTCGAAGTTATCGGCCACCGTGGACAGGCTCGTCATCTGCACACCCCACTCGGTATATCCTCCAGGTTCGGCTCGATGAGTGTTCGGGCCTGGGTCTATCTTGAGGAGTATGCCGTATCTCTTGTCCGTCTCCCCGTTCTCCTCGTTGAACACGAACGAAGGCTGAATAATGTAAATGGCCAGAACAATGACTATGACCAAAATGGCGATGATCCCCAGAACGCTGATCCTGCCTTCTCTGAACCATTTCCCGCAGTTGGGACATCTCCAGGAGTTATCATACACCGGTTTCCCGCAGTAGAAGCACTCCACGGTATCTTCATCGTACTCTACCTTCCTTCTCTTGGCCATGTGAACCCTGACTATCGTTTCTCGAATATTAACCTTGCGCACCAAATACTTTATCTATTCTACTATCATCTGAATTCAAGTGTCTGAAATCGAAGTACTGCCACGCATTCTAATCCTTGACAGGGAGGCCGTCTATGAGGGCCCTGACGGGTATCTCCCCTTGAATGTGGATGCTCATGAAGCGGTAGGCAAGCTCCTCGCCGATTACGAGAGAGCCCTTATTGTGGACATGAACGGAGTTCGTAACAACAGACCAAAGCTCGACTTCATAAGGGACTTCGAGAAGAAGTCCATTTGGGTTGATGGTGGCGCCCGCATGGCGGACAATGCCATCGACCTTTTCATCGCAGGTGCGGAGAAGGTGGTGCTGAGAACCGAGATCTTGGTCTCGATGGATGAGCTCAGAAAGGCCCATGAGCTTTCGGACCAGTTGATTTTCGAGCTGGATCTGGCAGACGGCAGAACCATCAATGGTACACCGGAGTTCCAGGAACGGCGCCCGGAAGACCTCATGAAGGACGTTGCACTCATCGGACTGAAGTCCTGTCTGTATCTTGACAAGAACGGGAACGTTCCGAGTCCAAGCATACTGCACGGGCTTCCAGATGACTTCGAGCTCTACGTCGGCATGCTTCATCAATCAGATTCAGCAAGGTTCGAGGATTCAGGTATCAAGGGCATAATCGTGGACGCCAAGGAGCTGGTCTAGTGGAGGAGCTCAAAAGGGCAATCGCCTTGCTCTTCAAGAGAAAAGGCGGTTCCCAGATGACCGAGAAGGAGTTCGTTTTCTCTGCATCCATGGATCTGAGGTGGCTTCCCCCAAAGGACTCGCAGAAGCTTCTCGATGTTGCTCTTTCAAGGGGCGTTGTCACCTTGGAGGATGGGCAGGTTTCTCCCGCTTTTGAGATCGATGGCGTAGAAGTTCCTCTGGACTTCTCCCCGAACCGTTCAGTTCTTGAAATGCCGGCCGAGGAGGACATGTTCTCCAAGATCCTGAACCACATCATGACCAAGCTGGATATGGATAAGAAGGATGCCATTTCCCGAATAAACGCGATCCAAGAACAGATGGAAGTGGAGATCGAGGTCGCCGCCTTGCTGGCCGGGGAGGAACTGGACATCGATATGAGCAGGTTCATGAAAGGGGTGGAAAAGGAGATCCTGAACAGAATTAGGGCACAGGCCTAGTTGTCTTCTGTCGATTCTTCTTCTTCGTCCTCGCGGGGACGCAAGAACAGATGTGGCTTGAACAAGAGTTCTATGGCAATGAAAGCAAAGGCAATGAACGCCACCGAGCAGACCAGCCCCAGGCTGGATTGACCATCAGTGTCTCCCGCTAGATTGAGGTAAACAAAATAGGCCAGTACCGCGACGATGACCACAACTACTGCAATGAGGATGTATAAGGGAGCTCTCTTCATTCATTTGCCTCTCTGATGAGGTCCCCTATGGTCAACGCCTTTCCAGCGGTCTTCTTCTCGACCTCTGTTGGTTTCAGCTTCTCTCTCAGCGTAATGCCGAGGGCTCTCTCCAGTTTGGTCACCAACTTGTCGTCCGGCCGCAGGTCCCCGGTCTCCAGTTTGTTGATGACGCTCCACTTCTCGTTAAGCTGCTTGCCGAATTCCTCCTGGCTGATGTCCATTCGCATCCTTGCTTCCCGTATCCTGGTGGAGAAGTCCCTCACTAGGATGTCCACCTCTCTCTCGTAGATGTCCCGGGGTCGGTACCGTTTTCTCTCCAACCTTTGGAGGACGGGGGATTCCTTCCTTGCCTGCTCCTTGGTGACCGGGGTGCCGAACTTGGCGCAGTTGCTGCAAACGTTGAGGGCCGTTCCTTCAATGATCACCCTCTTGGTCTTGGGGAATTCAGTGCCACATAGCTCACAAATCAAAGCCAACACCGACAGAAATCATAAACTCTCCCAACTATTTGAATAACGCGGACAATTACCCTCTAGGATCTCTACAGAATCTTTGACCTTACCCCACCAGCTGAGAGATTCATCATGGACAAAGCAACCAGCCCCAATATGGAATGTTGCTGTATGGTAACGGACGGAAGTCTTGAAGAGGTTGAAGACAATAGGAGAACATATGCAGTCATTGTTCAGAGAGGATGAAGAGATAGTGATAACATCAATCGTAGACACCCTAGATGGCTTTGCGATGGTTGGAAGTGCTAAGAATGAAAACTACAGAGTTCTAGTTCTAAGAATAGACAAGAATGGAGAGTTGGAATGGAAGAAAACCTACGGTTCTAGCTCTGTGGATTATGAGGGGCAGAACATAGTTGCAGTCAGGGATGGTTTCTTGATATGTGGATGCTCAGAAGGTCACGCATCTGAAAGTGGTGGTTGTGATTGGAAGGCATACCTGCTGAAAGTGGATTTGAGTGGGGAAAAGCAGTGGGAAAGATCTTTTCGGATTAAGGGAAACGAATGTGCCTTCTCACTCGCAGTGAATGAGACTATTCTGTTGTTCGGCGAAACCAGAGATCCGTCTGGAAATTGCCATTTCTTTCTCCTGAATCTGGATACTCATGGGGGGAGAATCTGGAGAAGGATATACTGTGATGCAGAAGATGTGATGGCTGGAGGTATTATTCCAGATGATCAGGGCCACATACTGGCAGGAAGCCTGATGAGGGAAGGGGGGTGGTACTTGCATTTGTTGAAAGTTGATACGGATGGCAGGGAGATATGGGAAAGATTTCACAAAGATGCTCTTGTATATGATATGTGTAGTGGAGAAGACGGGATTCTCTTGACTGGAATGAGAGATGACCATATTTATCTTGTTAAAATCAATAAAAAGGGGGAAATTGTCTGGGATAGGATCTATGATAATGGTTGCGGCGTGACGATTGACTGCAAAGAAGATAAAATCATGATTGCTGGAAAAATCGAGGTGGGTGAATCATGTTTTCCCGTATTATACAGGATTCTTGAAGATGGAACTGTAGAGTGGAAGAGAATCTATGATAAGGAAGGGTTCATTGAAAAGGTGAAGCCATTGAACGAAGGATATATGTTAATTCGACATGGATTAACACCAAAGGAACATACTGAGATTATTCAAGTAGGTGAAGACGGATTGCCTAAATGAAGAAGGAATGGATGGGAACATTCTGCAGACAGGATACGGTTATTGGGTCAACGTTGCGAGTGAAACCGCTTTGACCACAACTAGTTCATAGCCCCTTCAGCTAATGGATCCAAGGGAAGTTGCTCATTTCCCCCCTCTGTCACAGTACATGGAGTTTCGTCTTCACATCATGCCCATAAACGCTTCAGAGTCGGTCCATCCTCCCAAAATCATAAATACGCTGAAGCGAATATATACCCAACGACAGCCAAGACAGCGAGGGGGTGTACTCGTGGACGATGAACAGATAAAAGAGTTCTCAAAGAAACTCAGTGAGAGAATCTCTCATCTGGAGGACAAGAACGACAGGCTTCTGGAGAACTCGAGAAGGGTTGAGGGCGAGAAACGGTTTATCGAAGGAGAGCTCGTAAGACTGCAGAAAGAGATCAAGCGGCTGAAGACAGAACTCGAGCGTTTGAAGACGCCTCCACTCATCATTGGGAGCATCAAGGACGTTCTCGCGGACGGAAGGGTCGTGGTCAAGAGCTCCACAGGTCCAGATTTCATTGTTAACACTGCTGACTACATCGGCAAGGATAATGTCGTGGTCGGTTCCCGCGTTGCCCTTAACAAACAGACCTTGGCAGTCATGGGCGTTCTGCCTCCATCCTTGGACCCGGTAGTCATGGGCGCAGAAATCCTTGAGAAGCCTGACACCTCGTACAAGGACGTGGGTGGATTGGAGGAACAGCTGGTGGAGGTCAAGGAAGCTGTGGAAGACCCTCTTCTGAAGCCAGACCTTTACAAGAAGGTCGGGATCGAGCCGCCAAAGGGCGTTCTGCTGGTCGGGCCGCCTGGAACAGGCAAGACCCTCTTGGCCAAAGCGGTCGCCAACAAGACAAATGCTGTTTTCATCAGGTTCGTAGGCTCTGAGCTGGTTCAGAAGTACATCGGTGAGGGAGCGAGGCTGGTCCGGGAGCTTTTCGAGCTGGCCAGGGAGAAGGCACCCACCATCGTGTTCATAGATGAGATCGACGCCATAGGGGCCAAGAGGCTGGAGGTCGCCACTTCAGGCGACAGGGAGGTCCAGAGGACCCTCATGCAGCTTCTGGCGGAACTGGACGGTTTCAACCCCATAGGCAACGTGAAGATAATTGCGGCCACTAATAGGCCCGATATACTGGACGAAGCACTGCTCAGGCCAGGCAGGTTCGACAGGATAATTGAAATTCCGATCCCCACCGAGGAGTCGAGGAAGGAGATATTCAACATCCACATCCGCAAGATGAACCTCTCCAAGACGATAGACTTCAAGACACTCATAGCGAGGTGTGATGGGGCGACCGGAGCCGACATAAAGGCCATATGCATGGAGGCCGGGATGTTCGCAATAAGAGAGGACAGGGAAGTCGTGTCCATGACTGATTTCGAGAGGGCGATAGAAAAGGTGATGTCCTCCTCGATTGAAGAGTCAGAAAAAGCTGGCGCGATGTTCGCCTGAGGTCATTCATCCTCCTCTTCGATTTCTATGACGAATGCTCCTATGTAATCACATCTCTTGCAATGGTATTTCTTACCAGTGATCATGCCAGCCTCGTAATACAGATCTGGCGACCCGCACTGGGGACATGTCAAGACCCTCCTGCCCATCGTGGGCCAATATGTGAACTCCAGAGATAAAGCTACCGAGATTCTTGGAGGTTGCCCAACACCGTATTTCGTGTGTCTGGATATAGAACCGCAATGTTTATTAAAGCCATGTCAATAACAAGGGGTTGCGATGTACCGCATAAAAGGAGATCACCGTTCAGCAGTGGACGCATTTGCAGCATTGGTCATCGTCCTGATCATAATCGCAGGAGTGATGGGCGTCCTGCTCTACAGTCAGATGACAACAGAACCGCACAAGTCACCCGATGTCCTTGAGGTTGAGGAGAGGGACGAGATCGAGTTCACCTACACTGGATACCTCATGAATACATTGGTTTTTGACACCATGATTGAAGATGTGGCTATTGACAACGATACCTATCCCAAATCCCTCCTTTTTGAATGGCCAGAAGAAGGAGTTTTCGGAGCGATACCGGTGACGGTCGGAGACGGTATTCCTCATTACACATTCAATGATATGGTGGGAAATGGAGAGGCCTTGGAGATTGCCATGCTCCGCATGCAGGTGAACCAGACCAAGTCCGTTGTCGTCCATCCTGATCAAGGCTTCGGCGATGTCGATCCTTCGAAGATAGTTACGCTGAGCCTCACTGAGACTCGGGACATCATGGAGACGCTTTCCTGGGGAGATTTCGGAGACAGATTCCTGGTACCCCCGGTTGTCAACGCGACAGTGACTGATCCGAGATGGGGGTGGGACGTCAGGGTGAGCGCCGTTCAGGAAGGGCCTCTGGGGCCCGATGTGACAATCTCCAACCTGCCTGAAGAGGGCGACATTATTTCGCCATATCTGGGGTTCGAGTCCAAGGTAATATCTGTGGAGACTGGAGCCAACGGGGGCATTGGCGAGATCATCGTCGAGCACCTACTGGATTCAGACGATGTTAACAAAGTCATGGGAGATTCGCCCCATGAGGAAGGTAGATTCGCCGTTGTGGGTGTGAACCAGGCCGCCGGAACTTTCGTTGCAGATTTCAATTCTGAAAAGGCTGGTGTGGATCTTCTCTATGAGATAACGATAGTGAGCATCACCAAGCATTAACGGCTTTTCTGTAGACTAGTACTTCTGTTTGGCGTAACCCTTGCCGGAGATATCCAGACCGAACATGATTCTAAGGTCGCCCTTGAGCCAGGTCAGCAGTGTATTGACGTAACCGTCCTTCTCCATCCTTCTGACCGAGAGTTCCACGAACTGCTCCTTGTCGTAGACTATCTTCCCCATCTTCATGAGCCTGAACCCGATCTCCACGTCGTCCGAGTGGGGAAGGGACTTGTATCCCCCCGCCTCCAGGAAGGTGGACCGCCTGAATCCCGAATTCGTCCCTCCGGTCGTGTACATTCCGAAGAAGGTCGCCAGGTAGATGACGTTCCTCAGAAACGAGAAGATCAGCTTCGACTTCCAGTTCTTCTCTATGGGGCCGTCGGGGCCGACCACGGCCACCACTTCCTCATCACTCTCGAAATGCTTCAGCATGATCTCCAGCCATCTATCAGGAAGACGGATATCTGCGTCGGTCGTTGCGATGAAAGGCGTGTTGGCAGCTTCCACACCATCGTTCCTTGCCCCTCCTATGCCATCGCTCTCTTGGATCATGACCTTGTCCGCATACTTCTCCGCGATCTCCCTGGTCCTGTCCTTGCTGTCCCCATCCACTATGATGATCTCGAATTCGGACCTGGGTATTGTCTGGTTCTCGAACTGCTTGAGGAATGTCTCAATGGACTTCTCCTCCTCATAGGTCGGCACAACAACTGATATTCTCTTCATCTCGCTCACTTGAGCTCTTCCGCCAGGGCAAAGGCTTTCTCGATGCAGGCATCCATGTTCAGATACTGGAACTGGCCGAACCTTCCACACGTGTGGATTCCTTCGGCTTTCAGATGATCCTCCACAACACTGATGTTCTTCTCATACTCTGAATCATATATCACGTACGCAGGGGTCATTCGTGTCGCGTCGGTCACGACGACAGATTCCCTTTTGATGATCTCCAGCTGGTGCAGTCTGTTGACAACGTTCTCGATGATCTCCTCATCTGACATGTTCCAGATGTCGTCGCCTATATGGCAAGTTATCTCCGCCAGAATGCTGGAATGACCTTCGGGCACCACTCCCAAGCTGTAATTCGATGGGAAGCTGACCCTGTGGAAAAGGCTCTCCTCTTCCGGGAAGTAGGCCCACGAGAAGTCCATGGTCTTGGGAACGGACATCCCGATGAACACCGAGATCAGTGAATTGTACTTGAGATTGGCAGCGCTTTCCTTGACTTCCCCAGGGACGCTATCCAAACAGCCGATCAGACTGGGAATCGGAATCGTGGAGATGATCTTGTTGAACGATTTCTCTGACGCGGAATCTGAGACAATGTATTCACCACCCTCTTTCCGGATGCTCTTGACGACGTACTGGGTTGTGATTTCGCCGCATGCCTCCGCTATTCTATCGGTCAGAACCTGAATCCCACCCGTTCTGGGATACAAGAATTTGAGTTGATGCGTGTAGCCTTCAGTGGTGATGCCCAAGGATGACTTGATGACATCATCAAGTGGCGGGTCGGGTATCCTTCCATCGATCCAGTCCAGGCTCATGTCACTTGCCTTCATCTTCCAGATCTTCTCGTTGTAAGGGAGCAGGTACTTCTCTGTTATCCCCTTTCCAAACCGGTAGTACATCCACTCCTCGAAGTTCTCCGGTTTCTGGGCGCTCTCATCTCTCCGCGCGTAGAAGCTCTCGATGTACCCTGCCAGACATTCAAAGTTGTCTTCCGGGGGTAGCTCTGAAAGGGCGTTCTCGAAAGGGTATTTCACGTAGTTCCCTTTGAAGAAGACCTTGGTGTTCCTGGTCCTGCTCTCAACGTTGTCTACGAGCTTCTTCTCCATGAACTTCATGGTGTCCTTCTTCCTCGAGAACAGAACGTGAGATCCACCTATGTCGTATGTGAACCCGTCAATGACCTTGCTCCTGCACAGCCCGCCGACAACTTCCTCCTTCTCCAGCACTTCAGACCCCTGCAGCAGTGATCCAAGGGTCAGTCCTGTAAGTCCGCCACCCAGTATACCAATATTCGTCGATATCACCCATCCTCTTCGGTTGTTCGATCCCTCCACTCCATGGCCTTACGCCTGTCCCTTCGGGACTTTATGAGGGCCAGCACTCCGCTGACCACAATGAAGACGATGACCATGATCAAGGTCATATTCTGCGCCATGTCCCTAGGATATGCAACGTTGAACGCCGCCACAATGGATAGCAGGAACGAGTACTTCACCAATCCTCCCACCGCAACATATGTTATCGATTTCTTGAAGTCCCATTCACATGCGGCTATGAAGGCCCCAACGAACGGAACGGTCGGGGCGATCCGGTTGGACAATATGAGCCTCTCGTCCTTCAGAACCAGGAATTTCACGTACTTGTTCATGGCCCTCTTCATGAAGCCTGGCAGCCCGATGTTCTTGGCCGCGAAGTACAATGTGGAATTCCCCAGGATCTCTCCCACTTCTGCCACGACAAGTATCAGTATCCCCCATTCCCAGACAGGATCCGCTTGAAAGATGAGAACGGCGAAGAGCTCCGGGATCAGAGGGATGATCATAGCATCGAAGTAGAAGATGAGGAATATTGCAGTCAGGCCCCCAAAAAAGCCCAGACTTGAGAACAGTTCTATGAGCGCATCACCGAGCATTCGAATCTCCCTTCGTCACTCAGGTCGGACGGTGTCCATCCAACCACTTGGGCAGCACATTCCAGCTACCATAAACACTTTTGCATGACGTCTTCATCTGTTGTTCTGCCTGTAGTCGATCACCCTTCTGTAAAGGTTCACCAGCTTGTCGGTGCACACCTCGATGGAGTAGCCCTCGGCCATCATTCTCACGTTCCTTGCCATGTCCTCGCCACTGTCGAGCGCCTTCTCCATCGCCGAGCAGGCGCCCTGGGTGTCGTCCGGTTGGAACAGGTATCCGGTGATCCCATCTATCACAAACTCGGGAATGGCCCTGTAATTGATGCCGGCGACCGGCTTGCCCGTGGCCATGGCCTCGAGCACCACTAGTCCTTGGGTTTCAAAAGTGGACGTGATGGCAAAGGCGTCGCACGCGGCGTAATACTCAGGCAGTTCCTTATCGCTGACGAACCCGGCGAAGATTACGTCATCGGCGATCCCGTTCAACTTGGCGGTTTCCACACAATGCGATATCGCGGGTCCCCTTCCGACCAGCATCAGTTTGGCGTTCTCTCTCTTCTTCTTCAGGAGGGCAAATGACTTGAACAGCATGTCCAGATTCTTCTCTGGTGCCACTCTTCCCACATGCAGAACGAGCTCGTTGCCGTCCAGCCCCCATTTCTCCCTTATACCTGAACCGTCGACTTCGGGGCTGAAACGGTTGTGATTCACTCCGGTGGGAATGATGTCGGTGATTCTCATCTTTGGTGCCAGCATCCTCAGTTCGTGCAGAATGGCGGAGGTCGGCGCGATGACCCCGTAACACCTGTGGAGAAGGTACTTTATCCAGCTCCTGGTGGCGAACTCCATGAATCCGGTCTTGAGGCCTATCGGGTTGTACCAGTTCAAGGCGTCAAGGACCAGGGTGTGGAAGGTCAGGACCATCGGGATCTTCAACGTATGAGCGCTCCAGATGCTCTTCGCGCCCATCGCGGCCAGCCCGTGGGTGTGTATCACGTCCACGTCCATGTTCCGGAGCAGCTTGACTTCCTTCCCAGGAAGTAGAGATACGACCCTGTATCCAGGGTAGGTCTTGAACTCCCTGGCCCTCAGGTAGATCGTGTTGGGGTCCTCGGGATTCAGATGCTTCTTGTCCTCTGGTGCAAGGATAAAAACCTCATGGTCCAGTTTCTCCAGGGCCTTTCGTGTGCTCAATAGAGAATTCACCACGCCGTCAACCGTCGGCAGGTACGTGTCGGTCAGAATTGCTATTCTCATGCCGAGCCCCATCTATCTCAGGTGCTTTCAGGACATTCCTTCTTGGGCACCCCCAAAGGAAATTGGATTCCCTTCTTCATTCCTCGCAAAATGATACCAGTATAAAAATCTAATGTTGTACCCCCCATCTGTCTCACCTTATCTGGCCAGTATGGTTCTGAGTTTCTTCACGACCTCTGAAGGGGATTGTCCCAACAGCCTCACCATAGGTTCTTTACCCACAGAGCCCCGGTCGAATATGACGTCCGGCACGCTTCCGTGACCCAATATGGCGTTCTCCGTACCCCACTCCATGGTCGAGACGTGTTCCGGCTCTTCCGATCTGTCGAACTCAGCAACCGAGAATCCAACACTCCTGCACTTCTCCACAAGATCATCCGAGAACCTCAGGTTCATGGCGGACCTGGACCTGTGATCGTGTCTCATGGCCGTCAGTATGATCTTCGCCACATGCTTGGACGCGCCGAAGTCGATGTGGGCAAGCGTGTCGACTTTGTCACCCACCTTGACAATCCTCCCCTCGAGTCCTGCGATGTCATCCGTGCCCGTGGCGAATGGTAAGGCATGTCCGATGTTAATGCCGACCTCTGGAACTAGTTCGGTGGTAAGAATCGACTTCAAGTGCTCCAAGGCCAGATCCAGTTCCTTCCAGACCGAGAACCTGTCCACCGTGTAATGACTCTGAACGACCGGAACTCCCTTCCCGATCTTGTATGAATTGAAGAAACCCGCCGTGATCATCCTCTTGGACTTCTCTATGCTTTCGACCAGGTCCTTTCCCAGAGCCAGGTTGGCGGTGATGAACGCCGAAAAGGCACATCCGCTCCCGTGAACGTCCTCCTTGTACCTCTCACCCCTGAATCTCACGAATTCGTCGTTGGAGAAGAGGATGTCAACAGGCTCCACCTCCAGGTGCCCTCCCTTAATCAGGACGTTCCTCGCTCCGAGAGAATGGATTCTCTCGCAGGCCGATTCGACATCGCTCTCGTTTTCGATTCGGATCCCTGAGAGGACTTCGGCCTCCAAGGTGTTTGGCGTCACCACTTCGCTCATGGGAAGCAGCCGTGACTTCAGAACATCGGTCAGATCCTCGGACTGAAGGGGTTTGTTGGTGGTCGAGATCATCACTGGGTCAACAACCAGAGGAAGGTCGGCCTTCTCAAGGTTCTCCGCGACCACCCTGGCTATCTTGGCAGACCAGAGCATTCCCGTCTTTGCGGCGCTCACACCGATATCCGCAAAGATCGCTTTCAACTGCTTCTCTATCTCCTCGGTTGGCATGGAGAAGATGGAATCCACGTCCTCGGTGTTCTGGGAGGTGATACATGTGACAACCGTGCATGGATGAACACCCAGGGATGCCATCGCCCTCACATCCGTCTGTATCCCGGCGCCTCCGGATGAATCACTTCCCGCTACGGTCAAGGCGACCTTCATTGCCACAACAATTCGTTATTTCCATTTAATCTTGACCTACAAATGCTTATATAGAGTCAGATTCATCTGAACGCGGGGTCGGAATGCGGGCTCAGAGCGGACACATAAGATTTGACAAGAAGGTCAAGTACAGCGACATCCTGCCAATTTACCGCGATGTATTCAAGAGATTCCTTGAAGAGACCGACCAGATTCCCGAGGACGAACCTGAATATGCTGAGGTGCTTGTCGAGCAGAATCTGCTGGACCTCAGGAACAACCGCAAGCCTGAAGGATATAACAGGTCCGGAAACATGCGAATGATGTTCCCCATAAGCGATGATGTCGAGTTCTACTTCTACGGAAGGGGGAATGATTCGGAGGTTCCGCGTATCACCGAGCTCGTCAGCAAGATGTTGAATAAGGAAGGTCTCAAGCACGACGTGGAATGGGACCAGATGCTCCTACTTGAAGAGAAGAAGTAGGCAGTGCTTCTCTATGGACTCCCGATTTTGGCTTCGTGAACGGTCGAGTATGTCGGCCCCTGAGGGCTCAGAACACTTTTCTTCAGTTGGATGCCGGTGACCTCCATCTCCCCGAAATCCTCATCCTTCCAGTTTCTTATGACCTGCGCAAGTTGCTCCTTGTTCCTGCCGCCTTTGACCCTTCCAAGTGTGAGATGTGGCGAGAATCTCCTCTTTTCCTTCCTATATCCCAGTACCGTGAATCCATCGTTCAGGAAGTCGGATATGGATTTCATGCCGTCAGTGTTCCAGACGCCTATCCAGACCACCTTCATGTGATTCAGGCTTGGAAAGGCTCCCGTGCCTCTGAACGAGATCGAGAAAGGGTCCATCCCTTCAATGGAATCCTCCATGATCTTCACTATCTCTGGGACGTGATTCTCTGATGTGTCTCCCAGGAATTTCAGTGTCAAGTGCGTGTTCTCGAGGTCAACCAGCTTCACCTGGGCGTTGGTCTCTTTCAGAGCCTGGTGAAAACTGCTCATCGGTTCCGAGGGTTGGACATCGATTGATAAGAAAGCCCTGAAGGTCATCGGTTCACTCCCCGCCGACCGTGGTCCCGGAAAAAGATCCACCCTTCATAGCCGATTCCAGTGCTTCCAGGTCCCTACCCTTCACGACCAGCAACGGAATCCTGTTCTTGGCTATTATCTCCGCACCCATTGCATCGAACACATTGCTCGGTCCCGCCTTCCATTCCGATGTCTTGCAGCATTCCAGGAGTTCCTCGAACGACATCTCCGTTATCTTCTCGGCATCGTCGTACTTGTTTGGGTCTTTGGTATATACCCCGTCCACTGCTGTGGCATTGACCACTCTGTCCGCCTGCACAAACTCTGCTAGAGAGGCCGCGACTCCATCGGTCGTGTGACCCGGCGTTGTTCCCCCCATGACCACAATAGGATGGTCGCTTCCGATAACTACGGCTTCTGCAACGGAAGTCGCTGGATACTCGTTTGAATTACCTGAGAGGGCCGAAATCAGCAGTTTGGCATTGAGCCTGGTTACACTCACGCCCATCTCGTCGAGAATTCGCTCATCCACCCCGAACTTGCGTCCCAGCTTGATGTAATACCGGGAGATCCTGCCGCCCCCAACAACTATGTACAATTTGACCTTTCTTGAAAGACTGACGAGCAATTCTGCAAGGCCGGATAGATACTCAAAATCGTTGTCGTCCGGTATCAGGACCGAACCGCCGATGGAAACAACCACAATGTCCATCCGATTCCCCTATGCTTATAGGCCAAAACATCTTTAACCGATAAAAAGGAATCGGTGGCCGAAATGACCGAGATGGCCAGCAGAGAAAGATACAAATTCCGAAAGCAGTTGGACGAGATCGAGTCAGCCCATGGCAGAGGCACCGAGCTCATCTCGCTGTACGTCCCGCCGGGAAAACAGATACACAACGTAACCAGCCATCTGAGGAACGAGTACTCCCAGTCTTCAAACATCAAGAGCAAGACCACCAAGAAGAACGTGATGGGGGCGATAGAATCAATCCTGAGCAAGCTCAAGTACTTCAAGAAGCCTCCCGAGAACGGCCTGGTATTCTTCGTCGGCCACAAGGGGATAGGTGCCGATAAGACCGAGATGGTCTCATACGTCGTGGAACCACCGGAGCCCATACCCACCTTCATTTACCGGTGTGATTCAGATTTCTATACCGAACCTCTGAGGGACATGCTTCTCGAGAAGGAGAATTACGGGCTCGTAGTCGTGGACAGGAGCGAGGCCACCGTCGGGATGCTGAGAGGAAGGAGGATCGATGTCATCAGGAACATACAGTCTCTGGTTCCAAGCAAGCACAGGATGGGGGGTCAGTCGGCGAGGAGGTTCGAGAGGTTGATAGAGCTCGCTGCTCATGAGTACTTCAAGAGATTGGCCAACATAGCCAACGAGTCCTTCCTGTCCGAGAAGGACCTTGTGGGCATTCTCATTGGCGGTCCGGGTGCCACCAAGGACTTCTTCGCTGAGAAGGAGTATCTGAACCACGAATTGAAGAAGAAGATCATAGATGCCTTCGACACTGGATACACTGATGAATACGGATTAAGGGAATTGGTCGAGAAGGCAAGGAAGGCCCTTTCGAATCTGGAACTGATAAAGGAGAAGGAACTCATCGAGAGGCTAATGAACGAGATCCGGAAGCCTGACGGCGGACTGGCCGTGTACGGGCCGATGGTGAAGGAGGCGTTGGAGATGGGCGCAATAGATGTTCTGTTGCTGTCTGAAGGGCTGGAGGGATCGGTCACCGGACTGGAATGCTCAAAGTGCGATGCCACAATAAGCTTGGGCGAGGGTGAGGTCAAGGAGGGCTCCAAGTGTCCGGAGTGTGGATCGACCGTGAAGGACGAGGTCAAGATCGACCTTGCAGACCACCTTTTCGACCTTGCAGAGAAGGTCGGGACAAGCATCGAGCTGATATCCGAGGACTCCGAAGAAGGCAATCTTTTCATGAAGACCTTCGGCGGCATGGCCGGTATACTCAGGTTCAAGATAGCCCAGGCTAACTGGGAAGAATAAAAAAGAAAAGAATGAGAAGGCCTACTTCTTGACCTTCTTCTTTTTCTTGTCCTTCGCGGGTTTCTCCTTCCTCGAGAGCAGCTTGGGGAACCTTCCGGCGAACTTCCTTCTGAACAGGAGTATTATCGCTATGACAAAGATCAGAACGACAAAGACGACTATGATCATTGTCGTTACCCACTGCGCCTCGATCACCGGTATCGTACCCTGTATGGAATTGTCTCCTTCTTCGGCGGCCAGTTCGTTACTGGCCGTGCAGTTGGCTTTGATGGTATAGTCTCCGTGGCTGCTAGGTGTCCAGGATATCTCCGCTGTGAGGTTTCCACCAGTTGGTATCGTAGATGTGAAGATCTGTGTGCCGTTGTAGTCGTAGTACTTGACCGTGCCCGAGATCTCTTTGTCCGTTTCCTCGACAATCCAGAAACGAACTGAAACGTTGGTCGCGTCAACACCCGCATCGGTGTTGGCCACCACGACCTTGATCTTGATGGACTGTCCGACCTCTGGGCTTCCAGGTCTGTATTCAAAGGACTCTCTGACCATGTAGATGTGTGAATGTAGTTTGGGATCCGGTGAACACACCAAGGTTATGTTATGATAACCCTCATTCATCGCCTCGTCCATAACTGTGAGATTAACCTGAATCTCACCTGGTTCACTGCAGGAATGTGAGACGTTCACTCCGCTCTTGGGTGTCCCGTCGATCGTCCACGAGTATGTCAGGTTCTCCTTTGAGGAGAAGTTGTCTTCTGAATCGTTTGCATTGAAGTACACCGTTTCCTGCTCGAGCGGGAAGTTCGTCTCGACAAAGGTCGAGTTCAAGATGGTCAAGGATACATCCGGCGGGGTCACATCATCCACATAGATGGTCTTGGAGTAGTTGTCGCTCTTGTGGCCCACCCAGTCCCACACCGTCAGGTTGAGCGTATAGACGCCCGGTTCGGTGTAGAAGTCGGTGTCCACGCTTTGGGTGACTGAATCCGTGATTTGACCATTAACAACAGCATTGAAGTCCCACGCGTACATGGTTATGTTGCCGTCCTCTCCGGTCCACATCTCGTCCGTGGAAAGGTCTGCAGCGAAGTTGAAGTCGATGTCCTCTTCTATGTGCATCTTGCCGCCTATGTTCTCCCAGTCATCCTCGTCGTAGCTTACCAGGGCCTTCGGGACCCTAGCGTCAACTCTGACGTTGATCTCGGTGTTGGTGACGTTGCCACCCGGTTCCGTTATGGTGAGGGTCACGGTGTAGTTCGCAGTTCCCGTACCCGGATCGGAGTAGTTGTGAGTTGGGGATATCCCGGAACCCACATTTCCGTCGCCGAAGTCCCATGCGAAGTCAGCGTACTCTGAGATCTTCCCCCCGGCGGGGCCGTTGGGGTCCGTCGAGTTCGCGGCACTGAACTGGATATCGGTCTCCGCTGGAACTATGGCCACGTAGTCTTCTTGTGTTCTTCCTGGGAAGATGTAGACATATAGATCGCCTTCACCCTCTCGAGGGCCGGTCACTTCAGCTATCGCGACTCCCACGTCAGACTTAGCAACTGTCATGACCACCGCACCAGTTCCGACGCCCTTCTTCGGATCCACGAATATGTCCGTGAACCCAATGACCTCAGTGTTCATGGAAGAGTTCCAGATGAGCTCGTACCCGGAAGGCAGAACCACGTTGTATGTGTAGTTGGTAAGTACCTTGTCTTCTCCCTCTATCAGGATTGTCTGATCGAATGCCGTCTTCAGTTCAAGGTCGTATGTGTCCTCGTCGAGAGTGATGTCGGTGGTTGTGTACCACGCAACGGTTTCGATTCGGATGTTCTGTGCGTCATATGTCACTGCTACAGTGTATCTGGACGCCATTCCTAGGAGTTCGAGTGTGTAGTCGATTGCCTCGGTTGTGAACAGCCCAGCCGTTGTAAGGAACTGCGGGCCTCTGTCAACCAGCCAGGCTATGAATAAGTCCTTCTCCGTTTGGTCGAGTGCACCGTTTCCGTTTCCGACTGTCAGGTCTATCTCCAGTTCAAGGCTGCCAAGGGAGTCTGTTCCCAAAGATGGCAGGTGGCTGTCAAGGTTCAGTGTCAGATTCTTGTAGATTGTGATGTTGTTCCAGTCGTCGGCGACGAAGCCAATGGTTGTATCGATCATCTCCTCAGTCGCGAGAGAGAGGCTGAAATCGTACACTGCATCCGTGGTCACGTTTATGTCAAGTATCTGAGCCTCATATCCGTCAGCGTCCACTATGAGTCGGAAGATCCCTGGATACGCGTTGAACCAGTAGTATGAGCCAGATCCCGGAACATCAGCTTCCAGCAGCTTGATGCTGTCCGGGACACTGTCCTTGCAGAGCATGTATGCCCTGACGTTATCCACTGCCGATGAACTGACGTCATCGGTGACCCATCCATTTATGAGAATTGCGGGGTCCAGAAGGATCCACGTGCTCTGGTCTCCGTTGACCATCATGGTCGTTGCTTTTGGCTGGTATCCGTCCGCTTCGGTTTGAAGCTCAGAAACTCCAGTCCATGATTCGAGCGAAAAGAGGCCATCAGTCCCAGTTGGCACATCTGTTGTGTCAACATCGTGATCCTTCGTGACATTGTACAGCGTCAGAGTTGCGCCTTCGATTGGAGTGTAATACTCGTAGTCGAACTCGAGCACGTCCAGACCGAAGATGAAGTTGCCCTGTACATCTACGAATCCATTTTCCACATCCAGAACGTAGTTACCTGCAGGGGGCCAGGGGGTGCTGTTCTTGTACGCTTGGTATACAGCTGCAATGTATGGATTCTCAAGGTATGATGTGTTGTCCGAATGGTCATATGTGAATTCAATCCACCCATTACCACCTGTCAGGTTTGCAGCCATCCATCCGTTGGTTATTGTGGCAGCACCAGTCCAGAGATCGAGAGTGTAGTCCGATCCTTCGACCATTACGTTGTCGGTCCCATTCGAAGGATGGTTCCAGTAGCCAGTGTAAGAGTTGTACACGATTCTGGGACTATCTAGATTAACAGTGTTTCCAACGAGTGTGCTAGTCACGTTCTCCTTGGTTATGGTCTGTGTGATGAAATCCACTTCCTCTCGAGTCACTTGTGTGGTCACTGATGACAGGACCGTCCCAGAGACCTTCCAGTCCTTTGGTGGAGTTGGGGTTAGGTTGAAATCTGGAATCGGTAGGTCGGCATCCCCATCGAATCTGAATGGGCCATATGTCTGTGAGAAGTACCCATCCATGGAAACCTCTAATTCGTAGAAGCCGGCAGCCACAGAGAACCCATATGTGCCGTCGGAGCCGGTCAATTGAGAGGGATCGAGTCCGTGAACATCTGCCAGGCTTACGAGCGCACCCACGAGCGGGCCAACCGGATCGCTTGTCTTCACCTTGCCCGTTATCTCATTGGTTTGTGCAGTCGCGTCCTGACTCGGCAGCATTATTGCTGTGCTCATCATCATGAGCAGCACTAACAGCAATGCCGCACATCTGCTCACTCCTCGCTTCTTCATTTTCTTCCTCCGTTTCGTTTACTTATGTTCTTGCTAGCCATTGGCTAGCGCCTTTTGGCGAAGGGTATGGGGTTATTTAAACCTTTGTCATGAGAATACTGCCAGTGATTCCTTGTCAACGGAGCACTGGCTCATGCTGGAATCGACGTGTGCTGGAGAAAAAACACGACTTAGGGAAGGACTACGCCTGCGCCCCCAGTCTCGACCAATATTCTGCCGGAAGCTTGGAATAAGTGCCGCCCTTTGGCTTCCCCTTCTTCCTCAGTATTCGTCCTACGTTGTCGTCCGAGATCTCCCAGTAGAAGATCCTCCAGGTCCTGCCGTTCTGCAATACGAGACTCTCCGCATACGACTGCAGCAATCCCGCATCATGAAGTCTGTAGAACAGCTTCCTGTCCGCCGGTGCTATCACATTGTCAATTATGACATTCGTGAAGCCGAAATAGCTGAGCACGCGCTCCGCCAGATCCATGGCTTCAGACTCCTCGATCTTGAGCTTCTTGGCTATCGCCTTTTTTAGTCGACCAATTGTAACAATCAACCGCTGGCCTCCCACCCTATCTATATATTATTCTGTCTGAACTCGTATTTAATTGTTTTGTCATTATTCGACGATCTCCCCCATTTGTGTCGAATTCAGTGCTGCAAGCCAGGAGAATTATCAGTTCTGATAGTATGAGCGTGGGATTTAAGAGCATTCAAACCCAAATCTGTAACAGCTTAAGGGAACTAGTGAGAATCATGAAGAACAGCAGGTCGATGGTGAACCTGAAGAACGTTTCGGTCGTTCACCTCAATGTGGATTCTGGGTACATCACATATCTATCCAAGCGCGAGTCGTCGGACAAGCCAGTCGTGAAGGGGATAACCCTCAAGAGGTAAGTCTGCACCGTTTTTCTGGACTCTCTCTTGATATCACAAAGACAATCTTTTTATTTCCGTTCCGGATTTTGTATCTCGTGGACGAAGAAGAACTTCCCTTATTGCCGGATGATGAAGAGCCCGAACCCCAACCTCCCAGAGAGGAGATCCGGATCGTTGAGATGTCCGATGATAGAGCTCCGAAGGAGAAGGTCTGCAAGGTCTGCAAGGTCTCCAAACCCGTTTACGTGGAAGTGGAGAGCGAGGGTGTGATCGAGTACATCTGCAAGGAGTGTTTTGATGCCGATGTGGCAGATCGGGGAAAAGCGTGTTTCAGTTGCCAGTCCCCGTTGAAGCAGGACGATGACTTCTGCGGCAAGTGCGGTTCTCCCACCGAGAAGAAATGTACGGAATGCGGTACGACTGCAGTAGATGATGACGCCTTCTGCGGGAAGTGCGGCAAGAGACTATGATCGCTTGATCGTTATCCCCCTCTCAGGAGTCTGGAATCTCTTTTTTGGCAGCGATCCGGTTTCGTCGATTTCGATATTCCCAAGATGAACCTCGGCCGTGGTCCATCTGCTTTTCATGTCAGGCAGCTTAGATGACGAGAGCTTCCAGAGCAGGTATGCGATGTTGTCCAGGATCTCCTCCCTCATTGCTGAATCGATCTCCTTCTCATCCTCTTTTGCGGTGTAGACGGCCGACGACAGCGTGATGTGCGCCTCTGATCTAACGGAGTCGTTCTCCCTGGATATCCTGAGCATGTTGTCCCTTGATCTTGAAGAAACGTTCCTCCTCGAGTTCCGGTAACGCCTGTTGATCGTTCCCTTGGACACTGAAGGGCCATCCTTCTTCAGCTTCTTCCTGACATGATTCATGAGCTCCCTGGAGGCTCCACCGATCACATCCTGCACATCCACGTGGTTCACCTTCCTCTCCATCTCTATCGTGAACTCTGAGCGATATGACTGGAGGGCGCTCTTGTACGGTATCTCTCCCACAAGTTCAGGCTCTATCTGTTTGGAGCCCTTTTTCATCACAAAACAAGAGAAATCGATCCCGTTCGTCACTATGGAAAGGTAGTTCTTCCTCCTGCTTGACCTGGATTTGAGCATGGAGTCGTCGGTGTCGCTGTGGAACATGTCGTCCAGGCTGGATATCCTCCTGAAGTGTCCTCCTTCGAACCCCATGGCGAAAGGATGTGAATGATACAGCCCGACTATGCCCACGTTCCTTGGATACGTGCTTGCGACCTCGGCCTCAAGGGTCGGGTCCGCTTCAGCCCCAAATCGGGCTTGTTTTCTATATCTCGTGCATGGAACCGACTCGGAAACGCAGACCCCGTCCTCATTGAAGAACCCCAGAAGCCAGCCTATGACCTCCTTGCCGTGGGCCTTTGCGGACCTGAGCGCATGGCTCAGCAAAGAGTCGATAGCGTCTTCCCTGATGATGATCGAATCTTCCATTCTAGACCTTCCCGCAAACCGGGCAGTTGGGATCCCTTTTCCAATCGTACCTTTCAAGTCTCCCCTCCATCCCATAATACATGAGATATGAAGCAACTTCACCGAATCCCAGCATGTGTTTGAGACCTTCCTGGCACTGGAGGCTGGATATTATCGCCATCGTGGTCGGCAGTGATGTGAAATGACAGAGGCCTGAACCGTCGCTCTTGGGCTTGTACTCGCTCTCCTCATCAACAATGGGTCTGTTGCATCTGTAGCACGCGGTCTTTCCCGGTATGACAACGTGCACGCTTCCGTTGATGCCGTCGTTAGATGCCCCTCCATCGATCAGAGGTTTCCTCCCCTTGACTGTCTGAGAATTGATGAAGAGCCTCACCTGGAAGGTGTCCACGCAGCCGAAGATGATGTCGCACTTCTCAACCTCGCTGATGAACGAATCATAGCCCTCCCCGTCAGTTATGTCGTACGGATAGGTTGTGATATCGACGTCCGGATTCGCCTTCAGAAGATGATCCTTCAATGCGTCAACCTTTGCCATGCCCACCTGGTCGGCGTTGTATATCAACCGATTGAGATTGGCCTCTTCCAGCTTGTCGTAGTCCATCAGGACGAGTTCACCCACTCCCACGCGGGCCATTATCTCTGCGGTGAGTGCTCCCAAGCCTCCGATCCCGACGACCATTGCTCTCACGTCCTTCAGTTTGGAGAAATCCGCGAACTCGAACTGCATCAAGCGGGAGTACCTCTCGCTCATATCCACCCCTTCTCTCTCATGGACGTCAGAACGCTCTGGACCCAGTATGAGACCTCTCTCTTCATGTACAATGCGATACCGGAATATTCGTCCCACCAGTAGTGACTTTCCATGTGCATGTCACACAACCTGAGGCCTAGAACACTGTCATCCAGCTTCCTATCGGTGTATTTCATGAGCTCCGGAATCCGTACCGCAGGCGGGGTCGTCGGATACGCGTCCTTCAGGACCATCTCCATGTCGAACTCGAACCCCCAGACATTGACCTTGCCTTTCCATCGTGTGGCCTTCTCATCCACCGGTGAAAGCTTGAACCACTCGCCGCCTTCCAGGAACCTCAAGTAATCGCTGAACTTCGCCAGGGCATAGATCTCTTCTTTGACCCTCTCCTGCCAATTATCGTCGCGCGGCGAAGCGACTGTTGCACATTGAAGAAAGTAGAACAAATCGTCCTCGGGTGGCATCTCCATCTCATCCAACGACAGAAGGGTCGATCACGTGTATGTTCGCACTCTTGTCGGCCACTTCCTTAACGGTTCCGCCCTCTATCGGAGAACCTCCGGGAAAAGTCGCTGTTACAATGCCTGGGTCCTTCTCCTGCTTCTTGGCAGCCATCACAAGGGCCTCCTGGAAAAGCATGCTCTCCGGCACCTTCAGCGACACTGTCGGGCGGTCCGCGTCACTGATGAATATAAACCTCAACGTGACTTGCGCCATATCAATCCCAAGTATCATAGATGACGCTGTCTATAAATCTATTGTGGTTCGGTTTCCGCAGCATGAGAAATGGACCCGTCGTTCAATGACCTCTAGGGTAGAATACCCATGCCGATCCACCCAAATCTATTGAGCCTCCCGTGCTCGTTTCACGAGAGAAATGAAGATCTTGAACGTTTTGGGCAAACAGTCCAAAATTCCCTCCTCCGTTGAGAGTTCAGGCCACTGGGTATTTTCAACTTCATGCTTTGTATCATCCTTTTTTGGCATCTTGTTATTGGGCAGCTTGTCGATCTGGCCTTCATTTTCTTTTTGGTACATCGTTGCAAGCCGTTTAGCGGTGGTTCGGCCCACACCTATTATCGATGCTGTCTCCGACCAGGAACGCCCTGTATTGCGTAGAACTGTGGCTTTCAGACGAAGGTGAGGATCACATAGTGATTGTGTAACTGGAGGCAATCTTAGAGATTGCATGTGATCATCCACTAGTCGAGAACAAGTCATAGTCTCCAAGCCTCTCGGTCACGTGTCGGATCTTCCTTCGAGTGACTTCGTCCCTCCTCTCCGCTTCTCAAGCAAGTATTTTGGAATCCTGGAAATGAAGTACGCTACCATGACATAGGGCACATAGAGGATTCCCCAGACCGGAGTAGTGACATAATCCGTCTCTTGAACAACGGAAGATGAACCTTCCATCCAAGTCTCTGACTCGTTCCATCCAAAATCGTTCGCTAACACCATACCAATGGGAAATGCTGTGTAGTATCCTCCTGAAAACTCAAAGTCCACCCCTTCGCGCTCGAAGTGCACAGACACCGGGTAAAGGGGGAGAAGGACGATTCCGACTATGAGAATGAGGAAGATCAAGATTGATATGCCGTTCAATCCAGAGATGGACCTAGACAATCTCTGAATCAGTGTTTTCTCCAACTCTTCATTCATACTCATCCGTATCCTTTGTTGTCTCGACTTGTAGACCAAGGTAAGGGATTTGAGTGAGCCTGATCTTGGGATTCCCGTTCTGCTAGTTCTATTACTTATTCCACGCCATGTCCTTCCAAGCATATCTCAATGAATCAGCTTCTGAGGGGAAACCAGAATGGTGGTAGCTAATGTGGCACCTGCCTTCAGAATCGATGGCCAAGGAGATTCCTCCAACTCCTGTGTCAATCGCCTCTGAGGTCCAGCCATTGATGCCTAGCGAGGCAAAGGTCAGTACACCGCCTCTCAAGTATGCAACTCCCAGTCTCCCATCAGGGCCCAGGATGCATGGTATCCGAAACTGGAAAGGACCCAGACCTTGGTCAACTTCTTCTGATTCCCAAACGCCTCCAATCTTGTTCGAATACTTCAATCTGTCGCCATCAAGATAGAAGATATGAGCGGCTGTCTTATCGTCAATGACAATCGATGTACGCGAACTCGGTTCATCCAGGTAGTCTACAGTCTCATAAACCCACACCGATTTGTTACTCCTGAATGCGTGGACTACCGTTTCTTCAATGCAATCAACGTAAGCGATATGCGGATGACCATATTCGTCGAGCGCGAGTGATACACCCAGCCCACAGGATCCAACTCTCTCACTCAACCAGGTTTCTCCGTCCCAACGCAGATATATAAGCTCCATGTCATTCTGGTGGTAATAGGTTGCATGCAATCGGCCCAAGCCATCGAAATCCATTGAAAGATACCTCTGACCTGTTGTCTCAGTCAACGAAACCGTTTCCCACTCTCCATTCTCCAAACTCGAGAACCTCAAAGCCACGGAGTCAGAGTCCTGTCCATTGTACAATACGTGGGGGACGTCATCATTGTCAAGTGAAAACGCATTCCAATCTCCAGATTTGGTGTCAACTGGTCGAGTTTGCCAATCCTGCCCAGTTCTGACCCCATATATCATAGAACTTGTGTCATCCGTTGGACTCCCCATAAAACTCAGGTGTGGTGATTCCTCTGAGTCAAGATCCAACGAACTCCAGAAACCCACACCTTGGCCCGTACTGACTGTTTCGATAGTCCAACCATTGTATATGTTGGATTCTTGACCAGATTCTGACATGGAATTCCCTTGTCTTGGGCGAAGGGCTGCATAACTGCCCAATACGACTAAAGATAGGGCAATTGTCAACGCCACGATCTTGAATATGATTACACCATCTTTCTGTCCATGTCCGTCCTTCAAAGCTAATGCCTCCACTCAAGCTTCTGTCACAAGTCCTCCCAGCACTGCAACGTCAAAGTATCCACAAGGTACTATAAAAATCTAGGTCTGATTTTCACTGATTCGAGTATTGACATGTTGGGACATCTTCCTGGTGCCAGAAGCCTCCACATCGCACACTCGGAGCTTAAACTGGATGGATAATCTCTCGAATATCTCTTTCGTTCGCACTATCTGTCCTATGGAAAGCGAGATTCAGGATTTTAGAAGTAAGTGGCAACAGTCAAACTCAACCAAGAAGACAGACAGAGTGGACCCAACGGGACTCGAACCCGTGGCCTCTGCCTTGCGAAGGCAGCGATCTACCAGTCTGATCTATGGGCCCGCGGCTAGGTAGATTGTCAAAACAAACTAAAAACATTCCGAATTGACTATTTCTCTTGGAGCTTCTTGAGGTTGAGTTCGTAGAGCTCCTTGGAGAGCTTCCCCTCTGAGTAGGCCTTATTGAGCATGGCCACCTTCGGATCCTCATCCTCCGGCGCCGGAGGCTCCTCTTCCAAAGCCTCCTCTTCTTGGAGGCGCTCTTCCTCTTCTTCCGTGACCTCTTCAGGTATCCCCTCTTCGAACATCTCCTCTATCTCGACCTCTTCCGTTTCCTTCGGTTTGAGTACCGTGCCAACGAGGAGCCCGACCATCATGGCCACGATCACACCAATGATGACGAACATCCACGGCGTGTAGTCAGGAATGGCCATCTCAATCACCAATCTGCTCGCCCTGGAGTTGCCGGCCGAGTCAGTTGTCTCAACCACTATCAGGTTGGCGCCCTCGCTCAGGCTCACTTCTTCTTCGAAGCTCCCGTCAGATGCCACGGACACGAACTTGCCGTTGACGGTGACGATGTTGCCCGGTTCTGCCGTTCCATGTATCGTTATGGTGCTCTCCTCTGTCGTTGCAGGCAGTTCCTCGACCACCAGTCCGGGCGCCACGGTGTCCAGGGTTATGTTCCTATAATTCGTTGCGATGTTCCCGGCCATGTCCACCGCTTCGATCATGTGAACGTTCATGCCTTCCATGAGCGGAAGAAGGATGGTGAAAGTGCCGTCCCCTTCCACGTACAACGGTTTCTCGTTCACGGTCACGGTCACCGTGGTCGGGTCATACAGGGTGTCGTTCGCGATCAGGTCCTCGACCCTCCCGGTGAGCGTGGCGAACCCCGAGCTCGTAAGGGTGCCCTTATCGAACTTCAGGTCACTCAGTGTTGGCGCCATTGTATCGTAGATTATGACTTTCTGAAGACTGAAGGCGTTGGACCGCACGACCTCCTTTCCAACGGTTATTCCGAAGAAGTCCACGGCAACAACATCAATGACGTTCTCACCAGCAACAAGATCGAGCTCGGTCTCGAAGTACCCGTTCTCATCGGCGATCACCGTCTTCTCTCGGATGATGACCGTCTTGTCCGGTTCGGTCCAGCCGCTCACAGTGGCCACCGGGCTTGAGGTCGCCTCGATCGCACTTCCTTCCAAGATCAGGTTGGGCGCGGTGCTGTCCACCATGAAGTCCATCTTGCCGTAGTTCTCGTTCCCGGCAATATCGGAGGCATACACCTCGAACCTGTGAACTCCTTCCTTCAGCTCCTCTGGCGGTGTGTATGTCACCGTACCCTCGTAGTATCCGTACTTGCCCCCGCTGTCCGTGAACGCCAAGTTGATGTCCGCTACGCTGGTCACGTTCGCTCCGTCGAAGTAGGCTCTCACGGTCTTGCCGTCCAACTCTCCTCTGTCCGCATCCCGCAAAGTGCATGATATGTCAGGCATCTTGTGGTTGGTGGTCCTGTTGGTCTCTATGTCCAGTTCCTTCCCGATGGTCCTCAGGGCGAACTCGGTGACATCGGGCTTGACCCTGTCGATCACAAGTTCTATCGCGATCAATACAGTGAACGGGGAATTCGCAGGTCCCAGATAGAGCGCCCCGAGAAGCTCGCCGTCGGTCGTGTTCCCCGGCAGGTCCCACTTGAGGGTGATGTCGGATATCTCCAGCGGACCCCAGATGTCGCCTTCCGGCCTCAGTCCTTCCACTTCGAACCCTGCACCCTGCACAAGGGTGATATCGATGTTGAATGTGGCGTCATTGCCGGGAACGGTGAACCCGAGCACCTTGATGATGTATGGAACACCCACTTCCTCCTCATTGATGGCCGGGGTATCCGGATCGTCGAACACCGCCGGTTTGATCAACTTCACCTGTTCCTCCGCGTCAGAATCTGCGCCGTAGGCTATGAACTCGTCCTCGGTCGCCTCTCCATCGGGTACGTTGTCCGGTCCTTTTCCATCCAAGAAGACACCCAGGTCCAGGTCGGGACTGGGCTTTTCGGTCCACTCCTTCAGGCTGGTGATGTTCACGGCGAATATCAATGCAGTTTTCTGAACGTTGATTATCTTGGTGTAATCCCCGTCCGCCAGCATTTGGATGAAGCTGTCCCCTTCGATGTTGTCCTGCTTTATGTGAACGTTGATCTCCCTGGTTGCCGGAGACGGACCGGCGGATTGACTTCCGATTCCATCCCAAGGTATGGTGGAGTGGATCTGGAGCTCCCTCTGCCCCACAAGCTGGTTAGTGACGATCTTGATCTCTTCCGGTACCACGGACAGCGAAGCGACCTTACCCCAGACGTTCTCCAGATGGAGAGTGCCGTTCAACCGAACCTGGTGCAGTGCTATCACGTTGAGCCCACCGGCTATTATGGGGGCCACTATCTCCTCGTTAACGCCAGTCGTCGTGAAGAAATTGGCGGTCTGTTCGCTTCCACCGTTGGGTCTGAACAGCTCATAGGGTCCGTATCGAACCGGAGATAAGACCTCCTTTGGGTCCAGCGGACTCCTGGCCCCTCCAGGACCGTAGGCAAGGACATCTATGTCCGTCCTGGGCATGTCCCAGTTCACCCTTACTAGGAACTTGGACCCCAGTCCTGACTTGAACAAGCCTTGATTCGCAGCGTCGATGAAGTAGAACCTCCACTCGCCCGACTTGGCGCCGTTCCCGAATCCTCCGTTGACCCGGTTGGCGTACAGGTCGTCCTGCCCGGGCTCGATGCCTCCGAACTCGAAAGCAACTGAATCCGAAGGCACGTTGACCACTACTGGTATGGTCGAGACCTCGTAGTAAGTGTAATTCAATATCACCGTGTCGAAGTTGTTCAGTGGATTGACGAACTCTATGACCCCCTTGTCAGCGTACAGTGTGTAGTCGACTCCTTCGGTCTGCATGGCACCATTGACGTACACGGTCGCCGCCTTGACGTGATATCTCTCCGTCATCACGAAGCGGGGTCCCCAGTTGTTGTCCACCACCGTCGTTTCGTTCTCGTATCCGCCCTCGGTCTGGACGTAAATTCCGCCCTGATATGTTCCGACCGATGTGTTGAGTGGCACATCTATGGTCGCGGTGAAAGTGTCTGTATCGCCAGCGCCGATGGGTTGTAGGGTGACCGAGTTCTTGTCCGTTGTCAGCCAGTTCCAGTCATCCTTCTCGAAGAACTCAAGCGAGATGTATATGGTCTCTCCCACGGCACCCGGCCGCCCTGGCTGGATTCCGGGTCTCGTACCAATCACCAGGCCGTCATGCGTCCTCTGGGCAGGATTGTGGATCCTCCCCTCGAAGACGTTGGCGTCCGGATAGACGATCAGCATTCGGTTAAGGTCGCTGTAGTCCCCGGTGTGGGGGACGTTGGTGGTCGACCCAGGTTTGAACGTCCAATCGTATAGGTCCAGGAAGTAGCTGTATTCTGGATTACCATCTCCGTTGTCGTCCAGTGTGGTCCAGTTCATGTACATGGTTATCCTCAGCAGGTCGCAGTTGATCCAATTGGTGAGGTTGATGTCAACGAGCTTCACCTCGTCCATGTCGTAGACACCAGGTTCGTACACGCCGGGCTGCATGGGGTTCCTGACGGCGAACCGGCTGGTCCCGAGTATCATCTGGAACTCTCCCTGGTCCTCGGCCGCCGTGACGAAGGAGTAGTTCACCTCGTCGGTCTTGCGGTACACTGCGTCATAGATCTCGACGTCCTTCTGAGCGACCGGGTTGTGGTTGCTCACGGTGAACGTCTCATTCATGTCCACCTTCTGACCGGGATAGACCAGCTTGGTGAACGAAGGATACCTGACGCCCTGGTAGTTGCCCGGAACCCAATGGTTGGGCTGGACCTGAACGCCATCGGTGTCGGACGCGATGTCAGTGAGCCTGTCTGCATTGATCAGACCAGCGCCCTGGGAGAAGACGTCGTAATTGATGTCGTCCCCGGAGCTCATGACTATTGATTTGGCGGTGTCGGAATCGGGATAGTAACCATTCGTCTCCTTGTAGGCCTGGAAGGCCAGTGCCAGCATTCCCGCGACTCCAGGTGATGCAAGGCTTGTTCCCGCCCAGAGCTCCGTGGCCTGCGATCCGTCATATGGTCGATAGTTCACCAGGTTGAGGGCCACATCACCGAATGCCATCCTTCCGTTCGCCAGGATGTCCGGGTCAGGTTCTCCCTGCATGGTCGGACCTCGTGAGGATTCGTATGCCACATCCCCGTACGAAGGATGGGCTCCCTCCTCCAGCCCGGACAAATGCCTGTAGAAGAAGTCAGTGGACGATCCAACAGTGATGACGCCTGGTGAGGAAGCTGGAGTTGAGACGGTACCATATCCATATCCGTTGTTCCCTGCCGAGAAAGTGAATGTGACCTTCTTGTTAGCGTATTCGTTAACCAGCCAATCCAGGAACCTGGACTTGAAATCGAATCCTGCATAGTCAATGTTGGAGAACCCGAAGCTGTTGGTCGCTATCTGGGGTTCGTCGCCGGTGTCCCGCACGCCGTCATACCCCTCGACCGCGAAGTACCATCCGTCATAGTAATTGCTGAAGTAGATGTTGGCTATCGCCACCAGCTTGGCGTCCGGAGCGAATCCCATGACCTGTCCCTCACTGGGTACGTCCATTCTTGTTGCATCAAAGTAGACGGACCGACCGCGCCCTGCTATCGCAGAGGCCACCGACGTTCCGTGGTCCATGTCAGCGTCCAGGTTGCCCATGATCGCAACCAGCGTCCCGTTCTCTGCAATGTAGTTCTTGATGTCTCCGCCCAATCTGTTGACGAATACGTCCGAGTACGGGATGGTAATCTCCTGCAGTTCGTTCAGGACATCGTTGTACCTGTGCTGCGCTATGTAGTAGATCATACCGCCGGACACATCTGGCAATCCGTCACCCGTGTTCCATCTGAGGTAGTCAAGCGAGCCTTCCTCGTGCCCTCTGAACGGCGCTCCTTTGGGGTCTACTCTGACCAGTGGATCTCCGATGCACTTCCAGAGTTGGGCATATTGGTCATCCCCTCCTGTGACGAGCCAGGTTGCGTTGGTGGACCAGCTTCCTCCCCTTACGGATTCCCCGTTATGAGGTCCAGTCATCCGAAACCATCCGTACTCCCAGTAGGCAGGGCCCCACCAGTGCCATACCGCGATTGTCAGGTCACTCGTAGACCACGAATCGGATGACGATGTGGAGAGCAACTTGTCACCGTCCGAAGACCACTCCATCACCCATATCCAATGGAATTCATTGTGCGGGAGTAGAAAACTATCCGGCAGGCCAGTGTTCAAATCAACAATCGTGCTCCATCCCGTGGAAGAACCGTATGCAAGGTAGTTCCTAACTGGGTTTATCGAGACCGCGGTAAGGGGATCGGCGTCCGTGTATTCATTCGAAACAACCGAAGTGTTGGAGTCCCACATCTTGACCGTCTTGTCCTCTGATGCAGACGCAATCCTACCATCAGATGCCCAATGTACATCATACACGGGACCAGTATGGTCGGTGAAGGTTCCTATGAGGGTCCCCGTGGTCGCGTCCCAAATGTTCACCGTGCTGTCCATGGAAGATGAAATGAGCCTGTTTCCCGTCGGAGACCAGTCCACGTCCGTGAGGCCCGCGGTATGCCCCTCAAGGGTGTGGACGATGACCTCGTTTGCCACATCCCAGATGGCCACGTTGAAATCCTCGTTACCTGAGAGGTCATCATACGCAACTGCAAGCCAGGTTCCGTTGGGAGACCAGTCGAGGGCTTTCACCCTTCCGTAATGCGCATGCAGCTGCTTGGAGTATGCTATCGGCGGTCCCAGGTCCCAGATCACCACTGTATGATCGTCAGATCCAGTTGCTATCTGAGTGCCGTCAGGGGACCAGTCCACAGACGTGACGCCCTTTGCGGGATCGTAGAAATCTGCGTAGGAGACGTCGGTGTATATCGTCCCATTGCCGGTCCAGTCCGGGGGATTCCAGTTCATCTGCGAGTCGTACTTCCCGTACCTCTTGTTGGGCTTGTCATTCCTGAAGTCCCTGTTGTGGTCCAGGTCCATGTATACTGTGTCATAGACCCCTGCTTCAGCCTCGTCCACCACAAGCACCCTTGTTAGCGGATAATTCTCGTCAGGATGGTCGCCGTACCAGTAGACCCCACTCTTGCTCGTGCCTGTGGGGACGTATTTCAGCGGCCAGGTCATGTCCGTATTGGGTATTCCTGCGACCGTATCGTCCACCCTGGTGTACGTGTGTTTCCAGAAGCCTTTCTGATTGATGAAGTCCTTTCCGATTATCGTGAATGCCGAAAGCGTCGTGGTGAGGTTGGGGTCCCAGTCAGGATTCAAAAAGGTGGGTATGTTGGGGTCCGAGTAGACCGTGTCCTGGATATGGCTGATGTTGTAGCCGGTGGTGAAAAGCTCGACCGAGATGTTGGTGGGGTCTCCAAGAACCGACTTGGGAATGCTGAACTCTACGACGCCTCTGAGGTCCTCGAAGTCCCATCCGCCGTATCCTATCTCTCCGCCAATCTCCTTGCCCTTTATGCTGTACTGGTTCCAAAGTCCGCTTCCCTGGTCCCAGAGATAGACCCAAGCATCCTCAATGGTGTCATTCTTGGACCAGTTGTCCTTTTCCTCTCCACCCTGGTGGGGGATGTAGACCACTACCTCGGGTCTGTGCTCCGGGATCGTGTCTATCAGCGTTTGATTGGTGATGGGATTCCTGTTGACCGGATCATAATCGCCACCATCCGTCCACGGTGCAGAGTTGGTGGTGTTGATGTACAGACCGAACTTCATGGTCGTCTGGTTCGCCAGGCTGTCAAGCCCAAAGTACCAGTAGTCGGCGTCCTGGGTCACGTACAGGGAGACGACGTTGTAATCGTTGCCCTCGTGAGCGGGCATCCCCGGTCGGGTGATGATGTCCGCGTTTGAATCGGTCGCCACTAATTCGCTGCCGTCATCCCAGAAATCGAACCTCCCGTCGATCTTTATCGTGTGGGTGACGTTCCTGTCGTCGGAGGTGGTGTTGGCGTACCATGTGTCCGTCGGATATCTGGTATCGATCAGTGTTCTCAATGAGGCCGGGTCAAAGGCGACCGGCCAGCCGTAGTATGGTGAATAGAACTTGTACGTGGCCTCTACCACGTCGCCCTGGGTCAGAGGAGATGTGAACTGCACCGTCCCGTTCCATATGTTCAGGGAATAGGTGGCACCGCTCATTGGGTTCCCGTTCCTGTACAGTATGTATGAGTTGGGCACGATGTCGAAGTTGTGCAATGCCGAGAAGACCTGACCCGAAGTAGCGGAATCGACTATGGTCTCATTCTCCTCCAGGAACAGTGAATCAACCCTCGCCATCTTGTCCATCAGGTCCGGATGCGCAAAGTCTATCCCGTCGTCTATGACCGCGATCTCGACCTCGCTGCCCGTGTACCCCTTGGACCAGGCCAGGTCTGCCTTGTGATTTATGGTCGCGTTCAGGTTGTTGGCAACGATGCCCCTGGACTGCAGTGGCTCGAAGGAAGGCGCGGAGTCCCTGATGGGGCTCTCGAACTCCTCGATGAAGATGGTGGACGGAAGGGAACCCAGTTTCTCTATCATGTAACCAGGAACGTTCAGTAGTGGGAGGGATATCCCGTCCAGGCTGCTCTTCTCGGTACCGATGATGCCGTCGTAGTCCACACCCTCCAATGCGGAAGAGAGCTCGGAGATGTCCTGGGTAGCGATGATTATCGGGATCTTGAACTTGGTGTTCAACTTGCCCAGAAGGGACTGGGATACTTTCGGCAGGTCGGTGACCCCATCGCTGTCATACACCCCATCGTTCTCAAAAGGCTGCAATGGCGGATCGTCACTAAGAGGCTCAGCAATAGGGATCCCGGCCCCATCATCTGCTACCGCTATCGGCACGACCGAAGAAATAACCATCACAAACATCAACAAGCCCACACTGACCTTCCTAGGCCTCTCCATCATGATACCTCCTCCGTTTCCACTGGTTAGAAATAGAGTCTGGTGTGAATTGTTAACCGATATTAATAAGGTTTGCCCCCGGTCTGGTCATGGCATCCCGCTCTTTCATCACACTTGTTGATTCTCCTGTGCTTCACTAGACGGTCTTTAGGGAAAGTTTAACTACCCCCAGGGATTATTTTGCGGACAAGGGTTTCCAGGCGAAGGGCTATCGATGGCATTCAGATTGTACTCAACCGAATCCGGTAAGACGGAGGATTTTCAACCGAACTGTCCTGGTGAAGTGAGGATGTATATCTGCGGACCGACCGTCTACAATGTCATCCACATCGGTCACGCGCGTTCTTACATCACCTTCGACATCTTGCGGAGATGGCTGGAATTCTCCGGGCATGAGGTCAACCACGTCCAGAACTTCTCTGACGTCGAGGAGAGCATTACCAGGAGGGCCAGGAAACTGGGAATATCACCCGAGGCGACTGCGGAGAGGTTCATCGAGGAGTTCTTCTTGGACGCCGATGAACTGAATCTGAAACGAGCCCACGCGTATCCTACGTACAGCGGAAGCGTTCCCAAGATGATAGACATCATCAAGGACCTCATGGACTCGGGAGTGGCGTACGAGAGTGGCGGAGATGTCTATTTCAGGTCCGACGGCGGTAAGAAGTTCGGGAGACTAAGTCACACGGATCTGCAGGAGTCGGTGGCGGGTGGGTTCGAACTGCCCGAAGGCAGGGAGGACCCGTTTGACTTCGTGCTGTGGAGAAAGCACAGGGAAGGTGAGCGCTTCTGGGACAGCCCATGGGGGAAGGGAAGGCCGGGATGGCACGTCGGCTGCTATGCCATGTCATCTTCATCCCTGGGTGAGTGCTTCGATGTTCACGGCGGCGGTCTGGATCTGATATTCCCTCATCACGAGAGCATTCTGCTGGTGTCGGAAGCTCATACCAGGATGCCCGTCTGCAATCATTTCATCCATAACAGCTTCGTCACGTTGGGCAGAAAGAAGATGTCCAAGTCCTCTGGCAATTTCGTCACCGTTCGGGAACTGACCGACAAGTACGGGGGAGGGGCGGTCCGGTTCTATGTACTGAAGCATCACTATCGAGCCATATTGGACTTTGACGGGTCTGGTGTGGAGAAGTCCTCTGAGGAATACAAGGACCTGAAGAGGAAGGTCGAGGGTTTGAGGTCCACCAGCGGTGGGAATGGGTCACGTTCGGAAGAGATATCAATGAGGATTGAGCAAGCTGAGTCGAGGTTAAGGGAGGCAATGAACGACGATCTGCACACGGATAGGGCGCTCGTGGCTCTGTTGGAGTTCGTCAATTGGGCCCATGATGAGGCGGACGGGTTCTCGAAGGAAGATGCTGAGCGTGCACTTCAAGTGGTCGACCAGTTCGACAAGATTTTGGGTCTTTTCTAGATGCTCCAGTTGCCTGTTCAGCATGCATGTTCTTGAAGCCAAACTTTTTAACCGCTCATGGTATTAACAGCGCCCACAAGGTGCTGAAGTGGTAGATTTCAAGGCAATTATAGCAGATCCCAAGTCCGGGAAATCGCACCCAAAGGACGTCTCGGGCCATCACGCTAACTCTCTGATCGGCAAGAAGATCGGGGAGGAGGTGGATGGGATCTTCGTGGACCTTCCCGGTTACAAGCTGATCATAACTGGTGGGAGCGACAGAGATGGCGTTCCCATGAGAAAGGACGTTCCAGGCGCCCGGAGAAGGCCCATGCTGGTGACGGCAGGCGTGGGATTCCACCCCCGGGACAAGGGGGTCAGGAGGAGGCGCAACATGAGGGGGAACACGATCTCACCGGACATCATTCAGATCAACATGAGGATTGTACAACACGGGCCGAAAGCTATCGAGGACAGCTTGAAAGCCACAGAGGGTGAGAAATGAAGGTACCCGAACAACCTACGGTGAATATCGGGATGATCGGGCACGTTGATCATGGCAAGACAACGCTCACCAAAGCCTTCACCGGAGAATGGACGGACCGCCACTCGGAAGAGCTCAGACGCGGGATCAGCATCAGGCTCGGGTACGCCGACGCCGCTTTCTACAAATGCCCCAACTGCAAAGAGCCCAAGTGCTACACGGTGAAGAAGGAGTGTGCCATCTGCGGGGAAGATGTCGAATTCCTCAGGGCGGTCAGTTTCGTTGACGCCCCAGGGCACGAGACCCTGATGGCCACCATGCTCTCCGGCGCATCACTGATGGACGGGGCTCTGCTTCTGATTGCTGCCAACGAGAAGTGCCCCCAGCCGCAGACCAAGGAACACTTGATGGGGTTGGAGATCTCCGGGGTTGAGAACGTCATCATAGTACAGAACAAGATAGACATAGTCGCCGAAAAGGCCGTGATGGAGAACTACGAGCAGATAAAGGCGTTCGTCAAGGGAACGGTCGCCGAGAAATCCCCCATAATCCCAATTTCCGCACATCATGAAGCGAATCTGGACGTGCTCATAGCCGAGATCGAGAGGCTGATAAGGCCCGCAGACCTTGATGATTCCAAGCCACTCAGGGGATTCGTCGCCCGTTCTTTTGATGTCAATTCACCCGGAGTCCGCCTGGAGAAGATGGTCGGAGGTGTCGTCGGAGGTTCCCTTCTGCGGGGCAAGCTGAAGGTGGGGGACGAAATCGAGATATCTCCCGGCAGGGAGGTCGAGGCTGGAAAGGAGAAGGAATGGGTGAATCTAGGCACCAAGGTCACATCACTGTTCTCAGGTGGCCGCAACAGAACAGACGCCAGACCTGGAGGTCTGATTGCCATCGGTACCAAGCTGGACCCCTCATTGGCCAAGTCCGATTCGTTGACTGGTCGTGTGATAGGTGCTCCAGGAACGCTGCCGTCGATCAAGACCAAACTAGTCGCCGAAGTGCATCTGCTCGAAAGGGTCGTTGGAGCCACAGAGGACCTGGAGGTGGACGAGATTCGGACCAACGAGCCTCTGATGTTGAGCGTTGGGACCGCGACGACCGTCGGTGTGGTGAGCAGTGCGAGATCTGACAGCGCCGAGATGATGCTCAAGATACCAGTGAGCGCTGAAAAGGGTCAGAGGATCGCCATCAGCAGAAGGATAGGCGGCAAGTGGAGATTGATTGGGTACGGGGTTATCCAATAAGATGCGTTACAGTGAGCAATAGGCTCCTCAATGGAATCTTTTTCGAAAAAAGGACTATTAGAAAAAAGAAAAAAAAGGGCATATAGGCCCTAACGGGCCTAATAGCTGGTCCATGCCCTGTACTCGCCCTCGTCGCCTACTCTGTAGGTTCTGAGGTAGTAGTGCAGGTTGTGTCCCTTCAGGGCACTGGTAAGGGTGCTCTCTATGGCCGAGAAATACTCGTCCCAGTTGTTACCCTTCGTTCCCCAGTTGTCGCCCCAATAGTACGCGTAGTCGTATCCCCCATAAACGGGCTTCCAGCCGAGCGGCTCGAGAAGCTTTGTGACCTCATGAGGTGAGGGTCCGTCCGGATACAGGTTGACGCCTAGGTACGTCACAAACTCTTGTGTCATTTTTTATTCCTCCGTTCTTTGGCAAGTCCCGTCGGACTTACTGATTGGAACGAGAGACCGCTTGCATCTGCTTAAAAGCGCCACGATACGATTATCCACTCTGATTCTCACTCATGATACTGATAATGAGCTGGACGGAGGATTTATCACGACGTAATATCGATTGACGAAAACGGACGACAATATGAAATATGCACCAGAACATCAGGGAGGTTCGATATGAAGATACTGAAACAGGACAGGAAGACAGGGGAGATCAAGCTCCTGATGCAGACGCCGGACGACCTCTGGCACCTGTACAATCTAGTGGAAGCTGGCGATCTGGTCTTCGCAACTTCCTTCCGGAGGGAAGAGCGGATAAGGGACAAGCTGAGGCCCGAGAGGATGGGGAAGAAGAGGATGAGGATCGGCCTCCGGGTCGAAAAGGCCGAGTTCCACGAGTTCACTGACAGGCTGCGTATCCACGGGCTCATCGAACAGGCACCGCAGGACCTCGGAGAGCATCACACCTTCAATCTCAAGGTCAGGGACACTCTGAGCATCATCAAGGAATGGAAGGACCATCACATGACCCGTCTGAACGACGCTGTCGAGGCGACACACGAACCGGTGATAACCTTTGTTGCCATTGATGACGAGTCGGCACTTCTTGCACAGCTTCACCATTACGGCATAGAGGAGATCGCCGAGATACGGTCATCTGGTATGGGGAAGATGTACCCCACAAAGGGAGGACGGGACGCCTACTTCGACGAGGTTCTGGCGAAGTTGAAGTCCATGGAACTGGGGGATGCCTTGATAGTCCTGGGACCTGGCTTTGAAAAGGAAACGATGACGGATCGGATCAGGGACAAACTTCCGGACCTCGCCCCCAAACTGAACATGTTCCCCACCAGCCATTCGGGCATGCTCGGGATCCAAGAGGGACTCAAAGGCGGCATGGCTTCGGAGATACTGGAGAAATCGCGTGTGGGAATGGAGACAAAGCTCGTGGAACAGCTTCTTTCGGAGATCTCGAAAGAGGGGAAGTACGCTTACGGCCCGGAAGAGGTCAAGAACGCAACTGGCCGGGGTGCGGTGGAGACCCTCCTGGTGACCAATGAAATGATAAGGAACAGGGAGATCGAGGCCGTCTTGAAGGACGTTGAGACCGCTCAGGGCAAGGTGGTCATCGTCAGTTCAGAACACGAGGCAGGACAAAAACTGACTTCTCTCGGGGGACTTGGCGCGCTGCTCAGGTACAAGATCCAGTGATCTAGGCCCTTCCGTGCGATTCCCCGGTCTTCATTGCTGTTGCGATGAGGTGGGCCATTCTGACGGGTTCGGGCAGTGCTCCGAGGACGGTCGATCTGGCGATTATACCTTTGATGATATCGAGGTCCTCTCCGACGACCTGAACATACAATGGCTTGTGCTCGGTCTCCACTTGGTGTAGTTCTGTCTTGGAGATCAACTCGAATCTTCTCTCCCAGTCCTCAAACTTCGCCTTCAGAGCCGTCTTCATTGACTCCAGGTCGGGTTCGTCCCTTGTCACCGTGACCACAGGGGTGCCCAAATTCGAATGCAGGGTTTCGATGTCGATGATGTTGAATCCCCCCAAAGCGATCCCGTCGATGAATATCGCTGCCAGATTCTCACCGTATCTGGATCCTCCGATCATCTCCGCAAGGCGGTCGGTCGCATCTGTGCCGTCGACCTCGACCGTCGTCTTGAGGACCCCTTCCAGGTAGTTGGGGAGCCTGACGACCGCACCCACGACAACCACCTCTTGTTCGTCAAAACTGAACGCAGAATCGTCTAAGCCCAATACCCTCAGATGAGGTTTCATCCTACCACAGCTTAAGGTTCCCGGTCACCTGATCGATGACCGGGTTGGGAGCCGGACCCATGCCCAGACAGGTGGTCGTTCCCGGAGAAAGTTCGGTCAGTCCAGCATCGTCTATCATGGCGGTCGAGATGTTCAGCTTCCCGGCCTCCCCTTGCAGTTCTTCCAGCATTTCAACGTCGTCCACCTTGACAACTATCTTCTTCTGGCCCTCTTTGTACCACGACCTGAACCACTTCGCGTTGGACGCCTTGCAGTTCAGGGAAGATATGACGGATGCGTGGGCCACTTGGACGGCCATCTTCCCCTTGGACATTTCAAGGTCACGTCTAACTGCAACTACCAGTTTGTATTCCATACGATAACCTCAGTACAGCTCCGATGCCCTCTTCTCCTCCATGATGCTGAGCTCCTCGTCCACCTTCTCCAGCTTCTTCTGGAGCTTCACCGCTAGCTTCTCTGACCTCTTTCTCATGTCCCCGGTCTGGCTCCTGGACCTGCGCTCGTAGTCCTTTATCCGCCTTCTGAGATTCTCCCTTTCCTCGGACAGCTCCCTGAATGCCATTACCGTCCCTTTCTCCTCCTTCAGGTCCACTATGACGGACTGGGGATCTCTCCTGGGCAACCGCAACAAAGACCGGTGCACCTTGCCCAGTACGGGATATGCGCCCAGGTACCATCCAGCGATGAAGAGGAATAAGGTCAAGAAGATCATGATCGGCCAGATGAGCTCAGCCCTGAAGTACCCCTTTCCGGTGTCAGGATCGGTGCCGAAGGCGTTGAGGATGAAGCCCACAAGAATGACGATGACAACGCTCATGACAATTCCCATGATCAACCTGTAGAGCATGTCGTAGTCCTTGTCCAGCTCGCCCTTCCTCGGGTAGAGAGCGTTCACAAGGAAGAACCCTGGCAAGAAGAACACCGCTATCATTACCACGAGGATGTCAATCATCGGGTGAAAGATTGCTCTTGGATATTTAACATTTAGGTTATGGACCCTTGTCCCCATACAGCGTTCTCATCCATTCCGGGATCCTCAGATCCGTTATATCCAGGTTCTTTGGAGTGAGGGGTTTGATGTCCAGGACGGGGGTGCCGTTGTAGAAGTCTAGATCGGATACCTTGAGCATCGTCCCATCTCTCGATAGGAGCTTGACGACCGTAACACCGATGGGGTTGGGCCTGTGCGGCGTCCTCGTGGCGAACACCCCCACTTCCGGCAGGTCCTTCATTCCCCTGGGGTGCACCCTTGGTGAGTAGCCCTCGACCTCATGCAGCCATCCGACGACAACTATGTGCGAGAAACCCTCTATGCCGTCCAGGAGAGGTTCGAACTCCTCCTTCAGGACGACCTCTGACTCGATCCCCTTCCATGAATCTACCTTTCCATCCCCCACATCATTCCGAACATGACCTATTGGCTCGATGACAATGGCACCGTTCGACGTCGTCTCAACCTCCTTACCAGCAGATTCCCTTCATCCTCCTAAAGGTTTGGTAGAAGCAAGTGTAAAATACAAATCAGGCTATCACGACTTCGAGAGAAGTGTACGGACATTGGGGCAGACTTCTGAGGATAGACCTGACGAATTCTGAGGTCCATACCGAAGGGATCGACGAGAACATCATTACATCTTACATGGGCGCGAAAGGGATCGGTGCCTATTATTTCTGCAGGGAATCCAAGCAGGGTGCGGACCCGCTGTCTCCCGAGAACATTCTGATCCTCTCCACGGGCCCTTTCCAGGGGACCGCCATTCCCAGCACGGGCAGGTTCGCGGCCGTGACCAAGTCGCCTCTGTCGGGCATATTCCTGGATAGTTACTGCGGGGGACAGTTCGCCCACGCCTTCAAGCGCTGTGGGTACGATCTGGTGATAATCGAAGGAAAGGCGGAGAAGCCGTCCTACGTCTCCATCAAGGACGATGACGTCCAGATAATGGACGCCTCCGATCTGTGGGGGAAGACCACCAACGAGACCGAGGACATGCTCAGGGAACGTGAAGGTCCCAAGGTGAGGGTCGTGTCTGCAGGTCCGGCCGGTGAGAATCTGGTCAAGATTGCATGCCTCATCAGTGATTACCGGAGAAGCGCTGGACGCGGCGGCGCCGGTGCGGTCTTCGGTTCAAAGAACCTGAAAGCGGTCTGTGCCGAAGGCTCCAAGAAGGTCCCCATTGCAGATGAGCCCTCTCTCAAGGACGTTATCGCCAAGTTCGCCGAGAACGTCAGAAAGGACCGGGATGGTTGGGATTTCTACGACTACGGTACGGCTGGAATATTGGAGATCGCGAGCGAGAAGGACAGGATACCAACCAGGAACTATCAGCAGGCGGAGTTCGAAGGGGCCAAGGACATTGGCGCTGAGGCTATCCACGACAAGTACGACGTGAACATGGTTCCTTGCTGCGTATGCATGATCAAATGCCAGGGTGATCTTGCCGATGGAAGGGAGAAGCCGGAATACGAGACGCTGGCAATGCTCGGCTCCAACTGCGGCATACGGGACCTGGACCACATCATTGAAGGCAACATTCTCTGCAATCAGCTGGGCCTGGACACCATCTCAACCGGAGGGGTGATAGGATTCGCCACCGAATGCTCCCAGAAAGGTCTCATAGACGAGAAGCTGGAGTTCGGAAATGGGGAGCAGTTGCTGGAACTCATCCCAAAGATCGCACAAAGGGAGGGAATCGGGGACGTTCTCGCCGAGGGAACGCGAGGTGCGGCTGAGAGGATAGGCAAAGGTTCCGAGAAACTCGCTGTACACGTCAAGGGTCTGGAAATACCTGCGTGGGATCCCCGCGGTAAGTTGGGTCACGGCCTGGCCTACATGACCGCGGATATCGGTGGGTCGCATCTCAGGGAGATGTACGGTTCCAAGAAGATACCAAACACATCTGCACTGGAAATCGTGGACGACCTGGCGGCCAGCCAGGACATGAATGTCATGCGGGATAACCTGATAGTCTGCACCTTCGCGCTCGGGACGTTTGATGAAGACCTGAGAAGACAGGCATACGAAGCGGTCACCGGAAGGCAGTTCACTGCATTGATGGAGAGAGAGATCGGAAACCGGGTATGGACCTTGACAAGGCTGTACAACTTGCGTGAGGGTATTGGCAGAGAGGACGATCGTCCATCCTACCGACACAGGTTCGATCCTTTGCCTTCGGGCGTCGCAGAAGGTTGCACTTCATTCGAATCAGAGGATGACATGGAAGCATCCCTGGACGCGTACTACAGGTTCAGGGGTTGGGACATGGAAGGCGTTCCCACGAGAGAGACCGTCATCGGCCTGGGGCTAAGCTGGGTCCAGGATGCAAAAGTAGATTAATCCGCCCTGTCTTGGTAGGATTCCAATGGCAGAGAACAAGAACACTGGAGGAGTCTTCAGCAAGTTGAAGATTGCCATAGTTCTCACCCTCGTGATTCTAGTCATAGAGATAATCGGAGCGTTCATTTCCGGCAGTCTCGCCTTGTTCAGTGATGCTGGCCACGTCTTCATGGACGTTACCGCTCTGGTCCTGTCGTTGGGCGCCCTGAGCATTGCCATGCGCCCCTCCACTCACGATGCCACTTTCGGCCATCACCGCGTCGAGATCGTAGTTGCCCTTGTCAACGCCGTCGCCCTCTTCTTCCTTTCACTTTTCATCCTCTACAACGCATACCTTCGATTTGCCAGCCCACCCGAAGTGAAGTCGATGGAGATGTTGATCGTTGCCCTGATCGGGTTCTCCGTGAATCTGTACGTTGCATGGAACCTTCATGGATATCACGACCTGAACGTCAGGTCGGCCTATCTTCACGTCTTTGGGGACCTCATTGCGTCGGTTGCAGTGATAATCGGTGCGGTGGTCATAGCGCTCACAGGGCAGTTCTGGGTGGACCCCGCGGCAAGCGTCATTATCGCTGGCATAATACTCTCCAGGTGTCTCAGGCTGATGAAAGAGTCGGGCGACATTCTGTTGGAGAAGACCCCCAAACACATCAATCTGGACGACCTCAAGTCCGAGATCCTGAATGTGGACGGTGTGGATGATGTTCACGATCTTCATGTCTGGAGCATATGCTCTAACGTTCACGCGATCACGTGCCACATAGTCGTCAAACCAGAACGCCTGCAGGAATCCTCCGACCTCATCAGGAAGATGAACACGCTGGTCTCTGAAGGGTACCGGATCGGGCATGCCACTTTTCAGGTCGAGTGCGAGGTCTGTGACGAAACATGCGAACTCCCCCACATCGAGGGTCATTAGTTCGGAAAATTGCATATCCTCGATGACCCATTCCTGTTCGTGGTGGATGAAGACACCTTGATTGCGGATCTGAAGAAATCCGTTTCGGAGTTCGTGAATGAGAGGGACTGGGAGAAGTTCCACAACCCGAAGGACCTTGCCATATCGCTCTCCATTGAGAGCGGGGAGCTTCTGGAACTGTTCCAATGGAAGAACCAGGAAGACATTGACATCCAGAGAGATGAAGTTGCGGACAAGGTCAGGGAAGAGCTGGCCGACGTTGTGATCTATGCTCTGAGCCTCGCCAATGCAACGAACATAGACATATCTGAAGCCGTCCTGGGGAAGATCAAGAAGAACGAAGACAAGTACCCGGTCAATGAATGGAAAGGAAAGGCCTGGCTGTAGTCAGCACCCATCAAAAGGAAGACGGGTCCCTCTCACTCATCAGGAAAGCATTCTCTCTTGAGTTCTCTGTAGGCAAGGTCGGACAGCGTCTTGAGGTTCTCGATATCTTCTATGTTGTATCTCTCTAGGATGTCAAGGGCGTTCTTATCGCCCCTAAGATGCCTTTTCCAGAGGATGACCGCGTCGTAACCGCTCAGACCGTCGGTTTCCTCGCTCCTCGCGATGCCCACCTGCTTCTCGATGCCCTTCAGACCCCCGCGGTATCCAAGCCTCCTCAGGGGGTACATTATGTCAATGTGTATCTGGTGCAATCTCAGGTCCGGAAAGGCGGACTGGATGAACGGAATGTCGAATCTTGCTCCGTTGTAAGTGACAATGCTCTTGAATTTCCTGATCTCGCTGGGGAACTGGCGGAGGTTCCTTCCCCTGGTGAACACCTTCGATTCTTCCCCGTCGTAAACGCCGATCATGGTGATGTAATGCCTCTCGTTGCTCAGTCCCGTGGTCTCGATGTCGAGGAACGCGACCGAATCCTGGAACTCGTTGTACGCCCTCCACAGCTCCCTCCGTGGGATCTTGTCGACGAAGTAGTGATGGTTCTTATTGTCCAAGTGCTTCTTGGATTCCTTGACGTAGCTCCGGACGAACTGTTTGGTGCGTCCTTGAAAGGGTACGACCTCCTCATTGTCCAAGAAATCGTCCCAGCTGATGATCCCCTCATCCCACAATCTCCTCTCGGTCTGATCGCCTATGCCAGGTATGTGGACGAAGGTGTTCCTCAACATTGATTACCAGCGGTACTGACAATCTCTCTCGGCTTACTTAACCGTTTTCTCCAACGTTCCTACTTGATCAGAAAGAAAACCATAATACCACTAGGTCGATTCACTGACGATGTTCGAGCTCAAGGCCAGGGATGGTCTGGGAAGGATCGGTTCATTGAGGACCAGGCACGGAACCGTCGAGACCCCAACCCTCCTGCCGGTCATCAACCCCAACATAATAACCATCGCGCCGAAAGAAATGAGCAAGAAGTTCGGGACATCGGCCATAATCACCAATTCATATGTCATCAACAAGAGCAAGGGGCTTAGGGAGAAGGCCCTCTCCAAAGGGGTGCACGCGCTACTCGACTTCAACGGACCTATCATGACGGATTCGGGTACCTTCCAGTCACACGTTTACGGCGATGTTTCGGTCACCAATGAAGAGATCGTTGGCTTTCAGAGGGACATCGGTTCGGACATCGGTTCGATTCTGGACGTATTCTCGGAGCCGTTCATCTCCAAGAGGAAAGCGCGGAAGGACATAGAAGATACAATAGTGAGAGCGGAAGAGGCAGTGGAGATAAAGAAGAAGATGTTCTTGGCAGGCGGGATTCAAGGATCCACATACCCGGACCTCAGGGAAGAATGCGCTTCCAGAATGTCCAACATAGACATTGACGTGAACGCCATTGGCGGTGTCGTCCCGTTGATGGAGACCTACAAGTTCTCCGATCTCGCTGATGTCGTCCTCTCCGTAAAGAGAGGTCTGTCCCCCCAAAAGCCGGTGCACCTGTACGGGGCCGGACATCCCATGGTCTTTGCACTGGCAGCGCTGATGGGATGCGACATGTTCGATTCTTCCTCCTATGCGAAATACGCCAAGGACGGAAGGATGATGTTCCCCGACGGCACCAGACGGGCGAAGGACCTGGTGCATCAGATATGTCATTGTCCCGTGTGCGACAGTTTCACCCCCGAGGAGCTCAGCAAGGACAAGGTCGCGATTGCGGAACACAACCTCCACTCCAGCTACAACGAGATACGGACGATAAAGCAGGCTATACATGAAGGGAGCCTGTGGGAACTGGTCGAGAGAAGATGCAGCCTTCATCCGGACATGCTCTCCGCACTTCGCAAACTGCGGGAATACACCGACTACATTGAGAGATTCGAGCCCACCAGCAAGAGGAGCTCATTCTACTTCACGTCGTACGAGTCCCTTCACAGACCGCTGATCGTCAGGTACAATTCGAGGTTGAAGGAGAGGTTCACGCCTGCGACCAAGCGTATCGCCGTCGTTCTTCCGGAGACCAGCAAGCCGTACGGCATGGCATTCAGAGATGAGGTCGCAGACATCAGGAGCAAGGCGGATGCCGCTATCATCGTCGAATCGGTTCTCGGCCCCGTTCCCCTGGAACTCGACGAGATGTATCCGCTGGCCCAATCGCTCGTTCCAATGCTGCTCAGCGCCGAGACCGCGAAACTGATGAGAAAGCGCACCGATGATTTCCTTGACCATATCGGCTTTGAGAAGGTCGTGCGCTGGACGAGGAGGAGACCGACGAATCTGAACGAACTTCCATCAAAACCCGTGAAAAGGGATCCGGACATCCTCAAGCTGAGAGCGATCGCGGACATGCAGTTCGAGAAGGGAGCGGGAAAAGCCCTGATCAAACGCGGTGTTGAACTGACCAAATCCAAGAAGACAGGCAGGATACGCAACGTTCTGCACGAAGGAAGGCATCTGCTGTCATTGAGAGCAAGGGACGGCCTTTTCACCCTCAAAGCGGAAGGAGCCAGGATTCTCCACAAGAAGTTCAAGAAACCGAGATTGCGCGTGGTGGTCCAGAGCGACACGGCGGTGTTCAACCGGGAAGGGAAGAACGTTTTCGCCAAGTTCGTCAAAGAGTGTGATGAAGGTCTGAGGCCCCGGGACGAGGTCCTGGTCGTGAACGAGGATGATGAACTGGTCGCCGTGGCAAGGGCATTGATGAACAGGGAAGAGATGCTCGCTTTCTCAAAGGGAATAGCAGCACGGGTCAGGGAAGGGATCTAGGCCTCGGCAATCTTCTCGGCAATAGTTATACAGGATAGGTAATCGTCCAGTGTGTGCAAAAGGGATTTCAGGCTCTTCGCCTTGATCTTGGATATTATCCTGCTGCCATCCACAACCGCTTCCACGTAGCCGTAGTTGTCAACATCCACCGTCTTCAGTATGTGCTTCGCCTTCTCTTCATCCGGGTAGATGAACTCAAGGGTGCATGTCACGTCCATGGCATGTCTGAAATGCGCTTTCGCCTAATAAATCATGGCAAATAGTTTAGAGAAGTTCAACTTATCCTGCATCATGGAGCTGAAGGAGGCCATCCTTGGGAGAAGGAGCATCAGGAGGTTTGGCGATGGGAACGTACCCGAGGAGGTCGTGACCGAGCTGATCGAACTGGGGCATGCGGCTCCATCCGCAGGTAATCTCCAGGCAAGGGATTTCGTTGTTGTCAGGGACCAGAAGACCAAGGACGGTCTTGCACTGGCCGCCCATGGTCAGGACTTCATTGCAGAAGCTCCGGTCGTCATTGTCGTCTGCGCCAACATGGACAGGATCATGCATTACGGGAAAAGGGGCATCACTCTCTATTGTCTCCAAGACTGTGCGGCAGCCATTCAGAACATGCTCCTCGCGATCCACGATATGGGTCTCGGATGCGTATGGGTGGGGGCGTTCGATGAGTCCAAGGCCAGCAATACTCTGGAGCTTCCAGGGCACATCAGGCCTGTAGCGATTCTCCCAATCGGGGAACCTGTCTCTCAACCGGCGGCAAGGAAACGGATTCCAGTTGGAGATTTGGTCCATTACGAGAAATGGTGAACATGGCATTCAAGTACAGTAAGATAGGGGTGATCGTTGCCGTTCTGGTACTTCTTCCAGCAACATTGATCTTGTCCATCACCTCTCCCTTCGGCTCAACTGGGGTCCTTCTTACCCTGTTGCTGTGGATTCTGATACCAGTCGTCATAGCAAAGATGTACTGGCAGTACAAGAACATAGAGTAGAGCCCTTGCTCAAGCAAGCTCCGCTTTGAGACATGCATCGGTGGCGGAAACGATCTTCACATCGTAGAATGAACCCAACGGAAGATCTCCTGGAAGGACCACAGGGCGGTAGCTGTCGGTTCTGGCCATGCTCGTTCCCGGTTTCAAACGTTCCGTCGTCATGACTCTGAAGGCGGAGCCAACCAGGGACTCTTTCTTCTCCAGGCTCATACCCAATCTCAGTCTCGTCAGTTCCCTCGATCTTTCCTTCGATTCCCAGCCGGGGACCTTCTTGTCCATGTTGAACGCCTCAGTCCCCTCCCTCGCGGAGAACCTGGTCACGTTGATGCTGTCAGGTCGAACTTCTTTCATTAGGTCTAGGGACGCCTGGAATTGCTCCTGCGTCTCGCCCGGGAAACCGGTGATGATGTCGGTGGATATCGATGGATTCGGAAACTTGGACCTGAAATCCTCGCAGATATCTATGAAGTCCTTGACCGAGTACCTCCTTCGCATACTTCTCAGGAGATCGTCGTCCCCGCTCTGGACGGGCAAATGGAGGAACTTGTATACCTTGTCCGAGTCAAATGCCCTGATGGTTTCCGCAAGAACTGGCTTGAGATTGGTGATGTTCGCCATTCCAATTCTTATTCTGAACTCTCCGTCAAGTGATGTGATGCGGTTCAGCAGGTCTGGTAGTGAAGAATCATTATCTCTTCCATAGGCAGCCGTGTCCTGTGCCGTCAACCTGATTTCCTTGAAGCCTTCAGCCAATCGTCGGGAGACCGATGCAGTGATATCTTCTTCCGGGCGGCTCTTCAAAGCCCCTCTGGCAAGCCTCGTAACACAGTAGCTGCATCGTTCGGTACACCCTTGGCCAATGGGAACGATCGCATCTATCGAGTTCTCGGGGAGTACTCTATCTGCCGGCTCTCCCGGAGACTTTCCGTCCCCCTCGCCCACCTCGTCCAGTACCTTCTCCAGATTCCTCGGGGAGATGAAAACAGCATCTGGATCAACAGCGCTCACCTTCTCCTTCATGATGGACGCCATGCACCCGCCGATGAGAACCCTCTTGTCCTTTTCCTTCAGTTCCGCGATCCTTTTCAGCATCCTGCGCTCGGTCGATTCTATCACGCAGCAGGTGACAACAAGGGAGGTCTCAGCATCATCAGGTTCAACCACCTCGTGTCCAGCCCCTTCCAGCAGCTCCTGCATGAACCTGGACTCGCCCTGGTTCAGTGTACAACCGTACGCTTCCACCGAAACTCGCATCGTCCTACCATCCAGAGACGCATATTTTAGCATGACGATACCCACTCGCCAACTTTTATTAACCCCACGCGTATTCGTTTCCCGGTTCGATGTCCACCATTGATGATGCCAAAAAGGCGAAGGCTGTAGCGGTCAACAGGGCAAAGGCGGCCAAGCTTCTCGCCAAGTCCGCCAAGATAGAGCTCAAGTCCAAGAAGCTCGAAGCGCGCATTCTAAAACTCAAGGCCAAGGCTAAGGACCTCGACAATCGAGCAAAGGAAATACAAAGAGGTGGCGTCGGCTAAGCCCCTTTCTTTCCCTTATTCCTCACTTCCCTCTATTTGAGGGGGCTCTGGAAGTTCATTCTCCAAAGCAAAAATGGTCTCCAGTTCCCATTCGTTAACGAATTGGCAACGAAGCACCAGTGAGAGGGTATCGCTTTCGGTTTTTATCAGTCTGGCCATGCCCCACAACCTGTTGCGTGTATAGGGGTCCTCAAACTATTTATAATTTGTTTAGTGAATCTCATAAGACGTGTCGAATTGTCTTCATTCCAAGACGTGTTCGGACAAAAACGTGAGGGCTTTTGTTAACATATGCCGAAAAGGTGCGTTTGGAAAGGTTATTAGACTTTCTTAGCTTACGGTCGAACGTCATGGGGAAATGAAGAGGTGAGGACACTTGACGAAGAAGATGATGGATGGCGTTGGGAAGTTCGCAAGGCATTATCCGGCGAACGTTGCGATCGTTACGACCAGAACCGAGAACGAACAGGATGCCATGGCAGCCGCGTGGCACTCGTGCATCTCATTCAAGCCGCCCTTGCTGGGGGTTTCCGTTTCTCCCAAGAGGCACACCTACAACATGATCACGGAATCGAAGAAGTTCGCCATGAACTACGTTCCCAGTGAGAAATCGATCATATCGGCCCAGACCGGAGGCGTCAGCGGGAGGGATGTGGACAAGTTCGAGATGTTCGGGCTTGAACTCAAAGGGGAAACTGGGTTGGACCTGCCCGTTCTAAAGGACGCATACGCGGCATACGAGTGCAAGTTGCATTCTGTGATAGAGCTTGGAGATCACCACTGGTTCGTCGGAGAGGTTCTGTTCTCTCATTATGACGAAGAGGCATTCAGCGAGGGCCAGATGTTTCTGACAGACAAGGTAAGTCCCACGATGTATCTCGGTTTCGACCACTATCTTCTCCCTCCAAAATGCGAATCCACACATCTGGAACGGAGCAAGCTGCCCGAGTGAATCCAGTTAGGTATAAAGCAGAAAAGCGTATTCTCCAGTTCGGGGTAGGAAAGGGAGTTGGTTCTTGTGATAAAGACGCCTGAGGAGTATAAGGAAAGCCTTCGAAACATGAATCCCAACGTGTACAAGTTCGGGGAGCTGATAGGGGACGTCACCACCCACCCGGCCACCAAGAGGACTGTCGAAGGTCACGCTCAGATCTATGCGCTGGCTCATGACCCTGAATACAGGGACATGGTCGTGGCCGAATCGGTCCTAACCGGAGAGAAGATATCCAGATACTTGTCCATAATCAAAGGCCCGGAGGACATGATCGCCAACTCCAAGATGAAGAGGTACATGTTCAACGTCACCGGGACGTGCACGGGCGGTAGGTGCGGCGGCTGGACCGGAATCAATGCGGTGTGGAAGACATCATTCGACATGGATGAGAAGCTGGGGACGGATTACCACATAAGGTTCAAGGAGTGGTTGAAGGACGCTCAGGAGAGGGACATCACCATTTCCGTCGCATTGACGGACCCCAAAGGGAACAGAACTCTAACACCATCACAGCAGGAAGACCCGGACATGAATTTGCACGTGATAGATGAGAAAGGCGACGGCATCGTGGTCAAAGGTGCAAAGATAATGATCTGCGGCGTCGCTGCGGCCAATGAGATACTGGTCCTTCCAGGAATGAAGTATCGGGAGGAGGACAGGAACTGGGCGGTGGCGTTCGTGATCCCGAGGGACGCGGAAGGATTGAAATGCATCGAGACCAGGCATCCCAGCGATATGCGGGAATTAGAGGAAGGGTTCGACTCACCTGTTGAGTGTGGTGGGATAACTCAGTCCTACCTTCTGTTCGAAGATGTTTTCGTGCCCAGGGAAAGGATATTCATGCTCAGGGAACACGATTTCACTCTCGATATGGTGATGAACTTCATCGCTCCTTACAGGGCGGCGATCGGCGCTTGTGTTGCTGGACAAGGAGACGTGATGGTGGGCGCTTCCATATTGATGGCATGGGCGAACGGACTGTCGGAGAAGGTCTTCAGGGACAAGCTCACGCAGATGGTGATGAACAACGAGACGACGTATGGGATGGGCGTTGCTGCTGCAGTATTGGGGAAGAAGCATGCTTCCGGGAGTTGGATGGTCGATCCATTGCTGTCGAATGTGAACAAGGTCTACGTTGCTACCTTGCCTTATGAGACGAAGAGACTGGCTCAGGAGATCGGTGGAGGAATAACCGAGACCGGCTGTATGCCTTCCTACCAGGATTTTGAGAGCGAAGAATACGGGGAGTTGGTCCAGAAATACCTCAAAGCGGCTGCTCCGGCAGAGTCAAGGGCTAGGATTGCCAGATTGATCGAGTGGCTGACATTGGGTGCCGGGATTCCGGGGTGCATGCATGGAGGCGGTTCTCCCGATGGTGCAAGACTGATGATCCAGAGAAGCGCTGGTTTTGACAGATGTGTGAAACTTGCTGAAGAGCTCTCTGGAATAGAAGAGGAATCGGTGAAGAGGCCGTAATCCCATTGAATCTCATCGGGTTTCGGTTGTTCTCTACTGCTCTGGCATGAACTCGTAGAGAACATCTTCTTCAATCATGGCCAGAACATCCACTGTTAGTTCATTGAGAGGTATTCGATGCTCTCCCTTGATCTCCACTTGGACAGGTGTGTACCATTTGGGGTCCAAAGGGATCTTCCCCATTTTCTATGATTTGTATCTTTCTAACTTCTTCTTCCCACTCGGTGCCTTCAATTCCAACAGATCTCCGAAATGCAGGAATAGACCTATGTGCTCCACTAACCACCCATCAAGGCACTCACTGAGGAACCCCATCCAATGAGGGATGTCGAAGCTCGGACCTTCTTTCTCACCGAGCTTTGCCTCTATGCCCTTTTCGCGAATATACGGCTTAGGCGTTTGCTCATTGTACTGCTTGATGATACGTTGTCGTTTTTGATCTTTGAGTCGTTTGCGTCCGCCTTTGCCGAGATCTGTACTACAGTCGCAGTGTCCGTGAAGCCCAGGATTATAGCATTTATCGTTCGGCCGAAGTGTTGAGAGAACCGTATCCCGCTCATATGGTTTGAAGCCCATCAGATACTTCTCGTAGATCGGTCTGAGTGCTCTGAGGTTCGCCTTCTTTGGCAAAAGTACTGTAATGAATAGACACATGTTACTCCATCCCTTATTGGCGAAAGGAACTTTCGGAGACGCTCAGCTTCCAAATCTAATCTGGTTCCATCAGTTTCAATAGGCCTTCTTCCTATGACGAACCCTGAGTATCAACACACCCGCTTTTGTCTTGCAGTATATGACCCTGTAGTCTCCCACCCGCAACCTGTACAACCCTTCGTATTCACCTTTCAAGGGGATTCCTTTGTCCGGGTCCTCACCGAGAACCTTCTCCGACTTCCTGAGGATTCTGTTCGCTTCTTTCTTGTCAATCTTTCCCAGGTCCCGTTCAACGGATGCCTTATGCTCAATCTTCACTGGCAAGTCGCTTCCTCAGTTCCTTCGAAGAGATGATCTTGTCATCCTTGTCGTGCAATCTGTCCAGCGCAATCCTATAATCCGCATATTCTTCCAGATACCGTTCGATTGCTTTTCGTATGAGATAGGATTTCGTCCTGTCAGACTCCGTCGCGATTTCCTCCAATTGCTCAAGAACAACCTCGGGCAATCTTAGGCTTATGGAAACAGGCATTCGACCACTGTGTAATACAGTGTATTGCTAGTATATCAAGGTATCGCAATCAATATGCTTGCTACCAACCGTATCTCGATTTGAGACATATGGCCCTTCCGGCACTCAATTCTCAACTACCGCCTTCGCCAAGCTATCCAGCACAAGAACATGAGGCAGATGAGTAAGATACCAATGAAGCCGTCCCAGAACGCCGTTCGGATAGAAATAGGAGGTCTGGATCACCTTGTCCTCTTCGATCGTGAAGTCAAGCCACGCGGTGCCCGGGAATCTTATCTGAGAGACCAGCAACAATCTCTTTCCTTCCACCAGGTCCACAACCTTCCAGAAATCCACGGTGTCACCTATTCTCAGCTCGTCTGGGTCCCTTCTTCCCCTGCTCAGGCCATATCCTCCTCGGAGCTTGTCAACCACACCCCACATCCGCCAGAGGACGTTGAATCTCAGCCATCCTTGTTGTCCTCCCAGGCGGATGATCTTTTCATATGCTTCATCAGGCGTCATTCTCCCCAATTCAGATTCCCGCTTTTCTACGAAGACGGCAGTGGCAATATCCTCGTGAAGTGTGTCGCTTACCTCACCGGCACCGCTGTCGCACCATCTGCTGAGAATCTGGTTCTCCTCTATCTCCCCTATTGCCTTTATGACAGCCACCACATAGGAGACCGGTTTCACTTCCGGGAAGAATCTCTGGGCGTTGTCGTTCTGGACCAACGTCTCTGATTTCAATCCCTCTATGAGCCTTGAAGCGACGCGGATGGGAACGGGCGTTATCAGCGCCAACCAGTAGGACGAGAGCTTCGGGCTCAGGATGGGAATGGGTATTACGATACGGTTCAATTCCATTATCTCAGATGCACGTTCTATCATGTCCTGGAAGCTCATCACACCAGATCCGATGTCCACGACTAGATTGCCTTCAACGTCCAGGTTCCTGGCGGACACCAGATAATCGAGAACATCGTCAATCGCGATGGGCTGTGTGAGTGTCCTCACCCATCTTGGAGGTATCAGCACGGGGATCTTCTGCACCAGATGCCTGATGATCTCGAAGCTCGCACTGCCGGAACCGATTATGACAGATGCTCTGAACCAGATGGTCTGAACCTTCTCTGGTTTGGAGCTCAATATCTCCCCGACCTCCAGCCTGCTTCGGAGGTGCTTGCTTGCAGTGTCTTCCTTGCCTAACCCTCCCAGGTACACGATCCTTTTGACACCTGCATCTACGCATGCATCAAGGAAGTTCTGGGCGCTCACCCTGTCAAGTCTTTCGAAGTCCTCACTGGCACCCACTGAATGGATCAGGTAATACGCAACATCAACACCTTCAACGGCCCTCCTCAGCGATTCCACATCGAATGTACTTCCTTCAACGATATCGACCTTCGACATTACGCTCTCCTGGACCTTCCTCGGGTCTCTGACAAACAGCCTGAGATCCAAGTCTTCTTCGACCAGCCTCTGGCTCAGCCTTCGCCCTATGTATCCAGTTGCGCCTGTCAATAGCACCCTCATTTAGCGACTTCCCACATTATTAACGTGGACTCTACTACTTATGCCCAACTACATTCAAGAGATCCGTCACAATCGCAGATGCTATCTGAGAAGAGGATATAAGCGGTTGGTGATTACACCACTCCATACTGGAGGTGAACGGTCTTGGGCGAAAAGGCTGGTCAATCGGAGATCATTGACATTCGAAGCATCGTGAAAGCATGTTCTGAGAAATGGTTCAACACGACCCTGAGTCAGGTGAATGATTCTCTCGTGAGGCTCGGGATCTTCGAAGGAGAGTTCCATTGGCATCATCATGATGATGAGGACGAGTTCTTCTACGTCATATCTGGGAAGCTGCTGTTGGATATACCAGATGGTATGATCGAACTGGATCAGAATCAAGCATATACTGTACCAAAAGGGGTCGAACATCGGACGAGGGCTGAGGAGAAAACAGTTGTGTTAATGGTGGAGACCAGAACGGTGAATCCGAGAGGGGATTATATAGACAAGTGATGATAAGTCGGGTATAGGACAGAAGTCCCCTTCGGTCGGTCGGATCTTGTCTGATCGGATTCGAAATGTCTGAAATCCTTCGATGAAATGGGCTGTGCGGAAGGCCCTATTCTTCTTTCTTTTCTGGACTGGGAAGAACCTTTTTATGCAGAAATATCTTTTCTCCGAGTGAGGGTGGATTATGAAAGCGATTGCAGAAGAGAAGGGGAGAAAAATGGATTCATATAGAAAGACCGCAATAATTGTGGGAGTATTATTCATAGTCGCGACGGTTACGGCTATTGTAAGTATTGTTTTTCTGGGATCTAATCTAGATCCTCCAGATTATCTTGATAATGTTTCTGCTAATGAAAACCAAGTGATAATAGCAGTGATATTTTGGTTAATTCTCGCCGTTTCAGTTATGGGCATTGGAGTTATGATGTTTCCAATCCTCAAGAAACATAATGAAGGTTTAGCTCTAGGGTATGTTGGTCTGAGGCTTATTGAGACCATTCTCATTATTGTTGCTTCAATCAGCCTACTATCACTATTAACATTAAGTCAGGAATATGTAGCAGGAACTTTGGATGCTACCTATTATCAACCTTCAGGTACTCTATTGCTGGCGTTATTTGAATGGTCCTTTGCGATCGGGACTATGATCTTTTTGGGTCTAGGAGGTCTGCCTCTCTATTATGTATTGTATCAAACAAGACTCGTTCCTCGATGGTTATCAGTCTGGGGTCTCATTGGAGCCGCATTGGTTCTATTATATGGCTTGATGGCTTTGTTCGGCCTTGATCCTGCCATTTTGGCCGCTCCAATAGCCGTGCAGGAAATGGTATTTGCGGTATGGCTGATAATTAAAGGATTCAATCCATCTGCAGTCGATTCTTAGGAGGGACAAACAAACATGAAAGCGATTGTATGCACAAAATACGGACCACCGGAGGTTCTTCAGCTCCAAGAGGTAGAAAAACCTGTTCCAAAAGATAATGAAGTGCTTATAAAGATTCACGCAACAACAGCACATGTAGGGGACACTCGAATACGAAAGCCTGACCCATTTGCCATAAGGTTCATGTTTGGACTCACGAGGCCGAAAAAAATACCTATATTGGGGATGGAGCTTGCTGGGGAAATTGAATCAGTAGGCAAAGATGTGAAGCTGTTCAAGAAAGGTGACGAGGTTTTTGCATTTGCTGGTTTTGGTTTTGGTGCTTATGCTGAGTACATATGTCTACCTGAAAAACCCAAAGAAGGAACGATTGAAAAAAAGGGCTTGATGGCAATAAAACCAGCCAATTTGACCTATGAGGAAGCCGCCACTTTTCCCGCTGGAGGACTTACAGTAGTGAAGGTTTTTCAAAAAGGAAATATCCAGAAAGGACAAAAAGTTCT
>JAGLME010000021.1 GCA_023140195.1 Thermoplasmata archaeon
GGCAGCAGTCGTAGTCTCTAAGCACCCACCCCTGGTCGCCGGCGACGCTGGGTCCCTACGAGGTTAGTCACCACCGCAACGAGGAACTCGTACCACGCGTCGACCCCCGTCCGAGGCACCCCCGGTATGAGCGTGGCGGCTGGCAACATCAAGATGTTGTTTACCGCATCGTCAGCATACGCGACTATGTCAGTTACGGCCCCAGCCGCCAAGATGCCCTGGTTCTGGTCGTTCTCATTGCAGGGGAAGAGGAACTTCCGCCCCACCGTCTTGGGTCGCGCAGTTTTGAACACCACAAAGGGGCTCACCTGGTTTGGCATCGGGTCCGTGACCCCCTGGGGCTCGAACAGAGGAAGAAACGTTCCGATGTTCTCTGCTATGACCCACTTGTCTGTGTCCCATTCTATGCGCTCCACAAAGCAAAGCTGCTCCGTGACCGTCGTATGCACGATGTCCTGAATCTCCGCGTACATGGTTTCGGCCCAGGTCTCCAAGGTCGTGAGAATCTCCGCGTCCCCAACGATGCCAACGCCTCCCCTTTTGTGATGGTACACGTTCTGCATCACCGTTCCATCGTTAAGTAGGAAGTTCATCGACGTTCGGATGATGTCTCCAATCTCCACCGTCATCGTAGTCTCCTTTGGCCCCTACAGGCCAGTTGTGAGTGTATGTGCCCCGTTCTACTCCGGGAGCCCTGGCTGGTGCCAGCCAGCTTGCTCTCGTGGTCGCACGGCCTGTTCCACCGCCAGCTTGACCACTTCCCTCAGGGCCTCTTTCGTCGAAACCTGATTGACGATAGGGGCTCTGTGGGTGTGTAGTTCGGGCACAACCATTAACGTTCGTACCGAACCGTCTCGCTTGTACAGCAGCACGCGCACTTGGAATCACCTCCTCTCCGGATAGGGGGTGGATGTGGTCGAAAGCTCCCCAGAGTCCGACCCTACACCCACCCCCCTGACCATGATAAGGGGAGCTGCCTACTTTGTCAAATCAGACCCTGTACCTATCACGCCTCCACTCCAGCCACCCTTCCTCCAACTTCCGCAGGAATGCTACAACACAACCTGTGTATGTCCTGCCTGATGTGAACACTACGTGTGGTACACCGCCGATGTCCGCCTTGACCACTAGACACCCCATCGGCGTACCCACCTTGTACGAGTGACCGACGTAATCCCACCCATCCTCTTCTGACAGATTGACTAGGTACACACTGAACACAGAGACAGCACGCACTTGTGTGCGCGATATGAACCGCTCATCTGTCCACTGCTCCAGCGCGTCGTCAAACGCCTTTAAGTACTGTCCGTTGCTAGAGACCATTCGCACTTACCTCCCGAGCGCAGGGAATGCCGCCCAGGTCGTTCTCTGAGCGGCATTCTGGAAAATCCGTCCCTCGC
>JAGLME010000022.1 GCA_023140195.1 Thermoplasmata archaeon
AGGGGAAATGACAGACTTCCCTATGGTCTCCGACATTTCCTGAGTACTTTCACCTGTGGTCTTATCTCAAACAGAGAGCAGTCATTCCGTCCAGACACAGCGGTGAAAGTTTCCCCACCGAAAATCTAATATAAGCAGGAACCCAATCAAAAATCATAGAGGAGGGGATTTAGGAAGTGAAGGATGGCTTGTCGCCCCTGTCAGCTGGTTTGATAGCTCTTGCATTCATCCTCTCCACTGCAAGTTTCTCCTGGAATGAGAACCATGCATTGATCTATCCAGACGAATCTCACATACTTGAAGACCAAACGCCTCAAGTTGCGAATTGCTCCGTCTCTGGATTCGAGGGAATGCCGGTTGCGCTCAACGCATCTTGCGCTCTCGGATCATCACCTGAAAACGCATCGCATCGCTGGGACCTGGATTCTGATGGTGTCTGGGATACGTCGTGGATAGTAACAGAAGAGTACGAGCACATTTGGGGGGATGACTTCACAGGCTCGGCGAGAGTGGAGAGGGGGTTGCCAAAGGACGTAGTGGACATTGTGCTGGAGGGAGAGCTCCATGAGGTTGGGGCCCTGAATCCGACTCAGTGGATAGCTCAGGCGTTTGTCCCTAACAGGCCTTTGCTGACAAAGGTTGCTGTGGACGTATCAGTGAACTGGGGTCAGCCTTCTGACCTTCACGCATGGATTCGCGATACGCTGGACCCCTCTGGGTCAAATCTCAGCCATGGGAGTCTCCCCTACACAGAAGTTCCAAGAGGCAGATACATCGAACCTGATGAATGGCCAATCATCGATGTGGAGGATGTGGTCCTTGAGCTAAACCGCATGTATTATATCATGTTGAATCTCTTCTACCCAACAAACGGATCCTATGAGGGTCATGGTAACGGACTCCTCGTGCCAGAATGGCCGACATATGGGGGGAATCTGGATTCAGGTTGGACTGGCCCTGATGATGACGACAACCTTGGCTTCCGCACCTACACGAGAGAGATAACACCAGTCGCCCAAGGAGAAATTGATGTGGAAATCCAGAACATCAATCCCGTGATTTCAGATTCTTCTTACCAGATAGACGACGCAAGTGCATCCATCCTCTTCCGCATAGCAGGGGAGAAGTGGCACAATGTGGAAGTTCACATTTTCGAAAGCGACGATGAGATTGGCTATGCGAACATCACTAGATACCCAGGAAGTCCAAACAACCAGACAGTCCGTCTGGCGAACGTCTCGATAGATCCCTCAAAGAAATACTCAGCAACGGCCTACTACACCCCAGAAGATGACCCTATCAATGGGCAGATTTGGGGTGCCACTCCTGCTTGGTTTGTTTTCGAGTTTGATAATACCTCAAGAAGAATACATCACACATTCAACGTGAGACACGAAGAAACGTGGGTTTGGAACATCGAAGATTTGAATCAATACTTGCCTCTTCCCACCGTCACTCTAGAAGCCATTGCATATGATCCTGGTAGCGACGATCTGAAGTTCAAATGGAGTTTCGGAGATGGAACTTTCGATGAACACATCTACTACAACAATGGAATGAATCCTGATCCTTATCCATCACCCGACGTGAATCCGGTAATTGTGACCGATCTGACCCTACACGGATATTCTTCTGCAGGAACTTACACAATCATACTTACCGTGACTGATGATGACAACGGAGAGGTGGCTGTCTCAATGGTTCTGAGCGTTTGAGAAACAGAGATGATGGACGAGAGCTCCTCATTAGATTTGAGGACACGAGAAATGTCGTTCTCCATTATCGAGGACGACAGAAGTCTAAGCCCTTGTACAGAAACCAAACGTGACGTTGACCATGGACAATACCAGAGTCCTCAACAGCGACCTTTTCGGAACCACAACTCCGCACTACCTACACAAATAGTCTATGAACTTGTTCAGAGGCATCCCGTCCTCCCATCTGAGAATATGATGGCCCATGGCGCTCTTTTCGATCTTCGGTATCCTGTTGTACATGAGCTTCAGCCTGCCTTTCACTCCGTCCACTTCCAGAGCGAATATCCTCCACGAATCTCCCCTCTGCCTCTTGAGCCGGTATGCATAGAGCGGGAAGAGACCTGCTCTGTCACATTCGCCGATCATCCATTTCGCTTGGTCCTGGTTCCTGACGTTCTTGCTGAACCTGAGGGTCTTGCTCTTGGAGCTCTTAACTTCAATCGGAAAAGAAACATCTCCTCTCAGCGCGATGAGGTCGAAACCCATCGACCCGGCTGCCCTGGAGACCACGAACGGCTTGTCAAGGATCTTCAGATAGGACTCTTTCTCGGTCTCATCGCAGCTTCTTGTCGCCTTCCCAATGACGTCCAAGTCGCCGTGCAAAATGTGTTTCAGCTCTCTCTCGTATGTCCCGCCTGCCACAATAGGGGTATCGCATTCTAGAATTATATGCCTTTCGAATGATGAGATGACTAAGCCGAGGACCCGGTAAGATACATTTCCTTGAACTCCCCGAATCTGTTGTCTGCAATGGCTTTCCTTGAATCATCTACCAGACTTATCACGGTTCGGAGGTTGTGAATGGAAAGCAATCTATAGGCCAGCATTTCCTTTTCCTTGTAAAGGTGATGCAGGTATGAAGCGGTGTAGTTCCTGCAGGTGAAACAGTCGCAAGCTTCTCCCAGGGGTTCTTTCTTTCCGTTGAACTCCCGCTTCCTGATGTCGAACTTGCCGTTCGGGGTGTAGAACGTACCGTGCCTTGCGTTCCTTGTCGGAAAGGCGCTGTCGAAGATGTCGATCCCGTGGGAAATGGATTCCAGTATCTCAGCTAGTGATCCGACGCCCATCAGGTGCCTTGGCCTATCACTCGGTAGATTGGACAGGGAGACATCGACGGCCGAGTACATCTCCTCTCTTGATTCGCCGATGGAAAGCCCTCCGATGCCGAACCCATCGAATGCCATGCCCGAAAGCTCTTCCGAACTGCGCTTCCGCAAATCGGGATCGGACCCTCCCTGGACGATGCCGTAGACCTGCTGGTCGTCACCCTTTGCTTCCAGACATCTTTGAGCCCAGTCCTTGGTCCTTTTTACCGAGACCTCAAGACGTTCATGGGTCGAAGGGTGCGGGGGACAATCATCGAGAACGAATGCAACGTCGGTTCCCAGAACAGAATGTACTTGCATGCAGACTTCGGGAGAATACAGAACCATCTGTCCGTCGATGGGCGACTTGAGCAGGAAACCTTCATCGGATATCTTGAAATTGAAGTCCTTTCTGATGATCTGGAACCCACCGCTGTCCGACAATATAGGTCCGTCCCACTTCATGAATGAGTGCAATCCTCCCGCGTCCTCAACAGCCTCCAATCCCCTGATCCAGAGGTGGAAACCGTTGACAATGAGTCCGTTTGCACCCAGTTCCTCAAGATCGCGGATGTCAAGGGTCTTGACCACGCCTTTGGTGGCCACAGGAAGAAAGGCGGGCGTCTTCAGATTCCCATGCGATGTCTCCACAGAACCCGATCTGGCCCTGGAGTTCTCATCCTTCTTCTCAACACGGAACATCTCATCACCTGAAGACCAGCATAGCATCTCCGAAACTGTAGAACCGGTATCCGAGCCGGACCGCTTCATCATACGCGCCAAACAACCTCTCTTTTCCGGCAAAGGCCGACACCAGCAAGAGCAGAGAGGACTTGGGCAAGTGAAAGTTGGTCACAAGGACATCCACGCCCGACTTGAACTCAAAGGGAGGACGGATGAACAGATCGCTCCATCCATCGTATCCCTGGACACCGCCTCCTCTGGAAGCGGTTTCAAGAGCTTTGAAGGACGTGGTTCCGACCGCGACCACCTTCTTCCCATTCTGTGACGCTTCCCGGATCGCGGAGGCGGTTCCTTCTGGCACATGAACATATTCCTCCTCCATTCTGTGATCCTCGATGTTATCTGTCCGTATGGGAAGGAAAGTGCCGGGGCTTACGTGCAGGGTGATGGGGGCGATCACTACTCCCTTCTGTCTCAGAGAGAACAGCAGTTCGTCGGTGAAGTGGAGGCCTGCGGTGGGCGCCGCTATGGAACCATCCTTGTCCGCATATGTGGTCTGATAGTCGCTGGCATCAACAAGATCGCTCTTGATGTACGGTGGAACGGGCATTTGACCTTCGGTCCGGAGGAACGACTCAAAATCACCAACGTCAAAGGCAACAACGCATCTCCCATCCTGTTTCTCGTACACGATAGAGCTGGTAGTGCCGAAAAGAAGCTCTGTACCCTCCCTCACCCTTCCCTTTACCAGACATTCCCACATCCCGTTCTCGAGTTGGTTCATGAGAAGCAGTTCGATCCTCCCGCCGGTGGCCTTCTGTCCTTTGAGCCTGGCGGGAATGACCTTGGAATCGTTTATGACGACCGTGTCGCCTTCGTCCAGCAAGTCAACAAGATCGGAGAAGACCGCGTTATCAACTGCCCTTTCCTTGAGAACCATCATCCGGGCCGAATCCCTGGGCTTCACCGGAGACTGAGCTATCAGTTCTGGAGGCAGATCGAAATCGAATTCGGAGAGCTTCATCCGGGAGTGAATGTAAGTCAAAGAAAAACAATTTTCTATTTGAGGACCTTCTTGGCCTTCTTCTCGTCGTCCACAGCGACGGCGAGCTCTGTCTTGCCACCCTTCTTCCCGATGATATACAAGGATTCGACGTTCACCTGAGCTCGAGCAAGTCGCTTGGCTATCTTGGCAAGCTCACCTGGCCTGTCAAGGAGTTCGACCAAGATGACTCCATTCTGTTCAAAATCGAAGCCTGCGGTTTTCAGGGCCTTCTGGGCGGTAGAAGTATCATTGGTGACTATTCTCAAGAACGGCGTATCCGAGCCCGATTCGCTGGCTATAGCCATGATGTTCACAGCACGGGCAGCTAGCGCCTCCGTGACCCGAGCGAGTTCCCCTGGTCTGTTGGAAAGATAGACCTTGAATTCGTGCAAGCATTCACCCCTGTTTCAGGACCATCATCTATGTTTCATATAACCCTTTTCCCCAAGAATCATATGAGAGGTAAGGCCCGGCAAACCAATCGGTGGTTTGAAGAATACCTCCTGACGGTGAAATAAAGAATGAATCCCCCCTCTCTGATTCGGAAGGGGACGAGAGGGAGGAATTCATGCACCTGATGTGTGATTCCTTGTCTCCAGACAGAGCAACTACTCTTCTCCGCCCAAGGGTTCTTCTTCGGCCACGGGCTCTTCTTCCAGCGGTTCCTCCTCAAGTGGAGGGCCTCTCTTCTTCATGGCGACCACGGCCACTATGACCACCACCACGATGATAATGATTATCAGGAGGATCCAAATGATGTCGATTCCCGCATCCTCGGCAGCCTCTTCTACCGTAATGCTCTGGGTCTGTGTTGAGGTGCCACCATTTCCGTCGTCTGCCGTGACTGTCACGGTATATGTGCCGGCCTCGGTAAACGCGTGTGTAACTGATGCGCCGTCATCTGTAGTGCTATCGCCGAAGTCCCAGGAATATGTCAGCGTATCCCCATCTGGGTCTGTGGCAGACACGTCGAATGTGATCGTCTCGTCGACCTCAGCTGTCGTAGCGCTAGCTGTAATCGTTGGTGAGCCTGGATCCTGATTCGGCTGCTCGAAGACCAACTTAAACACGTCGGAGGCAGTCGTTCTGTGGGCGTCAGCATCTTGATTGTCAAAGACAGCCACACCGAAGAAATACTCACCATCCGTCGAAGTATCCGAGAACTGGAGATCGTCGATGTTGCCAGTATCCAAAGCTCGGCTCCATTCCAACGTCCATTGGCCAGCACTGTGAATTCCACTTGCCCCGACATCACCCCGACTCCCAACTGGCTTGGATTGATAATGACCAGGTATCAGATTGAGTTCAGTGACATTAGTCCCGTCTTCATCAATGATTGTCCCGTTTGTGTAGAGTATATCAATGGTCCGGGTCTCTCCGGCATCAATCTCAGATTGCAGGATGAACTTCGCATCATCACCGGTTGCCAATGGTTCCCAATACATGGGCACATCAGTGCTGTTATCCCAGTCGTCAGTGAAGTTGAGGGTCTTCTTGTTACTTGAATAACCTCCGGATGTCTTGGCATCTCCGTTGCGACCTGTTACGTTGAAGAATTTATCATCTAGCCAGCCAGAGGGGTTTGATCTCGTGGCCTTCCAATGCCACGTATCGACAGTCTCCCCAACAATTGTCGTGTTCATGTCAGGAGAGTGACACACGGAATCGCATCCTCTTTCGTTAAAACCTGTTGCAGAGATGTTCCATATGAGCGACAGTCTGTCTTCTCCCTTCCCAGCCTGCACCCAATCAGTTCCATTAAAGGACCATTGCTCTCTGGTATCGCTCTCAGTTGTGTCGCTCCAAATCGCCAAGAAGTAGATATCAGTGCCAGTGTACACGGTCTTGATATCCACGTTTGTTCCTCCAACGTTAACAGTCATTGCCACCGCGCTTTCCCAAATGGTGTCGCTCCCGTCGCCATCAATTGTTGGTGCGGTATCAACCGATGCGGACTCAATCGTGTCCGCAAGTCCCCTCGTCCTCGTGCTATCAGCGACGCCGGGTGCCAACGATAGGGGCATCGCCAAGAGGATCGATAGAGAGATAGTCGCCATAGCTAGCAATGCATACTTTTTGTTCTTCGAGTTCATACTTCTTCCTCCTAGGTCTTATAACAATGTTATACTGCGGTTTTCGTCATGTGGTGTTTGTAGTCCAGCAAATGTATGACGACAGAAATGGAGGTTTCGTATATAAACATTAGGAAAATGGGCAAACAGTAACGAAATTCGATACATCTCTCAAAATCATGTCAAAATCAGCCTAAGGCCGTGCGCTTGTGCCCGAGTGAGGAGACCTGTTGGGTGAATGTGAAGACTCGAGATCGTGTCTCACTTCTCATCAGACAACCGATGACTGGACAGTACTCTCATGATCAGTTTCCAAGAACTCTGTCCATCCATATGCTTTGAGGCCCAAGGCAAATATGGGAATGCTGACAAGCGTGAGTATTATCTTGAAGACCGTCACCGAGGCAATGCTCCCGAGAAGTCCCTCAGTGGAGAAGATGCCTGCAAAGGCTATCGTATGAAACAGTAAGGTGTCGATAGTCATGACCAGAATCAGGATTATCCCATATCTGGCCCAGATGTTCCATTTCCACTTATGGTAGAGATAGTTGTTCAAGTACATGGCGACCACGAAGGCGATGACACTTCCGAAAACGATCCTAACTTCAATGCTCGTAAGGTGAGAGAACGTCAAAGCCAGTGGAGTGCCGATCGACCCGAATCCCCGCTCTGTGGCGTCCGGAACTGCAAGTTCAAGATAGAGATTGATGAGGAGGAGCACATTGGCGAACAGCCCCGCTGCGATTATCTTCCAGCCCTCCTTCTTGCCCTCTTTTTCGTTGATTATGTTGGCAACGAGGAAGATAGCCAGATAGGCAAATACACCTGCCGGTACCAGGTCGTACGGCTCAGGAAAAAGCGGAAAGGACTCCACTCTTATCGCGGTCAGTATCTGGGCGGCTACGTACAAAGCTCCAATCGAGGCATATAGGATCTCCTTCCTCACAAAATCCCCTCCTTCCAGAAAGCGAGTTGCGGCTTAAAGCTCTTTCATCCTCCCTTCTACTGCATAAGTTGAAAAACATTCTTAAACGAGAATCACATTAGCCCAGAATGGAGATTTCATGGCGGTTCAGCGGATTAGCACAGGGGTAAAGGGACTTGATGAGAAGATGGAGGGAGGCGTTCCAGAGAAATGGGTGTCGCTGATTTGTGGACGTGCAGGGACGATGAAATCCACGCTTGCCTACAGCATTCTTTTCAACGCGGCGAAGAACGAGGGAAGGAGAGGCATCTACATCACTCTTGAACAGAACAGGCAGAGCCTTGTCGACCACATGGTGAAGATTGGGATGGACCCGAGGGCCATCACCGGCGAGGGCGGAATAATCATAGTTGACATGGCACGGTTGAGAAAGGAGATGGACAAGAAGGAGATCGAAGGGGACGTTAACTGGCCGCAGTCGGTCCTGACTACCGTCAGCAACTACAAGTTGAAATACGGATGCAACATCTTCGTCCTGGACTCGATGGCCGCGCTGTACTCTATTACAGATATCGAGAATCCCAGAAGCGAGCTGTTCATGTTCTTCGACAAGTTGAGGGAATTGGACATCACCTCTTTTCTGGTCTCCGAGATGTTCGAACCTGACAAGCTCTATTTCGGGCAGTACGGAGTGGAGGATTTCCTCTCGGACGGCATATTCCATCTGGAGATGGAGAGGCAAGAAAGGACCGTGAACCTCTATCTCGCTGTGGTCAAGATGAGGATGACCAAGCATGACAGGGCGTACTATCCGTTGATAGTCGAGCACGGCGGACTGGAAATAGTCACGGACTAGACTCGCCATGAGGGTCGTTGTTGCTGTCACTGGGGCTTCTGGAATAGACTATGCCGTGACCCTTCTGAAGACTCTTGGAGAAGAGAAGACATTGATAGTCTCCGAGCACGGTAGGAGACTGATCGAAATCGAATCCGCTCTCTCGCTGGATGAGATAGGGGCCATGGCGAATGTCAGATACGATGACAACGACCTGGAAGCGGCCATATCATCTGGCAGCAACGAATTCGACGCAATGGTAATCGTTCCATGTTCCATGTCGACCCTGTCCAAGGTCGCGTGCGGGATCGCAGACACTCTGATAACCAGGACCGCATCCGTCGCACTGAAAGAGGATCGCAAGTTCATCTTGGTACCAAGAGAGACCCCCCTGTCCAAGATCCACATAGACAATATGAGCAAGTTGAAGGATGCTGGTGCGGTCATACTACCGGCGATGCCGGCGTTCTACACAAAGCCCAAAACAATCCAGGACATGGTGAACTTCATCACGGGGAAAATCATGGAATCGCTCGGGCTGGACCATCAGTTGTACGAGAAGTGGGAATGATCATTGTTCTATCTCATGGTCAATCTCGATCACGGTAACGCTGAAGCCTTGCTTTTCGGCCTCCTCCTTGAACTCCAATGGGTCAGCCTGGATCTCTGGGAAGGTGTTGTAATGCATAGGGATCGCGACCTTGGGCCGTATCGTCTTCAATGCCTCGATGGCCTCTTCTACGTTCATGGTAAAATGCCCCCCAATGGGGACGAACAGGATGTCCACGTTCTCTATCCTTGATACGCCGTCGATGTAGGTATCGCCAAGATGCGCTATCCTCTTCCCCTCGAACTCGAACACGTATCCGGTCGGATATCCGCTCTGATGGTGACTGGCGGAGATCATCTCAATGGGGATGCCCATGACGTCGATCTTGTCCCCTATCTTCATCTCGATCTTGTTGGGATAGTCACAGTTCGGAGGGCAGACCTTGGGACAATTGAACCTGGCAGCGTCCGCACCGTGATCGAAATGCTCATGGGTGACAAGGACCAGGTCCGGCATTCCCGAGTAGTCCGGAGCGGTGTCGTTTCCTTCGAAGTAAGGGTCGATCAGAATCGTCTTTCCGTTGCTGAGTTCAAAACACGCGTGGCTCAGGTATTTTATCTTCAACCTCACACCCCGGTTGGCTATTCTATGTTGGATATTTGGTATTTTCGTTGGGCCCTGCGAGGTCGGCAACTGAACAGAAGCGTTTATGCGGTCATTGTGCCATGCGCTTGGACAGCAAGCCCCAGTGAGGCCTATTGATGGAACCGCCAGACATTGACCACACCTACTATAACGGAAGGCACTACCACAATCGGTATCAGGTGATCAAAGAGGATATCCCGTTCTGGATACGGAGGGTGAAAGAGTTCGGAGATCCAGTTTTGGAGTTGGCAGTTGGGACAGGGAGAGTTACAATCCCGCTGGCAAAGGAGGGATTTCAGGTCACTGGAATCGATGTCTCCGATTCGATGATGACCGAAGGAAGAAGAAGAGCATCGGAAGCCGGGGCGGAGGTGGAATGGGTCAAGGCCGATGTCAGGGATTTCCAATTGGGGAGGAAGTTCAACACGATAATCTTCCCCTTGAACACGGTCTGTCATTTCTTGGACCTCAGGGATCTGGAAGCGTGCTTGTCCTGTGTGAAGGAGCACCTGGCTCGGAACGGCAGGTTCATCATTGACGCCATAGTCCCGAGCGCGGAGAGACTTGCCAGAGACCCTGATGAGAGGTTCTTCAATTCGGAGTATCCGGACCCCGATGGGGAAGGAGTGGTCAAGGTCTACGAGAGCAACAGGTACGACCCGGCATCCCAGGTCAACCATGTCAAGTTCCACTACCAGGTCCCCGGACGGTCGGAAGAGATCGTTGAAGAGCTCAACATGAGGATGTACTTCCCTGAGGAGCTGGACGCTTTACTGAAGTACAACGGTTTTGGGATCGATGCGAAGTATGGGGACTATGATGACGCCTCTTTCGGTCCAACATCACCGAAGCAGATGATTGTCTGCGGTCCGGGTGAATGAGGCGATCTCTCTCTTCTACAAAACCGGGTTCAGACTGCTGGGTCACATTGATATGTTCATGGACCTCAACGAAGAGCCCCAAATAGCATGGAGACCTGGTCCAGATATTCAAGGGAACTCGTTCAAACGCTAGATCTGCATGTGTTTAGATCCTGACCATCAGGCTGTTCAAGAAGAACCGGTAGACCAGATCCCCCTCCAAGAACTCGACGTCCTTTATGAAGAGAATCTCAAAATGCTTGGAGAAGAGTTGCTTAATCTGCTGTTCCGTGAACTGGTTCCACCCTGGACCGTTCTTGTGGCTGAAACACAGCAGGAAGTACTTGCCACCTTTCTTAAGAACCCGGTGCACGCCCTCGATATAGGTCGTCCTGTTCTCAGCCGCCACATGATGGAAGCAGCCGCTGTCCAGCACGAAGTCGAACTCTTCGTCATCAAACGGGAGTACCAAGAAGTCCTGCACTCTTAGGTCCATCTGGACATTGGCCTCCTCGGCCTTCTTCCTGGATATCTCAATAGCCTTCGAGGAGATGTCGATACCAACGACATCGAAGCCAATCTCAGCTAGGTATATTCCATTCGTTCCAGCTCCACAACAAGTGTCCAGCGCTCTACCTTTCTCGATCATCCCTGATTCCACGAGCTCGACCAACATCTCCCTGGGCTTTCCCCTTTCCCAGGGAAGCTGGTCAAGCGACCGTCTGCGATAGATGCTGTCCCAATCATCACGCTCGAAACTCAAACGGATTCCTCCATCGAGTTATTACCAAGTCGACCACAATTAAGAACATTTCTGGAAAGGAGCTACTCCTCACCATGTGCTGGAGTCAGTATCTGGACCTTGTCGAACTCCTTCCTGAGCATGGCGAACTCGTCCCTGCCCAGCGAGCTCGGGGTCAGGGGAACGAATATCGTGGCGTCGCTCACCGAAGCTAGATCATTGATCTTCTTGACGAAGCGCAGCACCCGGTCGAATCCGTTCTCAACGACGAGAAACTCGATGCCGTCGATCATGAGGACGCCCCTTGGGATCTCCTTGAAGAAGTTGCTGACGGCCCTCATCATCTCGAAGTCCAGTCTCTTGGGGTCAATCGTCTTGACGGATGGGTCGGATACAGTATCGGAGAGCCAGAACATGTCGCTCTCACCTATATCGAACTCCTTCCTGAGCTTCTCAGGGAATGTAGTAGAGATGCAAAGCCCAGGAACATCCTTCTGCAAAATGGTCTTGTATTCCTCATAGGCCACAGAGGCGTTGTCATCCACGATGAGATAGTTGTAGCCTTCGGCAACCTCTTGGAGTATCGAGCCGCATGATTCGCAATTGGTCTTGAGCAGGTCCGCATCACCTTCGACCAACACGATGTCGCCACAAGAGGGACACTTGACTGTCAACATCCTCTTCTCTTTGGGCTTCACCGCCTCAAGCAAGCGGTTGCAGTTGGGACATCTCTCGGCCTTTGCCGCACAATCCCTGTGGAACACCTGCCCACAACGACACTTGATGCCTTCTCTGGCGATATCATGGAGGTCCTCAAGGCAGACGCTGCAAGGAACTGCAAGTGTCATCCCTCCGCTTGGAATCATAGCGAAATCAACCTCAGGAGCCTCAACGGTCACATGTATCTCCTCTTCCTCGGGAACCGGCTCTGGAATGACGTGCTCAGCCCTGAGATAGAGTATCTTTGTGCCAATTATGATTCCAACGGTCAACGCGATATAGAACACCCAGCTCGAAATCCCAATCAAGTAGAAGTTGATCCCGGCAAAGACGAAGAGGGACGGGAAGAAGTAGAAGATCACGAACAGAAGTATCAGTATGATCCCGACCCAGTGAATCCATTTCCTCTTGTACCAACCCTGCCTGTGCATCACAGCATACATTCTCCGGTAGTTGTTGTAGTACTTGTTCTGGAAATGTGATATCATGTAAGCGCATACGAACATCAACCCGAAGAGTATCTGGGGGTTGTCCATGAAATTGAAGGAGTTGAAGGTGGCCTGATCATTCGAGGGCGACTCAGAGTCGAAGGAGGAACTGTACAGAAGTATCATTCCAGCGGGTGTCCTGATCAGATTGGTGGATCCTTTGTCAGGGTGGAACGATGAATAGCTCAGGACGCCGACGATATAATCGATGTGATGCATCTCTATCTCGCCAACGTAGGAGCATGGGGCATTGATGTCGAAATTGTCGATGAAGAAGCCGGTGCTGTTCATGCTCTGATCGGAAGTGAAGTTGAACGTGACCCTGACCTTGCTTCCAACATAGGAGTCCAGATCGAAGACCAAAGTGTCAAATGAATTCCTATTGTCGCTCATGTCCAAGGTCCGAAGGGTCGAGTAGCTCCCGCCTTCCTCCATTATCTGAACGGTGAGAGAATCTCCTGAATCAACGCTGCCCTTGTAATCGAAGCGCATGGCTGCCTCATTGGCAAAGCGGAGGTCGAAGTCCGCGGATGATGTGGCAATGAGCCTGTTCTGATAGTTGGGGGTATCCACTGGACCATGCCACAGGGCAAGGTCTGAGGGATTGGACGCATCATGGCTCTTCAGGATCCACACTTGTGTTCCATTCTCAACCTCGGAGAAAGGTTCGGGATCCCCTGAATCGAAATCGATAGACCTGTGGAAGCTGAAGCCTTGGTAAAGACCGTCGATGGTCAGGTTGTCGGATTGGAAGTAAGTTCTTTCCGTTGCTGTCGACTCCATATTGAATAGATGCTCCATCTCGACCGACTCAACGGTGTTCACATCCGTCCCGACCAAGCCCTTGGTGCTGAGGTCGACCGTATTGGAAGAATCTCCTTCCTTCAGCTCAGCTCTCGTCGTCTCCCCGTAGAGATAGGGGACGCCTCCAATCCACTGATTGACCTGTACCCACTGTGAGTATCGGAATACCTCGTTAGCCTCAAGTATACCTGGCAAGGAGCCGATACCAGTCTGCATCCCCTCTCCTACAAAACCGTCAGGTATGTACGAATGTTCATCGAACATCCAGATTATCTTCTCCCTCAGCGCGGTCGCTTGCTCCCCGGTGATATGGACCTTCATGTGTCCCGCGCCGAGGTACTCGCTCAAACCGATCATTTCGACATCGGATTCGGATATTGCGACCCCATCCAAGTCCTGGCTCGACACCAGTGCTGGGATCACTGACGCAAGAAGTGTGAAAACGATACCCGCAAGCAGAATCCTCTGAAGGTAGTTTTCCTTCATTCGCGTCGATATAACCATCTTCGATTAAAAGGTTTTTGAGATGGCTATCACTAGGTCTGAACGATTCCAGAAAGGCTTAAGATGTTAGATTGGGCTTGACACCCCGTGAGTTTGAGCGATCTCTTGGATTCCGGGATTGACCTGAGAAAGGAATACGAGAAGGCCTCCAGTACTTTGGAGTCCATAGGGCTTTCCAACTACGAGGCTCGGGCGTACATCGCTCTGATCGCCCATGGCTACGGGGACGCCGAAACGATAGCCGAGACCTCGGGAATACCAAGGACGTCATCATACAAGGTCCTGCAGTCATTGTGCCAGAAAGGATTTGCGATGTCGACCAGCGGCCGACCGAAGATCTTCAAACCCGAGGAACCTAACAAGCTCAAGGAGAAGATCATACCTCCGATAACGGACACATTCGACAAGTTGGAAACGCTCAGCGAGATCATGAGGGACAGGGGAGAACCCCAGCTCGTATATACCATCACAGGGAAGTCAAGAGTCATTGCCAAAATCGGGGAACTGCTGGATAAAAGCTCCAAATCAGTGATAATCGCCTCACCCAACTTCCATGAGATCCGAACTCCTTTGGCAAAGAAGATGGACAACGCGATAGGAAGGGGTGTGGGCATCACGATAATAACCGGTGCCGGTCAGAAGGTCCCAGAGAACGCCAAGGTCGTTCGCAAGGATGGGTTGATTGCCAGTGATGTGATAATCGACGGTACAACAGCGCTCCTCGCTTCCGCAGACCTGGCCGCCTGCGGTTTCACGGACAACGCATCTCTGGCAAAGCACCTGGAGAACTTCCTGGAGATACTCATAGAGCACTAGTTCCCTGGGAATCAGAACGCAATTTCTTTATCTGCAATTATCCATCATATTATCGATGGAAGGCAGTTGTCCCCTGTTCGGAGGAGGGAGAAGACCGTTTTGTGCTTCTTGTCTGGCAGTCGGCGGGGAAGACACCGAAGCAATGATGGATGCGTGCATCAAAGCGCTTTCACAGGCCGAACCGTGGGAGAGGTCCGATTTCAGGGCCATACTCGACAGAGCGATCTCGATGGGCAAGATGCGCAGGCTCTCTGAGCATCAGAAGACCAACCTGGCTGCCCTTCTGGACTCCAACGTGGACCTGGCGGAATACGAGAACGACGTGGCAAGGCTGCTGGGCAATGCGTACGCTTTCCTGGGATTCAACAGCAGGGCCATGGAGGCCTTCGAGATCGCCCTTCACAGAGATGAAGGGGACATAACGGCGCTCAACAACAAGGCCGTTCTTCTGGCGAGAACTGGCAGGGAGGACGAGGCCATCGAGTGCTACGGTGAGGCCACAAAGCTCGACCCAGAGAACGAGAATGCCTGGTTCAACATGGGAAAGGCCTATTCCAGATTGAAAAGGTTCAAGAAGGCCAAGAAATGCTTCAGAGAGGTCGTGCGAATGAACCCTGGCAATGTCAGCGCCTGGAACAACCTTGGCGTCTCGTTGCGATCCATGGGAAAGACAAAGGAAGCGATGGAGTGCTATGCCGCAGCCCTAAAGGTCAATCAGGAGTACAAATGGGCATGGAACAACCAAGGCATCGCCTATATGATATTAAGAGAATACAAGAAGGCGGCTCGGAGCTTCCGGAAGGCCCTTGAGATAGACCCGGATTTCAAAGAGGCAAGAGACGGTCTGGAAGCGTGCGGTGAGTGACAGCGCCTAGAACGTTTTGGTGACATACTCAAGAACGGATTCGAAGATGACCTTGCCGTCTCCGTCCTTCCTAGCAGACTTCCTTGTCCAGTCCGGGTGTTGGTATTGGTAGAACACCCTTTCCGGATGCGGCATCATGCCAAAGATGTTACCTTCAGCGTTGCATATCCCGGCAATGTTCTCCAGAGATCCATTGGGATTCCACGGATAACCGGCGTAGTTTCCTTCAGGATCAACGTACTTGAAGACTATCATGTCCATCTCTTCCATCTTCCTGAGCATCTCCTGCTCCTTGCTCTGGGGAAGAACGAACTTGCCTTCGGTGTGGGCGACGGGTACGAGAATGACCTTTTCCTTGGGGAGGTTCTTGGTGAAAACGCAGTTGCCATGGTTCTCATGCTTCAATAGAGATGGTCTGCACTCATACTTGGCCGAGTCGTTGGTCGCGAGTGCAACCTGTGGAACAGGGGACATGAAACCGTTGAATGCCGGAAGCAGACCCAGCTCCACCAGCACCTGGAAGCCGTTGCAGATCCCCAGGATAGGTCGGCCTTCCTTCCCGAACTCCACCAGCTCAATGACCAAGGAGCTCTTGACCCTTGCACCGAGGATCGCACCTGCCCGAACATAATCCCCGGATGAGAATCCACCAGGTATCATCACAATATCATAGTCAAGCAGATTCCGCTTCTCGTCCTCGTTGACGTCCGAACCGATCAGCTGTTTGAGATGGACCTTCTCGGAGCTGGCTCCCAATCTCTTGAATGACCAGTAGGACTCTTCCTCGCAATTGGTGCCCTCTATGTAGAGCACGCAGACCTTGACATCCTCGATCCTCATGCTCCACCTCCCAGCAGGTTGTACAACGTGTTCGTCCACGCCTCTCTGACGTCGTCCAGGGGAATCTCAATGCTACTTCCGTTGTCCTTGATCGATAAGGTATCTGAAGTGACGGTCCCCATCCGTCGTACCCAAATATCCCCGAATCTGGAAAGGACCCGGTCCTCATTCCCAGAGTCGACCTCAACGAGCCAGCGGGTGTTGGATTCAGAGAAGAGTTTATGATCGAACCTCAGGTTCGGGATTCCTGTCAAGTCCAGTTCCGCACCGACGCTTCCTCCCAAGCACATCTCGGCCACCGCGACCGCCAGACCTCCGTGGGAAATGTCATGGCACGAAAGAAGAAGACCATCGTCGATCGAAGTGAGTATCCCTTTCATACCACTCTTGAGAGTGTTCAGATCGACAGACGGCACAGTCGAACTGTACGCGCCGTTAAGGCTGTAATACTCAGAACCACCCAGCTCTTCCTTCGTCTCACCGATGAGGAGAATCGAACTTCCCTCCATCTTGAAGTCCGTTGTGACGCACTTAGCGAGATCATCGACAATGCCCACACCCAGCAGGACTGGGGTAGGTTTGACAGGGGCAAATGAGGTCTCATTGTAGAAGCTGACGTTGCCAGAGGGTGTGGGAAGACCCAGTGCCATGGCCGTCTCACCGATGCCCCGAACCGTCTCCCTGAACGCTCCAAGCCTGTCGGATTTCTCCGGGTTCCCGAAATTCAAGCAGTTGGAGAATGAGTGAGGACTGGCACCCACCGATACGAGGTTCCTGCACATCTCATCGACGGCAGAGGCGCCTCCCAGATACGGGTCAATCGCAGTGTAGTGCGGTGTGGACGAAGTGGTCACAGCCAGACATCTGTTGGAAGACTCCAGCGGTTTCAGGACGACCGCATCACCATGGCACGCCAGACCTATCTTGCCCTGCAGTGGTTTGAGGACGGTGGATCCCCTCACCTCGTGATCGTACTGCCTGATCACCCACTCCTTGCTGGCAATGTTGGGCGAGGCAATGACATCCAAGATGGCCTTATGGTAATCCTCGGGCTCATCCGGAACCGCCTCGGACTGCTTCATGGACTCGAAGTCGGTCGCATAATCCCGGCAGTACTCCGGTCCGGCCGTGAGGAACTCAAGGTCCAGCTCCAGGACCACTTCACCATGATACTTGACGCGGACGATCTTGTCCTTGATGACCTTCGCGACCGGGGTCGCCAGAACGTCATAGAGCTTGAAGATGTGGAGTATCTTCTCCACGTTCTCGGGAGCGACCGCGAGCATCATCCTCTCTTGTGACTCGCTGACCCACATCTCCCAGGGGGCCAGACCTTCTTCCTTCAGAGGCACCTTCTCGAGTTCGACCTCGGCCCCAAAGCCCCCTGCAAGAGCCATTTCTCCGACCACGCATGAAAGACCTCCTCCTCCGAGATCCTTCATCCCGTTGAGAAGGCCTCTCTCAGCGGCTTCAAGACATGCATGGATCAGCGGTTCTTTCAGGATCGGATCCCCAAGTTGTACGGCGCCACCTCTCCACTGCTCTTCCATGTCCTCGGTGAGCTCCACGGATGCGAAGGTGACACCGTGGATCCCGTCCCTTCCGGTCCTGCCTCCGACCAATATGAGCACATCGTTCTCGGTCTTCACCCTGTTCTTGGTCAGGTTCTTCTTCTTGGCTATGCCGACGCAGCCCACGTTGATTACGATGTTACCGATGTAGCCCTCGTCGAAGATGACGGCGCCTGACACGGTTGGGATCCCGAGCCTGTTACCATAATCCCTGATGCCTGAAACAACACCTCCCATGAGATACCTTGGATGCTTCACACCCGGGGGAAGGTCCCTATACCTTAGATCAAGAGGACCGAAATGTAGTGGGTCGATGAGCGCTACTGGTTGGGCACCCATGCAGAGCACGTCCCTGATGATCCCTCCAATCCCGGTCGCAGCACCGCCATAAGGCTCCACCGCGCTCGGATGGTTGTGGCTCTCTATCCTCAAGGCGTATGCGTGATCCTCATCAAACTCAACGATACCAGCGTCCCCTCGATCAATGACAGCATCGGAGTCAATGCTCGTGAGATACTCCCTCAGAAAGACCATGGAGGACTTGTAGCAACAATGCTCGGACCAGGCTTGACCTAGGGACTGAAGTTCCACATCTGTCGGATTCCTGCCATTGGTCTCGAAGTAGGACCTTATCATCTTCATCTCATCGGTGCTGAGGGCAAGACCGGCGTCATCGCTGACCCCTTGAAGCTCCTCGTCAGTGGCCGATAGAATGTCCACATCGAACAGCTCGAAACTGAGATTCCTACTATGGAACAGTTGTCTCATCCCCACTCCTCTTCTCAAAGGTCCGGATGCCTATCATGAGCTCGAACTCATTTCAGGCTGATGGTGTAATCGTGAATGACGGGGTTCGCCAGGAGCTTCCTGCACATCTCCTCGACGATCTGCTTCGCCTTGTCCGGGTCATCTTCGTCAAGGGAGATCTCGAACAACCTCGCTGACTTGACATCGACAGCGGAATCAAAACCCAGGAGTTCTAGCGCCTTCAGCGTATTGCCTCCCTCGGGATCGGCCACTCCTTTCTTGAGATGAATTTGCACCTGTGCGGTCGTCATTCAACCACTTGGGGATGGTATTGTGATTTTGATATTAATGGTGTTGGTGAGGTGGGAGAAGAAGTCAGGTTGCTGCAATACCCTTACGCTACTAGGAGTGCCACCCTTCATTACCATTGCCTACCAGTAAGAACCAACTGAACAGGAGGCTGGCCAGTGACAAACAAGTCAAAGACAAAGAGACAAGACTACACATCCATGCAAGAGATAGGCGAAGACGTTCTAGGAAAACTGAAGTCCTCCCTCAAGAAGGGGGAAACACCGGTCGAAGAGGACAAAATCGAGAACTTGCAGCCGGAAGGTTTCAAGCTCGAACACACCACCCTCTGGTCGTTCAACAAACGCGGGGATTGGGCAACGCACAAGGGAGACTTCAGAGGGAACTGGATGCCTCAGATACCCAGGAACATCATCCTCAGGTACAGCAAGGTTGGAGATATGGTCCTTGACCCCATGGTAGGAAGCGGGACGACCATGATAGAGTCGAAGATCACCGGAAGGAACGGCATAGGATTAGACGTTGATCCGGGTGCACTTCTCGTTGCAATGAGCAGGCTGCAGTTCGACGCGAACGGTGAGGACATACCGGAAAGCTCCCAGAAACTGTATCTCGGGGACGCGAGGAGAATGGATCTGGTTGACAACGAATCGATCGATCTCGCACTCATCCATCCGCCCCAGCCGGATTACATAGGAAATGTGAACGGAAAGAACTCGTCTGACCTCTCTTTCGTTTCGAGCTTTGATGAATACTGTGCCGAGCTCAAACGCGTGGCCGCGGAAGTGTTCAGAACGTTGAAGCCAGAGAAGTATTGCGCGATATTCGTCGGGGACACAAGGAGGCACAAGCACTTCGTACCCATATCCCACAGGGTCCTGCAGGACTTCCTGGACGTGGGATTCGTCCTCAAGGAGGATGTCATCAAGAAGCAATGGAACTGCTCTCAATCAGGATTCTGGGCAAGAAGGTCGAAGAGAGATAACTTCCTCCTCATATCGCACAAGCATCTGTTCGTCTTCCGAAAACCAGACAGTGAAGAGGACCTGAGCAAACTCGGGAACAGCATGAAGTGGTGGTAGTCTAGAAGCCTTCCCAGTGGACCCTTTCGGGCATGAACTCATCGTCTTCATGCGGAGACCTGTCCTGGGCGGGAAATCCCAATGCGATCATATTGAGCACCCTGATGGTCGAAGGGATTCCTAGGACCTCTCTGATGTAGTCCTCACCTGACTGCTCTTCATTGTGAGCGGTGTCTCGGATCTGTATCCAGCAACTACCAAGGCCCAGTTCGGTAGCGGTCAACTGTATCATTATTGAAGCAATGCTGCTGTCCTCGATCCATCTACCGGCGATCTCAGAATCCGAACAAACGACGATAACCAGCGGTGCGCCTGAGGCGAATCTAGAACTCCCATCCCTGGCTTTGGACAGCTTCTCGATCAACCCTTTGTCGGACACCAGAACGAAATGGCATGGTCTTCGGTTAGAAGAAGATGGAGAGAAGAATGCCGCAGTGAGTATGTCCTGAATTGTCTCCTTGGGAATATCCTGGTATTCGAACTTTCGAATCGATCTCCTTCTCCGAATCGTTTCAAGAACCGAACTGGTCATGTATCCACCTTGTGTGAAAGACGACTTCTTATTAATATCGGTTACCCCAATAAAGGAGCAGAATGTACGATCCTATCAAACGAACGAGGTCGCTGGAGAAGATTGCATATCAGGGAAGGGACAGGAGGTATTACCGATTCCGCGGAGCCAAATGGTACGGAGGGATAGCGACCGGTGATGTGGCCGTGTGCAACCTGAGGTGCGTTTTCTGCTGGGCCGGGGATTCCATCATGGACAGGCCTCAGGATGTGGGGAAGTACCATTCACCTGTGGATGCTTTCTCAAGGCTTGACAAGATCGCCAGTAAGGGGGGCTATTCACAACTTCGTTTGAGCGGACAGGAACCGACGATTGGAAGGGAGCATTTGCTCGAGCTCCTGGGGTTGGTGGAGAAGTCGCCCTACAGATTCATTCTTGAGACAAACGGAATACTCCTCGGTTCCGAGCCGGACTATGCTTCTGCCCTCTCAGGGTTTCGAAAACTGCATGTTAGAGTGTCCTTGAAGGGAACATGTGAAGAGGAATTCAATTCAATGACCGGTGCAGAGCCAGAGTCGTTCAAGCTTCAGCTTGCAGCGCTGTCGAAACTCAAGGACGCAAAGGTCAGCTGCCATCCAGCGGTCATGGTTTCCTTCTCAACTAAGGAGAACTTCGCAGCACTTTCTGATAGGTTGGATGAGATAGACAGAAGCCTTTTCCAGCAGTTGGAGATCGAGGAACTGATCGCTTACCCACATGTAATGAAGAGACTGGAAACGGCCGGATTCACTACAGGGACATCACACCCTCCGCACGATGTTCCGAACGACCTTGTGTGAACCCCGACAATGCAGCATTCCAAACGGCGTAAACAGAACTTGTTCACTTCAGAGCACGACTATTCAACCAGCTTTCTGGCGAACGTCAAGTATCCGGTGTGTCCGAGCATCTCGAAGCTTGGTCTGGACCCCCTCTCGCCAACTTCCATTCCCCTCTGGAGGATCTCGATGGACCTTATGTCGATGAAAGGAAGCCTCCTCAACTCTCTCACGGCTTTCTCCATTTGATTCACGGTCGGAACGAATATGGCCAGATGACCAGAAGGCTTCAGGGATTCATGCACCTGATCCAAAATATCCCACGGGTTGGGGATGTCCACGACAACACAATCGAAGTCCTTCTCCCCGATCCCATCAAGGGCGTCCTGGACCTTCACAACCGCCACTCCTTCCACTCCTGCCCTCTTTATGTTCTTGGTGACCAGCCGGGCGAAATCCTCCCTCTTCTCGTAGCTCACAACCGCACCTTCAGGAGCGACAAAATGGGCCAGGACTATTGTCATTGCACCAGAACCAGCACCTATCTCCAGTATCCTATCACCTGATTTGACGTCGCAGTTGAAGATGATGGAAGAACTGTCCTTGGGAGTGATTATCTGGGCTTCCCTTTCTATGGTGTCAACTAGATCCAACACGGACGGCTTCAAGACAATGTACTTCTTACCGGCGATTTCCACCCTCTTCCCTTCCGGGTCCTTGGTAAGTTTGGAGAAGTCGACCACACCTAGGCCGTGCACTTTCTGTGTACCTTCACCAAAGGGCATGAGCCTCTTCTTTCCTTTCTCATCTACCAGTACAATCCTGTCCATCCAGGGTTTGGGATGATACTGCGATTTAAAAGGGTTTCTAAAAATGGAAAGATCGGTGGGTCCTAGAACCCACCTGGTACGGGCAATGTTCTTCCAGATGTGCCTGAAACGTGTACCCAATATCCTTTGCCTGGCTGCAGGTAGATCGGTCCCGGCAAAATCCCCAGGTCCTTAAGGAAATACGGGGGTCTCAGACCATCAAAGCCTTCGACCGCATCGATACCAAGAGCCGGGTCGCTCAGCAGGTCGTCAACAGTCATGCCTGTGGAGTTGAGAGATGGATATCCGATTAGGTTCCAACCGGGTTCCAGCGGGATCTCAGTCACATACGTCAGGTTGCCGGTGATGTGAATACTTGCCGGGACATTGGTGATGTGTATCCATATGCCCATGGTCTTGTCCACGTCCGTCAGTGAGTTGGCAGGCTTCACGGCATTCCAAGAAGGCCACTTGCCCGCAACGGCGTCGTACACTCTCAGCTCGTCATACATTCCAGCTATGTCCTGGAAGACCGAACTGAACGTCGTATTGGATACCGTCAAGGGTATGGATATCAACTGCCAACCCGTGGCCGTGAAGTTGATCCAGAACTCCCTGTACACCGGTTTCTTGCCGATGGTGGTAACGTCCACGCAATCTCCGATTCCCCAGTTGTTGAACTTGTCCTGTCCTCTGGCGCAGAGCCTGTGAGTCTCACCGCCGTCCCAGCCGGTCGGCGTGTAGGTTGCCATTCCGGTCTCGGTGGGTGAGTCCGTCCCTATGATCATGGGCAGAGCGCCGGTCCAGTCAATGAGCCTTGGATCGACGACCGACAGCGGAACCTCTATCCACTCAGCGTATGAGATGTTGCTCATACCGGTGGATGTGTCCGTCATGGTCGCGAAGAGCTGCACGTCCTTGCCCTCGACAGATATGTCGAATGGATTGGGCACTGCGACGATAGGATCGGTCACGGGTCCGATCGTGTCGGGATCGGACTCCCAGCCCTTGTGGTAGACCAACAGGTAGACATCGTAGTTCACGTCAGACTCGGTACCCTTGCTGGCGTGGTAGACCTCGTACACGTTGTGACGGGTCGAGTTCACCGTTAAGGTATCGGACATCTGGTGACCCTTGGCGTACGGGTTTGCTGTGAGTGTCGAGTATTCTTGGACTGTCTCGAACGCATCGGTCGTCGCCACGGTCATCAGGTTGCCCACGCCGAACGAGTTGGCGTTCTCGATGTACGTTATCCAGGTATAGCCATCGTTCGTCTTGACCATCTGGGTTATCGGCCTTCGATCGTAGTTGGAGTTGGAGACCGACAGGCCCATGGGTCCGTAGGGTCCGATAAGGTTGGGGCTGATGCCCGAGAGTTCGGTACGGTTCCTGCCGAACGGTGGGTTGATCGAGTCGTAGTTGCCGTCGAGATGAGCTGCCCACAAGGTAAGGTCGACAGCCCCCTGATCATTGGTGAACATTACGTTCATTCTGTTCTTTCCACCGACAAAGTCGCCTTCACAGCCCGGCCACTGAATATTCGTGTTCTCGGTATTGTACAGCAGCGACACGTCATCGCTGGTAATGACGGGTGTGCTGTCGCCCTGCCAGGCGCCATCGTACACTCTGACCATCAAATCTCTGTCATTTCCAGCTGGTGACCTGTAATAGAAGAAGACCCATAGTACGTCCCTGGAGTCCATGCATGCGTTCGGGAAGAAATAGAAGTTCGCGTCGTTAGGACTGATCCTCTTGCAATCAGGGTCCGCGCCTGACGACGTGACATCACATACCGGGAAGGTCTCCCCACCGTTGTGCGAGATGACTACCCACGTCTGAACCCACCTCGGATTGTTGGAGCTCGCACTGAGGTAGTCCAAGTGCTCGAAGACCCAGATGACCTCGCCCTCGGCAGATGAATCGTTCCTCCAAATGGGTATATTCACTCTCGCCTCGTTCATGCCGCCGCGTCCAGCATTCCTCTCGATGATCGTCTTGTTCCACTGAGTGTACGGGAAATCAGAATAGTACAGGACACCGTATGAATCGAGGTCCGGGTTCACCGCATCGGGGTCGTCACCGGTCCAGCTCAGGATTATCCTGTTCTGATATATTCCCTGGGGAATGTGGAGCCACCTCAAATCGTTGGGACCATCGTTCCAGTCGGAGACCTCCACGAAATTGAATGGCAGCACTGGCATACCCTCACCGTCAAGGGTGGTGTAGGCAACCCAAACGTTCACTCCTCCGAACCGATCGTCCGGTGCAACCGCCGTGGTCTTCCTGTAGGCGATGAACAGCCAATCCGTGGATCCATCGTTGAAGGTGAGCACGGACGGGTCAAGTTCATCTATCGTTGCATTTGTCAACTGGAAGGGTGTCACGACCAGATCGCACTTGATTGACAGCTCTATCTCTATCTGATCGGTGACAGCCGTGTTGCCAAGTGATGTACCCTTGATCGCCAGGTCATGAACACCGCACATCACACCGCCAGCGACGGATATGATGGTGTAGCTGCTGATGGTCTCCTGGGACTTGATTCCAAGGAAGACGGTGTTCTCGAAGTTGATGCTGATTCCCGGAATGGTTGTTGAGCTCATGAACACGTTGTCCACACTGGTTCCGAAGTTGGTCACACTGAACGGGAAGAACACGTCTCCGTTCTGCGTGGCCTCCATGGACAATGCAGCTTCGGTATCAAGGTCGACCTTGAACTCCTGCTGAGGGCCGAAGTCGGCTCCGACAACAATCGCCAAGGGTGCTGGTGTCATGATGCTCACACCGATGACCTCCACGAACCAATTTCCCACTTCAGGGAATTCGACTTCCACCTGTTCAACGTTGTTCACATCGTCCCATCCGTCAAGATTCTTGTCCCAAAGGAGATTCGCATCGGTGGGTGACGGGTTGGGTATTGACCAGCCATCGAACTGCCCAACAGTTCCATATATGTTTCCCCAGTATACGTCACCACTTGGGGACGTCACCCTCAGGTTGAGATCTCTGTTCAACCACTTTAGCGGGACGTCGACCCAGACAAGTGTCGCCTTGAATGGGACATCGTCGGACTTGACATATGTGCTGAACGAGGGGGTCCATTGACCGGCTGTGGCCATGGTTGTCTCTTCATACCTATTCGATCTCGGGACCTGGGGGAACAGCGACTGCTGCAGGTTGATACGTCCCCATCCCTGATCGTAGCCTGGATAGTCGTACAGGGCCTCATCCATTCTCACCGCGCCGTTGATCATGAGCGCCTTGACGAGCTGTGAGTTTATAGCGAACGGATCGCTGATACCCCCGATCTCTCTCAAGTACTCCCTGACCAGCGCACCAAGACCGGCCGCGTGTGGGGATGCGGCTGATGTGCCACCCATGTATCTGTAGTCGCAGATGCCGTCTCCGTCAAGTGCGGCGGGGTTGTTGTAGTTATACACATCGACCGTCATGATGCAGCTCGGTTGGGGATTGCCTATTCCAGTAGCCTCATTGTGAAGCCACTCGCCGTACCCAAACGGGGCCACTCCGGCCGTTCCAACTGCCAAGAGGTCTGGCTTCAATCTGCCCAGGCTCTGGAATTCTCCACCTCTGCTGCTGAAGTCTGCAATGAGGTTGGGATTGTCAGCCTCGAACCAATCGGGTCTGAAGTTCAGGGACGCGCCGATAGCCAAGCCGTTCTTACCCTGTGCGTTGCTACTGAGTGTGTTTGGATCAGGGCCCTCATTCGAGGCCGCGAAGAATATCAACCTGTCGTTGTTATTGTTGATTCTCAAATCCACTTGGTTGGAATCGCCGCCATAGTCCGCAGGCTGGCTTCCGTAGCTGTTGGTGTTGATGTGAGCGCCATCGGTGTACTGGAAGTCCCAGTAAAGCGGACTCGCCGCAAGTCCGCCTCCGAAGGCCTGAATGCCGTCGAACGACAGCTTAGCTTCCGGAGCCATTCCTGGGCCCTCAGATTTACTCCAGTCCGCGTCGGTCGTCGGCTCACCCAGGAAGTCCTCCCATGCATACCCATTACCCAAAGCGTCACCCGCAACATGCGTTCCGTGAGCGGTTCCGGAGAGCCATCCGTCGGGGCAGGAATTACCCCCCATCTGATCAACCATTCGGATGACCCTGTCGCCAGCAGGTCCAAGGAAGAAGTCTGGATGACCTTCGTTAGGATTGCATTTATCGAAACCAGAGTCCTGGATGCCGATGACCTCATAAATGTCATCAGCTGTGTAATCTATACCGTCAGGTCCGGGAGATCTGCCTGTCAAAGTTGTCGGCAGTCCGCTTCTCTCGGAATACCAGGCGTCGTACGCCTTGTGAATCTTGGCAACAACGATGCCCTGAGCCTCGGGCCTGTAATCCGGGAACACCTGCATTACCTCGGGCATGGACACGACCCATGGCAGCAATTCAGCGTCAACGAAGGCTATGATGGTCCCTGTTGGATATGACATCAGGACGCTGGCACCCCATTCCACAAGTCTCTCGGATACCGCGGCCCTCTGACTGTCCTCGAAGGTCATGATGGCCACTCGGACACCGCCCTCGCTGTTGAGCAGCTCGCCGGATATCTTGTACCAGGGTTTGTAATCGCCCACCCAGTTGACGAATGAGAGATCCTCGACCTGTGACTTGACACTCGGCGACATCTTCACGACAGCCGAGAAGGCATGCATTGCCTTTCCGATCTTGCCGCCCAGGTTCTCCACGGCCGTCGCCCATTCAGACTTGTAGGGACCCATGAACTGAACTACGTATGTTCCCTGATGTGTGTCGAACCCGTCCATCACAGATGGAGCGGACGGAATCCCCTCCGATGTATCGAAGCTCACGTCAGAAGGATACATGTCCAGAAGGCGCAGGTTCTTGAACTTCACAGCGTCCAGACCGAGCCTTGTCAGGCCAAGAGCCTGAGATTCGGTCGCCCGCACCAGGTAGTTGCCGTTGTTGTAGTCAACCAGGACCTTGGTCCTTGTCGTTCTGAGTACTTCCGGGGAAGTATCATCATCTATGCTCACCATATATACGCCACTCTCATCGGCCGCAACGGCTGTGAATGCCAAAACCGTTGACCAGACCATCAAGAGAGCTATTCCCACGACTGAAAACGTCTTCAATGCTTTCGCTCTAGCAAGGCTCATATGGATGCCTCCTCCATATTAAACAGTCACAAACTTTCATTGGTGCCTGCCCACTGCCACCATTTCTGTAAAAACCTATGTAACTTTCCATATTTATAACTTATCACAATAGTTTCAACTGGCGAGAAAAACGTCGCCTCTGGAGGCTCAGATGGGCCACTCCATTTGTTCTGATGTGATCTTCTTTCCTGCAAGGTCATAGGCGTCCACATAGGCCTTTACGTTCCCACTTGAAATGGACAGTTCTGCCTTCCAAACGTTCCCTCCCTCATGCGTCATCGCCACAGATTCCCAAATCCCCCCGTTGACCTGGTAGAATACGGTGGCGTTGTCCATGGGTATCGAGTTCTCGATATTGACCGTGAGGATCGGGGCGGTGTTCACGCTGTCGTCTCTGACAAAGCCGAGAACGTTCGGCTGGCTGAAGTAAGCATGGTTGAGCAGGGCGAAGCCCCTTCCTGAAGCGGATATGCCGTCGATGGTCCCCGATATGGATACGGACCCTTCCCAGTGATACTTCTCCATTTGATCTGCCACAGAAGTATGGAAAGTGATGTCAGTGCTAGCCGAAGAGTAAGAGAACCTCCATTCCGAGGGAAAGCAACGAATGGTGGATGGTTGGAAGCGTGGATCGATCCAGTATCTCAGGTACTCCAACTCGTAGTCCCCCGGCCCCAGTTCAATGACCTTGCCATCCGGCTTGGAGTAATACACAAGCTCCTTGATTATCTGCTCGTTCTGGGGATCGAAGTACCTCATCAGGAACAGCTCGCTCGCAGTGCTCAGGTGAAGCCGGAGCTCTTCCATGCCGTGAAATGATGTTGCGCCCCATTCGTGCTCATACCATGCATCCCCCGTGACCGAATGAGCTTCCCCTAAGTACCTGAATGTCCCGGTGACACTCAAACGGGTTATCATGTACCCCTTGATGGTACCCATAGCATTGCCATCACTGTCGGAGAGGAGGATGGTCCCCTTATCGCCGAGGAGCAAGTGATCCTTCACGGCGGTCATCACCAGGTCGAAGTAATATATCTCGTCGACACCGTCCGTTGCCTGTCCTTCGTAGGTGTACTGGTAAGGCACGGCATAATCGCCTGTCCAAGTGTCCGTTCCGAAAGATGAATCGAAGGTGAGGTTCAGCTTCTCGTAGCCGATCCCCAAAGAACCCTCGCGGATATGAAGGAAGAACTCTTCGCCAGAAACGTTCCCCTCATCGGTGATGGTCACGACCCTCTCCTGAGGGCCCGTCTCATGCAGATAGTAATCAAGGTTGATCGAGAACCTGTTCCCGAACTGGTTCATGAGAGAAAGGTCCAACTTCCAGAACTCCTCGCTGTCGTTGTGCTGACCTTCGTCCTTGGGCAGTGTGATCTCGAACGGTGGAGGCGGAGGAGGTCCATTACTGGAATCAGGATTTGAGAATATGATCGCAAATGACACGATCACCATGACCGCGGCGGTTATGACCGCAAAAAGTACCTTGAAACCTCTGGTGTCTCGATCTTGTTTCTTCGGAGGCAACTTGACCTCTTTTCTCCCCTTCCTCTTGTATGCCATCGTTCACACGTTAGACCATTTTATGCAACTGTTCCTATATAAGTATTTGCGATGTTCAGTCATTAGGATTTCCAGGCTAAATGGCTTACGACAAAATATAAATAAATCGCCCAACATGTCTTCAATTGTACTGAATATTGGCTAGAGGGAACTCTATGGCAATGAATGTGAGGAGGCGAACGTGGGGCACGATTTTGAGTGTTGTTCTAATGCTTTTGATGACATTTCCTAGCATCGTAGTTGCCCCATTGCCCGCAATTGGTGAGCTGGATGATGAGACCGCTCTGAATGAGGATTCCATGATAATAGACGGCATGGCGGAAGATATCTCTGAGGTCGGCGAAGATATCGACAAGTCGCTCCGTGACGAGTTTGAGGATCTGGAGTGGCCGGAGGTATTCTACCCCAGCGGACTTGGAGGAAGTGACCTTCTGGGCGATGGACCGGCCGGCACGAACTCGTATTCGAGTGACATGCTGGACCGTCACGGCGTTAATGGGGCTTGGGCCCAGGGCGTGAACGGTTCCGGCGTGAATGTCGCCTTGATAGATACTGGAATCGATCTGAGCCATCCTGACCTGGTGGGGACCTATGCAATAGACGACCAGATACTTGGCAGTGTTTCGGGCGAGGTCGTCGTGGACGGGATAGCAGGAATCACCGAAGCATTTCTGGCCAATCAGTACGTCATAAACCTCGATCTGAGGAATAACGGAGCACCCCTCACAGAGGGTACAGATTACGAATTTTATGATAAGATGGGGGAGGTGGTCTTCGCAAGCCCCTTGGGCTCGGGAGACAAGATCACTGCGAGCTATGAATACACTTCTCCTTACTACGGTTGGCCGATAGCGTTCGATCCAGTTTCAATGTCCAACTTCTTGGAGCAGAACCATACGAAGGACACTTGGTACGCGAACACGACTCAGGTGGGACCAGGTCCGTTCGAGTACTCGCACACGCTCATAATTGATGGCGAGACCGAGTTCGGTGGGGCCTATGAGACATGGGGTACTGACGACAGGGATAATTCCTTATCGGTACCTGGCGGGAACAAAAAGGACTTCGATCTCAAGATTCTGAATCTGACCTATGACAAAGACTTCTGGTACTTCGGCTTTCCCACGTATATGAGGGTTGACACCACTAACGCCACTGAAAACTTCATTCCACAGGTGACATTTGGCATAATGATAGATGTCGACAACGAGACAAGCGGGACAACCACAGTTCCTGAAGGTAAGCTCATAGACACCAACACCTCACACAGTGATGAGGTCCTGGATGCGGAATTCAGCCCAGATGGGAGCATGGTGGCGACTGTCTCCAAGGATAATCTAGTAAGAATGTGGTATGCCTCAAATGCAACCAGGATAGCTACAATGTACAGCCATGAGAGCACGAATAATCCACCATTCTCTGTGGCGTGGTCCGATGACGGTACCAAGATCGCCAGCATATCGAAGGACAGGCTGTATGTCTGGAACGTCGGAGCTTGGGGAAGCCCTGCATATGAGCTTGTCATCTCTGGAGGTCCGGATATCGACGAATACGGTTTCTCCTCCTATCTGGCCTTTAGTCCGAACAATAACGTGGTCGCGTATGGGGGATTGGGAAACATCAATTTCTGGGATTTCGGTGCGAGTTCTGAGTATTTCCTAGAACTGAGCCAATTGCCATTCCCGGTGAGGGCTCTGGCTTACAAACCTGGCGACCCCGACACGATTGCGGCCAACCTCGACGATTGGGTGGGAGGCGTTCCTCCATTTCTATACGAAGACACGGTGGGAGTCTATGACCTAAGTACAGCGACATTCGGACTCGTGCCAAATGGAAATGAGGCACCTCCTCAATATGCGCTCGAAGGACATGGGGACACGGTCCTCTCAATCGCCTGGTCTCCTGTCGGGGACAAAATAGTCTCTGGTGGCCACCAGGGTGACATGACAGCACGCATTTGGAACGTCGTGGCCGAAACCGAGATTAGCAGCACGAGTGTGCTCAGACCAGTCGTTTCAGTGGATTGGTCGTCCAACAACGAGATAGCATATACGACCGTCCGATATCTAGACCAACTGCCATTCCTCAATACAACGGACCAGAATGGATCGCCTCTTCAGAGCATTCAGGGAAGATTGTCATGGTTCTCAGTGGACTGGGCCCCTGACGGCAACTCACTGGTAACGTCATCGGCTGACCTTTCCGCCAGAATATGGGACAGCAATCTCGTCCTCTTGCGAGTCCTTGTCGCACAGAAGCCTGATTTTGCGCTATATGTCGTGGGCGGGGATAGATGGAACAAGAAGGACGCGAAATGGGAGTCTGGATTCCAGCCGTCAACATTCTATGTCTGGGACGATATGATGGGTTGGACCGGAACTGAACTGAAGAACACGACGATTCATTGGCCTGAAACCCCTCAGATGGAGGCCTTCCAGATATTTGGCGTAGCGCAATCCATAGAATTCGCAATTCCAAGAGTGAACCTGACCAATCCCACATCGATGGCGGTTGAGATGTTCTCAGTTCCGTATGTTGGGGATCATCACGCTCAGGACTCCGTTCCAAGCGACATCGATGTCTTCAGAGTGCCAGAGGATGGCCCTGATGCGGCAGTCGGCAAGGGCCTCAACTTCAATCAAAATGTGAACAGTTCGTTGAGCACCTTCACATGGAAGGCCATCAAGTTCTTCTACACAGATGTGGCCCTTTCCAAATCTGGCGAGTTCCACTTTGGATTCCATCCATCCCCGATTCTCATCAGCCAATTGGGAACCGTAGGGGTATTGGTGGTAGATTCAGAGAGACCTCGTGATTATGATACTGTCTATGTCGACATGAACACGGACAATATCTTCGACAGCCAGGATATAATCTTGACAAGAGACAGTCCTACTGCGCTCTATAACGATAGTGCGGGTGAACTCTTCTCCGGCGGGATCATGTACTTCATATCAGATGGTTTCACTCCAATCCCATATTCTGAACCATACTCAGAAAGAAGGAAAGAAACCGATTCCGAGTTCCAGAACATCATACCCCCTAACGGGGATATTGTCACGTTCATAGGTGAGTTCTTCATCGACGAGGATACGAGAGAGAAGGCAGCACATGGGACACGATTGGCTTCGTTGATTAGTGCACAAGGGAATTGGTGGAGAAGCGATGTGAAGGGTGTTGCCCCCGGCGCGAAGTTCATCGTCCTCGCGAACACTAGAGAGAACATTGAGGATTCCTGGTGGTTCGCCATTCAAGGATACGATGGACTCGCGGGAACGGGTGATGAGGCCCAGATAGTGCTGAACGCTTTCAACTACCCGAGAGTAATCGAGAAGGGTTGGGACACATTCTCCAGACTGGCGGATTACATATCTATCAAGAAATCCAACGAAACCAGCCTCTTCGTAGGTCCCGGAGGGGACTACGGCTGGGGTTACGGAACCGTATCCTCGCCAAACGCTGCACCGGGTATTGTCACGGTCGGAAGGGCCAGTGGATTCCCACGACATTATGGAGACGTGGAGATATCCTCATCCAGAGGCCCCACGCCGGTCGGGATTTCAAAACCTGATGTTATGGCCATGGGATTGACAAATACCCTCAACCCGAACCATGAGTCAGGTCAGCCTAATGCATTGCTGAAGGGCGGAGACGTATCGTCTGCTGTAGCCGTCGGAATCTTGGCACTAATCTATGAAGCATACAAGACCAACTATGGAGTGTTCCCGACAGCAACTCAAGCAAAGGAAATCCTGATGTCTGGAGCAGACGACATGAACAACGACCCCCTCAGCCAGGGTGCAGGATTCGTCAACGCGACCAGGAGCGTTTCGGTTGCTTTGGGCAACGGTGGCATATCGCTCTCGCCGTCCACCCTCTCATTCGGCAACTTCCATGGGACGGAATATCCATCATTCACCAACATACTCTCAGCAGAGGACGTGGACGTCAAGACGTTCACGGTCAGCAACAACGGAAACAGCGCAATCTCGGCCACTCTGGACACAACCGTGTACAGGAAATCGGGAGAATACTACTTGTCCAATTTCACAGTTGCAGACAACTACTCATTGGAACGAGAGATTCTGTTCTGGATAAACTCAAGTGGGATCTTCAAGGTTGCAGACGAAGGTGGGATTCTCAATATATATCCACAGGTCGTCCCCTTCAATTCAACTCTCTGGAATGGCGCCGAGCTGGTCAAGATCACTGCGTACTCCTCCTATGACACGATGACTAACGTCGCCTCGGTCTCCGCAACTGGCACAAAGACCTACTTCAAGAACTACTCCTACACAATGAACATCTACGACTGGACAATGAATCCCATGAACACTTCGTTCCCAAGCCGGATATACCTTCAAGGCGATCTGCACCTTATGACGGAAGCATACAACGCCGCCAATGTGTTGCTGGGCGTCGATCCGATGACCAATGTCATGGAAGCAAGGATCAAGAACCCTGCAAGCAGGATAGATGATGGACTGGTGGTAAGCCTCAATCCGTTCGGTGATCCGCCGGACAAGGCGTATGAGTGGGAGTTCCTCATTGAAGTATATGAGAAGACCGAATGGCCGTGGCTGGTACTGAGTCCAACCACCCTACCAGCAATCTCAGCATTTAGTAGCCAGACATTCTCAGCGACACTTCAGGTCCCCCAGAACGCAAAGGTGGGATCATATGAAGGATCCATCCAGGTGACGAACGATGGAACTGGAGAAGTGACAACCGTTCCGCTCTTGGTCAACATCGCCATAAACTCGCCAAACCTGGAGTTCGGTGGCGTCAACGGAACATCGGACCTGTACGACAACAACAGGATCTTCGGAGGGTACGACAAGGGAATGAGAGGTTCCACGAGGCTCTCAAGACCTTACACAGGAGACTGGCGGTTCTATTACTTCGACATCCCTGACGCCGGTATCTACAAGAGCGCTGGACTGAAGCTGTGGATTGAAGGCAACTGGACACTCAAGCCGTCGGACATGGACTTCTACATACTTGGTAGAGTGGGGACGCCTGATGACGTGAGCAGGTATGGACCATACTTCCTGAAGGTCGTCGGGAAGAGCGAAGAGGCAAAAGAGCCGGGATTCGAGACGAACACCAACATGAGCTCAGAGGTCATCGCTTTCGACATGAAGACTGGCATTAACGTCCTGGCCTTACACGGAGTGATCCTAAACGGCAGCAAGCCATTCGAATTCATCTTCGGCGGAGGTGGTGGCTGGATACAGGTCACCCCGCCCGAGATCAAGGAAAGAAGACCCGTGAGATACGGGGACAAGGACATGAGGATGATATCCAACCTCGAGTTCCCTGAAGGAGTCACCGCGACTGCCGTGGGTCCGGCCATCACCGAGAGCTACAAGGAAGTTGAAATCGAGCAGGACTACGAGACATGGTGGGCATGGGACAACTGGGGAGAGTTCCTGCAGAGAGGTAGCTATACAAAGATCATCAACGTCTCCAACGTGTTCATTCTGGATGTCCACATAGTGGGAGATGACAAGGCGCCGGACCTGGATTTAGGGGTATTCAGAGAGGACGATCCTCCCGACGGGAAACTGGAGCTGGAGGAGGTCAAGGACATACATCTGATCAAGATAGGCGGTACCAAATGGGACTATGATGCCGATTCGGACGCCGACGAAAGGGTGGTCTGGATCAATCCTCCCGATGGGCAGTACATCATCAAAGTCCTCGGATTCACCATCAAAGGCAAGTTCGGGCACTTCGACATTGACATCTCCATGACCCTCGGAGGAGGCGAAAAGGGATATTGGATTACCGAGACATGGCCCAACGATGTCATAGTCGGGACCGAGACCGGTCTTAATCCATACACAACCGTGGACTTCACCCTGCACTGGAACCTTGCGGGGAGCACACCACCAGGAGAGTACGGCGGCGCCGTGATGATCGGCACACCGAGCGCCCCTGCAATAGTGATCGTACCGGTCACCATAATATACGACCCGAACCCACCGGAGATACTCAGCTTCGCCATCAGCGCAATCGGATATGAGATCGACATCCTGACCAACCGGACCACAAATCACCCGAGGCCGACTTTACAGGTGGGTCTGGCCGACCCATCTCGAGGTGAGCTGGACTGGCAATCTCCGGCCGTGTTCTTGGATGGAGAGAACATCACGTCCGTTGCCCAGATACTCATTCCGTTCACCGAGTTCGAAGGAACTCACGGATATTGGGACGGGACGATTACATACACACCACCCGAGAGGTTGAAAGAGGGCATGCACAGCGTGGATGTCAGCGTCAGGGACCAGACCGGGAACCTGATAGAAGCCAACTACACATTCGTCATCGACACCCAAGCTCCGTTCCTGGACGTCGACGGTCCGCCAAGCTATTCCACCCAGAACGGGATAGCCACCATATCCGGCCACACCGAGGCCGACAAGCCCGTGGTCATTAGGGAGTTCGAAATCATAGCGGACAACACTGGTTACTTCGAGAAGGACATCGTCCTGGAAGAGGGGATGAACACCATAGACATCATAGCGATCGATTGGTGGGGAAGGGACGTGGCAGGTAGAACGGTAAGGTCGAACCCCAATTCAGCAATACAGACCATCATCTACGATACCGTTGCCCCGGTGTTCATCGACGTACGGGTGGACGTACCTCGCGATCCGACCACGTTCGAGTTCGTGCCTATCACTGGGATGATAGAGGAATCCATAGGAAACGCAACACCGTACGATCCCACGACGGTGGATTTGACCATCAATGGGGAACCGGTCACCATGCTGAGCGATGGGAAGTTCGAGAAGTTGTTCGCTTTGAGCGAAGGGTTGAACACCTTCCACCTGGTCGCGACGGATGCAGCTGGAAACACGGCGACCCTGAACACGAGCATAACAAAGGACACATCGCCCCCGTCACTGGTCATTGATGAGGTTCCAACATCCACGGAGGATTCGGAACTGACCATAACGGGAACGGTCGAACCGGGGACCATATTGACGATCAACGGCAAGTTCGTCAGTGTTGCGGGGGATGGATCGTTCGAAGAGACCGTCCCACTCACTGTGGGACCGAACGTCATAACTGCAGAGGCGGTGGACTCGGCGCAGAACATCAGGAACGTCCAGGTCGTCATCGTCAGGGAAGAATCCGACATGTCCCCCTACATCATAATGGCACTTCTGGCAATAATAGTCCTAATCTTGGGGTACCTTCTCGGATCCAAGTTCAGGAAGCCTGCTGAGCTTCTGGAGGAAGAGGAGATAGAGGAGGCGCCCTTGTTGGAGGAGCCCACAGAGGAGGAAGTGGAGGCCGATCTGGGAGAGGAGCCTGCGGAGGGAGTCCCGACACCCGAGGACACCTTGAACCCGCACATAGAAGAAGAGCTCATTAGTGAGGAAGGCTGAGACGACCTTCCTGTAGCTGAGGTCCTATCCTGGACGGAGATCGGAGAGCAGGTCAGATGCCGTCGTTTGTGGAGATTACGAGTCTGCCCATCATGCAGACAGATATCAGCCTCGACTTCTGTTGCTTCGTCTCAGCGATCATGGTTGTGTTCTGGATAATCATCGCGGTATTCGTGTATAGGGATGCTGAGGAGAGGGGGATGTCAGGAGGAACGTGGGCGTTGTTGGCATTGTTGTTCGGCTTGATCGCACTCATCATCTACCTGTTCGTGCGAGAGGCAAAAGTGCCAGCCAGGTATCGACCAATCCGCTACGATTCTCCTGTGGGACAGCCCCCAGTATCACCGCAGGCCCCAGGACCTCATTTGACACCTCCAGTCAGATACAGTCCTCCAAGGCCCGACTACTGTTCAGTGTGTGGAAGGAAGCTAATCGAGAAGACGCTCTTGTGTCCACTATGCGACACTTAGGTCTTTCTTCGTCTTTTGTCGACTAAAAAAGAATAAAACGAATGATAGCATCTCTAAGCCGGGTGGTCACAATGGACGCATATGACTTCTCTGGTTTCTACAAGAAGACACCTGATGAGAGATTGAAAGCGGTCAAGGAATTCGCGGAACTGGACAGCGAGGACATCGAGGTACTATCCAGCACAGGTCCCATGGAGATGGAAGAAGTGAACAGGATGATAGAGAACGTCATTGGCACCATGCCGCTTCCGTTGGGGATCGCTGTGAACTTCCAGATCAACCAGAAGGACTACCTCATACCCATGGCCCTGGAAGAACCCTCGGTGGTCGCCGCTGCATCGAACGCGGCCAAGATGGCTAGGGAAAAGGGCGGATTCGCCACCGAGAGCACTCCACCGGTGATGATTGGGCAGATACAGCTTACGAACGTCGAGGATGCTGAGGAGGCCAAGCAGACCATCCTGGAGAACAAGGAAGAGATACTGAAGATGGCCAATGAGAGGGATCCCATTCTATTGAAGGTGGGGGGCGGCGCGAAGGATGTGGAGGTGAGGGTCCTGGACACGATAAGGGGTCCGATGGTCATCGTGCATCTCCTGGTGGACTGCAGGGACGCCATGGGCGCCAACGCGGTGAACACGATGGCCGAGGGCGTTGCACCCTACATCGAGAGGATTACAGGAGGCAGGGTGTATCTGAGAATAATCTCCAACCTGGCAGACCGCAGAATAGCGAAAGCAAAGGCCGTGTTCTCGAAAGAGGCAATCGGCGGGGAGGAAGTGGTCGATGGAATCTTGGAAGCTTATGCATTCGCAGCGGCGGATCCGTACAGGGCCGCAACTCACAACAAGGGCATAATGAACGGAGTCAGCGCGGTGGTGATCGCCACGGGCAACGACTTCAGGGCGGTCGAGTCAGGGGCGCATTCGTATGCCGCTAGATCTGGGAATTACCGCCCCTTGAGCAGGTACGAGAAGAACGCGGACGGAGACCTTGTAGGATCAATTGAAATCCCCATGGCCGTGGGGCTGGTGGGCGGAGCGACCGTTGTACATCCCACCGCAAGGAGGAACGTGAAGATACTCGGCGTCAAGTCTGCATCCGAGCTGGGTGAAGTAATGGCCGCGGTGGGCCTTGCACAGAACTTCGCAGCGATGAGGGCTCTTGCCACCGAAGGCATACAGAGAGGGCATATGTCCCTGCACGCTCGCAACATCGCGGTTAGTGTCGGAGCGAAGGGAGATGAGGTCGGGATGATCGTCGAGAGACTTATCGCGGAGAAGAAGGTGCGGATGGATCGAGCCGAGGAAATCTTGAAGGAATTGCGCGGTGAGCACTAGGTCTCCGATCTTGTGTTGTACCGTTTTTCGCTATGTTTAGATATATAGTATATTTTGTCATCTAATATCGCTACTGTATTATCTAATAACGTTTCATACTAAACATAGAGAGTTTGAGCAGTGACGGACGATGTGTGGACATCCCTCCCTTTAGGTTCTAACATTATAATAATAGATACTATCGTTATAACAATTAAAATTAATGGATAATACTAAAAGAGCAGGCAGAAATGCCCGGAATCGCACGAAACCTCGAATCTCAACGGCTAGGAGGGGGTGTACCGCTCATTTTCAGGGATCTAAGAAACCTTTTCATTCAAACTTTATAATAATAATGACACGATAAATATCTTTTTATATTCTCGCCGCGATACGCTGCCTAACGGGATGGGCTGCAGTGAACCGTGTTGCTATCTACTCTAGAGTTTCCACAGAGGACCAAGCCAAAGAAGGATTCTCGCTCGATGCTCAGAAGGATAGACTGAGGGCGTATTGTCACGCAAAGGGCTGGGAGATCGCCGGGGAATACGTGGACGAGGGGCACTCCGGCAGAGATACCAAGAGGCCAGCTTATCAGAGAATGTTCGAGGAGAAGGACAACTGGGACACGGTCCTGGTCATCAAGATGGACAGGATCCACAGGAACAGCAAGAACTTCATGGAGATGATGGACGACCTCAAGGAATGGGGCAAGGAGTTCTCGAGCATGCAGGAATCGTTGGACACGAGCACGGCCATGGGCAGGTTCGTGATGGACATCATCCAGAGGATCGCGCAGCTGGAAAGCGAACAGATCGGTGAGAGGGTGTACATGGGGATGAAGCAGAAGGCTTCGACTGTTGGGGGATCTCTGGGAGGGTATGCTCCTTTTGGATACAAATCGAGTGAAAACGGTCTTCAGATCTCGGAAGAGAATGCCAAACACGTCAGGAGAATCTTCAACGACTACATCAACGGTAAGACCATGGATCAGATAGCAAAGGAGTTAAACTCCGAAGACGTTACCACCCAAAAGGGAGGGAAATGGACATTGTGGTCCATCAGACACATCTTACATAATCCGGTGTATTGCGGCTTTCTCAAATGGGATGAGATAATTCAGAGTGGGAATCATGTTCCGTTGGTTGATGTCGAGGCTTATGAGAAGGTTCAAGAGCTGACTATGCAGAAAACGAAAAGGCCTCTGAAACATATTCAGAGACTCCCTGGTGAGAGAGATGCCAACAAGGCAAGAGGACTTTCCTGAAAGAACCAAGAACCGCGCACTTTTGTTGGCTGACAGTAGATGCCAACGGTGCTGGTCGGCATGGAATCTTGAGTTTCATCACAAGATGCCAGCTGTATTTGGGGGCGACAATAACCTTGAAAACTGCGTGGTGCTTTGCGCCCGATGTCATGCGGAAGCACCGTCAGATCCGTTCGTTTTTGAAAACATATTCCTCAGATTCAGTTCTCCGAAGGATATGATTCGCTACTTTGACGCAAAGAATGAAAAGGACGCCCTGGAGCAATTGTGTTTGGAAATGGGAATCGAGGAGTATGACCCAGATCTCTTATTGGACCACATGAAAGGCGGACTTCAGAGAAGAAGCCTAATATACGAAGGAATGAGAAAGAAAGCGAAAAGCGGACGCGTGGGCGGATATCTTCCTTATGGATATGACTTGGAGAACGGAGAACTCGTCATCAACGCGTCGGATGCTAAGACGGTGAGGTTGATGTTTGACTTGTGTTTGGAGGATAAAAGCACGAGCCATATTGCGGATTACTTGAACTCAACCCTTGCCCGTCCGAGAAGCGGTGGCTCATGGTGTAAACAGACTGTCGCTGGAATGTTGAAGAACCCAACATACTGTGGCTTTTTCAAATGGGACGGGACCATAAGAAAGGGGTCACATGCAGCAATAATCGATGTGGCAAGATTCAACAGAGCTCAAGAGAAACTGGTAGAGAGAATACGACAGGCTCCTCAGAAGTACCACCCAATACTGCTTCCTGAGTGCCAAATTGAGGAGAAATGACCGCCTATGATTTGATATCCGGTAGACCGAATGTCAAATGAAAGCCTAGGATTCCCTGTGACTATCCATAGTAAATATAATACGATATGAATGATACACTACAATAATTCAATGTATGAATATAAGAATAATGGTGTTATACAATCCATTAAAACGCATTGATTAAACAAAAATCATAACAGTAATAGTTAACACAAAACTATAATTATCAATAATTCTATACACGCATCGGGATCGGATGCCCAAAACCCCAAAAAAGGACCTAACGAGCATACAACTCTCAACGGCAACGAGAGACCGGCTCTACAAATTGAAGTTCCGCAAGACATACGATGAGTTCCTGCAAGAACTATGCGATCTGTTCGAAGAATCACAAGAGGAGGAAGAGTAGAGCCGGTGCCCACACCTCATTTCATCTGAACACTTCACTAATGAAGTAGATAACGATATTCCATAATTTCTTTTATCTAACAACTTAACAACCAAGTTCGCAACAATCTTATTGTATCCTTTCGCCCTTTTCCCCGTAATGATCGATTGGGCCGAGAAGTACCGCCCTCAAACGCTCGCTGACATAGCAGGAAACTCGCAGGCGATCAACCAGATGAAACGCTGGGCCGAGAGCTGGGATCACAAGGTCCCTGCAAAGAAGGGGCTGCTTCTCGCCGGCGGCCCAGGAATAGGGAAGACATCCGCAGCATTGGCACTGGCAAACGACTTCGGATGGACGGTCGTGGAGATGAATGCATCGGACAAGAGGAACGCCAAGGCTGTCAGGGACATCGCTCTAAGAGGAGCCGTTGCCGAGACATTCGCAGACGACGGGAGATACATCTCAATCAGGGATGGAGGCAGAAAGCTCGTCGTATTAGATGAGGCGGACAACCTGTTCGGCAAGGAGGACATGGGGGGTGTGGGTGCGATATCCGAAGTTCTCAGGAACACGAAGCAGCCCATAATACTGATCGCCAACGACCTGTACGGCTTGACCAGGAGATCTTCGACAATTAAGAAGGAATGCACCATAATCCGATTCAGAAGACCCAACACCTCGTCCGTGGTAAGGGTGCTCAGGGACATCGCACGCAACGAGGGTGTGAAGGTTGCCGAGGAAGCGCTGCATCATGTCGCGGAGAGAAACCAGGGCGACGTGAGATCTGCCATAAACGATCTGCAATCTCTGGTGGAAGGGAGGGAAGAGGTCCGCATCGACGACGTGACCGCTCTGGGGTACCGGGACAGGAACAAGGACATCTACCAGACCCTGTCAAGCATCTTCAGGTCGACCACCTGCAAGAAGTCGAGGGAAAGCGTATTCCAGCTGGACGAACCGCCTGATTATGTGCTCCTTTGGATAGACCACAACCTCCCATATGATTACAGGGACCCCGAGGACCTGGAAAGAGCGTACGATGCCCTCTCCCGGGCGGACGTCTACCTGGGAAGGGTCAATCGACTCAAGTACTACGGCCTGTGGAGCTATGCGACGGACATGATGTCCTGCGGGGTCTCGATGGCGAGGAAGGGCAGGTACACCGGCGGCAGGTACAATTTCCCGACCTGGCTGGCTAAGATGTCGAGGTCGAGAAGCATACGCAATACGATCAACAGCATAAACACCAAGATTGCTAAGCACTGCCACACATCCCCGAATATCGCGTCCAGAGACATCTTCGACATGTTCAGGTTCCTGTTCAAGAGCGATCTTGACTTCAGGATACGGATTACCGAGAAGCTCGATTTCAGCGAGAGAGAGGCAGCTTTCCTTTTGGAGGAGAAGGACGACTCGTCGGTGGTGAGGCACCTGATGGATGCGATAAGCAAGATGAAGAGCCATGAGAAGGACGAGAAGGAGATCTTCGCCGATTACGAGAAGAAGGACAAGGCCCACAGGCACCGGAAGGTCCAGAAGAGCCTGGGCGAGTACTGATTTCTCGAAGCAAAACAATTTAACTTGATTCACCAATTGTGCCGTGTGGACTCAGATACCAGAAGGCTGTTCGAGAGACAGGGGTACAAGATAGTGGGCGCCCACAGCGGCGTCAAGCTCTGCCACTGGCTCAGGCAGAAACTACTCCACGGAAGACGCTGTTACAAGGAACAGTTCTACGGTATTGAATGCCACAGATGCCTTCAGATGAGCCCCACATTGGAACAGTGCAATCAGAACTGCCTCTTCTGCTGGAGGATCCAGAACTTCCCGGGATGGGATTTCGAAAGTGTTGATGAACCTGAGGATCTATTGCAGAACGCCATAGAGGCGCAGAGGTCCCTGGTTTCTGGTTTCAAGGGTGACGAAAGGTGCGATATCGAGATGTGGGAGGAGTCCAGGAATCCCACGCAGGTGGCAATCTCCCTCACCGGAGAACCAACATTCTACCCAAGACTGGGCGAGTTCATACAGCTGTGCAGGGACAAAGAGATGACCACATTTCTGGTGACCAATGGGACGACTCCAAAGGTGCTGGAGAATCTAGATCCACTACCGACTCAACTCTATGTGACAGTGGCCGCACCGAATGCCGAAATCCATGGGAAGCTGTGCGCACCCATCGGCGAGAGGAGCTGGGAGAGGTTGAACAGAACCCTGGAACTGCTTCCTTCGCTTGACACGCGGACTGTGATTCGTCTCACCCTGGTGGACGGGTGGAACATTGGATGGGAGGACCAGTACTCGGAGCTCATTAAGAAAGCAGACCCGGATTTCGTGGAGTCCAAGGCCTACGTGTTCGTGGGCGCTTCCAGGGAGAGACTGAGCATAGAGAACATGCCATTGCATGAGACGGTGAAGGATTTCAGCAGGAGACTGGCCTCCAAGCTGGGATACGACATCATTGACGAGAAGTCTGACAGTAGGGTCGTCCTCATGAGCTCGGGGAAGGCTTCACCGAAGATAGCCTAGATACCCATTTTTATACTTGCACTGACATCTTGCAATCGGGTATGCCATGGATCTGATTGCGCTTCTCAGCGATGCGACAGCCAATCCTTTCTTGTTCTTCCCGCTACTGTTCACATACAGCGTTCTGGTAGCAATAATCCTGCCCTTCCCCATCGAGCTGGCCCTCATCTTCGTTGAGAATCCCACCTACATGGTGGTCACGGCCATTGTGATCGGGCTGGGAAAGATGGTTGGCGCCTGGGCGATCTTCTTTCTGGGCCTGAAGGTGGAGGACAACATCCGCAGATGGTCCGCGAAGTACAAGATCGTCGACAAGATCGTCAAGTTCTCCATCTGGTTCGTGGACAAGACGGGATATGTTGGCCTGTTCATTCTCCTGAGCATCCCGTTCATGACCGACACGGTCCCGATATACATCTATGCGCTCTTCAACGAAGAAGGCAAGTTGATGAAACGCAACTACTTCCTGCTGACCAACTTCGCCGCCGGAATCGTGAGAGGCCTGATATTCATTCTGCTATGGAACGCTGGAATAAGGCTCATCTAGGCGTGGGTTTTGGAACGATAGTCTTATTTTGCTAGTCACGTTCCTCACAACGTGTTCAGAATCCCGACGATACTCACCTCAGATGAACTTCTGGACAAGGCATTCAAGAGGGCATCCAAGGTCTCGATAACCGGGAAATACGGAATCGTGAGGAAGAAACAGAAGATAGCCAAAGCGAAGCTGACATCGTCCTCACAGACCATCGACTCGACCCTGAAGAAGTACATCAAGGCCTTTCCAACCATAGACAACCTCCATCCATTCTACAAGGCTCTGATAGACATCCTGCTGGACACCGACAAGTTGAGGATGAGCCTAGCTTCCCTTGAGTGGTGCCGGTCGAAGTGCCTTCAAATCGCCAGGAATGGCTCGAAGAACATATCCCGAGCGAAGGAAGCGGAGGAAATCGAATCTATACGCAATAGCGTATACGGCAGGATTTCCTCTGTCGTAAAGGACATCGAAGAGCAGTTGGATTTCTTGAACAAGGCCCGACAGGAGATGAAGAGGATGCCGGGCGTGAACCCTGACCAGCCCACGATCGTGGTATCTGGATACCCCAATGTGGGGAAATCCCAGTTGGTGGAGGCCATGTCCAGCGGCAAACCCCGGATTGCGAGCTATCCTTTTACGACGCAGAGGGTCTCGATAGGCCATTTCGAGAAGAGATTCCAGACATATCAGGTCATTGACACACCGGGATTGCTGGACAGGGAACTCGAAGATCGCAATGCCATAGAGAGACAGGCAATAAATGCTCTTGAGCATCTGGCAGATGTTGTTGTGTTTATGTTGGACCCGTCAGAAACATGCGGTTATGAGATTGAAAAGCAGGAGAACTTGCTGAAGATGATTGAAGAGGAATTCGGGGGGATCCCGGTCATCGTGGTCGAGAACAAGATGGATATGTCTACTACATCATCTGAAAGAATGAAAATCTCGGCGCTGGAAGGAACGGGTGTGGAAGAACTTGTCGATCATGTTGTTGAGGTGATTACCAGCCTCTCTCCTGAAGCCTCTGGTCCGCAGGTATCTCGCTGATCTCAAGTCCCTTCATCGCATCCCCGAGACCCTTGGACACTTCTGCTATGACGGAGGGATCGTCGAAATTGGTAGTGGCCTCGACGATGGCGATTCCCCTTTCTTTTGGGTTCTCAGATTTGAATATCCCGGATCCGACGAAAACGCCGTCACAGCCGAGCTGCATCATCAGGGCGGCATCGGCGGGTGTGGCCAATCCACCGGCAGCGAAGTTGACTACTGGTAGCCTAGAAAGCTCCTTAATCTCAATGACAACATCCACCAATCCTTCACAGATGTCTGAAAGTCTGCCACCTTCGAACACGTATTCGCCGCCGTTGATCTTCTCCGCGTCCTTGCCCGGGCTTCTGACGTCCCCCAGCAAATTGCAGTAGCTGATAGCGTAGGTGTCTGCCAGCCTGTTCAAAGCGGCATCATCAAGCTTCTTGAGATCGGCAATCGCCTGGTTGATCAGCCTTTGGTGACGGACGGCCTCAATCACGTTGCCGGTCCCGGCCTCCCCCTTGGTCCTGATCATTGCGGCGCCCTCGAAGATCCTTCTCACTGCTTCTCCGAGGTTCCTGGCACCGCACACGAACGGTACCTCGAACTTCCTCTTGTCGATGTGATAGAACGGATCTGCAGGTGTAAGGACCTCTGACTCGTCGATCATGTCAACGCCGAGGGTCTGAAGAGCCTGAGCCTCTACAAAGTGGCCTATTCTGGCCTTCGCCATAACGGGTATAGATACGGTATCAATTATCTCAGCAATCTTGAGAGGATCGGCCATTCTGGCAACGCCACCTTCAGTCCTGATGTCGGCAGGCACCCTCTCCAGGGCCATCACCGCAACGGCACCGGCCTCCTCGGCGATCGCGGCCTGCTTGGCATTCGTAACGTCCATGATGACCCCGCCCTTCTGCATCTTCGCGAAGCCCCTCTTGAGCAATTCAGTTCCAAATCGTAGCTTCTTTAGGTCCAAATCCAGAGGCACAAAACCACCTCCCCTTTTCGTTGTGTATAACAGGTTGGGTGCTTATTTCTACTTTTCGGTAAACCGATACAGGGGTTGAGGACGAGAATTGGACATCTACTATCAAAAATGTGATTGAATTCGCAAATGAGGTGTTAGAGTTGCACCCATCCGAGACGATTTCTATGAAAGACTTTAAAAGCGTAAAGCGAATTTCATACACAAGGTGATTTGAGATTTCTGTGGGCGAGGACAAGAAAGATCGGGACAAGAAAATCGAAGAGGTAGAGGAGATCATCGCCAGAATGGATTGTCCAAAGGATTTCAAATGCTACAAATCAGGATTCGAAGAAATCTGCAAGGCAAGGGACATAGGCCTCGATGCGTTCCTGGTCTGCCTGGAGGATGACCCACCGGATTGCACCTTTTCTTTGACCTACGGGAAAAAGTACTTCTGTCAATGTCCTGTCCGTATCGAGATAGCAAGGAAGTTCAGGCTCTAGTTTTCTACTAAGTTGAATTGAGGTCAACAACAATCTAATATATTGTACTCCAGATGCTCCAATCGGAGGAAGGGAAATAACCACCAAGGTCGTGTGCGTCACTGGCATGCCCGGCAGCGGAAAGGAGGAATTCATCAAAGTTGCCGCGGAGTGTGGATTTGAGATCGTTCGGATGGGGGACCTTGTTAGAGAGGAGGCATGCAGAAGGGGATTGGATTCTGACGACAAGTCAGTGGGCGGTCTGGCAAACGAGGAGAGGGAGAAGTATGGATTGGGCATATGGGCCACACGTACGATTCCCAAGGTCACTGGCCCGAGAGTGGTAATCGATGGAATAAGGGGAATAGCCGAGGTCAGGGTCTTTCGAGAAGCGTTCTCATCAGACATGGTTCTGGTTTCAATAGAAGCCTCGAGCGATGCCAGATACGAGAGGATAAGACAAAGGGGAAGAAGGGACGCAACGCTGACAAGAGAACGGTTCGACCGGCGCGACGAGAGAGAAAAGAGATGGGGCATAGAGCAGGCAATGGAAGAGGCGGATCACGTTGTTGGCAATGAAGGGGCCCTGGAGGAATTTCATGCGGCGGTGAGGAAGGTTCTTGAAGGTGCAGTGGGGATGTGAGTATCAGTGTTTCTCAACGTGAAGCTCAGGGCATTCTGTCACGCAACAGAAGACCTGTCCAAGGTCAGAACGGCGATCGAGTTCTTACTTCCAGATAGCGCTATATTGGAGAAGAAGGTGACCGGACATCACGGAAACCCGATAGTGTTTCTCGAAACCAGGACGAGTAGGAAATCTGAGATTCGGGACTTCTGGAATAGGATGAAGGATTCCATCCCTCACGATGATCTCTTGAACGAGTTGGATTCGAGGATTGACGGGGAATGTGTCCTGCATGCAAGGCTGGATAAGCAGAAAGCATATCAAGGCAAGATGCAAATGGTGAAGCACGAGGACGTCATCTCGGTGTCATCCAAAATCGAGAGCTATCCCAAGAATAGGGAGGTCGCGCTAAAGAACGCGGAAGGTTATTTCGAGCCAACGGGGTGAACTACTGGAACTGACAGAAGAGCAAGAGAGACTACTCAACAAGGGTAGCCCGGGTGAAAGGAAAGCGATGGAGCTCCTTATCGCTCTCGGAGAGGTCTACGAAGCGGCCAATCTGATACCGGTCACTTCAACGCATATTTCCGGGGCATCCTACAAGACCATTGGCGATCCTGGGGTGAGGTTCCTCTCTGAGATATCTGAAGGCTGCAGTTCCAAGGTTAGCTCAACAGTGAACCCTATTGGCATGGACAGGGAGCGGTACGCAGAGATGAGAGTCAGGGAGGAGTTCGCCTCCAAGCAGAAGGAGATCGTTGACCTCTATGAGAAGTTGGGGGTGACAAATAGCTGGACATGCACACCGTACCTCATTGGAAACAGACCTCAGCTGGGAGAGCACATATCCTGGGCGGAATCGTCTGCCGTTGTCTTCGCGAACTCGGTGCTGGGTGCCCGAACGAACAGGGAAGGAGGTCCCTCAGCCCTTGCATCATCGATAACAGGATTCACACCGAATTATGGCCTGCATGATGAGGAGAACCGGAAAGCGGATGTTCTTATTGAGTTAGGGTTCGAAGCTGGTGAAAAGGACTTCGCATCGCTGGGATACTTCACCGGAAAGATCTGCGGGAATAGGATACCCTACTTCAGGAGCCTCTCGGCATCTGAAGATGACCTAAAGACCCTGTCCGCGTCTCTGGCCTCGTCCGGTTCTGTGTCAATGTTCCATGTGGAGAAACTGACGCCGGAATGGTCCTTGGGGCTGAGAGATGGACACGAAAAGGTGCAGATCGAGAAAGAGGACCTGGAGGATGTCGAAAGCGGGTGGAACACGAGTGAAGAACCGGATCTCATCGCGATAGGTTGTCCGCATTGTTCGGTCGGTGAGCTCAAGAAGCTCGCCAGAATGCTGGAGAAGGGCTGGAGTGGTCCGGAATTATGGGCTTGCACCAGTGAAGCTGTCAGCAAACAGGTGCCAGATGCGGTGGACATGATAAATGAACACGGCAAGGTCCTGTGCGATACTTGCGTCATCGTTTCGAGCGTGGAGGATTTCTCGCAGGCGATCGCCACTAACTCGGGGAAGGCGTCCACATACTTGCCCAGCCTCTGTAAGCAGAAGATAATGTTCTCCGACCTGGAGACGTTGGTGAGGCGGTTCCAGTGATACTCAAGGGTAGGGGACTATCCAAGGGAAAAGGAGAAGCAGAGGTAATTGTCTCACGCGAGTCGGTCTCATTCCTCGGTGGTGTGGACCCCAAGACGGGAAAGATCATTGATGAGAACAGCGACATATTCGGTGAGAGCATCGGGGGAAAGGTCTTCGCATTCCCGGAGGGGAAGGGAAGCACTGTCGGCTCATATGTGATCTACGGTCTGGCCCTGAACGGTTGCGCTCCTGCCGCCATCCTAAATGAGAAGAGCGAGGTCGTTGTCGCAACGGGCGTGATAATATCCGGGATACCTCTTGTGGACGAGGTGGACATCGGACTTCTCAGAACGGGGGATCGGGTGGAAGTAAACGGCGAGGATGGCAAGGTGGACATCAAGGACCTGGAGGAGACTCACGTGGTGACATCTTTCATTGCGAACGAAGGAGAAATCCTGATCCTGAAGAGAAGCGAGCTGGTTGGTGCATACCAGGGGTTATGGGCCGGTGTCTCTGGCTACTTGGAGGAGAATGAAACGCCTCTCAAGAGAGCTGTTAAGGAGATTGAGGAGGAGACAGGATTGGAGAATCCCAGATTGGTTGTCGAAGGGGAGCCAGTGATGTCAAGAGATGATACTGGGATATGGGTCATCCATCCGTACATGTTCCACAGTGATTCGAGGGAAGTGACCCTTGACTGGGAGCACACGGATCACAGATGGATCAGTCCATCATCAGTAGATGAGTTTGACACCGTTCCGAGATTGTCACGGACGCTGGAAAGCGTGGTTCGCGGTTCGGCCATCGAGAATCGATAGGAGAAAAAAGAGTTTGGGATAGCGTTTTTATATCATGAATTGATAAGTAACCTGGAATGGCAATCAGTTTCACTTCTGCAGAGCAGTCGGTACTCTATGGTCTTGTCAAATACCCAAGATTGAATGATAGGGAGCTCTCTGAGATCATAGGAGTGAAGCCATCCACTACCACGGCAATCAGGAGAAGGCTCAGGAAGAAGGATGTATTCTGCACCAAGCGGATTCCCATGGGTCACATGTTGGGTCATGAGATCATGGCTGTCGCATATGGGAAGATTAGACCAACACTGAAAGAGAAGGATAGAGAAGAGTTCCTCAGCTGGGTTAGGGACATCCCCTACGTCTTTCTTTCATTGGCTTGTTCCGATGCAGTGCTGAACATCGCATACCTGAAGAACTACAGCATGTACAGGAAGTACACGGATTTCGTAAGCGAGAGATTTCGAGACACAGAACTCGTCGACGCAAAGACATGGATCCCTGTGATCTTCGGTTTTCAATCCTCCAAACCCGTGACCTACTTCGACTTTGCCCCAGCCGTCAGACATGCATTCGGCATCGAGGATGAGGAGTATGAGGAGCCAACATTCGAGAAACCCTCCGGAGAGAAACTGACAAAGAAGGAGAAGAGCGTCCTCAAAGGATTGGTAATGTACCCGGAGTCATCTGACAAGGACATTGCCGAGAAGATTGATGCATCCAGACAGGCCGTATCCACAATGAAACGGCGTTTCGAGGATGCTGGATTGATGAAGACCGTTCGGATAGTCGACCTGCAGAAAATCGGCTACAGCATATTGGCGGTTGCTCACAGCGCATTTACGCCATACGCTACCATGGAATCCCGGGAGAGCGGTATGAAGGTAGTGAGAGAATCCATCCCAGCAGTTCTCAACATTGCCAGCAACCCGGAGAATGTGATGCTCGCCCCTGTGATGGACTATGATGAGTTCCACAGACTAAGAACCCAGGCGGTACGTTACTACATGGACAAGGGCTTCATGACCGAAGAACCCAGAGTCACACTATTCCCTCTATCTGACACCTTGATTAACAAGAACTACGATTTTTCCGGGTTCATGGATATCGTTGTGGGAGAAGACGAGTGAATCCCAGTTCGGGGCAAATGATGAACAATGCAATTGGCCACGCTTTCTTCCCAGAAGATGTGCAAAGGTAACTCAAGATGTAGAGCGGATAGCTTTATTATACGAAAAGTGCTTATTCGCCACCATGGGGTTAGACTTCACTCCTGCTGAAAAGAAGGTACTCTCGGGCCTGGTCACTTATCCAAGGCTCAATGACAGGCAGCTCTCCGACAAGATTGGTGTGAAGCCGTCAACCACTACGGCCATAAGGAGACGCTTGAGGAGCAAGGATGTATTCTGCACGAAGAGGATTCCGATGGGTAATAGACTGGGTTATGAGCTTCTGGTAACCGTGATGGGGAAGATCAAGCTGAACACCAAGAAATCGGAAATAAAGAAACTCATAGAATGGATAAAGGAAATACCCGGGATCTTCTACGCTTTCAAATCGTCGGACAGCATGTTCTGCGTCGGCCTATTCAAGAACTTCAGCGAATACAGGATTCTGGCGGACCGCGCGTGGGAAGGTTTTGGGGAGAACGGGCCAATAGACCCCAACACTTGGAAGGCGGTCATTTTCAGCCTGGAACATTCAAAGCTGGTCAACTTTTTCGACTATTCATCTCCTGCAAGAGCGTTGTTCGGCGGCAAGGATGAAAGGAAGTTCGTCAGGTCGCTTGAAACTGTAACGAGTGAGAAGCTCAGCAAGAAGGAGAAGATCGTCCTTCAGGGACTGGTCGCGTATCCAGAGTCATCTGATAAGACCGTCGCTGAGAAGGTTGGTGCGTCAAGACAGGCAGTTTCATCCATGAGGAAGAAATTCGAGGACGCCGATATCCTCAGGACGATCAGAGTCCTGGACCTTCAGAAGGTCGGAATGGGCATAATGGCAGTGGGTCATCTGCAGTTTCAGCCACGGGCACCTCTTGCAGTAAGATGGGAGGGTGTGGAGATGACTGCCAGCCGAACACCGACGATATTCTGGGTGTCCAGCAGCCCGGAAACAATAGCGGTCGGACTGATGAGTGATTATGACCAGCTGCACAACTTGCGAAGGGATTTCCTTGAGTACTACGCTAAGAAGGGCTTCTACAAAGAGGATCCAGACGTGTTGGTGTTTCCGCTTTCTGATACCAAGGTCATCAAGAACTTCGATTTCTCGGGATTCATGAAGAGGCTTGTGGAAGAAGGGGACTAGGAAAGGGTATCCACGACCGAATCCACCTCCCTCTCCAGAAGGTTCAGTTGATTTGTATCCAAAGTGGCTGGGTTCACGTTCACGATCATCGTGGACTTATTCATGGCCACAACATCTCTCAATGCTTGAAGCAGCCTGAGAACTATGATGAAGTTGTTATTCGTCACGAGGTACTCCAGTCCATCCAGAAGCACAACGCCTCCGGTCTCGGCAACGAACTTCTCAAGAGAAAGGCTGAGCTTCTCCAAATCCTTTGGTCTGATGGAGTCCTCTTTGCCGATGTTGGAAAGCCAGAGTATGGGCGTGTCCCCCAAGTTGTAACTCTCCCTGAACTTGTCGGGGAAGGTCCTGGTAACGCAAAGCCCGGGCCTGCCTTCCCTCATGGTGGCAATGAACATGTCCAGAGCACGTTGCTGTCTCTCTTCCTTCACCAAATAGATGTGTGATTTCTCAAGGGACATGGCGACGGCAACATCTTCATCGAAAGAGGGCACATCGATCACCTCAGGCACCTCTGCGGCTTCGGGTACAGGTTCCTCCTCCATTATCTCCGCCTCTTCCTCAGAAACGAAAATCGTGCCGCACTGGGTACACTGGGTTGCATCAGCGCTCGCCGGCGCATTGCACAGAGGGCAGACCAATTCTTCCACCCATTCCTCGAAGTAAACGGATATCCTGCGGGCCAGAGGAACGGTTATTCCTTCAATCTTGACAAGTTCCTCCTCAGAGGTATTGGCAAGTGTGTCGATGTCGTATCCCAGCTCGTGTAGCATTCGAGCCGTTTCAAGCCCGAGCCCAGGTATCTCCATGATCTCCTTAACCTCTTCTGAGATCTCCTCGACCTCCTCCTCAATCAACGCCGATCCACAGTTCTCACATTCCTCCGAATCGAGCGGTGTCTCTGCCTCGCAATTCGGACATTTCTTCATCTCGGGAAGCAGTGAAACTCCGCAACGTGAGCATTCACTGGCCCCCATCTCGACCTGAGCTTCGCAAACGGGGCATAAGACTTTCTCCTCGGCCCTCAGCTCTTCAGGCTGGTCGAAATACCTGCGTATCTTCCTTGCATCCAACTCGTCAATCCCCTCGACCTCCATGAGCTCGCTCAACGATGCTTGCTGGAGGGACAACATGCTGGCATAGCCTGAATCGAAGAGTGCCATGGATTCCTTCTCATCGATTCCCGGAATCTTGGTGAATGTGTCCAAGGTCTCTTTCATGTAGAGGGGCGTGATAGCCAGGCCTATAGCCTCACCTTCCACGTTCCATTCCACAATGTACTCCTCGGTTAGCTCCTCGGGAACGAACTCGAAGCTTCTGGATCTAGTTTCTGCAGAGATGTAATCGTCATACTCCTCCAGGACCTTGGTAAGTTCGACCCTGACCTTGACCTGGGTTCTGATGAAATCCTCCACATCCAAATCGATCTCCTTTCTCATCTGCTGCACCCTGCGAACGATCTCTCGGGTAAAACCTTCCGCCCTCAGCTCAGGGGTCATTTCCATGTCGATGTACATATCACCCTTGTCGAAGCCAATGCTGACCACGTGTTCGGGTAGCCTCTCCATGAACTCGACCATATCAGGCTCAATCCGAACGACCTGACCTTCTATGCCAATCTTGTATTCTCCCTCTCCGATGGCCTTTCTCACTTCTTCAACAGGGCGGCTCTCCAGCATTGTGGCAATCTTGCTCCACCATTGCTTGTATACACGTCCAATCGCCTCAACCTTGGGCCGAACGTTAAGGACCATTCCATCCCACTCTTCGCCGGGCCACAGGATGTCGACCTCCTTGGAATTGGTTTGCTCCATTAGTATGTCCTTGAGATTCTCCAACGACTTGGCGGTCTCATCATCCTGGGACTTGATCACAATGCTCTTGACCGGCCATCTCAGCTTCAGCCCAATCTTCTGCCGGGCCTTGGACACGAGCTCCACGATGCCCTGTACGACCGTCATTCTCTCCTCCAGCTTCTTGTCAATCAAAGCCTCGTCAGTTACCGGCCAATCGGACATGTGGACCGAGAGCAGGTCAGCATCGAGGGATTGGTACATGGACTCGGATATGTGCGGAGTGATTGGGGCGAGAAGCTTGGTCACTGCCAGGAGCGCTTCGTGGAGCGCCTTGTAAGCTGCGAACTTCTTGTTGTTGTCACCCTCAGGCCAACTCCTGTTCCTAATCAGCTTGATGTACCATCTGGACAGGTCATTGAGAATGAACTCCTCGATCGCCTTGCAGGCAGTGTGTATGTTGTACTCCTCCAAATCGTTCTCAACCTCTTCTTTGAGATTCTCCACCTTTGACAGAAGCCAGTTGTCTTCGGGGCTGAAGTTCCCGGACATGCTCGCCAGGCTCCAGTCATTCGGATTGAACCTATCCATCGACATGTAGAGCGTCCCGAACCTGTGTACATTCCACAGGACGTCGAGCGTCTGGTTGGCTTCCTTGACAACCTCAGGATCGAACTTCAAATCGTCCCATGGGGGTTTTGATTTCAGCATGCAGAATCGCAATGAGTCGGCTCCATATTCACTCATGACATCGAATGGATACTCGACATCCCCCATGCTCTTGGACAAGGGTCGACCCTCGGAATCGAAGACCCATCCGTGCATGAGGACGGATTTGTAGGGTGTCTCGCCGAAGCCTATGATCCCGGCAAAGAGCAGTGAATAGAACCAGCCAGCAGTCTGCTCTTGGGACTCGGTTATCCACCGACAGGGCCACCAGTTGTTGAAGTGCTTCTTGACGGCAGGGTACCCGAGCTGGGCCCACATGCTGACACCTGAATCGAACCAGACGTCCAGAACATCGGGAGTCCTTCTCATCTCCTTCCCGCATTCCTTGCATTCGAACGTGACAGAATCGATCCAGGGCCTGTGGAGGTCCATGTCCTTGTTGTAGTTCTTCCCTTTGGAAAGGTCCTTTATCGATCCGATGATAGTTGTCTCCCCGCATTCGCATATCCATATCGGGAGCGGAGTGCCCCAATATCTCTGCCTGGAAATGCACCAGTCAGTGGCTTTTTCCACCATTTCTTTCTGCTTCTGGCTTCCCGCCCATTCGGGTATCCATTTTACGTCCTCAATCTCGTCCAGCATTCGTTCTTTGATGTCGGAGACCTTGAGGAACCATTGTTGCGAAGCTCGATGAATAACGGGTGAATCGCATCTCCAGCAGTGACCGAGCTTGCGGGTTGTCCTTCCCTCGTGAAACAGCCATCTCTCCCTTCTGAGGTCCTCGACGACGATGCTGTTCGATTCTCTTACATGCTTTCCGGCATATTGCCCAGCTTCATCTGTGAAGTACCCGCCCTCATCCACGGGGCAGAAAAGCGGTATTCCGTGGGCCTCCCCAATCTCGCAGTCTTTCTGGCCGTGCCCGGGGGCCAGATGCACGACGCCAGTGTTCTCATCCTCCACCAGTTCAGAGCCCAGTACCTTGTGGATCCATTCACCCGACAGTTCATTCTGATAGGGGACCCGGGAGGCCAAGGGATGGAAGTACGCCCATCCAACCATATCACTCCCCTTGACGATCTCCAATATCTGGAAGTCCTGCATGGCCACGAGAGAGGTGACCTCATCCACCTTGTCTCTCCTGAGCCAGAGGATCTCCTTCCTATCTTCTATGGTCATCTCCACTTTGGCATATTCGTACTCAGGATTCACGGCGACAGCCATGTTCGCGGGCAATGTCCAAGGCGTCGATGTCCAGACCAGGAGGCTTTCCCCGCTCCTTCCCTTGAGAAGGAACTTCACGAGTATGGAATAATCCTCGAAGTCGCTATACCGAATCTCCACATCCGCTATCGCTGTCTCACACCTTGGACACCATGACAACACACTAGTGTATCTGTCCAGGATCTTCTTCTCATGTGCCTTTTGGAGAGTCCACCAAACGGACTCGATGTAACTGTTATCTATCGTCCGGTACGGATTATCCCAGTCCAACCAAACGCCAAGAGACCTGAACTGATCGGTCATTTGCTCCTGTAGGTCAAGGCTGAACTCCCTGCAGCTGTTCACAAATGATTCAACGCCCACAAGATCCTCTATCTGTTTCTTGTTCACGATGCTGAGCTTCTTCTCTACATTGACCTCGATGGGAAGGCCGTGCATATCGAAGCCGGGTTGGTCTCTCACGTTGAGGCCTTGCATCCTGCGGTACCTGACTATCACGTCCTTCAGGATCTTGTTGTAGGCTGTTCCCATGTGGATTGAGCCAGTGGTGTATGGGGGCCCGTCGACGAAGTAGTACTTCTTTCCCTTTTCCCTCAGGTCCCGGGTCTTCTCATATGCCCTTGACAGCTTCCAAAAATCCTGCACCTTTTTCTCCAATCTCTCAGGAGAATACTCTTTCTCGGCTTGCTTTATCATCGCAATCCTCCCCCGGGAGGTAAACCGTGGAGCCACGAATTTCTCATCGACGCGACCCCTCGCTGCAGATGTTATGTTCAAACCGATTAAAAATCTTTCCAAAGAAGGAGGGCCGGGACCGAGAATTTCACCGCAATGGAGTCATCCAGTGCGGATTTGAACCCGGGTCGGGGGATCCACAGTCCCCTAGGATAACCAGTCTACCCCACCCCGGCCGCGCCACAAATATCCACTTCAGACATATAGATTTTTTCGGCATGGAAAAGAAAGGGAAACGTGTCAGGCCGTTGCTTCTGCAGACTCCTTCACATAAATCCTGACATGCTCATCCCCCAGCCTCATTTCGACGCTGTGGCTCTCGCCGTCCCCCTGCCAATCCGATGGCCTGAACTTGAACGAAGTGCATTTGACTTCGGTGACAATGTCGTCTATCCAATCCTCCAAAAGGGCCTTGAGCTCTTCACTCACGCAGATCTTGATCTCAACCGGATTCTCCTCTTCTATACCAGCTTCTTCCCGGGTCTTCTCGATCTCGTCAATGATCTCGCCGGCGTAACCTTCCGCAATGAGCTCCTCGGTCTGGGTCTTGTCTATGTAAATCCTACCCTTGCCGAACCTGTGCTCGGCCACGTGATCTGGAATAGAAACCTCATAGCTGACCATGCTGCTGTCTATGGAGACCTTCTGACCCTCGATTCCGAGGCCGTAACTGCCTTTGTCCAGACCGGCCTTGATCTTCCATGGTGACTGGGACTTCAGAAGCATCTGTATCTTCCTGCTCCACTGCGGATAGACCTCCACAATCTTGTCGACATTGACTTCTATCTCCAGGTCGAGACCTTCCCATTCCTCGCCCGGTGGAACCACCAACAGTTCCTTGGCTTTGAGATGGTCCTGAATCACCCTCTTGAAATCGGAAATGACCGTTGTGGAAGCCTCGTCGTCGGGTTTGATGACAACGAAGCTTATCGGGAAGTTCGGACCTAGATCCAGATCCCTCCGAGCTTGGGTTACGCATTGGACAATCTCGCTTATCATCGCCACATGACCTCTGAACTCGGTGCTTTCAGCCAATTCTCCGAGTTCTTTGAGGAACTCAGGCGAAAGGGTGGTATCCGGGTACGAGAACTCGCTTTTCGCATCTTCGAATCCGGCGGCACTGCCCAAATCCGACACGAATTCCCAGGCTGTGTCCAAGTCTTCGGTTTCGATGACCCTTCTAGCTTCATCGATTATCTGCTGAGCTCCCTCAACACCGAACGTCTTGGTGACCAGCGACGACTCCAGGCTCTCGGTGAGGGCTTCCCTCTTGTCCGTCACAAAAATCAGTTCCTTGATGAATTCCCTGATGCCGGAAACGTCGCTCATGAGACCTGTCCAACTGGAGAGTATCCCACCGAACTCCTCCTCGATCTTGGCAATGACCTCAAGGATGTGCAGGGGCAGGAGTTTCGGCTCCTGGCCGACCAGTACGGCAGCGATTGAGATCATCTTCCCCCTTTCCATCATGATCTTGCTCTCTCCGAAGTCAAGCCTCTTCAAACCGACCTTGCCCTTGCTCTTGAACGAATCCTTGACGAAATCCTGGACGACCGACAGCATACCACTGAACACGTCCTCATCGATCTCTTCCTTGTACTTGCGGGTCTCATGCGCTATCAACCTGCCATCCCTGTGAATTAGGAACACGTCCTCGACAAGGTACGTGCCCTGTGACTCCACAGAGATCTTCTCAAGGTCTTCCAGGCAGTACTTCTCCTCGTCGAAGTATTTCTGATAATAGACCTTGACATCGATGGGCGTCTCACCCTCTTTGGTGGGTTTGAGGCCGATCTCGACCTCCTTCTTCTCCTTTGCATCGATGTGCGAAATCGTTTCCAGACCCTTTACCTCGAAGTCTCCTGAGAAATCGACGTCGATGTTCCTTGCCGCGGTGTTGCCTTCGTTCGCTATCTCGAATACGTACTTGTTCCATATGTCGGCCTGGAGCCCTTTCTGGGGATACTTCAACTTGAGTGCTGGAGACCTTGTTCCAATGAAATCAGCGATCATCTGGGTCGCCGACCTCTCGGCGTTTCCAATCACGGCCCTCAGCTTCTCGATGTCGTCAGGGTCCAGCTGATTTGTGTCTTCGAGTATGCTCTCGGCGTCTGTTACCTCGATGCCAATCGACTTGGCCCTTTTCACCATTCCCCGAACCGTTTCAAGATAAGTGTCAATCTCCGCTGCAGATAGTACCCCTCTTGCCTCCTCGAGAAGCTCACCGACTTCCTTCAATGATTCCTCCATGCCGCTCTGGTCGCCATCGGCCATTGCCTCTTCTGCCGCTTGAAGCCTCTCTTCGACCTTGGAAACATCCAGACCCAGTTCCTTTGCATTATTGGTCAGGAACTTGAACTCGGCCAACCTGGACGTTATCGTGTCCAACTCAGCGGTCGTTTCGGCGCTCGCGACGGTCTCCTTGAACATCTGGAGATATCTCTCAGCAGCCTCGAAGTCCTCCTTCAGCTTCGCCTCCACGGCTTCCTGAGCAAGTTCTTCGGCCTCATCAACGGGTACTCCCTCCTGCCTGAGTTTCTCCAAGACCTGCTGGGCCTTCTCGAGTTCATCTGATATGGATGTCTCGAGGGTCCTTGACTTGGCAAGGTTGACAAACTCATTGACCTTTTCCACGATGGAGTTGACCTTATCGACCTCCAGATTCTCCACCATTTCTTCGTTGTTCTTCAGCAGCGATTCTGCTTGGTCGACCTCAAAGCCAAGCTCTCTCGCCTCATCGACCGCCTTCTGCGCTGCAGCAAGGGCGTTCTCTATCTGGCCTCTCAGCTTTGATTTGGATTGCGATGCGCTCTCAGCCGCTTCCTCTACGCACTTCCAAGCAGACTCGTAGTCCTGTTCCTCAAGGAGGTATTTGGCCTTATGGAGCAGGTCCTGGGCCTGGGAAACGTCGGCTCCGGCGCTCTGGGCGTTCTTCATCATCTCGAGTGTGGAAGTAATAACACTTGCTTCCAGTTCCCCGATGTCGGCATCCTCGTCATCTGACACGAATATGAGCTTCTTCACGATGTCTTCTACGCCCTCAAACTCGCTCAACAGTCCACTCCAATCTTCCACGATCTCTTCATACTTCTCTTCGATCTCCTTGACGATCTCTGCCATGTAAAGGGGGAGAAGCGCGGGTTCTTCGCCGGTCAGGATTGTGGCAAGATACACGAAATGGCCTCTTTCGATGACTACCTTGTTGTCGCCGAAGTCCATCCTGCTGAGGCCTGTGGTCGCTCTGGTTCCGAATGAATCTCGAACGAACTCCTGCATCACAGTGAGCATTCCGCTGAAGATGTCGTCGTCCACTCCCTCCTTGAACTCCCGAGCCTCATGCACGATCAGCCTGCCGTCGTTATGAACCAGAAAGATGTCATCGACCAGGTAGGTCCCGATCCTGCTGATGTTGAGGCTGGATTCCTTCTGTATTTCAAAGCATGTATCATCTAACGGTTTCTTGAAGGAGACTGACACGTCCACCGGAACATTTCCATCGACTCTAGGTTTTAGTCCAACCTCCATCTTCTTCTTCTCTTTCGGCAGAAGGCTTGCGATCTGTTTCAGTCCTTTGACCTCGAAATCTCCCTTCAGATTCACTTTCACGTCCTCGGCAGTGATGTTCCCTTCGTTGATGACCTCTAAAGTGTACTTGTTCCAAATGTTCGATTCAACGGCTCCCGCCGGGAGGTTCACGAGAACCTTCGGGAACCTCTCCTTGAGGAAATCTCCGATCTGGTTCCGGGCCATGCCCTCCGATTGCTCCACTAACTTCAGCGCAGCCTCATAATCGTCTTCGCCGAAGCTCTCCTGGGCGCCCTTGAACAATCCTCGGACCTCCTCGGAATCGATTCCAGCTTCTTCAGCTCTTTCTATGAGCTCGGTGATGACCTTGCTCTTTCCGACGAATTCCTCGATGAGCTTTCTCTTCTTCGACTCCCCGACCATCTCTTTGGCAGTGTCGGTGAGCATGGAGACAATTCCGTAATTCTTGGATTCGAAAGCGTCCTGGGCCTTCCTTATGACTATCTCGGCTTCATCAACGTGGCCCACTCCCATGTTCTTGGCCTCTTCAATCAAGACCTTTGCTTCCTCAAGCTCTTGAATGGCCCGAGCGCTGAGGTACACGATCTCCGCTTCTCTGAGGGACCCTTCTGCCTTCTCAACGAGGACCTTGTACTTCGAGTAGTCCTTTTCTTCGATAGCCAGATTGGCGTCCTCCAATATGACTTCGACCTCTTCCACTCGAGCACCGGTTGCCCTCGCTCGCTCGATTCCCTCCTTGATGGCCCCGACATTCTCTCTTGCGGACAACTCGATGGACTTCTCAGATTCTTCGAGAAGCTCTTGAGCTGTCTTTGCGTATTCGATGGCTTTCTGATAGTGTCCCTGGTTCTGATGGTCCTCCGCCGTCCTGTAAACGCTCTCCACCTGGGGAACGGAGATGCCAGCTTCCGCCATCTTGTCCAGGGCGAAGCGAATAGAAGCAATGAACTCACCAGAAACGTCCTCCAAAGATGATGTGAGTTCTTGAACCAGCTTCTCGACCCGTGTGATCAGATTCTCGGCGTCAAGGAGTCTACCTTCTTCAGCGGCTCTCTCTGCTTCCAGAAGGGAATCGTCGGAGTCAGACACATCGACGTTTGCCCTCTTGGCCTCATCCAGTAGGAATTTTGCATCGGCAAGCCTCTTCTCCATCTCCTTCTTCTTGAGCATTGACTCTTCTGGGAGACCTTCCTCAGCTATCCGGTAGGCCTTCTTCGCCTTCTCCAGGGCCTCCAAGAAGTTCTCTTCGCTCAGAAGAGTCTCTGCAATGGCGACAAGATCTTCCGCGTCACTGATTTCCATATTCAAGTTCCGCGCTTGCGTCACCGATGACTTGGCTTTGTGAAGGAAGTCCTGGGCCCTTTCCCGGGAATGTATGGCAATTGATTGGATACGCTCAATCTCCTCCATGAGGGCTTCTGCCTTGTCTAGATTCCCCTCCTGGAAGGCATATTGGACATCCTTGATGATTGACTGAAACTCTGAGATATCCGCACCCTGCTCCCCCACATCTTTGATGATATTCCTAATCCTGCGGAACCGACGTACTGATCTTTGGGCCCTTTCATCCCTTTTTGTTGCCTCAACATCCCTTTGTATCAGATCCTGAAGGTCCGAGACCTTGTCAGAGAGAATGGCCTCCTTGAAGCTCTTCAGAAGTTCCTTGGCATTAAGGAAGTCCTCGCCGCCCTTGCTGGCCTTCTCCACTAACGCCCCTACTGCGTCCATGAGAACTTCAGTTTCCCTCTTCTTCCTTTCCCGCGTTATCCATCTTCTGTTCCTCTGGATGAGGTTCTGCATCCTTGAGTACTTGCCTTCTTCCATGGCTTTCTTGGCCCTCTCCAGGATCTCTTCGCCAGCTGAGGTATCGACGGCCATGGCCTTGAGTTCCTCCAAGTCCATGCGAACGCTCTGGAGCTTATCCTCCATCTTCTTCTTGAGCTTGGCATCAGAAATGGCCTTCTTCATTCTCTGGAAGCACTTCTGGATCTCGGCGTGTCTGTCTTCTGTCAGCGCCTGTCCGGCCATCTGAAGGTGTTCCTTTGCCTTGGAGACGTCGAGTTGCTCTTCTTCAGATGTGGTTATCTGACTCCACATCTTCTCCAAGGTGTCGTTCGATTTCTTTCGTTTCTTGGACCGCCTGGTGGCATTTCGAGCGTTCTTTACATTCACTGAAACAAGGCCGAATTTCCTCTCCTCGAGAGAGGTCTGGGCTATTCTCAGGAATTCCATGGCCTCGGATATGTCAGCGCCCATCTCATCCGCATGATCAACGACAGGGAGGACATTCTGGATCATCCTTTCCGCCCTGAAGTATCTCTTGGCCTCGGTCACCTCAAACTTCGCATTCCTCACCAGGCTTTGAACCTCTTTGTACTCGAGAGACTTGAGAGCATTCTCCGCTTTCTCGATATACTCCTCCGAAACCGCAACATCAGCTCCAAGTTCCCTGGCATCCTTGATGAGGGTCTTGGCGTTCTTGATCAGCGACCGCGACCTTTTCTCTTTCTTCGGGTCCCGGTTCGCCGATTTCTTTGGTGCCTCCGCTTTCGAAGAATTAGAATCGGGCTTTCCGGTTTTTGCCGGCTCGGTCGAACTATACACCACCATCTGGGTGAATCTCCTAGTCATTGCCGTAACAATCACTCAACGACAATCGGAATCAACAAGATGGGGATGCGAAATAAAGGTGCTCATTCTTTTATCAGTAGCGATATTGATAACGTGCTCCTGCCAGAGACATGTCGGAATTGCATAACATGGTAATGATTTCAAGCATGAAAAGCGTGGTTTGAGAAATAGAAGAAAAAAGGGAAGAAGGTTGGTTTTGGTTTTTGGCGTTAGACAACTTCAGCTTAGAAGCCGTAGACGTCCTTGCGGTCCTGTCCGGATAAGCCACCGTTTCCGTTACCCTCGT
>JAGLME010000023.1 GCA_023140195.1 Thermoplasmata archaeon
CACCATACAACAACACCGGCTTCCAGGACAGCGACGGTGACGGAGTGGCGGACAACATCGACGCCTTCCCGTACAGCCCATCAGAATGGGCGGACAATGACGGCGATGGTGTTGGCGACAACTCCGACGAGGACGACGACAACGACGGGGTTCCGGATGAGATAGATATGTATCCGTTCGATCCGACAAGAACAGACACACGGGCCGACGAACAGATCAACATCGACATCAATGAGGGCGCCGACCTGGTCACCGCAATTGCCATCCTGATAATAGGTATCGTAATGCTCCTGCTCATGTGGCTTCTCTTCGGCCGCAGGAAGAAGGACGAGGACGAAGGAGTCCCTCCTGAACCCGAAGAAGAGGTTGCACCGGAGGAAGAGGAGATTCCGGAAGAGTCAGAAGAGCCGGAAGAAACGATAGAAGAAGAGCCCGAAGAGGAGAAGTCCCCGGATCTGGATGATGAGGACATCTTCTGAGGAAAGGGCCGATAGAAGGAAGCAAGATGAAGATTCGAGGTACTCATCAAAAGGAGAAAAGTGATAACATGGACGAAAAAGCCGAATCCATGAGTGAGATTGTAGTTGAACGATCCTTCAGGCGGGTCATTTTTATCGCCGTGTTCGGCCTCATTGCGTTCGCAGCATTGATGGTCATGAGCTCGGAGCCTGCCGAGGCTTATACTGTGGTCGCTACCGAAACGTGGATTGCCCCCACGGCCCTCAACGAGGACCTGATAATCGCACCGGGCGGCGTGCTGAACCTCCAGTCGGAGCTTTACATGCAGCTTGTGGCCACCGGCCAGTATGAGGTGCGGGTGCTGGCTGGCGGGACCTTGAACATGGATGGCGGGACCATTACCCGGGATCCCTTGTGGCCACCTGTCTACTACGAGTTCTGGATGGACACAGGCAGCATTGGCTCGTTCGTGAATTCCCGCGTGGAGTATGCCGGTGGCGGTAGCCAGGGAATCCACATAATGACCTCTGCATTGACATTCAACGGACTCTCCGTGGCCAATGGAGAGTTCGCCGGGATAATGTACAGCAGTGACGGTGGCGGCTTCACGATGACCAACTGCGACATCTCCAATAACGGTCAGGTGGGGATCTACATCTACGATTCTGCAGCGCCCGATTACGTGTTCAACTTCCTGGGAGGCACCAGCATCACGAACAACGCTATTGTCGGCGTATACGTGGATCCATTGGCCGACACCAATCTGGCAGTGAACTTCCAGAACTCTCGGGTCGGGGTCCATGATGTAGGAATCTACGTTGACAACGTAGTGAATGGAAACGTGGTCATGGACTTCCAGGGTTCCGATATCGCGTTCAACGACGCTATGGGCAATCTCTGGATTGACCAGGTTGCCAACGGGGATGTGACAATCACCGCTTTCGACACTCATTTTGACTTCAGCGCTTCTGGATATGGCATCGTGCTGGGCTCTTTGGGCGGACCACTAGGACCGACGAACCTGTCGATCTCCTTGGAACAGAGCTTTGTCAATGACAACGGCGATAGTGGCATCTATGTATCATCCATCAGCGCGGGCTGGATGGATTTCAGTTTCATCGATACACAAGTCAATGGAAACGGTTGGATGTGGGGTTCCAATGGGATATATATTCCAACTGTAGCTCCTGGTAATCAAGTCTCATTCGCCGCTCTTCGGTCTAGCTTCTCCAATAACCCAGGGTCTGGTGTATACTTCTCAGGCGCAAATCCTGGGAGAATATTCATCAACATCGACACGTGTGATATCCTCATCAATGGGGGCGCTGGTATGGATGTCGGCACGGTGGTCCAGGGAAGCCTTGATCTGACAGTGAGGAACAGTGTTCTTGAAGGTAACGGATGGGACGCCATCAACGTACAAGGCCTCAACGGAGGTTCGGCAACAATTACACTGGACAACAACAAGTTCAACAATTCCCTAGCGGCCATCTACTTCTCCGGTATGTTTCAGACGATGCCCGGCACCGGCGATACCTTCACCTTCACCTTCACGAACAACTGGCTTGACTCCGGCTTCGGATCGTACGGCATATACTTCGGATGGGAGGTTCAGTTCTTCGACGAGATAGTCATCGTTGTCGAGGACAACTACTTCTGGGGACAGGAGGTCAGGGCTTACGGCGTTTACTTCAACAGTTTCGTCAGAGGTGACTTCAACTTCTGGCAGAACCTCACACTTGCCTTCAATCGCAACGAATTCGTTGGTCTGGACGAAGCCGCCGTGTTCTTGAATCAACCGACCTTCGGTTTCCGCAACATTGATCTCTTCGTCAGCGGCAACTTCCTCCTAGACACCGATTTCGACTACGACTTCGGATTCGCGTTCTGGGCCTTCACCGGAGATGTCGGTTCCAACCGCAACTTGAACGTGATGTCCTACAACAATGTCTACGTCAACATAGGTACCTATCCGTTCTACATTCACGCGGAAGGATTCCGACACGTCGTCATGGACTTCTCCAACAACATGGTCGTTGGCAACGGGTTCACACAGTTCGGAATCGTCATTGATGGGTTTGAATACGGCGCCACGGGAGAGCTCAGCGACACCGTCCTGATCTTCGACAATAACGAGTTCTACGATGTGGCCGGTTACGGAATCTTAGTCGGCACCTGGGGATGGGCCGTCTCCAAGGACCTTAGCATGACATTCACCAACAATCATTTCAACGGAAGCGCTTACGGGACGTTCTGGTCTGGAGTCTATTTCGGCGGGATGTTCTACTATACCACAGCAGAAGACAGCTCCTTCAATCTGCTGATGGACAACAACGAGTTCATAGAGCTGCAGGAGTATGGAGTGTACTTCGAGAATGCAATTGCCGACTATTCGAACGTCAACCTGGACTTCAGGAACAACCTGTTCGAGAACAGGGTCAACATATGGATGAGATATGGAATCGTGTTCAACAGTGGCATATCCTACTCTGACGTCAGCCGAGCCAGTGCGTTCACTCTGACCTTCGATTCCAACCAGTTCTACGATCTCAATGAAGATGCGGTCGCCATCTGGGGCACAATCGGCGGATTCAGAAACGTAACATACGTCGTGGAAAGGAACGTATTCGAGAACAGGATCGGTAGCCTCATGGGCCACGGCATCGTTATCTGGGGCGGGTTCTACTATGATACTAACGACTATGACAACTTCCTCTACTACTCCATCAGGGGGAACACCTTCCGCGATCTGACCGAGTACGGTTTGCACTTCGGCTCGTGGACACCCACGTACGGCTTCAGGCACGTGGACATCCAGATTCACGACAATGTTTTCGAGAACTTGATGGACTTCAACAACCTGGATTACGGCATCTACTGGTATTACGAGATATTCTATTCCACGAACATGTACGACAGCGCTTTGAACATCGACATAACGGGGAACGTGTTCAGAGACATTGCCAATGATGGGATTGCGTTCAAGAATAATGCAGGCTGGGAGTTCGCCAATTTTGCGAATGCCACCGTCAATATCCAGGACAACGTCTTCACAAACGCATTCAGCGGAGGAATGGACACAGGCATCTATCTCAGACCCATCTGGATCGATAGGACCGACCTGGACAACTCTCTCAGCATAACCATCGTCAACAACACGTTCGACAGTCTGATGGTCGATGCCATTCATTTCGCTTCCCTCACTGGACGCGAGTTCCGAGGTTATAGGAACGTCAACGTCCTGATATCTCAGAACGTGTTCTACAACTCCATGGGCAACTGGATGGACCATGGCGTCGTCCTCCAGGGGTTCGAGTACTGGGACAGCATCTATGCAAATACACTCTACATAGAGATCTCGAACAACGATGCCAGGGACCTGACCGCCCAGGGTATCTACATCGGAGGCCAGATCAACTACTACAGCACCGTCGAGATAATCACCCACGACAACTACTTCAGCGACATCTACAACAATTTCGACAGAGGCATATACATCACGGGTTCGATTTTCTACACGACCGATAACGACGGGTACTTCCACTTCACATCCGTTCGGAACGAGTTCTATGATTTGATGAGCTACGGTGTCAACTTCGGAGGAAACGTCTACGACTTCCGCAACGTCACCATTCAGGTCCAGGACTCGATCTTTGTCAACTCAATAGGCAACTGGATGGATCATGGCGTTTACTTCCAGGACGTGTACTACAATGACGATAGCTACGACAACTACTTCGTGCTGGTGATCACCAACAACAGGTACGAGAACCTGACGGCCTATGGTTTCAGAATCAACATAATCCAAGGCTTCCGCAATGTCGACATTGACATCCTGGACAATTACTACGTCGATGTCTACAACAGCTTCAACTACGGCGTGTATTTCGACAGCAACATCTACTACAGCACGCCCTACGACGGCTCGTTCCTGCTCACGATCACCGGGAACACATTCCAGGACTTGAGCTCCCGAGGCGTGTACTTCTCCAACGATATCGGGAATTTCAGGAATGTATTGATAGTCGTGGACAACAACGTCTTCAGGAACACCCTCAGCAACTGGATGGATGACGGAATATACTTCAGCTACATTTACTACGGCGACTTGGACTACATGTCCACTTTCCAACTGGACATGACCAACAACATCTTTGAGAACATCAGCTACTCCGGCGTCAGGATCGCTAATGATCTCTACTACTACCGAACCGTTCTCTTCAACATAGTCAACAACCAGTTCAGCGACATCCGCAACGGCTTCGACTACGGCTTCTACTTCAACAGCAATGTCTACTACACGACCCAGTACGACTCGGATCTAACGATCAACGTGTTTGACAACACAATTCACGACTTGCGCAACACGGGAATCAGATTCGGCCAGTTCTACGACTACCGCAACGTCACCATTACCGTGAACAACAACGACTTCAGGAACACCCTCGGCAACTGGATGGATTATGGTATGTACATCTCTGAAGCGGAATACGGCGTCTACCTTGATTACACCAACTTCTATCTGGCGATTACCAACAACAAGTTCGAGAACCTGACCCAATATGGATTCGTCATCTATGACATATACGAATACCGCTTCGTAACGATAGACGTTCTCAACAACTACATTAGCGACATCTACAACGGCTTCGACATCGGTCTGTTCGTCGGCGATGATATCGGACTGAGCGATCCATCTTCCAATGGTGAACTGCGGATAAACATCCTCAACAACGAGGTCAGGAACCTGTACTGGTGGGGCATGGGAATCTACTTCGAGGACATGTACAATTTCCGTCAGGTTTGGGTCACTGTTGACAACAACAACTTCTTCAACGTTCAGCAATACAGTCGCACTGGATACGGTATCTATCTCAATGATTTCTACTACGATAGCGACGCCTACGACACATATCTGTGGGTGGACGTCACCAACAACAACTTCGAGAACATGTATTCAGAGGGAATCTCGATCTCCGACGTCTACGGCTACAGACACGTCTACATGGACTTCCTTGACAACTCTTTCTCTGATATGTTCAATGACTTCACCTATGGCATATATGTCTACGAGATCTACTACGACACGGACTACGACTCCGACCTGCGCCTGAACGTTCTCAGGAACACCTTCACAGACCTCAGTAATTACGGGTTCTATTGTTACGAGATCTATGATTTCCGCAGTATGTGGATCACCATCGAATACAATGACTTCACCAACACCATCAGCAACTGGATGGACTACGGTGTGTACATTTCTTATATCTACTACGACACACAGATCCACGACTCCTACCTGTACTTCGATATGAACTACAACACCTTCCAGAACCTCAGCAACCGGGGTCTGTATCTCAGCGAGACCTGGGACATACGAAACGTGATCATGAACTTCCACTACAACCAGTTCAGCGACATCTACGACTCCTTCAATTACGGTGTCTATCTAGGCAGTTTCTACTATACGGATGCCTTCCCGGGAACGTTCTATCTGTTCGTGAGCTACAACAGCTTCAACGATCTCACGAGTTACGCCTTCCGTGTCAACTATGTCGAGGAATTCCGGGACACGGACATGATCATTCAGGACAACGATTTCTCCCGTTCGAACCTGGGCTTCTATCTCAATGAAGGAGTTGATTATGCCGACAACTGGAACGTACTCTTCACCAGGAACAACGGCGACGACATGGACAGCTACATCCTGTACTTGGGAGGAACTTCGTACGGCGACGACGGAAGCGTGGCTACCATAACGGTCACGGACAACACCATGAGCAACTCGTGGGACGGATTCTACCTCGGGGACATCTATTACTACGACCTCTCCAACATGGTACTGGTCGAGAACAACGTCCTGTTCGATATGAGGAACGGCTACGGAATAGAGTTCGGTTGGTACGCCGAGAACGACGCCTACATCCTCATCCAGGGCAACAACATCACCGGGAACATGTGGGCCGCGATGTACTTCTCCGGGTTCGAGGACCAGGCATACGTACTTGACATCATCAACAACGACCTGACCGGCGTCCAGAACGCTATTTACATGGAGGAACCAGTCTACGGGGACGACATGTTCACCGTGGGCGTGATCAACATCGTTGATAACCGAATCTTCGACCTCACCGGCTACGGTGTATACATCGAATACGTCTATTGGGGCCTCATGGACCTGAACATCGACAGCAATGACTTCAGAGGCGATCCATTTGCTTACTACGGTGTGACGTTCTTCTACTTCGATTACGCCGATTGGAACTCCATAAGCGACATCGACTTCTATGACAACACCTTCCAGGACGGATTCTACGGCTTCTACTTCGACTACCAAGGGAGCGGTTCCATAATCACCCTGGACATGGACAGCACAACAGTCACCAACACATTCTACGCGTTCTACTTCGACGATCCCATAAGTTCCAGCTCCGATGTCTTCAACGTCAAGATCAAGAAGAGCATATTCACCAATTCACAGATGTCCTTCTTCTACCTGGACAACCCGGGATACGGTCTCTTCATTGTGGACATCACAGACTGTCAGGTGTTGAACTACGGCTCGATGGGGGGTTACGGCTTCTACATGGCAGACAACGACGGCGGCTTCATCAGGATGGATGTGTACTCGACCGTGTTCTTGGGCAGCTCGTCCAGGCTGGGAGATGCTTTCGCAGGAAGTGGGCAGCTCCTCTTGAATTTCTGGTACATTAACGGCATCACATCCGGTATCGCCAACGGCTGGAACCAGAGGATTCAGGTCCTGTGGGACGTTGACGTTCAGGTCTACGTGGGTTACGGCTACAATGTGACGGCAGGACCCGGGATAGTTGTCTACGTGGACGACCAGGTCGGTTACCAGAGCTTCTACACCACCACAAATGCTGGTGGGGCGGTGTTCGGAGAGACGGTTGCCGGAACTCTGATCACCTACACAGGAACATCCTTCAGCGGTCAGGCGGTTCATACCTTCTGGGCCAGACAGGGACCGTTCTCCGGTAGCGCGATCGGAACGTTCAACGCTAATGGCTCCATCGCAATACTTCTGCCCGGAGACAACGACGGCGACGGACTCCACGACGGAATCGACATCGACGACGATAACGACGGCGTGCCGGACATCTACG